>CAVXXV010000017.1:0-224492 GCA_963765755.1 uncultured Acidobacteriota bacterium | reverse complement strand
CCATTCCGCCGACATCGCACCCGCGCGAGGCGTCTCTTCGGGCGGCAAGATCATTTTGCTTCCGGGCTTGCCCGCCGCCGAGGAGTTTGCCACGCTCGTGCATGAGGCCGCCCACGAACTGCTGCATCGGGGGGACCGCGTCGCGAGACCACCAAGCAGATTCGTGAGACCGAAGCTGAAGCCGTCGCGTTCGCGGTCTGCGAATCCCTCGGGCTCGAGACTGGAAGCGCATCTGCCGACTACATACAACTCTGGCATGGCGATGCTCAGTTGCTGACCGCCAGTCTGGGGGTTGTTCAACGGACTTCCGCCATGATTCTTGGAGCTATCAGCCTCACGGAGAAGCGAGAGGCCGATGGCGCGGGACCTCCAGGGGGCGGCGCCCAGTTTATGACTGAGCCGGCACGAAACTAGGCCGGGGCACGAACTCAAACAGCAGGAGTCTCTTCCTGATGGCTTGCAGGTAGCGAGGCTCTCACTAAGAATTCCATTGGAGTGCAAGCTGCAAGACCCGCGGCCCATTCAGCGAGTTGATGCGTTGTAGAGAACCGAACCCGTTAGTGCCCGTGTTGGGTACGAGATAGCAAGTCTGGTTGGTCTGTGGATTGTCGGGGTTCCCGCAGCTCTCGCCGAAGGGCAGATACTGGACGGCATTCACGCCGTTGCCGTCGACGTAGTGGTTGGCATGATTCAGCAGGTTGAAGGTTTGCATTTGCAGCGACAGATTCTGGCGTTCAGTTAAACGGAAACTGCGGCTAACTCCGAGGTCGATCTGCTGCGTCCAGCGTCCGTAAAAAGAATTCAGACCGGCAAATGGACTCGGGCCGGCACCGTTGATGCTGAGTGCAGATTGCCCGTGCTCTGCAGGGCAACGCTGTTGTTCCGGATTGTTGCCGTCTTCTTCGAAGAAAGCTGACTCGCCGTCTCTTCAAGTCAGCAGCGCGGTCTCGCGAGACGAACCATCCGGGGATACGCTGATTTCCATGAATTCCGACATCGGCCTTCTCCAATTGGAAGAATCGAAGGGCATCGTTCCGGATAATCTCACTGCCATCATTAATCTAGAAGGAGAGCGCGATGGACGAGAGCCTTTCTGTAGTGCGGTACGCTTCCTTCCTGGCGCCCTCCTCTGTCCAAACGCTCGGGGTGGATCTGCTTGGCCTTGCTGTTCGCACCTTCTCCTCTTTATGCGCAGGGCACCGCAGGCGATCCCTGGGACAACGCCGTCCAGGTTCTACAGGCGGCTTTCACATCCACCATCGCTCGCGGCCTTTCCCTGGTCGCCATCGTAGTCGGCGGTTTGATGTTCGCCTTCGGAGAGGGTCAGTCAAAGCGCACCCTTGCGGGGATCATCTTTGGTGTCGGTATGGCGGTCGGAGCCGTGAACTTTATGGCCTGGTTGTTCCCGTAAGAGAGTTCATGGAGGTTCTCCCTTGGCTCAGCACGTACAAATGCATCCCGTCTACCGCGCCATCAACAAACCCCTCACCATCTGGGGAGTGGAGCGACGGCTGTTCTTCCTCGCCCTGGTGATCGGCGGAGCCACATTTAATTACTTTGGGAGTCTGATCAGTGGGATCGCAATGTTCGTTGGCCTGTATGGGGCGGCACGCTGGACGACCGCGACCGACATGCAAATGATTCGTATTCTGCTGAGCGCCCGTCGATGTCGGGCCGAGTACGATCCCGGCAAGCGGGATCCCTTTGAAATCGAGGTGCTCCCCCGATGATGCCCATCAAGGCAAGCGCGATCTCGCAAGACTACCGGGCCGCCGGCGCGCTCAACACACTGATCCAGGTGTGCTCGTTCCTCGATGAGCATACTTTCCTCACAAAGAGCGGTGACCTGGGAGTGATATTCCGAATTCATGGCATCGACTATGAGGGGTGCGACACGGCCGAACTCGATGCCTTTGCCCGGCGCTTCGAGCGCACCCTGCGCGGTCTGAGCGAGGAATTCCGTCTCTACCAATACCTCCTCAAGCGTGCCCATCCATCCATTCCCTTCCGGCGCTATGGCGATGACGAAGTGGTTGACCGTGCCATCCAGGGTCGCATCGAGTTCCTGCGTGCCAAAGCCGACTCGCTCTACTCTCTGGAGTTGTACTTCGTGCTTCTCTACCAGGCCGGCCAGCCTGCCCGTCGGGAATCCTTGAGGCAACGCCTCACTCAACCCCGCACAACCCTATGCGCATGGCTCTCCGGCCAGCAACACCTGACTACTCTGGCCTCGGACCTGGCAGAAAGGGAGCGCCTGTTGGCGTCCAGAGCGGAAAGCTTCCTCGTACAACTGCAAGATTTCGTGCAGGCTGAATGGCTGGACAAACAGAGTGCGTTTTCGTTTCTCACCCGATTGCTCAACTACGCTCAATATCGCTCCGACACGATGCAACTGAAATACGATCAAGACGTCGATCAACAACTGGCCGCCTCGACCCTCGAGTGCCACCGGGATCGGTTGCAGCTGAACGCGCACCAGGTGAAGGTCCTGAGCGTCATCGAGCCGCCCGCAAGGACCTTCGCTCACATGTTGCGGTCCCTCCTCGAATTGCCATCGAATGTCGTGGTCGCCAGCGAGTGGAAGCGCGTGAGCAACCTCAAGATGCGGAGGGCGATTCGCAGCAAGCGTCGCCACTTCCACAACAGCAAGACCTCGCTCGCCAATTACTTATCCGACGCTCCGACATCGGATCGCCATCTTTTGGTCGATGATGCCGACGAGGCTTTGGTCCATGAGCTGGGCGGTGCATTGCAGGAGATGGAAGTGAACGGAAGCTCGTTCGGGGAGTGGTCGATGACCATTGTCCTCTACGACCTCGATCGATCCAAACTTGATCGCGCGGTCGCAGAATGCGTGAAGCGATTCGCCACCCAGGACGCCACCGTCATGGAAGAGCGCTACAACTTGCTCAACGCATGGCTCTCCGTTTTGCCAGGCAACCATCAATTCAATCTCCGACGGCTCTACCTGCTCGATTCGAACTGCGCCGACCTCTCGTTCCTGTTCACCCTGGACCTCGGCGAGCCACACAACCATCACCTGAATCAGGAATATCTCGCAGTGCTCGAGACCAACCAGGGGACGCCCTATTTTCTGAACCTTCATCACCAGGACAACGCGCACACCGTGATTCTGGGCGCAAGCGGCGCCGGCAAGACGACGATGCTGAATGCCCTGGCTACTTTTATTGATCCCGCGGAGAGAGTGGTGCTGATCGAGGAAACCTCTGAAGTGCGGATTGTACTCGAGAACCTGGTTGAATTTGAGGCGCGACGCGAGCAGCCGGGCCGGCCGGCGGTGACCATACGGGACCTGCTGCGCGCTACCCTGCGCCATCGCCCAGATCGCATTCTGGTCGGAGAGGTGAGGGGTGGAGAGGCGTTTGATCTCCTGCAGGCGCTCAACACAGGACATTCTGGCACGCTCTCGACCATCCATGCGAATTCCGCGAAGTTGGCAATCTCACGCTTCATCACCTGTGTTCTGCAATCAGGCGTGGATCTCCCATATCGTGCCATACGAAGCAATATTGCTGATGCGCTCGATCTGGTCCTGCACGTCGAGCGACGAAATCGAAGACGCTACGTGGCCGAGCTCCTGCGGCTCGCGCGCTATGACCCCAACCAGGACCAGTACGAATACGAACTGGTTTACGGAGCTGATGGAGCCCTCCGATGACTAATCAAAATCTAACGACGCAGCGCTATGTGCTTGAAAATTTCGCCACCAAGGATCGAATCGCGCTGCTCGCATTGCATCGCACAACCAACGAAGTCATCCAGCGGATTACCACGGCCGAGACCCTTTCGTCCGCTGATTTTCAGGCGTGGTTGCGGTATCTCAACAGCCAGAAGCATGACCTGTACTTGTCTATGAACACGCTTAAACGGGGAAGCCGGGGGAGAACCAAAGAGGACATAGATTGTATCCGTCACATCTTCCTCGATTTCGACCAAAACGGCGATCGAGCGGTCGAGAAGCTGTTGGCGCGAACCGACCTGCCTTTACCTAATTATCTGGTAAGCACCTCACCGGACAAATGGCAGGTGATTTGGAAGGTTGAAGGATTCGAAAAGGCAGCGGCGGAGGAGCTTGAAAAAGGATTGGCGCGAAGTACCGGGGCCGATTCTTGTGTGATCGACGTCTCCCGAGTGCTCCGTTTGCCAGGGTTCTACAACCATAAGTACCGTCCTGCTTACTTGGTCACCGCCGAATCACGCAGCGATGCAATTCGATGCCCGGACCATTTTCCGAAGTTGCCCTTCGACGAACCTGTCGCCGAGCTGCCCCTTCGAGCCAGTCCATCCGCCCGACGGGAGACCGGGCTCAACCCACCCTCTCAGTCCGAGCGCGATTGGGCATACGCCAAACGCGCTCTGGGACGCGGTGAACCCGAGAGGCGCGTCACCGAAGAGATTGCGCGCTACCGAGTTGGTCAAAAGCACAATCCGCACGACTACGCCCAACGTACCGTCCGTAAGGCAGTCCGTCAGCTCGAGCAGGACCGCGAGCAGGGAGGACCGCAGGAGGAGGAGAAACAACGCTGATCACCTCTTCGAGGTTTATCCGCATTTCAAACCACCATCCTCAAAGTAGATCGAAAGCTGCTCCGGACCAGCCGGGGAGCCACTTAGCGATCCGGAGGGCTTCTTCAGGCTCGTTTCCGACGAGAAAATCCCAATCGGAGCACGACCCTCCATTCCCTCCTGCCCATCATAGGCAAGAGGCGACGCACCCACAAATCGACTGCGGTAGCGCCTGGGTGTAGTTCCCAGCATCTTGCGAAAAACGTCGGTGAAGTGACTCTGGCTGGCAAAGCCTGACTCCAGAGTGATTTCCGCCAGAGTCAGGTTGGTTGTGCTTAGCAAATGCTGGGCGCGCTCGATGCGGCGGCCCAACACGTAGCGGTGGGGAGCAAACCCTGTGCTTCGCCGAAACAGATTTGCAAAGTGCTGCGGGCTCATCCTCACCATTCCTGCCAGCTCAGTCACCGTCAAGCTGTCCTCCAGATGGCTGTGAATATGATCGAGCACGGCCCGGAGTCGATTGGCTGGGAGGCCTTCGCTCAGTGGAGGACCTGCCTCGGCTGCCGTCGAGTAACGCCGTATCAGATAGCGGGTGAGTGCTCCGCCAAGCTGGCGAAGATAACCAGATCCGGTATGGCAGCCGGATCTCAACTCCTCCTCAACTGCTGACAACAGGCACTGCAATTGCACATCGCGTACCCCCAGATGGAGCACCAGCAATGATCCACTCCCAAGTCGATCTTCTTCCTCACCGCTACGTTCCAGCACTCGGTTGTCGAAGCTCATCACGATGGCGTGACTCGCACCAGTTGCATACAGACTGACCTTGGATCCCTGGGGAATCACGTGGATATCGCCCGGGACGAATCTGCGAAGCTGCTTGCCGCTCGCGCTGCCAATTTCCAGAGTGGCCGGACTGGTCAGTTGCATGACCACGTGGTTGAGCTCAACCTCGCAGACTCCCACCAGAGTCGCGGTCTGCGCTCGGCGCTCGATCGTAATGCCATCCATTTGCATGTGGCAGACCGACTCAGGTCGAAACATGGAGCTCTCCGCTGTGCTCGCCGGACCGTGCGCCTAGGGGGACATCTTCGAACCGAGGGTCCAGAAAGCCTGTCTCAAGAATCGAATCTCACTGGCAATGACTGCCCGGTTTCTGCGGCGCTCGTGCGATCCGGGCATGCCCACAATCGTGCCTCACTCGCTGGGTTCGACAGTCACCTTTCTTGATTGCGGTCGGGGTTCCGAGCAGTGGACAGACCAACGGGTAATTCCTTCTCGGGAGTATGGTTCGCCAACATCACACCGGATAAGAATACTTTGGTGCACACAGACTAGGAGTTCGGGAGAGGGGCACTTGCGATTTTTGCCTCGCACTACTCGGGCTGTCATAGATCGGCGGGCGGCCGTTGCCGGCGCAGACGACGTCAAGGCTAGCGGTAGAGGATCCGCCGGTGGACTCGAAATTCCCCTCCCTGGATGGCGGGGACTACGATCCTGGGCCACGGCCTGGACAAGGATGCGTGTTGCAACAAAAACCTACATACCTGACTTCGCTCTGCTCCGCGACGCGCTGAACGATTTTGTAAGAGAAGAGAAAATGGAAATAAAAACGACTTCGGGAAGAATACCTAGATGGCACGGTTCAGCAGGCGATTGCGTGCATTGTGAACCAGAGAGTTGCCTGGGCTGATGGGGAGTTTGCTCAGGAAGATGGATTAAGGCAACCACCGATGAGGCAGTGACTGCCAATAACGCGTCGTGCAACTCGATTACGGCAGGCCAGTTGTTGTGTCCAGCGCGGCAGGGATGGATATACACAGACTGCAGAGGGCTTTCCAACTGATAGCAGCCAATTCATACTCCCCAAGCTCCAGGAGGAAGCTGCTGCAAAGATGGAAACAGCACTCGTGAACGTCCTACTAGGCCGAATGTAATTCAGTTGAGGCACTCAGAGCCCCAATCGCTTTTCGACTCGTTCGAGAATTTGTGAAGGTCTCAAACCCAGCGCTCGAGATAGATTGAAAAGCGCACTGAGAGACGGACTCTTTTCCCCGCGCTCGAGCTGTCCTACGTAGTTGCGGTGGTACCCCGTACGATGCGCAAATGAATCCTGTGAATCCCCATGCTGTTCACGTAGCTGTCGCAAGACCAGTCCGAAAGCGATCTTCGGACTCGACGCGTGGTGGCTGCGATTTGGCGTTCGCGGCATTCATGAAACAATCTTTCACTTGACCACAATTGTGCGACCCACCTATAGTGTGCATAATCGTTGACGCTCCGAACCGGACTGACCAATGTGGTATGTGAGTGCCACGATATTGGCCATGAGGCTTTTAAGACCGTGTTGGCGATGAAAGAGAAGCTCGGCGAGGATAAAACTAGATCCGTACCCGCGGTGAACCTGTGGGTAGTGGAACGTAAATCGACTAGGCGCGCCGCGATGTGTACGAAATGGCTTCGTTGAAGTGCACATTAAATTAAGTTCCGGAAGGTCCTGGACGAGCAAGGAAGCCCTCTGACCGGAAAAAACGGCTCGATGTGCTGCCTTGGGCCACATGCATTCCTCCAACACAATTCGACTGCCAGGCTTCGCTCTCGGCCGAGAGCCCGCTCAAGAGGCCAACCCGGCGAACCCTCCAAGTTCACCAACGAGTACCGAGGAACTCTCGGATGAATGCCTGGTGGCTCGTGTCATCGACAAAAACAGGGACGCGCTGGCGATCTTGTTTCGCCGTTATTCGCGATTGGTACGAGGAATTGCGCTCCGCATCTTGGGAGATGCTTCCGAGGCGGACGACCTCCTGCAAGACGTTTTCCTGTTTGTACATCGGAAGCTCTCGGTCTTTGATCCCAGCAAGGCGTCTTTTCGCTCCTGGATTGTGCAGATGACCTACCAGCGAGCGATTGACCGACGCCGCTACCTCCGCTCTCGGCACTTCTACACCCATCTTGACCTTGCGGGAGCAGACGAGATCACCGACCACCACCGACAGGGAAGGGAAGAGGACGAACTCCTCAGCGGACCGGTCGGAAATGCGACCATTCGGGGGCTTCTCGACACCCTGACCGAGGACCAGCGCGATACTCTGACCCTGCACTTTTTCGAGGGCTATACCTTCGACGAGATCGCCCTCAAGCTCGGTCAGTCTTTTGGAAACATTCGCAATCACTACTATCGAGGCTTGGACAAGCTGCGGAAGCAGATGTTCCCGGGCAAATTGTCGAGCCTCAAGGGATATGCTAGAAAGTGAGTGGCAAGCCAGGAGCCGGGATCTTGTCCCAACCACCCCATGACGAGTTCCTTGAGCTGTGTGCCCTGTCTACGTCCGGTGAACTGACCGGGGAAGAGCAGAAACGGCTACAGGAGCATCTGGCTGTTTGTCCCTCTTGCAGGGAAGCCATGAAGCAGTACGAGGCGGTCGTTGCAAAGACCATTCCCGCCTTGGCGCCAGACCTGGAGAATTCCGAATCCGATCCAACATGGTCACAAGAACAAGCAGAAGCCGTCTTCTTCCAAAGATTGACGCTGGAAGAAGAATCGGGGGGGGATCGAGGAGGAACTGAGCGCCATAATTCCTCGACAGATCTGGTCCCGTGCTCGGTCAGTCAAGCAACCTGGCGTAACCTCTGGATGCTCTACGCCGCGGGCGTTCTGCTTTTCATCGCTCTGGGCGTTTCCGCCTATCAGGTCGGGGTCTACCGAAGCGCAAAGACGGCTGCGGTTACACCGCTCGCCAGCCAAAACAATGCCGCCGTGCTGGAACAGCAGGTGAGCGATGCTGGGCATGAGCGCGAAGTCTTACGTGCACAAATGGCGCAACGCGAGCATGTGATTGCCGATCTCCGGCACCAGCTCGAACTGGAGTCGGCCGAAATCAGCCACATGAAGATCTCGCAAGACCACCTGGGGAACAATCTCCAGAACGGCCAGGCAGACAGGCAGGCTCTCCTTCAAGAGCGATCTGAGGCTACCCAAAGATTGGACGCTGCTCAGGCCAGGTCCCAGAGTCTCCAGGACAAGGTGGATGCGCTTGAACGCCAGTCGTCCGAGGATCAGCAACGAGCTACTGCGCTCGAAGCCAAAGTGACGGATCTTGATCGTTTGCTGCACGATCGCGAGCTCACGATTGAGCAGCAGGAAGAGCTTCTGGCTCACGATCGCGATATCCGGGACCTCATGGGCGCCCGCGATCTCTACGTCGCGGAAGTGTACGACGTTGAGCGGACGGGAGAGACCAAGAAGCCCTATGGCCGCGTGTTCTACACGAAAGGAAAGTCGCTGATCTTTTACGCCTACGATCTGGACCAGCAGGCCGGCGTGAAGAATGCCAGCACCTTCCAGGCCTGGGGCCGCCGTGGACCGGACTGGCAACAGGCGCTCAATCTGGGTATCTTCTATGTGGACAACTCCTCGAAGAAGCGCTGGGTACTAAGGTTCGACGATCCCAAAGCCCTGGCTCAGATTGACGCTGTTTTTGTCACAGTCGAGCCGAACGGCGGGAGCCGAAAGCCGAGCAAGAAACCGCTATTGTTCACATATCTGCATATCGATGCAAACCATCCTTAATGTTCGAAGAACCAGTCACAAGCGCCTAGCACTCGTCGACATCTCGGAGACGCCGAAGGCAAGGCGCTTTGAAATCTGAGTTGCGGGTTTGCCCACAACACGCCAACCCCGTAGCGAAGTCGCCCTCTTACCGTCGTGGCTGCGACAGTTCTTGCTGGAGCTTCTCCTTTTCATCCTGCGGTTCTGTCTGTTCCGGAGGGCGATCTGGTCTTGCTTGCTGATTATCCGGCTCCGGTCGGTTTGCATCCGGACGAACGTTTGGCGGCGGTGGCTGCGGCGGTCGATTGGGTTCCGGCCCGGTTATTTCGGGACGATTTGTTTCTGGGCGATTGGCTTCCGGACGGCATGAAGAGTGCGGATGGAAGGATGGCGTCAGCGGCAGACTCGGCAGGAAAAAAACCTTGTCCAACGAAAACAGAAAAGATCCCACTTGACTCCGACCGGCCTTCTCATGGAAGACGATTACACCCATCATTGGCCCTTCTGCCCCTTGGCGGAGGGATTTTGACTGTAGTTGCGATATTCTCGCCAGCAAGCCTTGGAAGCCTCGCAATGTTTTTACTTTCAACCAGCAACTCTTTGACGGGTACCCTTCTCATTACTTCGCATGACGTTCGTAACCTTGAAAAGTTACGTTTCGTCTTTGACTGTCGCTATTCTTGTTACGATCGGCTGCATGTGCCGAAATTTCGTCGGTTGGCTTGCTTACGTCTTATCTTCGTTTCTGGCGGTCGTGCCAGGCAGCGCAGCGTGCGCGGAACACCCAAGCGAAACGACCGTCGCCACTCCGCGAGTGATTTCGATCACTCAGCTCACGCATGATGGAGTCAGCAAGACCAATCTGTTGTCGGACGATTCCAATCTCTACGTGACCGAGTGGCCTTCCTCCGGTCGCGTGCTGGCGAAGTACTCTCTCCCCGCTGCCAGCCGCTCCTTGATTCCGAACACATTTGCCAACGTGCAGGCACTCGACATCTCGCCCGATCACTCTGCACTCCTGGTTGCGCCAATTCAAGGGGGAGCCAGCAACAACCAATTCTGGACACTTCCGGTAAACTCCGGGACGCCACATAGGCTGGGTGAACTGGCGGGCCGGGATGCGAGTTGGTCAGCGGACGGCCAGCAATTGGTATTTGGGAAGGGTTCGGCACTCTACATCGCAAGTACCAGCGGAAGCGCGGAGCGTGAAATCTTTAAGGCCGAAGGCGCGGTTTTCGCTCCTCGAATTTCTGCCGATGGCAAGCGCATCCGCTTCACAATTGGCAATACTGCGCAGAACACCACCGCGATTTGGGAAGTTGGCAGCGATGGTTCCCAGCCCCATGCCGTGCTGGAGGGCTGGCAACACGCTTCCAGTGCTTGCTGCGGCCACTGGACCGCTGATGGGCGCTACTACATATTTCAGGTCACTGAGAATGGTCCAATGGCCGTGACCACCCTTTGGGCGCTATCGGATGGCGCTGTCGCGAATGGAACTGAGCCTGTCGAACTGACTCGTGGTCCCATGTCGTTCGGCAGCGCCTCGCCCGCGCCGGACAACAAGCGGATCTGGGCCATTGGCGTTCAGCCCGCAGGCCAAGCCGTCAAGTACAACGCCGTGAGCAAAGAATTTGTGTCGTTGCTTTCCGGAGTCTCTGCCACCGACATCGATTTCTCTTCCGACGGCAAATGGGTTACGTATGTTTCGGTTCCGGAAGGCGCCCTGTGGAGGTGCCGCTCAGATGGAAGTGATCGCCTGCAGCTCACCTCCGCCCCGGAACGAACCGCGTTGCCCCACTGGTCGCCTGATGGCCAACAGATCGCTTACGTAAGCATGAAGCCGGGGAAGCCCTGGAAGATTGCCGTTGTCTCTGCCAAAGGCGGAAAGCCGGAAAACGTTTTGGAGGAGAACCGCAGCCAGATCGACGCGAATTGGTCAGCTGATGGAACTCGCATCATGTTCGGGTACCTGCATCAGGAAACCGGGATCAACATACGCATCGTGAACCTCAAAACTCACGAAGTCTCCGATGTTCATGGATCGAACGGGCTGTTCAGCCCGCGCTGGTCTCCCGATGGCCGATACGTCGCCGCACTCTCTCCCGACTTCACCAGGGTCATGCTCCTCGACGACAAGACGAAAAAATGGTCGACCTGGCTGACCGAACCAGCTGGGGCCGTCAGTTATCCCGCGTGGTCCGCTGATAGCCAGTACCTATACTTCGACGACCTTGTCACCGACGAGGAGTCGATTCGCAGGGTGAAAGTGGGCGAGAGCCGAACGGAAAGGGTCTTTAAGCTGGAAGGAATCGAACGTTATCCTGGCCCATTTGGTCTCTGGAGCGGACGCACGGCCGATGGTTCCTGGATGTTTGTTCGAGACCGAAGCACGCAAGAGATATATGAGTTGAGTGTCGTATTGCCGTGAGACTAACCGCGAGGTTCTCTCTGCTTATGCCGAATCGTCGGAATACGAGCACTTGGTCGCTGAAAACAGTTTCATCGTTCTTTTTCGCCGGACTGTTTGTCATCATAATGTCCGGCAGCGTCCAAGCCCAACAGGCAAGACAGGTCGATAACCCGGAAAGACGGATCGTCAATCGAGTCGAACCGGAATATCCGGAAACTTTGAAGCGTCTCTTCATTGGGGGAATTGTGCGGATTCAGGTGATGGTCAATCCCAACGGAAGAGTGGAGAGCGCCGAGTTGCTGGGTGGCAGTCCGATCCTGGGACAGTCGGCCATCAAGGCCGTGAAGCAGTGGAAATACGCACCATCCGCAGGCACCGATAAACTGGTCGTCCAGCTCGAGTTCGATCCTCACCGCTAGATCACGCCAGTCTGACGTGCACCTTCGGGTGCGCGAAGTGTACAGCGGCCACTGCTCCCGCATTCAGCGAACCGGCGAATGCGCGAACGAAACCTGGGCCGCCATGCACAGGGTTCGATGAAAAGTGCGAAAACGCGGCTGGCGGCATTTGGCTTGCTTTCACGCGAGCGATTTCCATCTCCGAAGGAGAAAGCCCGGCCTTGTGTAGGGTTATGAACAGCGGCTATACAGGGTTCCATGCTCTCCTGCGTCTCCAGCCATTGCGGCTCGCCCGCTTAAGATCTTTGACCCACCAGACGCCACCGTCAAGATGCAGCCGGCCGAAATCGGAAAATTGGACCCGCGCGCGTGCAAAAAGGGAGAACTCGATGTTCGGGCGGCGGACCACTGGTAGTGGGATCACTCCGGTCATTCATCAGAGCGGATACGTTGGCGAGCTGCGTAGGCTGCGACCTTAAGGCGGTTCCCGCATTGTTGCATGCTGCACCAGCGTCGCGTCCCCTTCTTGCTTGTGTCGTGAAAGTGCAGGACACACTGATCACACTTGCGGACGCGACTGCGATCCACATTGGCGAACAACGTGGCCGCGCTGTGCGCCAGCGGGGCAAACAAGTCTTCGGGTTGGCGCGGTTCGAACCACAGCTCCGTCGAGGATGCGCTTCCTCTCGCCTTCAGCCTGGTACACATCGGATGGTCCGCCATCAGGCGATTTAGTTGGTCTATGGTCGTCTGATGCACTGCGCCGCCACGTTCCCAGGCAAGTACCTCCTTTCTCAGCCTCTCCCGCAGCTCACGCACGGCTTCCACGGTGCGCAGAGCTCGGGCTGATTTTCCCCATTTTTGCTGAAGATTCGCTGCGTCGCGAGCACTGAGTAGCTCCGCTGCGTGAAACCAGCGCAAGAGCGCGCTGATATCAGGAAGTAGCTCCATGGGTTCGCCGTTCTGGACAGGACGCGTGTTCAGGAAATCCAGAGCCAATTCGTTGCCAAGGAAGAGGAACCCGTCTCTCCAGTCGGAATTGTGAATTCGGTTAACCCGCCTCATATTTCGACCTGAATCAAATTGTAACACCGATAATGAATCATTTTATCGGTTAGGTAATCTGATGATATGAACGTGCAAAACGTTGCTGCAACGGCGCCCTATCTGGGGTGCCGCACTAAATCTTCTGAGGACACACACTATGAATCGGTATCACTATGCCATGGTCGACGGCTCCAAGATTTTTTATCGTGAGGCCGGCTCGAAAACCGCCCCAACCCTACTCCTGTTGCATGGTTTCCCCACGTCGTCGCACATGTTCCGCGACCTCCTTCCGGCCCTGGCGGACCGCTACCATGTGGTCGCACCCGATCTGCCGGGCTTCGGCTTCTCGGACGCCCCCGACCGCAAACGGTTCCCCTACACATTTGAGAAC
This sequence comes from uncultured Acidobacteriota bacterium, assembly GCA_963765755.1. Classification (GTDB taxonomy): domain Bacteria; phylum Acidobacteriota; class Terriglobia; order Terriglobales; family Acidobacteriaceae; genus Gp1-AA133. The sequence continues at coordinate 211,170 of CAVXXV010000017.1, read as the reverse complement.
CTGGCCAAGGTCATCGACCGCTTCACCCAGACAATCGGTCTGGAGCGCTACGCGATTTACGTCTTCGATTACGGCGCGCCCGTCGGCCTCCGGCTTGCGTTAGCGCATCCCGAGCGGATCACCGCCATCATCTCGCAGAACGGAAACGCCTATGAAGAGGGCCTAAGCCAGGGCTGGAACCCGATCCAAAAATACTGGAAGGAGCCAACTACAGAGAATCGCGCTGCCCTGCGCGAATTCCTCACGCCTAACGCGACCAAGTCCCAATACCTCTATGGCGTCCAGGATGCGACCTTGGTCGCGCCGGAAGCCTACGAACTCGACTCCGCGCTGCTGGGGCGGCCCGGGAACGACGAGATCCAGCTTGACCTGTTTCTGGATTACGCCAGCAACGTCGCACTCTACCCCAAGTTCCAGGAATATTTCCGCACCAAGCAGCCGCCGCTGCTGGCGGTTTGGGGCAAGAGTGATCCGTTCTTTCTGCCTCCTGGTGCGGAAGCGTTCAAACGCGACAACCCGAGCGCCGAGGTGCGTTTCTACGACACCGGCCACTTCGCGCTCGAAACTCACCAGCAGGAAATCGCCGGCGCCATTCGAGATTTTCTCAGTCGCAAGCTGGCAACGCAGGTCAAGGCAGCATAACCAAATGCAGCTCAGCAAACAACCACGTGCATTCATACGAAGAGACGAAAGGATAAAAACCATGAAAACGCTAGAGGGAAAAGTTGCAGTGATCACGGGCGGAAGCAGCGGAATCGGCCTGGCTACCGCCAAGCTGTTCAAGGAAGTGGGTGCCAGAGTCGCGATCTCTGGTCGCAACCAGGAAGCACTCGACGCTGCGGTCAAGGAGCTCGGACCCGGCATCGTAGCCGTGCGTTCCGATGTCAGCAAATTCGGAGATCTCGACACATTGTTTGAAGTCGTTACGAAGAAGCTGGGTCGAATCGACGTATTGTTCGCCAATGCCGGGATCGCAAGGTTCGCCCCGGTCAGTGATGTCTCGGAAGACGCTTACGACGACACATTCAACATCAACGTCAAAGGGGTGTTCTTCACTGTCCAGAAAGCAATTCCGTTCCTGAACGACAATGCCTCGATCATTCTGAACACATCGTTCGTCAACCAGGCCGGCGTTCCCACAACCAGCGTCTATGCAGCGAGTAAGGCGGCAGTGCGCTCACTGGCCCGGAGCATTGCCTCCGAGCTAGCCACCAGAGGCATCCGTGTGAACGTGGTTAGCCCTGGCCCGATTTCCACCCCCATCTATGGAAAATTGGGTTTGCCTAAAGAAGCGGTGGATGCATTTGCTGCGAACATCGTGTCTCAGGTTCCTCTGAGGCGTTTCGGGAAGCCCGAGGAAGTTGCGCAAGCAGCCTTATTCCTGGCCAGCAGCGCGTCTTCCTATGTTACGGGCGTTGAGTTGAACGTTGATGGGGGCGTCGGGCAAGTCTAGTTCGATACGGTCGCAGCAGGCCGCGGACGACGGCCCGACTCGCCTTTCAAACAAGACGTGACAGTCAATCCTGACTTACATCTGGAGAAAACAACACACGCGAAGGAGAAAACTATGCCGCTGGTGACAATCAAGGTGTTCAAGGATGAGCTTTCCGATTCACAGGCCAAAGACCTGATTCAGAAAATCACGGAGACGGTGATCCCGTTTGTGGGGGAGAGGCTGCGGGACAACACTTGGGTCCTGATTGAGGAAATCGCTAGCGGGTACTGGGGAATTGCCGGAAAAGCGTTTGGTCTTAAAGATGTTCGCGCAATTCAGGCTCGGGAGTGAGCGACCAGCCACATCGTCTTGAGCTGAATCGGGAGACTGCGGAGGGGCGAAACCCTACCAGCCGCCCGCTACTCAGCAGGCGGGGGCGGCGGCACTGTCATGCCATGACGCCTCAAGACCGTCCCGTCATCTTCGCGCGGGCGGGCGGGTCCACTTCCCGAATTGTCGGCCAACCTTCCCTTATCGAGTTGGGGAAGGTTTTGCCCGTAATCCGTCTGCCGTCGCTAGCAGGGCGAGTCCTCACGAAAGTAATTTTTTCATTGGTTCTTTGTTGAGGTTAGCAAAACGCCCAACTTCTTACGGCTGTAATTGTCGGAACGGGGGTAGATCTGCAGGGAACGTCGGAAGCTCTGCGCTGCCGCCCATTTGTCGCCGATGCGAAGGTGAGCTTCACCTAGACTATCGTAAACATCAAAAGAATCGGGATACTGCTCCGCATTCAGCTTCAGGATGGCGATCGCATCGGCCTGCTTTCCTTTTTCCAGTAATCCACGTCCTAACCAGTTCAATTCGTATTCCGCATGGCAGCAGAGGCTGCCTCCCATTGCTCGAATCTTTCTCGTTGGTCGAATGCCTCCCGCTTACTTCAAGCACTATTCGCGATGGTCGCAAATACGACCAGCCCACATTCCAGCGGGTTTCTGGAAAAAAACTTGATACAAATGCGAGGGGGCTTCCGTAGACCGGATGAATCTGTATGAATCCGTGCATGCCAGGAGCATCCCTAGTGAAACGCTGCCCCCGCCTGCTCTTCATTCTGATCGTTCTGCTCGTTAGGGCTGCACTCGCGCAATCTCCCAATGGCACCATCAGCGGCCTTGTCCTGGACTCTGCGGAACGTGCCATCGTTGGAGCCGAGGTGTTGATCGTCAACGATGCTACCGGCGTCAAATACACGGGCGTAACCAACCGGGAAGGCATCTATGCCATCCCCAACCTTCCCCCCGGGCCTTATCGAATCCAAGTCTCAAAGGTTGGTTTCAAAACCCTCATCAAACCGGACGTCGTCCTCAACGTGCAGGCGGCCGTGGCCTTAAATTTCACCTTGCCAGTCGGTGCCGTGTACGAAACGCTGACCGTGCTAGGGGGAACGCCGCTCATCAACACCGAGTCGGGCTCGGTCAGCACGGTCATTGATCGGAACCTCGTCGAGAATCTGCCTCTGAACGGGCGCAGCTTTAATACGCTGCTTCAGCTGACTCCGGGTGTCGTTATTGCTCAAGCTTCCTCCAACAATCAGGGACAATTCAGTGTTGCCGGGCAAAGGACAAGCGCGAACAACTTTCTTATCGACGGGGTTTCCGCCAATTTTGGGGTCGCGCCCACGGTTGGTTTGGGCACGACCGGGACGGGTGCGGCGCAGGCTTTCAGCGCGTTGGGCGGAACCAGCAGTCTGATCTCGGTCGAGGCTCTTCAGGAGTTTCGAATCGAGACTTCATCATTCGCCCCAGAATTCGGGCGTTCCCCCGGTGGCCAGGTGATCTTTACCACCCGGTCGGGCACGAACAGTTTTCATGGCGGAGTCTACGAATTCTTCAGAAATGACGTGCTCGATGCCAACAACTGGTTTGCCAACGCTGCCGACAAGCCCCGGGCAGCAGAGCGTTACAACAATTTTGGAGGCTATTTCGGGGGGCCTGTTGCGCGGGCCAAGACGTTTTTCTTTGCTTCGTACGAAGGGGCTCGACTGAGACAACCCAGCATCCAACTGATCGAAGTCCCCTCGAACTATGCCCGGTCGGTCGCTAGCGCAACCCTTCTGCCGTTCTTGGCTGCCTATCCTCAACCGGATGACCGCGCGGTGATTCCTGGTTCTTACACCTCCCCGTTCACGGGCAACTTTTCGAATCCTTCCACGCTGAATGCGGGAAGCATGCGTGTGGACCATACCTTCAATGAACGGTTCTCTCTTTTCGGTCGCTATAACGAAGCCCCTTCGGCAGTGGCTTCGCGGAGCAATGCGCTCAGCGAAATCGATTCGGTCGAAATCAAGACGAGAACTTTGACGGTCGGGTCCAACATGATCTTCACCGCCCAGCTTACCAACACCCTTCGGGCAAACTACTCGCGGCAGACAGCGGCGAGCGTGTCCAGTCTGGATTCGTTTGGAGGAGCCATTCCGCCGCCCGAGGGTGCACTCACTCCCGCCCCACTCAACCCTGGCTCTACCTTTGCTTCTTTCTTCACTTTTGATACAGCCGTGTACCAGAGTGGGTTTAATGCCAGCAACCGCAGCAGCCAAGTCAATATCGCGGACGACGTGACCTGGACGCATGGGTCGCACCGATTTGGGTTCGGTACCGACTGGAGGATGATCCTTCTTGACCAAAGGCCGTATCAGGCGTTTCTGGACTACCTCGCTAACGACGTATCTGGCTTCTTGTCTTCGGGACAAGTTCAGCTGTTCGCTGTCGCTGCCAGGGAAGCTCAATATCGGATCCACGCGTTCTCGCTTTATGCGCAGGACACGTGGAACATCACGCCCAGGCTGACGGCAACCTACGGCGTGCGTTGGGAACTGAGTCCAGCCCCGGCAGCAAGAGGAAACACCACGCTCGCAGCTTGGCAAAATGTGGAAGACCCAGGCTCGCTTGCCCTCGCATCCCCGGGGTCCCCGCTGTGGTCTACCAGCTACGCGAATTTTGCCCCCCGGCTCGGGATTGCTTACAGCCTGAACCCAACGGGGAGCCTGGTCTTTCGCGCGGGATGGGGCATCTTCTATGATCTCGGCTCCGAATCCGTGGCCTCGCTGGGCAGCACATTTCCTAATTCTGCATCAACCTTCCTCGATGCAGTTTCCCTGCCATTGACCAACCCGACCTCGTACTTGCCGGCATTGACTACCCAGCCTCCCTACCAGAATGCAATCGGATATGCTCCCAACCTCAAGCTGCCTCGTTCTCATCAGTGGAATGTGGCAATCGAGAAGTCGTTTGGGAAGGACCAGGCTCTCTCGGCCACCTATGTCGGGCAGGCTGGACGAGAGCTGTTGCGACAAGAGGGGATTCCGCAGCCCAACGACAATTTTGCCGGCGATTTCTCATTGACTCGCAACGACGCCTTCTCCAACTATCATGCGTTGCAGATCCAATATCGGAAGCCGGTTGCCAATCGCCTTCATGTCCTGTTGAACTATACGTTTTCACACTCCCTTGACAACGCCTCAAACGATGTTCAGCCCCTGCTCTCAGGGGACATCATCTCTGCGTCGAATGACTACGCATCATCTGACTTTGACGTACGCCACAGTTTTTCGGGCGCAGCGGTTTTTGAGATTCCCAAGGCCGCGCGCACAGGAGCTCTGGCATACGCCACGGATGGCTGGTCTCTTGAAGCGTTGGTTGTTGCGCGAAACGGGTTTCCCTTCAACGCCAACGTGCTTACGGCCACAATCGGTGGAGCTTTCCCGCGGCCTGATCGGATAGCTGGGCAACCCTCCTGGCTCGCGGATCCACTGGCGCCCGGGAATCAGCGGTTGAATCCCGACGCGTTTGTGGTCCCGGGGACGCTTCGGCAGGGAAGTGAAGGACGAAATGATATCCGGGGCTTTGGTCTTTCTGAAGTTGACCTCTCGATGCTTCGGAAATTCTCCTTCACAGATAAGCTCGCGATGCATTTCCGTGTCGATGCATTTAATGTTCTGAATCACCCGAATTTCAGAAACCCATTCGCATATGTCGGATTTGGGCCAACTTTCCTCGAATCCACAATGATGGCGAACATGGGCTTAGGAGGTCTGAACCCGCTCTTCCAGCAGGGAGGTCCCCGCTCCATTCAACTTTCCCTGAAGCTCGTTTTTTAAAAAACGAACCCCTTACTCGTCTGCAAGAGGACCTCGGATGACCCGTATACAGAACCTCCTTTGCCTGAGTTGTGCCTGCTGGTACTTTTGTGCAACTCCGGTGCGAGGGGAGGAGCCCGGAGAAGCTCTAACGCCGCCGACTCGGGTAACTGTCGCCGACGCGATTGAGATGAGGCAATGGGCAGACCGTAATTATGCTGCCGGTGCTTCTTCCAAAGGTAAAGTGGCTATCTTCTCACCCGACGGGAAGTGTTTTGTAGTTGTTCTGAAGAAAGGAAATCTGAATTCCAATACCAACGAATTCTCAATTCTCCTATTCGACACCAAAGCCTCTTGGGAACCGGTCCAGCCGCAAACTCTCCTGACCATGTCGTCTTCCTCCAATCGGGAGGGCGTCAAGAACGTCCGATGGCTTGCCGACAACGAAACCCTCGTTTTTCTTGGGGAAAATCCCGGGGAGACACCGCAGATCTACACTCTGAACATCAGGTCGAAGCAGTTGAGAAGGTTGACAAGCCATTCCACAGTGATCGTGGCTTATGACATCAGTCGGAGCGGAGACCAGATCGTGTTTGAAGCGCATCCCTCCGCGATCAAAAAGATCGATACCCCAGAGGTAAGACGGAGCGGAATTGTTATTACCGGAGGCTACCCCGACGACATTCTTACCGAAGACTGCGATACGGACCAAAATACGGGAACCGAGCAACTCTACGTGCAGGGCCGCGACGGAATCGCCACCCGGGTCGAGACCGACGATTTCCTATCAGACTGGGAGCCGCTTTCACTATCGCCGAACGGACGTTTTGCTGTGGTTTCCGTGTACCTGAAAAATGTTCCTCAAGCCTGGGCGGAATATCAAGACGAAACTCTTCACCGATACGTGCTCGAGCATCGCCGGATGAGCGACTATTCCAGCGTCCGGCAGTATATGTTGCTGGACACCAGCAAGAAAAAGCTTCAACCCTTGGTGGACGCGCCGATTTCCTTTCACACCATGGGATTCACCTGGATCCATGACGGACAATCGCTGGTCGTGTCGGGAAGCTACCTTCCCCTTGACGTCGCGGATCCCGAGGCGAGACGGCAAAGATCTCGACTGGCTTTCGTGGCCGAGGTGTCGTTGCCGGACCGCCGTTACTTACCCATTACCAGTCGTGCCCTCATCGCTCAGCAGTGGAACAGCTCGACCGAAACGCTAATTTTGCAAGAGCCGGAGGAAGCGACAGCCGCCCGGTTCGCGTATCAGAAGAAAGGACTGGCATGGCAAGAAACACCGCAGGGTAACGCGGCCGGAGGCGTCACACACCCCGAAGTGATTCTGGAAGAGGATCTCAATACTCCTCCTCATCTGTATCTCTGGGATGCCAGGCGGAAACGAAAAACACTTTTGCTCGACCTGAATCCCCAATTTTCTAGGCTCTCTTTCGGTAGAGTGGAGGAGATTCGGTGGACGGCTACGGACGGCCATGAGGTGGTGGGCGGGCTTTATCTGCCTCCGGACTGTCAGCCCGGCGTGCGCTACCCGCTCGTTATTCAAACACACGGCTTCAACAAGGATAGATTTTGGATCGACGGCCCATTCAGCAGCGCGTTCGCGGCGCAGCCACTGGCCGCGAAAGGGATCGTTGTGCTGCAGGTAGGCGGTTCTTCCCAGACTGGGCAGGATCAGAACGTTACGGGCACTCCCCAAGAAGGTCCGCGAGAGATGGCTGTCTATGAGGGAGCCATCGACTATCTGGATCGACGAGGGCTCATCGACCGTGACCGGGTGGGTATCACGGGCTTTAGCCGCACGGTGTTCAAGGTTGGTTACACCTTGACGCACTCCAAGTATCATTTTGCCGCCGCAACCTTGGCGGATGGCTTCGAAGGAGGATACGTCAACTACGTGCTTTTTCAAGGTGTGGATTCGGTTGGCGTGAACGGAGGTTTGCCTTCCGGTGCTTCTTTGGACCTTTGGCTGAAGAATGCCCCCGGCTTCAATCTCGATAGAGTTACTGCCCCGGTCCGAATCGAGGAGTATGCCTATGGCTCCCTGCTAGGCGGATGGGAATGGTTTTCCGGACTCTCGTTCCGCGCGAAGCCTGTGGAACTCATATGGATTCCCTTCGGAACTCATCTTCTTGTAAAGCCCTGGGAAAGGCTCGTGTCCCAGAGGGGAAATGTTGACTGGTTTGATTATTGGCTTCAGGGCCGATCTGATCCTGACCCGGCGAAAAAACAACAATACCAGCGTTGGGAGGCAATGCGTGCGCAACTCTCTGGAATGAACCAGGATCCATCCCAGCCGCAGGCTGAATCACAAACGCTGACTCGGTCGAACGGAGGAAGCAGGGGTGCCCGGCGCCGCGGCGCCCCTGTCCCTGTTTACTCGTCAGACAGATAGGCGCCGCTTGACTTGGGCGGAGCTGTGGGATGGTTGTTGTCGGCGACTAAGCCAGGCTTCATGCCTTCGATCGCTAGCGTAGCGTCCACGGCAGCAACAATTTCAGGCTTCCTATACTCCATATGATTTCACCTCCTTTCGGGTTGGGATGTTTCAGCCGAGAGCGAATCGCTTTTCGTGGGACCGGCTCGGCTTGCGTACCCACGATGCGCTTGGGCAGGGAGGCGTAGCGTGGACCGACAAGAATGGGGAACGCTATTTCGATTCCCGATCACAAGCAGGGGCACTGTGGAACGAGCAGCGATGCCTGGGTGTCCGGCGCCAAGAACACCCAGGCCACCTTTATTCGTCCGACAAGTAAGCGCCGCTCGACTTCGGCGGGTTGGTCGGGTGATTGTTATCCGCTACCAGGCCAGGCTTGATGCCTTCAATGGCCGTGGTGGCGTTGACAACCGCAACGATTTCAGGTTCTCTGTACTCCATTCGTATCACCTCCTTTCGTTTGCAAGTGACTCAGCTGAGATCGAAGGCTCGCCGACCGCAGGATTGCACTTTCCATTCGACCGAATGTATCCCGGCAGCGAAGTGACGAACCCAAAAGGCCGTATGTGCCTCAGCCACTTCTCGAGAACTAGGGCGTGTGCCAGGGGTGGAAGCGGGATGATGTTTCCTGCTTTGGCTTGTGCTAGCGAGTCGAGCAGCCCAATGCCGTCAATGACGTGCAGGTCGACCAAAATGGAATTTTCGGTGAGTTCGCGATACGCGGACCAGTGGGATTGGATGTCTACCAGTGCCTGCCGCGCAACGAAAGCCTTCCGCTTTCTGTTCAACACTTCGTCCGGAACAATGCCGGACAAGGCACGGCGCATGAGAGAACGGCGCTGGCCGGGCCTCTGAAGTTGGATCGGAGGGATCGCGAACACGAACTCCACCAAGTCCCGATCCAGGTATGGGTATCTCTTTTCACAGAGCACCAGGTCTGTGGCGGAGAAAGAGGCTAGCTGACATCTCAAAGCCTCTATCGTCTGCAGTTTGTCTTGAAAGCTTGGCTTGCTGCGAAAGAAAGAAAATGGCCTGGGATACCGGGAGAAGGCTGTCCGGTGCGCAGCGACGAAGCTCGCATTCAGCCAGCCCGCCAAGTGAGCACCACTGTCTGCGCCTCTCCAGCGTATGGGCATGAAGGCGCGTACAATCTCGGCCAGCAAAGCGACCACGGTCGTCTTGTTACTCAGAGCCCAGGCGCTCAACTGTCTGGTGAGAGCCACAAGCTTGGCTTCCACAAACAAGTCCGCGAGTTGGGGGATAAAGCTTGGTGCTCCACCTAGGATTTCATCCCCGGCGAACCCAGACAGCAGTACTCGGTTTCCGTTCGACGCGATGCAGCCCGCCAGGTGCTTGACCGATTCCGAGCCGGTACCTCGGCAGACGGGCGTGAGTTCCGGGCAGTCAGTGCCGAATCGGTAGTTGAGAACTGTGTGAGTGGACACGTCGATATGGCAACCGACCCGAGCCCGCATTTGTTCCACTGCGGCTATGTAAGGCCGCTCGTCCCAAGCGGGCTCTCCATCCTGGTAATACGACACGGTGTCAATTCTGGTCGCCGGTGCACAGCCGCGAGCTACCAACCTATCCGCCGTACAAACGATTGCTGAGGAGTCCATTCCGCCGCTGAGCTCGGCCAAGATGGGAGCATCAGAGCGCAGGCGCCGCTGCACGGATGCGTCCAGAACGGTTCGAAAATGATCCTCATAATCCCGGTCCCTTTGGTAGGAAATCGTGTGGCCAGGCCGGAAGTCCCAGTATCTGGTTGTCTGCACCCTGCCATTTCGAATCTGTACGTAACTGGCAGGGGGAACGGCGCTCACCCCCACGAACGGAGTCAGGTGAGTGGCTGGGAAATGCGAGAGCCAGCCTGCGACGTAGTCTTCATCCAGTTTGAAAGAACATCCGGCCAGCACGATTAGCGGGTCAAGAACCGTACTCCAGGTCACACAGTCCGGGCGCAGATAATAATAAAGGTGGCGAGTGCCTATGAAATCCTTGGCCAGGAACAGCGTCTGCTCGAGTGGTCTCCAGATGGTGAGTGCCCAATCCCCGATGAGCTTTGCAAAGCAATTGGTGCCCCATCGCGCCCAGGCAGCCGCAACAATCGAGAGATCGGTGAGTTGCTCGGCAACCGACGCTTCCAGCTCTTCGACAACTTCCTTGCGGTTATCGAGAATGCCGTCCCAGGTAATGAGGTCACCAGAGTGACTGAGGTGTGGTTGTATTTCTCGACGAGACTCCTTGGTTGCATGAAAAGCAAGATACCCAAGGCCGACGTTGCTCGCCAGATAGAAATTTTGACCCTCAGGCCCGTACGGAGAAAGGAGATTCGCTACCTGATTGAAATACTCAGGATCCACTGGACGCCCATCAAAATTCCATTTTCCACACTGGGTACTCATGAGACGCTCTCCGCATGGGGCTCGCTCAGATTCTTTCGAGCACCGCATACATCTCAGGCATGTAGGCCCTGTCATTGACGACGCGACCGTCGACCTCCACCCAGGCATGTGCGTTGAACGGGATTTGCTGGGTGCCGATCACGAGCTGTGCGCGTATTCCATGTCGTCGAAGCAAACAGGTGGCGGCCGCGGACCGTTGCAGGCAAAGCACATTTCTGCCATACCAGATGCAAGCCAGATCGACCGCGCGGCACAGTTTCTCGACAGAGGCACAGCGAGGCGTCTGCTTGTGCACCCTGCTGTTCCGCACTGCGGAATGAAGAGCCGCAAAATTCCTGCGCCTGATGTGAAACCCAAAGCGGATCAGTTCCAGATATGCGCTTAGGACGGGAATGAACATGGACTTCGGCTCCTTTTCTGAAGCACCCAAGGTGCAATTCCTTTTATGCACATCCGGCAGGCTTTCCGTTCGTGTCCAACATGCTCGCTTCCCGCTGCAGTCGTCGCGTTAGACTGCGCAAGTAGCCCGGGAAACGCTCGTCCCTGGAAAGATGCGCTTTGGTCCAGTCACTGGCTGTGGCATAAGCGAACACGGCAAGGAGACGCATCAGTCGCTGCCCTGAACTGAGCCCGACACGTGCTACACGGCCAAGCCAGTCTGAAAAGTAGTGATCCACCAGGAGTTGAGAGCTAATGAGATTCTGTGTTGGAGATTGGCTGAGATGTTCGATCAGATATTGAAAAGTCAGGAATGGAGGCCCCACATAGGCTTCCGCCCAGTCGAGAAAGATGCATTGATCGGAGGAGGCCAAGATGTTCCCTGGATTCAAATCCAGGTGTCCCAACGTGTCTGGGACGTTCGATTGTGCCCATGCGTTCAACGCATCCTTGATCCGCCGTCCGAGTTCCCGCATTGCTTCTTTGCCCAGGACCGGCGGAGGGGACTTGTGCTGTCGCTCCATGAGTTGCGCCATCACGTCGATGAAAGGGTCTACCAATCTCAGAAGGGAAGTGGTTCGGAGATCCCGGCATCCAGCCCCAAGGAGTTGGTCCGTCTTTCCCAGCGAGGCGATTTGAAGCCCTGCTAGGGTCTGCGCAGCCCGCTCCCAGGCACAAGCATCTCGAACCTGATCCAACGTCGAACCAGGAAACTCGGTCGTCAGCCATCCGTTCCAGGTGGGATGCGTCGCGATCACGGCGGGCACGAAGCCAGGGAAGAGGCTCGACAGGAGAACCGATACGGGAAACTCCCGCTGGTTGGGTTCACCCACTGCCTTAAACCACAGGGCCGGGCCGTTGGTTTGAAATCGGAGTAATGCGAATGTCGGACTGGCATTGAGCTGCCGGAATTCTCCACTCAAACGAAAACCGTACCTCTGAACTTCCTGTTGCACCCAGGAAGTTAATTCTTCGATCCATCCCGGCCTGCCAAACGGCCCAATAGCCTCCTCCTTTCTAAATTCGGCTATCTGCCGCAACACGGCGGTAACCGCGACCAGATCTTGCTCGTCAGCAAAGAATTGATGCGCAATCGAATGTAGAGGCAGCCAACGCGTTTCACCAGGTGCCGCACCGCTTGCTGCTCTGGTCTCCATCACCTGGTAGCGGGGTCGCTCGGCGTCCGTGCTGGTAATTGGCAGCTCGGGAGTGAAAAGGCAGAGGGCGGAGAGTTGATGGCGCTCTCTGACTGCTGCGGTCAAATTTTCCGCCACCCGGTCCCATCTGGGGATCTCAACCGAAGGGAGTGTGAAAGGCGGTCGTTCGCCGGCCACCAGGAGCTCGGAGCCGTCGTTGCGGAGCAGGAGAATGCGATACGGATCCTGCGACACTGGCCGAAGGGCAACTGGACGATCATCTTGCACGGCCGTGCTGCTCATGAGGTCTTCTCTCCCGGATGGGTTCGAACCAGCTTGTGTTGTTCGAGCGATTTGACGAACTCGCGCACGTCGGCTAGCACGGTTTCCTCCCCAATGCTGTACTGCCGCGAGATTTCCTTTGCGATCTCTGTCTCCGTACATCCCTTACCGAGCGATTCCAGAATGAGAGCTCCGACCGGGTTCAGCCTGAACATCTGGCCATGTTCTATGTCGAGGACAGTTCCGCCATCCTCATTTCTGGTGCTGCGAACTCCGGCTGAGACTGTGCGCAAGCTGTGGGTCCTTTCCGTTGGAAGCGTACTGGGGCAAAGTGCCACGGAGCGTAGGCGTGAGGCGATGGTTCGTTGGAAATGTTCGCAAGACGGCCGAGATCCCATGCGTACTGCACGCCTTCAACGGGATAGGAAGCGCTTGCGTATTCTGCTCAGCCGAGTGATTGTCCGGCTTTCTGTCCTATTGGATTGCAGCCGTGAATGGCTGCTTTTGAAAAGGCTGACTCGGCGGTGCAATTACGTCCCTCGGTCGACGATGTTTGATCGAGGAGTGGAAAATTGCATGGTTTCAAGGGAGCATCGATAAAGGCAAATGATCGAGATTGTCTGCCGAGGTCTGATCCGACTGCGTACGCAGATAGAACCCTCCACGTCCATCGCTCACCACTTTGGTCGGCTATGTCAGGAACCTATCGGACTTGTTCTTTGTGGACCATCTGAAATAGGCAGCAGCTCGTATTGATGGACGTACTCGTTGGGGGAATGGCGGGGGCCACTCTCGCATATCGCCTGCCGACCTATCTTGTTTCCATTCGAGTTCGAAGAATTCTGGGAGCAGTGGAAGTGTCGCGCGAATCTTTCGACGAAGCGCACGTGCGTAGATGGTCACAGGGATGACCTCCGTGTGACTCACAATATATCTGAGGGCAAGAATCATGAATCTCGGCACTACCCCCGCGCTAGCGTCCGCCGCGCCAGCGGCCTCCTCAACAGGCAAACAGGAAGGAAGCGAATTACTTCTTGTTGGGTACTGTGGGCGAACTCGGAGCGAGAGTAGACTGTTGCGACCCGGAGGTATGCGATGGACAGGCCACGCCACCCTCACCTGATTCGAGCGCTCGGAACCCCATCACCAGAAAATAAATGTACCGTGTTGGCAAAGCGCGAAGTGCGCGAACAGTGTAGCCACAAGGCAACTACGCCGGAGCAGAGCCGGTCGCCCATCTGTTTTGGAATACACACCTGCAAGGGGATGTTATGGCTCTTGCTGGCACTCTTGTCCGGGCGGGGTCTCGCAGAAGCAGGCACGCCGCAGACCTCGGCTCCGGGCTCCGCAATGCTAGAAGCCGCCCGCACATTCCTGGCGACACTGGACGCAGCGCAGAAGTCCAAGGCCGTCCTGACGTTCAATTCGGAAGAGCGCTTCCACTGGTTCTACACGCCGGTTTCGAGAAAGGGGATTCCGTTGAAGGAGTTGAAGGGGCCGCAGCGACAGGCAGCACTGGCGCTGTTGCGCGCCGGCCTGAGCGAGAAAGGCTATACAAAAGCAGAAATGATCCGCAAGCTCGAAGGAGTGTTGCGCGAATTAGAAGGCAGCTCGGGACCTACGCGCGATCCAGATCTTTACTTCTTCACGTTTTTCGGAGAGCCGTCCGAAAATGGCGCGTGGGGCTGGCGCTATGAAGGCCATCACTGTTCCCAGAACTGGACGATTTTGAATGGGCAGTCGATCGGTAGCAGCCCGCAATTTTTTGGCGCAAATCCGGCTGAAGTGCGGGATGGACCAATGAAGGGAACACGCCTGTTAAGCGCGGAGGAAGATCTGGCGAGGTCGCTCGTGAAGTCTCTCTCCGCAGAGCAGCGTGCGCAAGTCGTTCTAAGCGCCACAGCGCCGGGTGACATTCTGACATCAAACGAGCGTAAGGCGGCAATCCAGGAAGATAGGGGGATCGCCTACAGTAAGCTCGGCAAAGACCAACAGGGCACGCTGCTGGCTCTAATCGAAGAGTACCTTGGGGCACAGCCGCGCGCGCAGGCCCGCCAAAGGCTGGATAAGATTCGCGAGGCGGGTTTTGATGAGATCAAATTCGCCTGGATGGGCGGGCTGGACAAGGGCCAGGGCCACTATTATCGGGTGCAGGGCCGAACGTTTTTGATCGAGTACGACAACACTCAGAATGGTGCCAATCACATTCATTGCGTGTGGCGCGACTTCAATGGCGACTGGGGTCAAGACCTACTGGCGGAACACTATCGAAACTCCCCGCACCATCAACACCCAATCAGCGCGCAAGCGTCCAATAAATAGTCGACAGAATTCTGGCACACTCAGATGAAGCACCGGAAAACCCGTCCCAAAAAACACTGCCAAGCCTGTACCGGTGCTTGACCGAAGAGGAGACCCGCCCGATCCGTCCCAGAAACCTCAGTGCGCGTACTTGACCGAACAGCCATAGGGACGAGTGGTCGGGATGCTGACTGACTTGTTTCCCATTGCTTCCTCCAATGCCTGGGAAACGTAGTTCTTGGCAGTTGAGATATCGGCTTGGTCCGTCGTCGCTTTGCTATCGATAGCGCCGTCGTAGACCAGCACACCTTGAGGATTAATAACAAACATATGAGGAGTGGTCTTGGCGGAGTAAAGCCTTCCCACATCACCCTGCGGATCCAATAATGCTGCCAAGGGCGAAGCCTTCGTCTGCTTGAGGTAGTCATTTTCCTGTTGCGCAGTAACATACCCTTGCTGGCCCGGCGCGGAGGAAATGACTGTGAACCAAACAACGCCTTTGCGGGTCCAATCTCTCTGCAGCCGCTGCATGTTGCCACTCTCGTAATGTTTCCTGGTGTAGGGGCAGCCATTGTTGTGCCATTCAAGTACCACGAACTGGCCACGATATTGCGAGAGTTTGTAGACCTGGCCATTGCTGGCAGTGGCTTGGAAATCTGGTGCAGATTCACCGACCTTGGCCGCATAAGCTGAAGAAATCAGCAAGAGCACGGCGACGAAACTAGAACGCATATTCCGGTTCATAAACTCCTCCACGAGCGCGTCAATCGCGGGTCGACATCTTGGACGATCGTGAAACAGGAACATCTACCGAGTAAGCTCTCTCGGAATCAAGAACAATGACCCCTTGAAGGCGAGCAATAGGCTTTAGCAGGTGATTCGACTTCTTGAGATGAAGGCGCACGCCCCCAGGAAACACCGTCATCTCCTGAGAAGCGGCATTTTCGATTTGCTCCGCATGGAATGGAAAGAACTGCAGCATTTTGGTCAATTCTTCAGTCTGCAGATTCAATACAAACTCGTCTCCTAGCGAGGCGGCGGAGATCTTCCAACTTCGCGGTTTGGGTTTGGGAACCCTCGCTCGCGCGGCGGCAAACAATTCACGAGAAAGCGAAGCCGCAGGACGGTTTTGGACCGGAAGCGACAGCACAAGCTGCTTCTGGCCCGGAATACAGACATCATGGCATATAAGGTAGTGGACCTGGGCAGCGATATTCTCGGTTTCGCCTGCCCGCAATCGTGCGGGCAGCCGAATTGGCGCCATGAGTAACACCTGGTGTTTATAACCATAATCTGCAAAAGGAGCTGTGACGAGACGCTCCGGGTAAGGCCACTGAATTGGGCCTGCCTGAAACCCTACCGGCAACTGCCATTCGATGCGTGGCGCCTCACCGGAGTCGCCGGGATTCACCCAGTAGGTATGCCAGCCCTCCTTCAGATCAAACCGGATTCCCAAGAAGAGTTCTTCGCCGGAAACGAGAGCATTCTGTTCCGAGACCAGTTCCAGTTTCACGTGCTCGTCAGCTGGGCTCTGGGCAGCCTCGAAGTTGGGGGAAACCAGACACACGGCTGAGGCCACTACAACAATCCCAAGCACAGGTAGGAAGATGCGCTTCATCATTTCTACCAAATTGAACCCTATTTTTGATGCCTGGATCAATAGCAAGGGATTTCGCTTTTTTCGACGAGGGGCAGTCTTGAGTTTTGACAGTTTTGTTTCTGGTTGAGCCTGTCCCCAGAAGAATTCCTCGGCGTGACATGTCACGAGGAGAACAGGTGATTTCAGCAGCCGTCTACTGGCCCGAAACAGGTAGGGTTTGAATTGCTCGCCAGACAGGAATTTCCAACGATGCGTGCAGTTCTTTTGGTGGGTGACGAACCATCCAGAATGTGGTCTTTTGATTTGCCAGAAGCCGTGTATGGATAACTTCGGTGTGGCCATCCGTATAATTGCGACGGTTATGGACTGGCTTCGTCCCTCGTCGATCGGTTGGCTCTTTGATGCGCAGCATGGGGCGCCAGACCGGCTGATTCCGCGGTGGGTCTTCCTTCGCGTGCTCGGGGCCATCTGCTTTTCCGCATTTTTCTCCCTAACTTTTCAGATCCGCGGCCTCATTGGTCCGAACGGAATTCTGCCTGCGGGCAGGTACCTTCAAGCTGTTGCTCAATCCCTCGGTCCTTGGGAACGAATTTGGTATGCGCCGACGCTGCTCTGGTTCTCCAGTGGAACAGTCATGTTGCACGCGCTGTGCTGGGCGGGCCTGCTGGCTTCACTACTCCTTCTGCTGAACCTCTGGCCCCGGGGAATGCTGATCATTTGCTTTGTATGTTTTCTTTCTTTTGTCAGCGCAGCTCAGGACTTTTCCGAATACCAATCGGATGGAATGTTGTTGGAGGCCGGATTCCTCTCTTTGTTTTTTGCTCCGCCAGGCTTGCGTCCTGGTTTGAGCAGAACCCATCCCGCCTCGCGCGCCAGCTTGTTCTTGCTGCAGTGGGAGTGGTTTCGCATTTACTTCCAATCTGGCATGGTGAAGCTTCTCAGCGGGGACCCCCAATGGCGCCATTTCACCGCAATGGATGAGTACTACCAGAACGGGCCGTTGCCCACCTGGATTGGCTGGTACGTGCAGCATTTGCCGCATTGGTTTCACGCCGCGACGGTCTATGCGACTCTGGCTCTGGAGCTAGGTCTGGTTTGGCTGCTGTTTCTTCCTCGCCGATGGCGCATTGCATGTTTTTTCATTGTGACCCTGTGGCAGATTGGCGTAATCCTGACCGCAAACTACACGTTCCTGAACTACCTCGTTCTCGCGATGGGGGTGCTCTTACTGGATGATCGGTTCCTGCTGGACATTTTGCCGGTGAGGTGGAAATGCCAGTTGCCGACCGTATCCGGTTCGAGCGAAAGGCCAGCAACTGAGTCGAAACGCTGGTGGGACGAGCTTCGCCGACCGGGGAGGTTGCTGAAGCAGTCCGCAAGTTCGGCGATGCTGTTCTGGATCTTCTATGCGACAACCGTGCAGATGTTCGCGAACCCATCTCTCCCAAGGTCTCCTGTAATCGCGCTTGAGCCGTTTCGGATCGCCAATCGTTACGGACTCTTCGCGGTGATGACGCGCGGACGATTTGAGATCGAATTCCAAGGTTCCTCAGACGGACAAAATTGGGTGGCATATCCGTTTCGCTACAAGCCACAGGCATTGAATCAGAGGCCGCGGATCTATGCCCCGTATCAGCCGCGATTTGATTGGAACCTGTGGTTTGCTTCTTTGGGCTCGTGGCGCGAGTATTCGATCGTGCCGAATACCGAGTTGCGATTGCTCTCGAACGATAAGGATGTCCTTGCGCTCTTTGCGGAGAATCCTTTTGCTCGGGATCCGCCCCGTCAGATTCGCGTATTGCTGTGGCAATACTGGTTCACAACCATGGCAGAAAAACGTGAAACAGGAATGTGGTGGCGCCGGCAACTTCTGGGCCTGTACTCCCCCACGCTGGAGCGAACAGCTGAGGGCGACATTAAGGCGATCGAGTGGCCTACTGTGCGGTCGCGGGACTAACTCATGGCCGTGCATTTGCACATCGCCAGAGCAAAGCTTACGGGTGATTTGCAGTGAGACGCAAGGCATGTGTCGTGGGCTCCGGCCCAAATGGCCTGGCAGCGGCTATTGTCCTGGCCCAGGCAGGACTGCAGGTAGATGTGCTTGAGGCAGAACCGACGCTGGGCGGGGGCGCCCGCACGATGGAGCTAACGCTGCCGGGCTTCCAGCACGATTTTGGATCCGCGGTATATCCGCTCGCTGTTGGATCGCCCTTCTTCTCTTCGCTCCCCCTGCAGGATCACGGCTTGGAATGGATTCATTCTCCGGCTCCGCTCGCCCACCCGCTTGACGATGGAACGGCTGTTATCTTGGAACGCCAGCTTGAAAACGCCAAGACTTCCCTGGGCGTCGACGGCAATGCTTGGGGCCGGCTCATGCAGCCCTTTGTCGAGAACTGGCGCGAGTTCGCTCCGAACGTGCTTCGCCCAATTCTCACGATCCCGAAGCATCCTTGGCTGATGGCGCGCTTTGGAGCGAACGCGCTGTTTTCTGCGAAAACAATCGCGCATCGCTTTCACAGCGAGCGCACACGCGCGCTGTTTGCCGGTCTCGCTGCTCATTCATTTCTTAGCCTCACTGAGCCCCTGAGTGGAGCGTTTGGCATGTTGATGGCAGTGTCCGCGCACGCCGTCGGCTGGCCGATTCCCCGCGGAGGAGCTCAATCTCTTACAAATGCACTGTGCCGTTATCTATCGACGTTCGGGAGTAAGGTAAGGACTTCTTGGCGTGTTGAATCGCTTGCGGGATTGTCACAATATGACCTGATCCTCTGTGACGTTACCCCGCGACAACTTCTCAGAATAGCTAGCCCACGCCTGTCGGACAGCTACAAGCATCGACTGGAGCGATTTCGCTACGGCTCCGGCGCATTCAAAGTAGACTATGCATTGCGCGGGCCCATTCCGTGGACAGCTTCCGAGTGCTTGCGCGCCGCGGCCGTGCACTTGGGCGGAAGCTTCGAGCAGATTGCGGCGTCGGAAAAAACCACGCGAATTGGGCGCCACGCTGACCGCCCGTTCGTGCTGCTGGCCCAGCCAACCATATTCGACCCCTCGCGTGCTCCAGCAGGGAAACACATAGCCTGGGCGTATTGCCACATTCCTCACGGCTCGAAAGAGGATATGTTGGAAAGACTAGAAGCACAGATCGAGCGCTTCGCTCCGGGGTTCCGTGAATTTGTTTTGGCACGGCGCGTTTTCTCTCCCGCGCAACTCGAAAGCATGGACGCGAACCTCGTTGGAGGCGACATCGGAGGCGGAACGATGGATCTCCGCCAATTTCTGTTTCGGCCAACATGGCGGCACTATGCGACCTCAGCAAAAGAGGTCTATATCTGTTCTTCATCAACTCCGCCCGGAGGCGGCGTGCATGGGATGTGCGGTTATCACGCCGCCAAGATGGCGCTTGCGAGATTGTCTTCGAGAGAACGGTGAGTTGCCGGAGTGTCGAAACGTGTTTTCCTCGAGCCCGACGAGCTGAACATCAAGAGCGTGCTGGGAGACCTTCTCTCTACACGAGCAGTACGGCGACGCGGAACCTCAAGACCGAATCCTATGGAGAGGCCAGAGGTCCGATTCTGGGAAGTTTGATCCCCTCGGCGACGCCTCCGTGAGGGGGCCTATGGCCCTGCAGGCAGGACCCATGCTGCAAAAACTAGGAACCGCTCGACACAATAAACTAGATATGGTACAACATAATAAACTACTAACAACAACGCACAATAGACTAGTTGTCGCACAACGGCAAAAACGAGTTTGAGGACATCATGGCTTCACCCTCAGAAAGACTGGCCCAGTCTCTGGAGATCCTGCATGGCCTGCAGAACGCCAATGGCGCCGCCGCCATCCGGGCGCGGGACATCACGCGGGTCCACAGGGAGCGCCTTCTGGCCAACGGCTTCCTGCAGGAAGTCATCAAGGGGTGGTACATACCGAGCCGCCCCGATGAAAAGAAGCGCGAGAGCACGGCCTGGTACGCGTCCTTCTGGCGCTTTGCCGCCGTTTATCTGGAAAGCCGGTTCGGCAAGAGCTGGTCTCTGTCTCCTGAACAATCCCTGTCGCTGCACGGCGGGAACTGGACAGTCCCGCGGCAGCTCGCCGTCCGCTCGCCCAAAGGAAAGAACAATGTCACCAGGCTCCCGCATGGCACGTCGCTGCTGGACCTCAAGGCCGCCCTGCCGCCGCCGGCAGACCGGGAAGAAAAAGACGGGCTGCGCCTCTATGCGCTCGAAGCGGCACTGATCGAGTGCTCGCCACAATACTTCGCAAGCCATGCGACGGACGCGCGTGCAGCCATGGCCATGGTCCGCGACGCCTCCGGCCTGCTGGCAAAGCTGCTGGACGGCGGACACAGCACGATTGCGGGGCGCCTAGCCGGTGCTTTCCGCAACAGCGGCCGCGACCGCATGGCGGACGAGATCGTGAAGACGATGTCCGCCGCAGGCTACACGGTCCGGGAGACAGATCCCTTCAATGATCGTCCCGCGCTGGCGTTACCCGCCCGCGAAACGTCGCCTTACGTCAATCGCATTCGTCTCCTCTGGCAGAAAATGCGCGAGCCCGTGATCGAGCGCTTCCCGAAAGCACCGGGGTTGCCGCGCAAGGCCGACGCCTACATGAAGCGCGTCGAGAAAGCCTATGTCACCGACGCGTACCATTCGCTGTCCATCGAAGGGTACCGTGTCAGCACGGAGATGATTGAGCGCATACGCAGCGGCGTATGGAATCCGGAAATAAATGACCGCGATCGCAATGAACGCAACGCCATGGCGGCGCGCGGATACTTTCAGGCCTTTCAGGTGGTCGAAAAAAGTATCGCCCGCAGTCTGGCGGGCGAGAATTCAGGCACGGTGGCGGAGGAAGATCATCGCGCATGGTACAGGGAGATGTTCGCGCCGAGCGTCACCGCGGGCATCCTGAAGCCCTCCGATCTCGCCGGTTACCGCAACGGGCAGGTCTACATCCGGCAATCGATGCACGTGCCCCTGAACCGGGACGCGGTGCGGGACGCCATGCCGGCGTTCTTCAACCTGTTGACGGAAGAGCAGCATCCCGCCGTCCGCGTCGTGCTCGGGCACTTTGTCTTCGTCTACATTCATCCCTACATGGACGGGAACGGCCGCATGGGACGGTTCCTGATGAACCTGATGATGGCGTCCGGCGGCTATCCCTGGACGGTGATACCGGTCGCGGACCGCAACGCTTACATGGCCGCGCTCGAAAAGGCGAGCGTGGGCGAGGATATTCGGCCCTTTGCTGATTTCATCGGCGGCCTGGTTGAGAAGCGGTTGGCGGGCGGGCCGTTGCCGGAGGTGCCGAAGCATTCATGACAAGCTCGTCAACGATCATTTCGGAATATCGGGCTTGGGCGATTGAATGACGCTGCGGATCAGAGCTCGTCGAAAAATTCTTCGGTTGTCATCTCGACCGGGCTCTCCTGAATTTCCTGCTGCGGCTCTGCCTTGACCGCAATCGTGACGGTTTTCCCCGTTGCCAGGACAGATCGAATGACCTCTTCCAATATCGACGACTGAGGCACAGTCGTCCGGATTCTGCCATCAAAGGCACAACCCTGCACAATGTTTTCTTACTAACCTCATTCCATCATGGAGGCAGAAGCTCTTTGTCCAGTCAGCGAAGGCGGTCAAGGGCGCGCACCGTGCATCTCGAGCCTTGACGGCGCAGCGCGGGACGTATCAGCAAAGAGAGGGAATGAAAGAATTAGGGAATTAGTTTCCGGATTGTTTGACGTGAAACAGCAAGCCTTTGAACATCAACCAGTTTCAGCCCAGCCTGCCCGGTTGCGGTTGTCGATGACGAACGCGTCAAGCGTTCATCGAACTCCTCGATGCGCCTCTCCATCCGGAGCGTGGAACTTGACGTGACGATGTCCCGGAGTCGAGACGAAGGCGTTGAACAGCCGAGAATAGGCACTCCCGTTTCTTAGGAGTAATTCCGGGCTTGCCTCCTCAACGATACGTCCGGCTTTGAAAATGATCACCCTCTCAACGCACTGCAGTGCGGACAGCCGATGGGAAATCACGATGAGGGTGCTCCCGGGCAGAACGTCATGCAGACCGGAAAGCAATTGCTGCTCTGAACGGGCGTCGAGCGAGGATGTGGCTTCATCCAAAATCAGAACGCGAGGGTGCTGGAGAATCGCTCTCGCCACCCCCATGCGCTGGCGTTGACCGGCAGATAGGCAAGATCCTCCGGGGCCGACCCGCTGATCCAGGCCTGCTTGTAGCGTCCCGACCCAAGCCGTGAGCCCGACGTCCTCCACTACTGCCTCGAGTTCAGCGTCCGAGGCTGTTGCTTTGCCCAGACGGAGATTGCTGGCCAGCGTTGTGTCGAACAGGATCGGGTAAGGCGGAGCGTACCAGACGTGCTCTCGGAGGCTTTCGATTTCAATATTCCGCACGTCGCAGCCGGCCATCAAAATCGATCCCGCGTCCACGTCATACAGACGCGCCAACAGCTTTGCCAGTGTGCTCTTGCCAGCGCCGTTCTCACCCACCATGGCGACGTACTCTCCTGCCCGAATGTGCAGGTGCGGAATCGAAAGCAGCCCGCGACTGTTCGGATACCCGAAGCACACGTCGGCGATCTCGATCGTCCATGGGTGGTTTGGAGGAAAGCTGATTGCGGCGGAGCAAGTCTTGATCGCAGGCTTCAACGCGAACACAGCCTGCAGTTGGCGGATGCTCGTGAACGTCTTGTGCGCGCGCACGTACGTCTCTGCGACCCCGCTGAGGGGTTCGAACAGCTGCGTCAGATATGTATAGAACGCGACCAAACCACCCACCGTCAAGGAACCTGTGAAGACGCTCCAGCCGCCTAGCCCAATGACAGCCGACATCGCGAGTCCGATGGTCAGGCTCGTAAAGAAGGTGAACGAAATCCCGGTCATAAAAAGTCTGTTGTACGACCGGACCGTCGTGGCCAAGAGACTGAATGCCGTTCGCTCACGTCGGCGTTGCTGACGGAGCAGTTGTAGCGCCACGATCGATGAGAGGTGTTCCTCGAGGAAACTGGTCCATGCAATGTGGTTGCGCTGAACGGTATTCGAACCGTCTTCAAGACGGCTATGGAAGTGCTTTCTCGTGAGGAGAAAGACGGGAATGAGCGGCAAAACTGCCAGAGTCATCCGGGCATTCAATAGCAACATCGTTCCCAGGCTCAGCATCGTTGCCATGAGCGTCCGCAAGATGGTTGGCAGCAGATCGGAACCAAAATATGAGATTTCGTCGATGGGCTCCTGCAGCGGGTACATCGACGCACCAACAGGGGTGCGCTCGTGGTAGTCGGCAGAGAGCGTGTCGAGATGGCGCAGCAGACGCAGGCGCATGTCAAGTGCCAGCCGCTCTGCTGCGCGCATGGTCAAGTAGCCTCCTACGCTGGTAAGCACCGCTCTGCCTTGGTGACACAGGAAGATCAGGCCCACCGTCACGATCAGAAGACCTATCCTCCGGCTAGGCAGGACCAGATCTATCAAAGATTTCAGGACTAGCGGGGCGAGCAGTCCAAGGAAACTGCCGACCGAGATGCAGAGGATACTGGCAGTATGCCAGTGAAGAAAGGGACGAACTTGCTTGGACAGCCAGCGAATTTCCGGAGGAATCCACGAGCTCATGTCGTTTCGCGCCCTCAAAGACAACGAATTTCGCTTCAGCCGAACCGCCACAGAGTAGGGTAAGGATCGAGCGGCATTCCATCCTTCCCCAGATCTGTTCGCAAACCCGACAATTGAGAATGATCTCCCCCGCCATTGTCAGAATGGACCAGGCTGCACTCAGATTTCATGTTTGGAAATGGGACCGGCGTGTTAGAGCATTCTCGCAATCGTGACCACCTGCCCGACCACTTCCGCATCAATGTGGTTCCGCAGATGCTCCGGTCGCTGATGGTTCGGAAGGCACGGATGTATGACCAATGTCCCCTCCTCCAGACTGCAACAGCCGCCAAGGTATGTTCCTCCACGCTTCAGGAGGAGGTAGAGGGGCTGCTGCCACAACGGCCTGGATCGGGAGTGAAGAGCCTTTTTTCTGTGCCGGTTTACGATCGCGATCAATCCGTTTGCCAGAAGAGGGTGGAGAGGGTTCTGATCTCCACCAACCCAGAAAAAGTCGTTCAGGGACAAAGTCCTGAGGCCAGACAAGTCGGACAGACACCCACGCAGAAAAGTTGGCACGTGCCCGGATCGTCTGAGCAGTTGCTCCAGGAAGCCTCCGTCCATCGGCCCATGGTTTTCGGCGCGAGCGGGTCCGCTTGGAAGTTTGCGGGGAACCAGACCGTCGGGAATGGGATGTTTGCCGGCATTCTCCACATTGACACCAATACTGTTCAGGAATGTCGAGAAATGCAACCCATAAACCGCGCAGAGCGTTATCACCTTATGAATATGCCGCGGCGAATTGTCGACTGCCTCATAGTCGGAAAGAGAGCCTGGTGCGGCGAAGTATTGCTCGTCGCCCAGTTCGGCGGCGACGCGGCGGCTCATCGCCGAGGCCTCTCGCAAGGACAAGCCCATCTTCAACCGCGCACCGTGTAGCAGCAGGCTCAGCTTCGACTCCTGCCGCACCAGTGCGGAAGGTCTCCAATGTTTTGCCAATTCAGTGGGCACGTCCGCTGCCTCGGGTGTGAGCAAAGGACGTATTTCAAGGTCTAGGACCCCGATCACTCGCACTTCGGTCGGGAGCTCGAGCTCCACCTGTGCATAGGGCAGCTGTGTGCTCAGCGGCAGAATGCGGTGTCTGCCTGCGACGCGGATCCGGCAGCAGCAAAACCCCTTGGCGTGTTCAATGAGAAACAGGCGTTCTGATCTCTTTCCGTTTGCTGCAGCCAGCATCGATCTTGCCAGGCTAGCATTGGCGCGAACGATGCTGCCCGGAAGCAAGTCTGGAAATGCGAATGCGTCCTCCGATCCAATCCTCGCGTACACGAAGTTGTGTGCCCTTGTTTGCGGGAGTGAACAGACGCGCTCCTGCGGAGCGGACTCCAGGAGCCGACCCATGGGCGCGATTTCCGGCGCTGGAAGGCTTCCTGGCCTGCTTCGGAACCACGGAACCCAGGACTCCGGGTCCTCCAGAGATGAATCGAGAATCATCGTTCGTTTGGAAGGGAGGCTAGCCTGCAAGTGAGTAATGTCTTCCGGGTGAAATCCGAATACCCGCAGCCAGTCGTGAAAACGGTAGTTCGAGATGTGGCTCAAGGCCAGTAGTTGGTGGAGGCTGGGACTGAAATTTGCCCGCCCGAGAGCATAGTAGAAATTGTGAGGCACGAAGCTGGGGGATGACCGTCCGTAGAGGGCGGTCGTTCTCTGCGAGACTTGATACAAAGTAAGGCTTCTACTTGCCAGGATTACGTTCACCCGCTCGACCAGCCCCTTTTTGGACTCCATGATCCCACACCAGATTCTTGTCGATCTTCCGCGGGCAATCTGCGTGTCACGAGGCGTAATGCGGAGACTGGGCCTATGTAACCCCAAACGGCTGCTGTTCCGATAATTTTTCTGAGAATGACCGCTCCCACGACCAGCCTACCTATCCAAATGAGCGAGCACTGAGTGGCTGCCGATCGGCGGGCAGACGGTCGGGCTCGCGACCAGCGGAAAATGCTGGCTTTCTGAGGGCTCGCGAGGAGTATCATGGCGCATCTTTCACTTCATTTGGTTTTTGCTGTTCTTCTAAACCTGAGCCGGTTCGTTTGCCAAGAAGGAAGTTTTGCCCGTCATGCCGACGCCGCTGTTGGGTTCGAGGCCGAATCCGGAAGCTGGCAAAAAGCTCCGAGCCGAACGTGTGCGTGTCGGCTTGTCAACCCGGGCAGTGCAAGAATTGAGCCAGCGGATTGCGCGCGAGAAAAATAACCAGGAGTACTACATTTCCCACGCCTGGCTCACCGACGCTGAAAACGGCAAGTTCACCCCGACCATCTATAAGTTCTACAGCCTGGGCCTCATTTACAAGTGTAGCTGCATCGACATGATGGCCTTCTTCGGACTCGATCTCCTCGATGTTGCCAGGGAGCAACGCCTGGTCAGACTGCCACACACGCACTTGCACGGATCGAGCCTGGACCTGCCGGGTCAGAAGATCGTTGTACCCATCGACCTTCGCGAAGGCGTGGAGTTGGCGCGGACGAACTTGCTATCCCGAATGTTTGGGGCCTACGCGCAGATTCCGGTCGAGGTTCTGCAGGGCCTCGATCCGGAACGGTGTCTTTGCGGATACATCGGGCTTGAGGACTACACGCTTGATCCCATCATTCGCCCCGGCTCCGTGGTGGCCATCGATGCCCGACAAAGCAAAGTCACGACGGGCAGCTGGCGTAACGTCGCGGAGCGGCCCATCTATTTTGTGGAGCTCCGAAATGGCTATGCCTGCTGTTGGTGTGAGCTGGATGGAAACCACCTGGTCCTGATCCCATGCCCGCAATCGCCGGTGCAAGTCCGCCAGGTTCGCTACCCTACAGATGGCGACATCGTGGGCCGAGTGATCGCCGTGACCATGTCCCTGACGGAGGGTGAACAATCTCCGCCCAGTGAGCCGGCCCGGCCCCATCCCGGTGGCCGACGGACGTGAAATGCCTCGAGTCTTCTCGAGTCAACACACTTCAAGACCCTGGCTCCCCGGTCTGATCGGTGACAGTAGCCAAGCCGTGCGTGGAGGAAGCGCCTTGCCGAAAGCAACCTCGCTACCTCGGTTAAGGCGCCTTGGTGGTCCGTGCGTCTTTCTAGGAAGGACGATCGCTGTGAAAACGCAACAGTGCGCTCTCCACGGCACGAAGATCCGACGTTCGTTTTTCGAGCTCGGCGCCATAGATTCTCGCACACTCATACATGCGGGCATTCTGAATTGCTGCCGCCGCCGGGGCAGCGAGTAGTTTGGCAAGTCGCAGATGTTCCGGAGTAAAAGTGCCGGGTGCAGAGTGGCCCAGGGAAAGGAGTCCCAGCGTCCGGCGTGACACAATCAATGGAACTCCAATCCAGGAGTGAGGAGACTCGAAGTCCGTGCAAACGCCCCTTGACTGCTCCTCACGGGTATCCCTGATCAAGATATCGCTTTGACTTGCAATGACGCGTGCGAGGAAAGGGTAATCGTCCGCGTCGAGCGTGCGAGGATAACTCCCGAGCTGCTCCGCAACCTCAGGCGAATGGGCGTTGCGCGCCACAAACAGTCGCGAATCCGACTCAAGAAGCAGGATCTGCGCCGACTCGTAAGGAACCAGTTCCAGCAAGGACTGAAGCAACGTGTCCAGGATGCTGTCCATGTGCAGGTCTTCAGTCAACGCCAACGTCGCTTTGCGCAGTGCATTGGCCTCGGCCCATGCGGCCTCCGCCATCGTGAGGCTTTTGCCGATCTCTTCCTGGGCTTCCTTCTGTGCAGTCACGTCCCTGGCGGTTCCGATCAGTTTTTGTATCCTCCCTCGGCCATCCCGCACCGGAAATCCCCCCACCCAGATCCAACGCGAGTCTCCGTCCGGTAGTACGATCCGAAATTGCTCGTTGAATTTCCCGGTACTATTCGCTTCGTCAAGCTTGGTAAATATCCGACGCCGATCCTGTGGATGGATCAGCTTCGCATAGGAGAGCGGGTCGCGCTGCAGTGACTCTCTTGATCGCCCGGTTATCGTCTCATATGCCCGATTCACGTACAGGGCCTTCCGGCTATGCGCATCGATCATCCAGAAGATTTCCTGAATATGGTCGCCCATCTGCCGGAAACGCGTTTCACTTTCCAACAAGGAAGCTTCACGCGCGTCGAGCTTACTGACGGTCTCACGATGCTGCTGGTGCGCCAACCGTAAAGCTCCGGAGAAGAAAAAAAACACGACGCAGACCGCCGCTAGCGCGCCGGCCAACAACATCGAGGACACGTTAAAGCTTTGCAGTCGCGCACTGAGAAGACTTACGAGTAGGATGACGAGGGCCAGGCAAAAAAGGGCAACACTGACCAGCCAGTCAAGTCTCGACCGCTGGTTGTCATCGGAGGACCCGCGGAGTCGGTCAACTCGCTCCATGTTACCCGGCGGCGCTGGCACCCCACAACCATTGTGGAACGCCAGACGCAGGTTTTGCTGAAACTGACCAGCAGGCTAGGACGTGCGCAATGTTATCCGCGCACCGGGGGTGCGTCAAGCCCGACCCCGCCTTCTGTCGTTAGCACATCAAATGTCCGGTCGAATTAGCAGGTGATATGTCCGCTTTTCAGGCGGCGAGAGTAGGAGACCATGCGGAGCATGGATTCCTACTCGAAGGCCGCCGTGGAGCGGGCGATGAAAGTACAGGAAGTGATGTTGCGGGCTTGGGCCAAAAAGATCAGCTGGTGGCAGGCGGCAGAGATACTGGGCATCAGTGACCGGCATCTGCGGCGCATTCGTGAGGGCTACGAGAAGTTCGGCTATTTCAGCTTGTTGGATCGGCGGCGCGGACAACCCTCGCCCAAGCGCGTGCCGGTGGCCACCGTGGAGAAGGTGCTGGCACTGTATCGGGAGAAGTATTTCGATCTGAACGTGCGGCATTTTCACGAGAAGTTGTGCGAGCTGCATGACATAGATCTCAGTTACACCTGGGTAAAGTCGGCCTTGCAAGGGGCGGGGCTGGTGGCGCGCCAGCGCCAGCGTGGTACCCATCGCAAGCGCCGGCCGCGGCGTCCTTTGCCGGGCATGCTGCTGCACATCGACGGTAGCCAGCATCAGTGGTTCCAGGATGAACGCTGGTATGACCTGATCGTGATCCTGGACGATGCCACCAGCGAGATCTATTACGCGCAGCTGACGGAGGAGGAGTCGACCTTGACGGTGATGGCGGGGCTGAAGGAAGTGATCGAGCGTAAGGGCGTCTTCTGCGCGTTGTACAGCGATCGCGGCAGCCATTTCTGGCTTACCCCGAAGGCTGGAGGCAAGATCGATCCGCACCGGCTGACACAAGTCGGCCGTGCGCTGCGCGAGTTGGGAGTGCCGATGATTCCGGCCTATTCGCCGCAGGCGCGTGGTCGTTCGGAACGCAACTTCGGCACCTGGCAAGGACGCTTGCCGCAGGAGCTGAGGCTGCGCGGAATCGGCAGCCTGGAGGCTGCCAATCGCTTCCTGCGTGAGCATTATATCGACGAGTTCAACGCTCGCTTTCAAGTGCCGGCGGCGCAACGGGGCACCGCGTTTGTGCGCCGCTCCAGCCGAGATCTGGATCTGATCTTCGCGCTGCAGTTCGAACGTACGGTTAACCGAGACAACACGGTAAGCATTCAGAACCTGCGCTTGCAGATTGAACCGGTGCGCTGGCGCGCCACGCTGGCCGGCTGTTCGGTCACCGTGCATCAACACTTGGACGGAACCTTCACCCTTACCCATGGTCCCCATCGCTTGGGTCACTACAGTGCGGAAGGAGTGTCAGGGGAGAACAACAAAATCGGCGCGCGACGGGCTGTGGAAAAGACGCCAGGCGGAAAAGTCCAAAAAACGACTTTCCCGCCTGGCTTGGAAATCCCGCAAACCCCGCGGGATTCCCACTTTCCCACAGCCTCGACTGCGGCTGGCTTAGCAACCTAAACCGGACATTTCACTTGCTACAAAAACCGGACATTTTAATTTGCTACCAACAGCCCGACCCCGCCTTCAGGCTTTGTGGCCAATCGTTGCTCACGAGGATACAAGTGGCCGATGGCCCTGTAAATTCTGAAAGTCTCCGATATTTCGGCGATCTTTGAGGAAGAATCTCGCCTGCCAACCGATCTAAGGTTGGACATCCTATTTTCCCGCCAGCAAAGGAGGCGCCATGCACGCAAGAAAACAGCCCACCCTGGAATCCGATTGGTTGAGCGATGTCCCGCGACAAACCGACGAAGCGTCGTTGGAACGACATTTTTCGGTCGGTGAACTGGCCAGCCTCTGGGCCTTGAGCGAGCAGACCATTCGTCGAATGTTCGCTGGCGAGCCCGGCGTGATCGAGTGGGGTCACACCGAAAGTCGATTCAAGCGCGGCTATATTACGATGAGGATTCCGGAAAGCGTGGTGCAACGGGTCCATTGCCGATTGCGAAGCACAAGCTAAGGAACGACGGTCGACATTACAGCCAAGTTCCGCGTTCGATGCTTCAAATGGTCAATGAGGAGAATAGACAAAGCGAACGAGCCGGTTTCTAGTCCAGCATTCATCGTTGAGCTCTGGACAGACCGGATACAACTGTCCCCATCCCGCAGCCACCACGATGCGATTCTCAGAAATACCACGGCTTACCAGAGCTTGCTTAACCCATTCCGCTCGTCGCTGCGACAGGTTGAGGTTGTAAATAAGCTCTCCTCTTGATGACGCATATCCATCAACGTAAAAGCGCACAGTTGGATGATCTTTGAGCGTAAGTGTCAGAGCAAACACATGATTGACAGATGGAGTCCCCAGCCAGCGTGACTTCGTCAATTGATCACTTTGATCAGCAAATTCTCAGGCGGCTAGTCTTTGTCCCTTTGTTCAGGGTCGATTACTACCGGTAGCCGGTGATCCAGGCGAACTCCCTAGAGGAATGGGCAGGAATATCAAGCAAAGGAGAGTATCTACGCCACGCCCATCAGGACCTGTCTGACTGTTCTCACCCACAGAGGCGGATTGTCTGCCGGTAAATTGTAATCTGCTCCGGTCACATCCTTGTCCTGCCGACGGAGAGACACCACTATGGGAACTCCAGGAAGGATCTCTCGGAAATGAGCGGCAAGGTTACATCGTTCTTCCCAAGGGGCGCCGTGCCCGATCAGAACGACACCTACCGTTTCATGCGAGAGATCGAGATTTCGTGCAGCACGCGAACCGAGGACAGAAACCACCGGATGTCCAAGCGATTGAAGTATCTCGTCACGGACTGACAACAAGCTTTCGCGAAATTCAACCTGCACTATCGTTGTCATCTTTTCCAGGAGTGTCAGCGCTCGGAACAATTTTGCGCCGAGACTCGGCGCAGCCTTGCGTTCTTCAGGTAGGGACGCCAAGTTTTGGCAGTAGCCATTGCGTCAGAACTACATAGGCGATAAGGAGTACGACTCCCCAAACCCAATTGGGCATGCTCATTCTCTCCTATCTGCCAACTCCAAGTTTACGCAGAAACGTCATCATTGGGCACCAGTTGGTGAATCCAGACTGAAACAGATTCAAACCAACGAAAGCCGTTAAAAGGTACCAGTACGGGCTTACGTAGTGCCCAAGTGCCATGGACAACAGAATAAAGCTGCCAGCGATCAAACGAAGTGTGCGTTCTACGGTCATAAAGGTTCTCCTTCAGCTTTCTACACAATTTCGCATTGCGGTGTTTCGCATTCAGCGACATTTTGCGGCGCATGGGGATGCATCGGTGGAAACGAGTGTCCCCTCTGAGAGAGGTAATAAAGAACCGGCACTGCCATTCGCGATAGAACGGTAGAGGCGACTTCTCCTGCCATCAAGGACAGAGCCAAGCCCTGAAAAATCGGATCGAACAGGATTACGCTCGCTCCCACCACCACCGCGGCTGCGGTCAGCAGCATGGGACGGAAGCGTACCGCCCCCGCATCGACTACGGCATCCTCCAGCGTCATTCCTTGGGAGCGGCGAAGTTCGATGAAATCCACGAGAATGATGGAATTGCGAACGATGATGCCCGCTCCAGCGATGAAGCCGATCATCGAGGTAGCGGTGAAGAAAGCTCCCATCAAAGCGTGCGCGGGCAGAATGCCGACCAAGGTGAGCGGAATTGGCGCCATGATGACGAGCGGCGTCACGAAAGAACGAAACCAGCCCACTACCAGCACGTAGATCAATACCAGGACCGCCGCAAAGGCGAGTCCCAGGTCGCGGAAGACTTCCACCGTGATGTGCCACTCGCCATCCCACTTCATGGAGAAGCGGTCGGTGCGCTCGGGCATGGTAGTGCCCTTGTACTGCTTCACGCTGTAGCCATCGGGCAATTTGATTTTGTCGATGGCCTCGCTCATCTTCATGATGGCATACACAGGGCTCTCTTCTCCGCCCGCGACATCTCCCGTCACGTAGACGACTGGCTGGAGATTCTTGCGATACACGCTGGTGTCAATCGTCGTTTGTTGAAGGTTCGTTACTTCCTGCAGAGCGATTTGGCCACCGGAGGGCGTCGGCAGCTTCAGGCTGCCAAGGTCTTCGATCCCAGAGCGATCCGAGCGCGCCAGTCGCACTTCGATCGGGATGTCCTCCCGGGAATGGGGATCGTGGAGTAGGCCCGCGTTAGCTCCCCCGAGCCCGACCTGCAGCGTTCGCGTCACATCGGCGGGCGAAATGCCGTGGAGAGCTGCCTTGTCCAGATCCACTTTCATGTCGTACTTGATTTGCGGGTCTTCAACGTACCAGTCCACATCCACGACACCAGGCGTTTGCTGAAAGACCTTTTTGATCTGCGCTGCCAGTTCGATCTGTCCTTTATAGTCAGGCCCGTAAACTTCGGCGACTAACGTTTGCAACACGGGCGGACCAGGCGGGACTTCCGCTACCTTGATGCGCGCGCCGAAGGGAGCCGCAATCTTGTCCAACTCTGGCCGCAGTCGTCGTGCGATCTCGTGACTCTGCGCCTTGCGGTCGTGCCGCGAGAGCAGATTCACCTGAATGTCGGCCTGATTGGGCTGATCGCGCAAAAAGTAGTGACGCACGAGCCCGTTGAAGTTGTACGGACCGGAGGTTCCGGCGTAGATCTGATAGTTGATAACCTCGGGCTGCTGGCCAAGATATTGCCCCAGCGCCTGCGCCACGCGAGTTGTCTGTTCCAGTGGTGTGCCATCGGGCATGTCGATGATGACCTGGAACTCGCTCTTGTTGTCGAACGGGAGCATCTTGACGCGTACCCACTTCAAAGGGACAAACGTGATCGCGGCGAGCAACAACAACACGACACCGCCAAGAAACATCCAACGACGGTGCGCGTCGCGGATGAGCGGGTTCATCATGCGACGGTACAGGCGGGTGGTCCAGCCTTCAGTTTCGTGCTGGGAATGGTCGCTCCCGCCCGCATGTTTCCTCAGCAGCCTCAAAGCTGCCCATGGCGAAACCACGAAAGCGACAACAAGCGAAAACAACATGGCCGCCGACGCACCCACTGGAATCGGGCGCATGTATGGACCCATCAGGCCGCGCACGAAGGCCATGGGAAGGATCGCGCCGATTACTGCGAAGGTGGCGAGAATCGTGGGATTGCCAACTTCGTCCACCGCTTCGACCGCAACTTCAGATAACGATCGCCCTCGGCTCTCCGGCAACCGAAAATGGCGCACGATGTTCTCGACCACAACGATGGCGTCGTCCACCAGGATGCCAATCGAGAAGATCAGAGCGAACAATGTGACCCGGTTCAGGGTGTAGCCATACAGGTAGAACACGGCGAGCGTGAGGGCCAGCGTGACCGGCACTGCCAGAAGTACGACGCCTGATTCACGCCATCCCAGAGCCAGCGCAATCAGCAATGTGACCGACAACGTTGCGATGAGCAGGTGCTTGAGGAGTTCGTCTGACTTGTCTTTCGCGGTCTCGCCATAGTTGCGCGTGACCGTGATGTTCAGATCATTTGGAAGCACATAACCACGCAGGGCATTGACTTTGTCCAGCACACGTTCGGAAATGTCTGTGGCGTTCGTACCTTTACGCTTGGAAAGCGTGATGGTCACCGCGGGATATTCCGCGCCAGCGGTCTGTCCTGCGCCACCGCGAGCATTGGCAAACAACACATAATTGTTTGCTTCGGCGGGACCGTCCTCCAGCTTCTCCGCTACGTCGCGCAAGTAAACGGGACGTCCGGCGTGAACTCCGACTACAACCTGACGCAGGTCTTCGAGACTCGTAAAAAAGGTGCCTGCTTCGACCTGAAACTCGCGATTGTCACGGGCAAAACTACCGGCTTGGCCACGGCTGTTCGCGTTCTGGAGCTGGCCGACGATTGCGCCCGGCGTAAGGCCGTAGGCCGCAAGCCGTTGTGTGTCGAGCACTACTCGTATTTGCCTCGGCTGCCCGCCGATGATCTTGGTTTCAGAAACATCGTTGAGCGGTTTGAGTGAATTTTCCAGCTCTCCCGCGATTCGCCTCAGGCGATAAGCGTCGTAGTCTTTTCCCCACAACGTCAGGGCCATGATCGGCACGTCATCAATCGAGCGGACTTTAATAATCGGTTGTGACACGCCGGGCGGGATGCGGTCGAAGTTTGAGTAGAGCTTGTTGTAGGTCTGTACGATCGCATCTTCTTCTTTGGCGCCAACGTAGAAACGCACGACCAGCATGCTCACGCCCGGATGACTGATCGAGTAGATGTACTCAACGCCCGGCACTTCGCGCAGCAACTTCTCCATGGGAAGGCTCACGCGCTGTGCCACCTCGTCAGCCGATGCACCCGGCATCTGAACAAAAACGTCGAGCATGGGCACGACGATCTGTGGCTCTTCTTCCCGCGGAGTCTTGAGAATGCTGAACGCACCCAGAAGCAGCGCAGCGACGATCACCAGCGGTGTCAGTTTCGAATCAATGAAGCCGTCGGCAATGCGACCAGCCAGGCGCAAGCCCTTCGGAGTTTGAGCCGCCGACTTGGACTTGCTATCAGTCATTACTGGGCCTCAATCCGTTTGCCGTTCAGATCGAGAGTGCCTGGTTTGCTGACAAGCTGCTCGCCGTTCTGCAGGCCCGCCAGCACTTCGACTTCGGCTCCGGATGGCTTCCCCAAAGTGATGTAGCGCAAACTCGCAACCTTGTTTTGGTCGAGCACATAAATGCCCTGCAATTGGCCGCGTTCGACGACCGCAGAACGGGGAATCAACAGTGCCTCCCGCTCGCCGCGAGAAAACTGGGCTCGCCCGAACAGCCCCGAACGGAGTCGCACGTCCATGGGCAAATCGATTTTCACCAGGAACGTACGACTCGCCGGGTCCGCGGCTGGAACGATTTGCACAACCTTGCCTTTCAGCCCCGCGTTGTCGAGGGCATCGATGACGACCGAAACCTGCTCTCCTGTTCGTACGTACCGGAGATCATTCTCGTTGACGGTGGCCTCCAGTCGATAACGGCGCACGTCCTCGACGGTGAAGATCGGCATGCCGGGTGAAGCGAGCGTGCCAGGATCGGCTTTCTTCTCCGTCACCACGCCGTCGAATGGGGCCCGAATCCGCGTGTAATCCAGGGACGTGCGCGCCTGGCTCAATGCTGCCTGCGCCTGAGCTTGGCCTGCCTTTGCCATGTCACGCCGTGCGAGAGCCGCTTGTTGACGGGCTTTCACCTCGTCGAACTCCTGCGGACTCACCGATCTCTTTTCGAAGAGAACTTGGTAACGCTTCAACGTCGATTCCGCCAGGGTCAGGTCGGAATCTGCTCCGACCAGTTGCTGTTGGGCGGCAAGGTCGGCTGCGGTCGCGCGGTCTACAGCGGCTCGCGGTTGCGAGTCGTCGATTACCGCGAGCACTTGACCGCGTTGCACGCGGTCTCCTTCGTGAGTTCGGACCTCGACGATGTTCCCCATCATTTGGCTGGCAGCATCACTAGTTTGGGCGGCACGTACCGTGCCGACCGCTTCCAGCAGATCGGGCACGTTGGCCTGCTGCACGGCGAGCACGGGAATGCTGTGCACGGTTTCCGGCGAAGGAGCCGTGCGGGTTGTCTCGTTAGAGCAGCCGGCGAGGCTAACAACCGGGAGAAGCACCAACAACGAGAGTCTGAGTCCTGTATTCATGCGATTCATGGCATCACCACCGGAGACTGCGGATTCAAGCTTCCGCTCGCCAACTCCAGCTGGGCGTAGCTGGTCTGGAAGTGATAAACGGCCTCCCAGTAGTCGTTCTGGCTGCGGCGCGCCGCATCTTCAGCGCCCAACAAGTCGGTAATCGTGGTCAGGCCGCTGTTGTAGCGGTCCTGGTTGATACGCAGACTCTCCTGTGCCTGGGCGATTGCCGCTCGGGCCACTTCGATCTGCTGCCGGTTGGCATCTGTTTCATAGTAGGCCCGCCTCACTTCAAGGCGAACGGCATCGCCAGCTGCCTGCTTCATTGCCACAACCTTTTCTTCGAGGGCCCGCTGCCGGGAGAGTTCCGCCCGCTTGGCACCGCCTTGAAAGATGTCGAATTGCACTTCGATCCCGCCCAGCCAGTTGTTGCCCCCGCCCCCGGCAACGAAGGTAGGGTTATCCATTTCCCAACCTGCAAAGGCATTCACCCGCGGACCGAAGGACGACTTGGCCGCCGACACGCTCTCGCGCTGGGCTGCCTCCTCCGAGGCGATGCGCTTCAGGTCGGGGCGATTTGCGATTGCCTGCTTCTCGACTTCCACGAGCAACGTGGCGGGAAGCGTGCGCTCAGCCAACGCGTCGATAATCTGGAACGGAGAATCGAGCGCCATACCCATCGCCGTGTTCAGCTGAGCCCGCGTCACCTCCAGAGTGTTCCTGGCCCGGATCACTTCCTGCTGTCGCGCCGCCATGCGAACCTTCGCTGTCAGCAGATCGGACTCTACCGTCAGGCCGCTGTCGAATCTCGCCTGGCTGCGCTCCATGATCGAGCCGGCGGTTTTTGCAGACTGCTCGGCAACTTCCAGTTCCTTGGCTGCCAGTAGAACGTCGTAGTAGGAACTGACCACCCGGAAGACAATCTCCTGATCCGTGCGGTCTAACTGGTGTCCTGCGGCCTCGTTCATTTGTTTTGCTTGATTGATGCCGTGCCAGCTGGCGAATGAGTCGAAAACGTTCCAGGTTCCACCGAAGCGCGTGGTGAAGTTTCCGAAAGGCAGCGGCGAGTTCAGTTGGTTCAGTGCGAAATCTGCATTCGTAAAACGCTGCTGGCGCAATCGACTGCCGAACACGTAGACCGGATCGTTACCACGAGTCGCCGTTTCAGAAAAACTCAAGTGAGGCATGAGGAATGAGCGCGCCTCGCGAACTCCGGCAGAGGCAGCTTTCGTATCCGCCGTCGCCGCCTTGCGCAGTGGATTTTTCTCCAGTGCGATCCTTACCGCCTGCGGGAGGTTAAGGGGGGAGGGTTCGGAGACCTGCTGCGAAGCTGCGGACAGTGACAACGGAAGAACACCAAGAATCGCCAACCGAAACGCACGAAAGAAACCTGAGCGCAATTCCATGGCTATGAAACCTGCTAAGGAACAATGAAGCGGTCCGCTTTTCATGTTGATCCCTGCTCGCCGCGTCAAGGAGTGATCTCCATCACCGTTTTCGAGAAGCTGCTTTGATGCGAATTCGGACATTGTCCTGGTTCCGTGCCGCGATCAAAAGAAGGCGGCCATATCTCGATAGAAGAAATGCAAAAGAGAAAAAGTTGTTACACGAGAGACGAAATAAGGTCCTCCAGCCACCTCTAAGGTGTTCCGTCTCTGTGCAGATGCTTACCCAACAGAAGCAGAAGCCACTGGAGGGTCTAGCGGACCCCGTTTTGGAGGCGAGACTACAAGTCACTTGTTGCTTCGGCCACCCGACCACTCGGGAACACCCTGCGCGTTCCTTAAGACGAGGGTCTTCCCATTCTTGGTGATCTCACGGGCCAGCAAGACTTCCTTATCGGCGATCGTGACTTTAGATCCTACGACCTCGATCGTGTCCCCTTTGGTGAACGTAAACTGCTTCTTGGCGATGTAGGACGAGGGACCGACATGCACATCGAAGGTTGCGGTGTCAGCCTTCAAGGTTAGATGCGTGCCACTCCACCCTCCTTTCCCTGTTTGCAGCTGAACATTCTCAATCGTTCCTTTGACCGTGACCTCAGTCTTGGAATCGTAGTTTCGCATCCCTGTGCCCGGCCCGCTGCCCTGAGCCAGGAGTGTCGTGGTCATTAGCGTCAGGAAAGAAGTTAAAACCAATCGTGTCCAGCTTGCTCTTTGCATGATTATTCTCCTTATCGTTTCTACTTACCGATTTCGTAGATTGGTGCCCAAATTCATTGTTCTTGAATCGTAGAGGTCAAACCTGCACCACTGTTTTTGTGCGCCAGGTGCCGAAGTGAGCACCACTTAGCTCGGGATCACCGCAGCTAATGGTTTCAACCACACGGCCTTGTCTTCAACGATTTCGTAAGTTGTATGAAAACTCGCGGTCTTCTGCACCATCGCCCCAACCGAGCAATACTTTTCCTCGGAGAGACGGATAGCCTCCTCCAGCGCCGCGGCGTCAATTTCAAAGCCGGTGACAACATGGTGGATTCGCACCAACGTGAACACCTGGGGTGGGCGTTCGGCTTGATCGGCTTCCACCCGCACTGCGTAACCGGTGACTCTTTGGTGATACTTCTGGCGGAGGACGGTGATGACATCGAACGCCGTGCACCCGGCTAATCCGGCGGCGACCAGTTCAATTGGCTTTGGGCCGGTACCTCCGGCTGCATCGTCCAACAGCAGGTAATTGCCGCTTCCGGTCTGGGCCACAAATTGGCGCTGCTGCTTAAGTGCTTGAGTCAGTTCGACTTTGGCTGTGATCATGATTGCCTCCTGCTTG
Organism: uncultured Acidobacteriota bacterium; assembly: GCA_963765755.1. Classification (GTDB taxonomy): domain Bacteria; phylum Acidobacteriota; class Terriglobia; order Terriglobales; family Acidobacteriaceae; genus Gp1-AA133. Next base: position 172,547 of record CAVXXV010000017.1, on the reverse strand, counting down.
GTTCCATCGACAAAGCACACGAATAAATGCAGGAAGTTGGATTTTGTTACAGAGAAAATCGGCCGGGAGCTCACGGCCTTAAGGAGGGCTACAGCTTTGGTCTGACCGCCGCGAGGGCCTGTTCGTATTTCTTCAGCAGTTGCTTGCGGAGCCGGACGCCCTTCTTACTTGAAGGACGCTCCGCCGGGGAGGTTCGGCACTGCTGAATCGTTGCTTCGAGACTGGAGAGGAACACCTTGCACGGTTCGCAACCGCCCAGGTGCCGCTCCAGTTCTTCACAAAGCGAATCATCCAACTGTTCGTCGAGATAGTTCGAGAGCTCCGCGAACATGGCCTTGCAGCGGGCAGGTCTGGGTTGTTCGTTGCTTAGCTGTTCGTGGGAAGACGCCCGCGAAGTGACGGCTGCTCTCCCGGAGCGTGGTTTCAACCCTTTGATCAATTCCTTGCGGACAAACAATCTCGCCCGGTGCAGACGAACCCGCACGGTTCCAGAACGTAGCCCTGTGATCTCGGCCACTTCTTCGTCGGTTAGCCCTTCCATATCCCGCAGCACCAAAACAATGCGATATTGTGCAGGCAGCTGCTGAATGGCGTCTCGCAACCGTCCTGCTTCCTCACTCCGAATGGCAAATGCTTCAGGGTTGATGCTGCCATTGGTCCCCAGTTGCTCAAGTTCCTTCCGATCCGGCATGAGCTCTTCTAGAGAGAGGTCTGGATTGCGAGCAAACTTGCTCCGGCGGCGACTCATCAGACAGCGGTTCTTTGCGACCTTATAGAGCCACACTACGAGGGCTTTGGGACTGTTGAACTTGGGCAGGTGCGGAACCGATTTCAGCAGCACATCTTGCATCGTATCTTCCGCGTCCTCGCGCTGGCCGCAGACGCGCATACTAAACGAGAACACGGTACTTTGGAGCAGCGCCAGAGCCTGCTCCAGCGCGGCATCGTCACCCCGCTGCAATAGCCGTACCGCTTGTTCGATCTCAGAACGCATTGCATTGAATCTAGCACTCTGTCGCTTGGCTTCGCCAATTGTCGAAAACCATCTTCACTTCTCACCTCCGTCGCTTGGGTCCATGAGTGCCAGGCGACCCACGCAGCGGGAGTAAGGTCTGGAAGGCACCGGATCGGGGGATCGGCAAGCCCCGGGAGAATCGTGGAAAAGTAATCGCGCACCGGGACTTGCAGCCGACGGCAGCTTTCCACGACAGACAGAATCGCTGCAACCTTCGGTCCCGCTTGTGGGCTGCCGATGTGCAACCAATTCTTTCGACCAAGAGCTACCGGACGCATGGAGTTCTCCGCCAGGTTAGTGCTTAGCGCCAATTCGGGATACTCCAAGAAGCGGGTGAGCTTGTTCCACAGTGCAAGCGCGTACTGGCAAGCCTTGCTAAGTGCGCTGGAAGGCAAAGCAGCGGCCTGCGCTGCCTCGATCTTGCTGCGAATATCATCTAGAAGAGGTCTCGCCGTTTCCTGACGCCGGATATGGCGCGCCGCAGTAGTCAGCGCTTTGCGGCGAGCGTCCCCATCGACGGCAAACAGTTCGTCCATTTGAGCCACGATCGGGGTTGCAACCGGATCTCGGGGATTTAGCTGCACTGCCTCGAAAAACTGCCTTCTTGCATGAGACCAACAAGCCGCATGTACCATTTTCGGCCCGCCGATTTGGTCATACGCCGCGTAGCCGTCCGTTTGGAGAATGCCGTCGAACTGTCCCAGGAACCGCTTCGGTCCGTCCCGTCCGCGACTCAAGCGGAAATCGAACACCACACTTCCTCCAGGGCGACTGTATTGCCAGAGGTACGCTTGGTGGTTTTGTCCTCGGCCCTCGCGTGTCTGCACATCAACCGGAGTTTCATCTGCCTGAACGTAACTTCCGCTGATCAACTCTCGCCTCATGGCGGCGACTAAAGGGATGAGCAACTCGCCGACTTTGAGGACCCAGCCGTCCAGCGTCGCCCGGCTGATTTCCAAGCCGAGGTCCCTTTCCAGAATCATGCTCTGACGATGCAGGGGCAGGTGATTGCAATACTTGCCGACGACCGTCTCCATGACGATCCGGTCACTGGCCAGACACTTCTCGATGATCCGTGGCGGCAGGGGTGCCGAAACAACTCCGAGTTCCTCACAAGACCGGCAAGCCCGCTTCTCTCGTTTCGTGACCAGCACGAAGTACTTCGCCGGTTCCACATCCAACTGGGAACTCTCCTCGTAGCCGATCACCACTGTTTCTTTTCCGCAGCGTTCACACATGCGCTGATCCGGCGTGCAAGGCAATATCCGCTCTACGCGAGGAAAACTGGCAGGCAACTCCTTGCGCCCCGGATGCTTGACGGATTTCTTGGCCGAGCGATGCGCTGGCGCGTGCTCGCTCTCCGCCTGCTCGATCATTTCACTGACGACTGGTTCAAGCTCGAACAATTGCATTTGTGCCTGCGAAAGTTTTTCTCCGCCCGCTCCATACTTCTCGATCCTCATCAGCCGCAGACGCTCTTCCAGCACACGAATCCGCAGCTCCGCGTACTGTAGCTTGCTCTTTAGTTGTGCGATGAGTTCCAGATCGGCTAGTGCGGAAGGAATGGGAGGCGCACTCACAATGGGTTACTGATTTACCAGAGTCGCTCGAATCGTTCAAGCAACCAACTCATGCGACAGCATATCCTTCTGGTAGAGCCTTCCGGTACCAGCGCTTGTGCTTGGTCTTGGTCAGATCGATCCCGCCCAATAATAAGGACAGCTCTTCGTGACTCAGGATGACCTTGCCCTGCGCATCACCGGATTGCGGCCAAGTGAAACGCCCTTTCTCCAACCTCTTGGCACAGACCCAGAGTCCGCTTCCGTCCCAGACGAGAACCTTCAGCCGGTTGCGCTGGGCGTTGCAGAACAAGAACAGGTGCCCGCTCAGAGGCTCACACGACAAACGATCGCGGACGAGACCGTACAGCCCCTCGAATCCCTTGCGCATGTCGGTGACTCCGGCAGCCAGATAGATCCGTGTGGCTGGACCCAGTCCAAACACGGCTTACGCCCGCTCCAGGATGCCCACCAGGCGCTCGAACGTATTCGTATCAAAATCAGGATGAACCTCGACCCGGCGCCCGCCCGGCAGCACAACGGCCAGCCCACAACTCGGTTCTTGCTGCGTCGCCGATTTTCTGGCCGCCAACTCCACCGGCACCAAACGACCGGCCGAAAAAACTGGCCTACGCCTTCTCTTCCAACGCCGCTTCTTCAAATGGCGATCCAGTGTGCTGAAGCTCAAACCTCGACTCTGGCAAAACTCGCTCCGCCGCATACCGCTGCTCACAAACTCGGCCACCAACTGCTGAACTTCCGCACGGGTACGTCGCTTGGGTGCTGACAACCTATTTTCTACGGTCATCCAGCTACCTCAACACAGACAGGTCTTCGCGAACAGGTGTGTTGGTCAGACGCTTACCTTTGAGCCACTGAACGGTCTCATCCAGGGCGCTTGGATTCGAAGGCTCGTTGTGATCGTTCCAGGGGAACATCACTTCTTTCACGTTCTTGTAAAAGGATTCCTCCTCGGCGCTAAAAAACACCCTCGGTTGTGCCCAATGAGCGACCCAAAAAGCATCGTCTTTCGACCCGACGGACACGTCCTGTTGCGTGAAAGCGGCCGTAGCTGTGAAAAGGAGCGCTGTGGCAAGAGTGAAAACAATGCCGCATCTCATGGTTTTAGTACCTCGACAACCTGACTTTCCAAATCATGACTGCCCGTATGCTTTGGTCCAACTGGTTGTCTTGACAGTCCGCGGGTAACCTCCGTCGGTGTGCTCAACTCGGAAAACTATGCGGTCCATCGCATCCGATTCAGTTCGAAAGGAGATCCTCATGAGCGCATCCACAGGTACACCTTCCTCCGCCAGCGTCTAAACAAGCCCCGCGTTCTGGGAACGCTTGTGGCGGACAGCCGGCCATCCAGTCCGTCCTCTCCTTCATAGTCGCGTACATCGTCTACGGCGGCCACCAGTCGTAGGTCGGCGCATCAGCCGACACACCGACAGCCTTCTACGACGGCGATCGCATGCGGAGTCTGATCGCGGCGGTGTTTTACGGGTTGGCTGTCCTCAATCTCATGTGGTTCGCGGGGGCGCTCAGGACCACCCTGACGGATGCGGGACAAGACGGTTGGGGCGCGGCCGCGACCGCCTCCAGTGCCGCCCTCGGAGCACTTTTCCTCTTGACAGACAGCAGCAGACTCTAACGGTGGAGATGCACAGCGGGCGGAGATGTCGTTTCCATCTCGAACATGTCCTCAGCGATCCTGGCGACAGGAAGGTGAGCTCGCTCAGGGGGCCCACTCCTTTCCCCTGTTTCGCAAGGGTCCACGTGCGAACACCTTTCCTGGGCCAGGCACTCGAAGTACGGCTCGAGGGGCGAGCGCTCGCCGCCGGCGTCTGATCGTTCACACCTGTCAACCCGTGGCTGCTGGCTGAATGATTCGCGTGCCTTTGTCCCGATCGACCAGGGTCAGATTCTTTTCCCAGGCCCGCCGCACGCTGTTCTCCAGCTGTTCCTGACGTGCGCGAACCCACGGAGCATAGTGCTTCTCGGTTACCTTGATGCTTCGGTGCCCGAGCAAGATCGACACCTGATCGAGCGGTACTCCCGCCAGGAGCATTTCTACGGCAAACGTGTCGCGAAACATCTGAGGATGGCAGCGCTTAGGAGTGCCGTCAGCCTTTCTGATGTCAGCCAATTTGAACAACCGACGATAGCTCCGCTGCCAGTCGGCGACTGCCGTCTTCGGTAAGCCGTTTCCACTCCAAAAGAAATACATGCGATTCGGTCTTGCACCCGGGGGCACGGACCGGAGCGCTTCCGCCACTTGGGGAGGTAAAGGCACATATACGGGCTGACGAGTCTTTGCCTGGTAGAGCAGCACCTTGTCATCATCGCTCAGGCGTTTTCTTTCGAGCGTGACCGCATCCCGAATCCGCAAACCGCTCCATCGCATCAGCAACGTAAGGGCGCGAATGCGCTCTCCGTTGCCGGTGTCGCCACGTTGATCGCGGTAGAGATAGGTGGAGTCGATGAGGCGCTCAAACTCATCGTCCGGGAAGTAATCGGTAGGGGTTTGATCGACTCTGATCGCACCGATGCCGAGCATTGGGTGTTCGTGAACCCATTTGCTTCGCTGACAGAAGTGAAAAAATCCCATCACGCGACTTTGCTTTTTGCTTTTCGCCAGCGGCTTGTCTTTCCAGGTTGAGCGAAAGTCCCGGAGCGCAACCACGTCTAGGTCAGCGAGACGGGTGAACCGCCTCTTGGCTGCCCAGGCGAGAAACTGCTTGCGAAAAATGGTATCGAGTTTGGAGAGAGTGGATTCCCGCAGGCCGCGATCCTTGGCGTCCTGCAAGTAGGCCCGCACGGCATCGGGGATGCTGATTCCAGCGGGCCGCGGTTTTTCCGGAGCCGGGTCACGCACCTGTTCGAGGCGGTTGCACTCGGCCTGCGCACGCTCCCAGCTTTTGGTCTTTAGGCTACGCCGGACGTAGGTTTCCCCCACCGTTCCTTCGACCCACATCGGACATCGGCAGCGCTTCCAGTATCGGTCTCCGCGCTTCGCGCAACCCGGATGGTGGCGACGATATGGAGTGAGCATGGCCAAACTATCGTACAGTTATCGTACAGTGTCAAGGGGGGATTTCTTCAAAGTGCATGAAATAAAAGGCTTAAGTGTTGGTGGAGGCGGCGGGAGTCGAACCCGCGTCCGAAAATGTTACTGGTCAAGAGCCTACATGCGTAGTCCAGTTCATGCCCTGGGCATTACCCCAGGACGTTCGCGGTCCGCGCTCAGAACGGACAAGAAACGCGTCCCGCTAGCCTGTGATCTTAGCCTCCCTGCCCAGACGTAGCAGGGAAGAGCAGCCCGCTGTGTGACGTCCTTCGGAGGCCCACGGGCGAAGCCCCCTCGGACGGCTGCCTAAACTAGTTAGGCTGCGTATGCCATCTGTTGATTGGCAATTATCATTTTGCCCACGATTACGGGTGTGTGCACCCCGGCATGCCTCTTGGCCGCAAGCATCTCCGTCGAAGCCGTGACGCCCCCACTGGTGGGATTGGCCTTGTAAAGATCCACTTCCAGCCTAGGTCGCAACCCGCTGGAAGTCAAACACCTATTAGATGCTGGAATAATGGCTTCGGAACCATTCGAGGAAACTTCAAAATCGCCGCTAAAATCGCGGTCGGGGCCGAACTTGGGGGGAGATCCTGCTTCGCTTTACCAGCTCCGATCCTTGATGATCGATTGCTGTTCCTGGCGATTCAACTCGACATGCACCTGGATCATTTCGCGGAGTCTGCGTTCGACGTCATAGTCCATCTGTAAAAACCGGAAAGGTTGCTGGCTGGCAGAAACTGAAGACAGCATCTCGACCGTGCCCAGCACTGCGCCTGCGTCGGTCAGGAACATCAATCGAACCTGCAAGCCCTTATCCAGAGGGCTGGACAAGCACAACAATCCGCCAGTCAAGGAAACAACCTGCACTTTCCCCCGAACGCGCTGGCCATTCCCCACACGCAAGACAGCCGGCGTCGTGTGCGTAAACCGCAATCGCGGAGATCGCCATCGAGCATCGCATTGCACCTGTTGGGCCACAGTAGCCCTATTATGTTCCTCGCCTGAGCGGTGCAGCACATTACTGAAGACCCTGCCCGGAACGACAGGCCACGCCGAACCACCGAATGGTCCCTTCGAGTCAGTGAGCACGCCAGGCAATGGGGGAATTTGACCTAGGTGCCCCAGGTTCGCGTCCGCTCTTTGGACGCTAACCTGGGATCTTTGCAGCATGGGTGGACCAAATGCTTGTATCGCGGCGTGCTTTCAGGCGTGGCGAATAGCCGCCCTTTATAGAGGAGGCCGCAGCCACCGAAGGTTCGCTCCTTATTCACTGATTCCCAACCGTCAAAACTCCCAACTAACTTGCATCCTCCCCGCACGTCTAACATCTCATTTACGGTGCGTCCGTTAAACTATGGGATCGATTGCGAATTATGAGCCCGAATGTACCCCCATCGCGGGAGTGTTGCCGGTGAAGACCCAGTGTCTCCCGTACGCGCAAATCCCGCACACCACGCGGCTTTTCCTCGATTACCTTTCCGCTTCCCCCAAGGTTCAGCAGTTTTACCCCCGATCCCCAAATTTCACCGAATGGATGTCTCAGGACACACCCGGCCAGCGTTATGATGCCCAGCGCCGAGCCCGCGTAAGCGAGATCCTCGAGCGCCAGAACCGTCACTGGAACGCCTCCGAAAAGACCATTGCCAACATCGCGCGCCTTCGCGCCGGTGCTTCCGCAGCGGTCACCGGCCAGCAGGTCGGCCTTTTCGGCGGCCCCGTCTTCTCGATATACAAAGCGCTCACCGCCGTAAAACTTGCCGGCGAAGCCAGCGCCGCCGGCCACGACACCGTTCCGGTCTTCTGGATCGCCACCACCGATCACGATCTCGCCGAGATCAATCACACCGCGCTTCCCGGACCGAATGCCACGCTGCAGCCTCTTGCGACCGCCAGCCACGGCGTTGAAGACGCTCCCGTCGGCACGATCCACTTCGGCGAAGAGATTCAGGCCGTTGTTCAATCCGCCGCCGAAATCTTGGGCGACTCCCCTGCGACCGATATTCTTCGCGACTGCTACCGTCCCGGAGAGACTTTAGGCAGCGCCTTCGCGCGCCTCTTCTCGCGCTTGTTCGCCGACTGGGGAGTGATCCTGCTCGATCCCTCCGACCCCGAACTGCACGCGATCGCCGCTCCCATTTACGCTGCCGCCATCGAGCGCGCCGCAAAACTCGACGACGCCCTGCTCGCCCGCGGCAAGGAACTCGAGCAATCTGGATATCACCAGCAGGTCAAAATCACGCCGTCGTCCACGCTGCTCTTCACCATGAAAGACGGCGCGCGCATCCCGATTCACCGCCGTCTCAATGGCAACTCCACCGAGTTCCTCATTGGCGACGAAAAGATTTCGCAGGACGACCTCCTGCGCCAGATTGCCGCGACGCCGCAAAATTTCAGCCCTAACGTGTTGCTGCGCCCGGTCGTTCAGGATCATCTTCTCCCCACGCTCGTCTACACCGGCGGCGCCGCCGAGGTCGCCTACTTCGCACAGGCCGGAGTGGTCTATCAGGAGATCAGGGGACACGTCACTCCAATCCTCCCGCGCTTTTCGGGGACGGTGATTGAACCAAAGCTTCAAGGCCTGCTCGATCGATACGCCCTGACTCTGACTGATCTTTTCGATGGAGAAGACGCGCTGCGCGAGAAAATTGCCGCGCGGATTCTGCCCGTGGAATTGCAGAAAGCCTTCGACCGGGCCGGAGCCACGCTCGACGCATCTTTGGTGGCCGTGAAAGAAGCTCTGGTCAAACTCGACAAGACGCTGGCCGAAGCCGCCGACAACGCCGGCTCCAAAATGCAGCACCAGCTGGAAACGTTGCGCGGCCGCGCTGCCCGCGCCGAACTCCGCCAAAGCGAACTAGCCGCCCGCCACGCCCAGCAATTGAGCGTATCGCTCTACCCCAACAAAACCCTGCAAGAGCGGGAGATCGGCGCCATCTACTACGTGGCCCGCCACGGCACCGACTTCCTTAAAGAGGTCTACGAAAACCTTCACCCCGACTGCCACGACCACCAGGTCATCACGCTGAACTGATCGGGCGTGTCTGCCATTCCCCGACTGCTGCAAATTGTTCCACCACTAATTTTCGCGACAAACGAAGCGAGCCCACTCACTCCGCCCGGCTAACCGCCAAATAACTCCCGAGCCCAATCATGATCGCGCCAGTCGCAGTCCGCTGTGCCCTCCGGAACCTCTTCGAGGACCGAATCCGATTCCCCAGCGGCCCCGCAAACATCGTCACTACCAGATCGGCCGATGTGTTCAACGTCACCGAAAGCGCCCCCAGCGCCAGAAACTGCAGAAACACTTGCCCGGCCTCGCGATTCACAAACTGCGGAATAAACGACAGGAAGAACAACGCCGTCTTGGGGTTCAAAACCTCCGTAGCGATCCCTTGCCAAAACGGATTGCGCCCGCGCCGCGCCTCCTCAGCAGGCAACTCATCTTCATCCCGCCGTGCCCCCAGAATCATGCGCACACCAAGAAAGCACAAATAGGCCGCGCCTGCATATTTCACGGTGGAGAAGGCTGCCGCCGACCGCGCCAGTACCACCGAGACCCCGGCCGCCGCCGCCAGCACATGTACCATTCCACCGACAAATGTTCCCAAACTTGACAGCACGCCCTCGCGCCGTCCTCCCGCCAGGCTTCGCGCCAGCACATACAACATACCCGGCCCGGGTGCGACCGCCAGAAGCAAGGCCGCCGTCAAAAACAAAACAAATTTATGCGGCTCCAACATATTCCCCTCGACCAGTTTCAAATGAAGAAAACCGAGCCCTGCCGGGTTGAGAACCAGGTAAAGTTCTCAGCGACCTCTCCGTTCTCTGCATTTTAAGATTTTCAAACCTACCATCCCCCGCACCAAGCCGCTACGCGCCATCACGAGAGCATCTCCGTCAGCTCCTCCAGCGACTCCACCCGCGGCAGTCCCTTCTCCCGATACGCACCACACACATCAAACAACACCGCCTCCATGCCCGCGCGCGTAGCCCCGCGATAGTCCACTGAGTAGACATCCCCGACATACAGGCTCTCCTCTGGCCGGGCACCGAGGCTCGCCAGCGCTGTCTGGAAAATTACAGGATGCGGTTTCTCGTGTCCCACCACGCCCGAATCCGTGATCGTCCGAAAACAATCTGCGATCCCGCATCCCGCCAGCAGCTGTGCGATGCGGCCATCCGCATTCGAAATCACGCCGATTGCGTATTTCTCGCCGATCTTTTCCAGAGCCTCCCGGGTTCCCGGACGAATCTGATCCCAGTTCGCTGAAGTGCGCGTATTCGCAATCAGCCGTTGCCGAATCGCCTCATCCTGCAGTCCCAGATCCTCGAACAACCGCGTATAAAACATGTCCCAGAACCCGTGATCGGCCTTCCCCCCGTGTTCCATGACTTCGTCGAACTGATTTTTGACCCAGCACTCCATTGTGCGCAGCTGCTGTTCCGAAGGCCGAAACCCGCGCTCGTAAAGCGGCCAAAGCATCCGTTCGCGATTGGCAAACAGCAGCGTGCTCCCCACGTCAAAGAAGACAAACCGAAGCTTTCGTTCCATATCAGAATTCTAAAGGACGTCCCTTGTGTAGCGCGGGCGCCCCCGCCCGCGTGCCCTTGTTCTGTGATCCAAGCGGATCTGCCACGTCTCAGTCAGTGGAGCTGCGGGCAGCCTGCCGCAGAGCTAGTCGAATCCCTTCCGCCCGGCGGCGCAGAGTCCCATGTCACCACTGCGCACCGCACCGCACCCAATCACACCCCGGAGGTCACCAAAAAGAACACCGCTCGCAAGTTTCCCATCGTGACCCGCCTCCCAAAAAAATGTAAGATTCTATTTCAGAATCTGGCCGACGAGTCGAACTCCCGGTCTCCTCAAGGGCGCACCCGCTTGCAGCTTCTAACCCTGCTCAACCAGTTCACCCGTGCCGATGCCATCGTGGCAATTTTCCTGCGCCAGCTTCCGTCCTTCACGTTCTTTACCGCCATCGCTCTATTCGAGTCATCCGACAAGAAAGGCGACGTCTATAACATTCTCTGGGCGTTGCTTTTTGGCTTCGCCACGCTGAACATCCTCAGCCTGGGCGCCAAGCGTTTCGAGCCGAACCACAACCGCATGAGTTTCGGAGAAGTCCTGGCGGTCGGCACCGTGGTCGTCGCGGTCTTCCTGCTGGGCTGGGAAATGCTCTACCTCTTCAAAATCCTCCCTATCCGCCTCTCGGGACACTAAATCCGCGTGAAGCCCTGACTGGAGACACTGATCGTGGTGCATCTCTTACCCGCCTCGCCCCGCTCAGCCTACGCAGAAACCAGGCACGAGGTCTCCAAACCCACCCCTCGCCAACGCGGACATCCAGCTACTTTTTGGAGTATGATTTCGCCAGAGATGGCGAAGAATCCCAGTTCGTTCGAGGTCACGTGCCCGTGCTGCAACGCGGTCTTAAAGATCGATGCCGGCGCCAAAGCCGTGATCGCTCACACCGCCGCCGTGAAGCCCAAAACCTTCAACGACATGGAAGAAGCGGCTCGCGCCATGAAAGAGCAGGACAGCCGCCGCGACTCTATTTTTCGTCAGTCCGTAGAGGCCCAGAGAAACGCCGCCGACCTGTTGGAAAAGAAATTCCAGGAAGCTGTCCGTAAAGCCAAAGAAACCCCCGACACCGGCAAACCCATTCGCGACTTCGACCTCGACTAGTCAAGAACTCACTGGACTGTTCCCCCTTCCAATCCCAGTCACACAGGCCGGTGATCCCCGCACTTGTGCCCGAGCGGGATCCACTTATGCTGGTGTGCTTGCTTTGTAATGCTCCATGCACCGCGGGAGCTTAATTTAGCAACAGAAAATCTTGTCTTTGCCGCAACCCTGAAAGTTAATGTCAACTTTCTCAACTCTGTGCTAGATTGTTCCTCCCCTGATCGTTATGTGCTTACTCAACGTAACCTCATCGCGCTTCAGTCGAGTGACTCTGTCGGGTTCGGGCCAGTTAGGCTGGTATCTCCTGCTGGCACTCATTTTCTTCCTGCCCACCGATTCCCATGGCCAGCACGGAGCCCGCACCATTACTCGTGGCCTCGACCAATTGACCGAAGAAGCCGATGTCATTGTTCACGGCTATGTAACATCCACCCGCATTGAACCTCATCCGCAGCTTCGTAACTTGAACACGATCGTGGTCTCTCTCGAAGTCAAAGACACTTATAAGGGCAAGTCCGCTAAGTCGCTTACCTTTCGCCAGTATGTGTGGGACTCGGATCCGCAGCGCGAACTGGCCGAGTATGGGAAGCACCAGGAGTTAGTTCTCTTTCTGGCGCCGGTATCGGAATATGGACTCACCAGTCCGGTAGGTCTTGAGCAGGGTCGCTTCCGAATCTACGCCGACCAGAAGAAACAGGTGCTCGCCGCCAATGGAAGAGGGAATCTGGGACTTTTTCAGTCAGTGGTGACCCGTGCCAATGCCCGCGGCGTGACGCTTAGCCCCCGTACCCTTCAAATCGCCCGGCAAACGCAGGCATCGCCGTTGCCGCTGAAAGATCTGGAAGACGCCATCCGAACCTTCGTGGGGGCTCGCTGATGCGCCCGCGTCTTGTCTTAATTGCTCTGTTCACCATTGTCGTCTTTGCATGCCTCCCGGCGCTTGCGGGCGGACCGAAGGTCGTGGGCGGTCCGGCAGTTGGAACCCGGGCCGCTTTCGGGCTCGACGGCCAGGCATTTATCTGGAATCCGGCCAAGATGCCCATCGCCTACCGTCTCGATCCAGGTCCGATGGCCGCCACTTCCAGCGGCACGGTCGTCATCGATCACGCCGCCGGTGCGCAGCGCGTGCAGAATATGTTCGGAGTCTGGCAGGCGGTTCCCACTGCCCAAATTTCCTTTTCCAATGCTGGCCCTATCCTTCCGGCCGGCAGTTATACCGGTGGCGACCTCACCACCGCCCAGCAGTTCAACGATGTGATGGGCTCCTGCAAATCCGGCGCCCAAAGCCCTGTCATTTTCGACGCCGACGGCAAGCTCATCGCAAGCCTGGGTCTGCCTCCCGAAGTGATCGGCTTCAACTCCAGCTGTGCTTTTGACTCTATTCACGGCTACTACGTGAGTTCGGCCATCGTGATGAACGGAAGCTTTCAGGACGGAGTCTCCAGTTCCCGCAGTCTCGAGTTGTCGGCCAACGCATTCGATGAGGCGATCACCCACGAAATCGGACACCTCCTGGGCCTCGATCACTCCCAAATCAATCTCGATGAGCTTTTGTCTTTCCCGAGCTCGTGCGATGTCGACCAGCTTGCAGGGTTGCCTTTGATGTTCCCCATTTCCTTCTGCCAGGCGAGAAAAGATGCAGGCCTGCCGATCCTTTCGCCGGACGACCTGTCCTGGATTTCGCGCCTCTACCCCAATACCACCACGGCTAGCGAGTTTGGAACCATCAGCGGGACCATCTTCTTTGCCGACGGAATCACGCCCGTTCAGGGAGCGAACGTCATTGCTCGCCTCGTGGACGATCCCAGTACCAGCGAGGATGAGTCTCGCCGCGTCGCCGTCTCCGCTGTTTCGGGTTATCTGTTCACGGGCAATCCGGGACAAAGCCTGACCGCAAGCATGGGGGTCGCCAATGAGAACAATACCAACGGAAGTCAGACGGGCTCGCGCAAGTCGTCCCTGATTGGCTACTACGAGATCGCCGTACCTCCGGGCACCTATACCGTCGAAGTCGAATCCGTCGCTAACGGATTTGTAGCCGGCTCCAGTGTTGGTCCCCTGGATCCTCCCGTCGCGATTCCTGGAGCGCCTGAGTTTTGGAACCAGGACGAGTCAGCCTTTGACTATCCGTTGCAACGCGACACCATTACGGTTCATCCCGGCGACAACATCCTCAATATCGACATCATCCTGAATAGCCCGTATCAGACGTTTGACCAGTACGAGGACAGTGGCCAGCTTCGCGACGTGCCCATCGCTTCTCCCCTGCAGTCTATGCAGGAGATGCCCGTATGAAGCAGCATCGCGTGCAGCGTCTCCAGTTGGCAGGGCTTGTTCTTCTGATTGCGAGTCTCACTGCCTGCGGTGGCTCATCTTCCTCGGGCGGCTCCGGTCCGCCGCCTCCTCCTCCCCCGGCGCTCACAATCACAGACAGTGCAATTCTTCCCGGCACTATCCAAAGTCATGCGTACAGCGTTACGCTGCACGCCAGCAACGCAGTCGGCGCTCTCACGTGGTCGATCGGGCCCGTTGCAAGCACGGCCCTGTTTGTCGACGGACTCACCATCGATCCAGCCACGGGTGTGATTTCTGGAACCGCAAACTTTGCCGGAACCGGCGGCTTCATCGCCAGCGTGACAGATTCCTCTTCCCCTCCGCACACGGCGAAGAAGAGTTTTACTATCACCGCCTATGGTCCCCTACAGGCGCCGGCGCCGCAATCCTTCACCGTCGGGCAGTTTCAGCAGATTTCCGGTCAATTCATTAGTCCGCTGGCGGGCGTCCCGCCGCTGTCGTTCTCTGTCACTGGCGGATCACTTCCGCGGGGCACTCGCTTTGATCAGAACGGTCAATTGACCGGAAGCGCGATTACGGCTGGGACCTACGTTTCTACCGTGACGATTCAAGACTCGTTTTCTCCTCCCGAGGTCGTCACGGCTAAGGTCACGGTGGCGGTCATCCCGCCCCCGCTCCAGGTAGCCCTTTCTCTTCCCGCACAGGTATTTCGCAACCGTCCTTTCAGCGGCCGGGTTGTCGCCATTGGCGGCGTGCCGCCCTACAAATTCACCCTCGCCTCCGGATCCTTGCCGGCCGGTTTCAACCCGATCGAACTGAACACGGGCAGAGTCAGCGGAACTCCCACCACCCTGGGAAGCTCTTTCTTCGCCGTGAATGTTTCCGATTCGAGCTCACCTGCCCAGACCACGGGCAATAACTTCTCCGTGAATGTCGTGGACCCGATCGGACGCAACGACACGATCGCGACCGCTACTCCGGTCCATGACGGCGCTTTTGGGGCGAGCATCTCGCCCTACATCGATCCGCCCGATAACGCTCCCCTGGCGCCAGACAACGACTATTACAAGCTCGTAGCGGTTTCCGGCTCCACGGTCCATATAGAAACGATGGCTCAGCGGTTCCCGTTTGCCAACCCTCTCGATACCGTCATCGAGGTGGTCGACGGCAACGGCACCCGACAATCCACCTGCCGTCTGCCCGGAACTACCGCCAACACCTTTACCTCTGCGTGCATCGACGACGATATCGGCGGCAATTCAAACACGCTGGATTCGGCCCTCGATTTCAACGTTCCCGGCTCCCCCAGCACTGCTACCACTTTCTATGTGCACGTGATCGATTGGCGGGGCGATGCCCGCCCAGACATGTTCTACTCGTTGCAGATCTCCGGCGACGTCCAGCCCCTGGCCATCTCGACAAATTCACTGTCGCCGGGTACTCGCGGACTCCCGTATCAGCAACCAATCTTTGCTCAAAATGCCGTGGGAACCGTCACTTGGACCCTTGCCGGCGGAAACTTGCCTCCGGGAATTGGTCTCGCATCGAGTGGAATGATTTCTGGAACTGCCACCTCGAATGGCTCCTATTCCTTCACCGTCCAGGCCGCTGACGGTAGCAGCCCTCCCCAGATCGCCACAACGCAGGAGTCCATTCAGATCGTCGACCCCGTTAAAATTACGAGCGCCGCTATCTGGCCTGATGCATGTGTCAACAAGCCTTATAGTTTCGCGGTCACAAAGTCCGGCGGTATCGCACCGTTTGGATGGGGTTTTATCGGCTACTGGGTGGCTATCAATCTCGATCAATCGACCGGGGTCTTCAGCGGAACGGCCAACGTCACTGGCACCTTTACGGGCACTGTCGGTGTCAACGATGCCACTGGGAATGGCGCTTCGCAGAATGTGACCTTGACGGTCAAGCAGTGTCCGTAATCTGCGCCAGCGGAATGCAAACGAAAGGCTGCCAAGGGCGAATCCGAAGGTGATCCCACGAGCCTTACTCTGCTACTGCAGCCTCTAAATTCTCAAGTGCGCGGAGTTACTGCCCGCCTTTCATGCTCACCTTGACAATCGTGGCCTTGTGTTCCTTCCCACCGTCATCCAGGATATAAACCTTGTTTTTCTCGGGAACGAACTTCACCGCCTCGCCCACTGTCACGTTCGCCGACTTCGACCATGGAAACAGCAAATGCTCCCGCGCAACATAAACCCGCTTGTCGGTCTCAATCGTGTAAATCTGGTAAGTCTCGTAATTATCGGTAGTGGTCGTAGTCGTGTCCTTGGAAAATTCCGTCATGTTCCCCTTATCCTTCGCCGATCCCTCGGTGTTGCTCGTTTTCGTGCTGCTTTCCTTGACCTTCTCCTGCTCAGTCGCCGTCAAAGTACCACTCTGCCAATTCCGAGTAGCCGCCAACGTAAGCGCGCTAACCAGAACGACCGCAACTGACAAGCAAACAAACTGCCCACGTTTACAATGCATACGACCCTCGCTAGCTCGAAATATGTGAAACGCAGTCCCGGATGCGGGAACAAAACTCTGACATTGTACGACAGCAACAACGGGGCAACACGCCATCGTCTCTGGATTGCCTGCCTGAAATCTAGCTCTAAACTCTTGTCATCCTGAGCGAAGTGAGGCGCCCGCCGAACGAAGTCGAAGGACCCCGCGTTTTTTTGAACGCACCACGAACGTCGGAACATTTTCCGCTACAAACCTTCGCGGATCTCCCGCTCCGCTACAATGCCCGCAATGCCCCGACCTCTCCTCTTGGGCCATCGTGGCGCCCGTGCAACCCGCACCATCCCTGAAAATACCTTCGCCTCGTTCGACCTTGCCCTCGCTCACGGCTGCGACGGCTTCGAATTCGACGTGCGCCGCACAGCCGACGGCCGCGCCCTGATCTGTCACGACCCTGAAATCCGCGACATCGAGATCGCAAGAGCCGGCCGCGGAGATCTTGCGGATCTGCCTGTCCTCGATCAGGTCCTCGAGCGCTACCAGGCATCTGCCTTCCTCGACATCGAACTCAAAGTAGCCGGACTCGAGCATGCCATACTGCAGTCCTTGCGCACGCATCCGCCGCAACGCGGCTGCGTCATCTCCTCGTTCCTGCCGGAAGTCCTCCAATCCCTGCGCGCACTGGATCAGAGCCTGCCCCTGGGCGTGCTCTGCGAGACGCACTCGCAACTCGCCGCCTGGCCCGGGCATCCGGCACAATACGTGCTCCCGCACTATACATTGATAGATATCGATCTAATTCAGCAGCTGCGGGCGGGCAAGCGCAAGGTCATTGCATGGACGGTGAACAGAAGACAGGACATGCTGCGCTTTCGGGAAATGGGTGTAGACGGAATCATCTCCGATGATACCGAGATGCTGGCCGGATTGCGTGGGTAAGAACTAGTCTGCCGCCGTGGCCATGCGAACATTCGCTCGCGGCTTGCGCAGGAACCTTGCCCGCTCCACCTCCAGCGCCTCGAGATGGCCTGCTGTCTGTTCTTCGCTCCATCCCATCACCGCGCCCACGCGCTGCGCCGCCTCCCGGCTGCAGGTTTCCGACCAGCACGGGCCTAGCGCAACTGGTACACGCCGCAAGAGCACGTCCCCAAGAGTGACCGCGCATTCGTTGCGATAGGCGCCCACGGCCTCCGCCACGATGTGTTGCGTGTGCGGGCACAGGGGCGTGCGCATCTCAAAGCTCGCCCGCGCCGTGCGCGCGATGTCCATGGCTTGCGGACCGTGCCACTCCGCAATGGCTCGCGATGCTTCCTCGCCAAGCCCGCCGGTGTTGGCAATTTCTGCGACATACTCATCCATCAGAAGGGCGAGCGTGCCGCCATTGGTGGGCGCAGTCGCCTTGGGTTCGGCTGCTCGAATTCCAATCTTGCGAGCGCAATCGCGCGCCACGCTGGCCGCAGTCGCCAGGTTGCCCCCGATCACCGAGATCAGCCGCTTCACGCCGTCCTGTTCGTGGTCGTGCAGTTCATGTCGCTTGCCCGTGCTGTCGCCCGGACCGTTCGCCTCGAAAGGCAGGGAGCGAATGCCCGCAAAAGAGTGTCGTATGTCACTGGCGGACACGCGTGCTTTCGGAAAGATCGCAACCAGAGAGCGCAACAGGTATTCGATCTCCTCGGGGGCCGCTTGCACCTTGCTTGGATCTGCGCTGTCGGGGATGTGCGTCGCTCCCACCAGGATCTGCTCGTTCCACGGGATGACATACAGAGGCCGCCCGTCGACCGCCTCGCTGTAGACCGCCGTGCTCGGGGCGCCTGCGAACTGCGGCAGCACGATGTGCGATCCGCGCACACCGCTCACCATGGGACGCGATGTTTTCACCGAAGATCTCTGGCAGACGCGGTCTACCCATGGACCGCTGGCGTTGATGACCCACGTGGCTTCTACTTTTTCTTCGGTGTTTTTGGTCCAGTCGCGCAAGAGCAGGCCGCGCGCGCGTCCATGCGCGATATCGACCGCCATGACTTGCGTGTGATTGCGGGCCACGGCTCCGGCGGCAATTGCTTCGACCAGCCACTCGGCGACCAGGCGTTCCGGAAATTCACACTGCGCGTCTTCGTAATCAAAAATCGTCCAGCGCTGCCCGGCGTCAAGGGCGCGCTCCAGTTTCTTGCGCTCCATCTCAAAGCCCGAGGAGTCCGCGGCCTTGTCCGCCATGCGCCGGTAGAGCCACAGCGCGGTGCGCGCCGACATCGCGCTGCGTGCGCTCTTCTGATTGAGAGCCATGAGGAAATGCGCGGGACAGGCCAGGTGCGAGCGCTCGCGCAGCAGCCGCTCGCGCTCGCGCAGCGATTCGCGCGCGAACCCGATCTCGCCTTGCTCCAGCGGGCGCAGCCCGCTCAGCATGCGGCTTGAACGGCTGGTGGTGCCGGAAGCAAAATCGTGTTGCTCGACCAGCAGCGTGCGCTTGCCCGCGCGCGCGCATTCGCGCGCAATCGCGATACCCATGACCCCGCCGCCGATGACGGCGACCTGAAAGTGCTGGCCTGCAAGGGAGGGACGGTTTGTGCTGGGTAGCTGCATCGCTTGATTGCGCCCGGGAGCAAGGCTCCGCGGTCGGCAGGGCATGGTTGCCCAGTTAGAGTGTGACCTTTGTGCCATGCCTCGGGAAAGGTAACCGTAGTGTCGAGGCGTTGGTGACGAATTTGCGAAATGTTCCACGTGGAACACTTTGCGTAATTGTGTAATATCTATCAATAGCTATAAGATATTAAGCGAATACTTAAACTATTGAGAGGGAATGAGATAGGAAAAGTCGTCCGCCGGTCCCATTTTGGGACACGATTCCCAGGGCTGCAGTCTCAACCAGCCCTGCACTCCCTTATGGTTTCGGCTGGGTTGGTTTGCTCCGGCGGCGAGCGGTCATTTAGATTGTTTCCCAATGCCTCCAACCACTGGTGAGCGCTTCGAGCGCGCTGTCGCGATCATGGCCCAGCTGCGCGCCCCGGGAGGCTGCCCCTGGGACCGCGAACAGACCTTCGATTCCATCAAGCCCTACACGCTCGAAGAAACCTACGAAGTGCTCGAGGCGATTGACAACCGGGACTGGGATGAACTCTCGGGCGAGTTGGGAGATCTCCTCCTGCAAGTGCTGTTTTATTCAGAGATGTCGAAGGAGCAGGGGACCTTTACGATCGACGAGGTGCTTGAGAAGCTGTCGCGTAAACTGGTCGACCGGCACCCGCATGTTTTTGGCGACGTGCAGGCCGAAACAGCCTCTGAGGTGGTGCGCAACTGGGAGGCGATCAAGGCCGAAGAGAAGAGGAAACGGCTGAGCGCTGGCGGTGGAAAGGCATCCACGCAGGAGGAATCGCCGGAGTCGTTATTGGACGGCGTGTCCACAGCCATGCCGTCGTTGCTGGAAGCGCATAAACTGAGCTCGCGAGCGGCGAACGTAGGCTTCGACTGGCCGAATGTGGAAGGGCTGTTCGAAAAGCTGCGCGAAGAGACTGACGAACTACGCGAGGAATTAAAGGAATTTCCCGCACCGGGTCCACGTCCGCAGGCTCGAGGGGTGGCAGGGTCGGGCCGTGCCCAGGTGCCCGAAGACCTGCGTGCACGCCTGGAAGAAGAAGTCGGCGACTTATTCTTCGTACTGGTGAACATTGCGCGCTACCTGTCGGTTGATCCGGAATCTGCTCTCAAGAAAACCAACCGTAAGTTCAAACGCCGGTTCCAGTGGATGGAGGAGCGGTTGCGCGAGCGCGGACGCAAACCTGAGCAGGCAAGCACGGAAGAGCTGGAATCCCTATGGCAGCAGGCGAAAGAACTGGAAAAATCCCGAACGTGAAAACTGATTCCATCGAGATCCGCAAGTGCGAGGGCATCGACGAGCTGCGCGCCGCGGTCGAGTTGCAGAAAGAAGTCTGGAATTTTAGCGACGCGGAACTGGTACCGCTGCGCCTGTTCGTGGTGGCGGAAAAAGTCGGCGGGCAGGTGCTGGGCGCTTTCGACGGGACTGACATGATCGGCTTTGCCCTGGCCGTGCCGGGGGTTCGCGCCGGGCATTCTTACCTGCATTCCCACATGCTGGCGGTCCGCAAGGACTATCGCAATGGAGGCCTCGGCCGGCGCATCAAGCTGTACCAGCGCGAGGAGGCGCTCGAGCGTGGCTTCGGACTGATCGAGTGGACATTCGATCCCCTGGAAATTAAGAACTCCTATCTCAATGTTGAGAAGCTGGGCGCGATCGTTCGCCGCTACACCATCAACCAGTATGGGATCACGACCTCGCCGCTGCAGGGAGGGCTGCCCACCGACCGGCTGATCGCGGAGTGGTGGTTGAAGTCGAAGCGCGTGGAAGGGTTGCTGCGGGATGGTTCTTTTCCGCGGCCTGATGTAACCATGCGAATTTCCGTGCCGGGGCCGATTTATGAGTGGAAGGCGTCGCCGGAGACGCGGGCCCGGGCGCAGGATGTGCAGGATCATAACCGCGAGCAATTTCTGAAGGCTTTTTCTGAGGGGCTGGCGGTTTTGGGTTATGAACGAGACGACGGGGGGAACGGGAAGTTTCTGCTGGGACGTTGGGATGAGAAATGGTCGTATGCGTCGTAACTTGGCTTTTTGTGGCGAATAGACGCAAGGTCCCTCGACTTCGTTCGGCTGGCGCCTCACTTTGCTCGGGATGACAGAGTTTAGTTCTCGGGATGACAGAGTTTAGATCTCGGGATGACGACGGGTAGCTATGAAAATTGAAGCGATTACTTTGCGGGAAGTTCAGATGCCGCTCGTCCACTTTTTCGAGACGAGCTTCGGACGGATTTACAGCCGCCGGATTCTGCTGGTCTGTGTGGAAGGAGACGGGCTGCGCGGTTGGGGCGAGTGCGTGGCGGGAGAGGATCCGTTCTATAGCAGCGAGTGGATCGACAGCGCGTGGCCGACCATCACGCGATACCTGGCGCCTGTACTGGCAGGTAAGACGCTTTCGCAGGGACGGGAGGCGGCGTCGCTTTTGGGAAAAGTCCGGGGGCATCGCATGGCAAAAGCTGCCCTCGAGAATGCCGTGTGGGATGCCGAGGCGCGCGAGAAGAAACAGCCGCTGTGGAAGTTGCTGGGGGGAACGCGGCGCCAGATTCCCTGCGGGGTGTCGATCGGAATTCAGGATTCGCACGAGCAATTGCTCGAAAAGATTGCGACTGAGATTGCGGCCGGATATCGCCGTATCAAGCTCAAGGTCAAGCCGGGATGGGACGTCAACGTACTTGAAAAAGTGCGGTCGCGCTGGTCTGACATCACTCTGAGCGTCGACGCCAACTCCGCCTACACGCTCGACGAGTTCGAGCATCTTCGCAAGTTCGACCAGTTCAACCTGCTGATGATGGAACAGCCACTATGGAACGATGACGTCTATTACCACGCTCGGCTGCAAAAGGAGCTGCGGACGCCGATTTGTCTGGATGAGTCGATCGAGAGCGCGCGCGACGCGGCCTGCGCCGTGGAGACGGGCGCATGCAAGATCATCAATATAAAGGTGGGCCGCGTGGGCGGCTTCAGTGAAGCCAAGAAAGTGCACGATGTGTGCCAGGCGAACCGCGTGCCGGTATGGTGCGGTGGGATGCTCGAGACCGGGATCGGCCGCTCGCACAACATCGCGCTGTCGACTCTGGAAAACTTCAGCCTGCCGGGGGACGTGTCGGCTTCGAAGCGTTACTGGAAAGAAGACGTGATTGAGCCCGAAGTGGAGGTTTCGCGAGAGGGAATGATCACGGTGAAGGATGACGCGGGCACGGGGTATCGGGTGCGGGAAGATTTGATTGAGAAGCTGACAGTTAAGAAGGAAGTGGTGCGGAAGAGTTAGGTGGCTATCTGCGTCGCCCCGATCCTGTCCGATGCCAGGGCCCAAAACTGTTTTAACCACAGAGGGCACAGAGAAAGAATGCGGGCACCTGGTTTGCGTTGAGTCCATGATGTTGCGATTCGATCACGCGGACTGAAATGAACGGGTCGGCTGTGGCCTATCGCTAACTGAAGCCTGCGTTCGGCAGTCACTAAGTTCACCCCTTCCCATAGACTTACCATAACTTCTAAGTTGGAATATCCGAATTGCTAAGTTACCGGCCCTTGCTAGTTGACGGGAAGGATTTCCGAGAGGACAATTACCATCTATCTAGGGGCCACAGGGAATCTCTTTAGTTGCATTTAGCATTAAAGGAGTGTCCCTCATGAAGCGTACACTGGTTTCTTGCCTCGCTCTTTCTTGGTTACTGCTGCTGGGAAGTCCAGCGAGCGCCCAACCGCATCCGAAAACTCCGCCCACAAATGCCTGTCCCGCAAGCATCGCAGGGATTAAGGACTGCCCTGATTCCGGATGCGGCGAAATTGGCGATGTCGAATTGAACAAAGCCAAGAATCGTGACGACATTCCCGCCGATTCAGCTGTGAAACACAAGACGCTCTCCGCCATGCGGACACTGAGTCAGCCCGCGCACTGGGACACGGGCGACGATCGTTCCTCGATCAGAACTGCCGGCAAAGAAGGAACGCCCGTCGAGGTGATGGGGTTCGTCCTCAAGGTCAAACCGGGTAGCGGGGAGTCCTGCAATTGCGAACTTTCGCGCCGGGTGGATACCGACATTCATCTGGTTCTCGTGGGCGATCCGGAAAACGACGGCGAGGAAACCTCCGTTACCGCGGAGATCACGCCCCGTGTCCGCGCAAAGGGTCACTCCGACTGGCTCTACAAGAACGTGAAAGATTTGGAAGGTCAGTTTGTAAAAGTAACCGGATGGCTCATGTTGGACACAAAGCATATCCACCAGACTCACCGCTTGCCCGGCGAGAGGAACAACAAGGGACTTGTGCGGGCGACCAATTGGGAAGTGCATCCCGTTACTAAGCTCGAGGTTTGTCAGAAGTCTGCATCGGCCTGCAAAGCCAACGACGGGTGGGAAGACTTTGCCGTACAGTAAGAATCATTTTCAGCGAGCGTGCACTTGACCACCCGGGTTTGAGTGCCCGTCAATTCGCCGTTTCATGACTTCTTGCGCGCCCTCCCTGAAAAGAGGGGAGCGCCCCATGCTCCGGCTGCAAGCAAGGCCCCGAATAAAACGACAGCGTCGATGCTGGCGCGCCCCTCGCGTGCCCAGTAGACATCGCGCAGATTCAGCCACAAAGCGAATTCATCCAGGGTCAGCGCGGCCCCCACGCCATAGAGGATCGAGAGGAGTCGGCTGGCCAGCAGGGAGGAAGGGCCCGTGCCTACGCCGATCTCGGCCAGCCACGCATAACCCACGGCCAACAGGATGATGATGCCAAACACCAAATGGTGGATATGGCGGCCTTCCATAATGACGAAATGAAACGGAGGGATATGGTGGGTGATGCAATACACGACCCCGCGCACTCCGGCGAACGTGAGAAAAAAGCTTACGGTCGCCACGAAAAGGCGTTGACGTGGACGATCGGGAATACGTTCATGTACGAAAACGCCGAGTGGGGTGCCTTGCAGCACGAGCAGCATCAGCGCAGTGCCGGAAATCACCATCAGCAAGATGAACCATGTATACGCCATGGGGGGAATTAAACCACGAGCAGGAACTGGCGGCCTAAAGCCGTAACCCACCGCCAGGAGGCCTGCCACGCAGGAACCGGCAGATTAGTCATTCGGCGTGGTACCGGCTTTCCTTACATCGAAACTGAAAAAGGCAATTCACGTGAGTGGAAACTGGAAACCCATCCTAACGTCGACGAACAGCACGACGGTAGGATGGGGATGTCTCGGGGTGACGAACTGACTGTCCACCGAGGTGTTTTTTACTGGGCTTCCGGAATGCCGGCTGCGAACCAGACTCCGCTGGCCCCGCCATTCCGGATGAGCAGTACCGGCGTGGTGCAGGCTTCCGTGAGGGCGGGCAAAAGCGAATCGTTGATTCTGAAATCGCCGTCGGCGTCGAGGGCGACACGATTCGTGCTGTGGGCGGTGGCGGTCGCGGCTGGGCCACAGAAGAGCGTCGCGAACACGCTCGCCCCAGCGTTCGTTCCGATACCGTTGCCGGCGGCCAGAAGCAGGCCGCGCCCTTTGACCCGGATGTGGCCATCGGAGGTCACATTGGCACTCAGGTCGGCGATCCGCCACGGGCCGGCCGGGTTAATGCCGCGCACCACGTTGAGGTTGACGGCGCCAGTAGCGGCGACACCGGTAACAGGAATTACGCCGATGCCTCCCCTGAATTTCAGGTCCGTGTTTTCCTGTGCAGAGGACAGGCCGGTGATCGTCAAGGCTACCAGTGAGACCAGCAGGCCACGGAACATAGTCCGCGCCAAGCTGCCACTGAAAATATTCTTGCTGCGAATGTTATCCACACCATTCTCCTTGTTTTGGATTTCTGGAAGAAGTTCTACTAACGAGTTCACTTACCCTCTTGCGCCCTTGTTGTTATGTTGTTGGTCTTTCGCTTTACTCCCAAAACCGCGCAGTTGATGTTGTTGAGCACACAGTCATCCCTTTCGCCGCGCGATGCATGCGGGGCAACGGTCTTCTCTGCGTCTGCTCTGCTGGGTTGCTGAGGCGTTCATTCGCCTCACTAGTCTTGACGAGATGTGGAAGGAGTTTGCTTTTTGGAAGGCAAGGTTATTCGCGGGCTGCTCCACGAAGTGACATGAAAGAGACAATTCAATCACGTGGAGCGCGCCGAGGCGCGGCCTGCAAGAGAGGCGACGACTTCACCCTAATCCCACCTTGTTCTTTCAGTGCTTCGGTGCAGGGGCACGCATCCGGAAAGAAAATCCGCCCGCTTTATAAATGACTTGGCCGGGGTCACCAGGCGTTGGCTGGATCTTGCCCGCGCGGACTACTTCGAAGGCCACCACCAGTTGCGGCAGTACTGCGGGCGGAGCGAAAGGGATGTTGTGTTGGCCCAGGACGATCTTGACCTGCGGCTCAAGCGCGGCCAGGCGGCGGATCGAAGCGTCGTAGGCGTTGAAATCGGTCTCGGGACGGTACAGCCAGATGGTCGCGGGATAGTAAGTGTCTCCCGTGAAGAGCAGGCCGTTGGCACGATCGAGCAGGGAGATGGCGTCAGGTGTGTGCCCAGGAGTGGCAAGGACTTCCAGTATGCGGCCGCCCAGGTCGATGCGATCGCCATCGTGGATATAGGACGTGATCTTCCAGGGGCGAGTGGCGTAGGTCTTCGGATGGAACCCTTTCGGCAAATTTCCACATATCTGCTCGGGAGCAATTTCCTCTTGCGCGTCATGACGCGAGCCTTTGGCATTCTTGCGCGTGAAGTCGGTGTCCATGGCGTAGATGGTGTCGAACTGCCAGTTGTCGCCGACGTGGTCGTCGTGGGTGTGCGAGTTGAGGACCACGCTCGGCAAGCTGGTCAGTTCGTTGATGACCTTTTTCAAATCGCTGATGCCCATGCCGGTGTCGAATAGCGCGGCCTTCTTGTCTCCCACAATGAGGTAGCTGATGGTCTCCTCGGATTGATGTGGCTCGTAGATCGCGAACACGCCGGTAGCAACTTTGTAGACCTCGAACCATGAATCGTTAACGGGCACGCGCTCGAGGGTCTTGTATTCGGGGCGGGGAAGAGGGCGGCACCACTCCGGCTTCGGGGCCTGTGCGAACGTGGAGAAGGCGAGGGCGGAAGTCAAGGCGATGTTGGCGGAGAAAAATCTGCGAGAGTGGCGAAAGTGAGAGGCGCGGCAAGCGGTGGCTCTAGCGATCACATCAGGAGATTACATTAGATTTTTATGACGCGCGCAGCTTGCGTTGTCTAC
The DNA here is from genome assembly GCA_963765755.1 of uncultured Acidobacteriota bacterium. Lineage (GTDB taxonomy): Bacteria > Acidobacteriota > Terriglobia > Terriglobales > Acidobacteriaceae > Gp1-AA133. Next base: position 146,685 of record CAVXXV010000017.1, on the reverse strand, counting down.
AGAACCGGCGACGTAAACCCTTTGAGCAAAGAACAGCATCAGACGTTGTTCTTCAGAGGGAGTCCGTTATGCGCAGTGCTCTTCGTTCAGCAGTTCTAAACAGTGCAGTTCTTTTAGTGTCGGTTGGACTGGGTTTCGCGCAGGACCAGCAGCCGACCGTTACAACGTCACCGGACGCGTCTCAAGATGTGACGCCCATGGCAAAGACTCCGGTCTACCGTGTACAGGTGGTGGGGCGGACCACGCGGGCGCTCAACTATCGCCATCGTGATACCACGAATATTGAATTTCAGGGCACCAAGCTCGATCCCAACGGCAAGGGCAAGGCGAAGGTCCAGAGCCGCACGGGACGACTTCGCGTGGAAGTTGAGCTGGAGAACCTCCCGAAGCCGAGTATCTACGGTCCCGAGTACCTGACCTATGTTTTGTGGGCGATTACTCCGGAAGGTCGCGCCTCCAATCTCGGAGAGATCGTTCCGAAAGATGGCAAGGCCGAACTCACGGTCACGACAGATCTACAGGCTTTTGGATTGATTCTGACGGCGGAGCCCTATTTCGCGGTGACCATCCCCAGCGATCAGGTGATCATGGAAAACCTGATCAAGAGCGGCACCAAGGGATGGGAGCAGCCGATTGAGACAAAGTTCGACGTTCTGCAGCGCGGAGAGTACACGGTCGACGTCAACGCGTCGGACCTGGCGTCACAGACAGCCGACGAGAAGATGCCGATCGATCTGAAGGAAGCCATCAACGCAGTGGCGATTGCGAAAGCAGCGGGCGCACAGAAGTACGCTGCTGATTCGCTGGCCAAGGCAGAAGATTTTCTCGCGCGTGCGCACGATTACTATCAGCGCAAGCAAGGGGATAAGGCGATTGGCACGGTGGCTCGCGGCGCGGTGCAGTCGGCCGAAGATGCCAGATTGCTGACCATCCGGCGTAAGCAGGAAGAAGAGAAGATCGAACAACAACGTCGCACCGAGGTTGCCGAGCAACAGCGCCAGGCGGCCGAGCAACAGCGCGAAGCTGCCATCCAACTGCAGCAGCAGGCGGAAACGGATCGCGCGCGGGCCGAAGAGGCTCGTCGCCAGGCCGAGCAAGCACAGAAGGAAGCCGAACAGGCGCGGGCCGAGGCTTTAGCGCAGAAACAGGCGGCACAGGCCGAAAGCGAAAAAGCCCGCCAGGACGCTCAACGCGCGGAGCAGGATAAAGAACAAACCCGTGCACGACTGATGCAGCAGCTGAATCAAGTGCTGGAGACTCGCGAGAGCGCGCGCGGCCTGATCGTCAGCATGCCCGACGTTCTGTTTGACTTCAACAAGTACACGCTCAAGACCGAGGCGCGCGAACGTCTCGCCAAAGTCTCGGGCATCCTGATGGCCTACCCGGGATTGAATGTGAAGGTGGAAGGGCACACGGATAACATAGGCAGTGAGGAATATAACCAGAAACTCTCCGACCAGCGCGCTGAAACGGTTCGGGGTTTCATGGTGAGCCAGGGTGTATCGCCTGACATCATTACAGCGCAGGGATTCGGGAAGAGTCAGCCGGTTGCCTCGAATGATAGTGCGGCAGGGCGCTCAAAGAACCGGCGGGTCGAGTTAGTGGTGAACGGGTCGGCGATTGGAAACCAGGGCACGAGCGGTGCGGGCATGGGATCGGGCTCGGGAAGCACGGATACGACAACGCCCCCCGGAAACATGCCGGCGCAGCCTACGGATGCGAGTCCGGCGACGCCGCCTCCATCTGGAACCAATCCACCTCAGCGCTGATCCAGTCGGCCCTGAATCCATACGCAAGCGTAGCGCCACGTACGCGCGATACTAGCCAAACGCAATTGTGACTTTTAGCCGCCCGAGAATGGCAGGCGGGTTTGGATCAAATAGATGCCGGGAAAACCAACTCTCCGCGTGGCCAAGTGGATACGAACGGTGCCAGTTGTGGCTGCTTGCACGCACTGTGGACGCGAGTTCAAGGTGCCGATCACGGCACTGCACAGCGAGGTCCAGGCGCGCGAGAACCTCACGATGCAGTTCTCGAACCATAAATGTGCGTCGGGTAGCGAGAAGCCCAGGAAGGGGGGCTCAGATATCAATACTTGAAGGGCAAGTTGCCGACAGAGTGAACCGATGCTGTGCGATCGCCTATCGCGGTAGGGAAACCTGCCGCTCGTATCTTCTCGCCTCGTACCACAGCGCGAGTTCCACGCGATTGCTCACGCCAATCTTGTCGTAAACCGAGCTCAGATAGTTCCTGGCGACATGTACGTGGATGCCGAGCCGGCTGGCGATTTCCCGGTTCTTCATTCCTTGCGCTACCATTTCCGTAACCTGCCGTTCTCGTTGGCTGAGTTTACGAGTCCGCTCCAGCAATCTTTTCCTTGCAGGCAAAGTTCACCCTCCTTACGGGTTCCCGCCTCGAACAATGCTGATCAGCCAGAGAACCGCCGCCAAAACAAGGAGTGCGTGAAGAAATCCACCCAAGGTGTGATGTGTGAGGAATCCCAGGACCCAAACCACCAACAACACGACCATCACGAGCTTTAACAGGGGAGGGCCTCCGAGCGAACCGAACGTAAACTAACACTTGAAACCTGAAGCCAACCTTAAGACCCGCTCGCGCAGGCACTAGTGGGTATCGTGTTCGTCACCCACCCCAATTTTGGCAAATGAAAAAAGAAATTCCACCTGTGCGCCGAGCAACCCAGGTAGGATTTCGAACAACATTGTTGAACTAAGCAGGGGAATGAGATTTGCAGAGATCCCCTACTTGTGATCGTTTTCGCCGCGCCGATTTTCCGCCAGCGTGGCTTCCTGTTTCTTCAACAGCTCCACACCCTGCGCGAAGGTAAGGCCGGTGGGGACAGAGCGAAAATCGCCGTAGGTTTCTGTCGACTTGATGTCGAGGCGCTTGAAGAGCAGGATTTTGCCCGTGAAGGCGAGACCCATGCGGCGCATGTCCCAGGTTCCATCGCCGACGTCGCCTTGTTCGACCAGGAAGTGACCGCCTTTGTCGAGATGGCCAAGAATTCCCCAGCCGAAGCTGACATCCTTGAAGAGCGTGCCGTCGATGCGTGCGATCCGACGGCGGTTGGCATCGATCAGGAGAACGCCATTCATGCCGGAAAGGACCTGTTCGACTTTCGAAGGCGGTTCGTATGCCGGATTAGGACGAAAATTCAGACGAATCAGCTCATCGCCTTCTTTGCCGAGCCCCGCCTTGCCGGGTTCCGTGCCGGCGTATTCGTACAGGAAGGCGTCAGGCATGGCGCGAACGATCTTGGTGACACGTTCGGTGTCCTCTTTCTCGCGCTGCCGCTTCTTGGCCAGTTCCTCGGGGCTGTTCATCAACTGTTCAAGGCGGGCTTCTTCGGCCTGGCGTTGCTGGGCGGTGAGGGGCTTGCCATCGTAGGCGACCGCCATACCTGCCATTGCGTCTTTCGTTTCGCAATAAAGCTTGGTCTGCGAACCGCGAGCAGTTTCCTTCAGGGAGGTGAACATGTGGTGCGAAGTGGGCGCGATGGAGGCATTCACCTCATTTTGCACTGTGGCTCGCACCAACTCGCCGGGAGGCAGGGCGGGAGTTTGCCCGGCTTGCGCCAAAGAACTAACGCAAATCACTGCGATTATCCGCCCGAGCTGAAGCAAGATGTTGGACCGCATCATGCAGTGCCCCACTCCGCTAAGTTTACCGTTAGACGGGTCGGAAGAAGCAACTGTTGTATTTGCATACGCACGCGGAAGGACAAATGCGGCGTTGGCCTGCTTACAGGGATCGCTTGAGTCTTTAGGTTGTTTCAGGCAGTTGCAAGAGATGCGAAAATCCCTAAGAAATGGTTTAGTATCATGGCTTCCCATCAAGTTCCCTTTCCTGGCGTCAACGGCGGCGTATAGCCGGGGCAGGAGGGCAGCAGCAAATCGAAGTCCGCACGCCACCGGCATTTGGCCAAGGAGATTGCAGTCATGGATGTGCCCAAGACTGGCGAGTTCGCACACATTGGGAAGTCGGTTGTAATCAAGGGGGAGCTTTCCGGGAGCGAGGACCTGTATCTTGACGGCCAGGTAGAAGGCAATATTCTGCTGAAAGGAAACAATCTGACCGTCGGTCCGAACGGACAGGTGAAGGCCAACGTCGATGCCAAGGGCGTGATTATTCAGGGCAAGCTGGAAGGCAACCTGCACGCCACCGACCGGGTGGAACTGAGAAAGTCAGCCATCGTCAATGGCGACATTGCGACCCAGCGGATTGCGATCGAAGAAGGCGCCTACCTGAAAGGCAAAGTCGACGTAGGCAAGGATGGGAAGTAGGATTGCAATGGCCAGTCGGCGGGTTTACGCGACAGGCTTGAATCGAAGATTGACCATGAGAGTGTGGCGGTACCACACAGCTGCATGAAATTGTTTCGCGGACCATCGTCCGGACCAGACAAACCTTCGTCCCCGGCACAAACCAGTCAGAAATTGTCACGGCGCTCGAGCGGCCTGGGCGAGGTCGCCCGCTATTGGTCGTCGGAAGAAGGCCTGTGCATTCTCGACCTGGGCGCTACCTCTCCGGCAAATATCCGCTACTTCACCGAACGCGCTCACAAGATGTACAGCGAGGATCTGCTCACGGCGTCGACCGATCCTGGCCTCGTCACCAAAGATGAGCAGGGCAACGTCGTGCTCGATAGCCGCCAGTTTCTGGAAGATAACCTGGTGTATCCGGCGGCGCAGTTCGATGTGGTCCTGTGCTGGAATTTACCGGACTACATGGACGAGGGCCTGGTCAAACCGGTGGTCGGGCGGTTGTGGTCGGTGCTCAAGCCGGGTGGAATGTTGCTGGCATTCTTTCACACGCGCGATGCGGGACCGGATGCTCCGTGCTATCGCTACCACATTATGGGACCCGATGTGCTGGATATGCAGCCTATCGTTCCCCAGAGGGAAGTGCGTCGCGGGCCTACGGGAGCGATTCACCGGGCGGTCGCGCCCGGCTTCCGGCTACAGCGCGTATTCAATAACCGGCACATCGAAAATCTGTTTCGGGATTTTGCTTCGATCAAGTTCTTCCTCAGCCGGGATAATATTCGAGAAGTGTTGGTGGTACGGTAGCACTGCAAGCTTTTCTTGCCTCCGGCGGATTGCTCGCCGGTCCGGCGGGCATCGTGGACCTTCGCCGGGAAAAAATCTTAAAACGCAGAGGACGCAGAGAAAGGCCGCGGAGGTCGCAGAGAAGGGCCGCGTCGAGAATCAGAGTTGCTTCGCGATCTTTGCGGCCGTCCTTTGCGCGCTTTGCGGTTAAAGGCTTTTCGTTCGACAAAACGGCTTAACCGCAAAGGACGCGAAGAACTTCCGCGAAGGACGCAAAGAGGCGCGTCGAATCTAAAGAAGGCTTCGCGGCTAATGTATTTGGGTCTCCCCTCCTTCCTTGAGCATCCATAAGATTCGGAATCACTGAAAGTCGAGGAGATGTCATGAGCACCGTGTCGCGTTGGTACGAGCGGCAATTTGAGTTCGCTTTTCCGCCTGATGTCTATCCCAACCTGTGTGCCCGTTTGCGGGGCACACCGGCGCGCGTCGAGGAACTGGTCCGAGGCCGCGCCCTCGAAGTGCTTACCCGAAAGCCCGAAGAGAAATGGTCGGCGCAGGAACATGTCGGGCATCTGCTGGATCTTGAGCCGCTATGGCTGAAACGGGTGGAGGACTTTATGCGCGGCGGCCCCGAACTCAGTGCAACTGACCTGAGCAATCGAAAGACGCACGAGGCCAACTACAATGCTCAGTCCCTGGAGAAGATTTTGGCGAATTTTCGGGGAGGGCGAGCGTTGTTGGTAGAGCGGACGGAAGAGTTGGACCCAGCTTTGTTCTCCCGTGTCCTGGTTCATCCCCGCTTGAAAAAGCCGATGCGGCTGGTCGACCACCTGTACTTCGTTGCCGAACACGATGATCATCACTTGGCGCGGATTTGGGAGCTAATCCGCTAGCAACCCACGCTCACATCGCTAGTCGGGGTACTTCAGTAATCTGCTGGTGGTCTCTCGGGAGAATTAAACTTCTTGTGCACGATTCATAAGCTGAATTCGAGGACCTTTCGCAGGAGCGATAACCTATGGGCAAGCGCCTTCTGATGATTTTGACGTTGCTGGCCGCCTTTGCGTGGAGTGCTCCGGCATTGTTTGCCGACCACGGTGACCATGGCAAGCACGGCAAACACGGCAACAAGCACGACGACGAAGGATGGGAACGCCAGGACGGGTACGAATACCGTACCTATCAAGGCAATGAGCGGCCGCCCGGCTGGGGACATGGAAAGAAGACGGGCTGGGGGAATTGCGGCTTGCCGCCGGGCCAAGCCAAGAAACATGGCTGCCAGGTTTACGAGTATCAGGGGCGGCAGTACTACTACCACGAGGATGATCTGGGAAGGATCGTGGTGCGGCGGCCGATCATCGAGATTCAGGGAGGGATAAGCATCCACTGAGCAGCACAAGTCTCTTGCGGCAGATAACCTGATCACTCACTCGCGATTGTGCGGTGAGTGATTTTGTTTTTGGGAGATGGTCGCCTTCTTGTCATAATGGCGGCCCTGACCATCGGCCCAAATCCACAGCGGGGGTTACTTCATGCCTCGGGTCAAAGCCAACAACATCACGATCAACTACGATCAGCAGGGTAGCGGTGAGCCGCTTGTCCTGATCCCTTACTTAGCTGCGGACCACGCCTGCTACGCATTCCAGGTGGCGGAATACTCCAAGCACTTCACATGCATCTCACTGGACCTGCGTGGGACCGGAGAGAGCGATCTAACCGAAGGAGGGTATACCACCGAAACGCTTGCCGATGACGTGGCCGCATTCATGCGAGCGATTGGCGTCGCCAAAGCCCACGTCACCGGCTTGTCCCTGGGCGGTGCGATCGGCCTGTGGCTGGCGGGAAAGAATCCGCAGATGGTCGCGTCGCTGTCGCTGCATAGCGCGTGGCCGACGACGGATGCGTACCTGAAAGCCATCGCGGAGAATTTCCAGATCGTCGCCAAGGCGCTGGGCAATGTGCAGGAAATGGTGATTCGCGCGCTCTTTCCCTGGTGCCTGACCCCGGAACTCTATGCGGCTAAGCCGGAGTACGTGCAGTCGCTCGCGGATTTCGTACGCAGCCGTCCGGCCCAGTCGGTGGCCAGCTTCCTGCAGCAATCGAATGCGGTGATCGGGCACGATGCGGACGCACAGCTTGCGCGCATCAATGCGCCTACGCTGATTACATTCGGCCGCCGCGATACGGCGACCTCGTTGCGCTTTGCGGACCGGCTGCAGACGATTCGCAATTCCGAACTTCTGGTGTTTGAGGAGTGTTCGCACGCGCCAATCTATGAGAATGTCGCAGGGTTCAACGAGAAGACACTGCAATTTCTGAAACGTCACGCAGCGTAAAGAGTCGCTTAACGGCGTCGCAACCCGCACCTCTAGCGAGTGAGGCGCACGAGCAGACGCGAGACCCACGGCGCAGCCAGCAAATGGCCCACCGACCGGCGGATGGGACGAGGCAGGCTGAGTAGTCGGCGTATTTTCGAGGAGTTGCGAAAGACGGGCAACAGGCATTCGCGGTAGTGCCGGCTATAAAGCGCTGCAGCTTGCTCGAGCGATGACTGTGCCCTGAAAAAGGGAACCAGCGACTGAGCGGCCAGGGCGCCGCTGCGCAGCGCGAGAGAAATCCCGTCTCCCACAAAAGGGTCCACAAATCCTGCCGCGTCACCTGCCATCAGAATTCCATCCACAACCGGCGTCGGCTCCCGAAAAATCAGCGGCGAGGTGGTGACGGGTTCGCCGAGTGGCTGCCATGCGTGCGAGCGCCGCTTTAGTTCAGGATTCAGATCGAAGACTTCGGGCAACGAGCGCGCAACGTCGGAACGCACCATGGCGCAGGCGTTGACCCGTTTGCCCTGACCATTGTTCCCGGGATCGCCTCTGCTCAGCGTCACGGGTTGCACTCCACAATATCCTCCGTCGAAAAAATAAAGGTCGACCGAGGCAGGCGGGTCGGACTCGGAGAAGTGGGCTTTCACTCCCAACCACTTTTCGCCGTTGTCTTTGGATCCTGAGTGCGAACCGTTCACGAAAGATTCAGCCCGCAAGTTTGACCAGCGGCCCGTGGCGTCGATCACGGCGAGCGCTTTGAACGTGCCCGCAGATGTGGAGAGGTGGAAAGAATCAGTCCTCGCGACGGTCTCGACGGTCATCTGCATGCTTGTGTCGACGCCCGCAAGCTGGGCGGAGCGCCACAGCATGATGTCGAGATCCAGCCGGGCAATGCTTGCAGCGGAAGGTTCGACGGGAGTGGAAACGACTTGGCCATCGAAGAACAGGCGGGCTTGGGGAATGCGCGGGGCCCGGTCGACCAGATCGGTGGGGCCCAGCAGACTTGCCAGAAGGCTGATCGATTCGGACGAAACGAACTCGCCGCAAACGCGCTGGCGGGGAAGTTTTCCGCGTTCGAGCAGAAGCACGCGCGCGCCGGCGCGGGCCGCCGTGATGGCGGCGGCAGTTCCCGCAGGTCCCCCGCCGATTACGGCGAGATCGAAGTGGTTGCGAGCTGTGTTTCCGGCGTGACCCCCGATTACTGTTTCCATACGATCACGCCCATGCGGTAGAGGAAGCAGGTATCCACTTCAATTCGCGCTGCGCCAGCCTGGCCCAGCATGCCGCGCATCTCTTCGACCGTGTAAGCCTGGCGTACCGAGGCGGGTGCATCGTTGCGAGTGATGCGGCTGCGGTAGAGCGGAAAGCCGGCGTAGGCGAGCGCCAGGTGAAGCGGATCGCGGATCAGATCGTTGATCAGAAATGCGTGCTGGCACACGCGTAAACCTTCCTTCACAAACTGTACGACTTGATCGGGGGACAGATGGTGCACGAAAAGTTGGCTGCTGACCAGGTCGAAGCTGTCGTCCCGGAAGGGAAGCGCCAGCGCATCACCAACCACGGAACGGCCTCCGTTGCCGACGTGAGAGGCAGCGCGGTCGAGGAGCGTAACATTCAGGCGGATATTCCGCCGCGAGAGGCGTGCGCTGACCGTACGCGGGACAAAGCCTGCTCCCGCGGCGACATCGAGCCATGAAAGCGACGTCATGCCGGTGTCACGCGCTACTCGCTCCACCAGGCCTGCCGTGCAGGTCAGGCCTCCGAACCAGCGATTGAACATGCGCAGGTCGGTCAGGCTGCCGGCGATCTCCCGCGGCGTGCCGGCGTCGCTGTCGAGCAGTTCGTGGCTGGGTTGACGCTTCATGATTCGTGTCAGGAGCGGTTAAACCTATGCATTGGACTGCGACGCCTGGCAATATGCCGGGCTACCCCTAAACCTCCGCCAGTTCTTCTTCCAGCAGCTGCTTGTTATAGAGGTCGGTGTAGTAGCCGTCGCGCGCGATGAGTTCATCGTGGGTGCCGAGTTCCACGATGCGTCCGCCATGCAACACGGCGATTCGGTCGGCGTTGCGCACGGTGGAGACGCGGTGCGAAATGAAGATGGTGGTGCGACCGCGCATGATTTCGCGCAGGTGATTCAGGATCTTGTCTTCGGTCTGCGTGTCGACACTCGACAGCGCGTCGTCCAGAATCAGAATGCGCGGATTGCGAATGATGGCACGCGCGATGGCGGTGCGCTGCTTCTGCCCGCCGGAGAGCGTCAGGCCGCGTTCGCCCACCATGGTGGCGTACTGGTCGGGGAAACCCTCAATGTCGGCCGCAATATTGGCAGCTTCCGCGGCATTGCGAATGGTCGCGTCGGTGGCGTCGTCGACCCCAAAGGCGATGTTTTCGCGCACCGTGTCGCTGAACAGGAAAGTCTCCTGCGGAACGAAGCCGATGTTGCGGCGCAGAAAGTCGATTGGGAAATCGCGGATCGGGTGCCCATCGATGAGGACGCTGCCGGGCGTGGCATCGTACACCCGCGGAATCAGGTTCACCAGCGTTGTTTTGCCCGAGCCGGTGGGACCAACAATGGCCAGGCTACTGCCTTCCGGAATACTCAGGTTGATTCCGCGCAGCACCGGTGTTCCGTTGTAACCAAAGTTGAGGTCGCGGAACTCGATCGCCCCGCGCAATTCCGGTTCCGGCGAACCTGCCGCGATGACAGCCTCGCTGTCGGTGATCTCCGGCGTCTCCACCATGATTTCGTTAATGCGTTTCAACGAAGCGGTTCCGCGCTGGAAGATGTTAATCACCCAGCCCAAGGCAATCACCGGCCAGGTGAGCTGGATCATGTACGTAAGGAACGCGCCGAAATCGCCGACCGAGATGCGATGCAGCAGAACTTCCCGCCCACCCAGCCAGAGCACCAGCACGACCGCAAGTCCCAACGTCAATTCCAACGTTGGCCAGAGCAGGCCCATCAAGCGCGCCAGCGGGAGACTGCGATTGATGTACTCGTTGTTGGCGGCTTCGAACTGCCGGACTTCCGCGTTCTCCTGCGCGTATGCCCGGATCACGCGGGCGGCGGAAAAGTTCTCCTGCGCGCGCGCCGAAATGTCAGAGAACATTGCCTGGATTTTTTCGAAGCGCTCGTGAATCTGGTGGCCGAAATACTGAATGACGATGCTGGCGACCGGCAGAGGCAGAAAGGTGTAGAGCGTCAGCTTCGGGCTGATCCTGAACATATAGACCAACGCACCGGCGGTGAACACCAGCGTGTTTGCCGAGTACATGATGGCCGGGCCAAGCAGCATGCGCACGGCATTCAGATCGTTGGTAGCGCGGGCCATGATGTCGCCCGTACGGGTGCGCTGGTAGTAGGGAAACGACAGCCGCTCGAGGTGCTGGAAAAGGTCGTTGCGCAGATCGAACTCAATGTCGCGGGAGATTCCAATCACGATCCAGCGGGTCAGGAATTGAAAAATGCCCTTGCTCAGCGCGATCCCGACCATCAGCAGAGCATAGAAGCCGAGTTTGTTGGTCGACCGGCCGCCCTGCTCAAGGTAGTCGATCGCCACCCGGATGACTTGGGGCGACTGTATAGCAATTCCGTTCAGCAGCAACACGCATAGCGCCCCGACAATAAAGCCTCGACGGTACTTCTTGATGTATGGGTAGAGGGGACGCAGGCTCTTGGGCAGCATTGCTAGGTAGATGCGATTCTACCAGTCGCGGGTGCAGCGAGTTGTCAGCCAAATCCGGCCATGAAGGGACAATTAAGAGCTTGACCGGAGAACCACGGAGGAACCGGGAATTCCCCTGTGAACCACTGTGCCCTCTGTGTTTATTGCATTTCTCACTCCACCCCAAACCTTCGTGAGTCGCAGGTACGTTGGTAATCTTGCCGCCATCGCCGCTGGTTCCATAACATCAACAAAGGCCGAACCCAGGGGAAGTCTGTGGCGAGTGGGGTGTTTGTTTGCGGGGTGTTTCCAAAACATCGCGAAGGGGCGGCAACGCCCTGGTGTGGCTGGCTTGGGCGATGTTCTGCCTCCTGGCCATTCTGAGCCTGTCCACGTCCACTTCCGCCCAGGCCAAAATCGTCAGAAAGCTCGTCTACAAAGAGAACCCGGGCTATCCGCTGACGCTCCGGGAAGCGCACATCGGCGGTATCGTGCGGCTGGAAATCGTAATTTCGCCCAAAGGAAACGTGGATTCGGTGTCGCCCTTAGGCGGGAATCCAGTGCTGGTGGAAGCGGCCAGCGCGGCAGTCCGCAAGTGGAAGTACGTTGCGGCTGATAACGAAACCAAGACACAGGTCGAGTTCACCTTCGACCCGAAGCACTAAGTTCACCCTCCAACCCTCGGCCTGACCGGCATTTTCCCATTCGGAAGCTTGTGCGCGAGACCAGCGAATCGCACGTTCCCGTCCTGACGAAACACTGAAGCGCAAGCCACCACCAAAGCCACCGCCCACCCCAGCAGGAAAAACCAGCCCATTCCCATCAGGAACGAGTAAACCATTTCGCTGTTCATGAAGGCCGATCCGATCAGGCGAAGGCCGCTACGCAGCGTATCCATGATTCTCACCCGTCCGGTCAGCAACGTAGCGATTGACGATCTCCCGCACGGCATTCATGCGGCCGAGGGTAGTGAGCGCTGGATCGCGCAGAGCCTGCTCAATCTGCGTCATCCAGAAACCAACTGCCCGCTCGATGCCGTCCTGCATTTCGCCGACGACCGCCTCGATGAGTGCTTGATCCGTTGCGATGGTTGCCAAAGCCGTACCCAGCCTTTCTGGGGAAACGAATCCCTGTTGCACCACCTGAGTTGCCGGAAAATGGCGATTGCCTTCATCCGGTAAACCCGCCAGCGGAGCGGAAGTTGCCTGTAAAGGATGAACGGGACGGCCCCCGCCCCGTCCACCCCGCACCAGCATCACTCGCTTGGAGGAGTTGTGTTCTGCTGGAAGTGTTTCTGGAAGCGCGCCTGGCGCTTCGCCTCGAACTTCGCCATCTTGTCCTTCTGATCGGGCGTCAGCACCGCTATCAATTCCGACTTGATGCGCGCTTTCTGCACCATCAGTTCGGTCATGGCCTGTGTCTGCTGGCTCGCCGCTGCGCGAACCTTCGCTTCATCGAACGTGGCAGCCTGTTCGAGTTGGGACATCTGCTGGTGGCCTTGTCTCAGTTGCTGCATCAGCGGTTGGATGGAAGGCTTTTCCTTGGCGATGATGTCCTTCATCTGTGCCTGCTGCGCGTCGGTCAGATCGAGGTAGTCAGTGTAGAAGCCGAGCATGTGACTGAAGCCGCCACGATGTCCCATGCCCTGGTGAGTCTTGACGACCGTCTGCGAAAAAGCGGCCGTCGCCATCGCGATCGACAGCACGACAGCCAGAAGCTTGAATCGGTTAACGTTCATTGAGTTCCTCCACCACCCGGGTTCTCGGCCGGGCCCTGAAAATCTCTTGCATCCATACAAACACGGAGCACTGCGGGACGGGGTAAAAACTCGGTCAAGCAGAGTAAAGTTTTGTCAACGAGAGTTGCCCAGGACGACTCCGGCAAGTGCGCGGGCGGCGTTTCCGAAACGGGGACGTTCGGGCGTTAAGGTACGTTTCGTCGTGAGCCCCAGTCACCGACGGCGGTGCGGGCACCCGACTAGCGTGACAGTTATAAGAATGCCCTCAAAGGTTCTCGGCTGAGAAGAGAGCTTCACCGGAACCGATTGCGAACACGCGTCGGGCTTGATTGCGTTGCCCCAACCGTGTCACGACCGATCACCGAAACACGGCGTAAATCATCCCACCCAGGAGCGGAACGAGAACGAGCCAGAGCAAAAGCTTGTCCACAGTCGGCCGGTACCGGGTGAGGGATTTTGGTCCTTCTACCGGGAACTCGTGAACCACGAATGCCCACATGCCAAAGAATCCGTAGACAAAAACAAGTGCCAGCAAGAAAACGTTGACCTGGTTCATACAGCACCCCCTGAAGGGCGAAGCCACAACGTTCCTTCCTGCAATGATTCTGCTCCGCAAACTAACGGTGCAGTGTGACACTGATCACAGAGGCATGTTTAGCGGGTGAGCGTCGCCTGACACATGTTCGGGTGCGCCAGGTCACAGACTGCCCGGCTGACGGATTCGATGATTCCCAACAGGCCCCCTCTTGGTTTGCGTCCCGAGGAGTTATGAAACGCAAATACGAAGGACTCGTCGCATTTTCGAAGATCAACGCCGCCGTCGTCCTCGTCATTGGTTTAGGCGTGTTCATCTTCAGCCTCAACGGATTACCCCGCGGAACTCCCGAGCAGTTCCTGCTGCTGGGCGCCGCGGTCGGCTTTATTGGCGGTGCGATCTGGGTCTTCGCTGCAGCGGCTGGGCTGGATTTGCTGTCGGACCTCGAATTCAGCGTCCGGAAGCCCGAATCACCGCGACCTGACGCGAGCGAGTCGAGTCAACAGCCTTTGGTGACAATCCATCCCACGGGCCACACTCCCTGATATATAGCTGTGCCTGGAGCGATCCAATCGGTGCACCAGGCTGGCTTATGCTAATGCCTTGAACCCAGGCATCCACGCGACCTGCGGGCCATCGGCTCTGCTGCCCGATCCCCGTTGACAATTCTTTACCCGGATTTCCGGAGGCCTGTTGTAAAACTAATGAGCAGGATGGACCGTATCCTTATTGTCGACGACGACTTTGAGTTGTGCAGCCTGGTCAGCGAGTACCTGGCACCCGAAGGCTTTCGGGTCGAGTCGGTTCATGACGGGGAAACCGGCCTGCAGCGTGCGTTGACGGGGAACTACCTGATGGTCGTTCTCGACGTGATGCTGCCCGGGATGAGCGGCTTTGACGTGTTGCGGCGGATTCGCTCCACGTCGCGAGTGCCGGTGCTTCTCTTAACGGCGCGCGGCGAGGATGTGGACCGCATCGTCGGCCTCGAAATCGGGGCGGATGATTACCTGCCCAAGCCGTTCAACCCGAGAGAACTGGTGGCTCGCATTCGCGCCGTGTTGCGGCGGACGAGCGCCGATCCAAAGGGTGTGGGGTCGCCGCGCGCGCCGGAGATCCTGCGCATTGGAGATATCGAACTCGATCCCGCGACTCGAACCGTTCGGCATGGCGGGTTGCCGGTGGAGCTCACGTCGGTTGAGTTCAATCTGCTGGAAGTGCTGCTGCGCGAGGCCGGGCGCGTGGTGACTCGCGAGGAACTGGTGAGCGCGGTGCTTAGCCGGAAATTTTCTCCCTTTGACCGCAGCATCGATATGCATGTCAGCAAGGTGCGCAAGAAACTGGGCGACATCAACGGGGAGGCGGAACACATCAAGACCGTGCGAGGAGTAGGCTATATCCTGGCCCGGCCGCGCGAGAAGGTGAAAAGCGGCTCGCGATGAAAAGCCTTTTCCTTAAAATCTTCCTGTCATTCTGGCTCGCGCAGGCGCTGATCGTAGCGCTGGTGGTGCTGGCCACGGTCGTTTTTCGCCCGCAGACCGAGTCGCCTTTCTGGGACTACATCAAGACCAACACTGCCGATCAGTTGGTGCAGGCCTATGAATCGGGCGGGCCCAAGGTCCTGGACGCGAAGATTGACCAATTGGGAACGACTCTTCGCCTGAAGGCTTATCTGTTTGACGATCAAGGGAAAGAATTGGCTGGACGACAGGCGCCGGCGTGGGCACAGCGACTGAGCCACCGGCTCGATCCGCAGGGTGGTGGAGTTTTTCACCGGTTCTCGCCCCGGCGTTTTGTAAGCCAGGAAGTCACGACGGCGGGAGGTCGCCAGTACATCATGGTGGCGGAAGTTCCGCCCCGGCCGTGGTTGCCGCTGCTGCGCCAGAAAACGCCAGGGACTGGTCTGGTCATTCTCGCGCTGGCGGTGCTGGTGTCGGGCTTTGTCTGTTATGTGCTGGCACGCTACCTGACTTCCGACGTGCGCCGTCTGCGGGCAGCGACCCAACAATTGGCCGCTGGCGATTTGAATGCACGAGCGGTCGCACCCAAGCGCCGTCGCAGCGACGAAATTGCAGAGTTGGTGCGCGACTTCAACACCATGGCCTCGCGTCTGCAGGATCTGGTCAGCGCGCAGTCCCGCCTGCTGAACGACATCTCCCACGAATTGCGTTCGCCGCTGGCGCGGCTCAGCGTCGCGCTCGGTCTCGCCTGGCAACGCGCCGGGACGGAGGCGGAAAGCGCACTCGACCGAATCGAGTTGGAAGCGAACCGGCTGAATGAGTTGATCGGACGGCTACTGACGCTGGCCCGGCTCGAGGGCGGCGAGGATGCCATGGGACACACCCCGATTGCGCTCGATGAACTCGTCCGAGACATTGCCGAGGACGCGGACTTCGAGGCGCAAAGCCGGCAGTGCCGCGTTCACTGTGTCATTCGGGACGAGGCGGTCATTTTCGGCAGCCCGTCTCTCTTGCATAGCGCGATCGAGAACGTGGTTCGCAATGGCATGAGGCACACCCCCGAAGGGACCGAGGTTGAGATCGTGCTGGGCCGGGAATCTGCCAATGGAAAGCCGGAGGTGGTCGTGCGCGTATCCGATCACGGCCCGGGAGTTCCGCAGGAGTCACTGGATAAGCTGTTCCGGCCGTTTTATCGACTGGACGACGCGCGTGGACGGCAGACCGGAGGGGTTGGGCTCGGGCTGGCGATTACCGAACGCGCCGTGCGGCTGCATGGCGGATCGGTACGGGCATCGAATCGTCCCGAAGGCGGGTTGATGGTGGAGATCCGGTTGCCGCTCGAGGCGCATGGTTCGGCGGACAGGCAGGGGCCGAAGGAGATACCGGTTCACACGGCTTAGTTTCTGCGGTTCGGAACTTCTGCCAGACCCCGGGCAAACCTTTCACCGCGAAACCCGCGAACCTTGTTCCTGTTCCAGTCGCCCTCCTTTTCTTCCGCCGGGCAACTCCGCAGACCTCGCCAGATTCCAATAAGTCTTTGCAGCAGTTTGCTCTTCCGGGAAATTCCTGATACACAAATGAAGGTAATCAAGCCCTCAAAACTGGATGGCTCGAGGCCCGGGCGGGCCCTCGCCACAGAAAAATCAACAGGAGAGTTCATTTTGATGAGGTCTGGGTGGCTTCGGTGTGTGTTGGTGGTGGGCAGCCTGGCGATGTTTGTGAGTTGTGGCTCCTCGAGCAAATCGTCGCTGGTGTACATTGCCAGCCAGGGCACGAATCCGGGAACGATCTCGGCTTACAAGCTTAACTTGAAGAACGGCACGCTAAGTTCTTCCAATGGCGCTCTCACGGCCACCGGCAAGAGCATCAATACCGGCACTCAACCGAACGCTTTGATTTTCGACCCAACTAACACCTTCGCCTTCGTTGCGGACTTCGGAAGCCCACTCGACCCGGGGACCGATAACACGGTGAAGAGCGGGGACGTGATGGCGTTCTCTATTGCGAAGGATGGAACGCTGGCCAGCGTCGGAACGGCCATTCCGATCCCTCCCACTCCTACGAATAACGACTGCTTCAGTTCGAACCCCGTTGCTCTGGCGATGGATAAGGACGGCAAGTTCCTTTTCGTCGCGGTTCAGACTTTTTTTAACGTGAATGGCAGCGCGGCCTGCCCGGGGAATCAGCCGAACGGAACTTCGGGACCTGGATACATCACGGCGTATCCGGTTTCGTCGGGGACGCTCGGAACTCCAGTGTCCGCCACGATCCCATTTCCCCCTGGCCCGGCGGGCAGCAACATTCCGCAACCGACGGCCGTCGCTGTCGCCAACGGCCTGAACTACGTGTACGTTACTGACGGCGTCAACAACACCGTCGTGGGTTTCGCGTTCGATACCACCTCGGGCGCACTGAGTTCGGTCCCGGGACAATTCCTGGCAGTGGGAAAAATTCCCCGCGCCGTGCTCTCACCGCCCCAGGGAACGTTTCTCTATGTGGCCAACTCTGGATCCGACGACATCTACGAGTTCTTCATTAACGCAGATGGCAGCCTGATGCCCGTGTCGAATACGACGACCACGATCTCCAGCGGAGTCGGTCCGATTGCCATGTTGACCGACC
Source organism: uncultured Acidobacteriota bacterium (assembly GCA_963765755.1). Classification (GTDB taxonomy): domain Bacteria; phylum Acidobacteriota; class Terriglobia; order Terriglobales; family Acidobacteriaceae; genus Gp1-AA133. The sequence goes on along the minus strand of CAVXXV010000017.1, from coordinate 129,275 downwards.
CGAACGCCAAATATTTATTTGCATTAGCCAACGGAGGCAGCCAGATCAACGCCTACACCATTAATCGTGTAACGGGAGCGCTGCTGGCTGTGGCGCCAAACGGCGGCCAGGTTTCTACCGGCACCAACCCGGTGGCCTTCACGCTTCGCTCCGACGGCAGCACCAGCGGCAACTTTTGGATGTTTACCTCCAACTTCGGATCGAACACGATCTCCAGCTATGCCTTGAATGGGGCGAACGGAGCGCTCTCAGCCCTGCCGCTGCTGACCGGACCAGAGGCCCCTTACGGGATTGCAGCGCCCTAGCTTCGTGTGCGGAGGGGCGTCGACGTCAGGTAGGAACTTTCAGAATCAGGTACGCCCCCAGCATCGCGAAGATCAGATCCGGCGACCACGCGGCCAGCGCCGGCGGAAGCTGGCTCAGGTTTCCCATCGATTCAAAGAGCCGCGAGACTACTTCGTAGACTCCAGCAATCCCTACCGCGACCGCGATTCCCGTCACCGCGCCCCGCTTGCCGGCGCTCAGCGAAAATGGAATCGCGAGTACGGCCATCACCAGCGTCACCACCGGGACCGAAAGCTTCCGCTGCAGCTGAACCCTCAGCCGCACGACGTCGAAGCCACTCTGCTGCAGGTCATGGATGTAGCGGCGCAGTTCCTCAAAGCTCATTTCCGACGATTGCTTCACTTCCTTTTTGAAGTAAGTGGGCGGCTCGCTGAATTGAGCGAACGCGGTGACGTCAAACTGGTGATAGCTCTCGATCGAATCCCCGCTTAACTTGCGCACCCAGCCCTGCTCGTAAATCCAGCGCTGCGTGACGTCGGACCAGTGTGCGCGCTCGGCGTACAGGCGCTGCGTAATGGCGAAGCTGTGGGGATCAAACTGAAAGACGGAAATGTCGGCAAACTGATCGCGGTCGGCGTCGAAGAACTGGTAGTAGTAAATGTCGGAGTGCTGGCCGAAGATCCACTTGCGATCCGGACGCAAGTAGGTTTGAGCGGGCTTGCCCTTGATCTGGTTGCGCAGGGCGTCCTGGCGCTTGTTGGCGTGCGGCAAATAGAACTGGTCGAAAAAGAAAAGGCTTCCCGCGAGAACCGAGCAGATGACCAGCACCGGAACAATGATCCGGTAGATGCTGATGCCTGTCGCCTTGATGGCCGTGACTTCGTTCGAGCGCTCCATCAATCCGAACGTGATCAACACGGCCAGCAGCACGCCATACTGGGCGAGGTTGTAGATGAAGTACGGGCAGACGTTCAGCAAGTAATCGCCCACCACCCATGCCGAGATGTGGTTGCGCATGATGTCGGTGAGCAACTCAAAGAGCGTGAACACCAGCATGAGCGTAAGGAACGTCGTCATGATCATGCCCAGGTAGGTGAAGAAGTCACGCAGGACGAAGTCGTCGAGGATCGTGGGAAAATCCACGCCGGAGAGTCGGCGGCGCGAGAAGGCGCGTTGGAAGGCGCCTCCAGCGCGGCTGCCCAGGCTGGTAGTCCCGGTATCCGAAGGAGAGGAGCGAAACGGATTTTTCAGGCTGAGCCACTGCGCGACTTCCAGCGGACGGCGCTCGGCTCGCCACAACAGAAACGCGCCACCAATCAGGAATACGATGTCGGCGAGCCAAACACCGAATCCGGGTGATACGCGTCCTTGTCGCGCCAGGGAGAGCCCGATCAAAGAAGCCGAGTAGTACAGAAAGACCAGGCCGATCGCCAGCACGAATCCCGAAGACTTTCCGCCTTTCTTCGACGACAGTCCCAGCGGGATGCCGACCAGGGCAAGCACCACGCACGCGGCCGGCAAGGCGAGCCGCCGGTGAAACTCGATCAGGTACCAACGCGCGATAGCGGGCGGTGCGCTGCTTGCCTGTTCGAGCAACCGGCGCGTCGTCATCTCCGATACGGGCACTGGCTCCACGTCCGGCTTGTTGTCTGCTGCCGGAAGTTCGATCGGGATGTCGGTCTCCTGAAAACTTGAGATCTGGTAGCGATCCGGGTCCTTGGCGTCGGTCTCGTGCGTGGAACCGTTCACCAGGTGCAGATGCAGGCGAGTGGGACCCTCGCTGACGAGAATTCCTTGTTCGGCTTGCCAGATGCGCGGTGATCCGGGCGTGCTGTTGTCGGCCAGGAACACGCCTTTCCAGACCGCGGCCCGTGTTCCTCCGTGCACGTCCTGCACATAGAGCACGATCTTCGGGAAGCCCTCATAGAAGACTCGCGGCTGCACTTCAAACGAGGCTTGCGCGGTCTTCAGGCGATCGGATAGTCGCCCCAGCGCGGCTTGCGAATAGGGCGCCAGATAAACGCCATTGACCATCGACAGCAGCCATGCGCTGAGCACAAAGATGCCGAGGATCCGCAGGAAGCTCCAGACCCCGATCCCACTCGCGCGCATGGCTGTGATCTCGCTGTCGGCAGCCAGGCGGCTCAGCCCGATCAGAATGCCGACCAGCACGCCGGCCGGTATCGTGATCGTGAAAGCGAGGGGCAGGCTGAGGCTGACGACTTTCAGCACGCTGCCCACGGGTGCGCTGTTGCGCACCACCAGTTCGAGAATGTGGCCGAGATCCTTGGTAAAGAGAATGAACGTGAAAATTGCTGCGCCGATGGCAGCGTGAGACACTACTTCGCGCAGAATATAGCGGGTCAGAATCCGCATGGTTGCGGGCGTGTCGCCTGAATCGAGTCTAGCATGCTATCCAGAGCCAAACAGCTTCGTCTAAGCCAGTGCAGACGTGTGTCGTGGCCTGCAGAGGTTGATTGGTTCGTCGCACAATCACGAGTCCCAGCCCCGCTCCGGGCCATTGGTCTGGTGATTTCAATCCCAATTCCTTGGAAGGTGTCATGAAACTACGTCACGCCGTTGCTGCCTCATTCGTAATTCTCTTTTGCGGACTGGTATTCGCCGCACCGAATAAAGAAATGCAGGACGGCGCCGATCATCTGACCGCCTCCATCTATACCGGCCCCGCCATGCGCACGCTGCGGGAATTGTCCGACGGCTTTGGTGGTCGCCTGACGGGATCGCCCGCTTACAACCAGGCCGCCGAGTGGGCAGCCGCAAAATTCAAGAGCTACAGCATCCAGAATGTGCGCCTGGAGCCGTTTGCGATGGATAGCGGCTGGACGCGGGGTACGGCCAGCGGGCAATTGCTTGCCCCGATTTCACGCCCGCTGCATCTGGAGTCGCTCGGTTGGTCGCCCTCCACGCCTGCAGGTGGCGTAAAGGGCGAAGTCATCCTGGTCGACGATGTTTCTGCCGACGCCGTGAAGGTTCTGGCCCCGAAAGTGAAAGAAAAGATCGTCATCATCGATGTGGGGAAGATTTTTGCCAATGGATGGGTCAAGGTTCTGGAGCCGCTGGAAGCTTCCTACAAGGTATTCAAGGACCATGGCGCCGTCGGCCTGATCTTTCCCAGCGGAGATCGCAACAACGTGCTCAGCGCCAGCGATCCCAACTGGGGTTCGTCTCTTTTGCTGATGCCCGGCGCGCAGGTCGGCATGGAAGATTTTCAACTGATCCGGCGCTCTCTCGAGCACGGGCCGGTCACGATGCAGTTTGAGTTGCAGAACACCACCACCGGGCCGATGCAGGTGAATAACGTCGTCGCCGAGATTCGCGGCAGCGAGTTGCCTGACGAATGGATCATCATCGGCGCGCACCTGGATTCGTGGGACTACGGGACGGGAGCGCAGGATAACGGTACGGGCAGTGTGATGGTGCTCGATGTGGCGCGAGCCATCGCTGCCATGGGCAAGGCGCCGCGCCGCAGTATCCGCTTCGCGCTCTGGGGCGGCGAAGAGCAGGGATTGCTCGGATCGTATGCCTACACGCAAGCGCACCTGAACGAGATGTCGAAGTGCGTCGCCGTGCTGAACACCGACAACGGCGCGGGCCATCCGAAAGGCTGGAAGGTCGAGAGCCGGAAGGATGTGAAAGATGCGATGCAACCCATCAGCGATGCCTTGCTCAAGGACATCAGCGGGGGAGCGCTATCGCTCGAGACCACCTACGATACCGATCACGGGCCTTTCATGCTGCAGGGTGTGCCGGCGCTCGATTTGTGGGTGGACATGAGCCACTACGGCGAGGTGCATCACAAATCCAGCGACACTTACGACAAAGTCGATCCGATTGACTTGAAAGCGGGGGCTGCGATTGTTGCCGTGACGGCATGGGCGATTGCCGAAGACCCCAAGCCGATTGCAGGCCACCTCGATCACGCGGCCGTGGCCGAGATTCTCAAGAGAGCGGATCTGGATACGATATTGACCTACGTCGGGCAATGGAAGCCGTAACTGGGCCATTGCAATAAGAATGAAGAACTATTTGTAACGACACCAGCCTGTACGCGCGGCGAATGGGATGCCAGATTGCGTCCATCCGCCGCGCCTTTTATCATAAAAGCACCATACGAAATTGAATCTCAATTGAAAGATTCGAATGAGAAAGCTTAGGAAAGTTCTGCTTATCGGTCTGGTAGTAATTTTTGTGGCTTTAGTGGGCGCGATCAACTTCACGATTGGATGGCGTCCGTTTCTAGGGCCGAAGAAACGGGCAGCGACCAACCGCCAATTCGAGCGCACGCCGGAAAGGTTGGCGCGGGGCCGCTATCTCACGCAAGCTGTGTTGGATTGCGAAGGCTGCCATTCGCCACACGCCTGGAAGCAGCATGGCGCTCCCATGCCGGCGGGGATGGAGCTTGCGGGCCAATCCCTCGACCTCGCCGGTTTCCCGGGCACGATCTCCGCTCCCAACCTGACGCCGGACCCGGAGACCGGTGCAGCCAACTGGACCGACGACCAGATCGCGCGCGCCATCCGCGAAGGCATCAAGCACGACGACACGACGCTGTTTCCGATGATGCCCTACCCGCTGTATCGAAACTTGTCCGATGAAGATCTGGCATCGGTGGTGGTCTACCTGCGCTCGCTTCCCCCAGTTCGCAATTCGCTCGCACCGACTAAGGTCAATTTTCCGATCAACTACCTGGTGCGCGGCGTTCCCCAGCCCATCACCAAACCAGTTCCCGAGCCGAATAACTCCGACCCTCTGGCGCGCGGCAAGTATCTCGTGGCGCTCGGATGCGGATGCCACGATGCGAAGAAGACGCTCCCCAATGCGGGCGGAGAAGCCTTGCGCGGGCCGTGGGGCGATGTCACCAGCGTCAACATCACGCCCGACGCTTCCGGCATTGGCTATTACAGCGAGTCGACATTCATCACAGCCATGCGTACCGGATACGTCGGCGCACGCGAACTGAACCAGATCATGCCGTACGGCGAGTTCAAAGCCCTCACCGACGACGATCTGAAAGCCATGTTTGCGTATCTGAAAACCCTGCCGCCGGTGAAGCACCGGGTCGACAACTCGCTGCCGCCAACTTACTGCAAGTTGTGCAAGGAAAAGCACGGGGCCGGGGACCAGAACTAGGTTTGGCATTGGCTACAGAGAAAATGCCCTGACCAAGGTCTCAAAGTTCAGGCCAGGAACGGCGACTACGCCGATCGCTAGAGTGCGGAATTTAGCCTTGCTTTTCTTAGCGCCCTTCGCGGTTAAAAGCTCCCTAAGCAACCCGCGACACAATCACCAGTCCGCCAATAATCGCAACCAAATCTTCCGCGATCGCCACCGCAAAATCGGGCAAGCCCTTCTTCGCCACTAGCAAATGGCGAAGGTGATATCCCCCGAAAGCGCCGGCAATGCCGCCGAGCGCTCCTGCAACGGCCGCAAGCGGCACGCCCGTGTGCGCACTGACCGCCAGGGCCGCCGCGCTCCCGGCTCCTAACACGATGCGCGCGATCAGCCCGACCGGCGCGGTACGCGCAGGAGTCTTTGGCAGTTTGTCCGCGATCAATTCCCCGATAGCCAACACAGTTACGGCGATCAACACCGCGGAGCGATCGAGGAATGCGAGCCGCGTCCCGTCAAAACGCAGCCATCCAAAATGCGCCGCCCAGCACACCACTGCCGGCGCCGTAAGAGAACGCAAACCGCCAATGCAACCCAGAAGAAATCCAAGCAAGGGCATCATCGAATCTCGCGATGGCAGAAGCCGAGCGAGAATTCTAGCGGCAAAGACGCCCCTAAGTCTCGGCCGAGGACGCCGCAATGTAAAAATAAGCCTCGTCCGGCTGGGCGGTAGCGGCCGGCTCACCTTATAGATGGCTTTACTGGATATCAGACAAAATTAGGCTGCCCTACCTTCCGTGATTTTCGAAAAATGGGAAGCACAGGCGCCGCAACCTGATCCGATCGAGTTAACGGGAGAAACGCTCTATACTGCTCCGAGATGTGGGCCACCCGCCAGAGGGTCCAACAGCGCGAAGGAGGAATAAGGTGAAGTTAGGAAATCTAGCTCTAATGCTAACTTGCGCCGCCAGCATCTGCGTGTCACAGGTTACGTCTATCAGGATTCCGTTGGCGGGCGATGTCAATAAAGTGACCTTCGATTCGTCCAAGGTTTCGCCCGATGATGTGCGTCGCTGGATGCAGCTTTCTCCGAATGTGGGGAACTACAACGCGTACCTGCTCCCAGAAAATCTAGACATGTGCTTCGCGGATGACCCTCGATATCAGGGATGCGTAGCAGGACGACCAGGAGAGGAATACCACTTCAACTTTCACAACGCACAACTGAATATAGAACGAATCCGTACGCGAATAAGTGAGCTTGAGCCAAGCCGGTACCCTGCGGGACTGTTTGAAATCGTTTCGTACGTGAGGAAAATCCAGTCGTTCGGCCGCTGGAGAGACGAGCAGATGTTTTCCTTCTTAAAAACTGAAGACACTTCGGCGCTGGAAACACCGTTTGAAGAATTAGACCCTAAATCTATGTGCGGTCCGGTTCTGAATTCCATTCGGAATGCAAAGAATCGCTCTGAGGCTTCACATCTTGCGCGATTTGAATGGCACAACTGCATTACGGCTTCTGAAATGAAATGTGTTGGCCCATACCCTCAGAAGGCATGGGAGGATTTCCTGATTTCCAATTTCATCAGGGAGCATGTAATTAGGGAAAAGATAGACGAGTAGCTGCCCGCTCTGTCCCTCTTCATTGACTTGGCTTCTCCCACCTCCTAACATGGCCGATTCGCATGATCGGGCAAACCATCTCGCACTACCGCATCGTCGAGAAAATCGGCGGTGGCGGGATGGGTGTCGTCTACAAAGCGGAGGACACGCGCCTGCGCCGCTTTGTTGCCCTCAAGTTCCTACCGGAAGGTGTTGCGCGCGACCCGCAGGCGCTGGCTCGTTTTCGGCGTGAAGCCCAAGCCGCCTCGGCGCTCAGCCATCCGAACATCTGTACCATCTACGACATCGGGGAGCAGGATGGTCACGCCTACCTCGTCATGGAGTTCCTCGACGGGAAAACCCTGCGGGACCTGATCTCCGGCCGGCCGTTGCAGAACGAAACGTTGCTCTCCCTCGCCACCGAGATCGCCGATGCGCTTAGCGCGGCACACTCGGCCGGAATCATCCATCGCGACATCAAGCCGGCCAACATCTTCGTCACCAACCACGGACATGCGAAGGTTCTGGATTTCGGGCTCGCGAAGCTTGCCTCGCCGCGCAGCGCCGGCAATCCGCTGGAAGGGAAGACGCTTTCGATCAATGAAGAAGACTTGCTCACCAGCCCCGGGACGGCCTTGGGCACCGTGGCCTACATGTCGCCGGAACAGGTGCGTGGCGAAGCCCTCGATGAGCGTACCGATCTTTTTTCCTTCGGCGTTGTGCTGTACGAAATGGCTACCGGCGTCTTGCCGTTTCGCGGGGAGACCTCGGGTGTCATCTTCGATGCCATCCTGAATCGCACGCCCACGCTCCCCGTTCGTCTCAATCCCGATCTGCACGCGGACCTCGAGCGCATTATCACCAAGGCCATCGAGAAAGACCGCGACGTTCGTTATCAGCATGCTTCGGAGTTGCGTGCCGACCTGAAGCGTCTGAGCCGCGACACGGCTTCCGGAAAAGCGATCCCGTCCGGCGCCCACCAGATTTCCCAACGCTGGTCCCGCAAATGGATGCTTGCCATCCCGCTCCTTCTTCTTGCGGTCGCCGGCGTACTGCTTTGGAGCGCCCGCTCCCTGCCTGCGCCACGCATCCTGAATACTACGCAACTAACGCACGACGGAATGCCAAAGATGCGGGTCCTTACCGACGGCACTCGCCTATACATCTCCGAAATGCAGGGCAACAAGCTGATTCTTGTGCAAGCTTCGACCGCCGGCGGCGAGACGTCCCAGATCCCAACTCCCTTCGGCAGTGTTGGTATCTCAGACATTGCGCCCGATCACTCACACCTGCTCGCAGCGGACATCACAGGCACTGCGGCCGCAGAGCAAGGTTGGATTCTTCCGCTTCCCTCGGGACCGCCGCGCCGCCTCGGAGAAGTATTCGGGCACTATGCCGGCTACTCGCCCGATGGTCAGCAGATCGTGTTCGCGCGAGACTTCGACCTCTACCTTGCGAACTCCGAAGGACTCAACATCCGCAAGCTGGTGAGCCTGCCGGGCCAGGCCTTTTACCTTGTGTACTCGCTCGATGGGCGTCGCATCCGCTTCACCGTCAGCGATCCCAAGGACAACTCATCCTCAATCTGGGAGGTGCAGTCCGACGGCAGCAACCTGCACCCGGTTTTCCCCGGATGGCACAAACCTTCCTCGGAATGCTGCGGCTTCTGGAGCAGGGATGGCCGCTACTTTTTCTTCATTAGCAACCTTCCGACCGTTTCCAATCTCTGGGTAGTCCGCGAGCCTTCCGGAATTTTTCGGCGCAATCCTTCCGCACCCTTTCAGCTGACGGCCGGCCCCATGTCTTTCCCTCTCGCCGTCGGAAGCCCAAATGCCAAAAGGGTCTTCGCAGATGGCTTCGTGCCGCTCGGTGAATTGATCCGCTATGACAGCAAGATGCGCGAGTTCAGACCGTTCTTAGGTGGCATCTCGGCAGGCGAGTTGGATTTCTCCACCGACGGAAAATGGGTCGTCTACGTGAGCTATCCAGACCGGGCTCTCTGGCGCAGCCGCGTCGATGGCAGCGATCGGCTGCAACTTACCCAGCCGCCAGTCTCGGCGATGCTACCGCACTGGTCCCGCGACGACACGCAAATCGCCTTCATCGATACCCAAGCCGGGAAACCCTGGAAGATCTTTTTCGTTTCTGCGCAGGGCGGACAACCTGTCGAGATGTTGCCCGAACAGGAAGCCGAAGCCGATGCGCACTGGTCTCCCGATGGCAACAAGATCGTGTTCGGCAGAATTCCATTCCTTCCGGGCAGTTCCAAAACGATCGCCATCTATATTCTGGATCCAGCAACCAAGCAGGTCTCGATGGTTCCTGGTTCCGATGGTTTGTATGCGCCGCGCTGGTCGCCGGACGGTAAATACCTGGCCGGCATGTCAGCCGATTCGAAGAAACTAGTTCTCTATGACTTCGCCACGCAGAAGTGGACCGATTGGGTCACAGAACCCGGGTCCGTCACTCTCCCCGCCTGGTCAAAAGACGGAAAGTACGTTTACTACGGCAATCGTTCGAGCGAAAACGCGGGATACCGCCGGGTGAAACTCGGCGAACACCGCTCCGAATTGGTGGTCGATCTGAAGGACTTGTCCCAATTGGAGCCGGGCTGGACCGGAATTGATCCCACGGACACACCACTTTTCGTGCGCAACCGCAGTACCGACGAAATCTACGCGCTCGACCTCGATCTTCCCTAGATCTACGGCGCTCGCCCGAGACCCAGCCGTTACGGTTCTTCCCTGAGAACGCAACACCTCTCTGCGCCCGGGGCATCCATCTGGCTGGGAGTGCACAGACATGAAATCCACAAAATTGTTGTTTGCTTCAATTGCCCTTTTCCTTGCGTCATCGGCATGGGCGCAAACCCTGCCCAGCAATACCGAGATCAAGGTTCGCACCGACACGGCTATTCCGGCCAAACCCGCCCCGAACAGCCATTACGAGGCCACTGTCAGTAACGACGTGACCGACAGTTCCGGTAACGTGGTGATCCCCCGCGGATCGCGCGCCCGTCTCGTTGCAGAAGCCAACGGCGACGATACCAATCTCGATCTCCGGTCCGTTAACGTAAACGGACGGCATTACTCTTTGACCACGCAAGACAAGAGTTCTTCGCCGGACGGCCTGGGCGCGAATAAACGCACCGCCAAGTACGTCGGCGGCGGCGCAGCCGTTGGAGCGGTTCTCGGCGCGCTTCTCGGCGGCGGTAAAGGCGCAGCTATCGGAGCCCTGGTCGGCGGCGCGGGCGGCGCGGGTGCCCAGGTATACACGGGACGCAACAAGGAAATTCCCGCTGAGACCGAACTGAGCTACAAGCTGGCGCAGAACCTCGAGATGCGCCCCATCTCGGGCAACAGTCGTTCTGACCAGTACTCGCCGAACGAAAGGCGCGACGATCGAGACGACCAGCAGCAATGATCGCAGCTAGACAACGACCAACGACTGTTCTTAAACAACGAAAGCCGGGACATCGGAATTGCTTCCGATCCCGGCCTTCGCTTCCTTCAACCTCGAAATCCGCGGGCGAGGGCGCCCGCGCTACACGAACTTAGTTGGTTTTGGTGTTGGCTGCAGTCGTGGGCGTAGGCGCGCTGGTGGTTGCGTTGCCGTTGGTGCCTGTGCCGTCGGTCGTGCCCTGACGCGTCAGTCGCGGGAAGAACGGCGTGACTTCAAATGGCATCTTATCGCGAGCCGACGTGATCGCCACCGGCTGTGACTTCACCAGTTCCACCTTGTCGTCCCAGGGATTCAACTTCACGCGTCCTCCCAGCGGCAGAGCGGCGATCTGGTCGAGCTTGTTCCAGTCGACCTGTGGAGCCGAGGTCATCAGCTGAGACATGCGGGTCACCGCGGCGCCTTCGTTCATGCTATTGCCGAGGTGGGCCGTGAGCAGGGCGCTCAGTGCCCCCGCACGGGTGTTCAGCATTTTCAGGAACAGGCCGGCGCCATCCAGCTTCTGCGCGTAAGGCGAATTCTTGAGCATGTCGATGGCTTTCTTGTCGGCCGCTGCTTCCTCCTCCGGAATGTGCTTGAAGCCGAGGTTCTCGTAGGTCGATTCGTCGGAGAACAGCATGCGGTCGTTGAAAGCGTACTTCGATCCCAGGTTGTGGCCCAGGACGATGTGCGCCAGCTCGTGCGTCAACGCCATCGCCAGGCTGGACTCATCCGGCAGCACGTCGATCAAGCCGCGGCTGATGATGATGGTGTTGCCCACGCTGAAGGTCTCGAGCGGCGAGGTGAGCAGCACGCGTGTCCGCACCGGGCGCGGCAGGTCGATGTTGTTGGTGACTTCAATGTTGTTGACGACGGTCTGCAGAATCTTGTCGAGCTCGCCATCAGGAGCCAGTAAGCCGGCGCGCTGCAGGCGTTCCACAACGTTGTCTTCTGCCTGCTGCTGCCATTCGCGCGAGGCGGCCAGGGGCGAAGCGTCCTGCGCGGTCGGACTGTCGTCCTGCACGCTGTCGACGCGGATGTTGGTGAGTTCGTCGGAAGCTCCGTCTTTCTTCAGGTCATAGCCCCAGATGCGGGTCTGCGCCTTGAATGCCATCTGATTCTTCACGCCGGCGCTGAAGTCGCCTTCTTCACTGTAGATGAAGGCGGGCACCCAGTAACCGGGAATCAGGTTCAGGCGCCAGCTGTCCATGTGGAAGAAGTAGGCGTTGCGCGGACGGGGCGCGTAGGTCCCGTTCAGGCGCACGATGTTGTAGTCCTGATCTTCAATCCAGATGCGGCCCAGGAATCGGCCCTGTCCGCTCTTCGGCTTGGGCGTCACGTCGAACACCAGGCAGCGCACGTCGCCCAGGAATTCGCGGCGCACGTAGCGGAAGTTATAGTGCTGGCGATCGAAGTCGTTGCGGTCGGCGAAAATCATCCAGGAGAAACCGAGCGGCTGGTACTGCACCTTAAACAGCTTGCTGAAGCCGCCGAGCAGGTGCTTCTCCATGCTCTGGTCGTCCTTGATGTAGTCCTTGCGGTCGATGGTGGTGCTCAGATCCATGCGGCCGAGGAAATACTTGTCGTTCTGCGGAACTGGACCGAGCGCGGGATCGAGGGTCAGATTCTGCAGATACGTCTCGATTACGGGCGTGCGGGTCTGCAGCATCTTGATCAGGCCCTTTTCGCGCATGACGAAGCGGTCCACGACCTGATCCATGGTGGTGGGCTGCGGCTCCGCCTGAGGAGGCGCGGGCGCAATGTTCGCCGGTGCCGTCGACGCCGGGCCAGGTTGTGCCGTGGCAGGTTGCGCCTGGTCGGGCGTGGGGGCTGGAGCGGACATCTGTACCGTAGCCGGCTGCGACGTCGGCTGCGAATCCGCCGGTTGCTGTGCTACCGCACTCAGCGAAACCAGCAAGGTAGCAGAGACCATCCAATTCAAGGTGCGCATAACTCTTATCTCCATGTTCTTCAAAAACCAATTTCTTCAATACGCCAACTGGAAAACAACGTGTACGACCGCGGTGGAATCCACCGGCTGACCATTGCGTAGAGCCGGCTTGAAGCGCATCTTGTTGGCTGCCGAGATGGCCGCTTCATCCAGCCCGTGACCCAGCCCCCGGACTACGCGATTCACGTGCAACTGTCCGTTGGCCGCAAACATGACTTCCAATAAAACCTCGCCTTCGAGCCTCAGCGCGCGAGCTTCGTCGGTGTAAACCGGATTCGGCTTGAAGGTGATCTCGACCGCGTTGGTCGGCGGTCCGGAATCTCCCAGCTGCGGCTTCGGGGTTCCGTGCGAAAGTTCCTGCTGTCCGAATGCGCCGGTGGCAACCGCCGCGTTGCCGCGTCCATTGCTGCGGCCATCTCCGTTGCCGCCGATCGCTACGCCATTGCCAAACCCGGCGCTGGCGACCGTACCTTTCATGCCTTTGGCGCCACCGGTGCCGTTGCCGTAGCCGGCACCTTGCGGCATGTCGAACGAACCGGTAGCCGCGGCCACCAGGTGAGCGTTGGGCTTGCCTTCACCCTTCAATCCGTTCGGATCGCCGAAACCGCCCGTCTGCACTTTCTGCACGGGCACGTTCAGCGTGGGTGTCGCGGAACTGCCGGTTGAAAATTCTCCGGTATGAATCAGCTGCGGACGCGCGCCGCCGGAAACCTGCTTTAGCTGCGGCGCCTGAAAATTGTTTACGACCACCTTGGGTGCTTCCGGCTCCGGCTCGGTCCTGGGCTGCACGCTGCGCACTTCCCGCGGAACCACCAGGTGCGGATTGGCCACAGGCGCCGCCGGCAACAGCTTGGCATGCGTGATCTGCGGCTTCGGCTTCGGCATCGGCTTGGGCTCGTGCCCGGTCAATGGCATGACCGACACCAGGTGATAGCTGGTCTTGACCTGCAACTTCTCCGGAAACAGCAGACCGATGTTCACGAGCAGGAGAATGAAAGCCAGTTCGATCCCATAGCTGGTGGCAAGGGTCTGCCAGCTGATCCGTTTATTCGGAAGAAGGCCGAATTGTGGTCCGCGATAAGCCGTGGCCATGCAATAGCTCCAAGTATGGGAACCCGGGCCGGGGAGAGAGCGCGGGTGGAAGCCTTACGGTAGGGGAAATGGGCCGAGGGGTAAACGTGTCTGCCGCTGGTGTACCTTGGTAACCTGTTTGAAATCAGGGTGGAACCGGTGTTCAAAGCGGGAACGAACCTGTGTTTTTGACCGCTTTACACCGCGTGGCGCCGGCGAAAATAGTAAAAAACAGGTACACCGGCCAGAATCACCAGGCATCCGAGGGCAGAGTTCAGAAGATTGTCGGTGAAGGTGTAATAGAGCAGAATCGCGGATGCGAGAACAAACAGCGCAGGCACAATGGGATAGCCCCACACGCGGTAGGGACGGACCGCATCCGGTTCGCGGCGTCGAAACACGAAGACGGTGCTGGCCGTGATCAGGTAGAACAGCCATTCCGCAAAAATGGCCAGCGTAAACAGCTGACGAAAGTTTTGCCCCACCAGCAGTAACGCGACCGCCAAACCCAGTTGCAGCAGGATCGCCACCGAAGGCGTCAGAAACCGGGGATGCACCTTCGCAACTCCGGGGAAGAAGTAGCCGTCCCGCGCCGCCGCAAAGGGCACACGTGCCCCGCTCATGGTGGTGCCATTCAGCGTTACCAGCATCGACAACGCCATCCCGGCCGACACGATGCTCGCGCCCAGTCCACCCAGAACCAGTGCAACGGCGTCCGAAGCAGGACGCGGCGTGGCGGCAACCGCGCTTGCCGGCAACACGTACTGCACGCCCGCATTCACCAGCACATATAGCACGCCCACAATCGCCACCCCTGCGATTAGTGCGATCGGGATATTGCGTTCCGGATCGCGGATCTCGCCGGCGACCTGGTTCAGGTCGTTCCATCCGTCATAGGCCCACAAGGCTGCGACCAGCGCGGCCATGAATCCGGCGATACCGCCCTTCGCTCCGAGAAATTCGGTTGCAAAGTTGTGCCAGCCCGCGCCTCCGCGATAGGCAAAACACATCAGGCCGATGCCGACGATGATCGCTATCTTCAGGATGGTGAAGACGAGTTGGAACTCCCCAGCCTTCTTTACCCCGATGTAATTGAGAAACGAAATGAAAACCGCCGCGGCGATGGCCACGAGCTGGCCGTACGTGATCAGTGGGTGAGTCAGGAGGGTGTGAGAGAAGAAGCTGAATACCGGGAATGTTCCAAGGATGAGAACGAAGCCGGCGGTGATGGTCGCGATGGAGGCGGGCTTCGAGATCAGAAGCGTGGTCCAGGCGTAGAGAAATCCGCCCAGCGGGCCGTACGCATCGCGGACGTAAACATACTCGCCGCCCGCCTGCGGCTTCATGGCGCCCAGCTCTGCGTAGGTAAGCGCGCCAAAGAAAGACAACAGCCCGCCAATCAGCCAGGCCAGAAACACAAGCTTGGCCGAGCCCACAGCCATCATCATTTGCGAAGGTACCAGAAAGATCCCGCTGCCGATGATGGTGCCGACGACCACTGCGGTCGCGTGGCTCACGCCCAGGTCGCGGGCAAGTTGGGGTTCGAGGGTGGAGATGTTCGCCGAGGGCATCGGAGGAGTTGCAGTATACGGGAAGAGATGGCACTTGGCAGTCAGCATTTGCCGGGAAGCTGTCAGTCATCAGCTTTCAGCCGTCAGCTCTCAGCAGTCAAAGCTTAACTGTCTAGCGGCGACTGTCTCCGCATGCGGCTCCCTCACCAATGAGTCGGAACCTCACAATTTTTCTCTGCGTCCTCCGCGGAAGCTCTGGGCGCCCCCTGCGTTTTAAGGTTTTGTTGCACCGAATCAATATTAGCTATTGGCTAACATAAACGCATAAGAGGCTCCTAGGCGCACGACTGCGGGTTGGGATGACGTTAGCCTCCGCTCCACCCCGCAAACAGCGTCTATGAGCCTGAGAGCGCCAGCAATGGGCATCCTGGGAAGCGGTCTGCGGGTGTCTTCGAGTCTAAAATTCGCACAACGTGTTTTCAATTACTTAGCTGCAAGCGAATTCAAGAGGAGACTCTGCACACCGAGGGTTCGGCTAGGCGACAGTTTTTTCGGGCGTGCTAGTCAGCAAGCTTGCTACGTATCCGATCCCGAACGTCACGAGCGTACCGATGGCGACATACCACGTCCAAGGGATCTTTGTCCCCAGCCACAGGTAGAGTTCGACGCTGAAGCCGAAAAGCATTCCGACCATTGAGCCGTTCTGGTTGGCGCGCTTGGTCAGCACGCCCAGAAGAAAAACCCCTAACAGGGCACCGTAGGCGACGGAAGCGATCGTCAATCCAACTTCGATGACGCGCGCGACTTTGTGCAGAGACAAGACCGCCAATCCAAACAACAGCAGCGCCCACAGGAATGTAGAGATGCGCGAAAGGCGAAGCTGCGTGCGATCGTCGGTCTCCGGATGGAGGCGCAGGTAAAAATCCATCATCGAGCTTGAAGAGAGGGAATTCAGCGCCGCGCTCAGGTTCGACATGGCAGCCGCGAGTATCGCGGCGATGAGCAGACCGGAAATTCCGTGTGGCAGGCGCGTGACGATGAACGTCGGGTAGATGTAGTCAGCCTTCCCGAAGATTGACGACGGCATGCCGTAGTAGGCCCACAGCATCACGCCGACGAGCAGGAACAATGCAAACTGGAAGAAGATGGCGATGCCGCTGGTAAGCAGTGCCGTGACCGACTGCCGTTGATTGCGGGCGGCCAGTAATCGCTGCACGATGAGCTGGTCGGTGCCGTGGCTCGCGGTCGTTAGGAAAGCGCCGCCGATCAGTCCGGCCCAGAAGGTGTAGGGTCGCGCCAGCGTGAACGAGAAATCGAAGACGCGCAGCTTGTCCATGCCGGAGGCGAGGTAATGGATCGCGGGCCATCCGCCCGGCACCAGGTGAAGGATCGTGAACACCCCGACTAGCGTGCCTCCAATGTAGATGAAGGTCTGCACTACGTCGGTCCAGATGACGGCCGCCAGTCCGCCCTCGAACGTATAGACCAGCGTCAGCAGGGTGATGATGGCGATGGACGCAATCTCGCCAGTGCCCAGGGCGATCGCAACCACAATCGACACGGCATAGACTCGCACGCCTTCAGCCGCGGCGCGTGTTAGCAGGAACAGGGAAGCGGTCAGCGTTCGCAGGCGTTTGCCGAAGCGGCGCTCGATGAGTTCATAGGCGGTGTAGAGGTCTCCACGGAAATAATGCGGCAGCAGCACGAAGCTGATAATGATGCGCCCCACGACATAGCCCATGACGACCTGAAGGAACGTGAGATTCGAGTCATAGGCGAGGCCGGGGATGCTGATGATGGTGAGCGTGCTGGTCTCGGCCGCGACGATCGAAAGCGCGATGGCCCACCACGGAATGTTGCGATCGGCAAGAAAGTAATCCCGCAGTGTGCGCTGTTTCTTCCGGAAGCGCAGGCCGAACAGTGTGATGCCGACGAGATAGAGCGCGATGATGGCGAGATCGAGATGGTTGAGGCCCATGGTTTGGCGGAGCTTGCTTTCATTATGACGGGCAGCGGGTCGCCTTTGGGAGTGAGAGTTCGGTCACCTGAGTGGAGGCTAAAGGGTTCATACGATTGTGGTCCAGGAAGCTTCTGGCTCTTGGCTGCTGGCGTCTGGCAAGTGCACATTCAAAAGCTAGCAGCCAGAAGCCAGCAGCCCTCGTGTGTTAGAACTACCGCGTGGCCATCTACCTTGGCATTGACGGCGGCGGGACGAAGACATCCTGCGTGGTCGCTGACGACACGGCCGTTCTGGGCACCGCAACCAGCGCGGGCAGCAACATGACGCGCCTGGGCGAGGTCCGGGTGCGCGAGGCACTGCATGCCGCAGTGCGCGATGCTTGCGCAGCCGCCAAAATCGATCCCTCAAAAGTTGAGAGCGCATGCGTCGGGTTGTCGGGCGCAGGGCGTCCGGAGGTGCGTGATGTTATCGCCGGCATCATGCGGGAGGTTCTGCGGGGCCGGATCGAAGTGGTCAGCGACCTTGAGACTACTTTGGAAGCCGCGTTCGGAGGCGGTCCGGGCGTGATCGTGATTGCGGGGACAGGTTCGATCGCATATGGCCGCGACGCCCAAGGCAAGACCGCGCGCGCGGGGGGCTGGGGACTCGCGATTTCCGACGAGGGCTCCGGCCAGTGGATCGGTCGGGCGGCAGTCAGTGCTGTGCTGAATGCGAATGACGCGGGGGAAAATCCGCCGCTGCTGAATACGATTCTTTCCCTTTGGAAGCTGGCGTCGCTGGATGAGCTGGTGCGGCACGCCAATGCTTCTCCTCCACCGGATTTTTCGAGCCTGGTGCCAGCAATCCTCTCAGCTGCCGCAGACTCTGCTGCGGAAAATCTCCGCCCAAGCAGAGCTTGGACGGGGCCCCCTCGGGATCCGGTGGCGGAAAGCGTTTTGCGGCGGGCAGGCGGTGAGTTGGCTGCTTTGGCGGGCAACGTGATCCGGCGACTGTTTGCCGGGGAGGCCAGCGTCCCGATAGCCATGACCGGGGGAGTCTTTCGTCAGTCGGAACTGGTGCGGCAAGTTTTCTACAATGGAATCACCGCCGAATTCCCGCGTGCGAACGTGCATCCGACCGTGGTCGATCCGGTCGAAGGAGCGCTCGCCCTCGCGCGGAAGGCGCTGGCCGAGCCGACCCGGTAGCCAGCGCGGGCGTTGACTGCATGGCATCTGACGACAGCACCGGCGCGCGGCGGGCTCTCGAGCACGAAGGGCCGGAGTCCGCAGCCGTCTCTCCCCATGACGCGGGAACCGGCAACCGCGCCAGCGATCCGGCAGTCACCGAAGATCTTGCGCTCAGCCTGTTGAAGCGTCCGGATCTTACTGTTGAGGCGCTGGAACAGCTGGCGAAAAACGGCAACGCGCTCAAGCACCGCAAGGTGAAGCGGGCGCTGGTGGAGCATTCCAAAACTCCGCGCCATGTATCCCTGCCTCTGGTGCGACAGCTCTACACGTTCGACCTGATGCAGGTTGCGCTGACGCCTGTGGTGCCGGCGGATGTGAAGCGCGCCGCCGATGACGTCTTATGCAGCAAGCTCGCGACGATCTCACAAGGAGAACGCTTGACGCTTGCGCACCGCGGGTCGGGGCGAATTGCCGAGGCGCTGTTGTCGGATTCGGAGACACGCGTGATGCATGCGGCATTGCAGAATTCGCGGCTCACCGAATCTGCGATTGTGCGCGCGCTCGCGCGTCCCGACTCTCCCACGGCTTTCGTAGAAGCGGTCTGTCATCACACGCAATGGTCGCCGCGGCGGGAAGTGCGGATCGCTTTGCTCCGCAATGAGAAGACGCCGCTGGCGCGGGCGATGGCGATTGCTCACTCTCTCCCCGCTGGTTTGGTGCGGGAGATTCTGCACAGCTCGCGGCTGCCCGAGAATGTGAAGGCGCAGATGTTGGCGGAAATTGAGAGTCGTGTTTCCGGCAAGTCCAAGGAGTGAGTTCTCTCGGCATATTCTGGCAGCGATTCTTGCCTGGCGATCTTTGCGGGTTCGTTCGCGTCCTTTGCGGTTAGGCTTCTTGGGGTTGTAGCCGGCAAAATCCTAAAACGCAGAGTTCGCAGAGAAGGGCCGCAGAGGATAGATTGCTGGGATCAGCGGAACATGTTTATCCGGCAGACCAATCGGTTATCACAGACGTCCAACTAGTCTTGGCCGCTGGCGGCGGGTTGGGCTTCTTTACCGTGCAGCAGCTTCACGATGGCTTCGTAGAGATGGGCACGCGTGGATTGGCGATCCTGCGCGCTGGTGATGTAGCGGACGTGGACTTCGACTCCGCCTCCAGTGGGACGCAGGTTGATTGCCGGCTTGGCTGAGAAGTTCTGCACGCGGTAACGCGTGGTCGCCTTTTGCCACTCTTCTTCGGCGGCGTGCGTATTGGCGTCGGTTTCCTTGACGACCAGCTTCTGAATGGCTTCAATCACGGGGTAGGGGTTTTGTCCACCCGGTACCGAGACAGTCAGTTCATCCCAGAGCCACTGGCCGGAGGTCGAGAAGTTGAAGTAGTGGCCTTCGATGGCATAGCTGTTCACGAACGTGACCTTGCGTCCTGTTGGATGACCGGAGTCTGTCCAGTTGCCGGTTTCGAGCAGAGTGGTGCGTAGCAGGCTGATCTCGACGACCTCTCCACCCACGCCATTGATTTCGACCCAGTCGCCCACGCGGATGCCGTTGCGGCCCATGAGCACGAACCAACCCACGAAGCCGACGATGAAATCCTTGAGCGCGACGGTCAGGCCGGCACCGGCGAGGCCAAGTACGGTCGGGGTCTGACTGGGCATGCCGAAAACGACAAACGCGATGAGCAATACACCAACCGCCTGGGCCGCGAACCACACGACTGCGCGCAGCGTGACCAGTCGCCGCTTGTCATGGGTTAGTTCGAGGAAGTAGCGGTCGATCAGCCGCCCGACCATGTAGATGCCGAACACGATGAGAAGAATCCATAGCGCCGACACCAGCATGCTGTGCACGGCGATCCGTTGACGGGCCGCCACCAGCGCGCCCCAGTTCCCATAAATGTCGGCCAGTTCCTGTTGATCCTGGATCCGCTTGTCGAGATCGGAAACCGCTTTCTGGTCGGCCGATAAGTGATGCAGGGCGTCGAGCGCGTCCTTGGCGGCTTGTTTCTTGGATGCGCCATCGGCCGGGGCCTCGCCTTTCGACAACCCGGTCGCCTTTTCCTTCACCACCTGCTTGGCTTCTTCCTGCTCCTTTACTCGCTTGTCAAAGGTGTCATGCGCTCGCGTCAAAGCTGGGGTGTCATCGAGGGCATTCTGCCTGGCCTGCGCGAGCAGAACCTTTTTTTCCTGGAGTGCGAGCCAGGCACGGACTTGCGGAGCAAGGTTGCGGGCCTGGTAGTCGGCGTCGGCGTTTGCTGAGGAATTGGTGGGCGCAGCGGCGTCGGCATGCGAGCCGGCATCGTGTTGCTGCAGCAGTTGCTGAATCTTGCCTTGGGGATTGCCTCCTGCGCGGAGCAGGTCTTCTTTGGCGTCGTCGAGTTCGTCCTGATCGAGCTCGAGTTGCGCCTTGGTGACGTCGATCTGGTCCTGGAGGTCTTCTTTCGCGCTGTCACTCGCGGCCGCAATCTGCCGGGTGAGACGCGCAATCTGTTCCTGATCGGCCTTAACGACGGACTCCGCTTTGGCGCTGCGGGCCATCATTTGCCGTTGTTCCGGCGTCGGCGTCGGAGGATGCTCGGTAGCCTCGCGCATAGCAGCGGCGAAGGCGAGGTCGACTTCATAGTCGGCCAGCCGCAAGGCCTGGCGAGCCAGATCCTGTTCCTCCGGTGTCGACGCCAGCGCTGAAAGTCTTCGAGCCGTCTGCAGAGGCTTCTGATCAACAATGGGCGCTGCCGATTGCGCTGTGTTCTTCGAGGAGCGAGTCGGCAAGACTGCGGGCCCGCCGTCGGTCAGGAATACGCCGACGATGGTGGCGGCAACCAGCCCCATCAAAGCGATGACCGTGATCCAGTGACGGAATTTCATGCGTTAGGGGTGAACGCCCAAAAGACTATCTGCGTTCTCAAAATGTAACAGTAACCGCGACGTTACGCGCGTGACGTGAGACGCAGAACCTAGGGAATGAACTTCCGGAGGATGAGGAAGAACGAGGCGCCCACGAAACGAAGGCGCCCCTGATCGACTTAGGCAGCGGGAATGCGCAGAGCCTGGCCGACTTTGATCTTATCGGGATCGGCGAGGTTGTTGGCCTTGGCGATCTTCGGGTACTGGTTGGCATCGCCATAGAAGAGCTTGCTGATCTTCGACAGGTTGTCGCCCGCCTTCACGGTGTATGTCTGCTCGCCTTGGGCTACGGTAATTTCGTGGGCGAGGTCGGAGAAGTTGGGATCAACGCCTTTGATTGCGTCCCATACGCGGTTCTTGCTGGCTTCGGAGACGACGGTTGCCTTGAGATGAAGTTTGTCGCCCTGCAGGTCGAGAGCCTGGATCGTGGCGTCTTCCTTGGCGAGAACGTCGAGGACGGGCCGGTATTTCTGCTTCAATTGATTCAGGTCAGCCATGGTGTACTCCTTTTGAATGAATTAAGGAACCGGAAGTGGCGTGACGAGGCGGAGCAGGCGCGCAGAGTTGGACAAGTCGAACGGGAATGGAAGCGCGGGTACATCGCATACAAACTTCCGTAACTTAAAAAGTTGATCGGAGCCAGCCTAAGATTCAGTGCAGGCAGACTTCTATGGTTGAGAACTGGACGGCGCTGTGGAAAGCAGACTGGCAACCAGTGCCGCGCTGGATATTATTCGCTTGGACAGCATTCTACGCCGTCTTCCTCGGGTATGTTTTCCACAGCCACGGAGGTTTTCTTTTCATTGACTTGGCGAACCTGGTGGTCCATGAAGGCGGCCACATGCTGTTCGGGTGGTTCGGCGAGACGCTGGGCCTTTGGGGAGGGACGCTGCTGCAATGGCTGGTGCCGTTCTTGCTGGCAGGATATTTCTTCACGCAGAGGCAGGCGGTGTCGTTTGCGTTCTGCTCATTTTTCTTTTTCGAGAACTGGCTGTACACGGCAACGTACATGGCCGATGCGCGCGCGATGGCGTTGCCGCTGGTGACGACCGGGGATCCCGATCACATCGAGCATGATTGGAATACGATCTTCTCCAGCTTGGGCGTTTTGCGGTACGACACTACGATTGCCGGAGTCGTGAGGTTTCTCGGGTGGTGCGGGATGCTAGGGGTTGTGGGGTGGTTGGTTTGGCGGAATTGGCGGGGCGAAGAAGAATCTTAAAACGCAGAGGGCGCTGAGAAAGGCCGCAGAGTTCGCAGAGGAACTTCGCCACTCTTCCCCCCGTTCCTCTAGGCTTTCCCTCGTTCTCTACGCTTTGCTCATCTCCTGTGTTGACATCCGCAATGTGACCGTCGTCACGAAGTGTTTGCGCTTACGCAGGCCAGCATCGAGCCATGAGTCTTCCCATGCGTTCTGGAACGAGATCTTCGTGGGCCACTGTTGACGAAAGCGTGCCGCGCCTTACGATGTCTCAGCTCACGCATCGAATCATCGGAGCGGCGATCAAGATTCACCGTCGTCTTGGTCCTGGCCTGCTTGAATCTGCCTACGAAAGCTGCCTTGCCTATGAGCTCGATTTGCAGGGCCTCAGGGTTGTTCGACAAAAGGCGGTTCCGCTCATCTACGAACAGGTCAAATTGGACTGCGGGTTCCGCGCCGACCTACTTGTAGAGAACCGAGTCATTGTCGAATTGAAATGCAAAGAGCAGGTCCATCCCGTGGACGAGGTCCAGCTTCTTTCGCATCTCAGGCTATTGGGTTTGCAGGTGGGATTGCTGATCAATTTTCATGTTGTGTGCCTGCGTGACGGAATCCGCCGCATAGTGAACGACTATCAAGATCAGAAAGAGATAGTTCTTAAGTCCTGATTCTCTCTGCGTTCTATGCGGCCTTTCTCCGCGCCCTCTGCGTTTTAAGATCTTCAAGGCACCCAATCCGCGATAAACACGTTGGTTTCATGCGGGACTTTGCCGTTGCGTCCGGAGACCCAGACTAGCTTTTTCCCGTCCGGGCTGAACATCGGGAATCCATCGAAGCCGTCGGTGAATGTGAGACGGTCTAAATTCTTGCCATCCAGGTCGACGCCGTAGAGTTCGAAATTCCCCATCCCGCCCGTCGATCCCACGTTCGACGAAAAGATAATGTGCTTGCCATCGGGATAAAACGCCGGCGCGAAGCTGGCTGCGCCGAGGTCTGTGACCTGGCGCTTGTCGCTGCCGTCGGCTTTCATCGTCCAGATCTCGAGATAGGTCGGGCGGATCAGATTCTGCCCCAGCAGATCCTTATAGTCCTTGATTTCCTGATCGGTCTTGGGATGGTGCGCGCGGTACACGATCAGCTTGCCATCAGGGGAAAACGTTGGTCCGCCGTCGTAGCCGAGTTCGTGCGTGAGCTGTTTTACGTTCGAGCCGTCGGCATCCATGATGTAGATGTCGAGGTCGCCGTTGCGAACGGAGGTGAAGACAATCTTCTTTCCATCCGAGGAGATCACCGCCTCGGCATCGTAGCCCGGTTCTTTCGTGAGTTGTTTCAGGTCTGTGCCGTCGGGGTTTGCGGTGAAGATGTCGAAGCTCGGGTAGATGGCCCAGACGTATCCCTTGGAGTAGTCGGGCTTGGGCGGGCACTCGGGACTGCCGAGATGCGTGGACGCATATAGAATTTTCTTACCGTCCGGATACCAAAACGAGCAGGTGGTCCGCCCCTTGCCGGTTGAGACCATGTGCTGATCGCTGCCGTCGGTATTCATGACGAAGATCTGGTCGCACTTCACGGGCTCACGCGTGGACTGGAAGATGAGTTTCTTGCCGTCAGCCGAGAAATAGGCTTCGGCGTTCTGTCCGCCGAACGTGAGTTGCTTGATGTTGCGCAAATGTTTCTCAGGCTGAGTAGCGGTGGCCGGCGCGCCCGCGCCCGACGGTGCGGTTTGCTGTGCCGATGCAGCCAGCAGAAGCAACACGCCCAGAAAAATCACGGCGAGAGATAGAAGGGCAGTTTTCATGGGTCGTTCGCGCCAGTTTAGCAGGACCGGCGTGGGGAAGCCGAGAACCGCGGTTCAGACCTGAGTGGTTTAGAATCGCGGTCGCTTGGGAGGACTTATGAAACTAGTCATTCTTTTGGCCGCATCGGGGTTGCTGCTCGGGGCGATGGCTTCAGCGCAAACTCCGGCGGGAGATGCGAAACCAGCTTCGGCCGAAAATAAACCCGCCACCACCGACACTCTTCGCCAACTCGAAGCCGACTTCATGAAGGCTGCCGCCGAGCGCGGCGCCGACGGCTACATGTCTTTCTATGCCGAGGACGCCGTGGAGGTGCCCAATGGCGCGGACGCGATTCACGGCAAGGCGAACATCGCGAAGACCATGGGATTCCTCAACGACAAGAAGAACCATCTGACTTGGGCGCCAGTGGATGCGGGCATCTCGAGTGGAGGAGATTTGGGTTGGACGTCAGGTACCTACGAGTTTCAGTCGGTCGACAAAGACGGCAAACCAACCGTCAGCCATGGCAAGTACACCAGCATCTGGAAGAAGCAGCCGGATGGAAACTGGAAAATCGTGCTCGATATGGGGAACGCGAGCGAGCAGAAGTAGTTTGACGATGATGGGAATTACCAAAGAGCTCTTCGAGCAGCAGCGCCATCCTCGTTTCGGAAAGGCCAATCCCGAACGGATGAACGTTGCTTTTTGGGAATGGATGATTCGCGGAGAGAGCCAGGCGGCTTCGCTAGACCAGAGCGGGATGGCAAAACTCGGCTGGACGCTCGAAGACGGGAAACTGAAATCCTCATATGGTCCTTACCGCGTAAGGAAACTCTTCGACCTGCCACTGAATTGCGCCGATGGTCCGATCTGGACTTTTGATCGGATGGGAGCGACCCAGACCAGTCTGGCCGATGGTCGGATCGTGTGCATTGGTGGCGAGCACGAAGACTTCTACGATCCAGACTTTTGCATCTACAACGACGTCGTTGTCCTGGGATCTGCGGGGGAGATCGAGATCTACGGGTATCCGGAAGAAGTTTTCCCACCAACAGACTTTCATACCGCGACTCTTGTCAGGAACGAAATCATCCTCATTGGCTCTATCGGGTACAAAGACGAGCGCCGTTACGGCTCGACCCCGGTGTATCGCCTCGACCTCACCGACTACCACATGACGGAGCTTGCTTCCTCGGGCGACATGCCTGGCTGGATCTCCAAACACACGGCTCGCCTTGAGGGGAAGGACACCATTGTGATTGCAGGTGGGCAGGCGGTTCTGAACAGAGATGCGCAGGAGGTCTATCGCCCCAATGTCGAGGAGTTGGCTCTCGATCTTAGATCCGGAAGGTGGCAGCGGCTGACGCATCGCAATTGGCGGCAGTTCGCGATTCGGATGGAGCGGCCGGGCATGTTCGACATCAACCACTGGCCGTCGCCGAAAAAACTACTGCCCGAGGGCATCGACCATTCGGTGGTTGCATGCGACAGCCTGCTTGGTTTGAGGATCATGGTGCGTGGCGTGGCGGTCGCCATCTCGGTGGGCGTTTCGGATCTCAAGATTCTGGTTGAAGGGGAGTTGCCTCGTGACCTGGTCGATCGAATTGTCGAGAGTATCCGCGTCAATGCGGAGAAGGCGGTCGGTGATAGGTGCTCGATGGAAGAGTTGTAGAGGGCGAGTCGGAAAGTCTTAAAACGCAGAGAGCGCCGAGGACTGGCGCTGAGAACTGCTCAACCGCTAGCCACTTATTTCCTGAAGTGTCCCATGATCGCTTCCGCTTGCGCGCGGGTCACGACTGCTGATAGCGCCGCCGCGTCCGCCTGTTTCACAGCCTGAACGCTTCCAAAATGCTCCAGCAAACGGCGCGTCGTGCTCGCGCCTACTCCCGGAATCTCCAGCAGTTCCGTGGAGCGGTCGCGCATCTGACGGCGTTTCCTGTGGAAGGTCACGGCGAAGCGGTGGGCTTCGTCGCGGATCTGCTGCACGAGATGCAGCACTGGGGAATGGTGATCGATTGTTACCGGTTCATCTTCCTGTCCGTAGACGTAAATAATTTCCTCGCGCTTGGCGATCGAGGCCAGAGGCTGGTTGATGATCTCGATCGATTCCAGTGCCTGCGCGGCGGCGTGCAACTGGCCCAGGCCGCCATCGATCAGGATCAGGCTCGGCATTTTCTTTTTTTCTTCCAGCAGGCGCTTGTAGCGGCGCGCCACAACTTCGCGCATCGAAGCGAAGTCGTCGACTCCGGTGACTGTCCGAATAATGAACTTGCGGTAGTCGGACTTCTTCATGCGGCCGTCGTCCCACACGACCATGGAAGCAACGGTCTCCGCGCCCTGGATGTGCGAGATGTCGAAGCACTCGATTCGTTCAGGACACTCGGCGAGGCCGAGCGCCTCTTGCAGCGCCTCCTGAATGGCGCGCGTGTTGGGCTTCATCACGCGGAATCGCTGATCGTAGGACTGCTTGGCGTTGTTGCCGGCGAGGTCGATCAGGGAGCGTTTCTCGCCGCGAGACGGAACTTCGATGTGCACGCGGGTGGCTCTGGCGCCTGCGTTGGCCAGCTGCTCAGAGAGAAGTTCTTCCAGATTCGGACGATCTTCGAAATCGGTCGGAACGTAGATGTTGCGTGGAACGTACGGTTGCCCGATATAGAGTTGGCTCAGGAACGCGGAGAAGAAAGTGCCCGGATCGAAGGTATTGGAGATCGGTGTGTTGGGACTGACCGACGTCGCGGGTGGCGCTGGGATGGCCTGGCCTTGTTCGCCGCAGGCGGGCATGTATGAGTTCTCAGTACCGGGCTGAACGATGTCAGCCACTCCGGATGTGGGTTCGAAGCGGGGCATTGGACTGGGATCGGCCTCGCTTCGCTCGGGCGGGACAGCCGAGGCGGCTGTCACTACGTGGTCCGAGACGGTCGCCGCTTCGTGGTCGGTGGCCGTGCTGAACTCGGGCAAGTCTTCCCAGAAGAATTCGCGGCGGTCGACTACTTTTCCTCCTCGCATGTGGAAGAGGTTTACCGCCAGCATGCCGTTTTCGTAGTGATACCCGAAGACGTCGGCATCGTCCCCTTCGACTCCGGCCATGCGCTGTTTCTCCTGCAACTGCTCGACCGTTGAAATCAAGTCGCGATACTTGGCGGCGCGTTCGTATTCCTGCGTGGCCGCCGTTTCGTCCATGCGCTTGCGGAGAGATCGGACCAGATCGGTCTGACGCCCTTCGAGAAACAGTTTCACGTCGCGCACCGCTTCCTGGTAAGCCTCGGGAGTGGTCAAGTCCTGCACGCATGGGCCCAGACAGCGCCGGATGTAGTACTGCAGGCACGGGCGCGGGTGGTAGCGGGTGAGATCCACCTTGCAAGAGGGAACCAGGAAGTGCCGATGGATCAGGTCAACGATGCGATAGGCGAGGTTGGCAGGGAAGTACGGACCGTAGTAAGCGCTGCCGTCCTTGCGCAGGCGGCGGGTTACGTAGACCCGCGGGTAGCGTTCCCCTAGCGTCAGCTTCACGTAGGGATACGTCTTGTCGTCGCGCAGCAGTATGTTGAAACGCGGCTTGCGCTGCTTGATCAGGTTGTTTTCAAGCGCAAGCGCTTCCTTGTTGTTGGCGACCACGATGTAGTCGACGTCGACCGCCTCGCGCACCAGCGTGCCGGTTTTGGCGTCGGTCCAGCGGCCTTCATGAAAATAGGACGATACGCGGCTGCGCAGGTTTTTCGCCTTCCCGACGTAAATCACCTCGCCTTCGGCGTTCTTGTAGAGGTACACGCCGGGCTCGGTCGGGATGGTGCGGATTTTCTGGAGGAGATCCACGGGAGGCTTCTATTTTAGATGAGGCGTACACGCTCTTTTGTGCTGCACTTGGATGATATGAGTCAGAGACTGACAATTCGACTTACAGATCAACTTGTCCGATGGCTCAAGAATCGGTCGCGTCGAACGGGCATTCCAAATCACGACGGATGAAAATGATTTCAGGATTTACCGCCCGAACAATCGCGAAATCATTTCCACTCTCTTGTCCCTCCAAGGTCTTAGGAGCAGTCACCTCCCTATATGACCGTATAAAATTTCTATCCCCTGTGTTGCCTTTGCTCTACGTTTGTCTTGGGATAACTATTTGCAGCATCCTGCAACGTATTGATGTACAATGCTTTACCGTCGAGGCAGGGGTTTTTGGAATTGGCATCGCCCGTGCATTAGTAGGCGGCGGGACGCGAAAGTTCATGGCCCCCAGGGACTCAAAAAGAAAGCTTAAGATCTTCAGGATCAATAGAGAGGAAGGAGCCCTCCAAGATATGACACGCACTTCGTTAGTGATTCTCTTAGCGGCCGGCATGGTTGCATCTGTGGGTTGCAGCACCAAAAAGTACGTTCGCAATGAGACCACGCCCATCATCAACAAGACGAACGAACTCGACGATCTGACTGCCAAGAACACCAAGGACATCAAGGACGTCGATGCCCGCGCGCAGGCCGGAATCCAGGCCGTGCAGGCGAAGGCTACCGAAGTCGACCAGAAGGCTTTGGCTGCCGGCAAGACTGCGGATGATGCGCAGACCACCGCCAACGCCGCCACCAAGCGCGTCGACAACCTGACCCAGACCGTCGTGAATCTGGATAACTACCGTCCCGTGGCCGAGACGTCGGTACATTTCGGATTCAACAAAGACAACCTGACCAAGAAGGCCAAGGAAGCCCTGGATCAGCTCGCGACCGACGTGCCCAATACCAAGGGCTACATCGTCACCGTTGAGGGCGGAACTGACTCGGTCGGATCGTCGGACTACAACTACGATCTGAGCCAGCGCCGCGCGAACGCCGTGATTCAGTACCTGGCGGCGCAGCACAACGTTCCGGCACACAAGATCTACCTGATCGGCCTGGGCAAGGATAAGCCCGTGGATTCGAACAAGACCGCCGACGGCCGCGCCAAGAACCGCCGCGTCGATGTTCGCCTGATGACGAACACGACCGGTGGCGACAACCCGGCTCCCGCAGCACAGCCTGCGGCTCCGACGGCTAACAACAGCGCGAATCCGCCGAGCATGTAACCAAGTTCCCTCCTCCCCGGAGGATCTTCGCCAACACAGGCCACTCACCCCCATGAGTGGCCTGCTTTTTTTGTGTTTCTCAAATTCCCAAGAGTCTGCTTAAACCTCACAACGAAAAATGAGAAGGCGGAGTGAGTGGGTTATTAGGGTAATAGGTGTTGGCTTGATTGTTGTAGAAGAGTGCTACCTCAAGGGACTGGTTGATGGCAGCTGCCTGTATGCGGGCGCAATTGTGTTGAGGTTCCCGCGGGAATAGAGGAAGGCCGTGTTGTTACTGGTATTGTCGCCCACCACGTCGCCCCAGCGGTTAATCCCTGCTTGTCTGGAACCAAACCCCAAGTGGACGAAGTTGTACATCAGGGAGGATTGTGAGACAGCCAGCGTGGTGCCCAGGCACAGAATGGACAGGCCGAGTACTCGGCAGAGATTTTGCAGTCGCATGACATTCTCCTAGTTCAAGGGGCCGTTTCAGAGTTATGCGAAAAGTGGGGACGATTTCCCTCAGGAACGAAAAAAATATTCATTGATCGTAAGCTGCGGCCATGATCGCTCTGCGTGCTAACGACGGGTCGTCGCCTCCTCAATTCAAGATACCTGGGCCGCTTGTTCCAGGTGAATGGCAGGCCACACCGATTTGTCCAATCGTCAATGGAATTGCCGTCGGAGTCTTTTTCCACTGGCAGAACGTGACCCCGTTCGGCATCCCGAGCGCTAGCGACTTCCTCCTGCACCCGCCACCAGCGCTCACGAGCAGCAAGTATGCCAAGGATTTCAATGAAGTGATGACGGTAGGAAGCCTCGACAGCATAGAGAGACCACAAGATCGAGCTGATGTCGTTCTCTTCTACGCGGTCTCCTCGCCAACTCTGGTGTTCAATCAGGCCGCGCAGCAGGTAGCCCGGCAACAGGGCCGTACTCTGTCCGAAAATGCTCGTGCCCTGGCCCTGGTCAACATGGCAATAAGTGACAGCTTGGTTGCTTCGTTCCTCAATAAGTACCACTACAGGTTTTGGCGACCCGAGACAGCAATCCATGCTGGCGATACAGATGGCAATCCGAAAACCGACCCTAATCCCAGCTTCGTCCCTTTTATCACAACGCCATGTTTCCCGAGCTATCCTTCCAACCACGGCAGCGCAAGTAATGGAGGAGCCGAGATTCTGAGACGTGTGTATGGCGAAGGTGGACACTCGATCACTTTGACGAATCCTGCGGTGCCCAACATCGTCTTGCAATACTCCACGTTTAAGCAGATTACGGACGATATCTCCGACGCGCGCGTTTACGGCGGAATACATTTTCGATTCGACCAGGTTGCAGGCGCGCGATTGGGCCGGGCTGTAGCCCATGCAGTCTACAAAAACAACTTGCGTCGTGCGCATGATGACGATTGATCGGTCAGCGCGAGAACGACCCGCCATTTGTGTACGGCGGGAATCAATCTCAAATCTAAAACATTGACGCTTAAAGGAGATCAGGTGAAAACAACATTCAAGAAATTCGCAGCAGTTCTGGGCGTGGTCTTAATCGGAACGATCTTTACCGCAAAAGCCAATGCCGAGTGCGGATACTATCCTCCGACCCACAAGGGCGGGGCCGTTGTCTCGCCGCAATCCTGGAATGAGCCAGAGTTCGGTTCGGGCTCGCTTTTGCTCGTTTCCGAGGAATCCAACAATTCGATTGTCGGCATGTGGAAGTTTACGCTCACTGCCCAGGGTAATACTGGCCCTGGCGCGCCGCCCGACGGCGTACCACTCGACATAGGTTTCACGCAGTGGCACAGCGATGGGACGGAAATCATAAACTCCGGACGGCCTCCGCAGGACGGCAATATCTGTTTGGGAGTATGGGAAAAAACTGGAAAATCCAGATACAAGTTCAATCACTTTGCTACGGGCTACGATACCGCCAACGCGCCGACAGGGATTGGGAACCCGACCGGCCCCACTCACATCGCTGGGGATGTCATGGTTAGTCGAGACGGAAAACACTATGCCGGGACGTTCACTTTGGATGCATATGATACGTCCAACACCTTGATCGCCCACCTCGTCGGGGTAATTACCGCAACTCGCATCACTGTGCACACCCCAGCAAGCAGCATATTCTAGGAAACGACGTCCTCCACGGCAAGGTTGCAGAGTAGTGGGCGCAAGGCCCACCACTTGTTCAAACTGGAGCTGGAAGTTTGCATACATCGCCTGCAGCCTCGAGGGATTGTTGACTAATCAGATGGTGTCCGGACGGGATGCGGTGTATGCTCCCAAGTTGTCGACGTGCTCGAAACACAGATAAAAAATAGGCGATTAACACCAATATCCCCCGCTCGGCTTCAGCATCTTCTCCCAAACAGGCTACCCCCTCCCAAGTGATCTCTTTCTCCCCGCCCTCCAATGACTGAGTAGCTCCCGGCCAGGATCTCTTACTGCAGGCTGCAGACCCTGTTGGATGCCGTTCCACATGCGGGCACGGAAACGGACTCGTTCGGCTTCGTCAACTGATTGACGATTGCGGCGGCGAATGGCGGAGTCCCTTTCGACTTCGAGGCGACGTTCATGCGATTCTTGCGTTCGCCTTTCGTGATCCAGCCAAACTGTTTTCGCTCGAAATCGAATGCCACCTGCCGGAACTGCATGGTGGAGAGAAATCCATCGAAGGAGTAGATGGGGATCGGCCGGGCTGACACGTACACGGGTTCTGTCCCCAGATTGGTATCGCCCAGCTTCAGCGTATCGAGCCGGACCTCCTGCATGACGAAGCTGCCGCCGAGGTTGGCGAAGGCTCGGCCGCGGTCGGAATGCGGGATCCACGGCACATGAGAAGCCAGCAGAGCCAGCCTTTCGGCGCCTGTATCGACCATCAGGCGCAGGGAGTATTGCCCAGCTTGCAGATCGACGCAGAGCTTGCCATTCGCCATTGCAAACGGAACCGAAGATGGGAGGGGTTCGACCGGGCCGAACGTGATTTTCTTTGCCTCGTAGTCGATGGCAAAACTGCTATACGCAAGGACGTCCAGGCCGACCAGTGCGTCGATGCGGATGCCGGCGCGCTGCGAGACATCCGACAAGTCCTGAACAAGACTGCGCACATTCGTTGCATGAACGGGACCCACCTCGATCTCCGGCAACGTCACGGCCAGGCTGGAAACGGTTCGATCGATGGCATCCAGTTCTTCCTTGTGTCCTGACAAAGAGAGCTTCTGGGCGACGTCACGATCAAGCACGCTGGGATAAGCTCCCGTGTCGATCACCAGGTTGCGCTTCTCAAGCGGACCGAGGGAGCCCTGCACAACGATCAACTGCTGCCCGTAGATCTTGAAGGGCAAGACGTTGACCGGCTTGTTCGACCGAGCCCAGACAGCAGAACAAGTGAACAACAGACCGAAAGACAGTGATAAAGAAATGTGTCGCCCCATGACCCCACCCTCCCAAAACTTCAACGCGGGGTAAGAGACGAAAAATGTTCAAGTTCGAACATGTCCGGCGTCTGAATTCTGCAGAGATTGCGCATGGCTTGTCGGTTCAGGGGCTGGCCACCTTAAAGAGACAATTTGCAGAAATTTTCGAAATAGGTTGAACCAAAGCGGGGCGGTTTTCGTCAATAACCTACAGGTGGGTACATCCATGCGGCCGGGCTCGTGTCGCGTGTTTCGGTTTGGTCCGTTCGAAGCGGACGTCCAAGCGGGAAAATTGCGCAGGGACGGCGCCAAAGTGTCGCTGCAGGAGCAACCCTTCCAGGTGCTGGCCGCGCTGCTGGAGCGGCCAGGAGAAATCGTGTGGCGGGAGGATCTGCGCCAGCGGGTCTGGCCCGAGGATACCTTTGTCGAGTTCGATCACGCGCTGAATACAGCCGTTAAGAAAATCCGTATTGCTTTAGGCGACTGTGCGAATTCTCCGGAGTATGTGGAGACCATTCCGAAACGCGGCTACCGATTCCTGGTTCCGGTGGAAGTCGTCGAAAACTCAACACTTAAGATGCTCGGGACCGCTCCGCCTAGCCAGCGTGTATGGACAAGACGAAATCCCGTCATCGTCGGGATGTTGACCATCGTGTTGTTATCTCTGGGATTGCTTGCCATGCGTTGGCGGAGCGCCCGCGAGGCTGCCGACAAGCCAATGGTCCTCGCGGTTCTGCCGCTGGAAGACTGGAGCGACGATGCCGGCCATGCGCTGCTGTGCGAGGGCATCACGCAGGAATTGATCACGCTATCGGGAAACGCCGATCCAGCGCGGCTGACAGTCGTTCCGCACGCGTCGTCTGTGGCATATCGGCATACTCCCAAAACGGTGGCGGAGGTCGCTCACGAACTGCACGCTGATTACCTGATAGAAGGGAACTTGCGAGCCGATGAGGAACGCGTCCGCGTAACTGTAGAACTGATCCGGGTCAGGGATGAGACCCGAGTCTGGGGAGAAGACTTTGACCGGGAGCAAGGCGAGTCGTTGGCGCTTCAAAGCGAAATTGCCGCCGCTATCACGGAAAAGGCCAAGCTGGCTCTCCTCAATTCTCTGGCGGTTCGGTAGGCCTTTGGCGGCACAGGAGTTGACGGGGATTCTCGCACCGGGCGGACCGAGGTAGAATTAAGGGGATGTCGCTGCGTTGTATTCCATTGATCCTCGCTTTTCTGCTTGCCGGCGCGGCAGCGCAGCAGCAGGGGAGCAAGCCGCCCAAAGTTCCTCCGAACCAGGCGCCACCACGGTCGCAGCCGGATGGCGATGAGCCCGTACTGAGGTCGCGACCAGGAAGCGGGCCTCAGAGTTCCAGCAAGCAAGATCCGCCCGACCTGACTCCTCCGCAGAACGACGCCAAGGACCATCCCGAGAGCAATTCCGCGCTGCACGAGGCCGAAGACGCCGCGGGTTTGTACGAGGGCGACGAGATCGGCGGGGTAGAGGAGTTCCGCGTCTGGAATCCGCACAGGGCGGAAAAGGATGTGGAGGTCGGCGACTTCTATTTCAAGCGCAAAAATTATCGCGCCGCTCTCGACCGCTATCGTGAGGCGCTCTATTACAAGTACGATGACGCCGTGGCGATGTTCCGCCTGGGAGTCTGCCAGGAGAAAGTCGGCGAGGGCGAGGAAGCGCGCAAGGCGTACCAGTCCTATCTGAAGATTCTTCCGCAGGGACCGTTTGCGGCAGAAGCGCGCCATGGGCTGGAGCGGCTGAAGTCACTGGATCCGGACGCCGCTGCTGAAAAGAAAGCCGAGTCGCACTAAGAGCTACGAGCTTCGAGCCGCGAGCAAAAAAGTATCGCTAAGACTTTTCTATCCTCAGAAACTCTCCCGACGTGGCGTTCACGGCAACTTTCAGCTTGGAGTCGCTGCGGCTATTGCCGTAGATCACGTGCCACACCAGCTGATTGTTCACCAGGTCCCATTCGAGGATGTAAAGCACGGGTGTGTCGGCTTCCTTGGCGAGAAGTTTCTCCCCCCCGTGTTCCTGCGCGACTTTGAACGCCTGGTCAGAGTCCGTCTTGAGGAAAGCGATGTCGAAAGCGTGGGTCGAGGAATTGCCGGGATTGTAGGTGTCCTCGATCCCGGGATTGACGCCGCGGTCTGTGCCGGATCCAGACCAGGTATACGGCTTGGTGCCGCGTTGCATGACGGAAGCGAATCCGGCATGCCAGATCGCCGACTTCCCGTCGCGGCCGTTCGAATCCGCGTTGGCGGTGGACTCGAGGCGGTAGGGCCGGGCATCCGCCCCCCAACCATGCGCCGAGATGTAGAGTTTCTGAAGCGCGCTGCGAGCGGTCAGGATCTCGGGTGGCTTGGGCTGCGGCTTGGAGGTCTCGCCGCTTTTGGGAGCTTCGGAGGAGCAGGCCGTCAGCAGGGATAAGGCGAAGATGGCCAGGAGCAGCTTCTTCATCGCTACCATCCTGTATTAGTTTTTGAGATGCTGGAGTGCACGCTCATTCTAAACGAAGGAGCCAACCGCGCCATGGATTTCTATCTGCGACGACTCCAGGATGCTATCGGTTCGGTCACGGCAGGCATGAGTCCGGAAATGCTGGCGTGGCGTCCGCAGCCGGAAAAGTGGAGCGCCGCCGAAGTGCTCGAGCATCTTTATCTGACGTATACCGGAACCATCAAGGGATTTGAGAATTGCCTGGCTGCCGGCAAGCCGCTGGCCCGCGCGCGCACGTGGAACGATCGAGCGCGAACCGGCCTGGTCGTGGGGTTCGGCTATCTCCCGGAAGGCCGGAAGTCTCCGAAAAATGCCGAGCCGCGCGGGTTGCCTTGCGAGCGAGTGCTGGCTGAATTCGCGGAAAAGATTGTTGCTATGGATGCGGTCATCTCTAAAGCGGAAGAGAAATTCGGAAGCGCGGCTCCACTGCTCGATCATCCGATCCTTGGTCCGCTGCGGGCACAACAATGGAGAAAGTTTCACTGGGTGCACGGGCGGCATCATCTCAAGCAGTTGGAGAGGTTGCGGAGGGAAGCTGCGAGCCGCGAACTTTGAGCAGCGGGGCTCAACGCGCGTTCAGTACGGGCGTCCAGCGCCGCAGCAAAGAAAACTCCCGGCAATGTTGCCGGGAGTTGTGCAGCATAGTCCGCGATGGAATGTGACGCAGCTTACTCGCGCATGGAGGAAGGAACGCCGGCGCGGCGGGCCTGTTCGTGCAAGTCCTCGAGTTGTTTCTTGGCGTCGTCGAGCTTCTTCTGTTTATCAGCCATCTGTTCTTTGAATTGCGCGTCCTCTTTATCCCACGTGCCGGAGTTGCGGAGGCGGTTGCCGGCGTCGGCATAGAAGGCAGCCGCACGCAAACGGTATTCGCGATTGGCCACGTCAACTTCACGCGTGAGCATGTCGATCTGCTCCTGCTGTGCGTGAAGTTTCGCCTGCCATTCCTTTAACATCTGTTGCTTCTGGGCCTGTTCCTCGTCGGCCGACTTTTTGTCATCGGCGGTGGTGGACTTCGGTGCTGGAGCGTTTTCACCCGACCGGGCTTCTGCGGTTGGCTTCGCCGCTGAATCATTGGGAGTGGGCGTGGGCTCTCCGCCGGTCGTGGGGGGAGTGGCATCTGCTGTTTCGGTGGGCGTCTGCCCGACCACTGACAACTTGTCATTCATTGGAAGATTGTCATTGTCGTACTTCTTTACGGCGGGAGCCTTCTGGCCCTTCTGCTTGCGGTTCTGGCGCGCGAGGTCGCCCAAGGAAGAATCCTGAGCGACGGCGACCGAGGCCAGCGCCGCCAAAAAGATCGAGATACCGGTAAGCCATGCGATGCGCTTCATATGCATTGTCCTCACAAATGTGGCGGCGGCTTGCGCCGTCGCCCGAATTCCTAATCCGATGTTGCTACAGCGGCTTGTACCTTCCTGCTCTCAGCGAGAAAACCGCCGATGGTGTAATCGAGATGTTTTGCCTCGGCTGCGATGTCCGCCGCAATCTGGGTAGCCAGTTCCGGGTCGCGATTCTTCGCCAACTGCTGTGCGTAGCCGGAGATCGTGATGAGCGACGTACGCAGTGCCAAAGCCATCTCCGCCGACAACTCGCCGCGCAATTCAATCTGTTGGCGAATATTCGCAATTTCGGTCTGATTGTTGATGAGGCAGGCGACGCCCAGCGGCGTACCATCCGCTGCGGGGACTCGGGATGCGGTTATCGAGAGCGTTCGGCGGTCGCCCGTCGGTGTGAGATATGCAACCACGACGCTCTGCATCGGCTTGCCATCGCGCAGAACGGCCTGAACCCTCCCGGCGAGAAGACTTGCTTCGCGATCAGACGCCGGGCCTACCGCGGTCTGGCGAAACACTTCCTCGGCGTTCATGCCGCCCGGCGAGGCGATGCCGAGGATGGATTTGGCGGCCTGGTTGGCCTGCCGGACTAATCCATTCGGTCCAAAGAAGAGAACGCCACTGGAAAGATTCGACAGTACGGCTGCGCTGATGTTTTCGGAACTGCGCGCGCGCCGGCTTTCCGCGTCCCGCAGCGTGGTCAATTCGTGTTTTTGCTGCTTCAGTTGCTGAATGACTTCGTGATAAGTGTGGAGCGGAAGTTGTGAAGCGCTGGCCGCAACTGTCGGCAGTGAATCATCGTAGCTCAGGCTCTTGCGCACACGGCGCATCATGAACCATCCCAGCATAAGCGCGAAAATGGATGTCAGCAACAAGAGCGCCATCTTCAGGAAAATCGGATTGGTCAGTAGCTTCACAACAGCCTCCAATACCAATCCAAAAAAGTCTTGCCGAAGAAGAAAGCGACTAGCGCCATGCTTCCCAGGAACACTCCAAAGGGCATCTCGTAATGGCGGTACATGGTTTGCGCGGATTGCCAGGCGCGCTTGCGCGCTTCACCCAAAGTGAAGTTGCGGCGGCGCGCGAAGCGGCTGGTGCGCTTGATCCAAACCAGCAGGATAGTTCCCACGCCGAACACCGATCCGGCGATTGAGGCGGTGAAGATCGTGAACACTGTCAGCTTCACTCCCAGGAACGCGCCGATCATGGCCATCAATTTGACGTCGCCGAAGCCCATGCCTTCCACGCCACGGGCACGCAGATAGATCGCGCCTGCACCGTAAATGAATGAAGCACCGACGATCGCGCCCAACAGCGAATCTGCGAGCGAGAGCAGACGCGACGACACATCCGAACTCATCGGCAACGAAACCACGCCAGGCAAGAATTGGGACGCCAGATCATTTACCGGCACGAACAGACTGAACAGGATTCCAAGCCCAAGCCCGGTCAAAGTCATGCTGTCGGGAAGCAGCTTGGTTTCCGCGTCCGTGAAAATCAGGCCCAACAGCAAGAAGGCGAGGGCGCAATACTTGAGTGTCGCCAGGGTTGCCCCGAAATACCACGAGCACGCGAGGAAGAGAACGGCAGTGAGAACTTCCACCATCAGATAGCGAGGCGAAATCCGGGCCTTACATTGCCGGCAGCGTCCGCGAAGAAGGAGCCAGCTCACGATCGGAATATTGTCATAGAACGCGATCGGCTTTTTGCATTCCGGGCACGCGGACCAACGGGGGTTCATGACCGACAAGTCTCGCGGCAAGCGGTAGATACACACATTCAGAAAGCTGCCGAAGATCAGCCCGAAGACCACGCTCGACGATGCCAGTAAAGGATCCACGCTCTTTAAGAACGCCAATGTTGATGACAGTTGTCCCTTGATTATAAGGTCGGGATTGAGCGTCCTCTGGGACACTGAAGTCACTGTCCTTCCGGACCAAAGGCTGTAAGTATATGAAAAGGCTAGATCGAGAAGGCCGCATGCAGGTTGATGACGGTGGTGCTCCCGGCAGGTGAGGTGGCGTCAGGCGCGTTCGGGGAGGAAGAGGGAAAACGTCGTACCGCTTTGTCCCGGGCGGGCCGAACTGCGTACCCGAATTCGTCCATGATGCTTGCGGACGATGCCTTCCGAGAGCCATAGCCCGAGGCCGGTGCCCGAGTCTTTCTTGGTGGTGTAGAAGGGCTCAAAGAGGCGGGCCTGATCCTGGCGAGAGATGCCGCTGCCGCTGTCGGCAAAGACCACGCGGACGCCGGATCGGCCGTCTCCCGAGTACTCGCGGCCGCGGCAGACCCGCAGGCGCAAGCGGCCGCCCTTGGGCATGGCGTCGGCGGCATTCGCGATGAGGTTGGCGAAGAGTTGCCGCAATTCGCCGGCGAATCCCCGGATCTCGCAGCCCTCGCAGAAATCCTTCTGGACTTCGATGTGGCTGGTGCAGAGTTTGGTGGAATACAGTTGCACGACTTCATTGAGCGTGGAAGAAACATTAAGCGCCTTGGGCTCGGAGACTTCACGCACGAAGCCCAGCGTCTGTTGGGCGATGTCGGCGATGCGCTGCACTTCGCGTTCCGCCATCTCAAGATGCTGATCCGCGCGCGCGCGATCGCGGCGCGCTAGGTAAAGAAGATTGGTGATGGCTTCGAGCGGGTTGTTGATCTCGTGGGCGATGGCAGCGGTCAGACGGCCCGCGGTGGCCAGTTTCTCACTGCGCTGCAAAGCTTGCTCGGCGCGCAGTTGAGCGGTGATGTCGCGCGCGATGGCGGAGGCGCCAATAACCATCCCTTTGCGGTTGCGCAGGGGAGAGACCGAGAGCAGGATGTGCACCAGCGATCCATCCTTGCGGCGACGCTGAGTCTGGTAGGTCTCGAGGCTCTGGCCGCGCGCCAGCATTTCGAAATGGGATCGGGTCTCGTGGGTGCGGTCTTCGGGTACGGTGATGAGGACGGGCTTGCCGATTACTTCACTTGCGCTGTAACCGTAAAGCTGCTCGGCGCCTTGATTCCAACTGGTGATGATTCCCTCGGTAGTAGCGCTATAGATGGCATCGTCGGAGGATTCGACGATGGCGGCAATCTGTTCGAGAGTCTGGTCGGCGCGCACCTCCGCGCGAGACTTCTGGCGCGCCAGGCTGGCGGCCAGAAGGGAAATGATCACGAAGACGGCAAGGCGCCCGAAGTCGGCTGGATGAACGCCCATGGAAAAACGTGGTTCGAAGGCAAAGTAGTCGATGGCGATGACCGAAACCGCTGTGCCGAAAACGGCGGGGCCGAATCCCAGGAATCTCGCGATCACCACCACCGCCAGCATGAAGATTGCAAAGGGATCATGATGCATGATTCCAGTGAGGGACCATACGGCGACCGCTGCCGTTACAGCCAACAAGACTCCGCCGTAACGCATCGGCCAGTTGAGCCGGAACGAGCGCGTGAGAGGAGATGCATTCTCTGGATCGCGATTCATTCGAACGATTTGCCGAGCCTTTGTCCCAACGAGGACGAATACTTCGATGCCTGCGACCTAATGCTTGGCTGTTTGGGAGATCCTGCGTGGACTGTAGCAAGACAAAGTTTAAGAGCGCAATTGCACGAACGGGGGATACGCTCAAAAAAAAGAAGGGAGTGCGCAAGCTAGGGAATGCGCACCCCTTCGTGAAATCACACTGAGGCGATCGAGCGAATTACTTCTGCTGAATCGACTCGACGTATTGATTCAGGTTCGCGATACGTTGCTGGACTTCGGCATCGTGACCCTGGCTCAGGTGCCGGAACAGCGGACCCCATATCGGCATATCCTTGCTGCCGTGAGCCGGAGTTTCGGCTTCGCCGCGCAGCACGCTGGAAATGTGCATGGACGGATATTTCCCGCCATTCTTGGCGCTCAGCTGGGTGAGGTCCGTGGGGGGTACCTTCAGAGCGGAAGCGGCTGGGCCCGCGCCCTTGCCATCGGTAGCATGGCAAACCGCGCAATAGCTGTTGAACATCTCTTGTCCGGAAGAAGCGTTCGTCTGTTTCACCGGAACGTGCTTGATCACTTTCTCTTGCGAAGGCGCCGCCTGCTGTGCCATGGCGATCATCGCCAGGGCCACAACTGCAACACCCAGACCGAACCACTTGCTAACTTGCATGATGCCTCCTAGGAACTGCCGCACAGAAAACTTCTGCCAACTGGCTAGTGTAGGAGGGAAGGCCACGCCCGAATGTGAGGCATATCACACCGGCGAGTGACTATCTCACCGAGGCAGGCAACGAAAGCGGAGCAACTCACCTTGCAGCAGCAAGCTGCGCGGATCGCGCCCGGGGAGAGGCCCATCCCAGGAGGTCCAAATCTTTGGTACCAAACGAGTGCTGGTCAAAGCGTTGGCCCAGCTGTTTTTGGCTTCCTCCTTTACCACGACGGAGCAGGAAGAAATCTCAGCGACCTCGCTGGCGGGACGAAGCTTCCATTCAAACAAGGAAGCTTCCAGGTACTCGGTCAGAGTTTCGGAAGGAAGCAGGCAGAAGATCCACGGGTGCTGGGCGGAGTGAAGCCAGCTGGAAAACGGCTTGTCGGGAGTGGAATTTTGTATGACGGCGCCATACTCGCGAGCAATGTGGAGGGTGTGGTCGGTGGAACCGAGATCGACGATCAGTATTTCATCGCACGGGCGCAAACTTTCAAGCGCGCGGCCAAGATGGGGTGCATCGTTGCAGGTTTGCAGGATGGCAGTGATGGGCGGCATCGAAGAAGGGGTATCAGAACATAGAGTGGTGTGCCGGGCAACTAATGAAAAAGGGTACGGCCGTAGCCGTACCCGTCGAAAAAGGACTGCGCGTTATTGCTGCGGATTGCTCGAATCGCTCGAGGGCTGATCCATTTTGTGACGATGCGAATCCGGACCCTGCGCAGGGATGACCGTGAGCGGATTCTGCAACGTAAAGTTCACGACGGTCTCGGAGGGAAGTTTGATTTGTTGACCCTTGGTGGCCGCCTGCACGCCGCCGCCGAGGCCGCCGCCTGCAGCTGCTCCGATGCCGGCCCCCTTGCCGCCGCCCGCGATGCCGCCAATGATGGCGCCGATCGCCGCGCCGGCCCCGACCTTCGCGGCTGTGTTCTTTCCGCGGGAACTCCCCTCGCGCTTGTACTGGTCCGTCTGAATACTGTAGGACCTTCCGCCGACCGAGATGCGATCCAATTGCATGGCAACCACGGATTGCCCGGCGAATTTGCCGGCACTCTTGACTTCCACCAGGTGGCCTTCGACGTCGTAGCCGGAGGGGATAGCGATCTCCCCCTCCACCGACAAAGGCGAATTCAGAGTCGCGCGAAAGGTTTCACCCGTCTGATTCTTTTCGGAATCAATGCCGTCCACCAGCCGGACGGCGAGGGTGGTGCCGGCAGGAATGGTGACCTTCTGCGGCGGAGGTGGCGGAGGAGGCGGAGCGGGAGTGGACGGCGCAACCGACTGCGGCGAATCCTGATGATTCGTCGCCATGCCTGCGGTGCCTGCTCCGGCTGCGACCTCCGTGGTATCGCGGGCTATGTTGCGCTTCTTCGGCGCGGGCTCACGTTTGCGGGTCGGAGCCGGTTTGGGCGATTCCATGGGCGCCGGTTCGGGCTCAGGCTCAGGCGCAGCCGCTGCCGTGGAGGGCGGTGGTCCCACCTGCAGGTTGTTGACAACCTGCTTCACACCAGGCAGGGAGGAGGCATAACGGGCTGCGGCCTCGCGCTGGGCATCGTTCTCCACGGAACCGGAGAGCGTGACGGTGCCGTTGGCGGCTTGCACGCTGAGCTGCTTGCCCTGCAAACCGGAATCGCTGTTGAACTTATCTTGAAGCTGGCTGCTCAGTTGGGCATCGTTCGGGGCCTTGCTGCAGGCGACCGTACCCGCGACAGAAATGAGCAGAAGAATGCAGAGACATGCCGTGATTCTCGCCTTCATAAGGCAACTCCTGGGGCTAAATATGGCTCGGATGATACTAGTTTAGATGCTTGCAGGTTGTCTTGCTTACAGAAAATCGTGGTGATAAGGAAGGGGTTGAACAGTTTGCCTAAAATCGGCTCCAAATGCGAGCTTCGGCCTCCGGCCCTCCTGCTGGCGACGCACAACACTGCGATTTCGCGGGGTTTAGGCGAACAAACGGCGCACGCTCGTGAAATCGCCCGGTTTTAACACCTACGCCGCTGGGAGGTCTCGAAGCAGTCGTTCAGGTGTAAACTCGCCGCGTCGGGCGACTCACTGATCAAAAATGCGAAAAAACGCTATGACGCGATGGATCGACGCTTCTATACAAGACATCCGCTACGCAGTCCGCGGACTGCGCAAGAGTTCGGGATTCACACTGGTCGCTGTTCTGACTCTGGCCATTGGCATCGGCGCCACCACTGGAGTTTTCAGCGTGATCAACGGAGTTCTTTTGCGTTCGCTTCCATATCACGATGCGGACCGGCTCATCTCTGTGTCCAATGTCGACCGGAAAGATCCGAAGTGGTCCCAACCTGTTTCGAGCACCGACGTTGCTCACTGGCGGGCCGACAACAGTGTGTTTGAAGCACTGGAATTTATCTCGCACCCCGACTTTGTCGCCATGTCGAGCGCGGGATTGGGCGAACGTGTCGGCGTGCAACACGTGAGCGCACGGGTCTTACCGTTGCTCGGAATCAAGTCGTTCCTGGGTACGATTCCCGCGCCCGATGTTGTCGACAAACCAGGCTTCGTGGGTGTTTTGATCAGTTACGAATTTTGGAAGCGCCATTTCACGGGCGATCCCAACGTGCTCGGCCGGAAGATGTTTGTCGACACGTTTTCTGCGCCGATTGTGGGCGTGCTGGAACCCGGGTTTGATCTATTCGGCTGGGGAACTCCCGAGGTTTACATCGTCCATGGAGACGGAAATCCGACGATTTCCGGCGTCGACGATGTGCGATGGTTTACCTCGATCGGAAAACTGAAATGAGGCATTTCGATTCAGCAGGCCCAGGCGGCAATGGACGTAACGGCAGCTCATTTAGCACAGGCTTTTCCGGAAGCGTACAAAGACCTGGGCGTAAGGGTTGAGCCTTTGCAGAAACACCTGTTCGGTTGGTCGGCTGACGTCTACTACGTGCTCTTTGTAGCTGTGGGATTGGTCTTGCTGATTGCGTGCGCCAACGTCGCCAATCTGTTGCTGGTTCGGGGAGATGCTCGGCGGAAAGAGATTGGAATACGGGTCGCGTTAGGAGCGAATCAAAAAAGCTTGATCCGGCAAGTACTCACCGAGAGTGTGTTGCTTTCTCTCGTCGGAGGATTTGCAGGGCTGGTTCTGTCTTTTCTAGGCGTCAGAGTCTTCAATGTGTGGGCTCCGTTTTGGCTCCCGAAGACTACGGGCCTCGTTGTGGATGGGCGGGTTTTGTTATTCACTTTTTGTACGTGCGTGACCACTGGTATTGCCTTCGGGATGATTCCCGCCTATCGCGCCGTGAAGAGTAACGTCAACGAATGCTTGCGAGAAGGCGGACGCAGCACAGCGACAGTTTCTCGCCATCGCACGAGGAACACATTGGTTGTGAGTGAGATCGC
Organism: uncultured Acidobacteriota bacterium; assembly: GCA_963765755.1. Classification (GTDB taxonomy): domain Bacteria; phylum Acidobacteriota; class Terriglobia; order Terriglobales; family Acidobacteriaceae; genus Gp1-AA133. Next base: position 85,460 of record CAVXXV010000017.1, on the reverse strand, counting down.
TCTGGCTCTCGTGTTGCTGATCTGCGCTGGCCTGATGATCAATACGGTGATACGTATCCTGCGGACAACACCGGGATTCAACCCCGAACATCTCGTAACAGCAGAGGTTCGGTTGACGGGAGAAAGGTATATGGACTCGTCGACGGAGGCCACTTCCGGGCTGAGTTCTATCCTCGAGCCTGTGGACCGGTTCTGCCATCAAGCGCTGGAACGCACGGGAAACATACCGGGGGTTGAAGAGGTAGCGCTGGTCGACTGGCTCCCGCTTCTCGAAACACCAGCATACGCGTCGCCTGGCATCACAATTGTGGGACAGAGTGTATCGACCGCTTCAGAGAAACCGACCGTTCGCAGGCAGTCGATCAGTTCCAGCTATTTTCGCCTCATGGGCATTCCGTTGTTGCGGGGCCGAGGCGTGACGGAGCAGGACACGAAGAGTAATGCCTGGGTGGTGGTGATCAACGAAGCCATGGCGCGACGGTTCTGGCAAAACGAGGACCCGATCGGCCGCAGTATCACCTTCGACGATTCGCCCGAGGAAAAGCCGCGACAAATTGTCGGAATTGTTGGCAACGTGCACCAGTTCTCGCTGACGACGCCCCCCGAGCCCGAGGTCTACGTCTCTTACCAGCAATTGCCAACACACATCATGTCCCGCTGGACGGAGGCGCGGATCCACAAGAACCTGATTGTTCGTACACACTCCGCATCACAATCCGTCATGCAGGGCATGCGCCGGACGATCTCGGAGCTTGCACCAGAGTCCGCCGTTTTTGGAATCTCAATGGTGGACCAGACAGTTTCGAAGTCGGCAGGTCTGTGGCGTTTTCTCTGCCAGATCCTTGAACTTGTCGCATTGATCGCATTGATCCTTGCCCTGGTCGGAATCTATGGCGTAATTTCGTACTCTGTCGGCGAACGTACTCATGAACTCGGCCTGCGGATGGCGCTGGGAGCGCAGCCCAACCAGATCCTGGGGTTAGTATTGCGGCAAGCCATGGTGCTCTCGCTGATCGGAGTGGCAATTGGTTTAGCTGGTTCGTTCGCCGCCACGCCTCTACTGGCCGAATTTCTCTACGGAGTGAAGGCTTACGACGTGCCGACTCTGGTTCTGGTGTCCTCGCTCCTGATGGCAGTCACCTTCGGTGCCAGCTACGTCCCCGCTCGCCACGCGACAAAGATCGATCCGATGCGGACACTTCGACAGGAGTAGTCTGCAATTAAACGCCAACTCTGTCAGACAACAATGGCCAGAACATCGATTGGCGAAAAATCGCCACCACACTCATTGCGGCTTGCGGACGCCGGTTAGCGTTCTCCCGATCTCATAGTCGTCGAACCTTACAGGAATGCTAACGACGCCGGCTGGATGTTGGCTCTTGGAGCCGAACGCTGCCGGTAACAGCAAACCTTCCCGTTCGAGACACTCTACAGTCATCCGAATCTCCTGCGAAGGTTCGTCTACATCCCGCTCATCGAAGCTGGACAGCAGCAGCCCATTCGGGTTTTCAGCATAGTGTGGCTGCGTAGACACCGTAACCCTTTCGCTTGGCACGGGGGTCCGAACCTCTTGCACGATCCAGTTCTCATCCAATTCAATCTGGACAGCATTGACGCCTCGGATGATCGTATATCGTCCACCCCGGTGCTCAAGACGGTAGTTCTCTTCCGATCCCGGCAGCAGCGGCCTGAATGTCATCATTCGCCAGACATCGAGAGGCTGTTCGACACTCAACCGTACCAATTCGATGAGCTGGTTGAGATTGTCGGCGAGATCTTGGGGAGGTCGTTCGCCAATGGGCTTTACCGTGACATTCGTGCTCGACGCCGTCATCATGACCCTAAACTCAATTTTCGATAGATAGGGGAAAGCACGTGCTTTACCTTCAGCGCTCGTTGCGAGATTGCTTGCAAGGATCTGTGGCCAGTCGGGGCGGGCGTTGCACCTCAGGTCCTGCACCCCATGCCGCTGCAAGCTGTAGTACATCCTTCGTGCGCGGGCGATGGAGATGCGCTCGGCAGAACTTGGAGCGGACTGTGCCGTGGCTACTGCAGCAAGGACAGCGGAAACGACGCCAGAAAGCTTAAGCATCTCCGCGAGAATAGAGCTCTACGTTCAAGGTTGTCCATTCACTGTTGAAATATCCATTGCACCAACGATGTCGATAGTATGTCCAGGATGAGCCGAAGGCGCGGCCGGGGATCTGGCGAGATCGCTCAGCTTTGGTGCAGGAATTTGTAATCGAGGATGGAGGCGGCCAATCCCGGTCCGGACTCAGGTTTGGGGCCTTCTTTGGCCCGGATAATCTTGCCCTGGCAGAGGACATTGCTATTCTTCTGGCCGGAAATCTCCTCGGGCATCTCAAACACCATCTCCACCAGCGCGTTGACCGGCAACTCCGCGGCGCCGTCAAAAAGAACTCCTGATTGGCTGATATTCAGGATCGTGCCTTCCGACCACGTGTTCAGGTTCTTGACGCGATAGCGCAACGGCAAACTCAGCTTAAGGCGACGCGCACGGGGCACCCATGTCGGCTTCTTCTCCCGCGGCCGCCGACGGGTGGTTGGTTCTTCCGCGGTCAGCGCAACGCGCTCGGTCCGGCGCATGGTGGACCAGTCATACTTGTACTCGGCTGCGCACAGCAGACACACCTGGTAATAGTGACCATCGGCCGCTCGCCGAGGCCATGAGAATTCGTGGGAACAACGCCCGAGCCTGAGCACATCCATGAGTTTCTGAGGCATGATTTTGATTTGCCGGTGGAACGATCCGGACAACGCTATGATCTAACGAGGGGCACGTATTGAATAGGTTACTTTCGTGCGAGACCTGAGTGCGCCAGCATGCAAACGACGGTGCTGCTATCACTTGGGCTGTGAGTTTCTCACCCTTGAACCCGCTTGTGTATCATCGCCGCATGGATGAGGTCAGCGCTTTCGTTCTCGCCGGCGGCCAGAGTCGCCGGATGGGTACGGACAAAGCTTTCATCGAACTTGAGGGCCAGTCGTTGCTCGTCCGGGCTCTGAACCTGGTTACTGGCATTACTCCGAATGTGCAGATCCTGGGTAGCGAAGCAAAGTTTGGTGAGTTTGGCAAAGTCGTGGAGGATCAGTTCTCGAACCACGGGCCCCTGGGCGGGATTCACGCTGCGTTGCGCGCATCCTCTTCCGAACTCAACCTGATTCTGGCGGTTGATATGCCTCTCGTGCCTGAAAAGTTTCTTCGATATCTGGTGGGGGTGGCCCGGCAGCATGATGCGGTCGTTACCGTGCCGAAGGTGAGCGCAGGATGGCAGCCTTTGTGCGCAATTTATCGACCGCCTTTTGCCGACCTGGCGCAGGATGCATTGCAGAAGGGAGATAATAAAATCGACGCCCTCTTCCGGGAGACGACGCTGCAGGTTCTTGAAGAGAGCGAACTCGAGAGGGAGGGATTTTCCTCCAACATGTTTCGGAACCTCAATACTCCAGAAGATTTACGGGAGGCAAAATCCCGGTTGCAGGAGACTCTCCCGCTTGTGAAGAAGTGAGCGAATGGCCAGCCATGCCCGACGAACCTCAAATCACGCCATACATCGATTTTCAACACGTCAGCAAGGCGTTCGGCGACAACCATGTCCTGGACGGCGTGAGCTTTAACGTGCGCGCCGGAGAAACGGTTTGCATTTTAGGGCGCAGCGGCGTGGGCAAGTCGGTGTCTCTGCATCACATCATGGGCTTTCTGAAACCGGATGCTGGACGCGTCATTGTGGCGCACCAGGACATCACCGAATATACCGAAGTGCAGTTGGAAGCGATTCGCAAGAAAGTCACCATGGTCTTTCAGAATGGGGCCTTGTTCGATTCACTGACCGTGGGCGAAAACGTGGCGTTCCCGTTGCGCGAGCGGAAAGATCTCACCGAAGACCAGATTTATCAGATCGTGGATGGATTGCTGGAAATGGTTGGGGTGGGACACATGCGCGAGCTGCTGCCATCGGATTTATCGACGGGCATGAAGCGTTCGGTGGCGATTGCGCGTGCGCTATCGGCGCAGCCCGAATGCGTGTTGTACGACGAGCCAACCACCATGGTCGATCCGCTGATGGCGCAGTTGCTGGGTGATCTGATCAAGCGTCTCAAGATTCAACTTCATTTGACCAGCGTGGTGGTGACGCACGATATGCGGCTCGCCAAGAAACTCGCGGATCGCGTGGTGTTTTTGTACGAGGCGCGGGCGATTTTCTTTGGGACCCATGCGGAGATGGAGAAGTGCCGCGAGCCGATCGTGCAGGAATTTCTGGAGTTGGATGAGTTGAAGATCGAAGCTTAGCCGCGGGGGCTTTTTCCTGTTCAGGAAACAAATGCCGCTTTTGGCAGCTACCTAGAATCCATGCTCGACGAGCTTCTCAAGGGTGAGCGGACTGTTGGCCGACTCGCCCTTCATCATTTTCTCCACGTACTTGGCGATCATGTCGACTTCGAGATTCACCGGATCACCAGGCTTCAGGGAACACAGGTTCGTCTTCTCCGCTGTGTGCGGGATGATCGCGACTGCCACTGCGGTGCCTTCGATCTTGGCCACGGTAAGACTGATGCCCTCGATGCTCAAGGATCCCTTGAAGATCACATAAGGCTCAAGTTCTTCGGGGATGCGAATGCGCAGCCAGTAGTCATCTGCTCCCGCGATGCGCTCGAGGCCAACGAATTCTCCGGTCCCGTCCACGTGGCCTTGCACAATGTGTCCGCCGAAGCGGCCGTCGGCGCGCATGGGAAGTTCGAGGTTCACCAGCATTCCCTCATGCATGCGCGAGAAGGAGGTGCGCTCCCAGGTTTCTTCAGCAAGGTCGAAGGCGACCGAGTGGGGAGTCAGTCCGACCGCGGTCAGGCAGACTCCGCTCACCGCGATGGAATCGCCTTTTTTCAATTCGGCGATCAGTTTCGATGCGGCCACCATCAGGCGGCGCGTGCCGCGTTCTTCTTTGATGCTGGTGACCTTGCCAACCTCTTCGATAATGCCGGTAAACATGAGTACCTCCAAGTTAGTTAATCGCGATAAGGATCCCGCAAATATCCCTCGACCGCGAAGTCTTCGCCAAAGCGATGCAGGCGGAGTGACTTCACATAGGCCGCCTCACCCAAGGTTCGAAATCCTGAAGTGGTAGCGAAGGGAATAGCGCCGGCTCCGGCTAGAACTTTGGGGGCGTAGTAAAAGAAGATTTTATCGACAATGCCCGAATGCAGCGCGGCCCAGTTGATCATGGCGCCGCCTTCGATGAGCAAGCTGGTGATTTCGAGTTGCCCGAGGACTTGCAGAAGGCTCGTGAGGTCTGGGCGTCCGTCGGCAGTGGCGGCAGGAAGTTGCTCGACGCGAATGCCGTGTTCCCGAAGAACCTGCTTGCGCTTTTCTTCGGCGAAGGAGCAGACCACCAGGACGTCTTCGCGACCGCTGTGAACCAGGCGGGATTCCAGGGGCAGGCGAAGGCGCGAATCGACAATCACTCGCAGCAGCGGACGACGCCGCGGACGCCCGCTGCGATCGGTGAGCAGCGGATCATCCGCAATGATCGTGCCCACGCCAACCATGATGGCGTCGCTCTGGTGACGCAAAACCTGCACGTGCGCGCGCGCGACTTCGCTCGTGATCCAGCCGCCGCTCGCTGAGGCGGATCCGAGAGCTGTCGGATTCTCGGACTCGCCCGGCGCCGGCGCGATTTTGCCGTCGAGGGTCATCGCTGTTTTCAAAGTGACCAGAGGCGCTTTGCGACGGATGTAATTCGCGAAGGCTTCGTTGAGCCTCTGGCACTCTTCCGCTAGGAGGCCGGAGGCAACGGAGATGCCTGCCTCGCGCAGACGCGAGAAGCCCTGTCCACTGACCAGAGGATTGGGATCGAGCACTCCACCCACCACCCGACGCACGCCGGCGGCGATCAGGGCGTCGGCACAGGGTCCGGTTCGTCCCTGATGGGAGCAAGGCTCGAGGTTGACGTAGACGGTTGCGCCACGGGCGCGCTCGCCGGCTTCCTCCAGGGCGAGGACTTCGGCGTGCTTGAGTCCGTCGTAAGTGTGGGTTCCGGTGCCGATGACTTCGCCAGTGTCGGCCACAATGACGGCCCCGACGTTCGGATTGGGAGAGGTCAGACCAATGCCGCGGCGTGCGAGTTCAAGCGCCTCGCGAAGAAAATCTTCGTCAGTGTAACGATCTGGCATGCATCCATCGGCACTGGCGCAATCCGAGTGCTTGGTCCTTGCGCCTTCTGTGAAGAGTGGGGACTTCGTCTTGCAGTCGGTCCTAGGCCCTTCGCGGCCAGAATAGGCGACATCGAACATCACTGACAAATTCCTCGTCCGGTTCGGCAACGGCGGTGGTCCCGCTTCGTCCCTTCGGCCCTCGTCGAACCGGTGCCATCCGATCGGCGAAAGGATCGCGGGAAGATCGGGCTCTCTCTTCCACCAGGGGCGGAGTTGATTGCGCAATCTGCGCCAGCGTGGTGGTGAGGTCGCCATATGTTCCTCCGTGCCCTGACCGCGATCCAATCCAGCTAATTAAACAGCGAATCTACGAACGCTTTCGGGTCAAAGGGCAACAAATCGCCGGCTTTTTCGCCAACTCCTACGTAGCGCACCGGAACTCCCAACTCGCGGGAAATCGCCACCACGACTCCGCCTTTGGCGGTGCCATCCAGTTTAGTAAGAACGATGCCTGTGACGCCCGCGGCCTCGGTGAATAACTTTGCCTGCTGCAATCCGTTCTGTCCGGTCGTTGCGTCCATAACCAGCAGCGTTTCGTGAGGAGCTCCCGGAATGATGCGCTGCGCAGTGCGGCGCATCTTCTCCAGTTCCAGCATCAGGTTGGTTTTCGTATGCAGACGGCCGGCTGTGTCGACGACCACGAAATCAATCTTGCGTGCGGTGGCGGCCTGCAGAGTGTCGAATAATACGGCGGCAGGATCGCCGCCCGCTTTCGTCTTGATGACTTCTGTACCGGTGCGCTGTCCCCAGACTTCGAGTTGTTCAATGGCGGCAGCGCGAAAGGTATCGGCGGCGCACAGCAGTACATTCTTTCCCTGCGATCGAAAAACCTGCGCAAGCTTACCGATGGTGGTCGTCTTTCCGGTTCCGTTCACGCCGACGACCAGGATGACTTCCGGAGTTCCATCCACCTTCTGAACGGGTTGTGAATTGGCGGAGGTCAAGATCGCCAGCAGTTCTTCCTTGAGCAGGCGCTTCAGCTCTTCGACATCCTTGATTTGTTTGCGGTCCGCTTTTTCGCGGAGTTTTTCGAGCACCTCGTGCGTGGTCGTGGTGCCGAGGTCGGCGCCGATGAGGGTGGCTTCGAGATCGTCGAGGGTATTGCGGTCGATCTCCTTGCTGAAAGAAACTGCTTCCTCAATGCGCTCGGCGAGATTTTCGCGCGTGCGCGTGACCGCTTCCTTCATGCGGTCGAGGAAACCTGGTTTGTTCTGTTCTTCGAGGCTGCCGAAAAGGGTCTGAATCATAAATGCTTCGAGTTACACGCGGAACATTTCATTATACGGGGGAGACGGAGATTGACGCGGAGGCGGGTCTTCGAGGGACGGTCACTTCTAGCGCACGAAGAGGCTGTGTAAGTCTTAGAAGCGAGTCGTTTCGACGGATTCGGCCGCGGACGCCGATGCGGTTGCGGCGGCCGCTTTGGGGGCGACCATCGGAGGCTCGGGCGTTGTCGCCGCGGCAGGATCGGTTGCGCTCACCGCTGAAGCCACAGGCGTTGGTGCTGGATTCGCAACTGGAGCCGGCGTGGCCGTTTCGGGCGGCGGTACCGCTTGCGCGCGGACTAGACGCCGGACGCGAATTTCTCCTCGCTCGTATACCGCACTCAAGGCAGCAACCGCTTCCGGGTCGAGACGTTTGCCGACCAGGTTGTGAATGATGCGCAGCGCCTCCGGTGGATCATAGGCTCGCTGGTAGGGGCGGTTGGTGGTCAGCGCGTCAAATGTATCGGCCACCGCAATCACGCGCGCCAGCAACGGAATCTGGTCGCCTTTCAAGCCGTAGGGGTAGCCGCGTCCGTCGAGCGCTTCGTGGTGTAACTCGATACCGGGCAGCATTTCCTTGAGCTGGCTCACCGGGCGCAGGATGTTGGCGCCCTTGGTGGTGTGCGTCTTCATGATTTCGAATTCTTCCGGAGTCAGCGCGCCAGGCTTCTTCAGGATGTGATCCTCAATACCGATCTTGCCCACATCGTGCAGCTGCGCAGAGATGCGGAGGGTTTCGAGAAACTCGTCATCCAGCTTCATCTCGCGTGCGATAAGAAGCGAATAACGTGTGACACGATCGGAATGGCCGCGTGTGTAGGGATCTTTTTCGTCGACCGCGCCGGCTAGCATCTGGATCGAGCCGATGAAAAGGGCACGATTCTCTTCGGCTGCGCGCTGCAGGTCCTGCACGAACTGCTGAAGCTCGTCTGACATCATGTTGAAGGTGGAGGCGAGTTCGCCGATTTCGGTGCGGCTGCGCAACTCGACGCGTTTTGAGAAATCTCCACGCGCGATGGCGCGGCTGGATTCGGTCAGGACTCTCAGCGGATTCGCGATGCGCCGCGCGGCATAGAAACTCACCATGATGCTGCACAGCACCGACAGCAGGGCAAGTAGCCGCGCCGTGTGCTGCATCTCAAAGACGCCGCGATAGGCTTCCAGACGCGGCTTCTGCACGACGACCGCCCAATCCAGTTCCGTTACCGGACTATACGTACCGAGCATCTCGGTGAAGTCGTTTCCGTCCTGGATCGTGAATTCCTTGGTGGCCGCGAGTTGTGCCTTGCTGCCTTCGTCGACAAAGTTCTTGACGATCTCGAGGTGTTTCATGTCCTGACCGGTCGCATAGCTGGAATGGCTGGCCGCGACCAGCCGGCCTTGCGCATCGACCACGTAGGGCGTAAGACCGGAGCGGCTGACCTCTTCAAGGCGCCGAATCAGGAATTGCAGATCCACCACCGAACCAATCATGCCCAGGACGCGTCCGGAATACATGACAGGGCTGCTCACCAGTACGACGGTGCGAGCGTCCTTGCCGCTGCCAACCACCAGGGCCTGCCCGTTGTAAGTCCGCTTTTCCCGTGCCGCGGCGAAACCCCGCTCCAGCTCGCGGCGCAGGAATGCATCGGGGGCGATGCGTCCGGCGGAAATTCCCTTGGCGTCGGCATTCAACAAAGTGGCATAGGCGATGTCGTCGGAAGACGAAACGAAATTCTCAAGCAGAGCCTGCAGTTCCTTACGTTCTACGTGGGCAGCGCCAATGTCGCCGCCGCTGGCAATCTGGATAGCGGAGGAAAGGTTCCCGAGCATCAGGCGAAGTGATGCTTCGTGTTGCGAGATGTCGTCGGCCAGCGAACGCGTCACCGTGTTCTGCAGCAGCATCTCATTGGTTTTCAACCGGTCGCGATTAATGGATTCCACCTGCGCCGAGTAGAAATACATGGGCACAACGCTGATGGCCACCAGTACGCCCAGGATCACGTAAAGGATGGGAATGCGCGCCGGAATGGACACTTTTAGAGACACAATGGCACTGTGTTTACAGGCACAGCAAAGTACGTGGGGGATTGTCTGAAATTTTACTTTGCTTTGGACGTAGACCGGGCAAACTGCCGTTGCTGCTCAGTTACGAAAGTATTGCGCGAAAGCGTGATTCAGACGGAGTTTGGCAATGGAAAATCCGACTCAATGTTAATCAATAGATTCAATGATATCCATGACATTGTTAAGGTAGTAAATCATGAAAGGCGGGGATCCAGGCATGATGAACGAAGTCACTGCGAAATGGGGCTATGTCGTGATATGGGAATTCCGAGCGGCCGCGGGTGCGGAAGCACGCTTTGAGGATGCGTACGGGCCGCGCGGTTCCTGGGCTCGCTTGTTTACCACCGGCGAAGGATTTGTCGCGACCGAGTTAAACCGGGACTTGAAGGATCCCGCCCGCTACCTCACGCTGGATTTCTGGGAATCCAGGGAAGCCTATGACACTTTCCGGGCCAAGCACGCCGCGGAATATGCTGCGATTGATCGTGAATGTGAAGCGCTGACCGCGGAGGAGACAGCTCTGGGCGCCTTCAAAAGAATTGTTTCCGGTTAGAGTTCCGTTTCGCTTTTTGCGCTGCGCGTCATGAGTTCATGGATGGCCTCGCGCGGCGATTTGCCCTCGTGCAGAATGGCGTGCATTTTTTCGCTGATCGGTATCTCGACGCCGCGAGCCTTCGCCAGCCCAACGGCTGCGTTGGTGGTCAAGACGCCTTCGGCTACCATGCCATGCATTCCGGCGATGATGTCGGTTAAGTTGCGACCGCGCCCAAGTTCGACGCCGACGCTGCGATTTCGCGAGAGGCCGCCGGTGCAGGTGAGCACCAGGTCTCCTAAACCCGCCAGCCCCGACATGGTCTCGCGCTGACCGCCGCAAGCAACTCCCAGCCGTGTGATCTCCGCCAGTCCGCGAGTGATCAGGGCGGCCACGGAATTGTGACCAAGTCCCAAGCCGTCGCAGACGCCGGCCGCGATAGCGATCACGTTCTTCAATGACCCACCCAGTTCGACTCCGACCATGTCGTCGTTGGTATAAAGACGGAAACGCGGATCGCTCAATTCCTGCTGAACGGTCTGGGTAAGTTCCGCATCGGGAGACGCGATCGTGACGGCGGCGGGATCCCCGCGCGCCACCTCCTTGGCGAACGATGGACCACTGAGCGCTCCGAGCCGCGGGCGAAAGCCATTTCCCACGACCTGCGCAATCACTTCGGTCATGCGCAGCAGGGATTGGTCCTCCAGCCCCTTGGTCGCGCTTACGAACAACATGTCCGGCCGTAGCCAGGGACGCATGCTTTCGAACAGACGCCGGCAGTGGTTCGACGGCATCACGCTGATCACAATTTGCGCGCCTCCCAGGGCTTCCTCGAAATTCCCAGTGGCGACCACGTTTTCTGGAATGCGTTGGTCCGGCAGGAAGAGGCTATTTTCGCGTTGCTTGGCGATCGACTCGCGGACTTCAGGTTCATATGCCCACAGACGGACGCGATGATTCCCTCGCCGCGCGGCGACGATCGACAGCGCCGTGCCCCATGCACCCGCTCCGATGACGGCGATCTCGCTCATTTTGGTCCCGAACGAAACTTATTTTCAGTTCCGGCAAACAGCCGGCTGAGATTGCGGTGATGCTTGGCGATGATCAGCAGGGAAGACGCCGCCATGAATGCCAGCATCGCGGGGGTCTCGTGGTAATCGTGCAAAAGGCGAGCTGCAGCCGGGAAGATGGCGGCGGCCGTGATCGAGCCCAAGGAAATGTAGCGGAACAGGGCTACCATGATCACAAAAACGATGACCATCACCAGCACGCCTCGGGGTGCGAGCGCGATCCAGCTGCCCAGGCCGGTAGCCACTCCTTTGCCGCCGCGAAAACGGAGCCAAACCGGAAAGATATGGCCTACGATCGCGCAAAAAGCGGCCAACGACGCGAGAACGTAGGGATCTACGCCGACTCGCCGTGCGAAGGGGAGAGCGAGCATGACCGGCACCAGTCCCTTGAGCGCATCGAACAGCAGTGTTAACAAACCCAACTTGGGGGACTTGCGGGAAACGTTGGTGGCGCCGATATTGCCGCTTCCGCTGGCGCGGATGTCTTCGCCTCGAAAGATGCGGACCAGTAAATAGCCGAACGGAATCGATCCAGAAAGATAACTCAGCGCGGCGGTAACGAAATAAGGAATCACTGGTTATGTGGCCCTCCGCTGCTCTGCGAAAGCGGGAAGGCGTGCAGCTTGGTGTAGCGCGAACCGGACCGCGAGAGCTGACTCTGGTAGAGAAAGAACTCGCGGGCGGTCATGGTACCAAATTCCGGCACCGGCATTGTTGCCAATTTCTCCTGCAGGCGCTGGAAGACCCGGTTGGGCCCGTCGTCCTTCTGGCGGCGCGGCGCGCCCGAGCCTCCGCTTTTGCGGGCCAGTGTCAGGTGAGGGCTGAACACACGATCTTCTTTCGGAATTCCGAGCTGCGCGGTTGCATCGTCGATCGCTGCGGCCAGACACTGGAGTTCCGGGCCGGCCTGAATTCCGATCCAGAACACGCGCGGAGATTTTGGCGTCGGAAAGAAGCCGAACCCGGCATAGGTAAGAGAGAAGGGCGACGCGCTGACGCCGGTCAACTTGTTTTGCAGGGTCGACACCATTTCGGGCGGCTGTTCGCCGATGAATTTTAATGTGATGTGGAGCGACTCCAGGCGGACCCAGCGTGCGTCTGCGGCGAAGCCGCTCACTCCATCGAGGAAGCGACCGATGCGCTGGCGAATTTCCTCGTCGATGTCGAGTGCGATAAAGAGTCTCACGTTGAGCAATCACCAGTCAGCGATCAGCTGTCAGCCGCCCCTACATTAATTTTCTGCGCACCATGTCCAAGGCTAGTTGTGACGCGAACCAGCGGACGCGCTTACGGTCGCCGGGAAATTTTCGCTCCTCGACCTGCGTTTCTCTTTCGCTGGCCAGGGCATGGTAGACGAGACCGACCGGTTTCTCTTCGCTGCCGCCAGCTGGTCCAGCGACACCCGTAATCCCGATGCCGAAAGTTGCCGTGCAGCGTTTGCGAATGCCTTCCGCCATGGCAGCAGCGACCTCACGGCTGACTGCGCCATGCTTGGCTAGCAGGTTCCTGGGTACACCCGCGAACTCGGTTTTCAATTCGTTGGAATAGACAATCGCTCCGCCCAGAAAATAGCGGGAACTGCCACTGATGCTGGTGATGCGGTCGGCCAGCAAGCCCCCGGTGCAGGATTCGGCGACGGCCAGCGTAGAGTTCCGCATCTGCAGGTAATAACCGACGATCTGCTCGAGCGATTCGCCCTTGCTGGCATAGAGAGCATCCCCGAGTTCGTCCTCGATCTCTCCGGCGAGGTCGTCGACGCGCTGTTGTGCAGCCTCCATCGAATCGGCGCGCGTGAACAGGTTGAACTGAATGTCTCCGGCGCCCGCAAGAATGGTCGTCTGCACATCGGTGTAGCGCTTGTAAATGGGCGCGACGCGGGAGTCGACCAGCGACTCTCCCAGCATGGCGACCTTTAGAACACGGGTGGCGATGTAGGCCGGCGGGAGCTTGGCGCGCAGACGGTCGACGCATTGCTCCTCGAACATGGCGCGGAGTTCAAAGGGCGGGCCGGGCAAGAGAATGATCAGCCGGTCGCGGCCTTCATACTGCCCGGTGATCCACTGGCCGGGAGCAGTCCCGTTCGGGTTCGGCAAAACCGTGGCCCCGGTGATGACGTCGGCCTGCTGGAAGTTGTTGGGCGTCAGCTTATATCCGCGGGCTGCGAAACGTTGCTTCAGCTTTTCCAGTAGTTCTTCGCTACGATGCAGTTCCAGCCCGAGAGCTTCGGCGACCGCTTCGCGTGTAAGGTCATCTTCCGTGGGGCCGAGTCCGCCCATAAGAATGACGATGTCGGAGCGGAACAGGGCATGCTGCGCAACAGAAACCAGGCGGGAGCGGCTGTCGCCGACGATGGTCTTGATCACCACTTCAACGCCTAGTTGATTCAGCTTCTCGGTCAGGTAAAGAGAATTGGTGTCTTGCCGGAACGGTGTCAGAAGTTCTGAGCCGATGGCGATGATCTCTGCATTCACGCTAGAAGTTTAAATGATGGGATGCATCTGCAAAGGACAAGGATCTGCGACGACATGGGACTAGTCCGCCGGGCTCAGCTGTCGACGAAGAACTTCGACAAGCAAACCGATCAGGGCGTAAATGGCTGTATTCGAAAGCAGCACCCAATACAGGGACACACCGAGATGCAAATAAGTGCCAACCAAGACCAACGGGCACGTGAGCCGCACAAGCGCCCAAACCATGGGTGCGGTCATCGTAATGGGCGTCGGGGCCCACGCGAGCGCATAGAGCCACCAGGCCGTCGCCACAAGAAGTCCCGCACCGGCCCACGCTGCAATTCGGCGTTTCACATTACCTCGAGTCGGGCACGGCTTCTGTGCTGCCCAAGCTTCCCTAAAGCTCTCAGAGGCTAGCTCCATTTTGACGCTAGTCGGGCAACAAAGGCAGGCCGGAAATATTCCACGACAGGTGATGGACGGCTCCGGTCGTTGCCAGCACCGCGGAACGGCCAGGCGCGAAACACAAGCCCACCAGATTTTGCCCCGCAACTTCCAGGGAGGCTTTTCCGTCGGGCGTGATCTTGACGATGCCACGCTTGCCGGCGAGGGAAGCGGCCACATACAGATTGCCATCGCTGTCGAAGGCAAGACCCTGCGGGCGTCCCAAGCCACGATAAAAGTTTGTGACCGTGCCATGCGTGTCGATCCGGTAAACCGCGTCGAAGCTGGATGTGGTGGGTCCGGTCACAAAGAGATCTCCGCTGGGATTGAAAGCGAGGTGATAGGCGGAGACACTGGGTTCAAGGGTCGCAAATACAAAGGTCTGGCGGTCGCGCGCGATTTTAAAGATCGTTCCACTGCGGTCGCCGACGTAAAGGTTCTGTTCGCGGTCAAAGGCGATGCCGGTCGCGACTCCCATGCCCTCGGCGTAAGAAGACATGGTGCCATTCGGCGCGACCCGGTAAACAGTTCCATCATGGCGGGAGGAGACATACATCTGGCCTTCGCGGTCGAAGGCAATGGAGGTGGCGTTCATCAGATTACTGAGGAACGGCTTCACCGCGTAGTTCGTGTCGATTTTGAAGAGGGAAACGGGGACTTGCTGGCCACGGCTGCCGGAGAACGTGACGAAGATGTTTCCGTCGCTGTCGATGGCAGGGTTGGTGACGGGATGCAGGTTGTCGGCGATGGGTACGGCTACGCGAACGACCTGCGGGTTGCTGATCGCACCATTGGTGGCCACGACTACCGGTCCTGAGGTTGCGCCCTCGGGAACGCGCGCAACGACAAAAGCGTCGGAGCTGATAACAACCGCACCATCAATTTCGCCGAATTGAACGCGTGGGCGCTTGAGTTCTGCCGGGCGCAGGCCGCTGCCGTTAATTCGGATTTCGCCTCCGGGCAAGGCTGCGCCGGGCGACACGCTTTCAATGTGCGGCTTCCCGTTTACGTTTTTCTTGCCCAGCAACGAAATCCCCATGAGAAAGCTTAACCCGGCCGTAGATTGGATGCCGTTTACTACCGACCGATTAAGCCGAAATGCAGGAGAAGCTGCATGACGGCGAGGCCGTAGAGGCCAGCCGCGACATCGTCCACCACGATTCCCGTGCCTTCCGGCAGGCGTTCGAGTTGCCGCACCGGCGGTGGTTTCACGATATCGAAAGCACGGAAAAGAATAAAGCCCGCCAGGAAAGATTTCGCAGTCAGTGGGGCACCAATCAGGGTGATGAGCTGGCCGGCAGTCTCGTCGATGACTACAAACTGCGGGTCTTTCAGGCCGGATGCCCGCGCGACACGAGTGGCGGCGGGGATGCCGAATGCGACCGCCAACGCCGCCAAAGCGACGTTGACCGGAACCCGCCATGCAGTGGGTAAGAAATGAGACACGGCCGCCCAGAGAGCCACCGTGGCCAACGAGCCCCACGTGCCCGGCCCGGGTTTCATCCGGCCGGCTCCGAAGAATGTTGCCACCAGTGTCGCCCACAACGGGGCGGATCCACTCTCGGTTACGGGAGGCGACGTGGAGGCGGAGTCAGTCTTCATCCGACCGATCTGCCTCCGACTCCTGCTCGAATTCGTCGGCCGTGTCTTTCAGCGGGGAAGAAATCACGTACTGTCCGCTGGCCCATTTTCCGAGATCGATAGTGCGGCAACGCTCACTGCAGAAGGGGAAATCGGTGCCGCCGCTCTTGACCGGCTTTTTGCAGATCGGGCACTTCAATTGGAGATGATTGGCCATGTCGTAGCAAGTAGTACAAGAAATGATCTCACAATTGGCAGCTAGTGTTCTTCAGTGTTTGCAGCGGGCGCAACCCTGTTTTGAGGCGGCGCGAAGGACATTGTCCGAACCGCAAAGGTCCCCAAGAAGAGACGCGCAAAGGACGCAAAGAAGATCGATGGAGCGAAGTCGCTCTTGTTGACGATCTTTGCCAAGTGAGGGAAGTGGTGAGCGCGGATTTGGGTCGCGCGCTCGCAATTGACCGCCTAGAGCAGACTTCCCGTCCTCCCGTATCGCACCTAGGCGCTGGTTCTGGCCTTGATGAGGCGGTAGATCCAGAGGAGCAGTACGGCGCCTAGAACCGACATCAGGAACCCCGCAGACTGCCCTTGTTGGTACCATCCGATGGCCTGCCCGAGAAAAGTGGCGCCGATGGACCCGGCGATTCCGAGTGCCATGGTAATGAAAATCCCGCCCGGATCTTTTCCGGGCATCAAGAACTTCGCGACTGCTCCGACGATCAAACCAATGAGGCATTCCCATAACAAAGCCAGCATAGACTCCCCTCCCTCGACCTCGTGATGTTCAGGCCCGAATCAAAGGCTCCGGATGTTCATTCCAATTTGTAAATCCCTGCCCGACCAGCCTGCCCTTCTTAAGCCGCTTTCTGTCGCTCCGCCACCTTGGCCAGAGCGATGGATAGTGCGGCGCCACCCAAAGTCTTGATCAGGGTCGGGTGCTGGGCGTAAAACGCGCTGGCTTTGTCGACGATCGATGGATCGTTTTTCTCAGCGTGAACCGCAATTTGCTGCACCAGTTCTGGTGACACCTTGTCCGCTTGATCGGGAGTGAGTTGTTTTGCGCCACCGCCCAACAGTCCTGCCAGTGCGCCGCCTCCGACCAGTTGCGTCAGAGCCGACGGGCCCACCGAAGCCAGCAATTGATTCAACATTCCGGCCTTCTGCTCACCGCTTGACTGGTTGAAGAGATTGCCTACCAGATTCCCGAAGGCGGGGGTCTGGTCAGAATGGAAGACCGCGGCCAGTCCTTCGGCGATGAGGTTCTGGGGCGCGGCTTGCGCGACCTGATCGAAATGTTCGGTCGCATTGGCGGCGTTTTGGGTCGAACTGTTGCTGTATTGATTCAGAACATCCTTTAATGAATCGAGTAGGCTCATCGCGATCTCCTTAATTTGCAATAGCTGCGGGTTACCATGTCTACGGAAGCCTTGTGAGAGTTCGCGGGTGTCGACGCTGAGTTCGGAGGGGGACCATTATACTCAGTTTTCCACCGACCGTCCCACCGTCAGGGAAGGGGAAAGTCGATTCAATTAAGGAGGGTCGAGATCTCTTTGGGCAGGCTTTTGGGACGGGCTAGACGACCCGGGCAACCAGGTCGTAGTCGTGGGCTTCCGTGATTTCACAACGGTAGAAGCGACCGAACTCGGGCGCTGCATTCTCCGGGAAGTCGCTGACGAACACCTTGCCGTCGATCTCAGGCGCGTGCATTGGGGTGCGGCCCTCGAGCAATAAGTCGGTTTCCTCCGAGGTTCCTTCAAGAACAAGATCGAATTCTTTGCCGATGAGCGCTTTCTTCCGCTTCTTGCTGATCTGCCGCTGAATCTGCATCAGGCGTTTGCGCCGCCGCTCGATCTCTTTCAGGGGCACTTTCTTTTCCTGGGAGTGGGCCGCGGCTCCTTCCTGGTCCGAATAGCTGAAGGCGCCCATCCAGTCGAACCGGGCCTCTTTGACGAAGTCGCACAATTCTTCAAATTCTTTCTCGGTCTCGCCCGGAAAGCCGACGATAAACGAACTGCGCAGGGTGACATCGGGGATGGTGCGCCGCATCTTTTCGATGGTGCGAAGGAAAACGTCGGTGCCGCCCCCACGCTTCATGCGTTTCAGAACCGTGGACGAGGCATGCTGGAGTGGAACGTCCACATAAGAGCAAATCTTGTCGTGGGAAGCAATGGTTTCAAGCAGGCGGCTGGTGATCTTGTTGGGATACGCGTAGAGGAACCGGATCCAGCGCAGATCTTCAATCCCGGAGAGTTTTTCGAGCAACAACGCGAGCCCGTCTTTCAGGCCAAAGTCTTCACCGTAACAGGTGGTGTCCTGCCCGATGAGAGTGACTTCGCGGACACCCCGGCGGGCCAGCTGTTCCGCTTCTGCGATGACCGACTCAAAACGGCGCGAACGAAACTTTCCGCGCAGCTGCGGAATAATGCAAAACGTGCAGGGATGATCGCAGCCTTCGGCGATCTTGATATAGGCAGTGTGCGAGGGTGTTGCCAGCACCCGTGGTGTGGTCTCGTCGTAAAGATAATTGGGCAGATCGGCGATGGCGCCGTCCCAGGTTTCGCGCGAGAATCGTCCCTGACTTTCGCGCGCATCTCCTTCGGGGCGAGATGTCAGAATTTTGAACGGGGAGTTTGGGCTTTGTGCGGGCGCGACTCCGGCTGCCACCAGAATTTTTTCCAATTCTCCCGTGCCCACCACCGCGTCAACTTCGGGAATGTTCTTCTGAATCTCGTCGCGGAACCGTTCCACCAGGCAACCCGTCACCACCAGCTTGCGGGCGCGGCCGTCGGTCTTGTGGCGCGCCATCTCGAGAATGGTGTTCACGGATTCCTGCTGAGCACTGTCAATGAACGAGCAGGTGTTTACGACGATGACCTCGGCATCCTCAGCGCGCTGCGTCAACTGTGCGCCCGCCTGGGTCAGCATGCCCATCATGACCTCGGAATCGACCAGATTCTTCGGGCAGCCCAGGCTGACGAAGCCAACCTTTTTTGGAGGCGCGGCTTCTGACGAACCAGTATTTTCGCGGTCCAGAAGCTCTACAGTTGTGGTTCGGTCTGTCATGCAATCTAATCATCTTAACATCCGCAGGTGCACCTGCTTCGTGGCACTTGCCAATGGGGTGCGGGTATCCAGCAAGGCAGCACGCGCGAGTCGTGAAATGGCGGACAGCATGCTACCCTCTCCCGAGCCAAAGTGAAGCACCCTACTTGTCTTCGGCGGTCGTAATTTCTTCGTACAATTCCGGAAGCCGGCGCGCTTCATCGGACGAATCCCCAAATCGGGCAGCTTCGTAAGCGCGGGTAAAGGATTCGACGCGCCTGCGCATGAGCGGATCTTCGATGCAGGTGAGAAACTCCTGCGGAGTCTGTACGTGCGTTTTCTTCCAACCCTGCTTCCCCAGCCATTTCAGGAGGCGCTGATACCAGAGCGCGGCCGCTCGACTGGGGGCAGCCTCGGGATGGACGGCTAGTTTTCGCTCATTCATCCAATGCCGGAAGCGCTTGAGGTTCGCGCTTACCAGCAGCGCGATGCAGATGCAAATACCCAGTCCGCCCCACCGGCGCGGCGATTGCGAGAATATCTGTTGCGCGTGGCGGGCGCGGTTCAACATGTGCGCGTACCAGCGTTCGGCTCGATAGCGCATTCCCTCAAGCAACGAGCGGCTACCCTGCATGGCATCCTCGCCCAGCGACTTTTGATGACTAGCGTCATAGTTGACCACCCACTCCCGCCAGAACGAAGCCATGGCGTCAACGTAGAGGCTGAGGCGATCCCATCCAGTTGCGCTGCCGAGCTGAGCCCCGGGAGTCGGATCGAAAGTGATCCAGCCGTATCCCGGGAAGAAGACCTCAACCCAGGAGTGTGCGCTGCTGGCGCGAATCACGTAGTTTCCGGTGACATCGTTGAATTCGGTGGTACGGAAACCATTCACCACCCGGGAGGGAATGGCGAGCGTGCGCAGCATGATGGCCATCGAAGAGGCGAAGTATTCGCAGTGGCCGCGCTTGCGGACAAAAAGAAATTCGGCGAGCGGATCCTTCGGCGTTTCGCGCGGCAGCTCGAGCGTGTATGCAAAACGGGTCATGAGATAGCGCTCAAGGGCGGCGGCGCGGGCGTACGAATTGCTCGAGGAACTGGTGATCTGGCGCGCGAGCTCGGGGATTCGTGGATCGAGCGCGGGCAACTGCAAATACTCGAGCATTTCCGGGGGATTTAACTCCGTAACCTTCTCCAGTGCTTGTGGTTTCGGTTCCGCCAGATCTGAGTCAGCATCGTAAAGGCTGATGGGATGGCTGGGATCGAGATTATAGATAGCTCCACCGCGGTCGCTGCCCAGCGCGCGATATGGGCCCGCTAGAAACCGTCCCTTCGGCGCTACAAAGAAGATGTTGGTGCCGATCGGCTCCATCAGCACACGGTAGTGAACTGGACGGCTCGCTTTGAGATTAAATGCGGCGAGGTTGCGCCCCAACGGATAGCGGCCGTCCGCTTGCCGCACGATGGGATATTGCGCGGCCGGATTCGACCAGGTCTTTCCGTCAAAATGGCTCAGGGAAACGCCGCGCCACTTCAGGTCGAAAGCGCCGTGCGGGTCGCCGTCGATTTGCACGTGCATCACGACTGCTTTGGACTGTTGAATCTGGCCGATGCTGCCTAGTTGGACATGATCGCTAAAGCCCGTGGTCATGTCGCTGCCGGTGGCAAATGATCCCAGATAGCCTGCCGACGTGCGCGGCAGCAGGAAAAAGATGGCGGAGGCTCCCGCGAGAATCAGCACGACCAGTACCGGTGATGTACCCGCTAGAAAGAAGGCCATGCGCCGGTAGGTGAGGCGATCGCTCGGTTCCCGCGCAGGAATGCTGGCGGTCAGCGATGAGCGGCGCATTTCCATCAGCACAAACGTCACCACTGCCATCAGCATGAAGGCTGCGAATGCAAACAGGAAGATGCTGTCGACAGTAAGAACAGCTGCGGCCAGCACCATCAGGAAAGCAAGCACCGCAAGCATGTAGTAGTCGCGTTCCTTGTGCACGGAAAAAATCCGGATCACCATGCCGAACAAAACGAGGTGGACAGTTGCCGTCAGGAAGCTGCCGGACAGCATGGTGTAGTCAGCAAGGAAAAATGCCACGTAGGCCAAGGTGAGGTAATTGGTCCAGCGGGTGGGCATCTGATAGTCGCTGCGTTTGCTGAGGAGATACCCACGCAGCAGCAGGGCGATGCCGACCAATATTGCGGTAGGTGCGTCGACCGCTCCCGTTCCAGCGAGGGTGCCGAAGCCGGTGAGGACCAGCAAATAGAGGGAGACCTGGAAGTAGCGCTCGATGGCAGCTGAGAGCGTGATCGTGGCCGAACTCGCGGTGCTTTCCGGCATGGAATCCGTTCTATTCTTCGCTATTGCTGCGTGGAAGGGAAGGGTACGTTGGTTCCCGCAACGGATGGTAAACTACTGAGGGTCAGGTATCGGTCCCGCGCGACGCGTTCTCGCCAACCCCGCCAGGTCCGGAAGGAAGCAACGGTAACGAGCTCTTGCGTGTGCAGTGGGTTCCCGGTGCCTGGCTTTTTGTTTCCTCCTCTGGACCTCCGGCTTTCCCGCTTGTTCTATGTTGTGGCCTTCTCCTCTGGCCGCGAGAGCCGAGACGCCAAAGCAAGCCGCTTTCTGGTGGGATCAATTGCTTAATGCAGTTCGTGCGCAAGTACCCATGCCGCGCATATGGTCCGCCGCTACAGCAAATACCTGATTCGCGCGGACGACGTTGTCGTCTATCCATGTGTAGGTAAATCTCATTCTTCTTCGCAGCGTTCATAAGACCAGCGATTCCCGCGAAGAAATCCTTCAGAACAGATCAGGTTGGTGCTCGCGGCGGCCGCTGGTGGAGGTCGGACTGAAAAGCTCGGGATAGCGCTACGGCGCAAAAAGGGGAGGGCAAAATGAAAGGCTTAACGATGGTAGGGGTGATCTTGCTGGTGCTTGGACTGCTTGCGTTTGTGGTTCCCATACCCCACAAGGAAGATCATGGCGTGAAGATCGGCGATGCGAAGATCGGGGTTCAGACCGAGCATAGTGATCGCGTGCCGCCACTGGTGGCGGGTGTACTGGTGCTTGCGGGGGTTGTTTCTCTGGCTGCGGGGTCCCGAAAGGGTGCCTAATGCACGCCACGTCAGCGTGCCTGACCGCAGAAAATACTAAGAGACCGCGGTGAGGGAACGCGGTCTCTTAACATTTTGGGGGAGAACTTCGGGGGAGTGGCTGAAGTCGTTATCCCATGATCCCCAGCGTCTGCGTTGGGAAGTTGGCGAGGTTCGGGAAGATCGACGGCAGATCGGCAGCAGCCACACCGAACCACGAGGCCAGCGTGGCGGCGTACTGATCTACCGACGTGGTTGGAACCCAGCGGCCCTGGCCGGTGCCGTCGTCGGGGCCATTTACTGCGAGCGTGGGGAAGGTTCCATAGAAATCGCCGCCCTTTACGGCGCCGCCCATGATGAGGTGGTGGCTGCCCCAGGCGTGATCGGTGCCGTCGCTGTTCGGGGAGTAAGTACGGCCGAAGTCCGACAGCGTGAACGTAGTGACGTTGTTAGCCACGCCCATCTCCGCGGTTGCCTGGTAGAAAGCATTCAGCGACTGGTTCATATCGTTGAAGAGCGAATCCTGCTGAGCGAGTTGGCCGCTGTGGGTATCGAATCCGCCCATCGACACGAAGAAGATCTGGCGCTGCAAGCCGAGGGCGCCGCGCACCTGGATAATCTTCGCCACCTGCTGCAGTTGGCTCGCGAAGTAGGAATTTTGGGGAAACTGCGTGGCCAGTGGAGTGCCGGTAGCGAGTGCGGCGGCCAGCGTCTGACCATTCTGAATGGCATTGCCGGTCGTGGTGCTGGCTGCCTGGATCAGCGATAAACCGTTGTCGAAAGTCAGCAGGCTCTGCAAGGCAGAGAGGCGCGCGGTCGATTCCGCACCTCCACCGAACCCATTCAACAACCGGGTCGGGTTGCCGTTGGACTGTATCGACTGCGCAACGACGCCCTCGCAAAAGATGTTGGTGCCGGCCAGCGAGATGATGATGGGAAAGTTCCCGCCGTAAATCGATTGAATCTTGTCGGCCGTGCGTCCCGCCCAACCCGTTTCCGCGACTTTGTCCAGGATGGCCGTCTGCATCTGCGCTTCCTGGTCAGAGTGCGAGAACAGGTTCATCGGTACCGGTACGCCACGATTGCGGAACTGCGAGGCGGTGGTTGGCTGAATCAGCGTCCCCACGTTTGCCAGCACGGCAAGGTGTTTGTTGTTGAACAGTGACTGCATCGCTGAAAAGCGGGGATGGAATGCAAATGGGGAACCGATGCTCGGGGGCGTGACAGGCAGCAAAGACCCTTGCGCGAGTGCCAGACCGCCGCGCGCTGACTTGTAAGAGTTGTAGCCCGCCGTGTCGTAAGGGATCACCATGTTATTGCTGTCGTTGCCGCCGAACAGGAAGACACACACCAGGGCCTTGTAATCGGTGGCATTCTGGGCAAGCGCGTTCACCAGCCCGAACCGGCTGAAACTGGCGGCTGCAAAACCGGCGGCTGCCGAACAGCAGGTCGTCTTCAGAAAGTCTCTGCGACTCCATTTGCCCATGATGCTCTCCCCTTAGTGTGCAACCTGAAACTGCGACGAGCTGCCGATCAGGTACAACGCTGTCTTGGCGCGTTTGGTGTTATCCGTGAGATTGGTGACGGTGGTGATAATGGTGGTCCGAGCCCCATCCGAGAGCGGGCCATGTGTGAGCACGTTGCTGAGTGAGTCCACCAGTTCAGTCGGATTGGACGCGAGCGCCACGTAGGCCGAGATGTCGGTCTTGGTGGTGCTGCTCACGCTGCCGTACACCAGGTCGTTCACGAAGTTGATTCGCGAAATTGCGGTCGTGCTGTTGAAGATCCGGAACTCCGGTCCCAGTAGTGTCGTTCCCGGGATGCCGTTGTCCGGCGGATAGAAGTTGAAGACCGTCGGCGACTCGAACGGCTCTTCCTTCATGTCGGAAGCATAGTTGTTGAGATTCGCTCCATCCGAAGTTGCATTCGTGGCGCGCAGCAGGTTCATCATCAACAGCACAGGTTCTTTCAGATGGCCATCGCTGGACTGCACCTGCGTGGGATCGTCGCCTCGACGCGCCTCGCTATCCATCAGGACAGCGTTGACGACTGCCTTCATGTCGCCGCGCACGCCGCTGCCGTTGTCGTTGAAGACCGCAGTAACGCGCGCCACGTAGGCCGGACTCGGATTGCTGGTCACCAGGTGCTGGATCAGTTGCTTCGAGATGAATGGTCCCACGTTGGGATGAGTGAAGATATTCTGAAGCGCGGCGGTGAGGTCGGACTGCGTGGTGCCGCCTGCGCCCAGGACCACTCCATTCAGCAGCAGCTTCTGGCCGGTGTCGTGGTGGTTGTCGAAGGGAATCATCGGGCCGCCGTAGTACTCGCCGTTGTAGAAAGAAGGCGTCTGGCCCGCCTTGGTCGGATAAGCCCAGCCGGTGAAGACGTGAGCAAACCCGATGATCGTGTCCTGCGTATAAGAAGGAATTGGAATCCCGTTTCCATCCACCTGCGGAGTTCCGTCCGGATTCAGCTGCGAGAGGCCGACTGAGAACAACTGTAGGATCTCGCGTGCGTAGTTCTCATTCGGCTGTGCTCCCGAGTTCGGATCCGGTTTATCGTTCCTTACCATGTCGAGGTAGCGGCCCATGGTCGGACTGAGCGTGACGTCATTCAGCAGGGTGGAGAAATTCGTGAAGGCGTCCTTCTGCAGCATGTTCATCCACGAGGTGAACGCGCTGGGATCGCCGATCTTCTGATTCGATACGACGAATGTCTGTGCCAGGGACCAGGCCACGCGCTGGCGCAATTGATCCTGCCCAGTAAGCGCGTTTGTGAAGAAGCGCTGCTTTACGACAGTGATGTCGTCGTTCGCTCCGGGCGTCGGATAGGTAGAAGCCGTGGCCGCGTATTGCTCATTCAGGAAGGCCTGCATGCCCACTTGCTGAACATGCTGAATGGTGGCGGGCGTGGGGCCGAAGGTCGACTGCTCGAGCAACCTGGCGGCGGCAGCGGGAGTAACTCCGCTGTTTCCGGAGCCTACCTGTACTTGCAATATGTTCGACGCAGTCGAACCCGCGCCCGGATTGATCACCTGCAACGGGATTGTGCCGGCGCTCGCAGAAGTTCCGGTCGCACTGAGGCTGGTCGACGAGACGAAGGTCGTCGGCAGCATAACGCCGTCGAAGATAATCTGGGCGCCGTTGAGGAAGTTGCTGCCACTGACCGCGATCGTAAAGTTTCCGACGGGCAGTGGAGCGGGGAGGGCTGCCGTAACGACGGGGAGGTTGCTTAAAAGGTTGACGTAGGAGGGGGCATTGTTGGATTGCGGATCCTCCACGCTGGGCGCAGTGATGGTGACGGTGGATCCAGGAAGACCGGCGGGTGCCGTATACAAGCCGGTGTTGGAAATTGTGCCGACCGTCGTATTGCCACCTGGGGCGCCATTCACTCTCCACACCACGTTGGGATTGGTCGTTCCCGTGATGGTTGCCTTAAACTGCGCCGTCTGTCCCGCGCGAAGCTGCGCGCTGGCAGGAGAAATGCGCACCACAATTCCCGATGCCCCGATCTTCACCATCATGTTCGAGGACGCCGTCGATCCGGGATCAGGGTTGGACACGCTGACCTGTACCGCCATCCCGTTCTGCGCGGATGTGGCTGTGCCGGTGGCGGTCAACTGGGTCGACGAGACGAACTTCGTCGTTAGCGCCATGCCGTTGAACATTACCTTGGCGCCGTTCACGAACTTGGTGCCCGTCACTGTGAGTGTGAAATTTCCAACTGGGACGGCGGTGGGGGATACCGCCGTCACAGTTGGCACCGGATTCTCCAGCGTGACCATGACCTTGCCGGAGAGGGTTTTGTCGGACGAGGACGTCGCTTCAATGCTGACCGAGTTCGGATTGGGGAGGGCCGCGGGCGCTTTGTAAAGTCCGGTGCCGCTGATAGTGCCGAGGGTTGCATTGCCGCCCGCCGTGCCGTTCACCGACCAGGCGACCGTCTGATCCATGGTGCCTGTGACCTTGGCGCTGAACTGCAGCGTATCGCCTGCGCGCACATTGCTCGGGCCGGGGCTGACGGTGACGCCCGAAGAAGTCTGACCGCTCGAGCCGCCTGTGCCGTTCATCGCCGCGCATCCCGTGAATAGCGCGATCCCGAAGCACAGCGCGAGCGTCACACCGATTCGAGTGCGTTGAACTTTGGCCATCCTCAGCATCTCTGATCCCCTTTCCAAGCGACCCCGAGTTCAGAGTTGTTGCACTCGCAAGAGGCTAGCCGAGGTTGAGGATTTCGCGACAGGTCCCATGAGTCCAGAGCCGAAACGCGGCTTCCGGCGCGGGATTTGCTGACATATGGCTTTGCTTCAAAGCGCTATCCGGCCATCCGGCAAAGGACCATCTGCCGTGGACGTACATGTCCGCAGGTAACATAGAGTTGGACACGCCGCCCGCTCGTGCCGCACAATATTCGTTTCCTATTCCATCCCTGGAGACTACCGAGTGAGCCAGCTTGTGCGCGCCAAGATCAGCGCCCTTGGGACCTATGTGCCACCGCGCGTCTTGAGCAATGATGACCTGGAAAAGATGGTGGAGACCTCGAACGACTGGATCCTCGAGCGCACCGGAATCCGTGAACGTCACCTGGTAGACAAGGGCGTCGCCACCAGTGACCTGGCCGCGGAGGCTGGCCGCAAGGCTCTGGCCGAAAGAGGCATCGCCGCGACTGACCTGGATGCCATCCTGGTCGCGACCGTCACCCCCGACATGTTTTTTCCCTCGACCGCCTGCCTGGTGCAGCACAAGCTGGGAGCCCACGGAGCGTGGGGCTTTGATCTCTCGGCGGCATGTTCGGCGTTTTTGTATGCGTTGCAGACGGGTGCGCAATACATCTCGACCGGCATGCACAAGAAAGTCATGGTGATCGGGTCGGACGTGATGTCATCGATCATCGACTACACCGACCGCGCGACCTGCGTGATTTTTGGAGATGGCGCTGGCGCCGTGATCCTCGAACCGGCTGAAGATGACGGCGTGGGCCTCATCGACTATGTGCACGAAGTCGACGGCTCGGGTGCCAACTCGCTTTATATGCCCGGTGGGGGAAGCCTGAATCCATCAACTCGCGAGACGATCGAGAAGAAGATGCACTACGTCCACCAGGACGGGCAGGCGGTCTTCAAGTTCGCCGTGCGCAAACAAACCGAGCTGTGCGAGAAGCTTCTCAAGCGGAATGGACTACAGGGCAAAGACATCGACGCCTTCATCCCGCACCAGGCCAACCGCCGCATCATCATGGCGACCGCCGATCGGCTCGGCTTGCGGCCGGAGAGCATCATCATCAACATCGACCGCTTCGGAAACACCACGGCAGGCACCATCCCGCTGGCAATGGGGACGGCCATTGAAGAAGGGAAACTGAAGAAGGGAAGTCTGGTGATGCTGGCGTCGGTGGGAGCGGGGTTCACGGTGGGAGCTACGTTGTTGCGCTGGGCGTATTAGGGCAGTTTCGAGTTTCGGGGTTCAAGTTTCGAGCGATGGGTGTAACAATACATTTCGCAGGGCAACTTGTTAACGAGCGTGCTTTTGATGATCTGATCCGCACTACGGTGGCTTTCGCCGAGTCTCGGATGTGGCTGACGGAAACTATCGAAAGTGAAGAGACTACCCTCCTCCGAGTTGATGAAAATGAGCAGGACTGGGATTACACTGGCCCCACAAAAGGAATGGTCACTTACCCCAATGAGGACTGCGATCCACTCCGCCTCGAGTTCGATAAGAACTTGTACATTCAAGAGTATGTGAAGACACAATTTGCCGGGGTCGCGACTCATCTCTCGGTGGTAGAGCTCCTGCAGAACCTTCGGCCGTTTTTCCAAGAACTCAAAGTGGAAGACGAGCGAGAGTTCTGGGAAACAGGAAATATCGAAATCCTTCGCGAACACTTGCAGCGAATCCAGAAGGTCATCGACGAGGAGAAGAGCAAGAACCCCTCAGTCCAAGTGAAGGTTAAAACTCCTTCGGGCAGAATCATGGACCTTGTGAGCTAGCTGTTTCCGCCCGAAACTCGAAACTGATTCTTACGGTTTCTCCGGTTGAGCACGGACCTGAGGTCCCCAAACGCGTGAAGCGAACCGTCGGCTTGGCTGTCAAGAAGCCTTCCAGGGATCAATCACTTCAATGCCGCAATCTACGAAATCCCCGACATTCCGCGTCGCGAGCTTGGCATTTCGCACCTGAACGATGGCCGCAATCTGCGCATCCGCATGACTAATCGGTCTTCCGAGGCCACGCCGGTGAGAGGCAATTTTCGAAAAGGCTCGCGCGGCATCCTCGTCGAAACTATGAACTCGGCCCGCAAAGTCCTCGTTAAACATCGCGTCCGCGGCCGCCAGTAGTTGCTCGCGGCGCTTGCCTTTGGCCAGCAACTCGATCCCATAAAGGATCTCTGCTTCTGTGATCGATGTCGTGCAGAGTTCGCCAGGCGACTGTTGCGCTACCCAAGCCGAGACCCTCGGCGAGGGATTGGACCTCATGAGCTCCGAGAGAACATTTGTATCAAGAAGGATCATTCCTGGAACTCGGGAGTATGCCGAATCTTGCCCCGCTGTGGGAGTTCAAGGTCGATTCCACCGAGTACTGCGAATCGCTTGCGAATGGCATCGGCAAGATTGGCGCTTTGAAGAGAGGACGTAGTCAGAACTGTGCGCAGGATGTCTCTCGCCTCCTCCTCCATGGAGCGCCCATGATGCGCGGCTCGAATTCTCAAGCGCGACTTTGTCTTTTCGTCGAGTTGCCGAATGGTTAGTGTCGCCATGATAGCAATGCTAGCATTGCTATCACTGCTTAGTCAAGTCACTTGAAATTCGAGAGCTGCGTTCGGCAAAATACACCCACCGGCATTGGCCCATAGCAGGCAGGAGCCACGAGCAAATTGCTACGGTTTCGTCATCTTCTCCGGCTTTACCCACTCGTCGAATTCCTCTGCGGTCAAATATCCCAGCTTTAACGCCGCGGCCTTCAGGCTGGAGTGGTCGACGTGCGCGGTGTGCGCGATTTTCGCCGCCTTGTCGTAGCCGATTTTTGGGGTTAATGCCGTCACCAGCATCAGGGAATGTTCGAGGTGATGCTTCATCTTGGCGTGGTTGACCTCGATCCCTTTCAGCATGTACTCGACGTAGCCGTGGCATGCGTCGGTAAGGAGCGTTACCGAGTGCAGGAAGTTGTAAATGATCACCGGCTTGTAGACGTTCAGTTCGAAGTTCCCCTGCGATCCGCCGAAGCCTACCGCTGCGGTTGCTCCGTGTACCTGTACACAGACCATGGTCATGGCTTCGCACTGTGTAGGGTTCACCTTGCCCGGCATGATCGACGATCCCGGCTCGTTTTCAGGGATGATCAGTTCGCCCAATCCGGCGCGCGGCCCGGATGCCAGCCAGCGGATGTCATTGGAAATCTTCATGAGAGAAGCGGCCAGCGTCTCGAGCGCACCCTGCGCAAAAACAATCTCGTCGTGCGCCGAGAGCGCCGCGAACTTATTTGGGTGAGACTTGAAGGGCAGGCCGGTGAGTTCAGCGATCTTCTTGGCCGCCCGTTCCGCGAATTCAGGATGAGCGTTTAAGCCTGTGCCTACAGCGGTGCCGCCGATCGCCAGATCGTAGAGACCTTGCAGAGCTTGCTCCAGCCGTTTGATGTCGCGTTCGAGCAGGCTGGCCCATCCACTGAACTCCTGCCCGACAGTCATGGGCACCGCATCCTGCAGGTGCGTACGCCCGATCTTCACAATCGACTCAAATTCCTTCGACTTGGCTGCAATCGCATCGTGCACTGTCTTGATTGCCGGGATCAGAGCGCGCTGCACACGGTCGGCCGCGGCGATATGCATGGCCGCCGGAAACGTGTCGTTTGACGACTGCGACATGTTCACATCGTCATTGGGGTGGATCGGCTTCTTCGATCCCAGCACCCCGCCCGCGAGTTCGATGGCGCGGTTGGAAATGACTTCGTTGACGTTCATGTTGGTCTGCGTGCCGCTGCCGGTCTGCCAGATGCGGAGAGGGAACTGGTCATTCAAATTGCCGGCAATCACCTCGTCGGCAGCCTGCACGATCAACTTGGCTTTGTCGGCGGGAAGTTTGCCGAGGTCTTGATTCACCAGCGCGCAAGCTTTCTTGAGAAAGCCGAACGCTCGTATCAGCTCGGGCGGCATCGTGTCGCGGCCGATGTTGAAGTGCAGCAGCGAGCGCTGCGTCTGCGCGCCCCAGTAGACGTTCGCCGGGACCTCGATCTGTCCCATGCTGTCGGATTCCATGCGCGTGCGGGTCATTGGTTCGGTGGTGGTGGCCATAGGATTCTTGATCCAGCCTGAGAATGGAGTACTGAAAAGTATATCGCGGATGAACATTCCGCTTGTGCGCCGTGACACCAGGCCGTGTGAGGTCTAAAAGGACCTTCCACGCGTGCGTGCTAGAATCGCAGATTGTATGCATGGGCGGGACGTTGTAAGTGTCCCTCGCCTTCCAGGACTTTATCTTGGCCACCACGGACTATATTCCCGTCACTTTACCCCGCAAACAGCCACGGCATCACCCCGACAGCTGGACGGACGTGCTGGTGATCGGAGCCGGGCCCACCGGCCTCGCCTGCGCGATCGAAGCCCAGAAAATCGGCCTGAAAGCGATCGTGGTGGACAAAGGCTGCCTGGTGAATTCGGTCTATAACTATCCCACCAACATGACCTTTTTCACCACGCCTGAGTTGCTCGAAATTGGGGATATTCCGTTTGCGTGCGCCGGTCAGAAACCGACGCGCCAGGAGGCGCTCGAGTACTACCGACGCGTCACCGAGCATTTCCATCTTCACGTTCACCAGTATCAGTGGGTGAAAACCGTGACCGGCAAGGATGGCGATTTTCGCGTGACCGCCACCGATCGCTCGGGAAAGATTCACGATTACCGCACGAAGAAGGTCATCGTCTCGACGGGCTACTACGATCTGCCGAATACCCTCGGCATTCCGGGCGAGGACCTGGGTAAGGTGCATCACTACTATAAGGAGCCCTATCCGTACTACGACAGCGATGTGGTCGTGGTAGGCGGAAAAAATTCTGCGGCCGAAGCAGCTCTCGATTTATGGCGCCACGGCGCACGTGTGACGCTGGTGCATCGCGGGGATCAGATTTCGCCTGGAGTGAAATACTGGGTTCGGCCTGACCTGGAAAATCGCATCAAGAACGGCGAGATCACCGCGTTTCTGAAAAGCTCGCCGCAGGAAATCGGAAGCGATTTCGTTGTGCTGAACACTCCCAAGGGAGCGGTGCGGCTCGCCAATGACTTTGTATTTGCGCTGATCGGCTACCATCCCGACTATGATTTTCTGAGCAGCCTGGGATTGGAATTATCGGATCTACAGCACCGCCCGGTGTGCGATCCAGAGACCCTCGAGAGCAATGTGCCGGGCATCTATGTGGCGGGTGTCATCGTGGCTGGCTCGCGTACCAGCGAAATCTTCATTGAGAACGGCCGCTTCCACGGCAAGCAGATCGCTGCTCACCTCCGGCAAAGGCTCGAACCCGGCCGCAACGTCGCCGAAATGTAACGCCCGGCTCGTCGGGAGCCCGGTTCTTGTCACTTCCAAACGTGATCCGCGTACTTCCGCACAACCTTATTTCGATGGCAGGGTTGGTTAACGGAACAGGAGCGGCACGCCATGTGGCTAAAAGTTGCCGCAACCAGCGCCATCCTGCTGTTTGCGGTTTGACTGGTTGCTGTGCTCCAGGGTTGGAGCAAAAGCACAGACTCGGGACGCATGATCGGAATCGCCTTTGTCGTCGCGATGGGGTCTCTGGCAATGTGGGGACTGCACACCCTCATCGGCACTCATCGCTGAGCGAAGGGGCATTCGGTTTGGTGCAGGAGCCTCCTACTTCAGCTCCACGGTTTCGCCCGCCTGCTGGGAAATCAGCCGTCCCATGAGAGGCTTCAATCGCTCTCCACTCTTGGCCAGCACGAAATCCTTCTCGGCGTCTGACCAATCGAGTTTAAAGCTGGTTGTCAGCGCCGAGATCCAGATCTGCCGCACGGGCGCATTCGGCGACACTACAAACCGCGCGCCATCTTCAAAGCTGATGTGCAGCGCGCCCGACTGATCTTCGACTTCGATGTTGGCGTCGTCTTCTGCGTCGAACAACGATTTCTTGAGGTCCGCGAAAGCCTCGTCGGCGTGCTTGCGAAACTGCAGTTCGTCGAGCATGGCGACATTATACGTGCCGGGGAACCGTAGTCTCGTCCGCACGACCAACAGCTTTTAACCGCAAAGCCCGCAAAGAAATACCGCTAAGGACGCGAAGAGAACTTTCTTTACATTGACGGCACAATTTCGCGAAAGATCGCGCACATGGGTTTCCTGGCGTCCTTCGCGAGCCCTCTCTTTGCGTTCTTAGCGGTTAAAGGCTTTTCTACTTCAGCAGATACTCCTTCACAAACATCACCGTGGCATAAAACTGGAAATCACGGTTCTTCTTCTTGCGAAATCCGTGCCCCTCATCTTTCGCCATCAGAAACCACACGGGAGTTTTGTTCTTGCGCACGACTTCCGCCATGTGCTCGCTTTCACTGGCGGGAACGCGCGGATCATTCTTGCCGGCGATCACGAACAGCGGCTTCGTGATGTTGGCAGCTTTGTTGGCGGGGGCTATGCTCTCCAGGTAAGCGCGCGTCTTCGGGTCCCTTTCGTCGCCGTACTCGACGCGCCGCAGATCTTGCCGGTAGCCCGAGGTGTGCTCGAGGAACGTGACCAGGTTCGATGGGCCGACGATGTCGACCGAGCAGCAGATGCGGTCGTTGTAGTTGGTGGCGACGGCCAACGTCATGAATCCGCCGTAGCTGCCGCCGGTGATCAGCACGCGCTTCGCATCCAGGCCCGGTTGTTGTCCGATCCAGTCGAGCAGGGAATTGATGTCTTTGTACGATCCGTCGCGCAGGAGCCCGTTATCGAGTGCAAGGAACGTTTTGCCGTATCCGGTTGAACCGCGCACGTTGGGGAAGATCAGAGCCACGCCGAGTTCGTTGAGATAATAGTTTTCCGTGCCCTGAAAGTCCGGCCGGAACTGTCCCTCGGGCCCGCCATGTATCCAAATGATCGTCGGGCGGGGTCCGCTGAACTTGACAGCCGGACGATAGAGAAAACCGCTGATCGTCTGGCCGTCCCAACTTTTCCAATGAATGATTTCGGGCTCCGGGAAGCTCGAGGTGTTCAGCCCGCCGGTTTCGCTGAACGTCCAGCGCTCCAGCTTGCCCGAGTCTGTGTCGAGTGAATACACATCTGCCGGGGAGCGAGCCCAATCGATGTCGAATCCCAGTTCATGGCTGTGACGGCGCCATTGAATCCTCTCGACCAAGCCCTTAGGGAGGTTCGGGACCGGCTTCTCCGTTTTGCTGGACACATCGTAGAGATGCAGAACGCCATATCCGTCTTCGTTGGCAACGAACGCGATCTTCTGGCCGTCGTCCGAGAGATCGAACTCCTCGATGTCCCAGGGAATGGCCGAGGTTAAATAGGTGTGCTGAAGGTTGCCGAGATCGATGTAAGCCAGCCGGTGGAATTCCGAGTCTTTGTCTGTGGTGGTGTAGATGCCCTTGCCATCCTTGCTGAATTGCCCACCTTCGTAGGAAACCTTGTCGCCACCCTTGGGCGTAATGAGCACCTTCTCGCCGCTCTGCGCATCGACCACCCAGAGGTAGCTCTCGTTTGCGGAAATCTCTTCCAGGGCGAGAATCTTGTGTCCATCGGGAGCCCAATCCAGCGGCGACCATCCTCCCCCCTCTAATTGCGCCACCAGATGATCGGACTTCGGGTCAGAAGGATTGACTACCCACAAGTCCACATCTTTCCCCGTGCGGCGGGTCGATCCGTAAACCAGATTGCGTCCCTGATCCCACCAGACTGCGCTCGTGTTCCGCGACTTGCCATCGGTGAGAAGGTTGACATCGCCTGAGTCCAGATCGTAACGATAGAGTTGATAGAACTCGCCGCCACCGACATCCTTGCTGAAGACAAAATACTTGCCCTCGGTCGGCTCGTACTGGGCACTGGTGACCGCATCCGGATAGAACGTCAATTGCGAACGATCTCCGCCGGGCATCGCGACGCGGTGAATTTCCGGAACGTCGGCGAAGCGGGTTGAGATGAGCATCTCGCGGCGGGTCGGATGCCAGCTCGTGAGATTGGCGGCGCGAAAGTTGCTGTAGCGCTCGACACTCTCCGCCAGTGCAGCTGGAATTTTCGGAACTCCGTCGACGACGAGATTCTCATTCGGGGTGACCTCTCCCGCTTGTGCCGCGAGGATAGAAGTCAGGAAGACAGAGGCAAGCAGACTGCGTAGAGCGTGCATAGGAGTCTTTCGGGTTGTCGGGCTTGCATATTAGGACGGGGTGACCGGGTGCGTCAACGTGAGCTTGCGGCGAAAAAAGAGCCCGGAGGACTTGCCTCCGGGCTGCACGAGTTTTGAGACGAGGGTAAAGTCGGGAAAAGCTATTTTTCGTCCGCGTAGTAGCGGCGGGTTGCCCCTGCCAGCATAACTAAACCGCCGCCCAGCAGCAAAAGCGAGCGCGCTGGGTTCGGCTTCTGAAGCGGAATAAATGCCGATGCCAATAAAACCGTCGAAACAATCAACATCAAACCCTTGAGAGCTTTTGAGGTCATTTCGTCTTTCCTGTGTCGCTTCTGAATGGAGCAAGGCTGGGCCCAAACATCCCGAGTTAAGCTTGCCGGAAGCGGAAGCGGGACACGACGGCAAACCTCTGAAATACCTATCGGTTGGAGGCTGTTCCAGGAAAACTGACAAATCCTGTCATTCGTTCTGCGGTATGCAATCCGTTGCACAGTGTCTAGTTTCTTTGCCCGATTCCAGCTTCTCGGTGCGACGGGTGAAAAGTGAGCGGATCGGTTATTGTGAAGGACTCTTCTCTGAACATGGATTTGGCGCCCGAACGCGAAACAAATTCGATCTCCTTTGCCTCCTATGTGCGGCTACTGCGGGAGAACCGAAACTTCCGCCGCCTCTGGCTGGCGCAGATCGTCAGCGAGATCGGGGACTGGTTCTACACCCTCGCGATCTACAGCTTGCTGCTGCAACTCACCGGGCACGCGAGTTCGGTCGCGATCGCGCTGGTGTTGCAGGTTTTGCCGCAGACCTTTATCGGGCCCACCGCCGGAGTGGTGAATGACCGCATCAGTCGCAAGCGTGTGATGATCGCCGCCGATCTGATTCGCGCCGTGATCGTGCTCTCGATGTTGCTGGTGCGGTCGCGCGAGATGGTGTGGCTGGTCTATCCGTTGCTGCTGCTGGAAACGATCATGGCTGCTTTTTTCGAACCGGCTCGCAGTTCGGTG
Organism: uncultured Acidobacteriota bacterium; assembly: GCA_963765755.1. Classification (GTDB taxonomy): domain Bacteria; phylum Acidobacteriota; class Terriglobia; order Terriglobales; family Acidobacteriaceae; genus Gp1-AA133. The sequence continues at coordinate 50,381 of CAVXXV010000017.1, read as the reverse complement.
ATTCCGAACATCACCAGCCGGGAGGACGTGATCGTTGCTAACACGCTCGGATCGACCACCTGGTCGATGAACCTGGTGCTGGGCGCGACACTCGGAGGTGTTGTCGCTGCACTGCTCGGCCGCGATGCGGTGTTTGTCCTGAACGCGCTGTCATTCTTGCTTTCCGCGCTCTTCATCACGGGCATGCATTTTGCCGAGCCGCATGCCGGGGCGGCCGGACCTCTGCGGGTGCGAGAGTTATTCGACTACACGCCTGTGCTGGATGGAGTGCGCTATATCCGGAGCCAGCGCGGTCTGCTGGCGACAGTGTTCGCCAAGGCGGGCAATCTGGTGATCGGTCCCAGTTGGGTGCTGTTCACGGTCATGGGACAAAGATATTACCCGGTTCGCTGGCACAACATGGATCCTCAGCGCGGCGCGATGCTGGGCATGAGCCTGCTGCTGGGCTCGCGAGGTTTGGGGTCTCTCATTGGACCACTGTTCAGCGCGCCTTGGGCCGGGAATCAGGAACGCCGCTTGCGTCTCGGAATTCTGTACGGCTACCTCGTGATCGCGCTGGGTTACGCGCTGATTGGAAAGGCTGGGAACGTGTGGTTTGCATGCCTATGGGCTGCTGTGGCTCATTGCGGCGGCGCGACGGTCTGGGTGTTTTCCTCAACGCTACTGCAGTTGCACACGGACGATCGCTTTCGCGGACGAGTGTTTTCCGCGGACCTCGGGCTTTGCATGCTGACCATCGCTGCTGGCGCCTGGATTTGTGGCTTGCTGCTCGACATGGGCATTTCGGCACTTACACTGGTCTCGGCCGTGGGAATCGTTATGCTGATTCCTGCCGCATTGTGGGCGTGGGCCATGTTGAGGACTGAACCAGCGCGCGAGTCCGCCATCACTGAGTGAAGAGGGCTTAGTGATGTAATCGCCGCTCCGTAGAATTGCGCAAAAGCGTCATGGAAAGGTAAGCGCCAATCCACGATCCGATCGCAGCAAACACGACGTACACCCAGTTCTTCGTATAGCTGATCACTGCGAATGCCGAGAGCAGATACCAGACGCTGCTCCAGGTAGCGGCCGGCACTCGGCGGCCTGCGGAAACCGAAGCATTAAACATCACGTACACGGCGTCGGTTGCTGCCGTTGACACCAGAACACCGAACGCCAGCCAGAAATCCACTCGTCCCATCTCCGCGCCTCCTGCCCCGGGCCTGCCAGCCCATGGCGCCATCGATCATACGGAAATTCGCAACCGAGCAGTCCAAGCCGTGAAAAACAGACGTGCAGATCCAATTTGGAGAGAAAATCGCCGGGCAGAAAGGGCTGAGCTAGATCTGGTCGATCTTCGCGGCCAGGATGAAGTCGCTTTCGGTGAGGCCATTCACCTTGTGCGTCCAGATGGTGATCTCGGCCTTGCCCCAAGTGAGCAGGATGTCGGGATGGTGTCCCTGCTCTTCCGCAATGGCTCCCACGCGGTTCACGAAATCGAGGGCCTTCTGAAAATCCGGGAATTTGAAACTGCGCGTCAGGTGGTGCTCGTCGACCACATTCCAGTTCGGCAACTGGTGGCTGAGCTCGTGGAGTTGGTTGCCCTTGAGCGCAGGAACATCGCCTCGGCAGGGAACGCAGGTCTTGCTGGCTAGAGTCGACATACTCTACTCCCTCCCAAGGCAACGATAATATGTGACGCCGCCCAGACGGCGAAGGGCTAGAACGGGATATCTTCGTCCGTAATCGGCGATGCTCCGGCCGGCTCTGGTTCCGGGGCGCGCTGGTCGAAGTGGTCGGCCGCTCCGCGCGATCCTCCGCTATAGCCTTCACCGCCGCCGCCGGCGTCACCGCGGCCGCTCAGCAATACCAGATCGTTGGCTACGATTTCGGTCATGTATTTCTTTTGGTTCGTCTGCTTGTCATCCCATGAGCGCGTCTGCAACCGGCCTTCGATGTAAACCTTGCCGCCCTTCTTCAGGTACTCACCGGCGATCTCGGCGAGACGCTGCCACAGGACCACGTTATGCCACTCGGTACGGTCCTGCCAAGCACCACTTTTGTCTTTAAAGCGCTCGTTGGTCGCGACGGTGATCTTTGCGACAGCCGTGCCTTGCGGCGTGTATTTTACTTCGGGATCCTTGCCAAGGTTGCCGATGAGAATGACTTTGTTAACGCTTTTAGGCATGAGTGCAGGCTCCTTAAGAGGGTCACTATAGCAGAAAGGGAAGGGTGGAAATTGTGGTATCTGGACATGCGCGTTGTGACGAGTGCAAGGTTAACTAGCGGACACGCAGGAAGCGATAGGGCTCGATTTCACGGTATAATCCAACTACCCTATGGCTGCCGAAACCGCCGCAAACAAAGCCGCCGGGATGGTCCCGGACGAACTCAAATTCGAACCAAAATCCACTGGCCTGACCACGCCGCGCAAGAAGAAACCCAAAGAGCTGGCCGTGATTACCGAGTGCTGCACGGGCTGCGCCGGCTCGCCGGCCTGCGTCGAATATTGCCCGGTCGCCGACTGCATGTTCTGGGTGCCGGACGAGGATCATCCGCCGTTTGGCCGCATCCAGGTGGACCCGATTCTCTGCATTGGCTGCAAGAAGTGCATCAGCAAGGGACCCGATGGATGCTTCCTCGACGGATGCCCTTGGGATGCGATCGTGATGGTTGATACCGCCGAGGTGGAGAAAGAAGTGGGAGTGATGGCGATTTAGCTGGCTGGCTTCTAGCTTCTAGCGATTGGCTTACCGCGTGGCGCCTGCCGCGCGGTTTGTTTTTGGAGAGAAAAGAGCTTTTGACCGCAAAGGACGCAAAGGGTTCGCGAAGAGGATTGAGTTGGCTATTGCAGACTTGTTTGACCGCTTTTCTTTACGATCTTTGCGGTGCCCTTAGCGTGCTTTGCGGTTAAGAGCTCTTCGCTGATAGAGCCGATGCGAGAGTCCCGAATCAGTGCCCTGAGTTCTCCCGATCGCGGATCGCTTTGTCCGTTAAGAGAGCCTGCTGCCGGATGTGATCTGGCACTTCCGGAAGGTCACGCTCGTACCGGGCGATGGCAGGAAGATCATCGGACTGACCGACCAGATACAACGCGCGCAGGGCTTCCCACACTTGTTCGACCGCCGGGTCGATGGTGGCGATTTCGGCTCCCGCGTTTACCGATCCCCCGGTCTGCGCGAACAGCGTGCGGATGCGTCCGGCGATTGGAGAGCGCACTTCGACGGTCTGCTGATCGTTCTGGAGTTTCGCGATCAGTCCTCCTTGATGGATGGCCGTACCCGCCTTGTCGGCATCGACTACGCGTCCCACGCTCGGCGCGGTAAGCGTAACCGGTTGCAGCAACGCGACAATCTGTTGCCGGCCAGTCGCATCTCCGTATCGAACCAGTGATAGAGCTGCGTTGCCACGCACCAGCGGCGACTGGTCATTCAGCATCTTGAGGAGAGCCTCGTGAAATCCCTGCCCGGACGTATCTTGTCCCAGCACCCAGGCGTCCGTGTTGCGAACTTCGTCTACGGAATGACTTGCGAGCCGAACCAGTTCCGGATACCAATGCGTTACCGCCGCGTCGTGCCGGGACATGCGCTCGCCCATCTGCACCAGCGCATGCTGGATGTGGCGAGGATGGCGATCGTCGCGGAGATATTCCGCCACCTGCTTATCGGAAAGCGTCCGGCCGAACCAGGTATTCCACCAGAACATCACCGGCATGAAGGCGATGAACCATGCCGTCACGAAGAAAAGAATGCGGTGCCGAGTGGACATGTGCTTCTTTACTGGAGCGGCGTCGGGAGCCGGAGCCGTGGCGAGTGAGGAGGCCTGAGTCATTGAGTCGTTGGTCGTTTGTCGTTGGCGAGGGCGCGATGTTCTGGGATGCGCAGCGCTCGTTCGAAACTATACATTAGTCGACCACGTCGGCGTCGAGTACGCCTTCCTGCTCCAGGTAGTGTGAAACCGCGTACTGGGCGAGCAACGGCGTCTGCAGCGTAATCTCGGCGCCGATCCATTCCCCTTTCTCGTGCGGGGTGCCGGGTGCATGCTTGCAGGGGCCGCTGGAACCGAACTGCGGGCCGAAGACAGCTTTCTGAATCGGGTCGAATTGCTGGAGATTGGTCCAGGCCTCGTTGCCGATTGTCCCGGAAACATCGATTCTGAGTCGAACGGTGGCCATTGATCGATTGTAACTGGGAAGCAGTTCTCCGCGGCCTCCGCGGATGTTCTCCGCGAACTCTGCGTTAAAGCTTTTGACCGCAGAGGACGCAGAGATTTGTCGACATATTGAGATCAAGGTAGGGCGAGTAAGGACAGCAACCACTCACTGCGCGGCGAACCAATGGTAAAGCATGAAGTATACGAGAACTCCGGTGACCGAAACGTAGAGCCACAGCGGGAAGGTCCAGCGGGCGATGGCGCGGTGTCGGTCGAAGCGCTCGCGCAGGGCACGGGTGAGTGTGATGATCACGAGCGGCACGATGGCCGCCGCGAGCACAACGTGCGAAATCAGGATCGTGAAGTACACGGGCCGCGACCATCCCGTCCCCTGAAAACGCACCGAGCCTACGTGCGCGTGGTAGTAGAGATACGAGATCAGGAACAGCGTCGACGTGATCACAGCGGTAATCATGGTCGCGCGATGGGAGGCGACGCGTCCCTTGCTGATGAACCAGCGCCCGATCAGCAGCAGCACGGTGCTGGCGCCGTTCAGGCTGGCATTGATGACGGGGAAGATGGCGTATTGAGCGGGGACGGGCATGCTCTTGTCAGTTTTCCAGTTGGAGCCAGTGCATAGTCTTTGTCATAGCAAGTTCGCTAATCGTCGTCAGGAACATCCGTATTGGCAATCGATAGCTGAGTCGGCCTGCTTCTCCGAAATGCCCAGCGTACAGGTTGGTAAAAAGCGTAGATCACTGTCCCAAAGAAGACGCTGTTTCCAAGAATCACTCCACAAACATCCAGAAGGCTTTTCGAAGGCGTTATTAGGAAGTTTCTGCTAATACCTGCGAGCGGCATCGAAAGCATCTCTAAGTGTTCCCGAAGTTCATTCTGCGTGGCTCCGAGCAGAACATACGCGCCGACAAATAGCAGAAATTCCACGAAAAACACACTTAGTGCGGCGCCCAGCCACGAACTGACGAAAGTAACTCTGGGTTGGATGTGCCCCTCCTTTAGCCGGGGCGGAATATAGAGCATCAACAAAAACCAGCAGGGTAAAGCTGAAGCAAAAACTCGAAAGAGCCAAGCGCCACCAGAGGTGGGTCGATGAGTAACGACCGCAATCAAAGTGACCATCAGCAGCGTGAGCAGCGCTACGAGCCGCCGGTATGACAAGGCTATCCCAAGATCGACATGACAATGAGGGCACTCCCAGTCCTTCAGTTGCTGCCGTTCGAGACGTCCTTTGCATCGTGGGCAGGTAAGTGGTTCGAGCATAAGTGCTAGAACGTCACTGGGAGAATGTGCTGGCTCTAGCGGCGACACCTCACGCTGCCGGTTTCGTGCTCCGGCGATTCGCCACCACGAACGCCAGCCCAAACATAAACAGCGAAAACAGCACCAGCGTGGCCATCGCCGAGGCGAGCGAAAATTCTGCCGGGGTATTTGGATAGAGCAGTGTGCGCAACGCTTCCACCCCGTACGTCAGCGGGTTGATCCGCATCAGAACCCGCAGCCAGCCGGAGGCGCTAGATAGCGGGAAAAGAGCGCCGGACAAGAGCCACAGCGGAATCAGGAACAGATTGATGATTGCATGGAACGCCGAGGTCGAGTCCATCGGCCAGGCAATCGCGAAACCCAGGGCGGTCAGCGCGAAGGAAACCAGCAAGACCGTCAGGACAATGAGCGGCAACGCGGCCAGGCTGATGTGCACTCCGGTCAGAGGAGCCAGCAGAAGGAAGATCAATCCCTGCACTGCCGCCAGGGTCGTGCCTCCCAGCACCTTCCCTAAAACGATGGCCGAGCGCGGCACGGGTGCCACCAGCACGGAAAGCAGGAAGCCTTCCTTGCGATCTTCGATCACTGACATCATGGTGAAGATGCTGGTGAACAGCACGATCATGATGAGCGTGCCCGGGTAAAAGTAGTCGAGATAGTGTTCCTGGCCGTGGCCGCTGCCCGCGCGGAAAGACGATCCGAAGCCCGAGCCCAGCACCACCCAGAACACGAGCGGCGACGCGATTACCCCGATCACGCGGCTGCGTTGGCGGTAGAAGCGCACCAGTTCGCGCCACCACAGCGTGAAGGCAGGCAACGCCATGCCGGCAGAAGCTGGGACGCTGCGTGCGGGAAGAGTTGCAGTCTGCGTGGCCAATGCTTATCTCATTTCTTCGCCGGTGGGGTGGACTTCTGCTTGCCCGGGATCAGGCCGCAGTCGCGGCATTCCCAGAACGCATTCAGGAAGAACAATCCCGACAGGCTCAACAGGATCAGGCTCATGAACAGGCCATCGACCGTCATGATGGTGCCGTTCTTGATTGTCCAAACAATTCCCAACAAGGGGAGAATGCCAAGTACCGCAGATACCGCCAGCATCATGGGTTGCACGCTTCCTCCCTATCTCGAAAGTTCCGGCGGCTTAAGCCGCTCTCGTACTTCTTCCTCTTCCGATTGGTGGTTCGGCGGGCGAGGATGCCCATCGCTCCACCATCACTCCTTGGACGCTTCGTCCGTCTCAGTCCAGAAACGATGACCGGTGCGGTGAATGAACACGTCTTCCAGGCTCGGCTTGCTTACTCGAACTGCCTGAATTTCTCCCGGGAATGCCTCGACCAGCCCCGTAATGAAGCGATGGCCGTTTTCCATCTCAATCCGCACCTGGTGAGCGCGAGACTGGTTTCCCATCACCGTGGCGTCGACGTTGAAGCGCGTGCTGATGCGTTGCGCCAAAGACTCGGCATTTCCGGTGACGTCGAGCAGAATCACGTCGCCACCGATTTCGTGCTTCAGTTCCATGGGCGTCCCCAGCGCGACCAGTTTGCCCTCGTTCAGAATGGCAAGGCGATCGCAACGCTCGGCTTCTTCCATCAGGTGCGTGGTCACAATGACCGAAACGCGTTCCTGGTCGCGCAGAATCTGCAAATACTGCCAGAGATCGCGGCGGGCGCCCGGATCGAGCCCGGTCGTGGGCTCATCGAGCAGCAAGACTGATGGATGATGCAGGAGGCCCTTGGCCAACTCGACGCGGCGCGCCATGCCTCCGGAAAAAGTCTCGACTAGTTCTTTCATGCGATCGGCCAGGCCGACGCGGCCGAGAATTTCTTCAATGCGCACCTTCAGCGCGGCACCGTGCAGGCCGTACAAGTGTCCCTGGTGCCAAAGGTTCTCGTAAGCAGTCAGCTTTTCATCAACGCTCTGTGCCTGGAATACGACCCCGATCTGGCGGCGGAGGGCTGCCGGCTCTTTCGCGGAGTCAAAGCCCATGATCAGGGCTCGTCCCGCGGTCGGGACCATCAACGTAGACAGAATCCGGAAGAGGGTAGTCTTGCCGCTGCCATTGGGACCCAGCAGGCCGAAAAGCTCGGCGGGGCGGACATCGAAAGAAACGTCGTCCAAGGCAGTGCGCCCGTCGTAGCGGTGCACGATGTTCTGTACCGAGATGACGGCGCTGGCGGTAGTATCCGCTTCGGGGCCAACTTCCACGATTGCAGGGGTCTTCGAAGCCACAGGCTATTCTACGACGAGATCCGGTTCAGCATCATGAGAACAAAGAGCAAAGGGAGGTATAAGACGGTGGCCTGGAGTAACTGGCGGGCCCGCTGCTTGGACCGCGCGGCGCTGACGGGGATGCGGAGTGTTGTCAGGCGTAGTCCGATATAAAGCAGCGCAACGTCGAGAACCAGGGCGCCAACGAGATAGATGCGGCCGGCCATCCCCAAAAGCGTCGGCGTCAGGCTGACCGGGATCAGGATCAACGAGTAAAGAAGAATCCGCCGCGCCGTAGATCGGCCATCGGGCTGCACGACTGGGAGCATCCGGATGTTTCCGGCAGCGTAGTCGTCGCGGTAGAGCCACGCGATCGAGAAGAAATGCGGGAACTGCCAGAAGAAGACAATAGCGAATAACGCCAGGGCTTCCCATTCAAGATGGCTGCGAGCGGCGGTCCAGCCCAGCACTCCGGGCATCGCGCCCGGGATTGCGCCCACGAATGTGCAGATCGGGTGCACCTTCTTCAGAGGCGTGTATGCGGCCAAATACACGAAGGCTGTCAGCAGGGCGAGCGTTCCGGTCAGTGCGTTGAGCGTAATGTCAAGGTATACGGCGCCGCCGACCGTCATGATCATCCCGACGAGCGTGGCGTGCAGGATGCTCATGCGTCCCGTGGGCAGAGGGCGCTGCGAGGTGCGGCGCATGCGGCCGTCAATGTCGTGCTCCATGACTTCGTTGAGAGCGGCCGTGCCTCCGGAGACCAGACCGATGCCGAGAAGGGTGTGAAACAAGTCCCACGAAAAGGAAGGGATGCCGGATTTCAGGCAGCCGAAATAGTACCCGCACCATGCCGTCAAGACGACCAGCGTCGTGACGCGCATCTTGGTGAGCTCCGCATAGTCGCGCGCGAGGATGGCCACAGCGGCGCGGGATGGAACGTTCCAGGATTGGCTGGCGGCGCTCATGCGGCTTGGGGCGTCCGTTCTGCGCCCGGAATCCGTTCGGCAAAAGCGACGGGCACGTGTCGCCAAATCTGAATGGTCAGTACCACCGTAGTTGCTAGCAATAATGCGCCGACAGCCACGTGCGCGACGGTCGAGACCACCATGGGCAGTTCCGGTTGCACGCTGTCACGACCCCAGGCAACACGCGTCAGGAACGCCGCAAAACCAAGACAAAGCTGCGTGATCAACAAAGAGAGCATCAGAATCGCCGGTCGCCGAATCGCCCCGATGTTGGAGTAGACCGACAGAGCCCGAATCGCCGTCCAGGTCAAAACGAATGCGACAACGGCGGCATGCGCGACGTGAGGCCACCAACTCATCCCGTGGTGGCGGAACATGCCTCCCAGGATCAACTGGCCGTAAAGCACGACGATGGAAAGCATGGCCAGCGTAAACAGGCTCGGCCGTCGCGTGTCGAATTCAACCCGGGGAACTTCCTCCACCCACCTGCGCCCGGTAAAAAGGGCAATGGCGACGGCGATACAGAAGAATGTTTGCGCGACGGCGGCATGTGCGGTGGAGATTGCCGGCGGTTGTAGCATCAGAACGGTCATGCCGCCGAGAATGGCTTGTACGACCACCGTCCCCAAAGCGGCGAGGGCCAGTTTGCGCAACCATGAGCGTCGCTCGACCAGCAGCGTCCAGCCTGCGATCCCCAGGGTAAGAATCACAAGGGACCCGGCCACCATGCGGTGGCTCCATTCAAAACGAACTCCGCCGACAAGGTGGGGAACCTTAATGAGATAACCGAACGAAGTCGGCCAGTCGGGTACCGATAGTCCTGCGTCATTGCTGGTAACCGAGGCGCCCGCCGTAATGACGAGAAAGGCGAAGCATGCGGTGAAGACCGCAAACGCGTGATGGGCGCGATTGTACTGAGTGGCGATCGCCTTCAGAACAAAACTCCTTGGGCCGGTGAACCCGCTTTGATTGGCGCTTGAGCAAACTCCACTTGCTCGGTTCCCGAGAGGGTCGGATCCGCACCCGACCCTCACCCGAGAACGGAGCATTCTAGCAGACCGAAAGGCTACATTCCGCCCGCTTTAAAGGATTGATCGGCAGTCTTGGATTCCTTGGGGCCGACGGTCACTTTCTGGGTCTGTTCGCCGAGTTTTTCGTGCACGAACGCGAGCGTGTAGTCGCCCGGAGGCAGGCCCTTGATCTCGTACTTTCCGTCCTTGTCGGTGACGGCATAGAACGGGCTCTTCACCACATTGACGTACATCTTCATCCACGGGTGCTGGTTACACTTCACGGGCAACATAATTTCTTCACGGGCGAAATTCTTCTCGATCGGCGCGGCCTGAGGAGGCTGTGATTCATTCCACTCGCGATTGTCCTTGGGCGTCGGGTGGATGTTGTGGGTAGTGGGATCGTCATTCTTGATCTGCACGGTCTGGCCGGCCATCACGCCCAGCACGTGTGGATGATAACGGCAGCCGCTCTGGTCGAGGACGACCGGATCCTTCGGGAGCTCAAAGGTCCGACTGCCAAGGCCGTCTTTCACATAAACGAACACGTTCGCGAGACTTCCTTTGTCAGCGACGATGGTTTCGGCTTCATTAGCGCCCTTGCAGGCTGGGTCCTGCGACATGTCGATCTTCGCAGGCTTGGGCGCTGCGCCGTCGTACTTTACGGATCCGCTGATGGAGCCGACCGTGGCGGGATCGATCGGGGTGGCCGCCGGAGCCGCAGGTGCCGAGGCCGGAGCCGACGTGGACTGTTCGGTGTTTTCTTTCTTGTTGCAGGCCGCGAGCAACAATAAGCCCGCAAGGGCTAGCAGGGGAAGGAGTGCTAACCGGAAATTCTTCATGATGTGTACCTTTCTTGTAGTTTTAAGTCGCAATGCGAAAACTCTCCATTTTAGCGCGATCCGCCGCCGGCTGCGCCCGCACGCCGAGCGGAATGGCGGGAGGCGCCGACGGAAGTTTTCTTGCTCACTGGAGCGTTCTTCGCCGGAGCAATATTCGACGCCGTCGAACGCCCCATGGAGGCAGCTACCTTGCGCTGCTCCTCCGGGGTCAACTGCATGATGTAATCCACCAGCAGCTTCGTGTGGTCCTGCGTGTAGCCCTGGAATGACGGTGGCGTCGGTCCGGCGAAAACCCACTGCCCGTTCACATGGTTGAACAATCCCGAGGGCATGGAAGTTCCTGGACTGATCGCTTGTGGATCGGTAATCCAGCGTTCAACCCAGTCCGGCTTCAGGCGCTCTTTGGCAAGCAGGAAGTTGGGTGCGGTCGCGTGCGCGTCGTGTTGCGTGTCGCCGGTCGCATGGCACTTCAGGCAGGGAGCCGCCGTGCTCGAGAACAGGCTGCGCGCCATCTCGGTTTCTTTCGACGTGAGTGTCGGCACCGTCTCCGGAATGTACGGCATGGGCTGCTGCGAGAGGGCCTGGAAGAAGCGCACCAGCTTGCGCAACTCGTCGTTGGAGAGCGAGAACGTCGGCATGCGAACCTTGAGATAGCTTCGAACGCCATTTCGGTTGGTATCTGTTTCACTCAAAGCGGGATTTGAGAGGAAAGTTCGCAACCATTCCGGATTGACGCGGGCGCCCTCGGTGTAGAGCTTCGGCGGGAGCTGTTCTTTCCAGTCGGCGTCCTGATACTTCTTCATCTTCATCAGGCTCGAGTCCTGACCGGGGAAGAACTGGTGGCAACCCACGCAGTTGTATTTGGTGACGATCCACCAGCCTTCTTGAATATCGTGGCGTGAGTCCTGCGGCCGGTACTGGTAATTAGCGGGTAGGCTGCTCTCTTGGCTGCCTAACAGGAAGGTGCTGAGGGCCTGTACCTGGTCCTTACTGAGGTGCAGGTTCGGCATGCGGAGCGCTTCCGTCTCCGACTTGACCATGCCTTTGTCGAAAATCTCAGGCTCGGCGAGCTTATGCTCGAAAAATCCCTTGTGGTCGTACCACGGAGTCTTGGCGGGGCCTTCCGGCAAGCGAGCAACGTCCTCAGGATTGGTAATCGGTTCCTTGTTGCCGCGCTGTGCTTCTTCGGTGAACAAGGCAAAGTCGAGACGTTCGATCGGCTTGCTGCCTTCGAAAGTCAATTCCGTGCCAATGCGCCCTTCTTCTTCCATGCCGGCAATCTCGTGGCATCCGGCACAGCCGTAATGACGAATCCACTTCTTGCCTTCTTCCTTCAGCTTGGGATCGTCCATGAAGGAAGCATCCGCATAGGCGGAAGGCTCCTGCTTCTTTTGCGTTAGCAGATACGTGGCGATGTCCTGCGCGTCTTCGACGCTGAGGCGCAAGCTCGGCATGACGGTCATGTTCTGTACTTGCAGTTCGTGGCCGTCGTTGGGGCACTTGCTGTGACGCAAATCGAAGACATACGGGAGATTCTTCTTGGCGTAATCTTCCGGACCGATGTCTTTCTTCTCGTACGGGCAGTACGGCCGGGTGCGCTCGCGCGCGTTGTGAATCCAGCGCACCAGGTAGTCGTAGTTGGCTTTTTCACCGACGCGGGTCAGATTCGCCGAGAACGTCCCACCCTGCAGATCATCGCCTTCGCCGATCGAATGACACGCCAGACAACCCCGCGTTTCGAATAGCTCCTTGCCGTGGTCAGCATTGCCCGGTTTCTGGTGGGGCAGGGAATCGGTGAACCCCGACTGCCAGATGTATGCAGAGATAGCTTGAATCTGCGCGTCGCTCAGGCGGAAGTTCGGCATCTTCGTGCCCGGACGGAATTCGCTCGGCTTCTTCAGCCAAACCGGAATCCAGTTCTTGTTCAGCTTAAGGCGGGCGTCTTTCAGATTCGGCCCGACCTTCTTGATGTCCTGCATCAGGCTGTGTGCGCGGAAGTCAATCTGCTGCAGGCGCCCGTCGATCTTGCTGTTGGCGACGCGCAGGCCCACCGCTTCGTCGTTCAGTCGGTTCGCCTCATCGTTGCTCTCGGCGGCGTCCGCCTGCTTCATCAGGTAAGCCGACTGCTTGGTGTTCTCCCGCTTCTCGCCTTCCATTTGCTTGGTCTGCTGGTTGAGGGACTGCAATTCTTCTGGCTCGCGATCGTAGCCCTCGTAGCGATGGCATCCCATGCAGCCACGCTGCCGGAAGAGATCCTTGCCCTTGCTGATGGTCCAGCCGACGTCGCCTGAAACCAGCATCATGTCGGCCGCGTGGCAGGTCTGGCAGCCTGCTTCGAAATTCTGCCTGGTATAGAGCGGCCACAGCCAATGTTCGTAGTTGCCGTGAGCTTTTTCGACGCTGGTCGTGGCGCGTCCATTGCCCTGGTGGCAGGGCGAACAGCCGAATTTGTCCGGATCGTGAACCTGAAGGAGCGCCGGGTTTGGATGGCTGACGAAGGCCTTCGCGTAGTCGTCGGGAGTCTTGGCACCCTTGGCGCTCATGGAGGCGGCTGTCAGCTTCACCGGTTCGCGAGCGCCCAAGTGGCAGGACTCGCAGCGGTCGACGATGTTTGCTTCCGCGACGTTAATCTGCACGATGGAAGGATCGAGGTCGTCGGTTTTCTTCTGCAGACCCGCGATCTGCGCTGGCGTGAGGTCGACCATGTGGTCGTTCACGTACTCGTCCATGGCAGTCTTGGCCTGGGTAACCGGCTTCAGCGTGTCGCCCAGTTCTGCGTTGAGCTTGGCGCGCTGGTCTTTCAGGTCGTTGTAGGTTTCTTCGAGTTGCTGGAAGGTGTATCTCTGCTTGCTGCCGTCCGGATACTCCACTGTAGCTGTTTCTGCCTTGTACTTGTCGAGATCTTTCTGGATGCTTTGCTTGGACGAGGCGCTGTTGCTGGTTTCAATCTGATAGGTGAGCGCATTCACATAGGCGCGCCGGTCGGTAAATACGCTCTGTACCGCAAGAATCTTTGCGCTCAGATCGCCGATCTGCTTCTGCAACTCTCGAACGTGCGGTGTCGCCTGTTGTGTGGCCTGGTCAAGGTCCTGTTTCAGTTTCTGGTAGTCGGAACTGGTTTCAACTTCTTTTTGGGAGGCGTCGGACTTCGAGTGCGCCGAGTTCAGGAAGGCCGTGTAACGCTGTTTCCATTCGTGCTGGTAGGCCTTCCACGGCCGCATCCCGAATGCTTCGTCCCACAGCGCCCAAAGCAGAGTAGCCGTCAGCAGGGCTACGGCGATCATGTAATGTGCCGCGTAAGACTTCGTGACGATCGGATCGTTGTCGCGGACTGGTTTGTCGGGCACCGCTTCCTCCGAAGTTCGCTGATGGCTTGTGGCTGATGGTCGTCGGCTAAACCGTAACGCGACCGTTTCGCTATCGGCTATCAGCCATCAGCTAAACGTTAAACCACGGTGTAATCCACACATACTTGATGTGCCAAAGCAGGCGCAGCATCATCTTGAGCGGCAAAGCCAGCATGATCAGCAGAAAGGCCTGCGTGATCGAAAACTGCAGAATGCTCATGCGCGCGAAATCCTTGGACATATAACGGCGGAACAGGGAGAACACAGCGAAACCGCCGAGCCCAAAATATCCGCCCACGATGATCGCGCCAAAGATGCCTTTACCCCAATTCGAGGTAATGCCAAACAGATCCGGCAAGTCGCGGTTCACTTCGTAGATTAGCCGGTTGTGATCCCAAGTTTGCCCCGGCCAGAACCATTGCCAGCCAGGCCCCCGAATAAAGGTGCCGATGATGATCATCGCGATCCACAAGACTACGAATCCGAACAGGAAGGTGGAGATCGCGAAACGGCGCTGCTTCCACGTGTAGTAGCCGCTGCCCATCGGGTTGGTATCTATATAAGGAATCACCATCAGGCCGACGATGATTAACGTCGGCATCACCACGCCCGCAATCCACGGATCGAAATACACCAGCATTTCCTGCAGGCCCAGGAAGTACCACGGCGCTTTCGCCGGGTTCATGGTCAGGTTCGGATTCGCCGGCTCCTCCAGTGGAGCATTCAGCGTGATGGACCAGATCATCAGGATGATCGTGACGATGATCGCAGCCAGGAATTCAATGCGCAGCAGGAAGGGCCACACGTGCACTTCTTTTTGCCAGCCAGCCTGGAAGGGCCAGGTCTTGCGGTGATGCGTCTTGGCCATCGCCGGATCGGCTTCCAACTGGGTCACCAGTTGATCGTTGGCGTGGGCCTGCTTCCAGGCGAGATAGATGTAGAAGGCGAGGAGTGGAATCAAGCCGACGATCGGAACATTGTCGGGGGCCGAGATGATTTCCCAAAGTTGACGCCAATCCATTGCTGCTCCTCTCAAACAGACTCACCTTAAATCTCCCGAGCTGCGCTCGGATGGCGGCCGAGCGCGGCCGCCCTACACAAACTCAGGTTCCCGCGGCCGTGGGGCCTCTTCTTGGTTTATCGGCTTCCGACTCCAGCATCACCGGCGCCGGGCCGGAAATGCCTCCATCTTTTCGCACACGCCAGAAGTGGACGATCATCAGCACCGAGGCCACGATCGGAATGCCGATGCAATGCCAGATGTAGGATCGCAGCAGCGCGTTCGCATCAACGATCGAGCCGCCCAGCAACCCGAAGCGGACGTCGTTGTACGGAGTCATGTGCAGTTGCGGTCCGAATGGGCCTTCATGCCCCAGGAGCGGCGTCGCGCGTGCCATGTTCGTGCCGACCGTGACTGCCCAGAATCCCAGTTGATCGTCCGGCAGCAGGTATCCCGTGAACGAAAGCAACAGCGTGAAGACCAGAAGCAGAACACCGATGTTCCAGTTAAACTCTCGCGGCTTCTTGTACGAGCCGGTCAGGAACACGCGGAACATGTGCAGCCAGACCCCGATGACCATCAGGTGGGCCGCCCAGCGATGCATGTTGCGCAGTAGCTTGCCGAACGGAACATCGTGCTCCAGATAAAGCACGTCGCGGAAAGCCTGCACCTTCGTCGGGTGGTAATAGAACATCAGCAACACGCCCGTGAAGGTGAGCACGATAAAGAGGTAGAACGTGATTCCCCCCATGCCCCAGGTGTAGCTGTAACGCACGGCGTCGCGATTGATCTTCGCTGGGTGCAGGTGCAGGAAGACATTTGACAGCACGCCCAGCGCGCGATTGCGGGGCGTGTCGTCGTGTTTGTGGCGGAAGATTGAAGTGTAGACCTGAGTCTTGGTCGGATCCTTCAGGCCGTCCATCTGCTCTTTGACCTTCGCTGGCATGTCGGTCTTGAGCGATTGCACGTCGCTGGCGAGTTGGTCTTTGACCTTGTCGACGAGTCCGACTTTGCCGCCGTTTTGTCCGTTCTTCTCTTCTGGCATTGGGTCCTCTGCTGCCACAAATCTCTAACTGCTGCCCTGGAGCGAGGGCGAGTTGCTCTCGCAACTGCCGGCAAACTGCTGGCCGTTATCCTGACTAGGTCGTCAAAAATGACCCAGGATCGTTGAACTGGGTCGGTTGTCCCTTCGGCCAGGAGTAAAGCTTGGCCACGTCGACGATGATCTGCCCGTCGGGCGCAAGTTCTACTTTGGCTCGATCCATGGGCCGCGGCGCCGGTCCTTCGAAGTTGATGCCCTCGCTGTCATAACCACTGCCGTGACACGGGCACTTGAATTTGTTCTCGCTGGGTTTCCAGTCCGGAGTGCAGCCCAGATGAGTGCAGCGGGCGTAGATCACGAACAGGCGGTCCGGCGTGCGATCCACCCAGATACGGAACTTCTGCTGCCACTTGGTGTCGACGCCCAGCGCATAATCCGAGGGATATCCGATCTTGAAAGAAGTGCGCGGCTCAAACAATGTGCGCGGCAGGAAAAAACGGAAGAATGCCAGAAACCACGCGCCCAGGAAAGCCGTAATGCCGATCCACGCCAGGCGACGGCGGCGTTGATCGACCTCCGAGTTGTCCGGACCGATCGCGGCAATTCCGCCCGCGGCCGCCGCCTTCGATGTTCCCACCGCCGGGGTACCGACATACTTGGTGGCCGGTGTGCCCGCAGGAGTCGGCTCCTTCGGTGCTTGCGGATTCTGCTTGACCGGATCGTTCTCCGGACCCGCCATGGTTCCTCCTATATAGCTCTCGACTTCGTTTGGCCCTTAGTCAGCAGCCATCAGCGGCGCCGCAACATTCTCCTGATTTGCCGGCATCGATGTCTTCGATTTTCCCGCAGCTTCTAAAACCAGGTGAGCCAGCGCATCAATAAACTTTGGCGAATCGTTCAGCCCCGCCGTCATTTCAAATTGTTGGATGCCTAATTCAGCCGCTTCCTCGCGCGCCTCGTGATCGATTTCGCCGAGCGTCTCGACGTGGTCGGAGACAAACGATACCGGAACGATGCACACGTCGCGCACCTTCTCCTCCGCCAGGTCACGAAGGGTGCGATGCAACGAAGGCTGCAGCCACTTGCTGGCTCCTACTTTACTCTGGTAGCACAGACGGTGACGGTTCGGCCAGCCCCCGCGTTCCATCAGAAGCTGAACTGTTTCCTCGATCTCCCGCTGGTAAGGGTCGCCCTTGTCGATGATGGACTGTGGCAGGCTGTGGGCGCTGAAAACAATCTCCGGCGAACGCGAAGCAGGGAAGCGGCCGAGGGCTTCCTCAATTTTGTCGATCAGCGCATCCAGGTAGCGCTTGTCTCGATAGAAGCTCTTCACAGTGTGAACCGGAACATCTCCGCGGAAGTGACGATTCCATTCGTTCAGGCTGCTGCCCACCGTGGTGCTTGAATAATGAGGATAGAGCGGCAGTAGGACAACCTTGTCGCAACCGGCACGCTCCAGTTGTGCCACCGCTTCGGCAGTAAAAGGGTGCCAGTAGCGCATCGCGACAAAGCAGCGGGCATTCACTCCCATCGATTCGATAGCGCCTTCGAGCGCGCGTGCCTGGGTTTCGGTGAAACGTCGGATCGGCGAGCCGCCGCCGATCACCGAATAATGATGCTCGACCTTCTTGGCGCGAGTAGTGGCGATCAGTCTGGCGAGTGGACGGCGCCCGATGCGGGCGAAGGGAAAGTCAATGATGTCAGGATCGCAAAACAGGTTATAAAGAAAAGGTTGGATGGCTTCCAGCGTGTCGGGTCCTCCCAGCTGGAACAGAACTATCCCCAAACACCTCTCGGTTTGAGACATCCCCACAGGTTCCCCAGAAAGCGACTGGATGTTAACTCGCTTGAGGGCAGCGCGTCAAACGGCGCCGATCGTATCTCGTGAGCGGAGAATCGGTTTGATCAGCGCGCCGCCTCTTGAGCCGGTTGTTCTGTTCCAGCCTTCTGCATTTCTTCAATCACTGAATCCGCAAATTCTGACGTTCCGGCCTTTCCGCCCGCGTCGCGGGTAAGTTTGTCGCGGGTTCGGTAAACCCTCTCCAGCCCATCCCGGACTTTCTGTGCAGCCTCGGGTTCACTAATGTGGCGAAGCATTAGGAGAGCGGATCGCAGCAATGCTGTCGGATTCGCGAGGTTCTTGCCCGCAATATCGGGCGCGGAGCCGTGCACCGCTTCAAAGATTGCGCATTCATCGCCGAAGTTTGCACCGGGTACAAGGCCGAGGCCGCCAACGAACCCGGCGCACAGGTCCGAGAGGATGTCGCCGTAGAGGTTCTCCATGACCAGCATGTCGTACTGGTAGGGGTTCATCACCAGTTGCATGCAGGTGTTGTCGACGATGTGCTCCCCATAAGTGATCTCCGGATATTCCTTGGACACATTCCGCGAGCAGCGCAGGAACAGGCCGTCGGAGAGCTTCATGATGTTGGCTTTATGGATGGCGTGAATCTTCTTACGATTGTTTTTGCGCGCGTATTCAAAGGCGAAGCGCGCGATGCGGGTGGAGGCTTTCTCGGTGATGATCTTCAGGCTTTCGACCACGCCCGGCACAACTTCGTGCTCGATGCCAGAATATAAGCCCTCGGTATTCTCCCGAACAATGATCAGGTCAACATCGGGATAACGCGTGGGAATATGCGGAAGATTGCGAATCGGCCGGAAGTTCGCGTACAGCTCGAAACGCTTGCGCAGTTCCACATTGATGCTGGCAAAACCGCCGCCAATCGGAGTCGTGACCGGGCCCTTCAATCCCACCCGCGTGCGTTCGATCGAGTCGTTCAGCTCTTTCGGAATGTATTCCTTGTATTTCTCGAAGGCCTCGGCCCCCGCCATGAAGGTTTCCCATTCGAACTTAATGCCGGTGGCTTCGAGGATGCGAACGGTGGCATTGGTGACCTCAGGGCCAATGCCGTCGCCGGGAATAAGAGTTATGCGGTGCGTCATGTAGATGTTGTTCCTGCTGTGATGATTCAAAACCGGCGTTACTTTGGGCCTGCCTTGGTTGGTTTGGGCTCTGGTTCCTTGGTCTTCAACAGATCCTTCAGTTCCGACATGAATTCCTGTACGTCCTTGAAATCGAGGTACACGGATGCGAAGCGTACGTACGCCACTTTGTCGTAGCGGCGCAGCCGGCTCATGATCAACTCACCAACCTCGCTGGTCTTGCGTTCGCGCTCCGCCGACTCAATGACAAACGACTCGGCCTCGTTCACGATCTGTTCCAGTTTGCTGATCGGTACGGGCCGCTTCTCGCACGCGCGCAGCAGGCCGTTCAGCACCTTCTGGCGATCGAATTTCTCCCGCCGGCCGTCTTTCTTGACGACCATATACGGAATTTCGTCGATACGCTCGTAGGTGGTGAAGCGCTTGCCGCACTTCAGGCACTCGCGCCGCCGCCGGATGGATTCGGCTTCTTTGCTCTCGCGCGAATCGACAACTTTATCTTCCAGGAACCCGCAAAAGGGACACTTCATGGCGCTTGTCGGCTGATCTGGTGTAACTGGGTCAGTACAGCAAATTGTAGCAGGCACTTGGTTGAACCTTCGGAAGGGGAAGCGCGAAGGTTATCGGTTGAAGTTCAGGAGACAAACGCCAGTCTCAGGCGGCGGGACTGTCGGCGCTGGATTCCTCCGCCTCGTGACTCTCCTGCGAAAGCTTCCGCAATGAGAGTCGCTCGCGGTGCGCCAGCAGCAGCCCCACCGGCACGATCGCGATAAATGTCACCAGCCACAGCATGATCCCGCAGCTGGTCGCCAGCTCAGGCGGGACACCGAAGATGCGGTTGAGCGTCTCAATCGTGGCGAACTGCGATCCACCGCCGACGCCCGGAAGCTGCACCAGCGAACCCACCATGCTCGAAGCCATGAGCAGGAAAATCTGCGTTTGCGGGATCTCCAGTTTGGGCGTGTTGTAGGCGTGAGCCACTTCCTTGTACGCAACCGCGATCATAGCCCACATCAGCACCGACACGCCGATCAGCATCAGCAACGACTTCTTGTCATGGATGGTGTTAAGCCCACCGCGAAACTCGCGGATTCGCATGGCGATGCGGTGACCGAGGTTCGAAGCGAGGTGCGCGAAACGCCGTTCTACCCAACTGGCTAGTCCCTCGCCGCTGCGATGCACGGCAAACGCTCCCACCGTGAGACCGACGACAATTACGATCAGCACGATCGCTATTTCTTCGAAAATTCCCCGAGCCTGCATTCTCTTCGGCGCAGTCGCAAAGAAGGCTGCCAGCACGAACAGGAAAGTAAAACCACCGACATCGAAAATGCGCTCCACCGCCCACACCGCGAGCTGTGAGGAAAAGGGCAGATTCTCACGCTTGGCGATGAGGTAGGGCCGGATGAGTTCTCCCGGGCGGCCTAGAAGGGCCAGTCCTGTGAATCCGATGACGGTAGGGGCCACCAGTCCAACGGCAGATGCCTGAGGCCGCACCGGGCGCAAAAATAGCTTCCATCGCACCGCGCGCAAAACGTAAGCAAGATAGATCAGCGCGACGCCGTGCAGAATGTGAAAGGAGCTTACGCTGCGCGTCTGCGTAAGAAATAGATCCCAGTCGAAGTTCTTCCACATCCGGAACTGCGAATACACCAGACCCGCCAGGATGGCGAGCGCGATTCCGGTAATCGCTGCGCGTCTTCGGTCCATGAATTCGAGGGATCTCCGGCGGTGGTGTTACAGATCAGATCTGAAAGGCACAACACAAGGTAACTGACTCGGACTTAGGGGTCAACGCGAAGGGTGGGTTTCGCTCGCGATCAATTCCCCGTGGCCGTGCTCGATCGCTTGGTGGCGGCTGCCGCCGTGCGTGTCGTTTTGGCTGCCGGCTTTGAGACCTCTGGTTGCGCCTTCGCCCGGTTCTGCGCTGGGACTTTGGTGGGGACCGGGGTGGCCGCCTTCTGCTGCGCCAGCTTCTTACGGTTGAAGTCGCGCACGATACTGGCCACGTACTTGCGCGTCTCCAGATACGGAGGAACGCCCTTGTATTGCTCCACGCGGTGCGGACCGGCGTTGTAGGCCGCAAGCGCCTTGATAAGATCGAAGTTGTAACGCTCCAGCAACTCGCGCAGATAACGGGTGCCGCCGTCCACATTCGCTTCCGGATCGAAGGCGTTCGGCACCCCCAGCTTCGACGCGGTTCCCGGCATGAGCTGCATCAGTCCCTGCGCGCCTTTGGGAGAGACGGCATGAACCTTGAACCCACTCTCCGCTCGAATGACGCTGCTGACCAGATCTGGATCGAGTCGGTAACGATCGCTGACAGCGTTCACCACCTGGGAAACATCCACATGCTGAGACGCCGCAGTTGCCCCGGTTGAAGCAGTCGGCAAAGCCGGCCCCGAAGCCGCTGGCGTCAGCGCAGGCGCTTGCGTACTTTGATCCGCTGCCGGCGGGGCACTCAGGTCGGTTTCAATCTGAACAATTTCGGCCGTGGGCACGTCCACAAAGCTGGAACCGTCCGCGGTGAGAAACAGGCGGGTTGTTTCGCCCAGCGGCGCACGGCTCTCGTGGCGGATCGTGAAGCCATTGCGCAATGTGGCGACATCGGTAGCTGGGGCTTCGATCACAGCCGCGCTCAGCAACAAAACGATACCGATGCTCTTAGTCAGTTTCATGGACACTGCTACCCAGAATCGCGAAGTCCGGCGTGTGGGGGTACAGCCGAATTCCCAACAGAATGAATGCCGTTACGTCTCTACACCCATGTGGGCCAGAACCGGTTCCAGAGCGGCGGCTACGCCATCCTGGTCGTTGGACAGGGTTACCTTCCAGCCCCGGCTACGCAGGTCGTCCGACGCATTTCCCATGATAACCGGGTATCCCGCAAAGGCAAGCATTTCTACATCGTTGTAATTGTCACCGATGGCCATGACCTGGTCCCGGGAAAGGCCTCGAAAGGCCGCCCAGCGCTCCAAAGCGTGCCCCTTGGAGCAGTTCTGGTTAAGAATGTCGACAATGGACAGGTCCCGGATCGGGTATTCCGTCCTGAGTACGGTGATTTGCTCGTACAGATGGCAACTCTGAAGGGCCGCCAGAGCCTCGTGCATACGGGCGATCGGACCGCAGAACATAGCCTGTACGGGGTCGGTTACCAGGGCGTTTTCGATCGGTATCACGAAGTCGATGTACTGCAGATTCTTTTCGAGCCACCGCCGGATGCTGTTTTCCAGGTCATTCATATGCTCCAGCACGATGGAACCCTTGGCCTGTTTATCAAAAGTCAGCACGGTATTGCCGCGGAAGTCAACCATCGCCCCGCATAGTTCGCGGCATACTTTGGCGGGAAGCAGGTCACGGTAGAACGTCTCCCCGCCAAGCGAACGGGTGATTGCGCCGTTCGAACTGATAAGCCATAAGTCAAAGCCAAGTTGCTGGGCGATGGGCAAGGCGAAGTCATGGCGGCGTCCAGTCACCAGTGCAATTTCGATGCCCGCATCGTGCGCGCGCCGCAAAGCCGACAGGTTGACGTCAGAAATCTGAAATTGCGAGTTCAGCAGGGTGCCGTCGATATCGAGTGCCAGCAACCGTATGGAAGGCGAGATCACACAAGATTTTACCATCTTGGCGAGCCCGGTCCGCATGGCTGCGACGGGTTGAAATGTGCATGCTATAGTGCAGCACATTCATGGGCATTTTTAGCGCCTTTTATAGTCCGTGGAGTTTCCTCGTCATCGCGTTGGCGATTATCCACTTTATTCGCCGCCGCCCAGATACTTACTGGCTGTATATCATCCTGTTTCTGGGACCGCTGGGTGCGACCATCTATTTACTCGTGGAGGCGCTGCCCGATGCCGGGCTGCTGCGCCAATCCTTCAAGGTTTTTCCGCGCAGGCGCAGGATTCACGAATTGGAAGCCGCCGTCCTCGACAATCCCTCCGCCGGAAACTACGAGGAATTGGCGGACCTGTACATGGAGGACCGGAATTTCTCCAAAGCGCGTGCCTGCTACGACAAAGCCATTTCGTCGCGTACGGATTCGCCCGATCCGTTCTATCGACGCGGTGTCTGCGAAGTGGAACTGGGGGATTTCGTGCCGGCTGTTTCGGATCTGGAACTCGTTGTGGGGAAAGACCAGGGCTACGATTTCCACCGCGCCAAAGGATTGCTGGCCCACGCCTACGCGAATACGGGACAACCGGCGAAGGCCGAGGAGTTCTTCCGGCAAGTGACGGTGATCTCCACGTTATCGGAGACTTACTACAACTACGCCTTGTTTCTCTCCGCAGAGGGAAGGGACACAGAGGCTCGCGAGTGGGCGCAGAAGATTCTCGCTAAGAAGCCGACCATGCCTGGATACTTGCGGCGCCGCGAACGTCCCTGGTTCCGCAAGGCGGCTGCACTGTTGAAGAGGCTCAAGGCTTAGTGACCATGCGCCTCGAGTGCTAGACTCGACCGCCATGGCTCGCTTGACGCATCTGGAGTGCACACGATGTGGGCAATCGCTGCCCGGCGACCGGCCGCAGACCATCTGTCCGAAGGATGGCGGCGTGCTCTACGCTCGCTACGATTTCCCGACCATCAAAAAGACATTTTCCCGTGAACAGTTGTGCGGCCGCCCTGCCACCATGTGGCGCTACGCTGAAGTTCTGCCTGAGGCCCAGCCAGTTTCGCTCGGCGAAGGTTTCACTCCCATGCTGCCGAGCCGGGAATATCCAACGGTTCTCATCAAAGACGAAGGGCTGAATCCCACCGGCTCGTTCAAAGCCCGCGGGTTGTCTGCCGCAATCACAATGGCGAAGCATTACGGAGTGAAACGGGTAGCCATCCCATCTGCCGGAAACGCCGCGGGAGCTTTAGCGGCATATGCCGCCGCCGCGGCTATCGAAGCACATATCTTCATGCCCAAAGATGTGCCTATGGCGAACCGGATCGAATCGGAATACTACGGCGCGCACATCACTCTGGTCGAGGGGCTCATCAGCGACTGCGCTCGCATGTTGGCCGAGCGCAAAGAAAAGGAAGGGTGGTTCGATGTTTCCACCCTCAAAGAGCCCTATCGGGTCGAAGGCAAAAAAACCATGGGCTACGAAGTCGCCGAACAATTGGGCTGGCGCCTGCCGAACGGAATCATCTACCCGACAGGGGGTGGCGTGGGTCTGATCGGTATGTGGAAGGCGTTCGACGAGCTGGAGGCGCTGGGCTGGATCGGTTCGGAACGTCCACGGATGGTAACCGTCCAGGCAAAGGGTTGCGCGCCAATTGTTAAAGCATGGGATGAAGGTAAGTCTGCGTCGGAAATGTGGCCAAACGCTGCTACCTCGGCTTCCGGACTGCGGGTTCCCAAGGCCTATGGCGACTACCTGATTCTGGATATTTTGCGAAAAAGTGACGGCATCGCGGTGGCCGTATCCGATGACGAAATCATGGATGCATTGCGGCAGTGGGCACATGTTGAAGGAGTCTTTGCGGCCCCGGAAGGAGCGGCTGCTCTTGCCGCTTACCGTAAATTGCGATCGACCCGGTTCTTTAAGGAGAGCGACGAGGTGGTTCTCTTTAATACAGGAACCGGTCTCAAGTATCTGGACACCTTAGACACCAAACGCGCGGAGCCCACCGGTCTACCCACCAGTCGCCAAATCGCAGGAATCATCGGACCGTACTAGGGACGTTCTTTTGACGGCAAGCCCCCGGCCGCACAAGGATCAGCGATCTGCGCGCACGAACCGTCCGGAGCAACCAACGCCACCATCCATATAAAATGGAGGCGTATGACGGACCGACTTTACTATCACGATTCCTTCCTGCACGAGTTCGAAGGCGAGATCACGGAGGTCGTTCCCGCGGCGGAGATCAATGCACGCCACGGTGTTTATCTTGATCGCACCGCGTTCTATCCGACCAGTGGGGGCCAGGTACACGATACGGGATGGCTCTCTCCATCAGGCGATACGGAGCAAAACCGCCTCCGGGTCACCGAGGTAGTCGAGGCGGAAGATGGAAGGGTGGTGCACTACATTGAAGCCGATAAACCGCCCGAGCGTGGAACACGCATGCGCGGCCTGATCGATCCAGCTCGCCGCCGCGATCACATGCAGCAGCATTCCGGTCAGCACGTTCTCTCGGCTGCCTTCGTCCGTCTCTTTAACATGCCGACGGTGTCGTTTCACATGGGCGAGGAGGCATGTTCCATCGACCTCGATACGCCTGCGGTGCAGGCCCGCCAGGTTCAGGAAGGGGAATTATTCGCCAACCAGATCGTGCAGGAAAATCGTCCGGTCGAGATTCGATTCGTAACCCAGGAGGCGGCGCGGGAACTCGGACTGCGCAAGGCCCCCAGAGCCGATAAAGATGAACTGCGTTTGATCGACATCCAGAATTTCGATCTCTCGGCTTGCGGGGGAACGCACGTGGCCAATACCGGACAGATCGGCAGCATCTTGCTGCGTAAGGTCGAGAAGGCTCGGCAGGGTTGGCGGGTGGAGTTTGTGTGCGGGCAGCGAGCCGTCACCACGGCGCGGCGCGACTATGCCACGCTGGTCGAGGCGGCGGCACTGTACTCCGGACACATCTGGGATGTTCCGCAACAAGTAAAGAAATTCGTTGACGATCTCCGAGCCGCGAATAAAACCACTGAACGCATATTGGAGGAACTGGCCGAATTCGAAGCCACACGTCTGCTAGCCGAGACAGCGCCTAACAACGCGCGCAAGACTGTTGTTCGCCTCTATTCCGATCGCGATCTCGCCTTCATACGTCTGCTCGCGCAGAAAATGACGCGACTGGAAGGAAACGCCGTTGCCCTGCTGGCAGCCAGCCAGGGGCAGGCCGCGCTGGTCTTCGCTCAGTCCAAGGGCGCATCTCTCGACATGGGAGCGCTCCTTAAGGAAATCGTCGCGACCCGTGGAGGCAAGGGAGGCGGCAGTCGCGATTTGGCGCAAGGAGGCCTTCCCGGGCCCGAATCGCTGGCGAGCGCACTCGACGAGGCTGCTGCCAAAGTCAATTCGCAGGGGTAACTTTCCACGAAAAGGTGGTGTCACTTCTCATCTACCAGGTGCTGTAAGTGGCGGTCTCCTCTCTTGCTTCGTGCTACATTTCCCTAGGCCATCTTCATGCCCGACCAGAAACTGATCCTCGTCAACTTGCTGGTCAAACTTGGCGTCGCTGCCGCCGTGTCCAGCACGCTGGTTCGCTCCCTCGAATTCAAGAAGCTGCTATTTCGCGAGGAGCGTACGACCCGGCAGAAGATCTACCTGGCCATCTGGTTTGGGATGCCGATCGCGCTGGCAGTATGGATTCGATTTATTCAGAAGAGTTTCTTGGCCGGCGACCTGTCCTTCGAAACCACGCTGCTATTGGGTGTAATCGGCGGCCGCATGACGGGCGTGTTCGGCGGGGCGTTGATGGCTCTCCCTGCATTTCTCCACGGCGAATGGATCACGCTCCCGTTCAATGTCCTGTGCGGGCTGGCCGCCGGCCAGCTCCGCAGCCTGGCGCATGACAAAGAAGATGTGTGGTCGTTCTCGCCCTTCATTGACCTGAGTATCTACCGCTGGGTCCGTCGCAACCTGCCCAAGCCACGCTTTGACTGGCAGATTATGTTCTTTGCGACTATCGTCAGCCTGCGTTTCCTGCACAGCGAGTTGACGCGTGTATTCCCGCGCTCCACCTTCAGTTTGGAGAGTACCAACCTGTGGGTAGAGGTCGCGATTTACGCCACCTCCGTCATGGTCGTCGGCACCGAACTGAAAATCTTCAATGGCGTGCGCATCCAGATGAAGCTCGAGGAACAGCACCTCCTGCTTCTTCAGGCACGCATGGAAGCGCTGCAGAATCAGATCAATCCCCACTTTCTCTTCAATACCCTGAATTCGGTATCGTCGCTCGTGCGTTTCGACCCTGACACCGCGCGCGAGTTGATCATCAAGCTGGCAAGGATCCTCCGGCGCTTGCTGAACAGCTCCGAGGCATTCGTGCCTCTCCGGGAAGAAGTGGAATTCATCGACAACTATCTGGATATCGAAGTGGTGCGATTCGGGCGCGACAAGCTCCGGGTAGTCAAAGAACTGGAGCCGGAGTCGCTGGAGATGCTGGTGCCCGCGATGCTGCTTCAGCCCCTGGTCGAAAATTCGATCAAGCACGGGTTAGCCTCCAAGATCGAAGGCGGCAGCATCTATTTGCGCAGCCGCCGGGGCGCCAAAGCGGTGATCATCGAGGTGGAAGACGACGGCGTCGGAATGGGCGCCGCCCAGTTAATCGAAAAGCCGAATGGCCTGGGCGGCACCGGTATCGGCATGGCGAATGTCGCCGAACGCCTGAAGGTCCTCTACGGCGATACGGCACGCATGACCATTGACAGCCACGACGGGAAGGGAACTCTGGTTCGTTTGCGGTTGCCCATTCTGCAGGAAGGCTCCGGGATTCCGCCCGCGCTCTACGAGGAGCGCTCCAGCACTCGGCGATAGAACTGCTCATATTGCGGAATAATCTTGGTCGAGCAAAAGCGCGCCTGCGCCCATGCTCGCGCCTGCACCGCTATGGTGTTGAGCTTCTGTTCGTCGCTTAGCAGAGCAATTGCATACTGCGCCATCGTATCCACGTCGCCGACCTCGGCCATAAAGCCGTTTCGCCCATGCTCAATCACTTCGGGAAGGCCCCCAACCCGCGTGGTGATAGGAACGACTTTGCAGGCCATCGCTTCCAGTGCGGCCAGTCCAAACGATTCCAGTTCGCTGGGCAGGAGCATCACATCGGAGATTGCCAATTTCTCCTGCACCCGGTCCTGTTTACCCAGGAAGAGCACGTGTTCGTGAATGCCTTTCTGTACCGCCAACCACTCCGCCTTCGACCGGTCGGGACCGTCCCCGACTAGCAACAGCTTCGACGGAATTTTCTTGCGAACTCGATCAAAAATCTCAACGACGTCGGTCAGCCGCTTCACAGGACGGAAATTCGACAGATGCACGAGAATTTTTTCCTCGGGTGACGCATATTCCTTCCGGCGCGTGGGAGCATCAGCATCGCGCACGTACACGTCGCAATTTACGAAGTTGTAGACCACTTCAATGTGGTTCTTGATGTCGAATTCTTTCAGCGTAATGTCGCGCAAATACTGCGAGATCGCCGTAACCCCGTCGCTCTCCTCGATCGAATAACGCGTGATCGGCAGGTAGGAGCGGTCCAGGCCGACCAGCGTGATATCAGTGCCGTGCAGTGTCGTAACAAAGGGAAGCCGCCGGTGCGATGGTCCGGCCGCGAGCATCTGCCGCGCCAGCAGGGCGCTCACCGAGTGCGGAATTGCGTAGTGCACGTGCAGCAGATCAAGGTCATACAACTCGGCCACTTCCGCCATCCGCGTCGCCAGAGCAAGATCGTACGGCGGATAGTCGAACAAGGGGTAGCGCGAGACCTCAACTTCGTGAAAATGAATGTGCGGCTGAGGTTCGGTCAGTCGAATTGGCTGGGCGTAGGAAATAAAGTGAATGTCGTGTCCGCGCTGCGCCAGTTCGAGCCCCAGTTCGGTCGCCACGACCCCGCTTCCGCCATAGGTCGGATAACACGTGATCCCGATCTTCATCCGCGTAGCTCTCCGTGTCCCGTAGGTTCGATGGCGAGTTTACATGGGCGATTCAGTTTTTGGAGGAATCTCACAGGAGGAATAGGCGCACGACCCGGCTTTACGGCTGCGGCGTACGCTCAAAAACATTTGCCCGGAGGGGGTCCACTTTGTCGAGATGGCTCTGCAGGCGTTGTTTTGTATCTGGCGTCAGCCCGGTGAATTCGACGCCATTCCCCACCCCCGGGTCGCTGGTGCGGACGATTGCGGAGGTAGAAATCTTTTCCTGGTCAATCCAGAACTCAACCCGCAAGGTTGTGCCCACGGCGAGCGGAAGAATGGTTTCCACGTAGCAGCCGTTGCCGCTGACATCGGTGGCATTCACGCGCATGGGAGTCTTCACGCGCTCGTCCCGCAGTTCGAGCGGGAATGAGACCCGGTGGCGTGCGAATCGCCGGCGGTTGTTGGGTTCGGCAGGCGGAGTAATCTGGTCGGGACTCAACTCGCCTTTCCAGGGACAGTCCTGGTCGGTAACAATCTGCACGCCCACTTGCATTTTCTGTACGGGACCGCCATCCATCACCCAAATGACGCGGCATCGCGACTTACGCTCGGCATACTGGATCCCGATTACATCCCCCACTTTCAACTCGTGTTCGAGTCCGGAAAAGAGCGCGCCAGAAATGCTGATGTTGCGCGCGCGCACGTGCTGGGAAAATGTCTGGCCGCTGGCTGCCATCCCCCAGACTCGCACCGAGAGATCGGCCTTGACTCGAGGATCTGGTCGCTGTTCGCTCATAACCACTGCCACGACGGGCTGCTGACTGTCATCATAGCCTGACTTCGTCGTACTGGAGATTACCGAAGTTACACGCTTTGGTTCGCAGCCTGCACGCTCCCAGCAAGGGAGGTCGTTGCTGTCTCACAGCTGCCTGTACGAAATGAGTTCGATGCCCCGCCCCTCGAGCGCCTTTCGCGCGTCTGCGGAAGTCAGCACTGCCAATTCCTCCTCGCGCTGCCTTCGCAGGCGGGTTCGCACCCCGTTCAGGTCAGTATCCACATAACCCGGGTGGCACACGAATTCCCAGGTACCTTCCGGCATGTGATCGGCGATATTGCGGAAAAGATCAGGATTGAGATGACCGGTCGCCACAATGCCAAGCGTGCCATCCGGAGTCTTCAGCCCGGCCTTGCTCACCGCTCGCCGAAAGGAGCCTGCCAGTCCGCGCAGTGTTTTCACCTGAGCGTACCGTTTCCACAAGCCACGCTGTGCTCGTGCAAAATTGGCGGCGACGACTTCGAAAGGATTGCGAATCGCCGTGATGCCGCAAGTTCGTGCCGCACGCAGAATCCCGCGCAGGGCGGCAGGGAACATGTGCGTATGTTTGTGAGTATCGACGTGCGACACGGTAAGCCCATGCGACTGCAATTTGCGGATCTGCGCCGTGGTCTCCGCTTCCACTTGTTCAGAATCGATTCGGCCCGCAAGCGCGCGCAATGCGAACCCGGCAACCCCGTCGCGAAATGCCTGGCCATTGGTCGCCGCCAGCAAACTGCGGATGCGCGAGGGGGCGATGAGCGCGTAGCCATCGAGCAGCACGACATGGCATCCCACGCTCCATTGAGAATCGGCTTTGGCTAGCCGGACGGCTTCGTCGAATGCCAGTGAATTCGCCATCAACGTGGTCGACGTGACAATTCCACGCTGATGAGCCTCGACGATCGCCCGGTTGACGCCCGCAGTCAGGCCAAAGTCGTCAGCATTCACAATGAGTCGGCGCACGCGTTGAGTTTAGCAGCCCGGATCTCGCAACTTTGGTTTTCCCCAAGCTTTGTTTGACCCCCGTTTTCGCCGCCCGTATACTCGAACTTCGGGTGCGTTCACGCAGTTTTTTCGACTCGCCAACGCACGCTCTCTTCGCCGTCAATAGCGCGAGGGCGGTTAGCTCAGCTGGTTAGAGCGCCTGCCTTACAAGCAGGAGGTCGCAGGTTCGAGTCCTGCACTGCCCACCACTCTTCAAGACGCATTCCGAGCTTTCGCGCACAACAGTCTTGCCCGGAATCCCGAATTCCAAAAATAAGGTGAAGTCCTCCGGTGGTGTCGCGGTGGTCCGCCGAGCGTCCTCGCCCGCCAGCGCTAAGTCACATACCGTAGCTCGCTGGGATAAGTCAGTCATATTTCCCCGAGCGTAAGCAACTTCTGCAACCCTTCGTCTTGGCGATCTCATCCGACAGTTAGCTCAAACGCTGCACCGGGACCGAATATGCCAGACAAAAAAAGCCTTTCCCCGAGCGATCCCCGCTTCCATACCCAGAATCTCAAGAGAATGTTGACCGAAGTTATCGATCACGCCCCGACACTGGCTCACTGAGTCGCACAACCGGGCGGGGACGATTAGTGCTTTAAACCAAAAGGAGGAAGATCATGCCAGTCAAAAAGAAATCCAGCCGCCGCAAATACAGCAAGGGCGCATCAAAGACCGTTGCCAGCGCAATGCGCCGCAAGAAGCGCGGAACTCTGAAATCCGGCAAGGGTGGGAAGGGAGGTACGGTGAAGAGTCGCAAGCAAGCAATCGCGATCGGCCTCTCGGAAGCTCGCAAGAAGGGCGCGAAAGTTCCAAAGAAGAAATAGCGTCGGCGCATATTCGAAGGTGACCGCGGATCAAGCATTGAAGTCTGCCGAATCACTGGCGCGCGGCCAGCCCATTCGCAGCGAGATCGCGCCGGTCGCGCTCTCTGATACAGTGCGTGAACTGGTTTAAACTCTGCCAACACTAGACCCGGGGACTAACAGTGATCCGAAAGCTCCTCTCCCAATGGCCGTTGCTTCAGCAGATCCGCACCGGAGCCGACGGCACCGGTCCGGAGGCGATGACGGAACAAACGCGCAACTTACGTCCAAAAACCGACGGTGCGCAAGTAGCTCGATCGATTTGTCCATACTGCGGAGTGGGCTGCGGCCAACTTGTATATCACAAGGAAGGCAAGCTGATTTCCATCGAAGGCGATCCCCAGTCGCCAATTTCCCGCGGCCACCTCTGTCCCAAGGGAGCCGACACCCATGAACTGCACACCCATCCCGGCCGCCTGAAAAAAGTGAAGTATCGCGCACCCTATTCCAGGACCTGGCGCGAACTCGATCTGAACCAGGCCATGGAAATGGTTGCCGCGCGAGTTTGGGAAGCGCGGGAGCGAACTTTTCAGGAGACGCGCAACGGTGAAACGCTCATGCAGACCACGGCGGTCGCGCATCTCGGCGGCGCCACCCTCGATATCGAAGAGAATTATCTGATCAAGAAACTCTTCACCGCCGGCCTCGGCATGGTGTGCCTCAGTAATCAGGCCCGCATATGACACAGCTCCACCGTGCCCGGTCTGGGCACATCGTTCGGCCGCGGCGGCGCGACCACCGCACAGAGCGACCTGAGTAACGCGGACGCCATCCTGATCATGGGCTCATCGATGGCTGAGAATCACCCCGTCGGTTTTCAATGGGTGATGGAAGCACGTGAAAAGGGCGCGAAGATCATTCACGTCGATCCGCGCTACACTCGCACATCCGCGATGTCGGATATATGGATCCCTCTGCGCGCCGGCAGCGACATCATCTTCTTAGGTGCGCTGGTCCACTATGTTCTCGAAAACAACAGGGATTTTCGCGAATACGTGGTGGCCTACACAAATGTCTCCACCATCCTGCGTGAAGATTTTCGAGATACGGAAGATCTTGACGGATTATTTTCCGGATGGGATGCAGACAAGAAGAAATACGATCCGGAAAGCTGGCTCTACCAGGGGGCACCGGGCAAAGGCACGGATGATCAGCCCGGCCACGATGAACAGGCTGGGGGTCACTCCAAAGATCGCGGCGGGGAAGCGCAGGACGCTGCCAGGTTCGAGTCCGATCCGACTCTGCAGCATCCGCGCTGCGTGTTCCAGGTCCTGAAGCGTCACTTCGCCCGTTACACCCCTGAGATGGTGGAACGCTTCTGCGGCGTTCCGCAGGATGTCTTCCTGAAAGCGGCCGAGGCATTCACTTCGGCATCGGGACGAGACAAGACCGCAGCCATTTGCTATGCGGTGGGATGGACGCAACACTCCAAGGGCGTTCAGATCATTCGCAGCGCGGCGATCCTGCAATTGCTGCTGGGCAATATCGGGCGACCGGGCGGCGGAATTCTTGCCCTGCGAGGCCATGCTTCGATTCAGGGCTCCACCGATATTCCTACCCTCTACGACATTCTGCCCGGCTATCTTCCGATGCCGTTCTTCGAAGCAGACTCGCACAAGCTGAAAGATTTCATCAAGAAGCACCGCGCGCGAACCGGTTTGTGGGCCAGCTTCGACAAATATTTCATCAGTCTGATGAAGGCATACTACGGAGACGCCGCAACCAGGGAAAACGCTTGGGGTTTCAACTGGCTGCCCCGCGTCACCGGCGACCACTCGCACTTCGGTTACTGGCTCGACATGGCGGACGGAAAACTCGACGGCCTGTTTGTGATGGGCCAGAACCCCGCAGTCGGCGCGGCGAATGGACGCCTCGAGCGCACCGCTCTCTCACGGCTGAAGTGGCTGGTGGTGCGCGACATGGTCGAAACCGAAACAGCTTCTTTCTGGTACGACTCCCCCGAGGTCGAGCGCGGCGAACTCTCTCCGGAAACGATTGGCACGGAGGTTTTTCTCTTCCCGGCCGCTGGAACGGCCGAGAAGGCCGGCACCTTCACCAACACACAACGGTTGTTGCAACACCGCGAAAAAGCAGTCGAAGCTCCCGGCGATTGCCGCAGCGAGTTGTGGTTCATGTACCACTTGGGTGTGCGCCTCAAAGCGAAAGCGATGTCTGCAGCCCTGCCTCGCAATCACGGACTGCGAGCACTCACCTGGAACTACTCGACCAAGGGTCCTCAAGCCGAACCCGACGTCGAAGAAGTCTTACAGGAAATCAATGGATATCACTTGCCGGAGCGCAGGCAACTCGCCCAAATAAAAGACCTCAAAGGCGATGGCACCACCGCGTGTGGCGCATGGATCTATTGCGGAGTTTTTCCGGATAAAAACCGAAACCGCGCCAACCAGCGCAACCCGAAAGACGCGTTGGGCCATGGCTGGGGATTCTCCTGGCCCAACGACTGCCGGATCATCTACAACCGCGCCTCAGCGCGTCCTGATGGCAAGCCTTGGAGCGAACGCAAGAAACTTATATGGTGGGACGAAGAAAAAAAGCAGTGGACTGGCCTCGACACTCCCGACTACGAAAAAGAGATGCCTCCCGACGCGCCCGCTGACCTTCGCGGCGGCAAAGGCACCCGCGCACTGGGTGGAGCACGGCCGTTCACCTTGCATCCGGATGGCGTAGGCTGGCTTTATGTCGCGAGCGGCCTTAAGGATGGACCGTTGCCCTCCCACTACGAAGCGCTGGAATCCCTGGTAGCAAATCCTCTGTATCGCCAGCAAAGCAATCCCGTCGCTGATAAAAAGCAGCGGCCTGACAACCCGTACAGCAACTCTCCTAACGATGCCCGCTTCCCCTACGTGCTGACCACCTACCGGCTGACCGAGCACCACACAGCCGGCGGCATGTCTCGCCACTTGTCCCATCTGAGCGAACTACAGCCGGAGCTATTCACGGAAGTTTCTCCCGAATTGGCCGCGGAAATTCATCTTGAGCACGGCGAGTGGGCCAGCATCGTGACGCCGCGTGCCACCATCGAGGCCCGCGTCCTGGTCACTCCGCGCATGCGTCCGCTGAGAATTGATGGCCGCACCGTGCATCAGGTCGGCCTGCCGTACCATTGGGGCTATCGCGGACAGGTGACCGGCGATGTCGTCAATGATCTGCTAGCCATCAGCGAGGAGCCAAACGTCCGCATCATGGAAACAAAAGCTCTGGTGTGCAACGTCCTTCCCGGCCGACGTGCGCGGGGCGCCAGTCTAACCACTCAGCGAGAGTCTCTTTCCGGAAAGGGCGCATGACCATTACCGCATTCTTAACCGACTCCACACTGTGCATAGGCTGCAAAGCCTGCGAGGTAGCCTGCAAGGAATGGAATGGCGTGGACCAGGATGGTCTCGACTGGAGCGGATTTTCCTACGACAACACGGGGGCGCTAGGGGCGTCGACTTGGCGCCACGTCAAATTCGTGGAGCAGGCGCCGACTCCGGGTATGGGTGGCAATGCCGGCGAGCAGGCATCTTGGGTCTTCTCCTCCGACGTCTGCAAGCACTGTGAGAACGCCGGCTGTCTTGAAGCCTGTCCCACCGGATCCATCGTGCGGACCGAGTTCGGCGGCGTCTTCATCCAGCCTGACGTGTGCAACGGCTGTGGCTACTGCGTGGCCTCGTGTCCTTTCGGTGTTGTCGAACGGAATCCTAAGGATGGACGCGCCTTTAAATGCACCTTCTGCTATGACCGGCAGAAAGTTGGCTTGGAACCTGCCTGCGCGAAAGCTTGCCCCACTGAATCGATCAAATTCGGGGAGATCAACGAACTCAGGCAACAAGCGAACCAGCGTGTTGACGAACTACATCGGCGCGGCATGAAGGACGCGACCCTCTATGATCCCGCCGAAACCAGCGTTGGCGGAACGAATGCCATGTTCATCGTGCGCGGAGACCCGAGGACCTTCAATCTTCCCCCCGCTCCTGAGGTCCCCACCGTGTATCTGAAGAAGGCGTGGTCCGCGTCGGCGCTCGCTGCGGGATTATTGTTTGGCGGAACCTTGCTCGCATTTCTCGCCAATGGAAGGGACGGAAGGTGACCGATCCTACCCCCCTGGAAGACAGCGGTGCAGACCGGCGCGAGCAGCGGCTCGACGAAATCCGACGCCAGGCTGAGAGAGCGGGACATTTGAAGGTTGTCACTTCGCGTCCAGCCGGCGCTCCGTTCCCGCAGGCAACGCCCGAAAATGGCTACTACGGCATTCCCCTATTAAAAGAGGCGCCTTGGACCTGGGAAATCCCTCTTTATTTCTTTGTAGGCGGAGCTTCGGGCGCAGCCGCAGTCATCGGCGCAATCGCGGATTACACGGGTGCGGATCACAACCTGGTGCGGCACGCGCGATGGATTGCCGCTGCCGGCGCCGTCATCTCGCCGGCTTTGCTCATCGCCGACTTGGGCAGGCCTGAGCGCTTTCTGGCCATGCTCCGCGTGTTCAAGCCGCAGAGCCCGATGTCCGTGGGAGTCTGGACGCTGCTGGGTTTTTCGAGCGGCGCAGCGGCCACAGCCTTCGCTGAAATTTTGAAGTCGCGTTACGGCGCCTCCATGCCGGTGCGCGTGCTCGAAAACGCCGGCCAGGCCGCGTCGCTCGCGTTTGGGCTTCCATTCTCGAACTACACCGGCGTGCTGATTGGGGCGACTGCCATTCCGGTTTGGAACCGCAATGCTGGAGATCTGCCCCTCCACTTCGCGGCCTCAGGACTTGGCGCGACCGTCGGCATCCTGGAACTCATGGGCCACGAGAAAAATCGTGCTGTGCAAGTGCTCGGCTTGGGCGCCGCATTGTTTGAGACGTGGGAAGGATTGCGCATTGAAGCGCGATCCCATGCTCATCTCGACCCGCTCAAACATGGAACCAGCGGATGGGTCACGCGTGCCGGCGGAGTCCTATCGGGCCCGGTGCCCGCTGCGCTTCGGATTGCCAGCCAGTTTGCATCGAAGAAGAGATCCAGTTCGCTGCGTCGCTGGGCAGCATGCTCATCCATCGCAGGTTCGCTGCTGACTCGTTTTGGATGGGTGGCCGCCGGTCACGCGTCTGCTCGTGATTGGAAGCCGTCGCTCCAAAGCGAAAGCGCACAATTGCGCAACAACCGGTAAAGCGCTATGGCAGCGAACGGAGTACAAGGACCGCCCAAAACGATTTCTATCCTGCAAGTCAGGTGGCGCGGGGCGATACAATACCGTAAGAGTTCCGGGCACGCACCCTGTACAGAATTCCCGTTTGCTCTTACAATAGGTGGATTGGCAACCGGTTCGTAAGTGTCTGAGGTATCTGGTGTTGCGATGCGCTCTCCCGTAACGGAGAGCAATCTCGCGAATAGGCGAAAGGATTCCACTCCCAAGCCCCAACCAGTCGTTGGTTCCTTAGAAACCGGGGACGTAGTTCAGTTGGTTAGAACGCTGCCCTGTCACGGCAGAGGCCGCGGGTTCGAGTCCCGTCGTCCCCGCCAATTTATTTTCAATCAGTTCGGCTGACCGTGTACCCCAGATGTCCCCTTCGTTTCCATGAGCACCAGAGGGTCACGCTCCCAGCTCCGCTTTACATCGGCTTCCGCTCGTTCCTGGCGCGCTCTCACCCAGGGTGCATAATGCCGCTCAGTTACCCGCACGCTGGCGTGGCCTAGAAATGCCTGCACGTTCTCTATTGGGGTTCCGTCCAACAACAACTCGACGGCGAACGTGTCGCGGAAACGGTGAGCATGCCCATCCGTCACTTTCGCGTCTTCGAATAGCGTCGCCAGGGCTTCGCTCCATTTTTTTCGCGACGTTTCCACCGTTCCATTGCCGCTGAAAAACCAGTAATGATCGCTGGCTCTCGGCACAGCTTCTAGTTCCTTTGTCACGAATTGAGGCAGCGGGCAATAGACATGTTGACCGGTCTTCTGTGTGTAGAGCCAGATTTTGCCTTCTCGTAGCCGGTCGGTTGGGCAACCCACGGCGTCACTGATTCGCAAGCCGGTATAGCGAAGGAAAAGCACAAGAACCCGGAGGAGTCTTGCTTTTGTTGCGGCGATCGATGGGAGCCATGTCAACCTTTTGTATGGCTGCGGCGTTGATACGTACCATCTCATCCTGTGAGAAAGGCATCGTGGGGCGTTGTTTGAATTTCGGCGCCTTGAGTTTCTTGGCAGGATTCTCACCAATCCAGTTCCGATCCCTGCAAAAACCGAGGAACGCCCGCAACCGTTCTAGCTTCTTGCTGGCCGCGATTGGGCCATCCTTCCACTGCGAGCGAAAACGAGAAAGCATGTCCACATCCAACTGCTTCAGAACTGTGAGCCCTTCGTTCCGAGCGAAGGCAGTTAGCTGGCGCTCGAGCAGTAGGTATTTGTAAATCGTGGGCGGAGTCCGCGGGCCTGGGCGTCGGCTTGGAATTGGTTCCAGGCTTGAGCAATGGTGACTAGCTCAGCTTTGTTTTCCTCTTCCTTACTGCCGCGGGACTCCCATCCCATGATTTGATTCGTGGCTTTCTGCCAGTCGCGCGTCTTGAGGGATTCGCGTATGTCCTCTAGGCCCAAAAACCCGTCCACCCAAATGGGACGAGTGCTGACAAGAGTTGTATGAACCGGAGTTCAATACCGCGGGTCCTTACAGTTGTGTGCTTCCGAAAACTCGCTGGGTACCCGTTCCAGGCTCCAGATCTTGCCCCCCGCCCGCTTCGGAAATGTCGTAAAGTGTTCGTTTCGTTCCTTGAAATAGCGATCAATCGCCTTTTTCGCCTCCGCCAACGAAGGGTAGTCGCTGTTATGAATGATGGCTCGCGCCATGCCGCTAAATACCGACTCAATCACGTTCAAAAACTGTGAGCCCGCTGGTAATGGCGCGGTCCTGATAATCGGGCGGCCATCCGTCGCCGCATGTTGGTTGATCAATGCAAGATGGGTCACGAGTTTCTTCGAGATGTGCCAAGAAGCAGCGTCCCATGATAGATAGAGCACGCGCCGCGACCGATATTGCTCGCGCAAAAGTTCCGTCATCTTGATCATTTCGTCAGTGTTTTTCTTCCAAGAGTAAAAGTGGGTCACCTGATTGCCGGACAATTCGAGCCCGGCAGTGACAATCGTCCACCCCTTCGACTTCTGCCATTGCGGAACCACGTACTTCACACCCGGGGCAACCCGCTTGCGTCCGCCTTTTATCTTGATGGCAAATGGCCATATTCATCTATTGAGAAAAACGCTTCATCTTCTTTCAACTCGGACAGGATTTTCTTAATTAGATGCAGTTTGGTGTGGTATTCGGGGTCTGTACTGGTGAGAACCACTTTGGCTTTGCGCCACCGGAATCCCGCTGCTTTGATCGCGCTGCGCATCCGCTCGTGGGACATTCGATGCCCGGCCTCCTTCAAAATGCGGTGGAGATCGTCCATTTTCCAGGATGTCCGGTTTATCCCGTGGGCAGACGGAGGCGAGTGGAGCACCGAAAACAGAAACTGCTTGTCCTGTTCATCGTCTCTGCTTTTTACCTTCCGACGACGGAAAAGCTCGGCGGTTCCTCCAGTTCCGTAGCGATTAAAATACCGACTGACCGCCCTGGGGTGGAGCTGCAAGCATTTCGCTGTTACCGTCACCGGTATCCGCTTTAAGGTCGCCACAACCGCCATCGCCTTTTTACGCTCTCGGAGTCTACCTGCACCTAGCAAGTGGGCGAGCTGGGAAAGGTCAACTGCGTTCGGAAACTCTCTCTCAAGCTGCGGAAGGGGGTCGTCAGCGAGCAACACCTGAATCATCCACGCAGCGGCCAAGCCGGAGGTGTCCACTCCGATCCGTTTGTATCGTCGGAGAATATTGTGAACGGTACTTGCTGCCAGTCGGATATTCTGCTGTCTCAATAACGCTGCCAACCTTTTGGCACCATAACCTGAGCGGTCGCGCAGATCAAGGACCTTGAGCTCGATGGCAGGCGCTGTTCTATTCGCGATTCGATGCGGACGCCGACTTCGTTCGCCGAGATCCCGTAGAGTCCCCAGTTCCTCATAGCGTCCAACCCATCGGTACCCCGTTGTGCGGGAGATTCCGAAGCATGCGCACAGTTCTTTGAAAGGTTGGTATCGGCTAGTGGCTCTAACGACGAACTGTTCTCGCTGCCTTGCTGCGTCCTGGCCTGTCCACGGCATTGGGGAACGATAGCTGATGTAACCAGGCCATTGCAGAAGCTTGCGCCGTCTGTTCGCCTTTTTGAGGTTCGATGAGTGTAATGGGGATGTTACGCCAATTGACGATTCGGCCAACCCAACCGGGATGCCTCCTGACCGCTTCGTGTGTGCTATACGTGGGTATCCAGCACTGCGTCTAATGAGACCAGCAGTAACGCAGCAAGGATCACAATGAGGTCAGTCAGAAGTCGGTCGAGATTCACATGGCCCGCGGAACTTCTTCCGTAGAACATCGTTCCTAAATCCCAGAACTTCTGACCGAAATAAGAAAACTTAGCCTCGCAAACGGCGCCCAAATCGATGAGCGCAATTGTCGCCTGAATCTTGGGGACAGAGAACAAGGGTGAGACGCATAGACCAATCAAATCGATCGCGAGGATAGCGTATACGAAAACCAGAAGCACGACGAAACCTGAATCGAGTAGACCGGGGAACGCTCCGCTGACAATCTGGTGAACGACTCGCCACATGGACCATCTCGCTAGACCCATCGCAGGCGGATCGGTACGGATCATTGGCAGGAAGAAAGTGACCAGACCGACCGAAACCAGTGAAACTGCCAACAAGCCACGCCTTGGACCCAAAAGCCCGATTGGCGCGGCTGAACGACTCTCTCCATTATCGTGGAGTCGCCGTTGATATTCACTATAGCGCGATACCCGCATCGGTCAATCGGTTGGATTGCTCAAACTCACTTTACGCTGTTGCCTTCGTGGTGCGCTAGTAAGGGTAATAGGGATGTTTCACCAGTTAGAAGCTGACGCTCGTCTTGTTCGCCTTAATGAACGCAAAAAGCCGCTCTGCGATCGGCTCAGCGCCCTTGTAATACGAATCGTCACACCGATTTAATTTCGCGAGACGCTGTTCGTCATCCGCCGCCATAGCAGCGTCGATTGCCTCGACTGTCAGATCTGATGTGCCAAGTGCTTTTATGGCCTTCTGAGTGATCGTTGCGGTCTTCTTGCAACCGATGCGTTGCAGAGCAGCTACGACTGTTGGGCAAACTCCCGTGAAGAGTTGGCAAAAAATTGATCGTAGCCGCCATTATTCACCTCGCGTTCAAGCGCTTCCACCGCTAGCACAATGCGCTCTTCGACGGTAAGGCTCTGCATACCTTCGCGCTCAGCCTTTTGTCTGATCGCCTGTTCAAATGCCAAGACCAAGGAATCGGTCCGGTACTCTCCTTGGAGTGAGAGTAGCTGTTCCACGCTCTGACCCGAATAGCCCTCAAGCCATGCCGGACCCGGTCGAGACTTTGTGGCGGCCGCTACACGTTCTGTCATCTGCCGCATATGCTCTTGCCAAGTGGGCTCTGTCATGGAAAGGTTCTGCACCCGGTATTCCTTCGGTATCCCGTCGCGCCCCTCAAGCGACGCCAGTAGTGCAACAACCCTCTCCCATCGTGGATCATCGTCGCCGATGTCAAAATTGACAGATTCGCCACGGGGTCCCCGCGTCACGTCAGTGAACACAACCCCCGCCCCAGAGAAGGACGCCTTTTCTTCTTCGCTGATGAGAAAGACTGTTATGTGGTGGAACAGTCCCATGAGTAGTGCCTTCTCTTGAACACCTGGCCCATTCTAGTCTCTAGGTGTTGTTAACAGGCCATTGCACAAGCGTGCGCCGTCTGTTCGCCTTTTTGAGGGCAGATGAGTGTAATCGCGATGTTTCAACAACAATCGCACCAGCCTCCGCGAGCTCTCAAGAAGGGCCCATCCCTGGAAGCCGTCACTGCTCTCAAGGGTCAGAGATCTGGTCAAGTTTTTGAACCCGCATCCTCGGGGGAATTAGTGCCGCATGGCTGCCGTTGCTCCCGCGTGCACGCCATTGCAGCACCCACAAACCTCTGAGCAAAGTGCCAGTTAGGAAAGTGAGCAAAAGGCACGTGAAATGCTGCGCAGGGTGAAGGAAGGGCTGTGCCCGCCTCCCAGCGGTTGCCTTGCCTGCCGCAAAGCGGATTCCTGACCCGAAGGGCACTTACCCAGGAGGACCCTAGGCCATGCGTCGCTTCATTTCTATCCTTGTTCTGTTGCTCTTGGTCGCTGCGGCGACCTTCCTACTAAGTTGTGGCAGCAGCAGTAACAACTCCATGCAAACGGCCACGGTGCATGTCAGCCTCAGCGATCCGGCGACCTGTTCCGCGCCGCAAGGGCCATTCAGCCACGTTTATGTCACCATCACCGACGTACGCATTCACCAGAGCGCGAGCGCGTCGGATACCGACTCCGGCTGGGTCGATCTGGCCCCAGGTCTGGCCGGCAGTCCGGTGCAGGTAGACCTCCTTGGAACGGCCACTCAGTGCTTTCTCAAGATGCTGGGTTCGAGCGAAATTCAGCCCGGGACGTACCAGCAGATTCGCATCCTCCTGGCCGACAATAGCGCGACGGTGACCGGAAACCAGTGCGGAAATGCCGCAAACTGCGTGGCGCTGGCCAGCGATCCCTTGAATCCGCGCCCGCTGCTACTCTCGTCCGAGTCGAAAACAGGCATCAAGATTCCTCCGGGACAGATAGCGGGGAGCAAGTTTGTGGTAGCGGCGGGAGAGAGCAAGGATCTCAATCTCGATTTCAACGCCTGCAGATCCATCGTGCGCGAAGGAAGCGGGACGTTCCGGTTGAAGCCCGTGTTGCATGCGGGTGAAGTTGCACAGCAGGCCGCAATCAGCGGAACCGTAATTGACGCTGGGACACAATCCCCCATCGTGGGTGGAAACACTGTGGTCGCCCTGGAACAAAACGATGGCAATGGCGTCGATCGCGTCGTCATGGAGACGGTGGCCGACGCGAACGGGGCATTTTCGTTTTGCCCTGTGGCTAGCGGAACCTATGACATCGTGGTAACAGCCATCAACGGAGCGGGCGTGGCCTATGCGGCGACCGTGATTACGGGAGTGCAGTCCAGCGCCGCGCTGGGGAAGGTACCCTTGACGGCGGCTCTCGCACCGGCTTCCATCATGGGGACGATCACCACCAGCACGGGCAGCGCCGGAACTTCGGCGGATGTCACCCTGTCGACGTTGCAGAGCATCATGTTGAATGGCGGCAATCTGCTGATCACGGTTCCGCTGGCCGCGCAATCGGCGTCGACCGCGACCTTGATGACGGCGTCCGGCATGAGTTGTCCCGCGAAAACGGATTGCGTGGCCTACACGCTTTCCGTCCCCGCGGCCAATCCCAGCGTCGGGGCGTTCAGCAGTTCAGGAAATCAATTGCCTGCTCCTCCGGTCACAGGCACGGTGAATTACACGCTCGACGCAGAAGCATTCGTGCCGGGCGCGGCCGGCCAAAGCGACTGCAATCCATCAGGTCTGCAAATCACCCAGACCAGCAGCAGCACACCCCTCACGGTGACCACGGGCGTGAGCCTGACCGCAGCAACGCTGGCGTTCACAGGCTGCAACTGAGGGTGCCCTAGAACATTATTCAAGGCGATCGGAGTTTGTCGGAACGTCAATCCGTGCCCAGTTGTGTTGTGCCCAACAACAGGACAAACTGCGATGAAATGCCGGCGCTGGCGCGGGCAGGACTCCAGGTGTCCGCCCCGGACATTCGAAAATTATTGCAGTGATTTCGGGTCGGAGTGGTTCTTGGGGCTTTTCTTGTCGAGAAGACCTACCAACTCCTGAGCACAGGCGGGAGTCTTCACTTTGCCCACTCCAATGATGTCTTTCGCGCTTAGCTTTTGGCCGTACAGCTTTTCGTTGGCGCCACCGTCGGAGCGTAGGGTAGAACCTTCCAGCGAGATGCCGGCGAACAATCCTTTGGCTCGGGAATAGGAGAGAATCTCGGCGTTCATGACGACGTCGGTGGCGGCTTCGCCGGAGCGTCCTTTGGGACCGGCGGCGGCGGAGGCATTGGCACCAAGCTTGACTTTACTGCTCAGCAGCGAGTGCGCCCCTTTGGGATTCATCACCAGCAGAATGAAATCGGTGGCTTCGCCCCCCAACTGGAAGCCGATGTTAACGCCTTCAAGCGCATACATGGCAGGCGGTCCCCAGAGGCCGGTATAGTGTTGTCCGCTGCGGCAGATCATGACGCCGCGGCCGAAGCTGCCCCCGATTCCGAACGCGCCCTTCTTGACTGAGGGCAGAATGACCAGACACTCGGCTTTGTCGAGCAGATCCTGAGGAATGTCGTCGGGGATATTGAGGATTTCTTTCAGGACATCCCCAGAGTCCTTCACACGCCCTTGTTCCTTTTGGTTGTCGGCAAAGACTGGGAGCAGAAAGGCACACGCCAAAAATAATGCCAGAAGCGTTTTCATCAATCGTCTCCTTCTTGGAGGCTAGTTCTGCTGATTTCCTGCCTAGTTGATCTCTAAGTGGAAAACATCTGCGATCTGGAAGTTCGCCCGATTCAGCAGAACCAAATTGCCACCGATCACGATGTGCGCGTAATTCGGAGGTGGAGGCGGAAGCATTCTTTCCAGGTCCGGCGGGCAGGGCTGCATCTTCTTCTGAAGCCCCGGAGGCAGAGTTCCACGAACCACTAATTGGCGCTCCAATCCGGGAGGAAGACGATCACGCTTGGCCAAGCCCGGCGGGAGGCTTGAGTAATGAGTACGGTACCAGCCGCGGATCTGATCGCGGTCGTGATCGGAATAGCGATCATGGTCATGGCCGTGCCCGCGTCCATGGCCCCGGTTATCATCATCGTCGCGGTCGTGTTTGTCGTGGCCGTGGCCGTGCCCCTGGGCCACGGCGATGCTCGTAGACAGCGCCAGCGACAGAACTGCGGTCGCACCGGCGCGAAG
This sequence comes from uncultured Acidobacteriota bacterium, assembly GCA_963765755.1. Classification (GTDB taxonomy): domain Bacteria; phylum Acidobacteriota; class Terriglobia; order Terriglobales; family Acidobacteriaceae; genus Gp1-AA133. The sequence goes on along the minus strand of CAVXXV010000017.1, from coordinate 6,424 downwards.
CCAGGTCTTGAATGACATTGCACTCCCCTTATCGATTCGCAAAGATCCAGCGTAAAGGAACACGCGCGCCATCGGACAGATTACGGTAGGCCACCGTCGCAGGAATCCGCCCTTCTTTCGTGCATCTTAGCGTCCTTGGTGGTCTGTGTTTCAAACGGTAATGGCAACTGACGTAATCGCATTATAAGAGGGCGCCCCTTTGGAGTAGGTTGTCATCGTTGACATGATCACCTACGAAAGGAGCACCCTCGATGAGCAGTGAAAAGTATATTGGGCTAGATGTTCATCAAGCAACGATCTGGGTAGCCGTGATGGATTCTCAGGGCAAGGTAGTGATGGAATCCATCCTGGAAACCAAAGCTTCTACCCTTCTGGAGTTCTTCGCGGGACTGCGCGGCAGCCTATTCGTGACCTTCGAAGAAGGCACCTGGGCTGCTGGGCTGTACGACTTGCTCAAGCCGCATGTTACCGAGGTCCTGGTATGCAATCCACGCAAGATCCCGCTGCTCAAACAGGGTAACAAGAGTGACAAGATCGATGCTCGCAAACTCGCCGAGCGACTGCGTCTCCATGATCTCAAGCCCGTGTACCACGGCGAAACCGGGGTCCGTATGCTGCGCGAGTTGGCCCGCAGTTATCTGACCGTGGTCAAAGATCTTTCCCGGGTGATGAATCGCCTGAAAGCCCTGTATCGCAGTTGGGCCATCCCCTGTGCCGGCCGGGATGTTTACTATAAGCGCCATCGCCGCCAGTGGCTGGAGAAGATTCCCGAAGCTGGGACGCGCCGGCGAGCCGAACAACTCTATGAGCAGCTGGACATGCTGCAGCACTTGCGTCAACAAGCGCGCCGCGAACTGCTGGCGGAAGGTCGCAAACACACCCTCACCGCCAAGCTCAGACGGATTCCCGCCCTGGGCCCAATCCGTTCCGTTTTAGCGGTGGCCCTGATTCAGACGCCCCATCGTTTTCGCAGCAAGCGCCAACTGTGGACTTATAGCGGACTGGGGTTGGAAACCCGCGACAGCGGGGAATATCACTACGTCCGCGGGCAAGTGCGGCGGCGCAAAAAACAGGCGACCATCCGTGGCTTGAACAAGGACTTCAACCACGATCTGAAAGGTCGGTTTAAAGGCGCTGCTACCCGGGCCAGTGTGCAGCCTGGACCGTTCCAAGAGTTTTACCAGCGCTCGCTCGCCAAAGGCATCAAGCCGACCATGGTGCGTCTCACGCTGGCACGCAAGATTGCAGCGATTCCGCTAACCCTGTGGAAGAAGGGAGAAGACTTCGACATCGACAAACTGAAATCGCAAGCCGCTTGAGCGTCTCGGGGAAGAGCCCTTTCCATCTCCGATGGCTCTTGTTCGGGTAGTGTTGGATCGGTTCTTGAGACGCTCGGGTTCGAGAGTGAGTATCCCAATGGCCTGTAGGCGTGCAGTGCCCACCGGGCACTTAGCCTCCGTGTAATCCCTATACCCTCTCGGATAACCCAAAAAAGCACTAGGCCACGAGCCTCAGATAGATCTATGGGTTGCCAACTAGGCAACCGCCACGGCTTGCCAGTTTCAGAAACCGATCGCCGTCGTCGCTACTCAATAAGGATGCAACCGAGATGGAACCCTGCAACTACGGCACAACCCGACGCCTCACCTCACGCTCCGGGGCTGGAAGGCATGGACGCGTTCTCCCCTTCCGGTCGAGGTACAAAAATGTCCTTGCCATGCCCTCTTATAGATCAGGCCATTTCACAAGCTTGCGCCGTTTGTTCGCCTTTTTTGAGCTCAATGAGTGTAATGGGGATATTTCGCCAACAATCCAGATCACCCTGCCGGTTTGCGACGGAGCCCCCAAGCAAAATCTGCGCGAATGCCGGCGAGGGATTCAGCCAGCAACCAAACCGCAATTGCTCGCCTGCTACTTCTGCCAGTGTCCCGCCGGGGCAGGAGCTTCCTAGCATGTAGGTTGCCTCCAATGGAAAATTGGCTCGCCTCTTACCGGAAAGAATGGCTGCGACCCGATGTTGTCGCTGGTTTGACCACTGCTGCGGTGGTCATTCCCAAAGCAATGGCGTATGCAACGATCGCCGGCCTGCCGGTGCAGGTGGGACTGTACACGGCCTTTCTGCCGATGGTGATCTATGCCGTGCTAGGTACCTCGCGCGTACTCAGCGTAAGCACGACCACTACGATCGCGATATTGGCTGCCGCCCAGCTGGGCAAGGTGGTCCCGGGAGGAGATCCAGCATCGCTATTGACTGCCTCCGCCATGCTGACGCTGTTAGTGGGATTGGTGCTCGTAGTCGCTTCGCTCCTGCGGCTGGGCTTCGTTGCCAATTTCATCTCCGAACCGGTTTTGATTGGCTTCAAAGCAGGCATTGGCGTCGTCATCGTCCTGGATCAGGTCCCCAAAATTCTCGGCATTCATTTTGCAAAGGGTTCGTTCGTCCAGAACCTGGTTGCAATGGTCCACGGCCTTCCCGGGACATCGCTAACAACACTGGCGGTCGGAGTCTCCATCATCGCTCTGTTGGTCGCCATCGAACGACTCATGCCCCATGCTCCTGCTCCGCTCCTCGCGGTGGCTGCAGGCATTACCGGCGCTTACCTGCTGAACTTGCATGCACACGGAGTTGAGTTGGTCGGCCAAATTCCCCGGGGCCTGCCGTCGTTGACCATTCCGGCGTTCTCCCTCGCGACTCAACTCTGGCCCGGCGCCTTGGGTATCGCTCTAATGAGCTTTACGGAGACGATCGCGGCCGGGCGTGCTTTTGCACGTAACGATGAACCTTGGCCACAAGCTAACAGGGAGTTGCTGGCTACCGGCCTGGCAAATGCCGGCGGCGCGCTTCTCGGCGCAATGCCTGGTGGCGGTGGTACCACCCAGACGGCGGTGAATCGTCTGGCCGGAGCTCGCACCCAGCTGGCAGAGATCGTGACGGCGGCTATCACGCTGGTGACGATGATTCTGCTGGCGCCGCTCATTGCTCTGATGCCGCAAGCCACTCTTGCGGCAGTGGTTATTGTCTACTCGGTCGGACTGATACGGCCGGTGGAGTTCCGTGAGATTCTCAGTGTACGTCGAACAGAGTTCGGGTGGGCTCTGATCGCATTTGCCGGTGTGGTTCTTGTGGGAACACTGAAGGGTATCATCGTGGCCATCATTGTCTCCCTCGTGGCGCTTGCGTACCAGGTGGCTGATCCGCCGGTGTACGTCCTTGGACGCAAGCCGGGCACGAATGTATTCCGGCCTCGCTCAAAGGAACACCCCGAGGATGAGACGTTTGTCGGCTTGTTGCTGCTGAGATTGGAGGGCCGGGTTTTCTTCGCCAATGCTCAGCAAATCGCACAGAAGATAAGACTCTTGATTGAAGAAGCGCAGCCGACGGTTATTGCCTGTGATCTCAGTGCTGTTTTCGATCTCGAGTACACAGCCCTGAAGATGTTGACCGAAGGCGAGAAGCGGCAGCGTGAGCGTGGCGCCAGACTGTGGCTGGTTGGGATGAACCCGAGCGTGCTTGGCGTGATACAGAGATCGCAGTTGGGTGAAGCGCTCGGACGCGATGCTATGCACTTCACTCTTGAGATCGCGGTTGCCAAGTACTTGGGTACGGCGCGCATAGATGCAGCCGCAAGCTGACCGTAACGATCGTTCCATTCTAGGCAATTAGATGACGCGCCCAACGGCGTCCCCCGCCTGACCTCCTTTCAAAAGGAGTTGGGGTTTAGGCCTACGCGGTTAGTGGAAACGCCAGAGTCGCCGGATAGCTGTTGTTAACAGGCGTCAATTACACCAAAATCCTCCGACCCGGTCGCCACGGAGGGGTTTTGAGTGTAATGGCGATGTTACAACATCAATTATCGAGAGCGTTCTAAACGAGGCGGCTGTCAATCCTCGTGGCTGTCCTGATTTGGGAATCCTCGGTTCGTCTTCCGGTCGTTTCCCCACGCCGACAAAGCCAAACAGCAGGACAATGAAAAGGTAGTCCTTCGCCTCCTCGAGATTAACGCACGAACACTAGTGACGGAGAACCATGCATGAAGCGCCTACTCGGGATAGTCGTGATGCTTGTTGTCGTATTTATACCGTGCTCCTACGCTGACAGCTTCCAAATCACTCAAGTAACGGGTTCGATGGACCCGCGGACTGGAGTCTCAGGCGACCACATATTTTTCACTTTCACCGGTCCGGGTACCACGTTCCAGGCATTCGGCATGATGCAATGCTACCCCTGGTGCTACAACGACCAAGAATTGCTTCCCAACCCTTCTCCCGGTTCCATTGGGGACATTTACGTTACTTCCGGAAGTTACGGACCAGCGATGATTGGAGGAAAGACCTACAGTGTCGTCAACTACGACCCGGCTAGCTTTTTTGGGCCCGGGGGTGTTCTGAACCCCTCGGTTGTCCTACTTGTTGACCAGGGAGGGGTTGAAAAAGAAATCGAGCTTGCGTTACCTGAAAATGGAGGAGCATGGAATTTCCACTTCGACTACATCCCTTCCCGTGAAGATTCTCCCGGTGGGTATTTGTTCTCGCACGGCGAGTTCTATGCCGCGTCCCCTCCAACACCTGTCCCAGAACCCGGGACGCTCGGGTTGATGGCGACAGGGCTGGCAGGCATTACTGGTCTAATCCGCAGGAAACGGCTGATTTGCGGGAGAAGGCCGAACTGAAAATCTCATCGCAGTCGGATTCATCAGACATTTACGCCAGTTCGTCCAGCGGCCCGATAAACAAATCTTCATACTGGCGGTTGAACTCTTCCGCATGCATGAGCGGATACTACTCCGTGAGAGAGACAACTCGTCAACTGTCGTAACCAGGCGATAGCGCTCAAAACCCCCGGCGCAGTCGCCACGGAGGGGTTATTGGTGTAATGGGGATGTTACGCCAAGTTGCAGGAGTGCACATTAACCGGGCGCGGCATAAGAGGGTCGTCCACTACACATATAGCAGGCTACGACGTGCGGCCCCAAGCCTGCGCCTCAATCTTCCAGACGCCATCGCGGCTCGCGAACGTGTACGCAAGGGTACCGGTCCGAACGACGGAGTTGCCCTTAATCGTGACAGTGAGAGTCCCCGATATGACAGCATATGCGGACGAGCCCTCCACATTCCAGAAGCCCATCTCGTAGGACAGGTGCTCGTAGGTCACGCCAAGGCCCTCACGCCATTTCTCCACGTCAGCGAGCCAATTGGCCGGAGCATTTGGGTTCAACCAGCGATAGGGCGCAATTCCGTCGATGATGATTGCGGTGTCCCCGAAAACGCTGAGGAAAAGATTGTTGTCGTGAGTGTTGAAGCCGTTGATGTGGGCGTCGATTAGAGTCTGGATTACAGCCGGTGGGTTGCTGGTCACGCTGGTCACGGTAGCCATTCACCTACCTCCGGAGGCAGAATACGCCAAGAATGGAGGACTACAACTGCAACAACTAGCAGGCCGAGCAATGCACCGAGTCCGGCTAACCGTCGGGCGCGGCCAGAGAGTGGCCGCATCCCTTGATGCGTCGCAGAGCCGCACTCGGATGACTGTCGCAAACAGGCCATAGCGCTCAAAACCCCTCCAACCCGAACCTAGCGCCATGCTTGCACCGCCCAGACGGTCTGTGCCGTAGTTCCAATCCTGCGGCATGGGAGGCCGTCGTCATGGGCAAACAGAGAGTCAAGCCGAATTACCGTCGCCGAGTGCTTCGGTTGCCGGATCTGGATCACTGCAAATTGGCGGTGCTCAACAGTCTCGGCTCGCCCGCCTCGCGCCGCGTTTACGAGTACGCCATCGACCAATTCGTCGCCTGGTATTGCTCCGAGCCTCGCCTCGCCTTCAACCGCATCGTCGTAGTCCGCCCACGAGCGCGACAAGAAAAATCCTGATCGAAATCGACCTAGCTTTGAGGCACCGGGCTTCCTAGGCGGCAGCGCAAGTCGAAAAACGAGAAGAAGGCGACGCCGTGAGAGACGGCGCCCTGTGGGTTCGGTTAAATCCCGAGTCCCCCGCTGGTACCCTTACCGCTTGCCCCATGCGTCGGCGTTACAATCTGATGCAATGGACCATGGGAGTGAAATCATGGACTGTGAAGCCGGAAAGAGCTTACACGAGAAGGAAACTGCGGCCACAGAAGCAGTGGGACGGTACGCAAGATCCCTTAAGGGTGTGCCGCCAGCACCGGAACATCGAAAAGAAATGGATCGACTTCAGGGAGAATTGGCGAAAGCTGGCGTGGATTACTCGCACCACAAAGAGCAGTGCGTGGTGTGCCAGCGCGGGTGAGGTCTTAGCCTGGGCTCCGATGTGGGTTACTGACTGGGCTTCGCTTCAATTGTGATGGCTTGAACCCGGCCTGACGGACAGACTCAATCAGGCTCTACTTTCCTTACAGTCGTTTTTGGCGTGCCGCGTCGTCAGCAAAATCTCAACTTCCTGTTTGCC
>CAVXXV010000016.1:0-268956 GCA_963765755.1 uncultured Acidobacteriota bacterium | reverse complement strand
TCCGAAAGATGCAGCGAATAAAGCAGAGGCAAGGAGCTGCCCTCTACTGATCAAAACTGGTTTCCTTCGCCAAAAGAAATAGGCGATGAGTGGAACGGCAATCAAAAGATTGACCCACCAGGGATGTGCCATAACGAAGACTGTATCGCATTGTTTTCCTGGCGGCACGAACTGCAGATTGCGCGATCGATTTAGCAATCGCTTTTGCCGAAGGTCCGACCGCAAATCCGAGGGTTTGAAGTGGAGGGCTGGAGCCAAACCGCGGATGACACCGGTGGTGATTTCTACGACTGGAAGAAACTGCCGGATGGGCGGCTTGGTGAGGGCCAGGCGGCGCACGGCTGCGCGCTGTTGGTTGATGGTGTTCGCGGCCAGACCTCTTGATTCCAGGTACATGCGGTAGCGAACCACTACTCTGCGGTTGAAAGCCAAGCTAGGCTCGGAGCAATACCATGCAATGAACTGATCAATGGCGTACTCGTACACGCGGCGCGAGGCTGGCGAGCCGAGGCTGTTGAGCACCGCCAATTTGCAATGATCGAGATCCGGCAGGCGAAGCACTCGGCGACGGTAATTCGGCTTGACTCTCTGTTTGCCCATGACGACGGCCTCCCATGCCGCAGGATTGGAACTACGGCACAGACGTCTGGCGGTGCAAGCATGGCGCTAGGTTCGGTTTGGAGGGTTTTGAGCGCTATCGCCTGATTACAACATCTCTTACGACATCGGACCCGTCAAGTAATTTGTAGATCTTGCTTGGCATGATTTCGAACACACTCCCGCGTGCGCGCAGTGCCGAAATGAATGCCATGCTATTTCTGATCAAGATCGGACGGCATCCTTCGACGGCTCCGAAAGAAGCGAGAATGGGCATGATAGATGTGCTGGCCAATAAAGTAGCCGAACACTCCGCCAACGGCCACGTCTGCGGGGAAGTGCTCCAGGCCAGCCACGCGTGTCACGGAGACCGTGGTGGCAGTGCCGTAAGCGAGAAGTTGTACCCAGGGTTTCGGATACTCGTGCGCCAGCACGCTTGCCATCGACCAGGTCAAGCCAGAATGCTGGGACGGGAACGAACTATCAAGAGTATTGCTGACCCAGAAGCGGCCGTTACCGTTTCCTTCGAGCGGACGTTCCCGACCAGCGATGAGCTGCGTAACAGCATCCACCACCAAAGTGTTTCCGAAGGCTTCGAGGCCCAAAAAGCCGGTTTCCCGAGCATGCTCGTCTTTCCTCGCGATGCCGGAAAGGTACAAGACCCCTGTCGTAGCAAGCGTGGAGTACAGCCCGATGTCTGAAATGTGTTGGCTGACGGTGATATTGTTGTGCGAGATCGCCCCGGTGACATGCTTGTCCGTAGCGATCAGGCCGCCGGTTGCGACCAAGAAAACAGCATCCCACTTTAGGTTCTGACGACGGAGGGGAGCCGAGTAAATCTCCTTCTGATCACGTACACCCCGCTTGATGAGCACCACTAGGCTCCGCTCGGACGGTTGCTGGTTGGCAGGTTGAGGGTTGGTAGGCCCCTGACACCCGGTCGGGGCTGGAAACCAAAGCTGAGAAACAGGAATCGCGCTTGATTCTAACGCACTTGGTGCGTCCGGCAATGGTGTTTCAGCCGCCCGTTGCGCGCTTGCCGACGCGAGTGACAGGCCGCAGAGACACAGCAACACACCGAGCTGTAGCCTAGATACCTGGCAGCGTTTTGGCACGTTTCTTCACTTATGGATTCGTCCGGAGGGGACTGCCACCATCGATAGGCGTTAGGGAAAGCGTGATCCAACCTACTTCGGCATTCTCCTCGACGTAATAATACGCCGTGAAGCCGTACGCTCGACAACTGGTGTAACATCCCCATTTCACTCATTGACACCCTCGGCAGGGGTTTTGAGTGTAATGGCCTGGTTTCGTCAGTCTGAGGAAGCTGCGGGTACCTTCTGGCGTGGCCGTAACAAATAGCTGCCCGTGTAAAAGCATGAAGCAAATACGAGTGGGGCAGCCATGCAGAAAATTGCGAAAGTTCTCGCACTATCGTAATCGGCGACGTAGTTCGCGACGTGCAATGAATGGTAGAGAGCCTTGTAGGCGATGAATCCTACGCCGACCGTGATTGGATTTGCGGCCCAGACCGCGTGTGAATAACGGACGGCCTGAAATCTCTTCCCAAGGGCAGTTCCGAGAGCAAAGAACGCAAAGCTCGTGCAGGCGGCTTGGGTCAGGAGCGCCTGACGGTAGGCGAACGGCGAAAAGAAATGTTCTTGGAATCCAACGGGCGTACCCCACACTACGCGGATAGCTGGTCCGGCAATACGCTCCGAAAAAAACAGGCTTAGCAACGTTGTTGCAATCGCAGCCGCTGCCAGCAAGAGCTTTCGAAAAACAGACATGCCGCTGATAATAGACACCACTGGACGAGTAACTGGCGAAAAAAATCCCCATTACACCAGTTGACCGTGGATCAATGAGTGTAATGGCCTGATTTCAACAGTTGAGGATTGAACGATAGCACTCAGCCTTTGTTGGGGTGGATTGTTGCGGTTGGTGGTCAATAGTAAACTCATCGGTCCGGAGGTGACCGTTGACCGAATGGAGTTTTGGTGCCTTCATCCTTCTTGTTGGAGTAGTAGGCTCCCTTTTCGAGTGGTACACAAAACGCCCACCGAAATCACTCGCTGCGGTGCTGATTGCTGGAATCGTTTTTCTGCACGCCTTCTTCAGTCGATAGATGATCGCAGTCGTGGGAGCCGGGTCGAAAGATGCTCAAAACTCCTCCCGCCGGGTCAATAAGTGAAATGGCCTGGTTACGTCAGTCACCGTAGGTAGCGGATAATGTGACTGGAGTCCGCGGGGGCATTAAGGTTGAGAGGATTGTTGTCATGGAACTCACAATTGGTGATGATCTCAGAACGTTAGTTCCAAATCTGTCGCTTGGCGTCATCCTCGCCACCGTTCACGTCAGCAGGGATATTCCAGAACTATCGTCTGAAATTAGCAAGTACATTCACGACTTGCAGCTCTCGATGAAGTCGGAAGATTTGGCGGCAATTCCCGAGATCAAAGCTGCGAGGGACGGATATCGTGCTATAGGCAAAGACCCGTCACGATACCGTCCCTCACAAGAGGCGCTGCTTCGGCGCGTGATGCAGGGAAAGGGACTCTTCAAGGTTAACTCCGTCGTGGACGTCAATAACCTCATCTCTCTCCGATCGCGGCACTCCCTCGGAAGCTATGATCTCGACCAAACGAAGGGCGCCACAAAGTTTCGAATTGGGCTCAAAGGGGAAAGCTACAAGGGAATCGGCAAGGAGACGATCAACTTGGAAGGCTTACCGGTATTTGCTGATGACCTAGGGCCGTTTGGGAGTCCCACGAGTGATTCTGAGAGAGCCATGATTAAGCTAACGACCACACGAGTGATGATGGCCATCATTTCATTCGCTGGAAAGGATCATCTCCACAATCACATCACATCCGCTGCCGAATTGTTGAAGGTATATGCGAACGCGACAATACAGGAGACTGGGATTGTTTGATTCCAGCAGGGCGAGACAGGGAACGCTTGTGTGCTTCTGCTTGCAGTGGCATGGACAAAGCCACAATCCCGCGTCGTAGTTGTCGAAAAATCGTCATTACACTCATTGACCTCTTGGGACGGGTTTGAGTGTAGTCGCCTCCGTAGGTCAACAACCCTCGCTTCGTTCTTTTGCTGAAGAACTGCCAAGCACTCATCGCTGTTGGTGTACGGTACGGGGTATTGAAGCTGGAGGCGAGCCTTGCTTCGTCACCTATCGGATCACTGGGGCCTTCACCGATCGCAGGAAGGAAATCAGGACCAGCGTTGCGTCGTCGGCAAAGTTGCCTTGGCAAAACTCTGATACGTCCTGCATCAATTTGCGATGCAGCGTCGCAGTCTCTCCGCTTACATCGTCATCAAGTTCCTGTCGCAATCTGTCCTCGCCGTATTCTTCACCGCTAGCGTTTGTGGCCTCTGTGATGCCATCCGTAAACAGGAGCAGCTTGTTTCCCGGATCGATCTGCACCGCCACATCCGAATACTTCGCATCGGGGAATATTCCCAGAACGATTCCGCCGTCACCGAGGACCTCCACAGCACCGCGGGAGCGATGTAACAGGGGAAAACAATGTCCCGCGTTGCTGTACCTCAAGGTCTTGGCGGCCGTGTCAATGACGCAGTAGAAAAATGTGACGAATTTATCAGGCGCCAGATTGGTGCACAGCACGCGGTTGAGCTGGGTGCAGATTTCAGAGGGATCCACGGTCTGTGCAGCGAATGCCGTCACGACAGCTTGAACGTTTGCCATGAGAAGCGCGGCCGCGATCCCTTTGCCCACAACGTCGGCAACGCAAACACCTACGCTAGTCTCAGTGAATTTGATGACGTCAAAATAGTCACCTCCCACGAGCCGGGCGGGTTGGTAGCTTCCAACGATTTCGAGATTTGGTAACTGAGGAATCTGCGCTGGAATGAGTCTGGCTTGAATCTCTCTTGCGGTTTCGAGTTCCTTCTCCTGCTGTTCAAGCTGTGAAATCCCCGTTTGCACCGCTGCCTGGAGCACTACATTCTGCGATTCAAGCTTGGATTTCATGCTTGCGTACACCTGGTAAACAACTCCAACAATGAAGGTGACGAGAGTGCCGAGGCGGATATCCGCGGTCACATTCGAGGCCGTTCGCATTGCATGCCGCATGAACGACGTATAAATGATGCCGGTCGCCACGATCACGGTTCCAAGGCTGACGAAAGCGAGAACCAGGAGGCCCACGACCCAATTCAGGGGAAAGGCAAGCTGGGAATAGTATCGCCCCAAGCGCTTCATGATGGGAAACATGAGATTCCCAATGCACAAAGCGAACACTACGTTGGCCCAGAGATGTGTGGATACCTTCAGTATGGACAAGACTGCGAAGACGGCGACGGCAGCGAACACCAGGACTTGCTGCTGCTGGAGGAAGTCCCGAACCGTACTCCGAGTCATCTTGTGGAGAGGCATTGCGGCCTGTGACGCTGCCGATTGTGAGAAACCACTCTACCATTCTCGAATCTTGGGTGAACGGAGAAAGCTATCGTGCGGAAGATTTCGAAACGGAAACTGGTCGTCCTGACCTGACGCGGAATAATTTCCCGGGTGATAGCCACTAGCTCACAGCCGGGTCAATGAGTGTAATTGATTCCATGACAATGTCGGCTCCGTAGACCCGAGTAAACTTTGGTGGTGCTAGCCAACCAAAAGGCCCGGGAGAAAGGAGCCGAACAATGATCATTATAGGAGCAGACTACCATCCGGGCTTTCAACAAATCGCATATGTAGATACCGAAACCGGGGAACTGCAAGAGCGGCGACTGGAGCACCGGGAGGTAGCGGAGAAGTTCTACCGTGAGCTGGCGGCCCAGGGAAAGAGGGTGCGCGTGGGGATGGAAGCCAGTGGGCATGCGCGCTGGTTCGAGCGACTGCTGGCAGAACTGAGCATCGAGTTGTGGATCGGGGACGCCGCCGAGATTCGCAGGAAGCGCGAACGCAAGCAGAAGACGGACCGCCAGGATGCACAACACATTCTGCGCTTGCTACTGAAGGATGACTTTCCACGGATCTGGGTACCAAGTTGGGAGAATCGCGATTTGCGGCAACTGTTGTGGCACCGGCACCGCATGGTGCAGGCGCGCACGCGGATGATGAACCAGTTGCAAGCGGTGGCCCTGAACGAAGGTCTCCACTGCAAGAAGAAACTGTTTCGGGAAGCGGGACGAAAACAGTTGGAGGCATTTCGGCTAGCTCCGTGGGCGAGCCGGCGACGGCAGGATCTGCTGGAGTTGCTGGATCGACTGAACCCGACGATCGCGGAGTTGACGCAGGCGATCGAGCAAGAAGTGGAGAAGTGTCCGGAGGCCCAATGCTTGATGACCCATCCCGGAGTAGGGCCGCTGACGGCACTGGCGTTCGTGCTGATCATCGAGAGCGCGGATCGGTTTCAGTGTGGCAAGCAGATCGCGAGCTATCTGGGACTGGTGCCGCTGGAAGACTCGAGCGGGAATCGGCGACGACTCGGCCACATCACGAAACAAGGGAACTCTCTATTACGTTTCCTGCTGGTGGAAGCGGCGCAAGTAACGGTGCGCAGCCTTCCGGAATGGCGCAGTAAGTATGTCCACCTGACCATGCGGCGCGGACGGAAAATCGCCAAAGTGGCTATGGCGCGAAAACTGGCGGTACGCCTTTACTGGATGATGCGCAAGGGATGGGATTACGAGCAGTTGAAAAAGTTCGGTTCGTACGCGGGACAACCCGGAAATCGCCATGGTGTGAAGTCAAACACCGAGTAATTGATTGGGTATCCCGCTCCCTCTTGGCGGGGGAGTTCGAAGTAGTAATCATGATCGAAGTTGTGGATCGAAGAGATGCATGGGTCGGACCGAGTTCCTGACCTGAAACGGATTACGAGCGAGCCTTAGGTTGGTATGGCACAGCTTCAACTAGAGCGAAATGGCGCGCTCTTCGGAGTGCACGGGCTAGTACGCTCAAAAAGTTCTTGACGGGAACGACATTGTCAGAGAGGCGATTTTTCGCCAACCTAGGGATTTGCCTAGTGGCGCAAAGCCGCACACTGCGCTATGAATCTTATGGAGCCAAGTCTGCTAACAGACCCCCGAACGGTATAGGAGGGTACCGCAGGCGGCAGTTCCATCCCCAATGTATGCGGTCTTGAAACACCAGAGTTGCGAGTGGAGACGTTTTCGAGGTTCAGTTTCCTGAGCGCGAAAGGACGATCCCATGTCATCATCGCGCCCATGGAAGTCTTACATCTCAATGGCAGTTGTCGTCGTGCTCCTAAGTTTTACTGGTTGCAGTTCTAAACCACAAACGAGGCAAGGACCGGAACCGTCCGCAACGGCGACCGTACCGACACCGGATGAATCGCTACAATCGGCGGACAGCGCGGCTCCCGGATATTCCCTCCATCTCCCCCCGAGTTTCGGTCGCTGGACAGGCGACTGGGACGAACTGGCGAAGCACAACATGCTGCGCATGCTGGTCCTCTACAACAAGACGGGATTCTTCTACGACAAGGGACGGCCACGGGGTGCGGTTCCCGATATGGCAGAAGAGATGGAACGCTACCTGAACAAGAAGCTGAAAACCAGGGCAAAGAAATTAAAAGTAATGTTCATTCCGGTGTCACCAGCGCAGTTGGAGAAGTATTTGAACGATGGGTCTGGAGACGTGATCGCCTCCCTAGTTATCGCGACGCCCGAACGAGAGAAACGAGTGGACTTCTCGATGCCGATCGTATCGGGCGAGAAGGTGAGGCTCGTGGTCGTCACCGGGAAGAACACGCCGCAGATTGCCAGGATCGACGACTTGAGTGGCCAGGAAATCTATGTCAATCCGGTCAGTCTTTCTTACAAACTCCTGCAGGAACACAGCCAAAAGCTGAAGCAGGCGGGCAAGCCCGAGATTATTGTCAAGGAATCCGATCCCAACCTCACTGACGAAGACCTCCTTGAGATGACCAATGCCGGCATCGTTCCGGCGACGGTAGTCTTCGATTACCGTGCGGAACTGTGGTCGGTGGTTCTGCCCGATATCATCATCCACCGCGACATCTCCCTGACGAATGACGCAAACCTGGCTTGGGCGATGCGCAAGAATAGTCCACAACTGAAAGCGGTCCTGGACGATTTCCTGAAGGATCATCGCCAGGGTACGCTCTTCGGCAGAATGATGTTTAAGAAGTATTACGAGAACAAGAAGTTCATCAAGAACGCTACCTCACAAGCGGAAATCAAGAAGTTCCAGTCGTATGTGAAGTACTTTCAGAAATATGCTGCGCAATACAATTTTGACTACCTGATGCTGGCCGCTCAGGGATACCAGGAGTCCATGCTCCAGCAGGAACGAGTCAGCCCTCGTGGCGCGGTCGGTATCATGCAAGTCCTTCCGCAATATGCGGCCGCCCGTCCCATCAACATTCCCAACGTCCGAAAGGCGGAGCCAAACATTCACGCGGGCACGAAGATGTTGGCGCAGATCACCAAGACGTACTTCAACGATCCCGCCATCACTCCCATAGATAAAACTCTCCTTACCTTCGCGGCCTATAATGCTGGTCCGAACCGGATCGCGCGCCTGCGCAAAGAGGCGGCCTCAGAAGGGCTCGACCCTAACAAATGGTTCGGCAACGTGGAACTGATGGTTGCCAAAGATATCGGGCAGGAAACCGTTCAGTATGTCAGCAACGTCTACAAGTACTACGTTGCCTACAAGATGGCAGTCGAACAGCGCGAGCTACGCGAAGCGGCCAAGAAGGGGAGCGTAGGAAAGTAACCCATTCTTGCAATCGTCACAATGCGACGAGTCTCCGGACTAGTAGCATTTCCTCGCTGGGAACTAGGAGATTTACGATGAACTGGACACGCCCGATCGAAGTATTTGTCGAAGTGTGTATTGTGATGTGGCTACTTAAGATCATCTTTAAACCCGTAGGGAGGCACAAAACTCAGCATTGATGCAGTTTTGCGACGGGCCCAATTCTCCTTGGTTTTCGCGCCTAGCTGTTGAAATCAGGCGATAACGCTCATTGAGGGGTTTTTAGTGTAGTGGGGATATTTCACCAACAACGTTTAGTCTTCGGCAGTGGGAAGCGTTCCGAATTCTTCCGGGTGCTTCGACACATAAGCGAACAGCAAATCCGTCAGATTGTGAGGGTAAGCAAAAAACTCGTTGTCCAGCATCTGTAATTGCTCCAGAACCTCCTCGGAGAAATCCGCAGCCGCCGTGGAAATTGCTTCGGAAGTCTCGGGCAGTCCGGCTGGAAACGCTGTGGCTATGGCGCGCCTGCATATATCCGCAGTTCGCGGAGCACTTATCGTTTCGAGAGCCTCCGCCGCAAATGCCGCAGTCTCGCTACTGTCATTCAGGAAATACTGCGATAAGCCGCCATTGTTGACTTCTGACTCAAGAGCCCAAAGTGATGAAAAGACCCGCTGAGGCGTGGATTGAGTCTTGAAGTCTTGCTTGCCGAACTGCGTCTTGTCTGACTCGGAAAGGCTAATCAGGATGTTGTTCTTGCTTGGCATTCGTAGACCTCCCGATTCTTCACTGTCGCGCACGATAGTACCAACAGTGACATTGGCGTGCCGTGACGAACCTCACTTGATGAAAACAGGCAATTACACTCATTGACCCAAATCTCAGGTCGCCAGAAATGAATCGATCGAACTGGCGATTGCCCTTGCGTCGGTCGGCAAGCCAATAAATGGAACCTCGAATACCGTCGCGTCCGTGCGCGAGAGATCGAACGCGTAGGCTTCTCCGCCGCCATCGCTCCCGATGAAAAACAAGTTCGGGAAGAAATCCGCAGTTTTGTAGGCACGATTCATCTCCGCAAGTTCTTCGGCCCTCCACAACTGCACGTATCGGTCACCAATGAAACCCTCGCCTCCATTTGCGCGTGTGAGGAAGGCAAAGTAGCTTTCCGGCAGAGATTTCTCCAGCCCAGTTCTCGAAGACGTGAGAGCCTCAGTGGAGGCAGGGGCATTTGGCTGAAAGGCTTGATCGTCGACTTCCATCGGTCGGCAATTTTATAGCAGGGCGAGCATGGTTGACGTAATCAGGCGTTCTCACCAGCGTGCGCTGTTTGTTCGCCCCAAAGCGAGCGTAACGCAGCATTGACAAGCTTTTCCGTCTCGATATTCCACGTTCCCACTTTCAGCAGGGGACGCTCGCCGGGTGACGCCATCGCCCCAGGGCCGCTACAATCCAGAGAACTGACTATGCGCAAGATCTTCCATTTCGATTCTCCCGCCGACCCCTATGTCGCTGATGCCGCGGTGCTGTGCTGCTTTGACCATCGCATCAGCCAGACGGTGCGGAAGTTTCTGCGCAAGCAGAATATCGAGCGGCCTGACATGATCATCGTGGCGGGGGGCGCGAAGACCCTTGCCTCGCCCCGCAATGATTTTGAACAGGACTTCATCCTGGAACAGGTCCGCATGTCGATCCGCCTGCACCAGACTAAACGCGTGCTGGTGATGAGCCACTCCGATTGCGCTACCTATGGCGGCCTCGCCTATTTCAAGGGCGATCGCGCCGCCGAAGCGGAACATCACCGTTCTGAACTCCACCGCGCAGCCCAGTTGTTGACCTCGAACTTCCCCGACATCTCGGTCGAACCTTACTTCGTGAAGTTTGACGGTGTTTGGGAAGTCCTGCCCGAAACCGCGGGGAAGAGTGGCGCGCTCGCGAAAGAACGGGCAGGTTAGACCACCTGATTAGCTCAGAGATACAATTTTCGCATTAGCGCCTCTCTGGCGCGTTGCTGCGGCCGGGACGACCTTTTGGGCTGTCCAACGCCCTGATTCGCAGTCCTGGGGCTTCTAATCGCCAGCAATAGGCATTCTATAAGTTGCTTGTCGGGTATCCCGGGACTTTCGGGCTCGCGATGGATAGTGGATTTATATTATCTATAAGCTATGTTGCGATGAAACAAGACCAAACTGCCGCCAGTGTCTTGTACACGCCTTGACGGAGCGCACCGAGGCCGGCCAATCATCCCCCCTACTGCAATCCCACTCCACGCGCCAAGGTTTGGAAGCGCGTATCGTCGTGGAGAACATCGAAATCCGGCTCGGCCTTCAACGTCACGATGGAGGAGCACCGGTTTTTGAAACAGCTTTCCAGCAGAGCAATGGCTTCGTCTTTCTCCGCTATCTGCGCGTAGCAACGGGCAGCTTCCACCAGGGCGCCGCCTTTCTTGAAGTCCTCGGCGTTCTGGCGAAGCAGGCCTTGGAAACCCTGCTTCCGGAACTGTTGTTCGAGAGCGGTGGATTGTTCCGGATGAACAGCCTCTCGCAGAGCCACCGCTTCGCGAAAGAGTGCCTTGTGCCGCAGGGAGCCTTCCAGCCAGAACAGGGCGACGCCAAACTTGGGATCCAGGTCGAGTGTCTTGCGCGCCTGCGCAATCGCTTCGTCGTAGCGGCGCCCCCAATACAAGGCGCGTGCGAGGTTCGCGTTGACGATCAGAGAGAACGGCTCGATCTGCCGCGCCCGTTCGTGCTGGTCGATCGCCTCGCTATGCCGGCCGAGCAGCGAAAGATATCCGCCATACCAGTTCCGGCCAAGCGCATCCTCGGGATTCAAGGCCAGGGCGCGTTGGAATTCTTTTTCTGCACTCCTCCAATCCCAGTCGTACCAGGTGTAGGCCGTGGCTAGAGCGTAGTGAGCGCTGGCCAGCTTATCGTCCAATTGAAGTGCTTTTTGAGCCGCCGCCTTACCCTGCACCAAGGCCTCTTGCGGAGTGAACATTCCGTAAGCTCCGGCGACCAGATATGTATCGGCGAGCCCGGAGTATGCGGGCGCGAAATTCGGATCGATCGCGATGGCTTGCCGGAAATGGTCAATCGCTTGTTGCCAGCCATGCGATGAGTACTGGTAAAAAAAGTACCTGCCCTTCAAATAGAGGCCGTACGCCTGGGGATTCACCGGGCTGGAGGATTCCAGCGGACGGATCATGAGATCCACTTTGTGCGTGATATCGGCAGCAACCTGTCGCTGCAGATCCAGCGCTTCCCCAAGGTTCTGCTCGTACGCTTCGGCCCACAGGTGCATGTCGGTGGAAACCTGGATCAGCTGGGCAGTGATGCGAACGCGGTTGCCCGAGCGCGTGACGGTTCCCTCCACAATTGCATCGGCGTTCAGTTCGCGGCCGATCTCCTGGATACTCTCCTTGGTTCCTTTGTAGCGGATGATTGAAGCGCGGGAGGTGACGCGAGTGCTCCCCATTTTTGCCAGATCGGTGATTAGTTCATCCGTCAGCCCGTCAGCGAAATATTCCTGCTCGCGATCGCCCGAAAGGCTCTCCAGCGGAATCACCGCGATGGAAGAGATTTGTGGAGGGTCCGGGTGCAGGTGACTCATGATCCGGGTTCGAAGGCCACCCAGATTCGCAACCAGAGCCATCACGACCAGCGCCAGAATGACTGGGGCTGCGATCCAAAGACTATGTTTTGAGCGCGCGGGCTGAATGGGCTGGGGGACAGGTTCGGGCGAACGGCTCTCCTCCGCGAGCTGACCCACAAAGCGGTAGCCCTTGCGTGGCATCGTCTCAATGAACTGCGGATGTTCCGCCGAGTCGGCCAGCGCCTCCCGGAGGTGGTTCACGGCCTTGTTCAGGCCCCGGTCAAAATCTACAAACGTATTCGGTTCCCACAGGCGGCCGATCAGTTCCTCGCGGGAAACTAACTCGCCCGGCCTCTCCAGCAATGCAAGCAGCAGTTGAAGAGGCTGCTCGCGGAGAGGCGTCCGGTTCCCGTTGCGAGCCAATTCGCCAGTGTGCGCGTCGAGGGTAAAGTCGCCGAAACGGTAGAGCCTTTGAACGGGGATTGGGTTTCCCATGGGACCACATCCGGGATGGGTTGCCGAGGAGTTTACCATTCGCTGCGTGTTCACCGCACTGCCTCACTCTAGCGCCCGCTTGCGAATTCCCAGGAGACCGGGAAACCGTGGCGGTTCGCATCATTGCGATAGTGCGCGGTGACGACAAGTCGTTTCGTTTCAGAGGCGGCCAGCCGGGAATGAAAATTCCACCAACAGGGAAGATGCGGGGAATTGACCAAATTGAAGGTTGCAGGAAGAGTGCTCGGAACCAGAAATCTCCGCGAAGAGGCCCACGCTCTGTCGTGCCTGGTCGCAACCCTAAATTATCTGCGAGGCCTTAACGGCTTCGTTCCACGAGGAGCGATATGAGGTCGAACCCTAACTTTCAGTTTCGTCTGGTGTGGTGGACATTTCTTGTCTCGACTTTGCTCGTCACGGCTGCGGCCTTCGCTGCCGACCATGGCGGGGACGACCGCAGCCACGCGCGTCCAGAGAAAACGCTGTACGTCTGGGCCAGCGACCAGGCCCGCGTAGCTCCCGACTTCCTTGCCGTCATCAATTTTGACGAGGATTCCGACGACTACGGCAAAGTCATCCGAACGGTCCCGATCCCGGTTCCTGGTAATACCAACAATGAGCCGCACCACTGCCACCTGTCGGCCGACAAGAACGTGCTGGCCTGCGGAGGACTGCTGAGTTTGTTGAGCGGCCAGAACAGCATTTTCTTTTTCGATGTTTCCAACGCGCGCCACCCCAGGTTTATGTTTTCGGCGAACGCGTCCCAATCCAGCATCACTGACGACTTCCTCCCGCTGGAGCATGGTGGATTTCTAGTCACGCAGATGGGGTCGGCCATGGGCGGAGCGCCCGGACGCCTGGCGGAGTTCGGTCGCAATCTGAAGCTTATCGAAGAATGGCCGGTGAATCCTCCGATGGATGGATTCAATCCGCACGGGATTTCTGTGCGCCCCGATCTCAATTTGATGGTGACCGCCGACTTCATCCTGCCGGCAAGCACGCTGAACGTAGTGCCGGGCGACCCGGTTCTGCGTGGCGCCATCCGCGTCTGGGATTACGAGAGCCGCGAGATCTTGCGAACGATTCAGATTCCCAGTGCCATTGGCACCATGGACGTGAAGATGATCCCGCGTGATCCGCAGGGACGCGCTTTCACGGCGGGGATGTTCGATGGCCTGGTCTACCTGGTGGACACCATCGGGGGAACCGCGCAAGTCGTGTTCGATTGCGAAGACATCGTTCCGCACGTCGAGGTTCCGGTGCGCGGTGGCATGACGCAACTGCTGGCCATCACCTCTACGGGGGACCGGCTTTTATTTGGATCCTTTCAAGCCGGACAAGTGGGCATGCTCGACATTACCAACCCTGAGATGCCCGTGCAGTCTGGAATCGTGAGTTTTGGCAAGGACGCCGGGCCGCATTCGCTGATCCTGACTGACGATGATAAGCGGCTGGTGGTTGCGAACTATTTCCTGAATGAAGACAGCTTCGGCAAGATCCATTTTGAAGGAGACCATTACGTTCACGTGGTCAAAGTCTTCAAAGACCATCTGCGGGTCGATCGTCGCTTCGATTTGAACTTCAATACCGCCTTTGCGACCGGTCCCGCGCGTCCCCATGGGATGGCCGCGAAGTAGAGCGGTCTCAATTTTCAAATCGTGCAGTGAGGCCTGGTGGGAAATACGTTGACGTGAGTGGACCCCGGAGAGGGGAGCCTCAAGGAGTCGGAGCTTTTAGCTCTCCTCCTCCGGATCATGGCGGGGAACGAACGGCAACGGCTCGGTCGTTTCCTCGCCCCAGTCCAGCGACAGCGTTCGCGTGGTGGTCTCGATCTGGTCGAGTTCGGGAATTTCTTCCGTGATCGCTGCGCCGAGTTCCGGGAACTTGCGGGCTGTGACCATCACGCGGCTTTCCATTGAGCCGGCAGCCTTGTTGTATGCCTCGACGGCCCGATCGAGTCCTTTGCGCAGGTTGTCCATGTGAACTCCCATGGCGCGCAGGCGATCGTGTAGTTCCTTACCGAGCATGCTGATCTGCTGCGCATTGCGAGCCAGCTTCTCCTGATTCCACCCGTAAGCAACTGCTTTCAGCAGTGCGATCAGCGTGGTCGGTGAGGCCACAATCACTCGTTGGCTGACGCCCTGTTCAATCAAACCCGGATCCAGCTCCAGGGCGGCGCTAAAGAACGTTTCGCCGGGAAGAAACATCACGACAAATTCCGGTGTCGACTCAAACTGTTCCCAGTACGATTTCGAGGCCAGCGCGCGCATGTGTTCGCGCACCTGGCGCGCGTGGTCGCATAGTTTCTCTCGCCTGACGTTGTCATCCAACGTTTCAACAGCGTCGAGGTAAGCCTGCAGCGGAGTCTTGGCGTCGACCACGATGTTCTTGCCGCCCGGAAGTTTCACGATCAGGTCCGGACGCAGGCGGCCGTCGCCGGTATTCACTGTCACCTGCTCGTCGAAATCGCAAAACGATTGCATGCCGGCAATTTCCACCACCCGCTGCAGTTGGATCTCTCCCCAGCGCCCGCGCACGGAAGGAGAGCGCAGGGCTTTCACCAGGTTTCCCGTTTCTGTCTGCAACGCTTTCTGCGTGCCGATCAGCGACTGCACCTGCTCGGTAAGCGTTCCGTAAGCGTGGCTGCGTTCTTTCTCAATCTGCTGAATCTGGCTGTCGACTTTGTTCAGTGAATCTTTGATCGGCGCGACGAGGTTCTCGACGGCGAGCTGCCGCGCCTCGAGATCGCCCTTGGCCTCGCTCTGAAACCGTTCCAGGCTGGTCTTGGCGAGCTGCAAAAACGACTGGTTATTGCTCTTGAGGGCTTCAGCGGCCAGCGCCTGGAATGCCTGACGCAGCTCGTCGCTGGCGCGGTCGATCAGGGCCAGTTTTTCAGCGGCAGATTTGCGCTCGTGTTCCAGAGTGGATTGCAGCGCCGCAGCCTGTGCACGTAGGACGGCTTGGGATTCCTGCTGTCGGGCAAGCTCCTCGCGGGCAGCCAGTAAATCCTTGGCGGTCAACGCCAGACGAGCATCCCGGCCGGCTGACTGTGCGCGGAGCCAAAACCACGCAAGCACACTGCCAAACAGCAGACCCAGAAGAACAGCGATCCCTTGTCCGATGGCCATTGGTAATTAGGTGGCTCTGATTCTAGAAGCTAGAGTGGCTGTGTAGCAAAGCAGAAATTGCGGCTTCCCCCAACGGCCTCCCAGGGTCGGTGCGCGGGTACTTAAACGTATGCTACGGGCCCTGATTACAGTCGCGTTGGTCCTCGGATCGAGCGCAACGCCGGAACAAGCCAAGATCAAACCGGCGGCCTCCAGGAGTCCTGATCGTGTCGCTGCCTCGGATTACCAGCCCTCCCCGGATTTCGATGAGCAAGCCGAACAGCAACTCCTTGAGATGGCGAATCAGGCCCGCGCCAAGGCCGGAGCCCCTCCCCTTCAATTTGATGACGGCTTGACTCAGGCCGCGCGTTCCCATGCCGCCGCCATGGCCCGCGATCGGCAGCTCTCGCACCAACTGAATGGCGAGCCCTCGCTGCCACGCCGGTTGTCGGCAGCCAGTGTGCTACTGCTGGACCGCTCCGGCGAGAATGTTGCGTTGAACTCTACCGCCGAAGGCGCTCACCAGAGCCTGATGCGCTCTCCGCCGCATCGCGAAAATCTATTGGACGCAAGCTACAACGTAGCGGGCTTTGCCGTCATTCGCAGCGGAGAGCACCTTTACGTGGTGCAGGATTTCGGGCACAGCTTGCCGGCCTACACGCCAGAACAAAGCGAAAACTTCATTGCCGAGGCAGTGAATCGCGCGCGACGCGCAGCCCACCTGCCGGCACTCACCCGCGCTTCCGATACTGTGCTGCGTGCAGCCGTTTGTACGATGGCGCAGGAGGACCGGCTGGCGACCCGCTCCATGCACGAACTCGCGCAGCGCTATTCGGTGGTCTCCTATACCAACATGCACCCCGAAGTCTTGCCGGCCGGCGCTACCAGGATGATCGAGAATCGCGGCTTCAAGAGCGTCGCAGTCGGCAGTTGTTATGCGCGAACGGACACGTATCCCAGCGGAGTTTACTGGGTGGGGTTGTTGCTCTACTGAGCCGCTATCGCGGCCGGATGGGGTACACTCTCAATTTCTGAACCGAAACTAGTTTGGTTCCTGTTGTCGTTTCCGGTACTTCTCATCGTTTCAGAGAATCAGGAGATCGGGTTAAGATTAGCCATGGCCAAAAAAACTGGAATGAGCGATTCGTCCCTTTGGATCCTTGCGGTGGTTTTGGTGGCTCTCGCGGCTTGGATGTATTTCAAATAAACCAGCCGAGGAGTCCCAGCCTCGTTCGCTGACCACCGAATTCCAAAGGCTTCAGAACGCCCCGCACTCGTGCCGTTTGACGCGAGCAAGCATTGCTGTGCCCATCGGTTGAAACGCTTGTGGGCGACGCGTTTCCGCGCCAGGTTATGCTAACCTCCCAACAAGCTTCACGCCGCCCACTTCGTCCAACCTATGGAAGGAACACCTCACATTCGCATTGGCACGGCCGGCTGGTCCTACAAGGACTGGGAGGGGGTTTTTTACCCGCCGGAAGTCCAGCGCAAGAAAGTTCACGCGCTCGAATACCTTGCGCACTTCTTCGATGTCGTGGAGATCAACACTTCGTTCTACGGACACATCCGGCCGGAGCTGGCACGACTTTGGGTGCGGAAGGTTGCGTGGAACCCCAATTTTGTTTTTACGGCGAAGCTGCACCGCTCGTTCACCCACTCGCCCTTGGCCGTCATGGAGCCGACGTCGGCCGCGTCCATTCGGCCGACCGACGAGGATGAAGCGAAAGCGCGCGAGGGGCTGGACGCGATCGCCGGAGAAGGGAAGCTGGGCGCACTGCTGATCCAGTTCCCGGTGTCGTTCAAGAACACGAGCCTGAATCGCGAGTACCTGGAGCGGCTGCTGCGGCAATTCATCGAGTATCCGCGCGTGGTTGAAGTTCGCCACGACAGCTGGGACAACGACGAAACCATCGCGTTGTTCGCGAAGCAAAATGTCGCGTTCTGCAATATCGATCAGCCGACGCTGGGGCGGTCGCTCGCTCCTACGGAACACGTCACGTCCCCGCTCGGCTACGTGCGCCTGCACGGCCGAAATTACAAAGAATGGTTTAACAGCGACGACCGCAACGACCGCTACAACTATCTCTACAGCGTCGACGAACTAGGCGGCTGGAAGGAGAAGATCGAAGCTGTGGCGGAGAAGGCGCAGACCACCTACGTCATCACCAACAACCACTATGAAGCGCGTGCCGGGGCGAATGCGTTGGAACTGAAGTCGATGCTGACCGGGAAGCGGGTGAAGGCGCCGCCCGAGTTGCTGGACACGTATCCGGACCTAAAGAAATTCGCCGATCCAGACCATGAGGCAGCGGATCCGAATTTGTCGCTGCTGGCGTGAAGGGCGTCTCCCTCGACGATTTGTCATCCTGAGCGCAGCGAAGGACCTGCTTTCCTGTGCGGCGCTACTACGTTTACATCATGGCGAGTAAGTCGAGAATCCTCTATATGGGCATCACTAACGGCATCTGGCGGCGTGTCTGGGAACATAAAAACAACGCTACCCGGGATTCACAGCAATTACCGTGTTCACCGCCTGTTGTATTTTGAAAGCTTCAAGTATGTGGGCAACGCGATCGCCCGGAAAAAACCTATCAGAGGTTGGCTGCGTGACAAGGAGGTTGCCTTGATTCGCTCCGCCAATCCCACAGGGGAGGATCTCAGCCAGGGCTGGTTTGACGTGATCTTCCTAAAGGTCGATGAGAACACGAGCGAAAAGCAGTTCCTTCGCTTCGCTCAGGATGACAAACTTTGGGAGGTGATGAGCTTTAAGAGATGGCGAGCCCTAAGGAAGATGCTCCGTGTCGCGCTCGGGAGGACGTGCGCTGCTCTCATCGGTGCCAGTTCCTCTCCGTGCCTCTGTGTCTCCGTAGCGGAGAGAGCTGTTCTACTTCGCCGCCACTTCCACTTTGGCCGCGTAGTGCGACTCGACGTACTCATCCAGAATCGTAATGAACTCCGCCACGATCTTGTCACCTTTCAGCGTGGTGAACAGGCGGCCGTCGACGTAGACCGGGGCTTTGGGTTCTTCGAAGGTGCCCGGGAGCGAGATGCCTAGGCTGGCGTGCTTCGATTCGCCGGGGCCGTTAACCACGCAGCCCATCACCGCCACTTTCATTTCTTCGACGCCCGTGTAGCGGTCTTTCCAGATCGGCATCTGCTCGCGCAGGTAGGTCTGGATCTGTTCGGCCATTTCCTGGAAGAAGGTGCTGGTGGTGCGTCCACAGCCCGGGCAGGCGGTGACTTGCGGGGTGAAGCTGCGGATGCCGAGCGACTGCAGAATCTGCTGGCCGACGCGGACTTCTTCCGTGCGGTCGCCACCCGGCGCAGGAGTGAGCGAGACACGGATGGTGTCGCCGATGCCTTCCTGCAGAACTACTCCCAGCGCGGCGGCCGAGGCCACGATGCCCTTGGCGCCCATTCCGGCTTCGGTCAGGCCGAGATGAAGCGGGTAGCTGCAGCGCGCGGCTAACGAGCGGTAGACGTCGATCAAGTCCTGCACGCCACTGACTTTCGCGCTGAGAATGATCTGGTCGGGGCGCAGGCCGTATTTTTCCGCGAGCACGGCCGAGTTCAGGGCACTGACGACCATGGCTTCCATGGTGACTTCGCGGGCGTCTTTGGGCTCGGACAGCAGGGAATTCTCGTCCATCATCTTGGTGAGCAGGGCGCTGTCGAGCGAACCCCAGTTCACGCCGATGCGGACCGGTTTCTGATTCTTGACGGCGACTTCGATCATGGTGCGGAAGTTGTCGTCGTTCTTGCGGCCCACGCTGACGTTGCCGGGGTTGATGCGGTACTTGGCGAGCGCGCGGGCGCAATCGGGGTACTTGGTCAGCAGCAGGTGGCCGTTGTAATGGAAGTCGCCGATGATGGGAACGCGGATGCCTTGTCTGTCGAGTTCGTCGACGATCGGGGCGACGGCTGCTGCCGCTTCTTCGTTGTTGACGGTGACGCGGACGAGTTCCGAGCCGGCCCGGGCCAGGGCGGCGACCTGCTTCACGGTCGAGGGGATATCGGCCGTGTCGGTATTGGTCATCGACTGCACCACGACCGGTGCATCGCTGCCGACGCGCACACCACCGATCGAGGCCGTAACTGTCTTCCTACGCTGTATTTGGGCCATGGGAAGCTCTATTTTACCATGCGAGAAAGGGGGCTTGCTCGACGGAATGGGAGGGGCGGTCGCTCCATCGACAGAGAGAAAACACAAGGTCTCTCGACTGCGTTCGTCTGGCGCCTCACTTCGCTCGAGATGACAATTCTTAGGGTGGCGAAAGATCGACAGTAAAGTCAAAGGCAGAAACCACAGAGGACACTGGGAGACACAAGGTTTCGATTTCCCCTTGTGTTCCTCTGTGTCCTCTGTGGTTAAAAGATTTGCTAACCGCCCAGCGGCCAGCGCTTGGCGATGTCGTTATAGATCACGGTCACCGCGAACAACACCAGGAACACGAACGCTGCCTGGTAAATGCGTTCTTTGATCTGCAAGCTGATATCGCGCCGCATCAGGCCTTCGATTAGTAGCAGCAGGATTACGCCACCGTCGAGAATGGGTATCGGCAGCAGGTTAAAAATGCCCAAGTTCAGGCTGATGCCCGCGGTCAGTCCCAACAACGGGGTCCAGCCTTTTTCGGTGACGGCGTGGCCAATCGCGCTGCCGATTCCGATGGGACCTTCCACCTGCTTCATCGAAACCTTGGCCTGCGCCATTTTCTGGATCAATTCGAGCAGAACCAGCGAGTAGCGCCTGTTGTCTTCGAGCGAGCGCTGGAAGGCCGGAATGAGCGAGAGTTGTCCGACTTTCATGCGCGCGGTGCTCTCAAAGCCAACGCGATAGCGCTTCGTCTTATCCTCGGCGTCAGCCAAAACCGGCTGCAATTTAAATGTAAGGTGCTTATCCCCGCGGAGAACGTCGACGTTGACGACCTGATCCTTGGTTTCCTGGAGGTTGTCGATGAGCGCGTCGATTACGCGGACGGGCTTGCCATCCACCGCGATGATCTCGTCGCCTTCCTGCAATCCTGCCTTCGCGGCTGGCATTCCCGGATCGACATCGGCGACAACAATGGATTGTTCAGGACTCCAGCCAGCCGAGCCAACTTCCGAGCTGGTGATCGGTTTGGGGGTGATGGTTTTCTCGAGGATCTGCCCGCCGCGGTTGATAGTGACCGGCAATCCCTCGTTGGGGCTGAGCATGACTTTCAGCCCGATCTGTTCCCAGGTAGGGTTGTCGATGCCCGCGATGCGGGTGATGCGGTCGCCAGCCTGCAGTCCGATTTGGGCCGCCGCCGAGTTTGGCTTCACGTAGGCGATCACGCCCGGCTGATCCACGAACGCCGGATACTCGTAGTGCACCATGTACACGACTGTAAGCAGGCCCACCGCCAGGACGATGTTCATGAAGGGGCCGGCGATCGCGATTACGAAACGCTGCCAGCGCGGGTGGGACAGGAATTCGCCGGGATCGCCCGTGCGTTCGTCCATCGGGTTCTCGCCCGACATCTTGACGTAGCCGCCCAAGGGAATGGCACTGATCCGGTAGTCGGTCTCGCCCCTGCGGAAGCCCAGCAGTCGTTTGCCGAAGCCAATGGAAAAGACTTCCACTCGGACTTTGAAAAATTTGGCCGCCGCGTAGTGTCCCCACTCGTGGATGAGGATCATTACGCCTAAGACAATTGCCATCGTCACCGCGGTCACGAAAAAGTGCGTCATAAAGTATTGATTACTCCCCCGGACAGGAAACGGAAGCGGCGTGCGGCATGGGGGACCTGCCGCGAATTTCTTCTACGCGTTCTTGAGCAACGCGTCGCGCTTCCAGGTCTGTCGCAAGCACCTGTTTAATAGATTCCATTTTCCCAGCTTTTGTTGCAGAAAGCACGTCTTCGATAATTCTGGGAATCTCATCGAAGCGAATTTGCCCATCAAGAAAAGCGGCGACAGCAACCTCATCAGCGGCATTCAGAGCGACCGGTTTAGCCCCACCGGCTTCAGCCGCTTCATAGGCCAGCCCCAGACATCTAAATTTCTGCATATCCGGCGGGTAGAAGTCCAGCTGCCTTAAGTCCATGACCGGAAAACGGAGATCTGATTGAATCCGTTCGGGATAGGTCAGGGCGTAAAGGATCGGGAGCCGCATATCAGTCACTGAAAATTGAGCAAGTATGCTGCCATCGATGAACTCGACCATGGAATGGATCGTAGACTGCGGATGCACAATGACTTCCACCTGACTCGGGGGTACATGGAAGAGCCGGCAGGCTTCAATGACTTCGAATCCCTTGTTCATCAACGTGGCCGAATCGATGGTGATTCGCTTTCCCATCTTCCACGTAGGATGATTCAAAGCCTCCCCGATGGTAATCGAGGGAAATTCGGATTTCGGGGTTTTCAGGAACGGACCGCCCGACGCCGTCAGCCAGATGCGCTGCACTTCTTCCATGCGGCCGCCCCGCATGCACTGGTGCACCGCGTTGTGCTCGCTATCGATCGGTAGCAACGGCTTACCTTGCTTGCGTGCCTCGGCCGTGATGAGTTCCCCGGCCGCCACCAGGCATTCTTTGTTAGCGAGACCTATGGATTTCCCGGCTTTCACGGCCTCGTACGTGGCTTCGAGACCCGCCACTCCGACAATCGCGCTGACCACAAAATCCACACCGGGATGAGTTGCAACCTGTACATTTCCGGCCGCGCCATGAACGACTTCCACCGTGTCGTGGCCGATGCCTTTGGCCTTGAGTCTGTTGCGGAGAACTTCCGCATCTGCTTCGCGTGCAACAGAAAGAAGCCGCGGTTTCCAGCGCAGCGCCTGCTCAAACGCAGCGTCGATGTTCGAGCCCGCTGCAAGGGCAACAATCTGGAATCGGTCGGGATAGGATTCGGCGACGCTGAAAGTGCTCCGGCCGATGGAGCCGGTCGAACCCAGAATGGCGATACGTCGCATGGGAATCTTTATCTTACGCGGGTGGCGGAAGGTGCGCTAGCTACACGATCGTGCTATGAAGTGGCCCTTTCGTTTCGAGTAGGCAGCGAATTCCCCACAGAGACACAGAGACAGGCCAGGAAAATCAATGATTCAATCGGGGTTGGAGCAGCGCGTAACTCATCCCTGGCAATTTCTCCTGGTTTTCTTCTGCATCTCTGTGACTCTGTGATGAAAAATGCCGTGTTCACTGCGTCACCCGCCAGGCAGCCCAGATCCACAACACGGGTGCCGCAAAGAGTAGCGCATCGATGCGGTCGAGCATGCCGCCGTGGCCCGGGAGAATGGCACCTGAGTCCTTCACGTTTGCTCCGCGCTTGATAAGCGATTCGACCAGGTCTCCTAGCTGTGCTGCAATGTTCAACACGGCGGTGAGCGCGAGAATCGGAAGCAGGGCAGGTCGCTCCAGGCCAAACATCCCATCGCGACGCTGAATCAGTCCCCATTGCAGAAACGTGGTGCTCACCTGCGCGGAATGGTAGAACAGCGACCCGCCGATCGCCATGCTTGCAATCAGCGAGGCCGCCGCCCCTTCCCAAGTCTTTTTGGGACTAATGCGCGGTGCCATCAGGTGGCGTCCCATCGATTTGCCGACGAAGTAGGCGAAGATGTCGCCCGACCAGACGACCAGCAGCAGGTAAAAAATCAAAAACGCCCCCGCCCATTGCTGACGAAGTTGCACGAGCATGGCCAAAGGGAGGGCGATGTAGGCGAACGCAAAGCCAGAAGCCGCGGCCGCCGGATAGCCGGTGGCCAGAGACTCCCGGCGCATGGCGATCGTCAGGAAAACAAATGCCACGATGGTGGCCGCAAAAGCCGCGACGATGCCGAAAATATCGGTCGAGAGAAGCGGCTTCTCCTGGCCAGCGTTGAACATGAGTAGCAGGAAAAACAGGATGACGACGATGTAGGTCGGTTTGTGCAGCGGCACGACGCCGTAGGATTCGGTGAGCTTTAAGAATTCTTGTACAGTCAGCAAGGCGACGACCGCAGTGACGGCCGCGACCACCGACACCGGCGCCCGCAGTATTAGCAGCAGAACAATCGGGATGAGGACCACTGCTGTTGCGATGCGCTTGATCAAGAGGACTCTTCTGAATCCTTGCTAAAGAATTGTTTACCACAGAGTCTGCGAGCTTCCGCTGGTTGAGCTGCGACTCTGTGACTCTGTGGTGAGGAGACTTTATCCCTTGGCCGATTTGGCGCCGTTGTGATGCGCGTGGTCTTCATTGAGCCCGCCGTAACGGCGTTCGCGCTTCTGGTACTCGGCGATGCCTTCGAGCAGATGATGTCCGCGAAAATCCGGCCATAGCGTCGGGGTTACGTAAATTTCTGCATACGCCAGTTGCCACAACAGGAAATTGCTCAGCCGCATCTCCCCACTGGTGCGCACGACCAGGTCCGGGTCCGGCAAGTGCTTGGTGTATAGATGCCGGCCGATCGCATCTTCATCGACCTGCAAATGATCGATTCCGCCATTGCGTGCCGCCGCCTGCACCAGCGAACGGAACGCGTCCACAATTTCCGACCGCGCGCTGTAGTTCAGCGCCAGGGTCAGCACCATCCCGGTGTTTTTCGAGGTCGCCTGGCGAGCGCCTTCCATGCGCTCCTGTACCGACTCGGGCAATTCCTGCTGCCGCCCGATGTACTCGAGGCGAATGTTGTTGTCGTTCAGGGTGGGCACTTCCATCTTGAGATAACGGCTCAGCAACCGCATCAGGAAGTCCACTTCGCTCTTGGGCCGCTTTTTCCAGTTCTCTTCGGAAAACGCGTAGAGAGTGAGGGCAGGAATATGAATTCTCGCAGCCGTTTCGACGGTCGAACGTACGGCGGCGACTCCGGCGCGGTGTCCGGCAATGCGCGGCATGTGACGGCGGCGCGCCCAGCGCCCGTTGCCGTCCATGATGATGGCGATGTGTTTTGGGAGCCGCGCTGGATCAAGCTGGCGATAGATTTCGGCTTCCTTGCGATCCAGTTCGGCGGGAATTGTTGCCTGCAACGCTATCCCCTTCTAATTCAAGACGCTAACACACGGTCTGGGAGTTGGCAATGAGATGGCGGCTGGTGTTTTGAAACTTACGGATGTGTCAAAAAACCAAAACCTAATCATTGAGACACGGAGGCAAGGAAGAGTTGGAATTTGAATGTCCTCAAAACGGAGGACACCGAGGAAGTCAGGGTCTTTGGGCAGCAGTAAATTCGAAGAGCCGCACTGTACCCCTCTTTTGTTCCAAGTTACAAATTACTAAATTACAAAATTTCCCAATTCCCCAATTCCTCGGTGCCTCCGCGTCTTCGTGGCAGGTGCTGCATTTGACAGCTTGTAATCCTCTCACCTACAGAGCACAATGGCGCACTCCCTCCGACTCTGTGCCTTCCACAACCGATAACTCGCGGCTCACTCCCGGCATCTCACGCGTGCTCGTGTTGTTGTTTCTGTCGGTGTTCATCAACTACGTCGATCGCAGCAACCTCTCGATCGCGGCGCCTCTGATCAAAGATGAACTCGGGATCTCAGCCTCTCAACTCGGGATCTTGCTCTCCGCATTTTTCTGGACGTATTCCAGTTGCCAGATTCTTTCCGGCTGGCTGGTAGACCACCTGGATGTGAAGTGGGTGTTCGCCGCAGGCTTTTTTCTATGGTCGAGCGCGACCGCCGTCACGGGACTGGTACATTCCCTGGCGCTTCTGGTGGTGGTGCGCGTCGTTCTCGGAATTGGAGAGTCGGTCGCTTACCCTGGCTACGGAAAAATTCTTGCCGTGCATTGCCCCGAAGGCCGCCGAGGATTTGCCAACGCAACCATCGCGTCTGGACTGGCCTTGGGCCCGAGCTTCGGATTGCTATTTGGCGGGACGCTGGTAGCGCAATTCGGATGGCGTCCATTCTTCATCCTCCTGGGATCGGTGTGCTTGCTGTGGCTGTTGCCATGGCTGCGATGGATGCCGGCGGCTGACTTTGCATCACCCAATGAGAAGAAAGGCGGTCCCGGCATGCGCGAGATAGTTCGGCAGCGCTCCGCCTGGGGAACGTGGATTTGCCTGTTCTGCGGAAATTATTTCCTCTACTTCATGGTGACCTGGTTGCCGTTCTATTTAGTCCGCGAGCGCCATTTTTCCATGACTGGAATGGCAAAGATCGGCGGGGCTTTCTTCTTCATGGCAGCACTTTCGGCCAGCGTATGTGGCTGGTTTTCCGATCGCTGGATCCGCGCGGGCGGTACACCAACCCGGGTACGCAAGACCTTCATGGTGATTGGATGTGCCGGAACAGGAGTCTTCCTGCTGGCTTGCGTCGTGGCTCCCCCCGGTTGGTCGATCGCGTTCTTGATGCTGACCGGAGTGTTGTTCGGTTTCGGGAGTTCCAACATCTGGGCCATTGCCCAGAGGTTGGCCGGTCCGCAAGCGATCGGTCGATGGTGCGGCCTGCAGTTGTTCGTGGGAAATTCCTCGGGTGTAGTCGCACCTTGGGTGGCCGGATCCCTGCTCGATCGCACCGGCCACTTCTTCTGGCCATTTCTGATCGTCTCGGTGATGCTGTGGTTGGGCGCGCTATCGTGGATTTTTATAGTAGGGCCGATTGAGCCGATCGAATGGGTGCCGAAAGAAAAGACTGTGGGTTCGCCGGTCGAAGCCTACGCAGGATAGGGTTGCGTGGGCGAATGTCCGCCGCCGGTTAGTTGCTCTGACGGGCTTCTTCCGGCACGATGGTCACCCGCAGTCTCTCCGTGCCCCGTAGGACGGTCAACTCCGATCGCCCACCGGCGCGTACATCGCTAAGCACCCGGTGCAAATCGTCCACACCCGCGACCGGCTGGCCGTCGAGTGCCACGATCACGTCACCCTCACGCAACCCTGCGCGGCGGGCCGGGCTATCCGGCTCGCTGGAGAGCACGATCACACCCGTCTCTTTCAGCAGGTCGTAATAGCGCACCAGTCGGCGATGAATCGGCGCAGTCTGCGCGGATACACCGATATAACTCCGCCGGATGTGGCCGTCGCGCAGCAGGCGGCTGGCGACGAACTTCGCTGTATTGATTCCGATCGCAAAGCAGATGCCTTGTGCGGGCAGGATGGTGGCGGTGTTCACACCCACCACTCGTCCATCGGAGGCCACGAGCGGTCCGCCGGAATTTCCCGGGTTCAGGGACGCATCGGTCTGAATCACGTCTTCGATCAGGCGCCCGGAATAAGAACGCAATGACCGTCCCAGTGCGCTCACCACGCCCGCCGTTACGGTCGATTGAAATCCGTACGGGCTTCCGATTGCCATCACCAATTGGCCGACACGCAGGGCCTGCGAATCGCCAAGGGCGGCAGCCACGAGTCCCGAACCGTCGATCTGGATCACCGCGAGATCAGTTGCCGGATCGTCGCCGATTGTTCGCGCGGGCAACTTGCGGCCCCCCGCGACCGTCACTTCAATGCGTGCCGCGTCATGAACCACGTGGCTGTTGGTAAGGATCAACCCGTCGGGCGTGAAGATGAATCCGGATCCGCCTCCCCGGTGCTCCTCCGACGCCGCGCTTCGACTCGTGCGGACAGATTGATGTACCTCGATATTCACGACCGACGGGCTGATCTTATCCACCGCCCGGGTCACGGCCTGGGAGTAGGCGTCGAGCAGGACGCCTTCATCGGGCGGCGCGCTGCTCGCTGCCGCCGTCACTTGCGGGCCAGAAATGTCTTCCCGAGACGAAGAAAAATCAGTGCTGAAATCAAGGGGCATGGCACATAGATGAGTCAGGCTGCAGCCGGGATTCAGCTCGGCTTTCGGGGGGCAAACCCGTAAGAAACCTCGATCAAACAGCCCGCCCCGGCGTCGGGCAGCCCTTCCGGGTTGCCCTTCCGCCAGCAAATACCCATCCCTTCCGGTCCAAAGGTGCATCGGAAGGGTGAGAAACTTTGCCTCCCTGCAGTGCACCACGGTGACCTGTGCGAGCCGGGATGCTGGGGATACAAAAGGACTTATGCGACTGCACGGCCTTCGACGATGGGGACTGCTTTTCTGCGCTGCCAGCGTGTGCGCGCAGACGAACCCGGTCGTGAGTCCTGCCCGGCAAACCCTCCGCGCGGCTTCAGAGTCCTCGAAGCGAGCAGCAGGCCCGAAACTTCTCGACGCCAATGACGGACTCGCCGTGCTGGGCGCCGCGCTGGAGACGCGTCACAAGTCCGCACAGCGCTCTGATTGCTCACATCTGGTGCATGCGATCTATGAGAAGGCAGGCTTTTCCTACAAGTACCAGAGCTCCTCGGACCTCTATGCCGGCAATGAAGATTTCCAGCGCGTATGGCAGCCGCAGCCGGGAGACGTGATCGCCTGGCCCGGTCACGCCGGTATCGTTGTGAATCCCGTGCAGCACACCTTTTACAGCGCTTTACGCTCAGGCTTTGGAGTGCAACCCTACGATTCGGTGTACTGGAAGGGCCGTGGGAAGCCACACTTTTTGCGTTACATCAAGGCGAGGCCATCCCCGGTGTTGGCCGCCCGCCGGGTCTCAGCCCTGAAGACCGCTGGGCTGAGTTCCAGGGAATCTGAGTCGATTGATGATTCGCCCACTGCGGAGTATTCAGCGGATGAATCGTCCGCTCCGGTTCCTTCGACTGCGGCCCTGCAAACGAGTCCGAGCGTGGTTGCAGTGAAATCCGCCCGTCCAAAAGCCCAGCAGATTCAGGCTGCGCTGTCGGAGCACTTTCAAACAACTGACGACGTGGTTGCGCAGTCACCGATGAACACCCAACGTCCAATTTTTGCGTTTGATCGCTTCGAAGTCCAAAAGGTCAACACGAAGGGCAATGTCGGGTGGGCGCAGATTCGCTTCCGCGGCTTTGTGGTGCTGGCTGGGCGAAACGTGCAGTCAGAGAAAGCGCGGGACGTACAGCGCTTCATGATGCGACGTGCGAGCCCCGGAGATTGGGAGATCCTCCTGCCTGCCGATGCGACTTATCTGCCGCGCGAGGTCGCGGTGCACACGCTCGCCCACCAACTCGCAGCCTTGACCGACGAAGGGCCGAATACAGCAGGAAAGGCCGACGAGCAGGTCCGGTTAGCGCGCTGGCTGGATGTCCTGATCGAGCGCCATTAATCGGCATAGGGGGGAGAGTCGCCTCTCCTCCCCTGCCACACCACCGTACATGCGGGTCCGCATACGGCGGTTCGATAAGTTAGTCCCGCCAAGGAACTGGCAGGCTGAGCGTTCGCAGTTTGGGGACGCCGTGTGGGTTTCACTTCTCGGGTTAGCATCCGTAGCGGCTTCACCGCGTTGTGCCTGCCCAAGGCCTGCCGAAGCAGGATGGCTAGTGCAGTACCCTCATCGAGACCCAGACACTACTGACCCTTCCTATCGTTCGGGCCTTCGCCGCTTACGCGACTACTACGCCCTCTGCTGACTTCTGCCACGTGGTCAGAACATCTCACGATGCTCTCAGTCACGGGTCCGTGACACGTAGCAGATCTCCCGCGATAAGCTCGACCGCTTTCTACGCACGACCGCCGGATTTACCACCAGTGTCCTTGATGGATATGGGCTTCGCGATCACTTGCTCGCTTGCCCGGCACCGTAGGCCTCATCATCCGGTTCTTGTTCATCGGCCCGTGTATTTGCTCCACGCTTCCTTCAGACCCCACCTCGCGGTGACGCCCTTGCGCTTCGCTATCACTTCACCTCCATCAGGTTGTGAAGAGGACTTTCACCTCCCAGCTGTCGAACATGCACGGCGTACAAGAAAAAAGCCGAGGTCCGAAGACCTCGGCATCAGTTGGCTGGTTGCCCGGATAAAACTCAAGCTAACAATCTGATCAACCCAAAACTCTCGGCGACACGTGACCACCCTTCGCCCCGAACATGCAAATTTGGAGACGACGTAGCTACGCTGTTCGCCTCGGACGCACCGTCAAGTCCCGCACCTGCGCCAGGATGCTCGACATCTGCATTCCATTGAGCTGCGCGATGAACGGCAGGATCTCCGCGACGAACTGATCCTGCACGAGTTCGCGAATCTCTTCCTGCCGGTTGCGCTCGCCGCCGGTCAACAGATCGGGCACCGTAACTTCGAGCGCGCGCGCCAGCCGCTCCAACGACGACAAGGTCGGGGTGGCCTTCTCATTCTCGATTTTCGACACGTAGGTGCGCGGCACCGCCATGCGCGTGGCCAGCTGCCTCTGGCTCAAGCCATTGCGCAAGCGTAGTGCCCGGATCGATGCAGCGAGGTTAAGGTGGCCGCGGCCGTTCCCATGCGACGGCGCAATGGCCGGCATCGGAACGGGTGCTACGATTTCCGGTTCCTCTTCGTCTAACGAAGCATGGCACCGGCGGCACATGTCATTGGTTGTACGGAATTGAACGAGCAGGCAGTGGTCGCAACGGACAACTTCCCTGGAATCTACCGGGGCAAGAGTTGTGGCCATCTAGGTTTTGGGAGCAGCCAGAGCGTTGGCACTCCGCGGAGCCGGTGGTCAGGCTCCAAATCTCAAGGTAATCTGGGGCACATGGCCTGTGGATGTCAAGGAATATCTGGAGAAAACGCGAAACAGAGTCTACGAAAGCCGAAGATATACGGCGAAAAAACAGGAGAAACAGGGAAGAATCCATGAATGATCGCGCGGCGGCATGGGGGTTACTAACTGAGTTCACCCAATCAGAAAGTTTGCGCAAACACGCGCTGGCAGTGGAGGCGTGCATGCGTGCGTACGCTCAAAAATTTTCCGGCGATACGGAGTTGTGGGGCATCGTGGGGCTGCTGCACGATTTCGATTACGACAAGTATCCGAGTCTGGAAGATCATCCGTATCGCGGGAACGAGATTCTGAAAGAGCGAGGCTGGTCAGAGGAGATTCGCAAGGCCATCATGTCGCACGCCGAGTACACCGGCGTCGCTCGCGATACGCCCATGGAAAAAACGTTGTTCGCGTGCGACGAGCTGGCGGGATTCATCACGGCCTGCGCGCTGGTGAAGCCGGGCAAGTCGCTGGCCGAGGTGGAAGCGCCGTCGGTGAAGAAGAAAATGAAAGACAAGGCCTTCGCTCGGAGCGTGAACCGGGCGGACATCACGAATGGGGCGGCGGAGCTGGGAGTGGAGTTGGAGCCGCATATTGCGTTTTGCATTGAGGCGATGCGGAGGATTGCCGGGGAGTTGGGGTTGGATGGGAGCGCTGCGAAGGCTAGCTAAGTCTCCGGGACGACCAAAAGCATTCACCACAGAGGACACGGAGGAACACGGAGCGCGCTGATTTTTATCTGTGGTACTCGGTGTGCCCGGTGGTTTCGGTCTTGGGGTTCTTAGCGGAGGGCCGCGGCCACCTTCCCGCTGGCAATCACTTCCGCGATCCGCGCGAAGTCCTGATACATCACACGGTCTTTCTCGAGTTTCGGCGACACGGCACGAATTGCTGCGTGCGCCTGCTGCAGACGCTTTGACGATTTCAACGGCGCGAGCAAATCGAGCGCCTGCGCTGCGGCCATCGCCTCGATGGCGAGCGCGTTCCGTGTGTTCTCGACAATCTTCTTGAGCTTTATGGCTGCTCCCATTCCCATCGACACATAGTCCTCTTTGTTGCCCGAGGTCGTGATCGAGTCGACCGACGCCGGATGCGCGAGCACCTTGTTTTCGCTGACCAGTGCGGCGGCGGTGACTTGCGGCATCATGAAGCCGGAGTTCAGTCCGGCGCCGGGAGCGAGGAACGGCGGCAGGCCCTCACTCAGGGCGGGGTTCACCATGCGTTCGAGGCGGCGTTCGCTGATTCCAGCCAAAGCACTGAGAGCGATTCCCAGAAAATCGAGCGCGAAGGCGACCGGTTCGCCATGAAAATTGCCTCCGGAGATGACGTCGGCATGGTCGTCTTTCGATTTGGGATCGCGAAACACGAGCGGGTTATCGACCGCGGAATTGGTTTCGATCTCGAACACCGATCGGCAGTGGGCGAGGGTGTCGCGCACGGCGCCGTGGACCTGCGGCATGCAGCGCAGGGAGTAGGCGTCCTGCACGCGGCCGCAGTCGCGATGCGATTCGCGGATGGCGCTGCCTTCGAGCAGTTTGCGCAGGTTGGCCGCAGAGGTGATCTGGCCGCTGTGCGGACGGGCGCGGTGAATGCGTTCATCGAAAGCCGCGTCGGTGCCCTTGAGCGCGTCGCACGCCATGGCGCCGATCACGTCGGCGGAGTCGACCAGAGTCTCGGCCGCCAGCAAAGAGAGAGTTCCCACCGCCAGCATGCCCTGGGTACCGTTGATCAGCGAGACCGCTTCTTTGGCTTCGAGAATGAGAGGCTTGATCCCCGCGGCTTTCAACCCGTCGGCGCCGCTCATGCGGCCGCCCTTGCCGTCGTGGCACTCGCCTTCGCCGACCAAAAGCAAAGCCAGGTGGGCCAACGGAGCGAGATCTCCGGAGGCGCCGACGCTGCCTTGCGAGGGTACCCATGGCGTCACGCCCCGCGTCAGTAGTTCGCAGATCGTGTCGATAGCAGCCGCCCGCACGCCGGAATAGCCTTTGGAAAGAGAATTGGCGCGCAGCAGCATCATGGCCCGGGTTTCTGCGATGGAAAGCGGGTCGCCGACGCCCACGGCATGCGAACGTACCAGGTTGATCTGCAATTCGCGGATCTGATCGCCGGCGATGCGTACATCGCTGAGTTTGCCGACACCGGTCGTGATGGCGTAGGACACCTGATTGTCGGCGACGAGCGCGTCGACGACGGCACGTGCAGCGTTCACCCGCTGGCGCGCATCGGGAGCCAACAGCACGGGTCGGCGCTCCGTAGCCACCTCGCGTACTTCTTCGAGCGTTAGATCGTTTCCGCTGATGTGCAGAGCGTTCAAGGTCAGGTCTCAGGCGTTAGGTGAAGCGAACACGTTTCCAGTTTCGAGTTTCGGGTTTCAAGTTCTCGAGTAAAACAATTCTGATCCGGCTTTCTCTGTGCCTCTGTAGTGAATTCGGCTTCTTCATTTCCCCACGGCTTCACGGAAAACTTTCATGTATTTCGCCGGCAACGCGGTCTTGCGCATCTGCGCATCCGCCACAATGTGCGTCGTCTCGCCTTCCGCCAATACCGTTCCATCGCTGCTTCGCAGCAGTTCATAGCCGAAATGAATCACCGACTCGCGGATATTCTTGAGCCATGTTCGCACGATAATCTCGTCGTCATAAATGGCCGGAGACTTGTAGCGGCAGCGCGCGTCGACCACTGCGATGAAGCAGTTATCCTGTTGTTCCATGTCTTTGTAGGAAAAGCCCAGTTGCCGTAGCAACTCGACGCGGCCGACTTCGAACCAGATGAAATGATTGGCGTGATACACGATGCCCATCTGGTCGGTCTCGGCATAACGCACCCGAATCCGGGTCTCATTGACCGCTGCCAGGGGATTCACGGCTACACCGGCAATTCCACGCGTGCTGTCGCTCATGCCTGCGAACTCCACTTGGGCTTTCTCTTTTCCAGAAACGACGAAATACCTTCGCGGAAATCAGCAGTCGCGCGAATAGCAGCGTTCTCGCGAACAGCCGCATCGACCTGCGTATCCATCTCGGCCCGGGCCGCGGAGCTAAGCAGCCGCTTGGTATACAGCAGCGAAGCGGGACTGTTTTCCATCAACTGTGCAGCGAGTTCACGAGCACGTTTCATCAAGTTGTCGGCAGGCACGATTTCGCTGACCAGCCCAATGCGATGCGCTTCTCCGGCATCGAACAGCCGGCCCGTGAGCAGCAGGTCGCGCGCGACCTTCTCGCCCACCTGGCGCAGCAGAAATGTCGACACGATGGCCGGAACGAATCCAATGCGCACTTCCGTATATCCGAACTTCGCTTCGGGTACAGCGAGCGTAAAATCGCACAGCGTCGCCAACCCCGTTCCCCCCGCCACGGCTGCTCCATTTACCGCGGCAATCGTCGGCTTGGGAAAGTCGTACAAAGTTCGGAAAAGCCGTGCCATGATCTTTGAATCCTCGAGGCTCTGCTCCGGTGAGCGCCCAATCAGCGCTTTCAGATTTTCGAGATCCATGCCCGAGCAGAAAGCCTTTCCCGCACCCGTCAGAACCATAACCAAAGCGGAAGACTCGGCCACTTCCCCGAAGGCCGCCAGCAGATCCTGTATCAGTTCGTAGCTGATCGCGTTCCGCTTGTCCGGGCGGTTTAGCGTGATGGTGGCGACGCTGCCGTCGTAGTCGAGTTGGAGGGTGTTGTAGGGCACTATCGCGCGCGCCCTCTAGTGTTGGTCATCTCAAATCCAAAGTTTGTCAATTGAATGAAGGTCATCCCATTCTTTTGTTTGTCATCCTGAGCGAAGCGAAGGACCCGCTTTCTCTCACTTCGCTTCGAACTGAATGCGCACTACATTCTTGCCATCGAACCACTGCTGGCTTAAATCTTCCCATGTCGGGTTCGTCGATCGAATCAGAGCAACCTTCTTCTCGCGCAACCAACCTTTGATCCGTTTCTCTCTCGCGATCGCGTTGCCCACGTATTTGAAGCTCTCAAAGTATACAAGGCGATGAATTCGATACTTGCTCGTGAAACCGGGAGTGGTGTCGTTCTTATGTTCCCAGACGCGCCGCCAGATGTCGTTGGTGATGCCAACGTAGAGAACCCGTGATTTGCTGGCCATGATGTAAACGTAGTAGCGCCGCATAGGAAAGCAGGTCCTTCGCTGCGCTCAGGATGACAAATCATAAGGTTGGTCGATGTAACGAGCATCACACGACAGTGGGATGTCCCACGACAGAGGGGCATCCGCGACAGAGCGATAGCGCGATCGGGGAAGTTCGGCGATCGAGCATCAAGCTTGCTCTCCACCAAAAGCAGGTCCTTCGCTGCGCTCAGGATGACAAATCGTAAAGGGGCATGGTTACGGTGGTTCCTCCAATGTGCAGCATGAGCACGTCAATCCGCCGCCGATGCATTGGAATACTTTGCCGCAATCCCTGCGGTCGCTTTGAGCAGCGAGTCGAGCGGACGCGTGATCGGGGACGGAACCCCGCGCTGGGCCATCGCTTCCAGGACTTTTTCCGTCGGGATGTTTCCCACCAGCGCGTCCTGAGCGAAAGGGCATCCGCCGAGGCCGCCGATGGCCGAGTCAAAGCGCCGGCAACC
Organism: uncultured Acidobacteriota bacterium; assembly: GCA_963765755.1. GTDB lineage: Bacteria > Acidobacteriota > Terriglobia > Terriglobales > Acidobacteriaceae > Gp1-AA133. The sequence goes on along the minus strand of CAVXXV010000016.1, from coordinate 234,385 downwards.
CGCATCGAACGCGGCCAGCACTTTTTCGATGGCATCTTCGGGCCGGCTGTGCAGGTGCACTCCAATCTCGAGGTAGTCGTACTCGCGCAGGACAGCCGAAACAACTTCGTTGATCAGCGCAGGCGAGGCCATGCCTACCGTGTCCGCAAGTGAGATGGCGTGGACGCTCTCAGACTCAAGCAACCCGACGGCTTCCACCACTTCCTCCACGTTCCACAAATCGCCGTAAGGATTGCCGAAAGCCATGGAGATGTAGACCACGGTTTCGAGCCCGGCGTCGCCCCCCACCTTGCCGATCTTTTCAAGTTCTTCAATTGCGTCTTCCAGCGTCTGTTTCTGATTGTTCTGCAGAAACGTGGGCGAGATCGAGTAGGGAAAGCCGAGCGTGCTGACAGCTTTCGTCTCGACCGCGCGCTGCGCGCCCTTTTCGTTCACCACGATGCCGATGATCTCGACGTCGTCGGGAGGATCAAGTTCCTTAAGCACTTCCTCGGAGTCCGCCATTTGCGGGACCGCCTTCGGAGAAACGAATGAAACCGCATCGATATGCTTGAACCCCACGCTGATCAGCGCCTTAAGATATTCCGTCTTGATGTAGGCAGGGATCTGACCCTGCAACCCTTGCCAGGCATCGCGGGGGCATTCGACGAGTTTTACGGATGTAGACATCGTTTACGAGTCAGGAAAATTGAGTAATTGGGAAATTTGGTAATTGGGTAATTTGTAATTGTGTAATTTGAAAACCTCCACGTGCTTGTGAACCCAGGGTCTTCAAATTACAAATTACCCGATTCCCCAAATTGCAAATTTTCCCAAATTACTCAATTTTCCAATTCACGTTTGCAACACTCCCACCTTAAACTCCGGCACATCTGGATTCAGCGCCGCGGCCTCCAGCGCGGTTGCGATGGCTTCCCGGGTTTCAACCGGATCGATAATCTTGTCGATCCACAACCGGGCCGCGCCGTAGCGCGGATCGGTCTGCTCGTCGTAGGTGCGCTTCACCGATTCGTAGAGTTCCTTTTTCTCTTCGTCGCTCAGCTTCTTACCACTGCGCTCCAGTTGCTTGAGCTTGATTTCGACCAGGGTGCTCGCTGCCGAGTCGCCGCTCATGACAGCATACTTCGCCGACGGCCACGCAAAAACCAAACGTGGATCGTACGCCTTGCCGCACATGGCGTAATGTCCTGCACCAAACGACCCGCCGACGATCACGGTGATTTTCGGCACTACCGAGTTGGAAACGGCATTCACCATCTTGGCTCCTGCTTTGATGATGCCACTCCACTCCGCGTCGCGACCGACCATGAAGCCATTCACGTCGTGAAAGAAGACCAGCGGAATCAGGTTCTGATTGCAATCCATGATGAAACGCGCGGCTTTTTCAGCCGACTCGGTGTAGATAACGCCGCCGAACTCCATGCGCTTATGGCCTTCGTGATCGACTTGCTGGGCGTGCAATTTCTGATTGGCGACGATGCCCACCGCGAAGCCACCGATACGGGCGTAGCCGCAGACGATCGTCTTCCCGTACTCAGGCTTGTACTCATCGAAGCGGCCGGCATCGACCACGCGCGCCAGCACTTCCTTCATGTCGTACGGGCGTCCTGGCGACGAGTCGTAAATGCCGTAGATTTCCTCGGCCGCGAGCGACGGTTCCTCGGGCTTCTTCCGATCCCAGGGCGACTGCCGCCGGTATCCCCATTTCTCGACAATCGCGCGGATGCGCGCGATACACGCTTCGTCATTCGGTTCTCGATAGTCAACCGTTCCGCTTATGGCTGCGTGCATTTCAGCGCCACCCAGTTCCTCAGCGGTATATTTTTGCCCGATGGCGGCCTGCACTAGTGCGGGGCCCGCGAGGAACAAGCCACTGCCGTCGGTCATCAGAACGTGGTCGCACATCACCGGCAGGTAGCCGCCGCCGGCCACGCACATGCCCATAATTGCGGCGATCTGTGGAATTCCCAGCGCCGACATGACAGCGTTGTTGCGGAACACCCGGCCGAAATCGTCAGTATCAGGAAATACGTCCTCCTGCAACGGCAGGAAGACGCCTGCGGAATCGACCAGGTAGATCGTGGGCACGCGATTTTCGATGGCGATATTCTGTGCCCGAATCACTTTCTTCGAGGTCATGGGGAAGAATGCGCCCGCCTTCACGGTGGCGTCGTTGGCGATGATCATTACCAGCCGCGTGTGGATGCGCGCCAGTCCCGTGATGACGCCTGCGGAAGGTGCCCCGCCCCACTCTTCGTACATGCCAAATGCCGCGTAGCTTCCCAGTTCGAAGAAGGTGGTCGGATCGGCCAGCAACTGGATCCGTTCGCGCGCAGTAAGCCTTCCTTTTGTATGCTGGCTTTCGATCGCTTTGGCTCCGCCTCCTTCGCGGATCTTTTCCTCTTCATTCCGAATCTGCGAAACCAGGTCTGCCATGAAGCGCATGTTGGCCTCGAAGCGCGCCGAGGTCGGATCTACCTTCGAGGGCAACAGGGTGGATGCAGCCGTGGATTGGGAGAGTTCGTTACGGTCGGCCATGGGTCGGTGAGTGCAAACAAATTACGGTATACCAGCCGAGCATGGGGGCGCAAACGCACCGGACATCATTGATGCGATGACCGCGCGGACTGGACGCCATGCCAAAAGCGCTGCCTCAGGGACGTTGCGCAGGTGCGTGCGCAATTCGGCCAGCCGCCTCCGCGACCGGATCCTCGGCGATGGCGTCGATCAGGCCGATTCTCCTGGCTTCCGTGGCATGGATTTTTTCCGCTGCAATGAACATCCCCAGCGTGGCGGTTTTCCCGACAAGGCGAGGTAGCCGCTGCGTGCCTCCCCATCCGGTCATCAGGCCAAGCGCGGCTCCGCGATGCCCGAACACAGCATTCGGCGCTGCGATTCGACGGTGACAGGCGAGCGCCAAGTCCAGACCGCCGCCCATGCAGTAGCCACGGATCGCGGCATACACGGGGGCAGGGAAGCGCGAGATTGTGTTCATCAGGCGTTGCCCGGCTTTGGCGAAGTCGAGAGCGGAAGGTCCGCGGAGCGCCTGGATTTCGAAAAGATCGGCACCCGCTGAAAAGAACCTGTCACCACCAGTCAGGATAAGAGGCTTTGCCTCTGCCCGCATTGCGATCAAGGCATCGGTGAGGTTGACAATGAGTTCGAGAGAAAGTCGGTTCGTGTCGTCGGCGGACGTCAGACGCAATACAACGTGTCGGCCAGCGTCGTCACTCTGAAATTGCGTTGCCACGATCGGGGGTGTTGTGCTCCTCGTGAGCGACCTGCGAGCTCGAAAGGAAGCGTAGCACTCTTTGCTGAAATTCTTTCGGAGCAGTCTGCAGCGCGCCTTGATGGTGAGCACGCGGCACCAGCCACAGTTGTTTCGGTCCAGCGGCCGCAGTGTAGATCGCCTGCGCGTGGCGCTTGGGGATGTTGTGATCGCTGAGCCCGGAAATCAGCATAACGGAGAACTTGCGCTCCGACACTGACTCCTCAGGCGATACATCGTCGAAGTGAAAGCCGCCCTGTTGTTCCGTTTCGTGAACTGCAAGCATTGCAACCGGCCGAAACAGAGTCTTGCCGAGCAGCGCGCTCCAGCGCAGCCCGGCGTAGTCGAACATGACTTCATGCAGGTTGCGGAAAGCGCCTTCCGCGATCACGCCTTCAATTCGCGGATCGACCGCCGCCGCCTGCAATGCGACCGCCGCGCCCATCGATTCCCCGAGCGCATATGCGTGGTCGACGTTCTCGCTCGCGGTCAGGGCGTCCATCACAGCCTTAACGTCATGGCGCTCCACGTGGCCATAGGTGGAGATGAGGCCTCCGCTTTCGCCATGGGCGCGCGCGTCCATCATGACAACGCTATAGCCGGAATTCAGGAGGAACCTGGCATAGCCCATCATCGAAAGACGGTTCTGCGAACGCCCATGCAGCAGCAGCACCCAGTTGCCCTGGGGATGGGCGGCAAGCACTTTCCATCCGCGCAAGACGACGCCGTCGCTGGCCGTCACCACCAGATCCGTACGCGTGGCTCCGATTTGCGCGAATGCCTGGTCGGCAGACTTCATCTCGTCTGCGGTGATTTCCCGGCGCAGGGGATGCAGGATGTAGGGCGCGAAGATCCCGGCGGCCGCCGCCGGCAGTGGCAGGCATACCATCGCCAGGAGCACCGCCTGGACAACGCATTGGACCTTGCCTTTCATGCGCTTTAGCCACTTCGGGAAATTGCTACGAGTCTACCTTATGCAACCAGCGTTCCAAACGGCACCCATCCTCCTCCAAAAGAAATGTCCCCACCCCGTGGCACTCGCCAATGATGCGATGCGACTGTTCGTCGCGGGCCGCTCGCGTGATCCACTGTTGCCCGACCCGGTATTGCGCGGCCGTGAACCACTTCTGCGGCAGCACTTCGACCAGTCCGGCGTGCAAGTAAAAGACAAACAGGGCAAAGGCCGGATCATCATTGGACATCGCTTTGTAGCTCGTGGGAACGATCAACTCCTCCACGCCGGCAAATTGAGGCGGAACATCGATCTTGTGCGTTCCAGCGGGCAGATCGAGGGGCACTTCAAACTCCGCGATGGGCGCGGTGTGCGAGTAGATCCGGTCGCTCGATTGCTTGAACCAGCCCGCCAGTTCTGCAAGGTCGAACGCCTTCAGCGCGTCAGGGTCAAAGCACGTAATACGCAGGGCTCTGCCTTCCGGACACCAGATTCCCAGATAGGAAGGCGCCACAAAGAACGGCCGGCAATAGCTATTCAGCGCGAGCCGCGGCTTGCCCGGCTCCTGCTCCAGTCCCAGCGTCACAACGTACCCCACGGGGCCTTCTTCGCCTTGGTGGTTCCAATCGAAGCGCTGCCTGGCAACCGAAGTAATTGCCGGAAAAGTCTGCCAATACCAGGGCGTGGGTCCGATCGTGTGCGCAAGCACGTCCTGTAATCGCATTGCTGACATATCTGTCATGAGAAGTGGGCTTGCTCGGGAGGGACCCGGCGAATTGCGTCTGAAGTTCCAGATGCGGGACTACTGCAACCGCTTCAGTATTTTCTTAGCCTGCCGGAACTCCGCGGGGTTTGACGTTCTCGCGGATGAACTTCACGATGTCATCCATGGGGGTGCCCGGCTGGAAAATGCCTGCCACTCCGGCCTTTTTCAGGCCCTCGACGTCCTGATCGGGAATGATGCCGCCAACCAGCAGCACGACGTCGTCCATCTTGTTCTGCTTCAGTAAATCCGCTACACGCGGAACGATGGCATTGTGGGCACCAGAAAGAATCGAGAGGCCAATGACGTCAACATCCTCCTGCAGTGCTGCGGTAACAACCATCTCCGGTGTCTGCCGCAAGCCGGTATAGATGACCTCCATGCCGGCATCGCGTAAAGCACGCGCGATCACCTTGGCTCCCCGGTCATGCCCGTCCAGTCCCGGCTTAGCGACCAGGACGCGGATCTTGTGCTCATTTGCCATCACAGCCATTTAAGCACACAACGCACCGGGGAGCACAAGGACGAGCGCCACGCAGAATGAATTTGAGGAGCCAGGGGAGCGGCGGGCGTCCCCGGCTACCGGCATGACGAAACCATGGTTATTTTCACTGCAGCCGACCCGAGAGGCTAAACCGTCTTGATATCCAGACTCCGCCATAGATACCAGCAAGCCACCGATCGATAAGGAGACCACGCCTTGGCGATCTTTTCCATCTCTTTCGGCTTGGGCAACTTGCGCTTGCGATAGTGTTTCTTGATCGCTACCTGAATGCCGTAGTCCCCGGTGGGCAACACGTCCGGATGCCGCAGGGTAAACATCAGGAACATGTGGGCCGTCCATACCCCTACTCCCTTTACCTGTGTAAGGTGCTCGATGACGTCGGCTTCCTGCATGCCCTGCAGCTTTTCGAAGTTCAAGAGGCCAGACTCTGTCTTAGCGGCCAAGTCCCGCAGATAGGACGACTTCTGCTTCGACAACCCCACCGCCCGCATCTGATGTTCGGATAGCTTAAGAATGCCCTTGGGCGTGACTGGCGATCCGGCGGCGTCGGTAAAACGCTTGAAGATAGTTTCCGCCGCCTTGCCATTGAGTTGCTGATACACGATGGACTCGGCCAAGTGATGGAAAGTCGGCTCGCCGTACTCCATCCGACACACCCCGATCCGCTGGATAATGCCCCGCAGGATCGGGTCCGACTTTTTCAGGTGAAGGATCGCTTTGCGCATTGCCCCAGATTTCTATCACAGAATCATATCGCAGGGCGAATAAAAAACGAAACACCCGCTCAGTGTCGGGCGAGGATGTGCAAACAGATGGGGTAACTATGCAGTACTTTTCTTCCCAGGCAGCTCGAATCCAATCCTACGATCGGAAGCCGGGTCGGGCGCCATCAACTCGCGGATGGCCTCAATGATTTCCTGGATGGAGGCGTCGTGGGTATCCAGGCGCTGCTCCAGTTCGTCGATTTTTCCTGCGAGTTGCTGATTGGTTGAGAGCACTTCGCGCAATCGCACGAACGCTCTCACCACGAAAACACTCATTTCGACCGCACGCTCGGAGTTCAGGACCGTGGCTGCCATGATGGCGCCATGCTCGGTGAAAGCGTAAGGAGCATAGCGGCGTCCGCCACGTCCTGGTTTTGAAGTCTGTGCCTTCAGACCTTTCTGCTCGTCATCACTCAGCCGGAACATGAAGTCAGCCGGAAAGCGTTCCTCGTTGCGCTTGACTTGCTCATTGAGCCGCTTCACCGGCACTCCATACAGCTCCGCCAGATCGCTGTCCAGAATGACCTTCTGCTGGCGCAGCACGAGAATTCGAGACTCCACCGGGATGACCAGGGCCGATTGGGATTTAGACATGAAGAAATTTTATCGGCTGGCCAAGGGAATTACGTGAACAAAATGAAGACTCAGGAACCAGTCATTAAGGGAAGCTCAAGAGCAGGGAACAAGGGCGTGAAAGAGGAAATCGAAGCCCTATGCCCTTCCGAGTCTCGGTGGTGAATGGTTGTGGACTTGAGATCTACGTAACGCTGACTTCCGTATAAGTTCCGTACACCTCACGCAGAGCCTCGCAGATTTCCCCGACGGTCGCATACGCGCGCACCGCGTCGACGATGTACGGCATAGTGTTCACGGACGAAACGTTCCCATTCGCCCCTGCCTTCGGCTCCTGCGCCGCCGCTTTCTTCAACGCGTCCAGCGCGCGCTCAACTTCCTCATTGGAGCGCCGTGCCCGCAGGGCACGAAGCTTCGCGCTTTGTTGTCGAGCGACGGATTCACCGATGTACAAGATATGCGGCGACTCTTCTTCGATGGTGAAGTCATTCACTCCAACAATTACTTTCTCGCGAGCCTCCGCCGCGCGCTGATACTGGTATGAGGCCTCCGCAATTTCTTTCTGCGGGTATCCACGCTCAATGGCCTTCACCATTCCGCCCATCTGGTCGAGCTTGGCGAAATAGTCGAAAGCGCCCTGCTCCATGTCGAGCGTGAGCTTCTCCACAAAATACGATCCGCCCAGGGGATCCACGGTCTGGGCAACGCCTGACTCGTACGCAATGATCTGCTGAGTCCGTAATGCGATCCGCGCCGCTTCTTCCGTAGGCAGAGCCAGCGCTTCATCGTAAGAGTCCGTATGCAGGGACTGAGTTCCTCCCAGAACTGCCGCCAGAGCCTGCAGCGCAACCCGCGCAATATTATTCATCGGTTGCTGCGCGGGCAGGGAAACACCCGCCGTCTGCGTATGGAAGCGCATAAGCCAGGTGCGCGCATTCTTGGCGCCAAAGCGATCCTTCGTGAGTCGGTACCAGATCTTGCGTGCCGCCCGGTACTTGGCGATCTCTTCAAAGAAGTCGTTATGCGCGTTGAAAAAGAAGCTCAGCCGCGGCCCGAACTCGTCGAGATCCAGTCCGCGGCGCCGCGCCCACTCCACGTACTCCACACCGTCGTAAATGGTGAAGGCAAGTTCCTGCAGCGCGGTCGAACCGGCCTCACGGATGTGATAGCCGCTGATCGAAATCGTGTTGAAGCGGGGCGTGAACTTCGACCCGAACTCGAAGGTGTCCACCACCAGGCGCATGCTCGGCGCCGGCGGATAGATGTACTCCTTCTGCGCGATGTATTCCTTGAGAATATCGTTCTGAATGGTGCCGGAAATCTTCTTCCAGTCCGCTCCTTGCTTCTCCGCGACCACCAGGTACATTGCCCATAAGACGCTCGCCGGCGAATTGATGGTCATCGATACTGTCGTATTCTCCAGATCGATGCCGTCGAACAGAATTTCCATGTCTTCCAGCGAATCGATGGCCACTCCGCACTTGCCGACCTCGCCTTCGCTTGCCGGGTGATCCGAGTCGTAACCCATCAACGTCGGCAGGTCGAATGCAACCGACAAACCTCCACCGCCGTGTTCCAGCAGATACTTGTAGCGCTTATTCGTTTCCTCGGGAGACGCAAAGCCCGAGAACATGCGCATCGTCCACAGCTTGCCGCGGTAGCCGGTTGCGTGAATGCCGCGCGTATAGGGCGCTTCGCCCGGGTAGCCCAGGTACTTCTCCTCATTCCAGTCTTCGGGAAGATCGGCAGGCGTATAGAGCCGGCGGATCGGCACATTCGAAATCGTGCTGAAGCGCGCCTGCCCGTGCTCGTCGAGATTCGTGCCGGTCGCGGCCCCAATGGGTTTCTCGGGAGACTTCTCAATCGTCGGCGCCAGGGTCTTTTCGGCCCATTGTTTTTCGCGATCCGATGGATGGCGTCCTTCAAACACGTCGGCGATCGGATTCTCGGCGACTTGTGGCTTCAAATAAGGTTTTTTCTGATCGGGCATGCGCTCCCCACAGCTCTGCTTTGATGATAGAGGAGCGTTCCACGGTGAACAAGGTACGCTCGTGCGCGCCAACCGACCGGATGGTTGGCTTTGTGTCTCTCTGCCTCCTCTGCGGCCCTTCTCTGCGCTTCTGCGGTTTAAGGCTTTTCGAGGGACAGGCAAGCACCTGAAAATTCAGAGCAGGCTGAGAACTTCCGCAGAGATCGCAGAGGCAGACTTTACTGCAATTCCGGTTTGTTTGGAGTCTTAGTGCGCGCAAGTTCCCACGCCTTGGCGTATTTCCACGACACGTACACTGCGTGATAGAGGTGCAGCAGCAATCCTTCCCGCCCGTCGAGAAATCCCAACCTCACGATGTAGTTGTAGAAGAACGTTGCCAGCGGACGAAGAACGATGTCTGCCACACTGAAACTGCGATGGCCCGACGCAACGGCCAACTCGGCGCCCAGTGATGAATACCGGTTCATGTGCGCGATGTAATAACTCAGCGTCGGGTACGTGTAGTGCACCATCGCGTTCGTGAATTGACGAGTGCGCTGCGGGACCTCGGTCTTCAATTCGCATCGATCATGGGGATCATGTCCGGTCACAAATCCCATGCCATTGCGAAACAAACGCAGTTTGGGATCTGGATAAAAGCCTCCATGCCGCATCCAGCGTCCCAGAAAAAGGTTCTTGCGCGGGAGCCAGAAGCCATTCATGTCACCAGGATTGGCAAGTGCGCCGCGAATCTCTTCGGCCAGTCCGGGGCTGACTTCCTCATCCGCATCCAGCAGCAGAATCCAATCTTTTGTGCATTGCTCAATGGCAAACTGCTTTTGCGCAACGTATCCGCGCCATGGTTCGACGATTACCCGCGCTTCATGCTCCCGCGCAATCTCGCACGTGCGATCCTTCGAGCCCGAGTCAACCAGCACGACCTCATCTGCCCAGCGAACACTCGCCAGAGTGCGGCCAATGTTGGCCTCCTCATCCATCGCCACGATGGCCACGGAAAGCGTCATAGATTTAGTGTGGCGCGGGCGCCCTTGCCCGCGAGAATCTGGAATTCACTCCGCCGTCTGCAATCCCGCCGCCCCATCAAATCCCGCCGCCGTCAGAGTAGGTGTCCCACTCCTCGTCGATGGTCAGGTTCTGCTCGGGTGGCAATATGGCCTGGGTGTGTTGCTGCAATTGCTCGCGGATCTGGTGGACTTCGGCCGCCAGCCGGATAAACACGTCCGACATCGGGTCGCTGATTTCTTTCGGGTCCGTGATGACCACGCGCTTGCCGTTACGCAACACGATGTGCCCCGGCACGCCAACGATGGTTGAGTTATCTGGAATGCTCCGCAGGACCACGGACCCCGCGCCCACCCGGCAGTTATCGCCGACCGTAATATTTCCGAGCACCTTGGCCCCCGAGCCGATGACAACCTCATTCCCGATGGTCGGGTGTCTCTTGCCCTTTTCCTTGCCGGTACCGCCCAGCGTTACTCCCTGGTAGAGCACTACACCGTCGCCCACGATCGCAGTCTCACCAATGACTACGCCCATTCCGTGATCAATGAACAAACGGTGCCCGATCTGTGCCCCCGGATGAATCTCAACGCCGGTGAACAAACGTGATACTTGCGACAGCCATCGCGCAAGCAACCGCAAGTCGTGCATCCAGAGCCAGTGATAGATACGATAGGCCCACAACGCGTGCAATCCCGGATAGCAGAGCAATACCTCAAGATAAGAACGCGCAGCCGGATCGCTCTCGAACACCGATGCGATGTCTTCGCGCACGGATTGCCAGAAGCCGATCATTCTTCGAAACGGGACAGCCTCGAAATCAGACAGCCACTGGGACCGTGGCCATCTCCAGCGATTCCTTGCGCAGGTGATCGAACAGGATACTGCTCAGATAGCGCTCCCCGAAGTCGGGTAGCACGGTCACGATCAGCTTGCCAGCATTCTCGGGCCGCCGGGCCACCTGAATCGCCGCTACCACGGCCGCACCCGACGATATGCCCATCAAAAGCCCTTCTTCTTTTGCCAGACGCCTCGCCATGGTGACCGCGTCTTCGCTGCCCACCTGAATCACTTCGGAGATGTAGTCGGTGCGCAGAATTTCCGGGATGAATCCGGCGCCAATGCCCTGGATCTTGTGTGGATTGGGCGTGCCGCCGGATAGCACCGGACTCTCTGTCGGCTCGACTGCGATCGCTCGAAAACTTGGTTTCTTCGGCCGGATGTATTCAGTCACGCCCGTGATAGTCCCGCCCGTGCCCACGCCGGACACCAGAATGTCGACCTTGCCATCGGTGTCTTCCCAGATCTCGGGCCCGGTAGTTTCGACGTGAATCTTGGGATTCGCCGGATTCGCGAACTGTTGAGGCATGAATCCATTCGGAGTCTGCGCGAGAATCTCATTGGCTTTTGCCATGCAGGCTTTCATGCCAAGCGGTCCGGGAGTCAACACGAGCTCGGCGCCGAATGCTTTCAGTAGGACGCGCCGCTCCAGGCTCATCGTGTCTGGCATGACCAGAATCATCCGGTAGCCCTTGACCGCGGCCACGAAGGCCAGGCCGATACCCGTGTTTCCGCTGGTGGGCTCGACCAGCACGGTCTTGCCGGGCTGAATTTTTCCAGCACGCTCGGCGTCCTCGATCATGCTCACGCCGATGCGGTCCTTCACGCTGGAGCATGGATTGAAACTCTCAAGCTTGGCCGCAACCTTCGCGTGGCAGCCGGCTGTAACTTTGTTCAGATAGACGAGGGGCGTGCGCCCAATCAGTTCGGTGACGTCATTGGCTATTTTCATCGAATGTCCTCTGATCGACGATCCTTGTCGTGATCCTGGATTGCTTTCTGAAAAGCTTTTCCCAGTGTCTTAAAGGATTACAAAGTCTAGCTCTTAGATTCTTTTGTGAGGGTGCTTATTTCTGCAGCCTGACAGAAACCTTGCTCCAACAATTTTTGACGCGTTCAACTGTTTTGAAAGGCCCCCGGCTCCAGCCGGGCCGTAAGAGCACAAATCGCCGCGGCTTGAGCGCCTCCGGTCTAGAAGCGTTCGAACTTCATAGAGCGTACCCGAACTTGGGGGGATCTAAAAGAAAAGGCCTCGTCCGCCTTCCGGCGCAACGAGGCCAGTCTCGGAACGATTCACTAGTTCGGCGGAGCCTGGGTTGGCGGAGGTGCCTGCGACGGCGCCCCCTCCGGTGTGATTGAGTTCTGCGGCGAGCCCTGCACGTCGGTGCGTGGCGTTACATACGGAACTGCGGGCAGTTTCGTGACAACGCCTGACTGCGCATCCGCCAAATCAATGCCGTTGTGCTCGAGCAGCAATCCGGTGGCGCGATCCAGTTCTACGCGAGCCTTCTCATAAGCTGCGCGCGCCGCCACCAGGTTCGACCGCCCTTGTGTCAGAGCGCTCGACTGCTGCAGAACCAAGGTGCTGGTGGACGCCCCCAAGGCGTATTTCTTCTGCTCTGCGTCGAGTGATTGCTGAGCCAGATCCACCGCAGCCTGTGCCGCGGCTACGCTGGCCCGGTTCTGCTGCAGGGCGAATTGTGCGTTGCGCACTTCGATGCGTACCTCGTTCTCGACTTGCTGCAACCGCAACTGCGCCTGGCGGTATTCCAGCTGGGACCGGACGTTGTTGGCTTGCGCCGTCCGGTTCCGAAGCGGAATGTTGATGCTGATGCCGGCGCCTTTGTCGGGATGACTGGAGTCAACCAGTTGTCCCAACGTTCCCCCAATACTGATGGGCGGGAAGACCTCTCCAGGTGGCGTACAAATTCCAGGGATGGAGCGTGGATCGCCGCAAACGTTGGCGGGGTTCTGCGCGCCACCCAGGCCCTGGCCCCCGTAGTACGCGAACAGATCAACGCTCGGCAGCAGGGAATTCTTGACCGCCTTCATGCTGATCTCGCGGTTTTTCAGATCGATCCGAGATTCGGCCAATTCCGGCCTGTGGCCCAGGGCTTCGTTGATGGCGTCCTGGCTGGGCGAAGCCGCTTCCTGATCGGTCGGTGTGCTCATTGTGTCCGTCGGAATCACTTCCGATTCGATCAGGGTGGGGTCCTGCACCGTGCGGCTAAGGGCGTTCTTCATGAGCAACTGCTGCAGCTCCAGGTTCGTCTTGGCAACGATGAGGGATTGCTGGTTTGCGGCCACCTGGCTCTGCGCGCGCACGATCTCGATCGGCGCCAGTGTCCCAATCTCGACCTGTTTTTTGTTGTCCGACAGGGTCTTGTCGGCTAGCGCGAGGGCGTCCTGCTGTACTTTGACGTTCTCATAGGCGTTCACCAGATCCCAATACATGTTCTGGATCTGATCGACCGTCGTGGTCACTTGCAGCCGGAACGCTACGTCCGTAAGTTCGCGATTGTTCTTCGCAATCACGATGAACCGGCGGTTTGGCGTGAAGCCAAATCCCTGCAGCAGGTGTTGCGACAGCTGCAGGCGGAAATTTGAATTCAGCTGGGGGCTTACGGTTGGGACCGGGTTGGCCTGTCCGAAGCGCGTGTTGTCGAAGGTAACCGACATCAAGGTGCCGGTGGTGAACGCTTGCTGGTAATTCCAGTTTACGGTCGCAGTCGTTTGAAACCCGCCCGAGAAGAAACTGGTAGACGGCTGATTGTTGCGATCAAGCTGCAACGTTCCGGTCACGATCGGATCGTAGGAGAGGACCGGGGACCCAATGCCGAGCGTCGAACTCACAATGCCGAGCGTGCCGCTGCCGGCACCGCCACCACCGCCCGTGGTTCCTCCAGCGCCGCTGCCGGTCGAGGAGGTTGCGCCACCGAAGCCGCCTACGCCGCCTCCTGGCGTGCCTTGCACGACGCCAGTGTTAACACCCAGCAGAGCGGAGCCTGCCTTGGTGCGAAGCACGTCCGTGTCGGCAATGTGCAGGTTGTAGCGCGAAATCGCGATGTCCAGATTGTTCTCAAGCGCCAGCGCAATCGCATCGTTCATCGACAGCATCAGTTTGCCGTTATTGAGCAACTGATCCAGCCGCGGCGTGTTCGTAAGGCCGGGCGAAGGCACCGATCGGCTGATATAGGGACCGATCGGGTTCGGGAAGTGCGATCGTGGCTTGGAGTACTCCCCGACTATAAACGGTTTCGGCGGTGCGGTCGGGGTTTGGCTCGCCGAAGGTGCTTGTGGCATAGGCGCGGACTGGTTCGTTTGCGCCAACACTGCAGTCGCGAATATCGTGACCAGAGCCAGGCTGCAGAAAATTCTGCTGGCAGACTTCAAACAAGGCAGTTCCATTCGTATTCTCCGTCCATGAAAACGTTTCGTTGCAGATGCATGAATTCGTGGCAAGCGCTATGCAGAATCCAGACGGCGATTCCCACAGACTGATACGCAATGCGCGCGATGAAGGTTCCTTCCGGCCAGCTCAGTCTGCCGGAACGGCCCGAACTGCGGATCCCGAGAGGTTTCCCAGTATATCTGACGGTTCTGCTGGTCCCGGTGACGCCGCGCGCGAAAACGAGTAAAAGTTTGTAAAGCGAAAGACAAATACGGCTAAACAAGAAACTTAGATGAAGGGACCTAGGCTGACGGATCAACTAAAAGTGGCGCGCAATCTCAAATTGATCTTGTCCTATGACGGGACCGACTTCTCAGGCTGGCAGGTTCAGCCCAATGCAGTGACCATCCAGGGTCTGCTTTCGTCAGCAATTGGACGGTTGACCGAGGAAAACGTCCTGCCGCAAGGCTCCGGGCGCACAGATGCAGGAGTTCACGCTCTCGCGCAGGTGGCGACCTTTTCCACGAACTCCCCCATCCCGGCGGAGAACTTCGTCAAAGCCATGAACGACATTCTGCCGCCTGCCATTCGGGTCCTCGAGGTCGCGGAGATGTCAACCGATTTTCACGCGCGAAAATCCGCCCGCGCAAAAACTTATCGATATCGGATTTATCGCGAGCCAATTTGCCCGCCGTTTCTGACGCGATACGTGTGGCACTTCCCGTACCCGCTTGATGAAAACGCAATGACGAAAGCGGCTGGAGTCGTGGAAGGCGAGCACGATTTCACATCGTTCGCAGCGGTCGATCCCGAACGAGGCCAGGAAAATGGAGAAGTCTCGAACACGCGGACTATTTTTTCTTCTCGCTGCGAGCGGCAAGGCGGTGAATTGCTATACACGGTGCGCGGAAACGGTTTCCTGCACCACATGGTGCGCAACCTCGTCGGAACCCTGATTCTCGTTGGGAAGGGAACGTTGCAGCCATCGGATGTTCAGCGAATCCTCGCGTTGCGCGACCGGTCAGCGGCGGGCGCTACTGCTCCTGCCAGAGGCTTATTCCTGGTGAACGTTGAATATTGAAATCCCCCGACACCGTAAACAGATGTGTGTGACATGGCCATTCCCATGTAGCGTGGGCGCCCCCGCCCGCGTAAACTTTCCTTGAACAATGGCCACCGATCTGCAAATCGCCGTCCGCAGAGTAGCCTCCATCAATCCGGCCACCGGGGAGTGCTTACGAGAACTCAATTGCGTTTCCGAAGCCGAAGTCCACGCCGCCGTCGCTCGGGCCCGAGCAGCCCAGCCCGCCTGGAACGCGATTGGCATCGAGCCGCGTATCAAAATCGTACGTAAGTTTCAGCACCTTCTGCAGGAGCAGAAGTCCGACGTTGGCACACTCATCACGAGAGAAGCCGGGAAGCCATACGTCGAGGCCCTTCTCACCGAGGTGCTGGTGGTCCTCGATGCCGCCCGCTTCCTGATCGACAATGCATGGAGTTTTCTGAGCGAGCAACCCGTCGCCCATGGTGGCCTTGCGATGAAGACCAAGCTGGGCCGCATCCTGCAGGAACCGCACGGTGTAATCGGCATCGTTTCGCCGTGGAACTATCCGCTTTCCATCCCTGCGGTCGACGCCCTCGGTGCTCTTGTAACCGGCAACGCCGTGGTGCTGAAGCCTTCCGAATTTACGTCGCTGGTTGCTCTGAAACTCCAGACCCTACTGCACCAAGCCGGAGTTCCCGAGGCAGTCTTTCAAGTCATCCCCGGTGACGGTGCGACCGGAGCGGCCCTTCTCAATTCCGACATCGACAAGCTGATCTTCACCGGCAGCGTTCCGACGGGCAAGCGAATCGCACAAGCTGCTGCAGGCCGCCTGCTTCCCGTCGTGCTTGAACTCGGCGGCAAGGATCCCATGCTGGTGCTCGACGACGCTGACATCGACGTTGCCTCCAGCGCCGCCATCTGGGGCGCCTTCGTCAACGCCGGCCAGGCGTGCCTCTCCGTGGAACGCTGCTACGTTCACCGATCGTTGTATGCACCCTTTCTCGACGCCTGCGTCAGGAAAGCACAGCAACTACGCATAGGCAACGGACTCGATGCCGAAACCGACATCGGCCCCATGATCCATGAGCGCCAGCTTCGTTTGGTCGAGGCCCAAGTGCAAGAGGCCAAAGCGCAAGGTGCGCGGGTGCTCGCGGGCGGCTCGCGGCTCCCCGATCTGGGGCCGAATTTCTACGCTCCAACCATCCTCGCCGACGCGACTCAGGATATGCGGGTCATGCGCGAGGAAACTTTTGGGCCCGTGCTGTCAGTCGCGCCCTTCGATTCCGATGATGAAGCTGTCCGCCTGGCCAATGACAGTGACTTCGCCCTCGCGGCCAGCGTCTGGACCAACAACACCAATCGGGGCGAAGCTCTCGCCCGGCGCATCGTCGCCGGCACTGTCATGGTCAACGACACCATTTCCTGCTTCGGTATCAGCGAAGCCCCTCATGGCGGGGTGAAAGCGAGCGGAATCGGGCGCTCGCACGGCCGATTTGGACTGGAAGAGATGGTCCGCGTGAAGTACCTCGACATCGACCGCCTGCCCCGCATGAAAAAGCTCTGGTGGTACGGCTATGGCGCGACATTCAGCCGTCAAATGGAAGCCTTCGTCGACTTCCAATTCGCGCGAAGACTCTCAGCCCGCGTGCAAGCGGTTCTGAAGTCGGCTGGTGCTTTAAGAAGCCGCAAGCTTTAAGCGTTCTCATTCTCTGAAGACCCTCCTCGTTTCTGGCACGTTTGCTGAGCCTCGCGCAACCCTTCCGCGGTCTCTGCGGCCATTCTCTGCGCCTTCTGCGTTTTAAGGTTTTTCAAGCCATCCCTCCTATCTTTGGCCCCCACCCTAAGTCATCAAGTAAAATGTTCTTGCGTGGCCGAACGCAGGCCTCTCACGCCGCATGAAAGCGAGGGCTTCCTCATTGGCAACCGGTGAAACAACGATTCCGCACGCTCTTCAGCAACTTCCCAACCACAAGGTCAAAATCAAAAAGCCGGGTCAGCGTGCCTGCAACGAAAAGGATGAGAAGGGAAAATTCTGCGGGGGCCATTTGAAGCGCTGGTTCTACACGACCGACGCCATCGAGCAGGAATGTGGTTGCGTCGAAAAAGCCTGGGGACCGGACGCTGAAGTTTACCGGTGCGAGATCTGCAAAACGCTCTACCTGCCGAACCCCGAAACCGCTCGCGGAGTGAACGTGGCCGGCGAAGGCCAGCTCTCCGTCTTCGGTCTGACCATTCCCGCGAAGGAAGACAAAAAGACATGATCTCGTCGCTAGGATGACCGTTTCTAGCCGACGACTGACGACCAAAGACGAGTGGATTCCGACCTCATCTACGACTGGAACACGAGCCACCCGCAATCATTGCGGCCGGCTGGCCACGTTCTCCTGAACGACGAGACGCTGCGCGACGGTCTGCAGTCGCCTTCTGTCCGCGACCCGCTTATCCAGGACAAGATCGCGATCCTGCACCTGATGGAGTCGCTCGGCATCAATTCCCTGAACCTCGGACTGCCGGGAGCAGGCCCGCGAGCGGTCGAGCACGTCACTGCGCTGGCGCGTGAAATCGTCGACCACAAGATGAAGATCCGCGCCAACTGTGCAGCACGCACGCATGAAAACGACATCCGCCCAATCGCCGAAATCACGCAGAAGACCGGATTGCCGATCGAAGCCGCCACCTTCATCGGCTCCAGTCCCATCCGCCGCTTCACCGAGGGATGGACCGACGATTTCCTTCTGCAGACCACCGAGAAAGCCATCAAATTCGCGGTGTCCCTGGGTCTGGCTCCCATGTACGTGACCGAAGACACGACGCGTTGCGATCCCGCAATGGTGAAGAAGCTTTACTCAACGGCGATTTCCAATGGGGCGCGTGCCATCGTCATATGCGATACCGCCGGCCATGCTACGCCGATGGGGGCCTTCGCGCTGGTCCGGTTTGTCCTCCAGGAAGTCGTGAAGCCTTCCGGAGAGAAAATTCGCGTCGACTGGCATGGTCATTGTGACCGCGGCCTCGGTGTTCCGAACGCCATGGCCGCACTAGTGGCGGGAGCCGATTGTGTGCATGCGTCCGCTCTCGGCGTCGGTGAGCGAGTTGGCAACACACAAATGGATCTGATGCTCGTCAATCTCAAGTTGATGGGCATTGCTCCCTGGGACACGCAGGACCTAACCAAAATCAAGGATTATTGCATCGCGGTAGCGCGCGCCACCGGCATTCCGATACCCGCAAACTATCCCGTGGTCGGGGACGATGCGTTTCGCACAGCTACAGGCGTGCATGCCGCGGCCATCGTGAAAGCGTTCAAGAAAAATGATGTCGAATTGGCAAACTCCGTTTACTCCGGTGTCCCCTCGCATGTGTTCGGACTGGAGCAAATCATCGACATTGGCCCCATGAGCGGGAAATCCAACGTGCATTACTGGCTGGAGCGCCGGGGCATTCCCGCCACCGAAGAGATTGTGGAACGCATCTATGCCCGCGCGAAGAAATCCGACCACACCCTGACCGACGCCGAGATCCTGGAGTGCGTCACTGCTCCCCACCGCGAAGCTTAAAATCTTCGAATTCGCAGACCTCGCATCTCCTCTGGAGTCAAGTTGGGTCTGGCGGTGCAAGAGACAAGGATCGAGAAAGGCAAAATCTTAAAGCGCAGAGACCGCCGAGGAGAGCCGCAGAGGGCGCAGAGAAGACAGGTGGGCAACTCTTCTAGCGTTCCATGAGGTTAGTTTCCCTGAAGGCGTTTCTCTGCGATCTCTGCGGCTCTGCTCTACGCCCTCTGCGTTTTAAGATCTTCTCTGCTAAAGCACCAAATCTGGGCTGCAGCTAAGTCCCAATCTGGAAAATCTGCGGGTGCAGTGGTCCGTCGATTTCCCGACAGATCCGAGATAGGTAATCGGCGGCGGGACCCGACCGTAACCAACGACCCTCGAGAAGCAACTCCGGTCCAATGCCGGACCGTTGTAAACTGGGCGGACGATCTCCATGCCTTCAAGTCCGCGCGGCGAAGTGTCGGATATTAACCCAACCTTTCAAGACGAAGTTGCGCGCCTTTCCGCCTCTCCCGAAGTTCGCTCCGCCTTCAACTGGTTTCGCGCTCAGGAACCGCAACTCGCCCAGTGGCAGCTGGAAATGGCGCGAATCGCCGCTCCTCCTTTCGGAGAAGGTCCCCGCGCTGCCTGGCTCGCCGAACGTTTTCGCGAACTGGCCCTCGACGACGTTCGCATCGACGATGTCGGCAACGTCTTCGGCAACCATCCTGGCTTCGGGAAGCGTTACATCGCGCTCAGCGCCCACATCGACACGGTTTTTCCTGCCGGAACTCCACTGAACATTCGACAGCAGGGAACTCGGCTCTACGGCCCGGGTGTCTCCGACAATGGCGCCGGCGTAACTGCCATGCTCGCGATCGCCGCACTTCTGCGGGCGGTGCGCGTCCGCCATGCGATGCCATTTGTGTTCATCGGGAATGTCGGGGAAGAAGGCGAAGGCGACCTCCGTGGGATGCGCCACATCTTTGCCACGCCGCGCTGGAAAGACTCCATCGCCTACAGCTTGATCCTCGACGGCGCTGGATCGGACACCATCGTGGCTGAGGCCCTAGGCAGTCGTCGTTTCGAAATCATCGTGCGCGGCCCCGGCGGCCATTCCTGGAGCGACTTCGGCGCCCCCAATCCGATCGTGATCCTTGCCCGCGCCATCGAGCGTTTTTGCCAGACCCCGGTTTCCGCCGCACCCAAGAGCACCTTTAACATTGGCGTGATCCGTGGGGGAACCTCGGTCAACTCTATTCCGGAGTCGGCCAGCATGCGAGTGGACCTGCGCTCTACCTCCTCCACAGAACTCGAACGTCTTGAGCGCTCGCTGCGAGTTTGTCTCGACCAGTCGGTGGAAGCCGAGCAGTACGCTGCGGAGCATCGGAGTGCATCCCAGCGCAAGACTCATGCTGTCACCTGCGAGGTGGTTGTCATTGGCGATCGCCCCGCTGGGGAACTGGAGCCCAACGCGCGTCTTCTGCACGTGGTGCGGGCCGTCGATGCTCATCTGGGCAATGTGGCGCAGGTTCAACGCGCTTCGACTGACGCGAATATCCCGCTCTCGTTGGGCCGTGAAGCCATCGCCATCGGCGGCGGAGGGTCGGGTGGCGGTGCTCATACCCTGCAGGAATGGTTTGACTGCACGGGCCGCGAACTTGGTTTAAAGCGGATTGTCCTGACTTTGCTGGTGCTGGCCGGAGTCGGCGAATGAAAGTACGCGCTGTCGTGCTATTACTCCTCCCAATTTGCATAGTTCGAGCTCAGGAACAGGCACCCCCTCGCGCCGACACGATCTTTATCCATGGCAACGTCTATACCGGCGTTGTCGACAAGGCCGCCTTCAACGCCGTCAAGCGTGCCCAGGCCGTCGCCGTTCGCGGCGATCGCATTCAGGCGGTCGGTGAGAACGCCGATATTCTGAAGCTCAAGGGCCCAAACACGAAGGTCATCGAGTTGGACGGAAAATTCTTGATGCCGGGTTTCAACGATGCCCACACACATCTATCCGAGGGAGGGTTTCAGGCTCTTAATGTCAATCTCGTGGGAGTGAAGTCGCTCGATGAATTCCGCGAACGAATCCGCGCCAACGTTGCATCCGCGGCGCCCGGCGCGTGGATTCTGGGCGGTGGTTGGGATGAGAATCTGTGGCCGGTAAAGGTTGTGCCGACGCGGTGGGACGTTGACGAGGTTTCCGCCGGCCATCCTGCCTTTCTGGAGCGTGTGGATGGTCACATCGCCGTGGCCAACACGCGCGCCCTGCAACTCGCCAGCATCACCATCGCCAGCCGCGATCCCAAGGGGGGTAAGATCGATCGCGACTCCAACGGCCAGCCCACTGGCATTCTGCGCGAGACTGCGCGGCAGGCGATCAGCGACGCAATTCCTGCGCCCACCCACGATCAGCGCCGCGCGGCCATGGAACGCGCCCTGGCCGAAGCCGCGCACTGGGGTGTCACCTCCGTTCAGGACAACTCCGGCGACTGGGACGACTTTCACGTGTTGGAAGAAATTGAAAAAGACGGCAAGCTGACCGCCCGCGTGAGTGAGTGGCTTCCCTTCAACGATCCAGTGGATCAGTTGAATGCGAAACGCAAGGAGCATCCCGCTTCGGATCCGATGTTGCACACCGGAATGCTCAAAGGCTTCATGGACGGTTCGCTCGGTTCCCATACCGCCGCATTAATCGAGCCCTACGCTGATGATCCGAAGAATTCAGGCCTGCCTCGCTATGACGCGCCCAAGCTCAACGAGATGACGAAGGAGCGTATGCTGGCCGGCTTCCAGATCGGCTTTCACGCGATTGGCGACAAGGGAGCACAGATGGCGCTCGATGCCTTCGCCGACGCCGAGAGGGCAGGGAAAGAGAAGAAGATCAAGGCTGCCAACGGAGGCGAAGACTATCGTCTCCGCATCGAGCACGCGCAGGTCGTCACGCCGCTGGAGGTCGTAAAGTTCCGCGACTTGAAAGTCATCGCTTCCATGCAACCCTGTCATTTGTTGAGTGACATGAAATGGGCGCAGGCGCGCTTGGGCGACAAGCGCGCCGCGCACTCCTATGCGTGGGCTGAGTTCCTCAAGCGCAGCGTAACCCTGGCGTTCGGCACCGATTATCCAGTTGAGCCAATATCGCCGTTTCGCGGCCTGTACGCCGCCACCACGCGTAAAAGCGTGGACGGCAAACAGGAATACTTTCCCGAGCAAAAAGTTTCGATGGACCAGGCCATTGCCGCCTATACGACCGGCTCCGCTTTTGCGGAGTTCGAAGAGAAACAGAAAGGCACGATCGTTCCGGGAATGTTTGCGGATTTCGTCGTGCTCGACCGCGACATCACGGCCAGCGTCCCGCAAAAACTCCTCGACACTCATGTCGTGCGCACAGTCGTCGCCGGGAAGACTGTCTACGAAGCAAAGTAGGGCAACATGACGTGGCGGGAGCGCGAGCGACTCCTGTATCTGGGCTCAACATTCTCGCTGATTCCGGCGCTGGCAATCGTTCCCGCATTTACCAGCCTCGTCTTCCACCCGACCATCGCGCACGCCACGCTATGGGCGTTTGTATTGTTTTCACTTCTGGTCGGCGCCGAATTCTTCGGAGTTTACAAGCTGGTGCAGAGCTGCGTGGCGCGACCCTTCAGCCTGCTGACCATGCTTTCGTTCGGCGCATTCATCGTGCTGCTGGTGATCGCGGCCTATACCGGAGTTTTTCTGGCGGCGCTAGCCGAGAGGATGTAAGACCTTTGCCACTGGAGTCGGCCTATTCACCGAACGCACCGTCAACAATCCACAGCAAACATCATTCACCACAGAGGACACCGAGAACACAGAGGAAGGTCGTTCCGGTCTCCTCCGTGCACCGCGGTGTCCACTGTGGTTCAGGCCTTTAATTCAAATTCTCAAAAATCCCCGCTGCACCCATCCCGCCGCCCACGCACATCGTCACCATGCCGTAACGCGCCTTCCGTCGCTTCAGTTCGCGAATGATGCTCGCCGTCAACTTCGCACCCGTGCAGCCCAGCGGGTGGCCGAGCGCGATCGCGCCCCCGTTCGGATTCACTTTCTCCGGATCGAGCCCGCCTTCCTTGATCACCGCCAGGGATTGCGCGGCGAACGCTTCGTTTAGCTCGATCACGTCGATATCAGCCAACTTCAGCCCCGCCATCTTCAGCGCCTTGGGAATTGCGAATACCGGCCCTAGCCCCATCTCCTCCGGCTTGTATCCCGCCGTCGCAAACGCGACGTAGCGAACCAGCGGCTTCAATCCCAGAGCCTTCGCACGCTCTGCCGACATGACCACCGCTGCCGCCGCTCCATCCGACATCTGCGACGAGTTCCCAGCCGTCACGATCCCTTTCACATGAAACGCCGGCTTCAGAGCAAGCAGAGCGTCGAGTGAAGTATCCGCCCGAGGCCCTTCATCGGCCTTGAAAGCAACTTCGTGCCGGACCGGCTTGTGCGATGATCGTGCGCGCCCATCCGAAGCGCCATGTCCGTTCACAGTTGTGAACGTAACCGGCACCGGCACGATTTCATCGGCAAACTTACCCGCCTCGATCGCCGCCAATGCCTTTCGATGGCTGCGTAAGGAGAATTCGTCGCTCTGCTCGCGCGTGATGGCGAAGCGCTGTCCAACCCGCTCGGCCGTCAGCCCCATCGACAAATATGCCCCAGGATTATTTTCAACCAGCCACGGGTTCGGCGAAATCTTGTTGCCGCCCATCGGGATCATCGACATGGATTCCGTTCCGCCCGCAACAATGACATCCGCCCCGCCCGCCATGATGCGCTCGGCCGCCATGGCGATTGATTGCAAGCCCGACGAGCAGAAGCGATTGATCGTGAGCCCTGAAACTTCAACCGGCAGCCCCGCGCGCAACGAAGCTATCCGCGCAACGTTCATTCCCTGCTCGCCTTCGGGCATTGCGCAACCCAAAATCACGTCCTCAATTTCCTTGGGATCCAGTTGCGGCACGCGCTCCAGCGCACCCTTGATGGCCACCGCGGCCAATTCATCCGGCCGCGTCGCCCGAAGGGTCCCCTTAAAAGCCCGTCCCACAGGTGTACGAACAGCAGATACGATGACGACGTCTCTCATAAAATCAGTTCCCAGTTCCCAGTTCTCGGTTGTCAGTTCCAAGTTAATTGTTGCTGATGGTATCTTGCCCGCAAAATTCTAAAACTCACCGGCTAGCGTTTGCAGTGATCCAGCAAATATTTGTTACATCCCCGAAATCATCTTCCCAGCGAGCCAGGAATCTGGTGGTTGGATGCATGGCCTCGAATTTCGATCCTGGCGCAAATTACGACATGGCTTCCATGGCCTCAACTCACCACAATCCCCGCATATCCCACGACCATTTGCCGATCGCCGGAAACATCCCCCGAGGTAGCGTACTTTACCAACTCGGCCCCCGTCGCGCCCCGCTTCAACGACGCCGACAGCATTGCCACAGTCGGCCCGAATCCGCACATGCTGATTTCTTCTTCCATCACGACGTCATACAATCCGCGCGGATCCAGTGACAAGATGCGCTCGATGGCCTTGTTGTCCTTTACCCGTGTGACCGGGTCGGACTCGTAGTGATTCATGTCGCTCGACGCGACCACCAGGACAGGCTCGTGGATTCCAGCAAGGACCGCTGCCATCGCCAACCCCAATCCCTCCAGAACTTCG
The DNA here is from genome assembly GCA_963765755.1 of uncultured Acidobacteriota bacterium. Lineage (GTDB taxonomy): Bacteria > Acidobacteriota > Terriglobia > Terriglobales > Acidobacteriaceae > Gp1-AA133. The sequence goes on along the minus strand of CAVXXV010000016.1, from coordinate 210,088 downwards.
AAGTGCCGCGTCCCGATCGCAATCGGTACAAAGCGGATGTCCGGGCGCAAGGTCAGCAAGAAAGGCAATTGCACTTCGATCGCATGTTCCGAACAATGCGCAGCCGAGTCCTCCATCAGCAAAGGAAACGTTCGCATCAGCGCGTCTGCCAACTCCGAATCGATCTCCGCATTCCCCAGGGGCGTTTGCCAGGAACCCCGGCTGATGATTGAGAGCGGCGTGCCTTGTCCGGTATGGTTCGGGCACAGCACGATGCACCGACGACCCAACTCGACCCGAGCATAGACTGCTCCGGCGACGTGTCCGGAATACATGTAGCCGGCATGCGGCACCACACAGCCCAGCGCTGACTGGCGCGGTTCCTCGGAAATGTAAGAATGAATGCTGGCCAGCAATTTCTTTGGGTCCTGCGGATAGAACTTCCCGGCGACCGCAGCGGGCCGAGTTGTTGACGTGCCCATCGCGTCTCCTTCGCCAGAGCGGGATTACTTTCCGGAACCGGAGAGGTCCCCGTTCTTCGAAACCAGCGCACGAAAGATCGCGGCTGTTTTTTCCAGCGGCAGGGCTTCGGCACGAACGGTCGGCTTCACGCCCGCAGCCTGCAGTGCCTCTTTCAATGTATTCGCCGCGTACTCCGTTTTCAGGTTATTCCAAAGCGTCTTGCGCTTCTGCCCGAACGACAGCTTCAAGAACTTGATGAAGCCTTCTTCCTCAACCTTGAGTTTTTCCAATCGTGGCGCCATCACCAGCCGAACCACCGACGAGTGAACTTTCGGCGGCGGAGAAAATGCACTCGGCGGCAGCGTGAAAAGTCTTTCCACCCGTGCGTACAGTTGCGCCGTTGCCGAGAGCAGTCCATAGTCGCGGCTTCCCGGCGAAGCTGCTAAACGGTCCGCCACTTCCTTCTGCACCATCACCACAATTGTGCTGAAGGACTCGCGGAATTCGAACATGCGCAACAAAATGTCGGAAGTGATGTAGTACGGCAGATTCCCGACCACCGGGACCGGTTCCGGCGTCTGCACCAAGCCGGGGCGTGAAGCGCCCGGCTTCGGTCCGAACAGAGTGCTGAAATCGATTGCCAGAACATCGCCTTCGATAATTTCCACGTTGGGATATAGCCCGAACTTCATGCGTAGTTGCGCCGCCAGCACGCGGTCCAGTTCGATCGCGATCAGCCGGCGCACCCGATTGGCAAGCAGGGAAGTCAGCACCCCGCGCCCCGGACCGATCTCCAGCACAGTGCCCTGCGACACGTCGCCCAGGGCTTCGACGATCCGCCGCGCGGCAGATGCGTCGTCGAGAAAATGCTGCCCAAGTTTCGGCTTACGAGTCGGCCGGTGAGCTATCGCCCTTGGCACGTTTGACCCTCTTTCGTTGGCCCGTTTAGACTGACAACGCTTATCCCGTTTACCAGTTGGGCGGGCATTGGCTCGCGCAAACTTGTCTTCTTCATCATATCCTGCGCCCGGCGTCCGCGGCTTCTCCAGGGAGGATCGGCTTCATGCATATCGCTTTTGCGGCCTCGGAAGGTGTGCCCTACTCCAAGACCGGCGGTCTCGCTGATGTAGTCGGTGCCTTGCCCCGCGCCCTTGCCGCGCTGGGCCACCAGGTCACGGTCTACCTTCCGCGCTACCGTCAGACCAAACTGACGGACGCGCAAACGGTGGCAAGCAGCATCACGATCCCCTTCGACGATCATTACCGCTTCTCTTCCGTGGTCTCTGCAGGCGGACAGGCCGGGATCCGCTACTTCTTCGTCGACTACCCGCCGTTCTTTGATCGTGAAGCTCTCTACGGAACCGCGATTGGCGACTATCCCGATAACGCCGAGCGCTTTGCCCTAGTTTCCCGCGCGGTGATCGAAACTTCGAAAATCGTCGGTGTCCCTGATGTGTTCCATTGCCACGACTGGCAGGCTGCCCTCGTGCCCATCCTGCTGCACACCCAGTATGCGCAAGACCCTGCATTCCGCGATACCGCGACGGTTTTCACCATTCATAACATGGGCTACCAGGGCCTGTTTCCGGCGGAAATTCTTCCCCTGCTCACGCTCCCCTGGGACCTGTTCACGATCACCAAAATGGAATTCTTCGGACAGGTAAATTTCCTGAAAGGCGCGTTGGTTTTCTCAGACTACGTCACTACCGTAAGCCGGAAATACAGCCAGGAAATTCAAACCACCGAGTACGGGTTCGGTCTGGAAGGCGTTCTGCGCAACCGCTCTGCCACGGTTACTGGCATTGTGAACGGCGTCGACTACGACGAGTGGAGTCCTGCCGTCGACAGGTTTATCGCTGCGAAATTCTCTCCGGCGGATCTGAGCGGAAAAGCCAAGGACAAGCTGGATCTGCTGGCTGCGTTCGGTCTGACCAACGCCGACCCGAAACTTCCCTTGATCGGCATCGTCTCCCGCTTTGCGGCCCAGAAAGGCTTTGACCTGATTTCCCAGATCATGGACCGGCTTGCGCGCGAAGACATGATCATGGTCGTGCTCGGCACCGGCGACAAAGACTACGAAGAAATGTTCCTGCGCCTGCAAAAGCAGTTCCCGCAGAAGATCGCCGTGAAGGTCGCTTATGACAATGCGATCGCCCACAAAATTGAAGCGGGCGCCGACATGTTCCTGATGCCTTCGCGCTACGAACCCTGCGGGCTGAACCAGATTTACAGCCTCAAGTACGGCACGGTGCCGATCGTGCGCGCCACCGGTGGTCTCGACGACACCATCGAACCGTGGGACGCGCGCTCTGGAAAGGGCACCGGCTTCAAGTTCTCCGAATACAGCGGAGAATCTCTGCTGCTGACAATCAAGGCAGCATTGCAGGCCTTCCGCGACGAAGCCTCCTGGCAGGTGCTCATGCGCAACGGTATGAGCCGCGATTTCTCCTGGGCGAACTCGGCCAAGGAGTATGTGAAGGTCTACGAGCGAGCACGCTTGGCCAGAACCGCCGCCGTCTAAGCGTGCTGTCCTGGGTGCCCCTCGGTGTCATCTGTGGTTAAGTTTTCGCCCACCCAAAAACGCGCCGTGCATTCGAGGCACGGCGCGTCCGCGCTGAATGGGTCCGAAGAATTACCAGCGCAGCAAATGTTCAGGCCGAGCGGGAGTCCGTGGCTGGTGATGCATCCTCATACTCGGCGTTGGCGTGTCATCGTAGTGCTCCAGATTGAAGCCGTCATAAAGGTTATTCGTGGTTAGTTGTTGCAGACCAGTCCCATCCAGGTTCATCTTGAACAGGTCAAAGCCGTCTTTCCCAGCATTGACGTTGGCACGATTGGAACTGAACAGAATCTGATCGACTGAGGTCGCAGCATCGCGGACGATCAGCGGATCAAAATTGGCGCCCGTGCCGTCGGTCAACCTCGTAAGCTCCGTGCCATCGGTCTTCATGATGTAAATGTCGCCGGTACCGTTAGTCCAGTTCTGACGATTGAAGACGATGTGGGTTCCGTCCGGGGTGAAGTACGGATTTTCATCCTCACACCAACACTCAATACTGTCGGCGTTGGTGAGCAAGGTCGGACTGCTGCCATCGGCGTTCATCAGGAAGATACCGTCGAAAACAGTCGTGTCCGTGATGCCCCAAGCCTCGACCGCGAGTTTGCTGCCATCCGGAGAGAACGTAGCGTGCCATGTTCCCTGCGCCCCGGCTGGCGAGGGCAGCACCTGTTCGCCAGTACCATCCACATTGCGGATCACCGTCAGGAGTTGCGTGTCACTTCCAACCGGGCGCTCCGAAGTGAACACCACTTTTGTGCCTGCCGGATTGAAATGAGGAACTACGTCCACGTAAACGTCGTTGGTCACTTGGGTGAGGGTCGCGCCATCGATCGTCCCCACGTAGATGTCCCACTGGTTGGTGGGGGCGTTATTGTCCGTGCCCCCGAAGACTTCTAGGGTGGCTTTTTTTAGATCGGGGGACAGGACGATCGAACCGATCGCCGCCGACACATAGTTGCCGGTCGAAGGGTCTTTGATCATTGTGGTCGTGATGTGGGTGCCGGAGAGTCTGCCGAGTACCGGATAGAGTAAGTTCGAACTAGGTTTCTGCTGAAGGAAAGCGAAGGTATTAGCTTGTGCGGGTGGCGGTGTCACAACCGGCGTACTGCTGCCCCCACAGTGCAACAACGGAAAAGCGATCGCCGTCATCGCCGCCAGAGTGACTACGAGTTTTTTCATGGGAGATCTCCCGGAGATGAAGGGTCCAAGCCGGCAGATCGAAGAGGGGGACCTGAATTGGCGCCTGGGATGCGCGCCGCCAGTTCCTCGTGCAGGCAAGAGTCCGACGGGATGCGGACAACTTCACCTCCACGTACGCATCAGCAATACACCTAACCCGGTGGTGAAAACTATGCTTAGCAGGTTTGCGGCATCAAAATAGTGGATGCTTGGGTTCTGTTTTGGAACGTTCGAAACCTTGACGGAACCGTCGACAGGACAACGCGGAAAGCAGACGACTAAGAGGGAAGACTGGAGACCCGAAAGCGGGAATCCCTACCCGCCTTGCTTCAACTCCGTGAGAACCTGCCGGGCGATTTCCTTCAGCGTTTCGAACACCCCGCCTCCCTGAAACGCCACAGCCTCAATCACTGGCTCATTTTTTTTGCGGAGTTCCTTGGCCAGGGCATCGACGGGGAGGACGTTGGGCAGGTCGCGCTTGTTTAACTGCAGCACGTAGGGAATTTTGAAGAAGTCGTAGCCATGTTCCTTGAGATTGTCCATCAGGTTGTCAAGCGCCTCAACATTGGCATCCATGCGCTCTTCCTGCGAGTCGGCCACGAAGACGATCCCATCGACACCGCGCAAAATCAGTTTGCGGCTCGCGTCGTAGAACACCTGGCCGGGCACGGTATAGAGGTGGATGCGCGTCTTGAACCCGCGCACCGAACCCAGGTCCAGCGGCAAAAAGTCGAAGAACAGCGTTCGCTCGGTTTCGGTAGCGAGCGAGATCATCTTGCCCTTCTGTTGTTCCGCGGTTTTCTGATAGATGTGCTGCAGGTTCGTGGTCTTGCCGCCTAATCCGGCGCCGTAATACACGATCTTGCAGTTGATCTCGCGGGCTGCAAAGTTGATGAAACTCAAGAATTTCCTCGAAAAAACTTGCGGCGAAAGCACCCCGACCCGCTCGCTGGAGAGCCAACGCAAAAAAATTCCCTTGGGGTACTGCTGGCTTTTATATCACACGCCCTTGGACAACCGGCAGGTTACCCCCGTTACTTTTGGGGCAGCCTTGGCATCGCAATTCCTTATTTGGGGTTGGGCAGCGGATAGTATCCGCTCTTGGCGCTGATCTTCAGCCCGGGCCGCCCGACCCGCACCTCGATATCGCGATATGAACTGCTTGGCGTCGCTCGCGTGGTGTAGCCCAAAGTGTACTGATTGCGCGCATCGCCCGTCGCTCGTGCATAGGCGACTTCAATGTTGTCCCGGGTGAGTTCGTTGAAGACCTCGCCCCCGGTCGCGGCCGTATATTTTGGGAGGATGTTGCTATACCCGTAGTGCGGGAGGCGCAGCTTTTCCAGCTTGCTGTAGACCGGAATGGCCGCCCCTTCGAGTCCGATCGCATAAACGGTAATTTCCCGCGAGAGCAACACCTTCAGCACGTCACTGTAGGAAACCCGGCTGCCGTATTCCCGCCCATCGCTGATGATGAAGATGATCTTGCGTCGTGCGCGATCACGTTTCCCCAGATCCAGGGCTGCTCGCAGAATCGCGTCATTCAGCACCCGGACATCCTTGGGGGGCGCGATGTTCGGTTGAGCACCTGGGCGTTCAACCGGAATCCCGTTGACCGTCGGTCCCTGCGGACCGAGCGGCCCGTTCATCACGGGCGCGCCGTTGTTCCGACCGCGTTCCAACTTCATCTGGTTCAGCACTGAAGTCAGTTTCTGCCCGGCCGAAGAGAAATCCGAAACCTGGCTCACCGTGGTGCTGTAGGTGTAGAGCGACACCTCGTCGTAAGGACTGAACGCCCCCGACAGCGACGAGTAGGTCTGGTTGATTTTCTGCACGGCGGTGTCGGGCATGCCGGTGTCGAGAATCACGGCCGCCGACAGCGGGAAGGGATCGCTCGTGAAGAATTTAAGATCCTGCTTCTTGCCATCTTCGAACACGGAAAAGTCATTGGGAAGCAGACCGTCCACCATGTGACCCGAGCCATCTTTCACCGTTACCGGGACCAGCACGAAGTTGGTCACCACGCGAAAGGTATACAGATCTTCCCGCGTATTCATCTGGTCTTTCGGAACGCTCCCCGGCGGGGCGGTATTGACGGGTGGCATTCGCGGAGGTGTTCCCTCGTTGGCGGGCGGTGGCTGGTTCGTCGAAGAGGAAGGCTGGCTATTCGCGGGTGGCGCGGGCTGTTCCGCCTCAGGTTGTGGGCGGCTCGGAGGAAGATTCGTTGGGAATGACGGCGCGGGCCGGACCGCCGATGGTGCGTCCGGGATATCCTGTTGACCCGTCGATTTTTGCCCCTGTTCCTGGGCCAATGCCACAGCCACTGCCAGAAGCAACGCGGGGATTACCGCCGCGCCTAAACCCTTCCAAGTCAACTGACTCAAGTCATCTTCTCCAGAGCAGGCAACCGTCTCTTCTCTCGGATGCTCAAACCCTTTAGATTGGTGCATCTAACCTTACAGGAATAGACTAACAAAAGTCCCACGAGAATTTGCCGGATGCTCAAAGCTCAATCATTCCTTGTGTCTCTCGCGCTGATGTGCTGGCTGGCGCTCTCGCCCTGGGCCGTTGCCCAGTCACTCCCCACTCTTCAGGATCACACCAAGGACCAGGATCAGAATCAGGACCAGTCCGTGGAGACCCTCAAGGTCCAGGTCAACGTGGTGCAGTTGTTCTTCAACGTGAAAGATAAAAAGGGCGGGCTGATTCCCGATCAGAAGAAGGAAGATTTTGAGCTGTCAGAAGACGGCAAGCCGCAGACCATCAAGTACTTCACTGCGGAAAGCAATCTTCCCCTGACGCTCGGAATTCTGATCGACACCAGCGGCAGCCAGATGCGCGTCCTCGAGATGGAAAAGGAAGTGGGGGGCGCATTCCTGAACGACATCCTGCGCGACAAGGACGAAGCTTTCGTGATCAGCTTTGACGTGAACGTCGACCTGCTGCAGGACTTTACCAACGATAAACGCCGTCTGAAAGATGCACTGAATAAGACCCGAATCAACGCCGGACAGGGCGGAGGCATCCCCGGTATGGGTGGAGGACCCATCCCCACCAGCAACCCACGAGGCACGCTTTTGTATGACGCGGTCTACCTCTCGGCCCACGACGAGCTTGCCCACGAGGTCGGCCGGAAAGCCATGATCCTGCTCACCGATGGCGAAGACCAGGGCAGCCAGTTGCGCATCCGAGATGCCATCGAAGCGGCGCAGAAATCCGACTCGATCTGTTATGTCTTGATGATTGCCGACCGCGGCTTTTACGGCGGCTTCGGCTACTCTGGCGACTCAGAAATGAAAAAGCTTGCCGGCGAGACCGGTGGCCGCGTTATCGAAGTAGGCAACAAGGTTGAAAAGTTAAAGGAGGCTTTCGACCAGATCGCCAAAGAACTGCGCAGCCAGTACAACGTCGGCTACACGCCAACCAACAACGTTCAGGACGGCTCATTCCGCAAAATCGAAGTCCACTCCAAGCAAGGCTACAAAATTCAAACTCGCAGCGGCTACTACGCCATAGCGCACAAGGACTGACGAACAACTCACAACACTAACTTTCTAAATGGATTGCAGCGACTCGGGCGCAGGTAAGAAACTCGCCTTACTGCGACCCTGAATACCACTGCCGCCAGACGCTCGAATCCGTCCCTAAGTTCCGCCCCGAGATATCCCGTAAGGCATGCAGTGTCCACTCGTGCTGAGGCGCGCTCAACAACGAATCATCCAGCCATCCCACCAAGCTCCCCGCCGCCGTCATACGCTGGTCATGCGTGTACATCCCCGACTCTGCCAGCGAACACGCCGCGCGTTCCTGCACCACCGGCGAGGGATCGTTCCGAAACCGGTCCAGCATGAGCGGGATGGTCTCGTCGGTGCCCACCAGCGACAACCCGTTCACGGCCGCTGCCCGCACTTCTACCTGCGGGTCCGTCAAATACGCGCCAATGATTTTCGCCGTATGCATCGGATCGACGCCCCGGTTCCCAAGAGCGCCCAGCATCCACAAAGCCCACACGCGCTGGCTCGGATTGCCGACCGCCTGTTCCACAAACTTCAATCCTGCGTCGTCCACCGTCACACCATCCAGCGCCAATTCCGCCTGCAAGGCCGCCTGCCGGGCATGAAGTTCCGGAAGGTTCAACGCGGTCTCGATCGATTGCTCCGATTTCGGAGTGCGATGCGTCTTGCCCGTCCAGTTCGGCGCTTGCAGAATCACCTGGTCTGCCGCGCCCGTGTCGCCTGCTGCTGCTTTGCCCAACAACTGTTCAGCTTCGCCCTGCAAAGCCGGATCTAACGACGAGCGCGAAATCACCCGTGCCGGCCCGCGCCTGGACTGTCCCGTCGAAGGATTCCGGTACAGGAAATTCAGTCCCAGGATCACGAATCCGACCGCCGCTCCCAACGCAACCACGATGCTGCTTGCAGCAGCACTCGGAGGTCGTCGCGCGCCCCCTGAGACCTGCGGGCCCATCATGCCGTTTTGTAGTGGGGTATCGGAAGTCGCGGAAGGAAGCGGCGTGGAGGCTTTCTCGATCTCCGCCAGGGTGCGGATAACATCCTCATCCGCCGGCTTGAAATCCTCGCCGGACGAGCTCCACCCCTGCGGCCGCCATGGTTCGAAACCCATCCCGCAAAAGGTTAGGACAGCCCGCAAGTTGTCACAAGTTACCGGAGTACGAAAGGTAGGTTACGCCGAATGCCGAAAAGCCGGTCGCCGATGTTGCGTGCGCGATTCAACCCCCTCCGGTCTCTCAGCAGCGGCTGGCAAGGAGGTCTTGTCTTCGGCCGTCTCGCTCTTCATCCGCGGAGGTTTTAGATCCCACCGGCAAAAGACGCAACGCGTCGATTGTGTATAGACGACGCGTCCGTAGGCTACACAACCATAGTTTGGGCAGAATTTCATAATCATGACGTAGACGGATGCCGTGGGAACCCGGCTTCCGTGCTACCGGCGTATCTGCTCCCGATGCAGGACCGCTCCAAAGTGCAACGTAACACGATCTCCGCAACCTGCACGCACTCTTTTTTCGCTGCCATGGATTGGTTTTTCCGTTATGGGCGACGAAATTCTTTTACGGGGTCACCGTCAGATTCGTGGACGCAGTCAACGAACTTGATCCTTGAGCAAAGCTTACCGTGATGGTGGTCTGACCCGTTGCCACCGCGGTTGCGAGCCCGGGATGCGTTCCAAACATTTGGATGGTCGCGACTGTAGTCAGGCTCGAAGACCAGTTAGCGTTCGTCGTGAGATCGGACGTAGTGTTGTCAGAAAAGTGTCCCGTCGCCTTAAACTGCTGCGTCGCCGAAACCGCGATCGTGGGACTGATTGGACTGATGTCAATCGAAGTGAGCGTGGGCCCGCTGTTGCTGGAGCCGCATGACGCGAACATCGCTACCAGCACAACGCTTAGAACGGCGGTAGCTAGCCTTCGAGCCGTGAGCATGGATATTCCTTTCGTGTAAAACAAGCGGCCGAGACGCAGATATTAATGGAAAGGCACAATCGCCGTCGACCATCTCGAATTCTGAAGGAGGCGATTGCACTGATCGCCTCGATTCGGGTCGCCTCCTCTCGGGTAAACGCCTCGCCCAGCCGCGCTCATTGACTCGCCCGTTTCCCTCACGTAAGATTCGCGCCGGTGATCGGCCAAACTATTTCGCACTACCGGGTCGTCGAAAAGCTCGGGGGCGGCGGGATGGGTGTCGTCTACAAGGCCGAGGACACTCGCCTTCATCGTTTCGTCGCCCTAAAATTCCTGCCGGACGACGTTGCCCGCGATCCTCAAACCCTCGCTCGCTTTCAACGCGAAGCGCAAGCCGCATCTGCGTTGAATCATCCCAACATCTGCACCATCCACGATATTGGCGAGCACGAAGGACACCCTTTCATCGCCATGGAGTTCCTCGATGGCATGACGCTCAAGCATCGGATCGCCGGGCGCCCCATCGAGACCGAGACTCTCTTATTATTGGCCATTGAAATCGCCGATGCGCTCGATGCCGCCCACGTCGAGGGCATCGTCCACCGCGACATCAAGCCCGCCAACATCTTCGTAACCAAGCGCGGCCACGCCAAGATCCTCGACTTCGGGCTCGCCAAGCTCACGCCAATAACGGGCCGCAGCGACACAGTCCTCGAAGAAGCCACGGCCGGAGTGGACCAGCAACACCTCACCAGCCCGGGCATGGCGCTGGGCACCGTTGCGTATATGTCACCCGAGCAGGCGCTGGGCAAGGACATCGATGGTCGCACCGACCTGTTCTCCTTCGGCGCGGTGCTTTACGAGATGGCCACGGGCGCGCTTCCGTTCCGGGGTGAAACCTCGGCCGCGTTGTTTGATTCCATCCTGCACAAAGCGCCTGCTGCTCCAGTACGCCTGAATCCCGATCTGCCCATCGAACTCGAACGAATCGTCAACAAAGCTCTCGAGAAGGATCGTAACCTGCGCTATCAGCACGCCGGCGATCTCCGCGCCGACTTACAGCGTCTGAAACGTGATACGGATTCTGGACGGGCCGCGGTGCAAAGCGAAGTTGAGTTGCCACCTTTCAATCCCGCCGTCGTGCCCGTTTCTAGTCCCGCATCGGGTTCAACATCGCATACGGCTCCCGAGCGGAGCAGCTCCAGTCGGATGCCGGTGGCTCAGTCCAGCGCCTCGCTGCCCATGGAAAGGATGCGCCCCCTGCTTTGGAAAGTTCTCGTGCCCATCGCGGCGCTCCTTGTGCTCGGTGTGGCTGGCGTAATCTACTTGCGCTCTTCTCGCGCGCAAGCCATCACAGAAAAGGACTCGATTCTCCTCGCCGATTTCGTCAACACCACCGGGGACGGAGTCTTCGACGGGACGCTCAAGAAGGCACTGGCTGTTGATCTTCAACAGTCGCCCTACTTGAACGTAGTCTCCGACGAAAAAGCCCGCCAGACCTTAACTCTGATGGGCAAACCCGCCGATGAACACATTACGGCTGCCATTGGACGCGAAATCGCCCAGCGCACCAACGTGAAAGCTCTACTTGTCGGATCGATTGCCAACATGGGTACGCAGTACGTAGTAATGCTCGACGCGGTCAATCCCGCATCCAGCGACACGCTCGCCGAGGTACAGACCCGTGCCGACAACAAAGAGCAAGTGCTGAAAGCTCTCGACCAGGCCACCACTCAGTTGCGTGAAAAATTGGGGGAGTCCCTGGCCTCCATTAAGAGATTCGACAAGCCTCTTGAGGAAGCAACCACATCGTCTCTCGAAGCGCTCAAGGCATTCAGCCTCGGCGACGAAAAACACACCACGGGCAATGACATTGGCGCCATTCCTTTTTACAAGCGGGCGATTGATCTCGATCCCAACTTCGCCCTGGCATACGCACGGCTTGGAACGGTTTACAACAACTACGGCCAGGTAGATCTTTCTGAGCAAAATCGCAAGAAGGCGTTCGAACTGAAAGACCGCGCCAGCGAGCGCGAGCGGCTCTACATCACTTCCCACTACTATGCCGACAGCGGGCAACTGGAGAAGGGCAACGCCGCCTACGAACTCTACAAGCAGACTTATCCCCGCGATGTGGTTTCCTACGTCAACCTGTCGGCGACCGCCCTGCAATTGGGGGATTTTGACAAGGTCTTGGAAAATGCGAAGGCCGCCATCAAAGTGGACCCGGATGAATCGCGCGGCTACTTGAATTCGGCAGGCGCGTACATGGGACTCAACCGCGTGGAAGAAGCTAAGGCCATTGCAACTGAAGGGCTGCGCTTGCACTCCGACTTTTTGTCTCTGCATGACACCTTGGCCACCATTGCTCTAGCCCAGGGCGATCTCGCCGCAATGGAGCGCGAAGAAGCGCTGGCCAAGACGCAACCGGACCTGGAGTGGAGCGCCTACTTTCGCCACGGCGAGATCGCAGCGTCGCACGGCCAGCTCCATCAGGCTGAAGACTTCTACGAGAAGGCACGCCAGGTCGGCAAAAGAGTTGAGATCAAGAGCGCAGAGGCGGGAGCCATTTCAGAACGGGCCTCGGTCCGGGCGCTCGCTGGGAATCGCAAGGAGGCCATTGAATCAGCCAATGCCTCTCTGGCAATCTTTCAGGATTACAACCAGAAGCTGCAAGTGGCCGGCATTCTAGCCTTCGCGGGAGACCGCAGAAAGGCACTCGATCTGGCAGCGGAAGTCGCCAAGAGCCGTCCCGATGACGTCCTGGTACAAGCTCTCTTTGTACCGCTGGTGCAGGCTGCAACTGCACTCGACAGTGGCGACGCGGCCAAGGCCATCGAACTCTTGAAGCCGGCGAGCGCCTATGACCGAGGCAGCACTCCCGTGCTGTATCTCCGTGGGCTCGCCTACATAAAGAACAAACAGGGAGCGGAAGCCGTGCAGGAATTTCAAAGGATTCTCGCCCTACGGAATTTTTCGCCTGCCGACCCGCTGATGTCACTCGCCCATCTCGGCCTGGGCCGCGCCTACGCACTCCAAGGCGACTCTCAGAAAAGCCGCACCGCTTACCAGGATTTCTTCGCCCTCTGGAAAGACGCCGACCCCGACCTGCCCATCCTGAAAGAAGCCAAGGCCGAGTACGCCAGGCTGCAGTAGAGGCGCACGCCCTGGGCTACAATCACACCGCTATATAAGTCCATCACACATGATCGGAGCAATCATGCGCCGCTTGATAACCAGAGTCTTAATCGGAGCGCTGATCGGCGGAATCGAGCTTGTGAGTGCTGCGCTACCGGCTGTGGCGCAAACCGCTCCGCTTACGGGTGCCATGCCCGTCGCACAACAACCGGCTTCCTCTGCTCCAGTCTATGTTCGAGCCGGCAAACTGCTCGACGTACGTTCCGGCAAAATCCTGCAGGATCAGGTCATCGTCATTCGTGGCGAACGAATCGATCGCGTTGCACCAGCCGGCAAGGAACAAATTCCCGCTGGCGCGAAGGTCGTTGATCTCTCTCGCGCAACCGTGCTGCCCGGCCTGATCGACTGCCACACGCACATCATGCTCGCCGACACCGACAACTCGCATTACGAAGAATATTTGTTGAAGGACTCCTATCAGTACCGCACGATCCTGGCGACTCTGAACGTGAAGCGCGATCTCGAAGCTGGCTTCACCGCCATGCGCGACGTCGAAACCGAAGGCGCCATGTACAGCGACGTCGACGTGCGCAATGCCATCAACCAGGGGCTGATCCCCGGCCCGCGCCTGAAAGTCGCGACCCGCGGAATTTCCTCCACGGGCGGATATGCGTTGGAGGGCTACGCGCCTCAGGTGACCGTGCCGACGGGCGTGCAGATGGTCGATGGTCCCTATGAAGCGCGCAAAGCGGTGCGTGAGCAGTTCAACTACGGCGCAGACCTGATCAAAATTTACGGGACGGACCGGTATCGCTTTTTGCCCGACGGCAAGGAAGTGAGTGTAGCGAATTTTACCCTTGAGGAAACCCAGGCCATCGTTGACGAAGCGCGTTTGAAAGGAATCAAGGTCGCTTGCCACGCCTATGACGGCCCCGGCCTGCACTACTGCATCGATGCCGGCGTCGCCTCGATTGAACACGGCATTCAACTGGATGACGACGCCATCCGCAAGATGGTCGCCCAGGGCACTTATCTTGTCCCCACCCTCCAGGTCTATTGTTGCGCACTGGAAAAAGGAGACCTGGCCATGACCGCCGGCAAAACGAGCCGCCTGGCCATTCACAAAACCAGCTTCGAGAAAGCACTCGCCGCCGGAGTGAAGATCGCCTTCGGCACCGACGCCGGCTCATTTCCCCACGGAACTCAGGCGATCGAATTCGAATGGATGACCCGTTACGGAATGTCGCCGCTCGAGGCGATCCGCTCAGCCACTGTAAACGCCGCTGACTTGCTCGGCTGGAGTGACGACATCGGTGCCATCGAGCCTGGGAAGTATGCCGACCTGATTGCGGTGGACGGGGATCCTCTCAACGACATCAAGCAGCTTGAGCATGTGAAATTCGTGATGAAGGGCGGGGAGGTGGTTCGAAGCGACTATGCGAAGTGAATAATCCGTGAATCAACCCTAACGATCCTTCACCCTGCGCACAAACTTCAGGCCTGACCACACTTCCGACACCGCGCACACCTTCACATCGACCAGCCCCGCGTCCAGCCCGATCCGCCGCACGTCGTTCTCGTTCATGTCGGTCGCGACTCCCGACGTCTTTTTCGGCCAGGAAATCCACAACATCCCCGACGGCGCTAGACGCTTTGCCAGCCGAACAAACTCCCTCTTCAACTCCGCCTGCGTCTTCGCAAACACCATCGCGAAATCCAGTGGTCCGCGCCCATCTTTCACCACAGAGCATCCCGCCAGCGCATCTCGCAACTCCGCCTTCACATCCGCCGGCAATCCGACGAACGTCACGCGGAACTGTTCCTTGATGCCTAGTTTCCTGGGAAGAGGAGTGCCCGAATACCCTGCCATTCGTTGTTATTGTGCGGGCGCGAAATACCCGCGACGCGAGCGCACGTGCAGGTTCTTGTGGTCGGAGGCCACGATCTCAATCGTGCGGTACCGCCCATCGGTGCGGAAGTCAGCCGGTTTGTAGGAAACGGCATACTGGCTGCGCAGTTCGTCCTGAATTTCAGCGAACGCGTTGGCCACGTCGCGCAGTTGGAAGGGAAAGAACGCCCGTCCGCCAGTCGCGTCCGCAATCCGCTCGAGCACCTTGTCGCCCTTGCCCTTCATGCCGGAAATGTTCGTGCTGATGGTGTACACGATCACTTCGGCACGCTGCGCCATTTCAATCGCCTCTTCGCGGGTTACGTGGCTTTGGTTGTCCTCGCCATCGCTTAGCAAAATAATCGCCCTTCGCAACGGCCCGCTGCGCGGCGCCTTCAGCAATTTGTCGCGGCACGAGAAGTAAAGCGCATCGAACATCGCCGTTCCCCCGCCCGGCCGCAGCAGCCGTACGCCTCGCGAGAGGCTCTCGGTATTGTCCGTGAAGTCCTGCGTCACTTCTGGCGTTACGTCGAAGCCCACAATGAACGCGGCATCATACTTCGGACGGATCGTCTGATTCAGAAACTCAATCGCCGATTCCTGCTCAAACTTGAACCGGTCGCGCACCGAGTTACTGGCGTCCACCAACAGGCCCACCTGCAATGGCAGATCCGTCTGATTGCGGAAGTCCTTCACCTCTTCGGCCGGCTTGGAGTCGTCGATCACCTTGAAGTCGCTTTTGTTCAGGTCCTTCACATAGTGCCCATGCTTGTCGGTCACCGTGAACACCACGTTCACTTCGTTTACGGTTTTGCGAATGGTCGTAACCGATTCGTCGTCCTGCGTGGACGCCTGCTGTCCGTTGCCGGCGGAAGACTTCGACGCCGGCGCAGCAGTGGGTGGCGATGCCGGTTTGCTCTCCGCGGCTTGCGCCGGTTTATTTTCTGTGGAGTCCTGTGCAGGCGCAGTTTGTGCCGGAGAAGCCTGAGTCGGAGCGGTCGGCGTCGCCGACGCAGCAGGTGTGGGAGTGGCAGGCGTCGCCGAAGGCGTGGCAGCACCGCCCTCCTGTGCAAGACAGGCCAATCCCGTCAGCAAAGTGACGCCCAAAAAAGCAAACTTCCGGAATCCCATTGCCCTCATTATACCA
Source organism: uncultured Acidobacteriota bacterium (assembly GCA_963765755.1). Taxonomy (GTDB): domain Bacteria; phylum Acidobacteriota; class Terriglobia; order Terriglobales; family Acidobacteriaceae; genus Gp1-AA133. Next base: position 194,319 of record CAVXXV010000016.1, on the reverse strand, counting down.
ACCATGCACCGCCACATCTCGCGATGGGAAACGTCGGACTCGTATAGCATTCAACCCCATCCCAAACCAACAAATCCCGATCCCGACGACCAACCCTCAAGGACCAACGACCAGCTCTCAACGATTAACGACCAGAGACGACCGTTCTGCGTCCTCTGCGGCAGGTCTCCGCGCCCTCTGCGTTTTAAGATTCACCAATCCCCCGCAGAAACTCCTGCAAGTCCCCCGGCAAATCCCGCGCAAAAGCCAGTTTCTCCGCCGTCCGTGGATGCCGCAACTCGAGCGCCGCTGCGTGCAGAAAATTCCGCTCCAGTCCTACCGAGCCACTGCGAACCTTGATGGTCGCGGGCGCCCCATACGTCGTATCCCCCACCACAGGATGCCCCAGCGACGCCAGATGCACGCGAATCTGGTGGGTTCGTCCCGTATCGATCTTCACGTGGAGCAACGAGAACTTGCCGAACGCCGACTCGATGCGACGCTGCACGCGATAATGCGTGATGGCCTCGCGCCCGCCCTCGCCACGCGTCGTCATCCTTACCCGCCGCACGCGATCCCGGCTGATGCTTTTGCGAATCGTTCCCTGATCCTGCTTGACCCACCCATGCACCAGCGCCATATAAGTCTTTTTCACCTCGCGACTGGCGAACTGCGCCGCCAGTTTGCGATGTGCTTCATCGTTTTTCGCCACCACAATCAGCCCGCTGGTTTCTTTGTCCAGCCGATGCACAATCCCTGGCCGTGTTTCCCCGCCCACTTCCGACAACTTTCCAAACCGGTGCAGCAGCGCATTCACGAGTGTTCCGCGATTGCGCGCATCCTCGGTCGAGCCCGCGCCCGCGTGCACCGTCATGCCGGCCGGCTTGTTGATCACCGCGAGATCGGCATCTTCAAAAACAATGTCGAGTGGAATGTCTTCAGCCATCGCGCGCAGCGGTTCGAGTGTCGCCGGGCCGAGCACGCTGATCGCTTCCCCGCCGCGCAAGCGCAACGAAGCCTTGCCTGCTTTCCCATCCACCGTCACCTGGGTCTGCTCGATAAGCTGCTGTACACGCGCCCGGCTGACATCTCCAAGTTTGGTCACCAGCAATTGATCCAGACGCAGGCCTGCCTGCTCATCTGACACTTGAAAATTCAGTGGAAAGATTTGAGACATGGAGATCGAACAGAGTCTAGCGCATCATGGCTGGTAGCGTGCGCTGTTCGACCGCGGCAAAACTCAGAAGTTTGAGAGAACTGAAAAGCAGGAAGTGAAACCGGGATCTAGGTCCCGACACCTGAGACCTGAGACCTGAGACCTGAACGTACCCCACCCTTCAAAAACCAGATCACGCCGCCGATCACTACCAGCCCAATCGCAATCAACTGTGTCCCGCTCATAAATCCGCCGAACACTGATCCGCGTCCCGGATCCCCGCGCAGGAATTCCAAAAAGAATCGCGCCACTCCGTACAGAATCAGATAAGCACCGAACACCTGGCCATCGAATTTCTTCCGTTTCAGCATCCACATCAACAGAAAGAAATTTGCGAGTTCCACCGCCGACTCAAATAGCTGTGTCGGCTGCAGCGCTTCATTCAACGGCGTTCCCACCAAATCACGAGCCACTGGATTGGTAAACGTCACTCCCCACCACGCATGCGTGGGCTTGCCAAAGCAGCATCCCGCCGCGAAGCAGCCCACGCGTCCGATGGCGTGTCCCAGTGCCAGTCCGGGCGCGAACGCGTCGCACGTCCCGAGCGGCGGCATATGATTTCTCCGGATGTACCACGCCGCGGCCACCAGCGCCGCAATCAACCCACCGGAGAACACGCCGCCGGCCTGCAGAGTGCTAACGCTGAAAATGTCTGTCCAGTGCGGATAGGTGTTCCAGTCGTACACCACATACAAAACCTTGGCGCCGACAATTCCGCACAGCACGACCAGAATGCCGAGGTTCCAGGCCTTCTCCGGATCGATCCCTTGCCGCGCAGAATTGCGCACGCTGATCCAAAGCCCCAGCAGAACGCCGGTAGCCACCAGCAGCCCATACGTGGGCAGAAAAAACCGACCTATATGAAAAATTTGTGGGTACACGTTTTATTGGATGCGGGAAAAAAGATTCCAGCTACTCATCAGTCTATCAGCAGGGGAATAGGAAGGAGGAACCGCCTCGGAAGTGCCTGACCTACGAGCGAGACTCCACGACCGACGACAAAAGTAAAAGCCGACCCGCTGGGCCGTGCGGTGGGCCGAGAATGAACCCGTCCTAGACGGTGGGAACCCGCCGAGACCCTTTAGGCATCTCCGCGTGACGGAGCATCGCACACCGGATCTTAGTTCGAGTCAGGTCCCCGTTCATTCGGTGTTGGTTCAAAAATCGGTGACCACCCCACCAACCCCGCAGGCCGGCTTTCAGGATTGGATGCTAGGCAAACCCGCGAAGTTTCGCAAGCCCCACCCGGTAAAAAGCTGGCAACGCGCGTGCAAGCGCCTCTCAGCCTTAGGCATTCCCCTCTGCGCTCTCTGCGGCGGTTCTCCGGGCCCTCTGCGTTTTAAGATTTGGAAACCAATGGTTCCCCAAAAAAGAAAAAGCCGCCTAGAAGCGGCTCTTTGTGTTTTCCAAAAAAAATCTTACCTGGCCTTCACCATGGCATGTTCATCTTCCAACACCTCATCCAGCGCGCTGGCTAACCGATGTGTCCTTTGCACAATCGCTGAAGATCCCACATGGCTATTCCGCTTTAACAAATGATATTCATCCGCAATATTCAGCGCCGCCAGCACCGCCAACCGCACTGTATCGATCGTGTTCGTCTGCTCCGCGACCGCGCGCATCTTGCCGTCCACATACTCGGCCAGTTTCAGGATGTATTCCGGATCAGTGCCTCGCAGATTGTAGGCCTGATCGAAAATCTCCACGCGCACGCTGCTGTTGCTTGCGTCTTTCACCGGATTTTGTCGCGTCGCTGTTGCCATAACTAAGGTTGCTCCTCTCGTCCGGTCGCCACACTGCAGGCTAGCTGGCCACCTGCTCCTCGCCCGCCGCGTCGATTTGCCGCATCATCTTCTCCACCCGGCGGCGAACCTCTTCGCGGTCCTTGCGGAGTTGCACCGCTTCCCGGCGCAGCGACTCGGTTTCTTCTTCCCGATCCCGCAGTTGCTGCTTCAGACGTTGCACGTCCCGCTCCGCAGCGGTTTTTGCCTCGCGCGCGGCCTTGTACATCTCAATAGTGCGATAAACTTTGTCTTCCAGCGCCTGGAAATCGTCGGTGGGAACCTCGGCAGATACCTCGTCCACTGCTTTGAGAGCCATAATCGAATTCTTCCCGAGAGAAATGATCGTTCTTGTTCGCAGTATAACCCAGATCAGCGCGGAAACATCCTTCTCTGTGAGGGCTCATCGGCGTGATGAGGACATGGCAGGAAAAATTTTCCCGAATCCCGTGAACCCGGCCTCCCGCGCCCCAATTCGCGTGATTCTTAGCCGCAAATCGGCGGCAGGCGCTCTAATCAGGTCGTGAATCCGACGCTTCTGAGCACAAACCGCGCCCTCTCCTCCACCGATGCTCGTGGAAGGTTCACCAGTTCATATCCGCAGCCTGTGTAGGTCGTGGCGAGCGATTCGTAAGTCCGAACTGCTTCTGCGAAATCTTGCTTGCGCTCGCGATCCGGCTGGAAAATCTCTTCCCAGGGTTGCGCGATAAAAACCCGTGAGTGGTAGCGAAACGATTCGACCGCCTTCTCCAGGTATTTGGGGACCGGCAGCTTCATCAGCCGCAAGTATCCAGCGACATCCGGCACTCCGCGATCAAAGAAAATTTGTCCGGCCTGACCTTGCGCGATGCGGTAAGACCGCATCTCCCACACCAGCATCATGTCCGCGAACAGCGCCGGATCGAGCCATGGCAACGCCCGGCCGCCGATGGCAACTTGATCCTGAATGATGCCGCGCCCAGCTTCCACGGACCGCCCGTATCCGGCCTGCGCTAGAGCGTCGATCAGCGTGCTCTTGCCCGAGCCTGGCCCGCCCGTCACCACGAAGAACCTGTCCGTGTCGTTGCCCACGGCCGCTATCCCCGCGCTGCACTCGCGGGACGCACCTTGCGCAAGCGCTGAGCCGCCTCATCCAGAGTTTCATCGCGCTTGCAGAATGCGAATCGCACCTGCTGCGCTCCATCCTTGGGATCCCGGTAGAAGCTCGATCCCGGCACCGCTGCCACGCCGATCTCGCTCACCAGGTATTTCGTGAACGCCAGATCGTCCGCGTATCCGAATCCGCTGATGTCGGTCATCACGTAATAGGCACCTCGCGGAAGGAAGCAGCGGAATCCAGCCTCCTCCAGCGCCGGCAACAACCGATCCCGTCGCTTGCGATATCCCTCCGCCAATTTCGCGTAGTAGCTCTCCGGCAAACTCAAAGCCGACACTCCCGCTTCCTGCAGCGGAGCCGGTGCTCCCACAGTCAGGAAGTCATGCACCTTCCGAATTGCATCCGTAATGCGCGGCGGCGCAATCGTCCACCCCACCCGCCATCCCGTCACGCTATAAGTCTTCGACATTCCGTTAATGGTGACCGTCCGCTCTTCCATCCCGTCGAGCGACGCCATCGAGATGTGCTTGGTTCCGTCGTACAGGATGTGCTCGTAGATTTCGTCCGTGATGGCGAGCACATCGAATTCAACGCACAGATCGCGAATCAGTTCCAGTTCTCCCCGAGTAAACACTTTGCCGGTAGGGTTGTTCGGGGTGTTCACGATGATGGCCTTGGTGTGCTTGTGAAACGCTGCCCTCAGTTCTCCTTCGTCGAATGACCACTCGCCCCCGGCCTCGCGGGGCGGCCGCAGTTTCACGAACCGCGGCTTGGCTCCGCTCAGAATGGAATCCGGCCCGTAGTTCTCGTAGTAAGGCTCGAAGATCACGACCTCGTCGCCCGCATTGCAGACCGCCATCAGGGTCGAGATCATCGCCTCGGTCGATCCGCAACACACCGTTACCTGCTTTTCCGGATCAACCTTTACGCCCTGCCACGTCCGCATCTGTTGCGCAATGGCGCCCCGCAGGCTCTTTGCCCCCCACGTGATCGCATACTGGTTCACGTCGGCCCCAATTGCCTCCTGCGCTGCCTGCTTGATCTCCGCCGGCGCCGCAAAATCCGGAAATCCCTGTGCCAGGTTGATGGCCCCATGCACCATCGCCTGCCGGGTCATCTCCCGGATGACCGACTCGGTGAAATGCGACACCCTGTCACTGAGAAAATGTTTTTGACGTGTAGCGACCTCAGCCATAATTGCGCCAGACTAGCACAGCGGGTGAGAGCGGCGCGATGGGCCCGCGATCCTCGAATGTGTCCATGGTCTGAAAATCAGCAATCAAAACTTAAAAATCTGAAATCAAAAATCGCCAATCCCAACGCTCGTTCCTCCGTGGCCCTCTGTGTCCTCTGTGGTTAACGGCTTGATTTCCGCCAAACCCTCTTCCGCACATCGGGCCAGAATTCCGCAAACGCATTCCCCGACATCCTTCCCACCACACCAAACACACAACGCACCAAAGCGTTCCCCACCCCGTTTTCGCTGTCCACCCGCCAGGTATTCGATAGAAAGTTGTTCCCCACATTCCCGACGTAGCGCGCGTAGGCTGGGTGCCACGTTCCATCGCGATGAGGCGCCACAAACGTCGTCCGGGCCACGTACTTCACGCGCGTGCCAAACCCGCGCCGCGGGGAAGGGAAGTAGCGCGGATCCTCTCCCCACAATGCCCCCAGGGACGCCTCTATCGCGTTTCCCGTCGATACGCCTGTCAAGCGCATGCCGTACCGCTCGCCGAAGCCCTCCCAATGCGGCCCGTATTCCTTCGGACGGTTGATCGCCGTTCCGAAGCCCGCGCTTATCGGGCCTCCCGCCAGCAGACTCAGCGGACCGGCCGTCGATACCACAAACCACTTCGCGCGATCTCTTCCGCTGGCCGGTTGATAGTTCAAAATCCGCTCGTTGCCGAACGATCGCGCCACCGCTGGAACATCGCTGCCGGTTTGTGCGAAGACGTGCCCTGCCATCAGCAGCCACACCCCTAGCCACAACTTCATGCTTCCTCCCATGTTTTGCGTGCTGAACAGACCTCAGACGCACTAGCCCGGTCTTGCGTTGCATCCTGACTTGTCGAGCCCCTTCCAGCAGCTATCGTTGAGATCGGCCGTCCCGCTGCACGCCAGTCGCGGACCCATCTTTGTGGGGAAAGCAGCCCCCACTGAGAGCCGCGTCTTTAATGGACTTGGAATTCGCTATAACACATGGCTAATAGTGATTGAGCTAAATTAGCGATAAATATAATCGTCTTCGCTCCCATCAAGCTGCGCGCCAAACAATTGTTCGGATCCGCTTCTCAATTCCCCTACGGAATATTCCCCTACGGCCCCGATTGTAAATCTCCGGACTTCCCTGAGTTTTTGGTACCATGCACGGCCCTGCAACTTACAGCGAATACATGACGGTACTCTCGGCGTGCTGAGTCATCTGATGATTGTGAGCACAAAACCACAACTCGAAACCGTTACGGAGCGAATGGCCAACGGTAGAACTGTGCGCAACACGATCCTGTTGCGTCTCCCTGACAATGAGTTTGAGGCGATTCAGCCTCATCTGCGCTTCACCAATCTCGCCCTCGCCACCTGCCTGCAGCGCGAGCAGGAGGCCATCGATGCTGTTTACTTCATGAATCGCGGCATCGCCTCGATGCTGGTGGAGACCGACGACGGTCGCAGCGTGGAAGTAGGCGTCTCCGGCCGCGAGGACATGGTGGGCTTGCCGCTGGCCGCCGGCCTCGACAGCCATCCCCACAGCATCATCATGCAGGTGCCCGGCGACGGCTTCCAAGTGGACAGCAACGTCATGCGGCGCGCTATTGGCTCGTTGCCGGAACTGCGCCGGATCCTTGTCCGCCAGCTCGGCATTCGTTCCGTACAGTTCGCGCAGAACGCGGCTTGCAACCGCCTCCACAATGTCCGGCAGCGCCTTGCACGCTGGCTGCTGGTGACGCTCGACCGTATCGACTCCAATCTCATCACCACTACACACGACTTCCTGTCGAAGATGATCGGCACAGACCGCCCAACCGTCAGCGTGGTGGTGGCTGACCTCGAGCGTGATGGCATCATCACCCGCAGCCGCGGGTCGATTTTCGTAGTTAACCCCGCTCTGCTAGAGCAGCAGTCCTGTAAGTGCTATGCAGCTTTCAAGCAGTTCAATGCCGAGCTCGGCCTGGGAAGATAAGGCCATTTCCGTAGGGAAACCTACCGACTGCATAAGGGTTGAGGGGATAGGCTATGTCCACGCAAGACAAGTTGGACTTTCCTGATTGGGAGAAACTACTCGTCATGGTGAACAGTGAGGAGCGGTGGAGGCAGTTGTGCGCCCAAGCCGCTGTGGAACAAGACCCCCAAAAGCTGATGGAACTCGTCAAGGAGATCAGCCGGCTCCTGGACGAAAAACAATCTCGCAACCGAGTCGAACACGAAAATTTTGGACGGGACGACGGCGACCCACCCGCAACATCCTGATACACATTTTTCGGCAACCATCCCTGCCGAAAAGTCTTCAGAATTCAATTAAGTCAAACCGTGATGTGCCAGAAGCCGGTGCGCCGCACTAGTTTCGGTCGATGGGATTATTGTCGAGCCGGGAAAAAGCTTGTTATCCACAGAGAACACAGGAAAACACAGAGGTTCAAGGCTCAAGTTCCGTCCCCTGTATCCCCTGTGTGCTCTATGGTTAAGATTTTGCAACGGCGCGCTTTCGGGACCTCTGAAGCTAACCCCATTCCAGGAGCAAACTCGGAATGGCAGCCTCCAGCGGTGTTTCCGACTTCTGCAACTCCGCCGCGACCTTTTCCATTTGCCGCATCGCGCGCAGATGATTCCGGCCCGCGATTTTCAGGATGTCATCGTCAGAGTATTTGCGCCGCAGCAGCTCAGCGAACAGGTAGGGATAGCGCGTCACATCTTCTAATCCTTCCGCCATCGAGTCCCCTCCGGCCTGGTAGTAGTCCGCCCCGATGCCGATGTGGTCGATGCCTGCCACCTGGCGAATGTGATCGATATGATCGGCGACATCGGAAATCGTGGGCCGCGGCAATGGATTGGCTTTCTCCCATTCCTCCGCGCCCTTGGTGATCGCAGCGTCAGTGCTCTCCTGAAGATGCAGCTTGCGCAGAGCTTCGGTGCGCCGGTCCTGCCAAGCCGGATTCTTGGTCGAGATGAATTCCTTGATGAAGTTCACGTGTACCACGCCGCCATTGGCCGGCACTTGCTGCAGGACGTCGTCGGGCACATTGCGCGGATGCGGATTCACGGCGAAGGAACTGGAGTGCGAGAAGATCACTGGAGCCCGCGTCACGCTGATCGCGTCGCGCATGCTGTTGGCACTGACATGCGACAGGTCCACAAACATGCCGAGCCGGTTCATCTCCCGCACCACCTGCTTGCCGAAGCCGGTCAATCCGTAGTGTTCCGGCCGGTCCGTGGCCGAATCAGCCCAGTCGATGTTGTCCCAGTGCGTCAGCGTCATGTAGCGCGCGCCCAGGTCATAGAAAACCCGCAATGACGCCGCCGAGTTCTCAATCATGTGCCCACCCTCGACGCCGATCAGGCACGCGATCTTTCCAGCCTTGTGAATGCGCTCGATATCGTCGGCCGTTCGCGCCTGCTCGAAGTCTGCCTGGCTGCGGATCATCCGCAGGGCAACATCGAACTCGCGCATGGCTTCGTGCAGTGACGTGTGTGTTTTCTGCGTGGCCGACTCGACAAACACCGACCAGTACTGCGCGCCCACTCCACCCTCGCGCAGTCGGGGAACATCGGCGCATAGTTTCGGCTGGACCTTGCTGAGGTCGTACTTCACAAGGTCGCCCTTCACCTCGAGCAGCATGGAAGGAAGATCATTGTGAGTTTCGATAAACGGCGCCTGCTTGAGGAGGGCGCGAGCACGCTCGACCAACGCTGGATCAGGCGAATTTGCCTGAAAGCCCATGCCAAAAGCCGCCGTCAGCGGAGACGCGAATACATTTCTCCCGAACGCTCCGGGTGTTAATCCTGCAACCGAGCACGCAGCAAATCCCGCCAGAAAATGTCTACGCGATAGCAAGCAGCCGCCCTCCATGGTCCCCGCGGGAGTATATCGGAAATAGTGAGCGGACAAAGAAATTAGGGCTGTGAAGTTCCTCTGAACCGCAGTTCGCGGCTTCACGAGTGCACGAAGAAACGCCCCAACGTTTTCTCAGCGTCCTCTGCGGCTTTCTCTGCGCTCTCTGCGTTTTAATGTTTTCGCAGTCTATGGCGGGCGAGGACGCCTGCCGCTCCATGGCCGGGATAAAAATGGGGAAGGGAGTTTTGCCCTTGGTTAGCCGCGCAATACGCCGCCGAGTCCTTCCAGCGCCCGGATGATCTGCGTCGACCACTGCGCCACCTCGTCCTCGCGGAGTGTTCGCTCGTTTGACTGAAACACCGCCCGCAATAGAATCGAGTACTTCCCGGCAGGAACATTGCCACCGCGAAAGATCTCAACCGGCCCGAAGCTGCGCAACTCGCTGAGCTTCAGCTTGTTCACGGCCTGTTCGATCTGCTCGAAGATCACCCCGTCGGCGAGCACGAACGAGAAATCGCGCTCTACCGCGGGATGGCGCGGCAAAGGCTGGTATCGCGGTTCGCGCAATTCGTGCTCATACAACGGGCCGAGGAAGAATTCGGCCACGAACACGTCCTGCCGGAGCTTTCGCGCCGACGCGAGATCGGGGTGCAATTGCCCGAATTGCGCGACCACGGAGCCATCAAGCACGGCACGCGCGGCGCGCCCCGGATGGTAATAGCCGGCAACCTCGGTGTCGTAATGCAGGGCCTTCGATGCGAACGGGGAGAGCAGATTCTCCACATCGCCCTTGACGTCGAAGAATGTGACAGGCCTCGCCTCTGCCGGGCGCTGTACGTTCACCGGCAAAGCGCTTCCCGTCGCCGCAAAGCAAATTTGTTTTGGTTCCGTGGAGCCCGAACCCTCGGCCTCGTACACATGTCCAGCCTCGAATAGGCGCACGCTGTTGGTGCCGCGATTCAGGTTGTAGGCCAGCATGTTCAACATGCCGGGGACGAGCGAGGTCCGCATCACGGATGCTTCTTCGCTCAGCGGATTCGCCAGAGTCATGGGGTCGGCGGATGAGAATCTCTTCGCATCCTCCGACGAGATGAACGTCAGCGAGATGGCCTCGTCGTAGCCCAGCGCGAGCAGGGAACTGCGCAGTTTCGCATCCTTGTGCGCGTCCGGAAGTTCGATCACGGCTCCGGCAAACGCCGGCAGTGTATTCGAGAAGCGGTCGTATCCGTAGAGCCGCGCAATTTCTTCGATGACGTCGATCTCGCGCTCGACGTCAAGCCGCCATGACGGGATCGTGACTTCGAATTCCTCGCCCTCCTGGCGTCCGGGCGTAGTTTCAAAGCCAAGCCGCGAAAGAATGCGCACGACTTCCTGCGCGCTGAGATCCTTGCCGAGGATGCGGTGCACTTCCGACATGTTCAGCACGATCGGTGCCTGGTCGCGCCGGCCGACCACCACGTCAATCGCATCGCCGACCAGCGTGCCGCCGGCGGAGTTCAAGATCAGTTCCGCGACCCGGTTGGTGGATACCAGAGTCGATTCATAATCGGCCCCGCGTTCGAAGCGGTGCGACGCATCAGTGTGCAGTCCATGGCGCTTTGATGTTTTGCGGACGGTCGCCGGATCCCACCATGCCGACTCGATCAGGATGTTGCGCGTCTTGTCGGTGATCATGGTGTCGAAACCGCCCATGACGCCGGCGAGCCCGACGGGTTTCTTCGCGTCACAGACGACGAGATCTTCGGTGGTGAGATTGCGCTCCATGCCGTCAAGCGTCTTCAGGGTCTCTCCGGCGCGGGCAAAACGCACAACGATGCGGCGGCCTTCGAGCAGATCGAGATCGAAGACGTGCGTCGGCTTGCCCGATTCCCAGAGAACGTAGTTGGTGGCGTCGACCGCGTTGTTGATGGGCCGCTGATCGAGCAAAGCCAACCGCTGGGCGACCTTTGCCGGAGAAGGCTTGATAGTCACGTCGCGCACCACGCGCGCCGTGAAACGCGGGCAATAGCGTCCATCTTCGACGGTGATGGTCATGCCGGCGAGATCAGTGAACGGCGGCAGCTTGGCAGCATACGGCTTCAGCGGCAGATCGTAGAAAGCCGAAGCTTCGCGCGCGACGCCGTAGTGATTCATCGCGTCAGGGCGGTTGGTCCCGATCTCCATCTCGAACACGGTCGAATCACCCTCGCCCGAAATGCCCTCGACGGCTATACCGATCGAAGTCAGATCGTGCGCAAGGGTGGCGTTGTCGACCTTGAGGTCAGCGAAGTCGCGGATCCAAGTGGGAGAAAGTTTCATGAAAGCAGCTGTTAGCGCTTAGCCTTTAGCTGTTAGCTAGTACATTTGTCCGACCGCACTACTCAAGCTTCGTTTTCGATTTCCCTGCAAGTGTTTTGGCTAAACTGTGTCGCCAATCGACGTGGTGCGCGGTTTTTCCGGCCAACTTAACTTCGTTTGCCGCCCGAATTTGCCAGTCCATCGCTTGAAAGACGCCAACCTCACAAATAGGTAAAGCGAATTCGAAGTACACAACGATGTTTCGGCCAGGAAAATCTACGTTCAGTATCGCCTGCCATGTATCGCGGATCACAATTCCTGCGTTGCACAGCAACCTATTCGATGGATCAGAAGGAGGTACTTCGAATAGGTCAATCACATCGCGCCTGTTCAGGAGGTGCTCCGTCTTGTAGCGCTCTTCTTCCGATTGCGCCTCTGATGTTGGCCACAGGCTTGGCGAAGTGTCTGCCAAGATCACATGGCCAAATACCTCTGCAAATTTTGGTTGTAGCGCTAGTCCAGACAGCAAGTTCTTCGTTCGAAAATACTTCTTCATGTGCTCGACGGATCGTCCGAAATGTCGGAGCCATCGCTAAACAAGCTAAAAGCCAGAAGCTAGCAGCCGCTGAGCGGCCTCATCCAAACTGCTTCAAAAACCGCTCATCGCCCTGAAAGAACAGCTGAATGTCGTCCACGCCATACTTCAAGATCGCGATTCGATCCGCGCCCATGCCAAACGCAAAGCCCGACACCTTCCTCGGGTCGTAGCCGTTATCCTTCACGAACTCGAATACGTTGGGATCGACCATGCCACAGCCGAGAATCTCGATCCATCCCGTGGTCTTGCACGGACGGCACGGTTCACTCCCCCGCTTCCCGCTGCCGCCGCAGATGAAGCAACTCACCATCATCTCCGCGCTCGGTTCGGTGAAAGGGAAGAACGACGGCCGGAACTGCGTCTTCACGCTTGAACCGAATAGCGCCTTCATGGCGTGATCGAGCGTGCCCTTCAAATCGCCGAACGTGATGTTCGTGTCGACCGCCAGCCCTTCGATCTGGTGAAACATGGGCGAATGGCTGGCGTCGGGCGGATCGTTGCGGTAGACCTTGCCCGGAATCACGATGCGCAGCGGAGGTTTCAGCCGCTCCATGGTGCGGATCTGTACGGGCGACGTGTGCGTGCGCAGCAGCAGCCGCTCGCGCTGGGCTTTCTTGTCCTGACCGGCGAGAAAGAGCGTGTCCTGCATGTCGCGCGCCGGGTGGTTCGGCGGGAAGTTCAGCGCCTCGAAGTTGTAGTAGTCGGTTTCGATCTCCGGGCCCTCGGACACCGAGTAGCCGAGATTGCGGAATACGCCGACGATCTCGTTCATCGTGCGAATGACCGGATGTTCGGCGCCCAGCGGACGGCGAATGCCGGGCAGGCTGATGTCAATGCATTCACCCGCGAGTTTGTTAGCCGCCGCGCTGCCCTGGATGCGCTCGATCGTCGCGTCGACCTTGTCCTGAATTTTGTTTTTTAGTTCGTTGACCAGTTGACCGGCCTCGCGCTTGGCTTCTTTGGGTGCGGCTTTGAGCCAGAGATCGTTGATCTGCGTAGCGATCCCGTCTTTGCGCGCGAGCCAGCGGTCGCGGAAGAACTTGTAGTCGTTGTCGCCGGAAACGGCCGTGGATTCTGCTTCGAGTGCCGACAGCAAATCGCGCGAAGCCGCGTCAAGGGCTGCCGCTGAGTAGTCCGTCAATTTGGGAACGTTGTACATGTCCTGAGCTTCCGGGCGCCGCATGCGAAAAGCAGGTTCTTCGCTTCGCTCAGAATGACAAACTGTAAAGAAATTCGAAAGTGATAGTGATGGGGACGAGCAATAGCGCTCGTCCCGGATCTGGTTGAGCTACAGGCTAGAACCTCGGAGCGCACAGCTCAGAGCTCGCGCTCTGTCTACGCCGTTCCCAGCGCGCTCTTCGCCTGCTCCGCGAGGCTTTTAAATGCCGCCTCGTCCTTCACGGCGAGGTCCGCGAGAATCTTGCGATCGAGTTCGACGCCAGCCTTCTTCAGCCCGTTGATGAACTTCGAGTAGCTCAGGCCGTTGGCCTTGGCGGCGGCGCCGATGCGCACGATCCACAGTGCGCGGAACTGGCGCTTGCGCTGCTTGCGGCCCGAGTAAGCGAACTTGAGTCCGCGCTCGACCGCTTCTTTAGCCGAGCGATAGAGTTTTGATTTTGTAAGGAAATAACCGCTGGCGCGGTCTAAGATTTTTTTCCGCTTGGCGCGGCGCTTGGTTCCACGTTTTACGCGAGGCATTACTTTCTCCTTTTTCGTTTCGTAACAGCTGGCGGCTGGAGGTAAGGATCGTCGATGACGATTGACCTCTTCACACGCCGGGCACGGTGGTCAGCACCCTTGCTCGCCGGTCGCCTCAGGGACTAAAGCCCCGAGATCACGTCGCGAGCGGCACGGCTGAAGCCGTGCCCTTCCCAAAACAACGTACTGACAAAACAGTTTACGACAAGCTGCGGAGGTGGCAGACAAGAGTGTCCGCCCCACACGATCAGGCATAGGGAATCATGCGCAGGACTTTGGGCGTATCGGCGTCGCTGACCAGCACGGCTTTCGCGAGCTTGTCTTTGCGCTTCTGTCCCTTGGACGTGAGCATGTGGCGAAGGTGCGAATGATGACGCATCACCTTGCCGGTGGCAGTTTTCTTGAAGCGCTTGGCGGCGCCTTTGTGAGTTTTGAGTTTGGGCATATGCGTACGTTCTCAGTTCGTTAAATTCAGCTCTTATGCTGTTAGCTCTTAGCCGTTAGCTTCGGACCTTAGCCGCTAGCCTTTGTCTCCTAAGCCAATAGACTCGGGAAGCACAGTCAAACAGAAGCACGCTGCATCGACAGGCAAGTTCCAAGCCAACAGCTAATGGCTAAAAGCTTTTGTTCTACGCCTGCTTCACTTGTGGCGGTGGCGCTGCAGTCCGTGGCTTTTCTTTCTTGCCTCCGCTCTCATCCTTCTTCGGAGCGAGGATCGCGTGCAGCGTGTTGCCTTCCTGGCGCGGGCGAAACTCGACGATGCTCTTGTCCTGGACATCCTTGATCAGTCTCTCAAGGATCTGCCGTCCCAGGTTGGTGCGTGTCATTTCGCGGCCGCGGAAGAAGATCGTCGCCTTGACCTTGTCTCCCTCGTCGAGGAAACGAAGCACATGATTCTTCTTCGTTTCATAATCGTGGTCATCCACATTAATGCGGAACTTCACTTCCTTGACCACGATCTGCTTCTGATGCTTCTTGGCCTCGCGCTCCTTCTTTTCCTGCTGGTACAGGAATTTCCCGTAGTCCATGATGCGGCAGACGGGAGGTTGCGCGGTGGGCGAGATTTCAACCAGGTCCAGGTTCTTCTCGCGGGCCATCTTGAGCGCTTCGAAGGGGGCGAGAATTCCGATTTGATTCCCTTCGTCGTCAATCACCCTGATTTCGCGGGCGCGTATGCGGTCGTTCGTGCGGATAAACCTTTTATCGATACCATCCTCCGTGCGGTTCCGGCAGAAACACGAGGAAAAATTATAGCACGGGCGGCGAGACCCCTTGGACTGTTGATAAAGGCCGTCGCGTGGCACAAACGCATCCCAAGCCACCGGGGCGAAGCAAGAATGCGCACACCGACCGCCGAACACCTCCCGACTGACGTGCCTTCTCGAATATGCGGTTTCATAGACCGAGGCACATTTCTACAACAACTGGAATGTAACATCCGTTAAATAATGGAAATCGCGTCACAACGAGTTTGGACGATGGTTTGCTCCTTAAGTGTGCAGGAGCCCCTTCCATGCCACAGGAGCTGTCGGTTTCTTATCAAGCGGTAAAGACCAAAGTGCACCGGCTCATGGATGCGGTTGTTGAAGGTGCCAAGACGGAGGGCGATATCGCCGAGTGCATCGCCCGCTGGTGGACCTTGGTACAGCCAGCCGACCGCGCCGTCGCGAAGAAATACCTCCAAACCGTGCTGGAACGGTCGAATGCCACCCTGAAAGCCATTGCCACGACCCTGCCCGATCTGGAAGGATTTGAATCGAGGGACGTCTCCCCCGCGAATCTGGCCGAAGTGCCCAGCCATACCACCACAAGTCCTGCCAACCGCATCTAGCCGGCTACGGGAAGCTATTTTGAAGAGAAATTTCGCCCGGACCCCATGGGCATTGGACTAGCTGCGCGTGGCGCCGGCGCGTGTAGGGTGAACGACACGCCACATCAAGACTTCGGCTTCGAGGATTGAGCAATCGGCAAGATCCTGCCGGATGGTTTCGAGCGTTCCCCACACATGTCGAGTGCGGTCCCCCATGAACCGTAGGAAGGGTTCACCATCTTGGGAACTCCAGGAGGCGACATCCTGTAAAGCCTGCAGAAATCCTGTGGCCCAGTCGCGGAGGTCAGGATCTTCGCCCTTCAAGTACTGCTCAAGGCGGTCGAACGCAGCTTGGAGACTACGCGTATCTCCCTGATCCTTCAGCCCCCGCACCAGTTGTGCGAACCGGTACCAGCGTCCATCATCGTGTGCGCCGAAGGACGAGCAAGCGGGCGAGTCCACCGATTGTGGAAACTCGCCCGCCAAAACGGAGATGTCTGGTTTCCGGACCATGGGAGCATGCAAAGAGAATCTAGCTGTCATTGAATTTACTCCTATAAGCGCGGGTCGGGAATGGCCCGGTCGGGCCAGTGGCTTGCAAATCATTCAGCTGTCACGCGCGGTGGTGATAACCATCACCGATTCAAAAATTGGAATGCAGGTAAGGTTGTCAAGCACCCTCCCCGGCCCGTGCTGCTTTGCTCAACGTTGGGCAACTTCTCCCGTTTTGAGGCAGTCATGCAGTCCAATTCCTGCGCCGAATGTCTGAAGGCGATGGCTCCGGGCAAGAGTGAGCTTCTGGTGCGAATTGCCTGTGCCAACTGCCAGCAGGCGCAACAGGATCTGGCGCACGCAGCGAATAGACTGCAGGAACTTTCGTCCCGCACGGTTCTAGGGGCGAGGTGTTTGCAGTGCGGGAAGTGGTGCCTGACTAAAGGCGCGCTCGCCACGCATCGGCGGACACACACGATCGGCAGCCATTGGTAGTCTGGAGAGGGATTCAGGCCAGGCCGGAGTTTTTGTCTGAACCAGTCATAAAGGCCGCTAGTTCTTCCCGGAAAATCTTCCAGGAAGGTTCGTCAGCCAGCAGAATATGGTTCGCACTGGCCAGCGGCACAAACCGCGCGCCAGGAATTTCGGCAGCCAGGATGCGGCCCTCGTGCGGCGGAGCAACCCGGTCGCGATCGCTATGAAACACGATCGTTGGCACAGATAGAGAAGGCAGTAGCGGACGCACGTTGATGTCGTCGCACGCCCGCATGTACTTGACTAGGTTTTCCGGGGAAACTGAAATCAACTGCAGGTCCTTGAACCAGCACTGCTGTTCGTGGGTAGCTTTCTCCGGAATGTACAGATCGGTCACCATCTGGAAAAACGATGGATTCGTTTTTCCCCAGTTCAATTGCACCAACGTTTCAAGCGCGCGCCGGACTTCTACCGCATCCGGGTGGTCGCGATGGTAGGCACCCCTCGAATAAGCACCGCACAGGATGAGATGGCTGACGCGTTCGGGATGGCGCACGGCGTATGCAATGGCAACCGCACCGCCTTGGGAATGTCCCAGGAGGGCGACTTTTTCAAGACCGGCAGCGTCCACGACGGTTTCCAGATCACGGATCCACGCCTCGAAGGAAACGTCGGCGACATCCCACTCCGATAATCCGTTGCCACGCCCGTCGTAGCGAACCAGGCTGAAGTCCGTGCCTAATTCCCGCACCCAGTGCCGCCAGATCGGACTTTCCCATTCAAAGTCGAGGTGGTTGAAACAATCGGCAACCTTGACGATGGGATGGCTGGTCCCGACCCGGGCGTACGCCAGGCGCACCTTGTCTGCGGTGATGCAGAAACGGATCTTCTGACGTAACGGCAACTCCGGCCCTCGATCTGGTACGGGCACTCGGGGTGCAGCACCGGCGACGGGGGCGATAAAGCGATATCCTACGCGCGGCACCGTTTCAATGAACTCCTGAGCGTCTGCCTGGTCGCCCAATGCTTTACGCACGACGGAAATATTGCGGTCGAGATTGTTCTCCTCGACCGCGGTTTCCGGCCACACCATACCCATGAGGTCTTGCTTTGAAATCAGCTCACCGTGATGTTCCACCAAGGCGCGCAATGTGTTGAACGCCTTGCCCGTCAGGGGAACGCGCTCGTCTCCGCGCATCAGGCGATGCTCGCGCAATTCCAGCCGGAAAGGCCCGAACTCATAGACCGAGTTGGTTTTCTCGGAAGACACGTGTCAGAAAAATAGCAGAAAAAAATCAGTCTTGCCAAAGGACGTAGTTGCCCGGCTCGCGAGTTAATGAGCACAACGGGGTCGGCATCCTGGTGTGTCTCGATTAAAAAGCGATAGCGCGTCCCGAAGGAGAAGACATGTTCAGCAGAATCACAGCGTTCGTGTATGGGGTCGTGTGCTACCTGGCGTTTTTCGGCACTTTCTTGTATGCGGTTGGTTTCATGGGGAATTTCGGCGTGCCGAAGACCATCGATTCCGGGCCGCAGATACCGTTTCTGCAGGCTTTGTTGATTAATTTCTTGCTGCTGGGAGTGTTTGCCGTGCAGCACAGCTTGATGGCTCGGCCGTGGTTCAAGAAGGCGTGGACCAGGCTGGTGCCGGAGACAGTTGAGCGCAGCACGTATGTGTTGTTTTCGAGTGTTGCCTTGCTGCTGCTGTTCTGGCTGTGGCAGCCAATGGGGGGCGTGATCTGGAACGTGGAGAACCCCGCCGGGCGTCTCGCTTTGAATATGGTTTACGCGGTTGGGTTGCTGACCGTTTTGGTCACGACGTTCCTCATCAATCATTTTGATTTGTTCGGATTGCGACAGGTCTGGCTGAAGTTAATTGGACGTCCTTACAAGTCGCTGGGATTTGTCACGCCCGGGCCTTATCGCTACATTCGGCACCCTCTGTACGTGGGATGGCTGCTATCGTTCTGGGCCGCCCCGACCATGACATCGGCGCACCTGGTGTTCGCGCTGGCTACCTCGGCGTACATCTTCGTTGCGATCCAGTTCGAAGAGCGTGACCTGGTACGGGCGCATCGGGAATACGCCGAGTACAAGGCGCGTGTGCCAATGATCTTGCCTGTGCGGTCGGCAAGAGACACCGAGGGTGCGATGGGACGGGAACTCGCGTCCTAGATTTTCCTCGCGGCGAAGAAAACAGCTTTTAACCGCAGAGGGCGCGGAGGAGGGCCGCAGAGGACGCTGCGCAAGCATTTGGGCGTTCTTTGCGAGCTCTGCGAACCTTAGCGGACTCTGCGGCTAAGGGCTTTCGTCTTCTGACTCTTCAACGACTTTTGACCGCAAAGTACACGAAGAACAGCCCGCAAAGGCCGCGAAGACGCGTGGCTGCCTTGCAGAGAGCACTGAACGAATCTTTCGATGCTGGAATTGCGTTGGAGGACGCCATCTATGAAGCTAGGACAAACTTGTTGCTACGAGCGTGGAGTTCTTAACGTCATTGACCCGGATATGGATCCAGAGATTCGGCGCGTGCTTCCCCTGGACCTGCAGCTTGAGATAGTTGTCGGTGAGGGCCTCAGTGAATTGGTCTTGGCGGGCATCGCGACCAGACGCGCCCAAGCCACCCTTGTCGGGCCCTGCGAGCGTGATGGCTTCGACTGTCTTTCCGACAAAGGTGCGCATGAACTCTAGTTTCTTTTCTTCCCCCACTTCGCGCAGAACCCGGTTGCGCTCGCGAGCTACTTGCACCGGCACTTGGTGCCGCATATCTGCTGCCGGCGTGCCGGGACGCGCGGAATACGTGAAAACGTGCAGGTAGGTCAAGGGTAGGTCCTCGATCAGGCGCCGGGTTTCTTCAAACTCCGCGGCCGTTTCGCCGGGGAAGCCGACCATCACGTCAGCACCAATGGCGGCGGTGGGCATCGCGGCACGAATCTTTTCGATCTTCTCGCGATAGTGCCAGGGACGATACCTGCGATGCATACGCCGCAAAACGGCATCGCTGCCCGATTGCATGGGCACGTGAGCATGCTTGGCGATGCGCGAAGAAGTTGCCACCAGGTCGATCAGTTCGTCCGTCCAGTCCATGGGCTCGACCGAACTGATGCGGAGCTTTTCTAAGGACGTGCTTTCCAGAATGGCGCGAACGAGATAAACAAGTCGTCGGTCGTCGGTCGTTGATCTCAATTCTTCGATCGCAGTTGCCTGAGACTCGACACTTGACACCTGAGACCCACCCGATTCCAGATCTCTTCCCCATCTTCCCAGATTGATTCCGGAGATCACTAACTCTCGGTAGCCAGCGGCGACTAGCGAATTCACTTCACGCAAGACTTGATCGAGTTTCAGCGAACGGCTTTGGCCGCGGACGTACGGGATTACGCAAAATGAACACCGGTTGTCGCAGCCGTCCTGTACTTTCAGGTTGGGGCGCGTGCGTTCGTTGGCCGCATCGAAAACCGGGGCGGCCAGGAGTTCGGTATGGGCGAAAATGTCGGAGACGAAAACCGGTCGTCGGTCGTCGGTCGTTGGTCGTTGGCTCGAGTCCTTTGTTGCTGTCAGCGAGGAGATGGGAATCAACGTGGACGTCAGGGCCGGCCTTCTTGCCGCCGTTTCGGTTACTGCAATTTCTGCCAACTGATGTTTATGCGAGTTGCCGATGACCTGCGCGACGCCGGGCAAGGCGGCAAGCTCTTCGGGCGACCGTTGGGCGTAGCAACCGGTCACCACGATTTGTGCCCGGGGATTTTCGCGGTGGACCCGGCGAATGGCGGCGCGGGCGTCCTGATCGGCGGAGGCGGTGACCGTGCAGGTGTTCAGGACGACGATTTCGGCGTCGCCCAACCCGCCAGCACGCTCCAGTCCCAGATCCTCGAACTGGCGTTCGATAGCCGCGCCGTCGGCCTGGGTCGCCCGGCACCCAAAATTCTGTACGTAAAAACTTGCCACCATACTATAGTAGCAGCGCACTCAGGCCCTTCGAGAACATCTGGAACGAATCGCGCCATTGTGCTGGCGGTAAAAGAAGTAAACATTGTTCCTTCCCAGCACACTCGCGTTTCAATTCCATTCGGGAAATGAGGAAGCTTTGTGACGCGCCGCGTGCTGCTGGTGGATGACGACAAACCCGTCTTGCTGACCTTGAAAGCGGTTCTTGAACTCAACGGATTCGAGGTGGATACGGCGGCATCGGGCACGGAAGCTCGCGACAAATTGAAAGCGCAAGAGTACGACGTGGTCATCACCGATATCAGGATGGAAACGGAAGAGGCCGGCCTGGATGTTCTGCGGCTCGCGCGCTCACAGCGGAACCATCCGGCGACCGCCATTCTGACGGCCTATCCCCCTGCGGATGAGAGTTGGCGGAGTGAAAGTTCGGAGTCGCTGTTGGTGAAGCCAATCGGCACGCGTCAGCTGGTGCAGCAGTTAGAAACTCTGCTCGCCCGACGAGCAGGCACACCGCCGCCTCGCCGCGGAGAACCCGCTTCCTAGAGCCAGTTAATCTTCGGGGGGAAAACGCCAGGAAAGCAGGGGGAAAGGTTGCCTTTCCTGGAATCGATTCGGCCGGCTGACTCCGTCCCCTTACTTCCGGCCGCTTGCCAGACCCTCAGCGTTCAGGCGGTTGCTGCCTGCTGCCGCTTTTGCTGGAAACATTCGCGGCAGAACACCGGCCGCCCCTGTGTTGGCTTGAACGGGACAGTGGTGTCCTTGCCACATTGTGAACATGTGGTTCGGGTCTCGGTTTTGGCGGGCGTCTGTCCTGGAACCGTCGCCCCCAGAACGGCAATTCGTTTTGCCTTACAGGCTTTGCAACGCTTTGGCTCGTTCTTGAACTGCTTATCGTGAAAAAACAGTTGTTCGCCAGCGGTGAAAATAAAGTCAGAACCGCAGTCGATACACTTGAGAATCTTGTCCTGGAATTCCATCCCTCACCCCATTCCCCGGTCACGCTCTCCCGCAGGGGAAAGCAGATCGCCTTCCCCCACGCGCAAGCTGCGCGCAGAGTTGTTACGCACCCCCCTCGAGCAATTACCCTTGGATTCGGCCCACCTGCGGGTCACGCAGGTCTACTGCGGAGGAAGAACTGAGATGCCTGATCGACAACCGAGGCACTTTGTATAAAACGGCGGGGGAAAAGAAAAGGCCGCCCGCCTCAATGGGCGGCGACCCGTCGGTCATCAATCCTGTTCTTTGCGTGCCTTTTTTCTGCTGCGTTTTCGTACGAGCGCTTCCTTGACTCGCTTCTTTTCGCCGGGCTTCAGGTAAAAGGAGTGGCGCTTAACCTCCTTGATAAGGTCTTCCTGTTGCACCTTGCGCTTAAAACGACGCAGCGCGTTTTCGAGGGACTCGCCCTCTTGAAGCCTCACTTCCGCCAACAAACTACACCCCCAAACTCGTCCCGTTGGACCCGATAGTTATTGCAAGGTTCCGTAGGCAAGTCAAGGAAGAATTGGCAAAAATCGGGCGTAAACATGGGCTATTTGGCATTGCCGACGCTACGGCAATGTCATTCACCTCGACTAGAAAATCAGTTTCACAGCGAACTGGATCTGGCGGGGCGCATAGGCGCTGGTTGCCGTCGCCGGGTTCGCAGGGCGTTGATAATAAGCAGGGAAGTATCTGATTCCAATTGTCTTATCGAGCTGAACGAAATCGGTGGCGGTGTTCGTGAAGCCGTCGTCGGTGATCGTGACGCGCCGGTTATCGCGATTCAGAGCATTGAATGCTTCAGCGACTAACTCGAGTTTCAAGCGCGGCCGCAAGTACAGACGTCGAGTAAGTCGCAGGTCGGTGGTCGCATAGTCGGGACCGAGAAATGCATTGCGGCCATAGCCCGGAAGTCGATCGTTGTAGCTGTTTCCATCCTGGTTCGGATCGCCGAAGACTTTTGCGTCGACGGGGCGGCCGCTTCCGATAGTGAGAACACCGGCAATCTTCCAGTCGTTGAAGACCTTTGAAAGCAAGGCATGATCGCGCCCGAACGGAGTGGGTTGCTCGATCGCTGACAGCACGAAGCGATGCCGCTGGTCGGTGACGCTTGGGCCGCGCTCGGAGGATGTCGCATACGAGTTCTGCACGCTGACGGGACGTCCGGCGACCAGAGCATCCTGGCCGTCGTCATAGGCGTGCGCGAAGGTGTAGGCCATGCGGAAGTAGAGTCCGCTGGTCATGCGGCGGTGCAGCGAGACGGTGAGGCCCTGGTAGACGCTGGAGGCGGCGCTGTCGAACTGATTGATCGCTCCGAGTTGCGAAATTGGGCGCGCCAGTGGGTTGATGCAAGGTGGAAAGGGGCAGGTCATCGAGCGGGTCATCTGCCAGGTGGAGAAGGAAGGCACATCGTAGTAAGCGCCCAGGAAGTTCACGCCCGATTCGTCGTACACCGGGTAGGTAACGTCGGTCGGCGTGGGCAGGTTCACGTCGCGCGCGCGAATGAGGTTCTGCCCGTGCACGTACATGTAGGAGACGCCGCCGGCGAACCGGTTGGCGATTTCGCGCTCCAGATTCAAGCTCGCCTGGTGGACACGCGGAGTGACGAAGTTAGGCGCGAAGGAGGCGACGTCGGAACTCAGGTAGCTGCTGACGGTGGACGGGGGCGCGCAAAAGTTCGACTTCATCGCACAAGTCGCGAGCGGACCCGGGTAGGCGGGAAAGACCTGGTGCTCGTAGTAGTTCGTGTTATCGAGGATGAGGTTGGCGGAGGTCATGCCGTTATCGGTGGCGAGGGTGGAGGTGTAGATCTGCGGGATACGCGTGTAGAAGAGGCCGTACCCGGCGCGGATCACGAACGGGCGATCCTGTCCGATGGAGTAGGCAAGTCCGATTCGCGGGGAGACATTGCGATCCTTGATTGGGACCTTGCCTGACATCGGCCAGAGCGGATTGGTGACGAGGTCTTTCGTCGAGAAGGTCTGCAGGTCGTAGCGGGCGCCCAAACTCACGGCGAGACGCCCGGTGAGGCGAAGGGTGTCCTGCACGAAGGCGGCGTACTCGTTGGTGTCGGGATGGGAGACGGCGCTGCCGAAATTCTGGATGTAGTAACGCGGCACTCCATGCGCATAAGCGCGGAGCGGATCCCACGCTGCGCTCGGGACTTTGCGCGAGACGGAAGCGGCGTTCTATTTGGGAAATGGACGGGATATTTTTCGCATTGTCGAGGAGCGGAGGGAGATTGATCCTGGTCCCAAAGACGAGGCGAAAGTGCCGGATCCTCCCAAGGTTGTGGTGGTCGCTCCAATTCCCCTGAGCTTCTTTGGCTTTTCGCGCAAGAGCGGGGTGAGCACGGTGTTTCTTTCGAAGGGCGAGGATGTATTTCTGGCGAAGGAAGGGGACATCGTGGATCGGCGCTACAGGATTGTGCGTGTCACGCCCGATGCCGTCGAGATCGAGGATCTGTTGAGCGAACGAAGAGAGAGGCTGATACTTAGGAGGGGTTAGAAGCTCATCTCGGCGGCTGAAGCCCGCTTCTTTCACAATTGAATGCGTTGCGGCACGCCTGAAGGCGTGCCCTGATACGACCCGTCAGGTTTCGAGGTGCTCCACCCCCGACTGCGACCTGCTTGCTGAGATCCTACAGGTAACTTCGCGATTTCCGCAGCGTCGAATCCAGTTCAGATTTTAGTTCAGTCCACCACCGTTGGGAGATGCGCTCTTGCCGGGCAAAATTTCCGCAATGTTGGGCGGCTGGTGGCTCGGCGGCGGTCCGCCGTGCAGACTGAGCTGGCCAAGGCGGCAGAGGTTAATGGCGTCACCCAAAATGCGCAGGGCTTCCTGCGGCGCGTGAAAGCCCATCGAGTTCTCCGACATCACGAAGTCGATCATGAACTGTCCCCGGCGATGGTAGTCGCGAGCGGTGGCGAGTTGGGCGTCGGTAGCTCCGTTCTGCTTGGCGGTCTTGATGTCGTTGATGAGGTCGACCAGCGCGTCGAGCGCCGTGTTGCGCAGGTTAAAAAAGCGGTCCTGAATGTCTTCTACCCGTGCCTTTAATTCTTCTTCCGGAAAGTGATGGCACGTCTGGCAGGAGCGGTTGATTTTGAGCAGCGGACTGTTGATCTGGTGGTCGCTGATTTTGAGTCCTCCTTGCCGCATGTAGGGCATGTGGCAATCGGCGCAGGCCACGCCCGAGCGCGAGTGCACGCCCTGGTTCCACATTTCAAATTCCGGGTGGCGGGCTTTGATGAGTTGCGTGCCTGAGTCGGGATGCGTCCACTCGTTGATCTTCTGCTCGCCTTCGACGGCGATGATGTCTTCGACCTTGATACCTTTGGCCCAGGGGAAGGTCAGACGCTTGTTGGGTGGCTGGAAGTAGTAAGTGACGTGACACTGGCCGCAAACGTAGGAGCGCATTTCCTGGCGGGTAGCCATGGTGTTGACGTCGTAGTTGGCAACGCCTTGCGACGCTTTGAGCGCGCGAATGCCTTCGATGAATGCCGGACGCGTGATGCGCAACTGCATCGTGCCCGGGTCGTGGCAGTCGATACAGGCCACCGGGTGCTTCACGGTCTGGCGAATCTCGGGATAGGCCATGTGTGTGTCGCTGACGACGTTGAAGCCTTTCATCAGGTCGCCGTTGCCAAGTTTGAGGTAGGTGGTAACGATTGACGCGTGGCAGTTGATGCACATGGCCGGAGGCGCAAACTTCTGGCGCTCGGTGAAGGTCTGGTCATCGAGCATGTAGGCGTGGCCGCGGCGCTCGCGGTAGTCCGCGGAGAAAGAGTATCCGGCCCAGATGATTTTCAGGCGCGGATCCTGCTCGAGCTTCGACCGCGCCACGACGGATCGCGGGTCAGCCTGGGTCGGCGAGTGCGGCATGGCTTCGCTTCCGCCGTATTTAGTGCGCTGCATGTCCACCGTGCGCAGGTAGAGGTCGTATTGCATGGGGAAATTCTTGCCCCAGACGGCGGGGTCATCGATGGTGTCGTTCAGTTCGACCACGCGGTAGAAGGGGTTCCGCGCTTCCTGCTTGCGCTCGAAAATGTTGATGAGCAGTGCGGCAACGGCGACGGTGGACAGCGCCGCCAACGCGACTACGAGCAGCAGCATGCGTCGGGAAGGAGGGGCTTGGCGTTCGGGGATGTCAGTCATGATTGCTTCCTACGAGAACAGGTTGAGGAATGGAGGCAGCCGCCTCGGAGTGCCCGACGGAGGAATGGCAGCGCGTGCACTGCAGGCCTTCGGCTTTGCCGTGAATAACATTGCCGTCGATGGCGGCCGTGATGTTTTCGTGGCAGTGGCGGCAAGCGTTCTCGGTGATCTTGTGGTCGAACCTCGTGATCTCGATGGTGTCGGGATACCAGCCGGTGGTGAAGTAGAAGGAATGCCAGAATCCGTTGTTGGCCTTGACGGCATACTTTCCGAAAATGTTGTGCGGAGTATGGCAGTCGTTGCAGGTCGCAGCTCCGTGATGGCTCGACTTCAGCCAGGCGTCGTATTGGGCGCGCATGACGTGGCAGTTGGCGCAGGCGGCCGGGTTGTTGGTTAGGTAAGAGTATCCCTTGGAATAAATAAAGGTGAAGCCGCCGAGGCCGATCAGGAGGCCGAGAGCCATTCCGAGCAGCAGGGTATTGCGTGGGGATGCGTTCATCTTGCTTTGAGACCGGTGCGCAGCGGTTGCGGTGCAACGCGCCGGGTGTGGAAAAGAAACTATACGCTGACCAGCAGAAGCGAAAAGACATTTGTCACAGCAGCTTCGGTAATTATCTGATTCGCAGAGGTTGACGAATCCCGCAAGGCCAGGCTGTTACGGCGTCCAGCATGACCGAACGCCGATCACTCGCGCCCGCAACAGCGTGCATGGTATGTTCATTTACTTCGGCGCGCAGGGCGCCACGCGCGCTGTGTGACCGACTACAACCATGATTCGTGCTTTCAAGGGCAAGCATCCAACGATTCCGGCTTCCGCCTACGTGGATTCTTCGGCGCAGGTTATCGGCGACGTGGTGCTGGGCGAAAACGCGAGCGTGTGGATGAACGCCGTGCTGCGCGGCGACGTGCATGAGATCCGCATTGGTGCGAATTCCAACGTGCAGGATTGCTCCGTGCTTCACGGGATGAAGCAGCAGTACGGCGTTTACCTGGGCGAGTACGTGACGGTGGGGCACTCTGTGACTCTGCATGGGTGCGTGATTGAAGATCGGTGCCTGATTGGAATGGGCTCGATCATTCTGAATGGGGCGCGCATTGGAGCTGGATCGATCATCGCGGCAGGCAGTTTGATTCCAGAGAAGACTGTGGTTGAGCCCGAGTCGTTGTGGATAGGGTCGCCCGGGAAGTTCAGGCGAAAGCTTGGGCCGGAGGATCAGGAAACGATTCTGCGCTATGCGCGGAATTATCTGGGGTATCGCGATGAATATTTGCAGGAGCTGTCAGCTGTCAGCCATCAGCTGTCAGATAACCCTACTGATCCGAAACGAGAGCGCTAGCTGAGCGCTGAAAGCTGATAGCTGAGAGCGTGAAATCAAACTGAGAACAGCATGATCAAAGCTGTGCGTGGAACTCGAGACCTACTGCCGCCGGAGACGGCGCTGTGGAACTTCGTCGAGGCGAAGGTGCGCGAGGTGTTTCGCGCTTACAACTTTCAGGAAATTCGCACGCCCATTTTCGAGTCGACCGAATTGTTTGCCCGGGGCGTGGGTGAGGAGACCGACATCGTCGCGAAGGAAATGTACACCTGGGAAGATCGCGGGCGGGCACAGTCGGAGCAGGGGCAATCGCTGACGCTGCGTCCGGAGAACACAGCGGGCGTTGTGCGGGCCTACATCGAGCACAAGCTTTGGGATCGCGGGCTGAACAAGCTCTACTACATCGGGCCGCAGTTTCGTCGCGAGCGTCCGCAGAAGGGGCGCTACCGGCAGTTCTATCAGATCGGCGCGGAAGTAATCGGGCCGTCGACGGCGGGAAGTGAGTCTCCGGCGCGCGATGCGGAGATTCTCGAGATGCTGGCGACCTTGCTTGATCGGGTAGGTATCAAGGGTTGGAATCTGGAACTGAACTCCGTCGGCTGTCCCTCCGACCGGGCGCGCTTCAACGAGGCTCTGCGGACAGCGCTTGAACCGGTGACGGCCCAGATGTGTGCGGACTGCCAGCGGCGCGCCGTGACGAATCCGCTGCGCGTGTTTGACTGCAAGGTTCCAGAGGATCAGCCGATCATCGAGAAACTGCCGCGCATCAGCCAGTTTCTGGATGAAGGCTGCCGCAAACACTTCGAGGAAGTTCAGGCTATTTTGAATTCCGTTGGCGTGCCCTTCACGTTGAACGATCGGCTGGTGCGCGGTCTCGACTACTACACGCGGACGGCGTTCGAGTTTACGCATGGTGCTTTAGGCTCGCAGAATGCGATCCTCGGCGGCGGTCGTTATGACGGATTGTCGGAAGCGCTGGGCGGTCCGGCGGCGCCGGGGATCGGGTTTGCCATCGGCGAGGATCGGCTCGCGATGTCATTGGCCGAGTCGGCTGCGCCTGTCACGCAGAAACCCGATGTATACATTGCGCCCCTGGGTTCCGGATTGAATCGTGAAGCGGCGCGGTTGGCCCGTGAGTTACGGCGCGAGGATCTGGTGGTCGAATTGGGAGATGAGAGCTTCCGCCTCAAGAAATCTTTTGAGGCGGCGGCGAAGCTGGGCGCGCGGTTCGTCCTGATTGTCGGGGAGAACGAGGTGAAGGCCGGGACGTTCGCTTTGAAGAATCAGGAGACGGGCGAGCAGGTGTCGGTGGCGCGCGGAGAGTTGGCGGCGCGGTTGAAGGGCGCTTAGCGCTCACGAACTTGAGTGCCGTGGTGGAAATCTGGACGCTGCGGTGCCGACCCTCAAGGAACGCGGGGTCCTTCGACTGCGTTCGGCTGTCGCCTCACTTCGCTCAGGATGACACTGTTATAGAAGATCGTGTGCCGCTGAAGCGCATCGCGGGTTTGCTTTACTCGGTTGCCAATGCGGCGACCGGTTGTTTGGGGCGCGGGGCGGGCGAGGATACATCGCGCAGCATGTAGGCGTTGGCCAGGTATTGTTGCACCATGCGCTGCGTATTAAAGAACGAGCCGTTCAGGGCGATGGCGCTGCGCATCACTTCGGTGTAGCGGTGCGGGGTGCCGTAGAACATCGGAATGATCTGGTGTTCCAGTTTTTCGTAGAGCGTGGCTACTTCGGTGGCGGGGTCTTCCACGATATCGGTGTTGCCGATGGCCCAGCCGGTGATGCCTTCGATCCAGCCTTCCGCCCACCATCCATCAATTACGCTGAAACTGGGCACGCCGTTGAGTGCAGCTTTCATCCCGCTGGTGCCGGACGCTTCCTGCGGACGCATCGGCGTATTCAGCCAGACGTCAACGCCGCTGGTGATCAGCCGTCCCCAGTTCATGTCGTAGTTTTCCACGTAGACCGAGCGGATTACATCGGAGAGTGACGACGCCCCTTCAAACACCTGGCGAATGATGTTCTTTCCGCCATTGTCCTTTGGGTGAGCTTTGCCGGCGTAAACCAGCTGAATCGGGCCTACATCGCGGGCGATTCGCCGCAGGCGTTCGCGATCCTGAAACAGGAGGTCGGCACGCTTGTAGGTGCTGGCGCGGCGCGCGAACCCGATGGTAAATACCTTGGGATCGAGCGCGACCGAAGTACGGTGCCGGATTTCCGCAAACAAAGCTTCTTTGGCCGTGGCATGGGCTACGCGGATGTCTTCCAGCGGGATGCTGATGGCGTAACGAAGATAGTTATTGTCGGTGCGCCATCCGGGAATGTAATGGTCGAACAGTTCGCGGAAGGCCGCTGACGTCCACGTCAGCGCGTGCACGCCATTGGTGATGGCGCTGATGGCATAGTTCGGGAACATGCCGCGCGAAACTTCGCCGTGCCGCATCGCCACGCCATTCACGTATCCAGAGAAGCGGAGGGCGAGGTAAGTCATGTTGAGCGCGTCGTCATGTAACGCCTGCGTCTGCTCAAGCAGGGACATCCATTCATCGCCGAGCAACTGCTTCACCAGTGGCTTGGGAAATTGATCGTGCCCGGCGGGAACCGGCGTGTGCGTGGTGAAGATGCACATGCGGCGGATGCCATCGATATCGAGTTGCTTTACCCGGCCGGCGAAACTCTGATCGAGCCGGCGTTCGAGCAGCCCCAGGGCCAGCAATGCAGAGTGGCCCTCATTCATGTGATAGCCCTGAATGCGGTCGTGACCAACCTTCTGCAGAAGCTTCAGGCCGCCGAGGCCGAGTACGATTTCCTGCGCCAGCCGGTATGCCTCATCGCCCCCATACAAGCAATCCGTCAGCTGGCGATCCCATTCGGAGTTTTCCGGAACGTTGGTGTCGAGCAGGTAGACGGGCACGCTATCGCCGTCGACGCCCAGCACGTCATACTCCCAGGCGCGTATCCAGACCGGGCGCTGCCCGATCTCGATGCTGACCCGGCCGTCGACGGCTTTCAGCGTGCGTTCCGGTTCCCACTGTTGCGGTTGCTCGCTCTGCTGGCCTGAGGGATCGAGGTACTGACGGAAGTATCCTTTGCGATAAACCAGGGTGACCGCCACCAGGGGTGCGCCCAGATCGGCCGCGGAACGGAGCGTGTCGCCCGCCAGCATGCCCAGGCCGCCACTGTAAGTTGGCATCTGGGGATCGAGAGCAATCTCCATCGAGAAGTATGCGATGGTAGGAGACTTGGTCCGTGGCTTCATAAATAAAGCAAAAATGCTTCCAAGAAATTGCGCTGCCGAAGATCCGTAAGATTCGAAAATCGATTCTTTACACGGGCACGGCCCGGAAAAAACCGGGAGGTTCCGGGATGGTTAGCGTCCCGCGAGTCTTGCGGAGTCGACTGCACGTTGAATCGTCATTATAGACGACAGTCCGATTAAAACCTTTGTGACAAATGGACATAGCAAGACCGCGTGCATTTTCAGTGAATTAGGATGATCGCGTGACCATAACCAAAAAATCCGGCCACGTCGGGCTGGCGCGCGCTCTGTCGAAGCTGGGCTTCTGTTCGCGCTCACGGGCGATCGAGATGATTCGCCGCGGGCGGGTGCGCCTGAACGGATCCGTTGCGCACAACCCGGGAGCCCTGGTTCGGCTTGACGGAGACCGCATTGAAGTCGACGGTGGCCGGATCGAATCTGCCAGGGCAATCTATCTTGCGATGAACAAACCTCGCGGGGTGGTTACGACCGCCTCCGACGAAAAAGGAAGAAAGACGGTTTACGACTATGTTCCGAAAGACTTGCCGTGGGTGGGTCCGGTGGGACGTCTCGACAAAGCCAGTGAAGGACTGTTGCTGTTCACTAACGATCCCGAGTGGGGTGCGCGAGTGGCCGCGCCCGAAACACATCTTGAGAAGGCCTATCACGTGCAGATTGACGCGGTGGCCGACGAGAAACTGCTGGCGGCAATGATGCGAGGCGTGCGCAGCGGTGGCGATCATCTGCGAGTGCGGGGGGCGTCCGTGCTTCGCCACGGAACGAAAAATTCGTGGATTGAAGTTGTACTCGACGAAGGCAAGAATCGGCAGATTCGCCGTTTGCTCGAAAGCCTGGGCATCGGAGTATTGCGCCTGGTACGCGTGAGAATCGGACCGCTTGCGCTGGGAACGTTGCCGAAGGGAGAAACCAGGCAGCTCAGCGAAAAAGAAAAGCATGCTCTGGATGAAGAAATGAGCCGGCGCGGAAACGCTTCCACGCCGGCTCGCTGAGTTTGGTTGCGGGAAGTGCAAGGTTTTGCGTTTGGCGTGAAATATCGCGGCTAGATTTGTGTGGTAAGCGACCGATCTCACGAACCGAGACTTAGTTTCTTGCGACGAAGGGTTTTTCTGATGGTCCCAGACGTCAGCGAGTTCAGCCTTTCGTCATCGGGTAGCCCTTGTCTCGCCACCCGCGGACACCGCCGTCCATAGAAATGACATTCTTGTAACCCATCTTCTGAAGATTGTCCGCGGCGAGGGCGGAGCGGAATCCTCCGCCACAATAAAGAACCATCTCGGCATCGAGGTCGGGCACCTTGTGTTCGATGTCGCGCTCGATGACGCCCTTGCTCATATGGATGGCGCCAGGAAGATGATCTTTCTGCCACTCGCTTTCTTCGCGGACATCGACCAGCACGAACTTGTCCCCGCGATCGAGACGGGACTTGATCTCATCGACCGTGGTCTCGCGAACCCGGTGCTTGGCGTCGTCGACAATTTTCAGAAAGCGGGGCGGATGCTGGGGGGCCATAGGGGAACCTCCGGGAAATCGCAAGTCAACAAGAGTATTCTATCGAAACTGCAGGGTCCCGGAGCCCAGACGGCAGGCTCCAGCCGAGATGGACTGCGCTAGAATTTAGCAGTTCAGACGCAGGTTGCCGGGTCTGCAACCGATATTCGAATCCAAAGTCGGCTTCACATCGTCTAAGACTTTCAAAGTAATGTGTCGCCGCCACAACGTCTGACCCCATAACCCAAGGACGATTTTGAATGGCACCCCCTGCTATTGTCACGGTGGATGATGAACCCGAAGTCTTGCGGGCGGTGGAGCGCGACCTGCGCCGCAAGTATGGCAAGGATTATCGCGTGCTGGGTACCGACTCAGGACTCGGCGCGATGGATCTGTTGAAGCAGCTCAAAACACGCGGCGACAGCGTGGCCCTCATGCTCGCGGACCAGCGCATGCCCCAGATGTCGGGACTCGAAGTGCTGGGGCAGTCGATGACATTGTTTCCACAGGCAAAGCGCGCCCTGCTCACCGCGTATGCGGACACCAACGCCGCGATCGCGGCCATCAACACCGCCAAGGTCCACTACTACCTCTTGAAGCCATGGGATCCGCCGGAAGAGAAGTTGTACCCGGTGTTGGACGATTTGCTTGAGGACTGGCAGGCGGAATATAGACCGGCTTATAACGGGCTGCGCGTGTTAGGCACGCGCTGGTCGCCGGCCAGCCATCAGCTGAAGGATTTTTTGGGGCGTAACCAGGTTCCTTATCAGTGGACCGATGTGGAGAGCGCGACGCCCGACGAGGAAGTCCAACAAATAATTCCGAATGTGGATTTGAAGACTGCCTCTTTGCCGCTGGTGGTTTTGCCGGGCGGGGAAGTACTGACGAATCCGCCGGTCGATGAACTGGCTGCGCGCATCGGCCTGCGCATGCGGGCGGAAACTACGTTCTATGACTTCGTAATTGTGGGCGGGGGTCCGGCCGGACTGGCTGCGGCTGTGTATGGCGCGTCGGAGGGATTGAAGACGCTGCTGGTTGAGCGATCGGCACCGGGCGGGCAAGCGGGCATGAGTTCGCGCATCGAGAACTACCTCGGCTTTCCTTCCGGATTGACGGGTGCAGATCTGGCGCGCCGAGCGTTTACACAGGCCAAGCGATTCGGGGCGGAAATTCTTTCTCCCCAGGAGGCGGTGGGTTTGCGCGTGGACGGGCCTTACCGGTTCCTGAAACTGCGGGACGGGAACGAAATCAGCTGTCATGCCCTGCTGATTGCCAGCGGGCTCTCCTGGAAGCGGCTCGATATTCCGGGTATTGAGCGCCTGCAGGAAGCCGGGGTCTACTACGGCGCGTCCATGACCGAGGCGTCGCTGTGCAGCGGGGAAGACGTTTTCGTGGTGGGCGGCGCGAACTCGGCCGGACAGGCAGCGGTATATTTTGCGCGATTTGCCAAGTCGGTGACCATGCTGGTGCGCGGCGACTCGCTCGAGAAAGGTATGTCGCAGTACCTGATCGATCAGATCAGTGAGATTCCGAATATCCGTGTGGAAACGCAGGCCGAAGTGGTCGAGGTACACGGCGACGATCACCTGGAATCAATCACCATCGCGAATCATTCGACTGAAAGCATCCGCACCGAGCCGACCAGCGCCCTCTTTATATTTATTGGCGCGATGCCGTGCACGGCATGGCTGCGCGGTATGCTTCCCATGGACGAGCGCGGGTACCTGCTGACCGGGACGATGCTGCCCAAGGACGGTGACCGTCCGAAAGGCTGGACCGAAGAACGCGATCCGTTCATCTTTGAGAGCATCATTCCCGGCGTGTTTGCAGCCGGGGATACCCGGCATTCGTCGATCAAGCGCGTGGCCTCGGCGGTCGGCGAGGGATCGATCACTGTACAGATGGTGCATCAGTATCTAAGCAAGGTGCGGTAGGCTACTGGCTCGGAGCGCTAGCAGCTAATAGCTAGTAGCGGTTTGCGGGGCGTTTGTGAATCCTCAAGTCCAAGACATCATCCGGCATGGCTACGTGTGGTTGTTCGTGGCGGCGCTGGTGGAGCGCCTCGGGTTGCCGCTGCTGGTTACGCCGGTGGTGGTGGCGGCGGGGGCGGTGGCGGGCATCGGAGACGACCTGAGCCTGCTCGGGATTGTGCTGGTGACGGTGATAGCTTCCGAGATCGGCGATCTGGTGTGGTACGAACTGGGCCGAAGGAACGGATCGTCGGTTCTGCGACTGCTCTGCAAGATTTCTCTTGAACCGGATTCCTGCGTGCGCCGGTCAGAGGATTCCTTCGCGCGGCATACGGTCAGCTCGCTGATTTACTCGAAGTTCGTTCCTGGTGTAGGCCGGCTGGCGGGCCCGGTCGCCGGGATGACGGGCATGGACCGCGGGCGCTTCCTGCTGTTGAACGGGCTCGGCTCACTTCTCTGGGCGATGGTGTTCGCGCTGGTGGGATACATTCCCGCGCGCAAGCTGCCCATTGATGTCCTGATCGAACAAGCGGCGGGCTCGCTGCTGGTGCTGCTGATCATTGCTCTGGTTGCGAATGTCATTTGGAAATATGTGCAGCGGCAGAAATTTATCCGGTCGCTGCGAGTCTCGCGCATGACGGTCCAGGAACTGAAGGATGCGTTGGATCGGGGCGAGCGTCCCTTCGTCGTCGATCTGCGTCACAAGCTGGAGTTTCTGGTGAATCCGCGTACGGTCTCAACCGCGGTGCGCATCGCACCCGACGAATTGCCGCTGCGCCGCGCGGAAATTCCTCTCGATCGGGAGGTCGTCCTGTATTGCACCTGCCCCAGCGAAGCAACCAGCGCCAAGGTAGCCATGGAGTTGAAGAAGATCGGCATCTCGCGGGTTCGTCCCCTGGCCGGCGGTTTGAAAGCCTGGGAGGACGAGGGTTTCCCCCTCGACGAGTTTTATAAGGAGGAAGAGGCCAAAGCCGTTTCCTGACGTTCGCACAAAAGTTTGAACGGACCTGCAATCCTCCAGCAAGACTTCCTCACACGTTCTGAAGCACACCAGCGCATCGAAGGTCACTCCCTCTCGGGTGACTTGACGGGCCATCTTCTGTGATCTGTATCACATGCGAGAGTGATAGCCGGTGATACAGTGCGGATCGTGAGAACTTTATGAGCACTCCTTACGGCATTCAAATCACGGAAAATTGCGTGCTGTGCAAGCTGCGCCAGAATGGCTATTTCTGCCAATTGCCCAAACCGGCGCTCGAAGAATTGGAACGAGTGAAATATGCCAGCGCCTATCCCTCGGGCGCGGTGTTATTCGTCGAAGGGCAAGCGCCGCGGGGGATCTATATGATCTGCAGCGGCCGCATCAAGTTGTCGACCACCTCGCGCGATGGTAAAACCCTGATCCTCCGGATCGCACAGGCCGGAGAAGTGCTGGGGCTGCACGCCACCGTTTCGGGCAGGCCCTACGAACTGACCGCCGAAACGCTGCAGCCGTGCCAGCTGGATTTCATTCGCCGCGAAGACTTTCTCCGACTCTTGCAGCACAACGCCGACGCCTGCCTGAACGCTGCCCAGCACCTCAGCAGGAATTGCCAGAGCGCGTACGAAATGATTCGCTCCCTGGGGCTCTCGCACTCGGTGTCGGAGAAACTGGCCCGGCTGTTGCTGGAGTGGTCGACCGATGGCGATGCCACCAAGGAAGGTGTTCGCATCAAGGTCACCCTGACCCATGAAGAAATCGCGCAACTGATAGGCACGTCGCGGGAGACTGTGACCCGCGTGCTGGGCGAATTCCGGGACAAGAAACTGGCGCAGCTGCGCGGTTCGACATTGGTCATTCTGAATAAGCCCGGTTTGGAACAGATGATCGAAACCTAAGCTCCTGCATTCCCACCTTGGCGAATTTCTACCTTTGGTAAGAATTCCTGGATTACTGGCGTTACTTTACCCATGCGGGGCTCGGGCATAAGCTGCGGCCCATGGAACTGAATGCGCTGCTGATGTGTCGCGAGCACGAGTCGTTGCGCATGCTGGTGAGCGCACTTGACGAGTTTGGGATCGACGAGGAAGTGTGCGGGTCGGAGCCGGAAGCCATGCAATTGCTGGCGCTCGACTACTACTCGGCGCTGATCGTGGATTTCGATTTGCCCGGCGCGGCGCAGGTGGTACACATGGCGCGCATCGCGCCGGCGGCGCGGCGTCCGGTTGTGTTCGCGCTCATCGGCGCGCTGACCGACGTGGGCAGCACATTCCAGGCGGGCGCGAATTTCGTTCTGTACAAGCCTCTGGTCCGGGAACAAATGGAGCGATCTCTGCGAGCTGGCCAGGCGTTCATGCGCCCGGATCGAAGGAAATCCCGGCGTCAGAAAATGGAGTCATTAGTCTACCTGCGATTTGGCAATGTTTGTCCTGTGCCCGCGCTGGTGCTGGAGATCAGCCAAGACGGACTCTCGGTGCAGGCATCCGAACCTTTGCCCGCGGCCGAGCTGCCGCTGCGCTTCATTCTGCCCGGCACCAGCTGCATGATCGAAGGCAGCGGCGAAGTGACTTGGGCCGACGACAGCGGTCGCGGCGGAATCTTCTTCAGCCACCTGAGTCCTTCCGCAAGGCGGCAGTTGAAAACATGGCTGGAGAAGCGGGACAGGAAGAAGCCGTGTAAGGCGCGCACCGCGGGGCGAGCCGCGAAGGCTCGCGTGACGACCGTGCCGGCGAATTGACCAGGTGGTGCTGCTCAAGACCGATTGTGGATTGCGATTTTAGATTTCAGATAAAAGATCTGAGGCTTCCGCAATTTGTGGCCGGTAATCTCCCAATCCAAAATCTGCAATCTGCAATCTGCTCCCAAATTCCGCACCCAAAGTAAAACTGCTCTTCCGCCTGCTGTCTTTCTTCGACTCAAGCATAATGTCCCCATGCCTGAGTTGCATTTCCTTTCCGCCGCCACGATGGCGGAGCAGGTCCGTCAAAAGAAGATTTCTCCCGTGGAATTGGCGGACGCTCATTTCGCGCGTATTGCCAAGCTGAATCCCAAGCTGAATGCGTTCGTCGCGCTCGATGAGGAGCGCGCGCGCAGGGATGCCGGTATGTTGGAGGGGGAGGCTGTGCGTGGCGATTTGCGCGGCCCTCTACACGGCGTTCCTATCAGCATCAAAAGCTCCATCGACACAGCAGGACTGCGCTGCGAATCCGGTACTCGATTGCGGGCCGGGAACATTCCTGTCAACGACGCCGTCCTGGTAACGCGGCTTCGCAACGCGGGAGCCATAATTCTGGGCGTGACCAACACGCCGGAGCTCCTGATGGCATGGGAGACCGACAATCTTCTTTATGGCCGCACCAACAGCCTGTGGGATCCGGCGCGAACACCGGGCGGATCGAGCGGCGGAGAAGCGGCGGCCATCGCATCGGGATGTTCGGCGGGGGGAGTGGGCAGCGACGGCGGGGGATCGATCCGGGTGCCCGCACACTTCAGTGGAATCTGCGGACTGAAGCCGACTCCCGGGAGAATCCCGGCGACCGGTCACTTTCCGGAGCCGGCGGGTCCATTCGCATTGATCGGCGTGGTAGGGCCGATGGCGCGCACCGTTGCCGACTTACAACTTTTGTTTGAAGTGATGGCCGGTCCGGACGACGGAGACCCTTCATCGGCGCCCGTGCCCCTGCGAAACATCCCGCGTGACCAGTTGCGGGGGGTTCGCGTCGGATATTTCGAAGACGATGGCCGCACGCCGGTGACGCCTGAAACGCGTGCCGCCGTCCGCACCGCCGCGGGAGCTTTGACGCGAGCCGGGTTCGAAGTTGTCCAGTTCCGCCCGGACGGCCTGGAAGAGGCACGGCAGTTGTGGTGGAAATTGTTTGGTACAGCGGGCGGGATGGTGCTGCGGCCGCTCACCAAGGGCCACGAGTCGGAACTATCGCCGCTGCTGAAAGAATTTCTGGGCTGGGTCGCCGCCGAGCCTCCGCACACCGGTGAGTCCCTGCTCGACACGTGGCTCCAGCGCGACGTCCTGCGCGGCAAAATACTCGCACAGATGCAGGCCTATCCGATCCTTCTGTGTCCGGCAGCGGCGATCCCGGCCTTTCGCCACGGGGAACGCAGTTGGGTGGTCGAGGGACGGTCAGTGAACTATCTCGACGCGTGGAGCTACACGGAGTTTTTCAACTTGCTCGGCAGTCCCGGCGTGGTGGTTCCGGTTGCGCAGTCGCCCGAAGGCTTGCCGATCGGTGTGCAGATCGTGGGGCGCCCGTGGGAAGAAGAACTCGTTCTCGCTGTGGCAGCGGAGGTGGAACGCGAGTGCGGCGGGTTTCGCAGGCCACCTAGTCTGATTGCCGATGTTAAGTGACATCCCCGCACCAAACCGAGCGGGGCCCCCCGCTAGTATTTTTCTACTATTACCGCTGAACGCCGCCGGAATTATCCTCGCTGGGATCATGGATTTAGGTTCGTCGCGCTTGTGGGGTGCGACGGGCGATTCCCGGTTCCTCTTCTGATGACCTCTCCGTCCCGATCTTTCGGTCAGCGCACACTGTTCGGCCTCGTCGCTTTTTTGACAGTGTCGGCGATCTACCTGTACGCGTTCCCGCAACAAAACGTCTTCTATGCCGTGATCGTGCTGCTGCATCTTGCCGTCGGGTTGGCGGCGACGATCGTGCTTCTGCCGACGCTGAAGAGGCTGGTGCGCGAGGGAACATGGCTGTCGTCGGTGGGATGGGCATTGTTCCTGCTCGGCGCCGCGATCGGATTCTGGTTGGTGCATACCGGGACGATTCGCTCGGAATGGAAGTGGATGTATGCGCACTTGGTCGTGTGCGCAGGGGCTCTGGGGTTTTTAATCACCGAGGTCTGGGCGCGTCGTGCAGGACAAAACACATTCAGCGGATCGGTAGTCCTGCGTCTTGTGGCTTGCCTGCTTGTAATCGCCGGACTGGGCGCCGGGATGCGTTACCTGCGCGAGGCGCGTTGGGCTAACCATGCGCGCATTGAGAATCCGGCCATGCCCCCCGTCGACATGGCGGAGGAAGGTGATGGACCCCAAGGTCCATTTTTCCCCAGTTCCGCACAGGTCTATGGGCACAAGAAAATTCCCAGCAAGTTCTTCATGGAGTCGGACTCCTGCAGGCGCTGCCATGAAGACATCTACAACCAGTGGTTCAGCTCGGCACACCATTTCTCGTCGTTCAACAACCAGTGGTACCGCAAGTCGATCGAGTACATGCAGGACACGGTCGGCACCAAGCCCTCGAAATGGTGCGGTGGTTGTCATGATCCGGCGGTGCTGTACGCGGGGCTGATGGATACGCCCATCAAGCAGATCGTGCACACGCTGCCTGCGCAGGCTGGGCTGGGCTGCATGATGTGCCACTCGATCGCCGCCGTGAAGTCGACCATGGGGCAGGGTGACTTTTATCTCGAATATCCGGAACTGCACGAACTGGCGGCCAGCAAGAATTCCGTGATTCGCTACATGCACGATTTCCTGGTGAAACTGAATCCGGAGCCGCACAGGCGCGCGTTTCTGAAGCCGTTTATGCGGGCGCAGACCGCGGAATTCTGCTCCTCATGCCATAAGGTCCACCTGGATGTTCCGGTGAATCATTACCGCTGGATCCGCGGATTCAACGAGTATGACAATTGGCAAGCGAGCGGAGTCTCCGGACAGGGTGCGCGCTCCTTCTACTATCCGAAGCAAGCGCAGCAATGTGCGGATTGCCACATGCCGCTGGAGCGATCGGCCGACATGGGAAACATCGGTGGCAAGGTGCACTCGCACCGCTTCCCGGCGGCGAACACGGCTCTCCCCCTTGCCAACGAAGACGCGACGCAATTGAAGATCACGGAGGACTTCCTGAAGTCGGGAATCTTGAGCGTGGATATTTTTGCGCTCTCGCCGGCGCAGGCCGTGAGCAAAGCGGCGACGGCCGGCGAGAACGAGATGGCCACCACGTTCGCCGTGGGTGAAGAATCTGAAGTGAAAGTCGCTCCCGGCGGCGCCGGAGGAGAAGCTGCTCCTGTGACCGCCCCCTTGAATCGCGTGCAGCCCGCAGTCCGGCGCGGCGACACGGTGCGCGTGGATGTGGTGGTGCGCACGAAAAAGATCGGGCACTTCTTTCCGGGCGGCACGGTGGATGCCTACGACACCTGGCTTGAACTCAAGGGCACCGACGACAAGGGGCAGACTATCTTTTGGAGCGGGATGGCGGAAGACGCCGGCAAGGGGCCGGTGGAGAAGAGCGCGCACTTCTATCGCTCACTGCAGATCGATGAGCATGGAAATCCCATCAACAAGCGAAATGCCTGGGCGACGCGCGCGGTGGTTTATGTGCGCTTGATTCCGCCGGGTGCTGCCGATACCGTGCACTATCGCGTGAAGATTCCTGACGACGCTGGAAGCAAGATCACGCTGCACGCGCGGCTGTGCTACCGGAAATTCGCATGGTGGGGTACGCAGTTTTCTTTCGCAGGACAGCCGGATGCGGCGCATCCGGAAATGGTGACGCCGAGCTACGACGATCGCACCTTCACGCTCGATGCACCTCTGACTGGAGTCTCCGCAAAGCAGCAAGCGATTCCGGATGTACCAATCGTGGCGTTGGCGGAGGACGAGGTAAGTCTTCCGGTGGCCGCAAAAGGGTCGGCAGTCGTGACTCCCAAGGTCGAACTCAGGACCGAGGATTGGCAGCGCTGGAATGACTACGGAATCGGTTTGTTCTTGCAGGGCGATCTGAAATCCGCGCAGGCGGCGTTCCTCGAAGTTACGAAGATTGATGCAAAGAATCCGGATGGCTGGGTCAATCTTGGACGCACCGCGGTGCAGGAAGGCGATATGGACGCAGCGCGCCCGGTGTTGGAGAAGGCGCTCGCCATCAGTCCGGACCTGGCGCGCGTGCATTATTTCTATGCGAGGGTGCTGCGCGCCGATGGCAAATACGAAGAGGCCGCAACTCATTTGCGCAAAGTACTGGCGCAATATCCGCGGGACCGGGTCGCGTTGAATGATCTGGGACGCATTCTGTTTCTTGAGCGGAAATACGATGAGGCGGTGCACACGCTCGAGTCTGTGCTCACGATCGATCCCGAGGACCTGCAGGCGCACTACAACCTGATGCTGTGCTACAAAGGCCTCGGCAACGACAAGATAGCCAAGCAGCACGAGGAACGCTATTTGCGTTTCAAGGCCGACGAGGCGTCGCAGACGATCACCGGCAAGTATCGGCAACTTCATCCCGAAGACAACAATGAGCGGCAGTCGATTCACGAGCATGTTTCGATTGCGTTGAACCAGATCGACAAACGCGCGGCCGGCGGTGGGAAGGCATATGGCAGTAACCCGCTCACCGCAGGGGCTAAAGCCCGACCAGGCGCCAAGGCTTCCGGGGCGACTGAAGTCGTGCCCTCTCCGAAGCGGTCACCAGAACAAACTCAAGGAAAAGATCCAGGGAAATCCGTTGCGACTTCTTCAGGTGGTTCCCGGTAGACTCCCGTATCCATGATTAAATTTCATTCATTTCTTTTCTTCCTGCCAGTTTTGGTTCTTCCCGTGTCGGCCGTTGCGCAGAACGCGCAATTCCGCGACATTACGGCCCAGGCTGGAATCCACTTTGTGCACAACAACGCGGCCTTCGGCAAAAAGTGGTTGCCGGAAACGTTGGGGGCGGGCGCGGCATTCATCGACTACGACAATGACGGCTACCCCGACATC
The DNA here is from genome assembly GCA_963765755.1 of uncultured Acidobacteriota bacterium. GTDB lineage: Bacteria > Acidobacteriota > Terriglobia > Terriglobales > Acidobacteriaceae > Gp1-AA133. The sequence continues at coordinate 153,010 of CAVXXV010000016.1, read as the reverse complement.
CTGCTGGTCAACGGCGAAGACTGGCCCGGACACGCCAAGGCTGCCTCCACGCTGAAGCTCTATCACAACAATCATGACGGCACGTTCACCGACGTCACGCGCAAGGCCGGGCTGGCCGTTTCCATGTTCGGGATGGGCGTGGCGGTTGCCGACTACGACAATGATGGACACGACGATCTATTTATCACTGCCCTCGGCCAGAGCCACCTGTTTCACAACAACGGCAACGGCACCTTTACCGATATGACCAGGGCCGCGGGGATGTGGGGTCCGAACGAGCTTTCCACCAGCGCAGCCTGGGTGGACTACGACCGCGACGGCAAGCTCGACCTGGTAGTTGCGAACTACGTGCAGTGGTCGCAACAAACCGATATCTATTGCACGCTCGACGGAGCGCACAAGTCGTACTGCACTCCCGAGTCGTACAAGGGAGTTTCGGCGCGGGTGTGGCACAACCTGGGTGGCGGGAAATTCGAAGATGCAACCCAGAAATCCGGACTCAGCGATCCAACTTCAAAGAGCCTGGGCGTCGCGATCCTCGACTACAACGGCGACGGATGGCCCGACATCCTGCTTGCTAACGATACGCAGCCAAACAAGCTCTACCTCAACAAGCAGAACGGGACGTTCGAAGAGAAGGCCGTGGCCGCCGGCATCGCATTTAGCGAAGATGGGGTGGCGCGCGCCGGCATGGGCGTGGACACGGGCGATTACGACCGCTCCGGGCGCCCCAGCCTGATGATCACCAACTTCGCGAACCAGATGATCTCGCTCTATCACAACGAAGGCAACGGTCTGTTCGTGGACGAAGCCCCGCGTTCGGAGGTTGGGCGGAACACGCTGGTCACGCTCGGCTTCGGCTGCTTCTTCTTCGACTACGACAACGACGGGTGGCTGGACATCTTCGTCTCCGATGGACACATTGAAAACGAAATCGAACGGGTGCAGAAGCGGGTTTCATATGCCGAGCCGCCGCACCTGTTCCGCAACCTGGGCGGCGGCAAGTTTCAGGAAGTGACGGCGCAGATGGGGACGCCCTTCGCGAGCCCGAAGGTTGGCCGCGGGGCGGCTTATGCCGATATCGACAACGACGGCGCGCTTGATGTTCTGGTGACGACCAACGGCGGGCGGCCGTGGCTGTTCCACAACGAAGGCCAGACGAATCACAGCTTGCGCGTGAAACTGGACGGGACGAAGTCGAACCGTGACGGGATCGGCGCCATCGTGCGCGTAAGTTCCAGTGACGCGAAGCAATGGCAGATGCTGCGCAGCGGATCCAGCTACCTGTCGCAGAGCGAGCTGGTGCTGACTTTTGGGCTAGGGAGTGCCACGAAAGCTGACACGGTAGAGATTCAGTGGCCGAGCGGGCAAGTGGACAAGCTTTCCGGCGTGGCGGCGGATCAGACAGTGACGGTGCAGGAAGGGAAAGGCATCGTCGGCAATCGTGTGTACGGGAAGGGTGCGGCCGCTCCGGCGGTGAAGCGCGCGATAATCCCGGCGAGCGCGAAGTCGGCAAAGACCGGCGAGTAACACGATCGAGTGCCCTCTTCTTAAATCTGTCATCTTGAGCGAAGTGAGGCGGCAGTCGAACGAAGTCGAAAGATCCCGCGCACGTGCGCGATGGCAAGGACTCTAAAGATTTCTATTGAGAAGTTTCGCGTTGAAAGAGCAGCGCCTGAAGGCGCGCGCTGAGTACGAACACAGAGGGCGCGTTGCTATGAACTCTCATGGCGCGGGCTGATTTGAACGCTCTGAGCGCGGTTGACGCATCGCGAGTCTCGTTCGAATCGACGAATCACGCGACAGCGAGCCAGGCACATGTTGGAGTAGGATGGACGATCGCAAATCACCTTTGGAGCGATCGGCGTTCTCGCTCAGGCGTAGCCCATGAAACTCAGGATCTGGATATGGACATTCGGCATGGCGTTTGTTGGGTACTCGCTGGGCGCCAGAGGTGTTTCAGCCAGCCCCGCTCATGAGACGATCGGCGCGATTCTCGGCGCCGCCGTCGGCTTCTGCGTTGGATGGGGGCTGCAACGTCTTCTCGACCTGGGCCGACGGCGCTGAAATGTTCCTCGTGCGGCGCAATTCTGGAGTCATTCACTCACTATGAAAGTACCCCGCATCTTTTTGTTTGCCTGTCTGCTCCTGCTCGCTGCCGGGATCTTTGCGGCGGCACCCCACCGGGCTTCCGAAGCTGACGCTGCTGCGAAGACGGCCGAAGCCGCCCGCCTCAACAACATCGGCGTCGCCTACATGAACCAGCAACTGTTCGAGAAGGCGCTGAAGCAGTTTGAGGCGGCCGTCGAGCAGGATCCGAAGCTGACGATTGCGAAGCTGAATCGCGGGGTCGCGCTGCTCAACCTGCAAAAGGTCGATGAGGCCAAGGCGATCCTGGAGGAAGTCACCAAGCAGGATCCCAAAGACGCGCACGCCTGGTACAACCTCGGGTTGCTTTCGAAGAACACGAATGAGACCAACACCGCCATCGCTGCGTTCAAGCAGGTCACTGAGATCGATACCAACGATGCCGACACCTGGTATTTCCTCGGTTCGGCCTACGCGCAGGCCAAGCAGTATCCGCAGGCGATTGACGCATTCGAGCATGCGCTCAAGCTGAACCCGCTGCATGCCTCGGCCGAGTTCGGCATCTCGCGCGCCTACCAGCAGTCGGGTAACACCGACACCTCGCGCGAGCATTTGAAGAAATTCCAGTACATCAAGGACAACAAACTCGGCTCGCCGATGAGTTTGTCCTACGGAGAGCAGGGCCAGTACTCGCGCGCGGAGGAGTCGGTGGGCGTGGTGGAGAAGGTGCTGGCGCAGATTCCGGTGAAGTTTGTGGATGTGACGGCGGAAGCGGGGGTGAGGTTAAAAGGGAACTCTATTGTCGGGGATGACCTCTTGTCCGCTCTTGGTACTGGAGCCTGCTTTCTGGATTACGACGGTGACGGCAAGGTCGACATCTTCTTCGCCGATAACGGAGCGCAAGGGGGGAGTTCCCTGCATCACAACTTGGGTGGCGGTAAGTTTGAGGAGGTGACCAAACAAGCCGGACTCGATCCGAACGCGCACGCTGTAAGCTGCACTGCAGGCGACTATGACAACGACGGTTACGCGGACCTCGTCGTGGGAACGAGTAAGGGAATTGTGCTATACCACAACGAGAAAAACGGAACATTCAAGAACACGACGCTAGCGGCAGGACTTGAGACAGACGGCTCCGTGCTCGGTGTTACGTTCGTTGACTACGATCATGATGGGGATTTGGATCTGTACTTCGCCTCCTGGCGCTCACGCCCCTCACTCCGAGATCCCACCGAGGCCTTGGAAGACTACAAGAATCCCAAAGGGCACTACATGTTCCGAAACAATGGTGATGGGACCTTCACCGACGTTACCGAGCACACCGGCCTAGACACCCGAGATACCCAAGCCGGGATTAGTGTCTTGAGCACCGACTATAACAATGACCGAGCAGTTGACCTCGTAGAGTCCGGCTTTCAGATGCCGCACATCTTCGCCAACCCTCGGGAAGGCAAGTTCTTGAAAATTGAGCCTTGGTCAGACCAACTTCCTTCTTCGCCTCCCGTCGGTATCGTTGCTTCTGATATAGATCACGACGGATGGATGGACATTGCGTTCAGCCATTGGTACAGACCGGGTCTTACGTTGTGGCGTAACGATAAAGCAAAGCGCTTTGAGCAAGTAGACTTACCAAACTTACAGTGGCGCCGAGCCTTCGGCGTCGCCGCCATCGACTACGACAACGATGGCTGGGTTGACCTCATAGCCGTTGGCGAGACCAAAGACGGCAAGGGCGAGGTGCGCTTGTTCCGTAACCTCGGGCCCGACGGTTTCAAAGACGTCACCGCCGACGTCGGTCTCGACAAAATTCAGTTGAAGGATCCACGCGCCATCATTACTGGCGACTACGACAACGATGGCGCCGTCGATCTGCTCATCACGCAGAACCACGGCCCGGCAGTTCTGCTGCGCAACGAGGGCGGGAACAAGAACAACTGGCTGCGCCTGAACCTGAAGGGACTCAACGACAACAAGTCGGCGATCGGCACCAAGGTCGAGGTCTTCGCGGGCGCGAACCGGCAGAAGTTCGAGATCTACGGATCGTCGGGATACCTCGGGCAGAACTCTCCCTACCTGACCGTCGGCCTCGGACAGGCGAAGCAGGCCGACGTGGTGCGCATGCTGTGGCCGACCGGTGTACTGCAGGATGAGATCGAAGTCGCCGCCAACCGCGAGCAGCCCTATCTCGAACTCGACCGCCGCGGCAGTTCGTGCCCGACGCTGTTTGTCTGGGATGGACATCACTACGAACTGGTCGGCGACATGATTGGCGCGGGCGTGGTCGGCCACTGGGTCGGACCGAACGAGCGCAACGTGCCGCGTCCGGCGGAGTACATCAAGGTGGATCGCAATGCGATTCAAGAGAAAAACGGCAAGCTCAGCTTCCGCCTGATGGAGCCGATGGAGGAGGCTGTGTATCTTGATGAGGTGAAGCTCCTGGCCGTCGACCACCCGAGCACGTTCGACGTGTTCCCCAACGAATACTTCGCGAGCAATCCGCCCTTCCCGCCGTTCCGCGTGATCCAGAGCCAGGGTACGCAACCGCCTATAGCGGCACGCGACGAGCATGGCCACGACATGATGCCGTCGCTTGCCGCGCACAAGTATTTCGGCGACTTCGAACTGCTGCCTTTCCACGGATTCACCAAGCCGCACTGGCTCGAACTCGATCTGGGCGAGCCGTACCGCGGCGGACCGCTGGTTCTGCTGATGCACGGCGTCACCGAGTACTTCACGGCGACGAGCGTCTACGCGGCTCATCAGGCAAAAGTCGAAGCGATCGCACCCTACGTCGAAGCGCTCGACGCACATGGCAAGTGGGTACGGGTGCTCGACGACATGGGATTCCCGGCCGGTGGCCCTCGCACGATCACGCCCGATCTGACCGGCAAGCTGCCGCCGGGCACGACGAAGATCCGCATCACGACCAACCTGCAGGTTTATTGGGACAACATCCTGATTGATCGCAGCGCGCAGAACGGCAAAGTGCAACTCACGCCCGTTCCGCTCGACAGCGCGAAGCTCGATTTCTACGGGCACCCGCGCCAGATCGAAGGCGAGCCGCGCGGCAACGTGAAGTACGTCTATGAAGAAGTCAGCCCCACGGGCCCATTCGCGCGGCAGGCCGGCGACTATACCCGCTACGGCGACGTGCTGCCGCTGCTGACGTCGTTCGATGATCGGATGGTGGTGTTCGGAACCGGAGACGAAGTCGCGCTGGAATTTGATCCCGTGAAGCTGCCCGCGCTGCCTAAGGGCTGGACGCGCGACTACTTTTTCCTTGTGAAGGGCTACGAGAAAGACATGGACTTCTACGCGGCCGACGGCTTCACGGTTGAGCCGTTGCCGTTCAAGGCGATGAAGGGATATCCGTACAAGCAGTCTTATCCGTTCGACCTCGAACACTTGAATTATCTGCTCGAGTACAACACGCGGCATGTGTCGGGGAATGAGGAGCGGGGCTACGCTTATCAGTACCCGCCGGAGCGAAAGCACTGAGGTCCACGGAGCAACATTCCCTAGCGTGCGGCGTCGAGCGTTGCTCTATCGCGGTGACTTTTTTGCTGCCAGCTTCGCACTGAATTCCTCGACCGTGGTCAGCAGCGAGTCTCCGGCAAACTCCAGGCTCGCAATCGAACGCTGCGCCGCGTCGGCGTGGCCGAATCCGCAAGCGTCCTGGATGATCACCGGAATGTAGCCCAGGTCGGCGCCGTGGCGGGCGGTGGGCTCAATGCCGATTTCCATGGCGATGCCCGCGATCGCGAAAGCCCGAATGCCGCAATCCCGCAACGCAATATCCAGCGGCGTGCCCTCGAAGGCCGACATCGTGATCTTGTCGAAGATGGCTTCGCTCGGCAGCGGCTCGAGCTCAGGAACGATCTGAAACCCTGGTGCGTCGCGCAGAAACCACGGTTTCACTTCGTCCACAGACTTCACCCTTTGCCAAGCCATCGCCGTGCGCAACTGGAACGCGCCCATCAATTCTTTCGGCAGCGACAGGTGGCGCGTGAAGCAGACCCGCATGCCGACCTTGCGCGCGGCTTGGAGTGCGCTCTGAACTCGTGCCGTGATCTCGCCGCCATCCTTCACCTGATTCACAATGCCGACCTGCATGTCGTAGATGATGAGCGCCAATGATGATGGATTGCAGACGTCGTCGAGGGTTTGGGGGATGTTGAGTCCGAAAGCTTGCAACATGATGAGCGCGGTCTCCGAGGGAATGAACTTATTTTAGCTTGAGCCTCGAGCTTGCAGCTACGAGCCGCCAGTGACGCGGGAGCATCGGAACACGAGTAGTCGCGCAGAATCACGAGCGTGCGCTCGGTACGCACTAAAGAGTCCAAACGTCCTCGCCGGCCGAATGATGAGCGCGGGGTCCTTCGACTGCGTTCAGCTGTCGCCTTACTCCGCTCAGCATGACGATTTGTACGGGTCCAAAGATGGAATGAAGGTAGCCCGCGGCTCGAAACTCGAGCTCAAAATGTTGCAGCTCGCAGCTCGCAGCTCGAAGCTCGCGGCCCGTAGCTCGCCGCTCAGATGTGACTCAAAGCTCCGAGGTCTATTTGCCGTAGTTCGCCGGCAGGGCTTTTGCCAGATCTTTCCATCCCACCAGAATGAATCCCTGGTCTTTCAGAAATTTCTGGAATTCAGCGCTCTTCACCATGTCGAGGTCGTGCTGGCGCCAGGCGGCCCCCCAGTCGGGATGGTCGGAGGTCGCGCCGCGCATTTCGTCGTCATCGTAGGCGAGATGCAGGATGACCTGATACACGCCCGGGCCAAGCGGCGCGAGTTGCTTTTCGTACCATGCCGTCCAGTCTTTGGCTTCCACGCCGGGTTCAATGGAAATCACTTTTTGTACCAGCACTTCGTCGGCGGGTGGCTTGGTTCCCAGCGGGCCATGCGTGCCTTCCCATTCTTCGAGGATGGGAACCTTGTAGGCGTGGCCGAGCTTTCCGTACACCTTGTAGAGATCTTCGGTGCGAAACAGGGCAGCCATGTGCGTGTCGAGATGCGTGATGTGTACGCCAAACTGTTGCGCGCGCTCGATCTGGGCGCGCAGTTCGGTTTCGACTTCGGCCGGCTTGGCGTTTTTCGCGACTTCCGGTGTGTCGAGCGGCAGGTAGCCGAAGGGATCGAGCAGGCTCGCGACTTTATCCTTCGAGGTCACCGGCCCCCAGCGGAATACGGTCCACTCGCTATTGAGAGCCTGGTGAACGCCCAGATCCGCATCCGGGTGAGCTTTGCCGAACGCGGCTGCTTCCAGAAACCATGGGCACGGCACCAGGATGCTTGCCGAAGTGATCCAGTGCTTCTCAATCGCTTCCGAGATGGCGCGGTTCACCGAGTGGTTCATGCCGAAGTCGTCGGCGTGCAGAATCAGCAAACGCGCAGTGGCTGGGTAGCCGAGGCGCTCCTGCACAGATTTGGTTTGCGATTGGGCGAAGAGGGTGGAGAGGGCCAGGAAGATGATTACGCGAAAATGGAATGTCGGCATTGGGGACTCCAGAAAGCTTGGTGCCCCAGGTTCGCGCCAGTTCTTTGGGCGCTAACCTGGGTTCACCACCGCGGCCTGCGATATTGAAACTCGAGACCGGTGTGCCGACCCACGTTAGCGCAAGGAACGCGCGAACGTGGGGCACTGCCGGTTGGGAGCACCCTCCCACGTAAACTCACGCTTCTTCCGGGGGCAGCTCGAAATCGACCAGGTCACCGCGGAAGCCTTTTGTCTTGATGGCGCCGAAAATGATGCCGGCCAGCATCCAGATGCCGCCCACGATCCATGCCTTCCAACTCAAGTTCTTCCACAGGAAAAAGCAAATTGTGAATCCGGCCAGCGGGGGCGCCCAGACTGCCAGGACGGCCAGCATGACGCCGGCAATTGCAAGCACGACCCAATTCGAAGTTGGCAACAGTACCAGTGCGATGACCAACGCGGTGAGAACAAGAGGCGGGATGGGACTCTTGCCGCCCTCACGCACGTAATAACGCACAAAGGCCGCCATATTGACGCCCATGAATGCGATCAGGGCGCCGAAGTTTAGCATCTCGGCCCCGAGTCCGTAGCTGAATAGTCCGATGGTCACCAGCAACGCGCCTGCCAATGCAACCGCTCCCACGAAAAAGACATTGTTGCGCGGCACATGCCGCTTGGGATCGACTACGCCGAAGAACGATTGCGGAAGAGCCTTGCTGCGCCCCATGCCGTAGAGCAATCGGGCGGCGCCGATTTGTGCGCCCATCCCGGATCCAAAGTTCGCCACCAGCAGCGTGAAGCCTACGATGGCAAAAAGTGGTTTCCATGCGCGGCCGGCGACGAAGGTGAAGGCAGTGTCCGAATTCGGAAACGGTTGCGACGCGGGCCAGAGAAGTTGTGCCGCATAGACTTCCAGCGCCGAAAGAATTCCGATCACAAAGCAGGTCAGCACAGTCGCGAGCAGAATGTTGCGGCGGGGATTCTCCGCTTCTTCCGAGAGCGTGGATATTCCATCAAAGCCGATGTAGCTGAGCACGGCAATCGAGGTCGCCGCCAGAACAGACTTCGTATCCCACATGGCGGGATCGTAAAAAGGACGCGTAAAGAACGAACCGCCGTCGTGCGCGTTGCCGAAGATGTAACGCGCAGCCGCCATAAAGAAGATTGCGACCACTGCGCCCATCGCGGCGGCCAGTAACGTATTCACGCGGGCCGAGGTCTTGATGCCCTGGATGTTGAGGAACGTGAAGACCGCTCCGAAGAACAGCGCCCATCCCCAGTAGGGAATGCCGGGAGCAAAAACATTGGCCTGCTGGCTGCACCACACGATGCAGATCATGGGATTGAGCATGTAATCCATCACCATGCTCCAACCCGTCACATAGCCCAGCGCGGGATTGATCTCCTGCCCAACGTAGGTGAACGCCGAACCCGCGCTGGGATAGGCACGCGCCATGCGCCCGTAGCTGAACGCAGTGAACAGCATGGCCACCATCGCGATGAGGATGGTCGTGACCACGTGGCCACGACCGCGATCGCTGAGCACGCCGAACACCGACATCGGCGCCACTGGTTGAATCACGATCACGCCGTAGAGAATCAGGTCCCACAGGGTAAGCGTGCGCCGAAGGCGAGGCGCGCTGGCAGTCGTGGTGCTCGCGTTTGTGGCCATGGGCTCCTTAAGGCAGTCGTTGGTCGTCGGTCGCTGGTCGTTGGCCAATTCGCGACGACTTTGGCGTTCCCGGCGCGTTCGTTGTCACGTTACGCCGCGCCGCAAGAACTCCATCATCAAAATCGCCCCTCAGTGTACATTCCACCCGCTAAGTTCCACGACAGGTTTTGCGCTGCCCAACGCCGCCGTGCGATAGCTGGCCGTCACTTCGCGTTTTTCTCCGGGCAAAAGGGAAATGTAATTGTCTTCCCAGATCACCGGCACAATTTCGTCTCCGCCCGTGCCCTTGTTGACTTTCAGCCGGATGAAGAATGCGAGGTTCTTGCTCGGGTTCTCCAGCGTGACATGCGTGACGGATTCGTCCCCGCGCCGCTCCGTCCGATTGGCAGTCTTCAGAGTGACCTTCTCCAGCTTGTTCAGGGCAGTGTAGTCGGCGAACTGCGAGGTGGGAGTAACGAACCAGTTCGACTTCTCCCAATCCAGAGTCTCGGGCTTGGTCGAGAGCCAGTAGAAATTCGAGCCGACAATTTTCCCCGAGGTGTCCTGCAGGCGCAGCACCAGGAAATACACCGGGCTTGCCTCGTCCAGCGCAGGCAGGGTCAGGATTTTATTGGTGCTGTCGGCCGTGACGTCGACCGGCGATTCTTGCGAAAACTTCTCCGCCATGTCGAGGTTGTACAGTTTCGTGGTCAGCTTCAGACCCTTCACGTCGTCGTAGCGGCTGCTCACGATCCAGACGGAGCGATCGTCGTACGCATACATCGGATGCAGAGGTTCCATGGCAGTTTTCGCGCCGAAATAGCCGCCGCCGGGCCGCAAGTAGTAGTCATACAGGTGCCAGATCACCGAGGGCCAGGCGTTGTTGAGCATCCATTGAATCACGCCGGTGGAAGTGTACTTGCCACGGCTGTAGGCCTCGAACATCGCCCGGATGCCTTCATAGTTCATCAACTGCGCTTTGAGAACGTAGTCCTCCAGCGTGTCGGCTTTGCCGTAGCGATTAGTGAGCGCCTCAGTATAAACGTGGATATCCTTGAACTCGCCGCCGCCCGCGTGGAAATTCCACCAGTCGTCGATCGGCCAAAGGTGATCCTTGGGCAACATGGTGCGCAAGGTTTCGATCGGCGGAACGGCTGGGCCCGGGCTGGTCTCGGTATTGAAGCCATACGCGCCGCCGCAACCGCCTGGATTGCAGTGGTGCCCGCCGTCAATCTTGTCCTCGGTCCAGTAGGAAGGAGCCACGTATTCGTACGGGCCGCTCATTTTCACTCCGCTGTCTCCGGTTACGGTGGTCGGTTTGCCGGTTGCCGACGACACTACGGGATTTGGGAAGTGCAGTTGTTTCTCGATGCCGAGATACATTTCCTCAACGTCGGGAGGCGGCGGATTGTCGCTGCCGTTCAGCCACATCACCAGGCTGGGATGACTGCGCAGACGGTAAATCTGATCCTGCAGCGAGGCCTTGGCGATGTCGAAATCCTGCGGCTTCCATTTGGCCCAGTGCTCCCAGTGGTCGCAGCAGCACCAACCCGCCATAACCAGCACCCCTTCGCGATCGGCACGCTGGAAGAACTCTTCAGTTTCCAGTTTGCCTTCGAGGCGGATCGTGTTCAGTCCCATGTCGCGGACATAGCGGAACTCGTCGGCCAGGCGCTGCGAGTTCTCGCGGAGCATCATGTCGGGCGACCACCCGCCGCCGCGAATCAGGATCTTCTTTCCGTTAATGGAAAAGACCCGACGCTGCTGCGCATTCAGTTCGGACGTGACTTCGCGAATGCCGAATTGGATATCGGCGTGATCGGATTGCTTGCCGTCGACCACGAACTCCATCTTGAGCGTATAGAGTTCGGGCTTGCCCATCTGCACTGGCCACCACAGGCGCGGCCCGGTTAGGCTCAGTTGCGAAAACTTCTCGGGCTCGAAGGTGACGTCTTTGTTCTCTCCCGCGGTAAGTTCCACATCCTGGGAGAATTCAATCTTGTCGATCGTGCCCTTGAGCGTGCCCTTGATCGGCTCTTTGCTGGAATTCTTCAGCAGCGCCGTAACCGTGAGTTGGGCATTCTGGGATGCATCCACATGCGATACCACGCTCGGATAGCGCAGCCCGACCGGACCGCTCTCCGCCAGGTAGACCTTCCGCCAAAGCCCCATATTCTTGTCGGGAGGGGCGGGGTTCCAGTCCACAAAGGTGATTGCGAGGTCGTTCTCTGTGGGCGCGAAGACTTCCACGGCCAGAACGTTCTCCGCGCCATGCTTCACGGCGTCAGTGATATTGAACTCATAGCTACGCCAGGCTCCGGCGACATCGTCCGATTTCGCAATCTGCTTCCCGTTCAGCCAGATGTTCGCGCGATAGTTGATTCCTCGAAAATTCAGCCACACCGTCTTTCCCTTGTAGCTCGCCGGCACCACGAATGCCTTCCGGTACCACCACGAGAGGAGGTAGGGACTGTCGGGTGCCATGGCAATATTCGAGAAATTCGCGCCGATGGGGTACGTCACGCCCGGAATCTGACGAAGATTCATTCCGTAGGTTGGATCCGGCAGGACCTTGTGTTTCACCAGCGCGCTCACCACGGTGGTGGGAACCGTGACCGGGTACCATCCTTTTGGCTGAAAAGTGGGCGTGGACAGCACATCGCCTTTTTCGTCAACCTTGCGGGATGACTGCAGCATCCAGCCGTCGGAAAGGGTAACTTCCGACGAGGCCGTAGTCGGTGCCGTAGTAGCGTGGCGCGCTTGAGGCTGCGCCGTTCCCGTGGAAAACATGGCGAGGCTTAGAACAGCCGCGCCCAGAGAGATACGAATTTTCATGGATGAGTCCCCTTCGGAGTGAGGGTTAGAAGCACACCCGGAAGCGATTTGAAAGTCGCCCAGTTGGATAACACGTTTTATTGATACGTTTCAATAGCTGTTTTTCCGCTGCCTCGCCGATCCCAGCCCGGACTATCGGGCGGTTCCTCGACCAGCAACGTCTTCCGGGTTCCTTAGTCTATAATCATCTATTCCGCCCCCAAAATTCTGGAGTGAATAAAACACCATGATCCGCTTTCTGCAAACCCCTGGCCCGACGAAGAAGATTATCCTGAGCTCGCTGCTGCTGATCATCTGCGGCGGCATGGTCATCACACTGATTCCCGGTGGCTTGGGATCCGATCTGATGGGTCAGCCGAGCCAGGGAGTGGTCGCGAAAGTCGCCGGCCAGGATATTACGACCCAGGAAGTTCGAGACCGCGCCCGCGCGCTCGCCGAACAGCAGGTCGCCCAGTACGGTCCCATGGGCAAGCAGTTGCTGCCCATGATCATGCCGCGCGCCATCTCGCAGTCGGTGGAGCAGTTGATCACCGGTAAGGCGATCGTGGCCGAGGCTGACCGCATGGGCCTGAAAGCCACCGACCAGGACCTCCGCGACGAGTTGGAGCACGGCCGCTACTCGCAGACTTTGTTCCCGGGCGGCAAGTTCATTGGAGAGCAGGCTTACGCGAGCTTGCTCCAACAGGCGAACCTGACCGTTTCTGCTTTCGAGTCCGACGTAAAGAATGAAATTCTCGAGCAGAAGCTTGCCACCCTGATCACGGGAAGCGCTTCCGTTTCCGACGCGGAAATCCGGCAGGAATTCCAGAAACGCAGCACCAAGGTGAAGTTCGATTACGCCGTGTTGTCGCAGGACGACATCCGCAAGGGCCTGCATCCCACGGACGAGGAACTCAAAGCCTTCTACACGCGCAACCAAGCACGCTACAAGGATTCGATCCCTGAGAAGCGCAAGATCGATTATGTCTTTCTCGACAAGAGCAAAATCCTCGGGCAGGTGCAGGTTACGCCGCAGGAAATTCAGTCCTACTATGACCAGCGCAAGGATCAGTACCGCGTTCCCGATGAGGTGAAGGTCGCCCACATCCTGATCAAGACTCCTGCGGCGGGAGCCGACGGCAAGGTTGATGAGAAGGGCGTGGAAGAAGCGCGCAAGAAAGCCGAAGACGTCCTGAAGCAGTTGAAGGGCGGCGCCAAGTTGGAAGATTTGGCAAAGAAGTATTCCGACGATCCCGGCAGCGCGAAGCAGGGCGGGGAACTGGGCTGGATCGGCCGGGGACGCACCGTGCCTGAATTCGAGAAAGCAGCTTTCTCACAGGGCAAAGGCCAGACCAGCGATCTCGTGAAGAGCTCGTACGGCTTTCACATCATTCGCACCGAGGACAAGCACGAGGCGCACCTCAAGACCCTCGATGAAGTGAAAGGCGAGATTGAGCCGCTGATTCGCCAGCAGAAGGCGGCTCGGATGATGGAGGCGGCGGGCAACTCGCTGCTGGACCAGGCGCGCAGCCAGGGACTCGAGAAGGCAGCCACAGCCAAGAATCTGAATGTGGTGACCACCGATTTCGTCGGTCGCAGCGACGTGTTGCCGGGACTGGGTTCGTCTCCGCAGTTCATGGACGCCGTGTTCTCGCAGCGTGAAAAGGCTCCGCCCGACATGGCGCAGCTCAGCCAGGGCGCGGTTGTGTTCCAGGTAGAAGCCATCAAGCCTCCGGCGACCCCAACTTTCGAGGAGGTCCGTTCGAAGGTTGATGGCGAGTTCAAGAACGAGCGTGCCAGCATCCTGCTCAACCAGAAGACGCAGGAACTGTCGGACCGGGCAAAGTCCGAGCACGACCTGAAAAAAGCTGCGAAGGAACTGGGCGCGACCATGAAGACCAGCGACTTCGTACTTCCCGACGGACAGGTGCCGGACATCGGCAGCATGGCGGGCCAGGCTTCTGTCGCGTTCTCGATGAAGCCAGGCGAAATCAGCGGTCCCGTGACCGCCGGCAACAACGGCGTCGTATTGTCAGTGATCGAGAAGCAGGAACCCACGGACCAGGACTTTGCGGCCAAGAAGGACCAGATCCGCGACAGCCTGCTGCGCTCCAAACAGCAGGACCTGTTCGGCTTGTTCATCACGAACCTTCGCCAGCAGATGGAGAAATCGGGCAAGATCAAAATCAACGAGCAGGAAATGAAGAACCTCACCAAGGGCCAAGGCGGGGGTGGGGAAGAAGGCTTTTAACGACGGAAGTGCGGGCACGCTCCGGCGTGCCCGGGACTACTCCGCAACGTAACTCCTCGATGTAAGAACCCGGTGATCTCCGAATAAGAAAAATGTCTTTCGCTCGCGCTACAGGAATTCTTTTGCACCCCAGTTCGCTTCCCGCGCGAGGTGGCATCGGCGACTTCGGTCCCGCGGCCTATGAATTCGTTGACTTTCTGGCGGCGGCTCGTCAGGGACTTTGGCAGGTCCTGCCGCTCGGGCCGCTGGGCTATGGCAACTCGCCCTACTCCGCGACGTCGGCTTTCGCGGGCAATCCCCTGCTGATCAGCCTCGAACGCTTGGCCGAACATGGCTGGATTGATCCCGGCGAGATTCGCAACCTGCCCGAGGCCAACGGGCCCGTGGTGTATGAAGCCGTCTTTCCCAGAAAGATGCCTCTGCTGGCGCAGGCCGCCCGCAACTTCAGCAAGCGCATGCAAGGGCATGCCCGCGCCCGTTTCGAGGGCTTTTGCCATGAGAATCGGGAGTGGCTCGATGACTTTGTGCTCTTCGACGCCTTGCGCGCGCATTACAAGCTGACCAACTGGAATGAGTGGCCACGTGATTTAGCCCGCCACGAGCCCTCGGCGCTTGATCGCGTGCGCCGCGAAATGGCCGACGAACTCGTGTGGCGCAGTGCCTTGCAGTTCGCCTTTGCGGAGCAGTGGCGTGCCCTGCGTCATCATTGCGCGCGACGCTCGGTGCGCGTGGTGGGCGATATCGCCATCTTCGTGAACTACGACAGCGCCGATGTGTGGACGCATCCGGAACTGTTTCGCCTCGACAGCGACCGCATGCCCGAAGTAGTTTCCGGAGTGCCGCCTGATTTCTTCAGCGAGACAGGCCAGCGCTGGGGCAATCCGCTGTACCGCTGGGACGTGATGAAGCAGCAGGCTTACGCCTGGTGGGTGGCCCGCCTGCGTGCCGCCACCGAACATTGCGACTACATCCGGCTCGATCACTTTCGGGGCTTTGAGCAGTTCTGGGAAATCGATGCCAACGAGCCGACTGCCATCAACGGGCGCTGGGTGGACGGTCCCAGAGACGATCTATTCGCGAAGGTGCAGGAGGCGCTTGGCGGTCTTCCGTTCTTTGCCGAGGATCTGGGGTACATCACGCCCGAAGTGCATGCATTGCGCAAGCGACTGCAGATGCCCGGAATGGCAGTTCTGCAGTTTGGCTTCACCGACAAGGGCGCACACATCTATCTTCCCCAGCAACTGACACCTGAAACGGTGATCTACACCGGAACTCATGATAACGACACGCTGGTTGGCTGGTGGACCAGCGGCGCCACCGAGCAGGAACGCAAGAACGTCGAAACGTATTTCGGCAAGGCTGAGGACGGCGTTCACTGGTCGTTTATCCGCGCAGCCCAGGGATCGGTAGCAAGTCTCTCGGTGGTTCCCATGCAGGACCTATTGGGTCTGGGCAGCGAGGCGCGTATGAACATGCCCAGCGAGCGCGGAGGCAACTGGCGATGGCGCCTGCAGCCGGGTGTGCTCACCAGCGATCTGGCCAGGAAAATGGCCTCGTTGTCGGAAGTGACGGATCGTTTACCCGAACCGCTGCCGCAGCCGCCAGCCGACGAATTCTCCGCGTAGGGTTCTGCGGGCATGAGGAACAATTAAAAAAGTAATCCCCTGCCCACCGGTTACTTCGGTGCTTCCTGCCCCATACATTCACTGAGATTTAATTTGTCTTTCATCCCGCAGCAAGATCGCTCGGGTAGGAATGGCACCATGCCCATTCTTCAGCCAGCGGATGCCCGTGCGGAAGACCTTGGCGTTCTTGGCGGCGCTCCTTTTCTCGCTGGAATGCCGCCTTTCGCCAGCAAGCTCTTGCCGTTGAAACAAGCGCACGATCTGTACCGTCGAGCGCGTAGCCGAAGCGGCAGTTCCATTCTCGAAAACCTGCTGCGCGAGATGGATATCGATCTCCAGGTGGAAGCTGCCGATGTGCATCGCATCCCGAAAACTGGCCCCGTTGTCGTGGTATCGAATCACCCCTATGGCATGCTCGACGGCGCAGTGCTCGGCGCGCTACTTTCGCGCCTGCGTCCCGACGTCAAGGTGATGACCAACTTCCTGCTTCAGAGCGTGCCCGAGCTGGAACGTTGCTGTATTTTCGTTGATCCGCTGCGCACACCGAAGTCGCAGCAATGCAATCGCCGCGCGCTGAAAATTTCACTCGAATGGCTACAGCAGGGCGGCATGCTCGCGGTTTTCCCCGCCGGGGAGGTCTCGCACTGGCAGCTGCCCCAGGGAGCCGTGGCCGATCCGCGGTGGAGCGACGTCGCCGTGCGGTTGATGCGCAAGACTGGCGCCGCCGCGTTGCCGGTTTACTTTTGCGGACAAAATAGCGTCGGCTTTCAATTGATGGGAATGCTGCACCCGCGTTTGCGCCTGGCGTTCCTGCTGCAGGAGTTTCTGCAGCAACAAGGCAGGGAAGTCGCCCTGCGCATCGGCGGCCAAATTTGCGCGGAATCGATTGCCTCAATTCCCGAAGACCGCAATGCAACGGAGTACCTGCGCTGGCGAACGTACCTGTTGGCAGAACGCGGAAGAACTCACACCAAATTTCCGGATGCAATTCGCTCCGTGCTTCCACGGAAGAGTGAGGATGCTATCACGCCCGCCATTGATCCGGAATTGCTCCTTGGCGATCTGGAAGGCCTGCCCGAACAGCGGCGCCTCGCGGAGAACAGCGAGTTCGTGGTCTACGCGGCCAGGGGGCACGAACTCCCGAATCTGTTGCAGGAAGTCGGTCGCTTGCGAGAGATTACCTTTCGCGCTACTGGCGAAGGCACCGGCAAGAACATGGATATCGATGCCTTCGACCGCTACTACTGGCATCTCCTCCTGTGGCACAAGGAGAAGCAGGAGTTGGTCGGCGCCTATCGCGCAGCCAATACGCAGGAAGTCATCCCACAACACGGCATCAAGGGGCTCTACACGAACACGCTGTTTCACTATCAGCCGCGTCTGTTCGAAAGAATGGGCCCGGCTCTGGAGTTAGGCCGATCCTTTGTGCGCGTGGAATATCAGCGCCAATACGCGCCGCTGCTGCTTTTGTGGAAGGCGATTGCACGCTTCGTCCTGCTGCGTCCCGAGACGCCGGTGCTGTTTGGTGCGGTCAGCATCAGCAACACCTACAACCGCGCGTCGCGCGAACTGATCTACTCTTTTTTCGAACCGCGTATGCGGCAGGACGAACTCGCCGGATTACTCACCCCACGCCGGCCGTTCCGCCCGGGAAGGTTGCGCCGCTGGGACTGCCGGGCTGCCTGCAACGCACTTCGCGACGTGGAAGAACTTTCCAAGCCCATCGCCGACGTCGAGATCGACGGCAAAGGCCTCCCGATCTTGCTGAAACAGTACGCGAAGGTGGGCGGGAAGTTTGTCGGCTTCAATGTGGACCGGAAATTTTCCGACGTGCTCGACGGCCTGGTCGTGGTCGACCTGCGCGAGACCGAACCGGCGGTTCTCGAGCGCTACATGGGGAGGGAAGGAGTCGTGGCGTTCCGGCGCCACCATGGTCTTGTCCAGGAGTCTGCGAAAAACTCCAACGTAAAACCCCGGCCCTAAATGGGCTGTTGAGAAGTAGCAAGCTACGCACCGCCGAAGCGATGCCCCTGATACAAAACTGCATTTTTCCGCAGCCTGCTAAGAGCGCTCCGAAGCCAGCCGTGTAGCGGCGGCAGTACATTAGCCCAGCGCGTAAGCGCTGGGTAAGCTTCAAAGCTTACACGAGCCCCGGCAGGGGCGGCACCCGGGCGTTGCGGGCGTGAGCCCGCAAGCACTAGGACCGTTTAAGAAGCTCCTCTGTCGGCGTAATGCAAGCTTCCACGCTCGGAGCCAGGCTCTCCTCGATGTGCCTGCCCAATCTTTCCAGCTCCGCCGACCCCATTTGTTTCTGCATCTCCTCAAAAAGACCCCGCTCTTCCTTACGAATGTGCGCGGACAGCATTTCTGCAAATTGCCTCAACCCCGCACCGTCGAGCGAGCGCATCCGTGCCTGCTCAAAATATGCGCGAAGCCGCTCATGCTCCGCGAGCAATTCCTCCACCAATGGAACGAGTTCCGCATACTGCCGAGCCACGGGAAAGAGGTCCTTTTCTTCCGCCGCAAAGTGATGCTGAATCTCGAGCGTGAAGTGTTGCTCGACTTCAACCTGCCACGCCTGCACTTCGCGCGCGGACGCCAGCGGCGCGCGGTTGATTCGTACGCACAATGCGAGTGCATGCTGGTGCTGGCGGGAGAGTGGAACCAGGCTTTTGTCGCGAAGCATGCACCTATTATGCGCTAGGCAAGACCGACAGGCCGGCGGCGCTGTGGAAGCGAGCCCGGCTACGCCTTTGCTTCGGTGGCTGACCCTGTATTGAGCCGCTCCGGCCACGCCGCCGCCACGATCAAGGCCACGACGATTCCCAGGGAAACTTCGATGAAGCGATGCGTGGCGATCACCCACGCCGGCCGCTCGCGAGCCACCAGCATGACGATCACCTCCGTGATGCCAGCAAAGCGATAAGCCGTGCGGTCCAGCCGCAGCCCAAGGCAGATCAATCCGGTTCCGAAGATTGCCAGGGCAAATACCACGACGCCCGATCCGACATACGTGGCCAGCAGTCCCGCGATGAATGCGCCGAGCGCAGTGCCGGCAAAGCGCTTCACCGAGACGTTCCATGCCACCCCGAGCGTCGACTGCATCACCACGATCGTCGTAACCGTCGCCCAGTACGGCTCGGGCATACGAAGGGCGTGCGCCACCAGCTGCGAAACGACCGCCGCCAGCGTAGTGCGCACGATATGCAGAACGGAGGTGCGCTCTTCCACCTGCAGCGTTTTAGCCAGCGCCATGAAGGGCCTCCTGAAGTTCCGACATTCTACGCGGCGCACCCGTTCCTTGGCGGAGACCGGGTCCTTTACTAATTTCCTGCGAGCCTAGAGAATGGGGGTTCGCTTGCCGCCGCTGTCCTCTATGTTTCCGTTCGAGGGACAGCGAATGAGCCGCGGGCGCAGGAGCCTTCATATGCCAGCAACCGGAGAACTCATCCGTCTCATGAACTACGTCGACGACATCAACGCCACCTTGCGCAAAATTACATTTTCCATCGCCGGCATGACCGAAGAGGAGCGCAAGCGCCTTTCGGAGTACATGGGCTCGGCAGTGAACGGCATGAAGGAAGTTCTGCAGCAACTCGACAAGAGCGCGCGCTAGTGTCGGAGATCAGGACCATCGCAGTGATTGGTGCGGGGACGATGGGCAGGGGCATCGCCCATGCAGCCGCGCTCGGCGGATACCGCACCGTGCTCGAAGACATTCTGCCCAACGCCTTGCGCCGGGCTGAGTCCGAAATTCGAGCCAACCTCGACAAGGCGGTCGAGTTGGGAAAAGTCGCGGCCAAAGACGCCGACGCGGCCTTTGCCCGCCTGGAATACGCCGGTTCAGTCGACGAAGCGGCCCGACAGGCCGACCTCGTCATCGAAGCCGTCCCGGAAGAACTCGAGTCGAAGATCGAGATTTTTACCCTGCTCGACAAGATCTGCCGGCCCACCACAATTCTCGCGTCCAACACCAGTTCCCTGAGCCTCACTGAAATCGCCAGCGTCACTTACCGCGCAAAGAAAATCGTCGGCATGCACTTCTTCAATCCCGTGCACAAGATGAAGCTCCTCGAAATCGTGAAAGGCCTGGAGACCGACGACGACACGCTGGCCGCGGCAGTCGAGGTGGGCCGGCGCATGGGCAAAGAAGTGGTGGTGATCCGGGAGTCCCCGGGCTTCGTCACCAGCCGCATTAATGCCATGATCGGCAACGAAGCGTTCTACATGTTGCAAGAAGGGGTCGCGAGCGCGGAAGACATCGACAAAGCCCTGAAACTCGGCCTCAATCATCCCATGGGCCCCTTCGAACTGGTCGATCTGGTCGGCCTCGACACGCGCCTGCACATTCTCGAGTACCTGCACAAAACGCTGGGAGAAAAATTCCGGCCCGCGCCGTTGTTGGTGCAGTACGTGAAAGCCGGAAGGCTGGGCCGCAAGTCGGGCCGAGGGGTGTTCGAATACCCGGAGCAAAACCCCGCCGAGAAGATGGAACCGGCGAAGCAACCGATTTCCTAGCGATTGTAGTGGAGCTGTGCGATCGCCGCAGCCTGCTGAGGCGTGCCGGTGGACGCGTCCTTAAGGACCTTGCGCAGTCTCCACCGCCTTCTTCAATACTGGATCGCGGCCCGCGCGAAGATCCTCCGGCGTTACCTCAACAGGCATGTCAGGCGCGATGCCCACGCCCTCAAACTGCGACCCATCCGGGAAAGTGTGATGAACGGCGGCGATATTCAACATCATTCCGTTCTCGAAATCCATGTGCCGCGTGAGGGAAAAAGTCCCGGCCGTGGCTTCGCCAACCAGCGTGGCTCGTTTCGAATACTTAAACGGCATCACGAAATCTTCGCAGGCGCAGGAGCAGACGCGATCGGTGAGCAATATCAGGCGGCCGTTATAAGCACTTTCGCCAGGCGTGATCATGGTGTCGGTCAACGTAACCGTGGTGTGCGCCGGATATCCCGCTGCATAGTTCCGGAGAAGCGCGCCTCCGTGCTCGGTGCTTGATTCGGTCCACGTCTGGTAAGGACGCCCCATCAACGCCCTCTGCAACGCGGAAGGCAACCCCGTTCCAGGGTTGCCGCGAACATCGAGGATGATAGCCTTGGCGTCGTGAAACTGCGCGAGGTATTCGAGCGCCTTCGCCTGCGTCTGGATTCCGTGAAAAGTGGGGACTTTGATGTAGGCGACGGATTTTTCGACCAACCACTTTCCCTCGGTGATCTCGGGAGCCGGCGATGTCTTCTTATCATTCCTGCGGTCGATCGGAATCTTGCGGCCGTCCCCCAGGGTAAGCACGAAGTTTTCGGGAAACACGACGGGTGTGTCGAAGAAGCTCACGCCCGCGTCGCGGCTGCTTGAGGCCGAGACGTAGCGGCGATTCCGTTCAAAGGATTCTTCTACGGAGCCGTTATCCACGCCGGTGATAACATCGCCCACGTGAACTGAATCGAGCGCGCTGCGCACCACCGTCCATTTTCCGGCCAAAGGGTAGGCTAAGAAACCGATGGGCTGGGCGTAAGTCTGGTCGAGCCACTTGTCATAGAACCAGGAGTGGCCGTCGTGGAGGTCCGCGACGAATTCCATCGACGCCAGGTCGAACTCGCGTCGATCTTCTGTTCGAAGAATGGTGGCGAGGTACTGTCGATAAGCAACGTCAAATTTCTCCTGCGACAACCCGGGAAAGAACGTGCTGATCACGTGATAGATCTGCGAAGCCATCATCACACGGTCCTGCAGATCGATCGCCGCGGAGGATGGAACGAGAGGAGTTGTGGAGGACTGGGCGAGGACGCCAATCGCGATCAGCAGGGTTGCCACTAGGCCAAGGGTTTTCATGGCGATGCTTTGGGAAAAGCGAGGCGGCCCAGACCGCGGCCGCCCTGCTCCTTTCTTGCCTTCGACCCAATCTACTTGTTGATATCGTCCTTATTCTCAAGCCGCTTGATCGCCGCCTGAATGAACACTTTATTCTGCTCAGGGGCCGAGGCCTCGGCCAGCTTCATTTCTTTCACCGCGTTGTCGAAGTCTCCCTGCGACGAGTACACGCGCGCCATGCCGGAGTGCGTGAACCACATGTCAGGATGCTGCTGGAAGTTTTTCTTCCACACCGCGTAGGCTTCGGCGTCTTTCTTCTGGCCTTTCAGCGCGAAGGCATACTGATGCAACTGGATCGGTGTCGCGATCTCGATTGCCTTATCGTGCGCGACCTTGGCTTCGTCTTTCTTGCCCAGCGCTTCAAGAATCTGCGACTTGGTGTTGTAGTTTTCATAGCGCGGCTCGGAGCCGACCGAACGGTTCGAGTATTCCAGCGCTTCTTCGAGATTTACCTTGTGCGCGAGAAGATAGTTCGCGGCATCGTCCCAGCCATCCCAGGTGTATTGCGGGAGTCCGCGCATCTGGTCTTTGAGGCTGGCATCGACGATCTTGTTTACCTCGACTGACACCTTGAACGGCACCGCGACCTTCTCCCATCGCATGGTGACGGTGGCGGAGTCCTCCGTGGGATCGATGGTGTAGCTGAGGGCTTCCTGCAGCTCGGCGGCTTGCGGCTTTACGTTTACGCGCAGCGCGTCTTCCGCTTCCTTGTAGGTGAAACTGCCCCATGCGGTGTTGACCTTCGAGAAGATCACGGTCCACTGATCCTGGTTCGGAATCATGTGCAGGCCGTAAGTGCCCTTTTCGAGCGGCTTGCCATCAATGCTCACCGCATCGGTGAACGTGACGATGGTGTTCTCGTTGGCGCCGGCGCGCCACACTTGTCCGTAAGGAACCACCTTCCCCCAAATCGTTCGTCCCTTCACAAGCGGGCGATGGTACTTCACGGTGATGTCGGTGATGCCGACGCGTTGGGTAACGGAGGCCCGCTGGCTATCGCGGGGAATGTTCAACTGGGTCGACTGAGCGAAGCTGGTGCTGGCGGCGAGCAGCAGCACAAGACCGAATGCGACGGGTATACGCTTGTACACGAGAGTCCTCCTCAGAACGTTCTCTGGAAACGGCGAACGAAACTTGCGCGAATTGAGACCTTGCGCTCTGGGGCGCGCACGGAGCCATTAGACGGAGGCGAGTTCAACAGGTGAGCAGTAGCTTATCTTTTGGGATATCCAGGATTTGGGAGGTGGAAACGAGGGGATTCAGTCCTGCACTTGACACGGTTTTGTCTCGTAAACGGAAGCTTGCGGGAAAAGTCGTCGTTAGGAGCCAACCCCAGCCGCTAAATCCGCAAAGAGCTTACGACACTTACGGAGCCGGCTGGAAGCCGCGCCCTTTCAAAGCGGGAACTAATCCCGAGTTCCTCGATTCTCGAGCAATGGGGAACACATGCACCTATGCCAACTCCTGCTTGCTGCAGTCGCCAATAGGTGAACTCCCAAGCGGGATGCACGCTCACGGGGTGACACGAAAGACTACGTTGCTCACCAAAATACCAGCGGGTGTCGTCACTTTGACCGCACCAGGCAACGCGCCAGGCGGCACCGATGTATCGATCTCTCCGGGTGCAACGACTGTGAAGGTTGCCTGCACACCGCCATTGAAGGTGACCTCCGTCGCGCCCGATAAATTGGTACCGAAGATTCTTACCATCGTGCCAACGGGGCCTGATGCTGGAGACATAGTGATGAAAGGCGGGAAGCCGTAAGTGAATACTACGCCGTTGCCAGGACCAGTTGTCGTTCCATAAAACAGACCGTTGGTCGACTGCATAAGTCCGGCAGGATTAGTGCTGGACTTGCAAGGTGCGGCATTGCAAAAGTTAAACAGAACCGAGACGGAGCCGGCAGAATCCATTTTGAAAAGCGTACCCAGATTTGAAGATCCGCCGGAGCGTGCCGTTCCATAAAAGCTGCCGTCGGTCGCTTGAATCAGCTTCTGGACCTGCGTCCCTTCGCTGCCGGTAAAAGCATGCACAAGGGTAAACGGTGCTCCGCTGAGAGGAATTCTGAACACTGTTCCGCAACCCGAGGGGCACGTCCCATCGATCAATCCGCCCGAACCGGTTGCGCCATAAAAGTTGCCGTCCGTTGCCAGGAGCAGGCTAGTTTGAGGATTCGCTCCATCGAGGCAATTAGGCTGCGCACAAAAGCTGTACAGGGTGGTCAGCTTGCCGCTTGGGCTAATCCGGAAAATGGTTCCACCGCTGCCGTTTGCACCCCCGCCGAGGGTTGTCCCATAGAACAGGCCGTTCCTGGCCTCCACCAGTCCTGCGCCGGGCCTCAGTCCATCGGCGCAATTGGGCTGGGAACAGAAGTCGTAAAGCTTCGTGAACACTCCCGCGAGCGTAATCTTGAAAACGATACCGGCATTGTGCGCTCCTACATTGGCCGCTGTGCCATATAAGTCGCCATCACTGCCTTGAATCAACTCACCTTCTGGAAACACGCCATTCGTACAAGTTGGAGTGTCGGCACAAAAGCTATAGATCGTGGTGACTGTGCCTGTGGGTGTCACCCGGAATACGGTGCCATCACCCCGCTGTCCTCCACGGCGAGTAGTTCCATAGAAGTTCCCGTCGCTGGCCAGAATAATCCCATTGGGCCCGAACCCATCTAGGCAGGGCTTCACAGCGCAAAACACGTGGAGACGGGCTACGCCGCCGGCGGGAGTAACTGTGAAAAAGCTTCCGCCAGCGTTATTCCCGCCTGTTATGCCGACCCCGTAGAAGTTTCCGTCGGTGCCTTGCACGATGCTTATGGGGCTTCCCCCATTTCCATTCTCGAAGCGGGCGAGCACGTTGTAATTCTGCGCCTCCGATATTATTGCCGTGGCAATGCTGAAAATCAGAAAGATGCAGGCGCTTCTAATTAGCCAATGTGCGTTTTGATTTTTGAGGGTAGTAGGCTGGACTTTCATACTGCCTCCTTCTTGAATGGCCGCAACATAATAGTCCCAGTTGGATTGGTAAGCAAAAACAACGGGTTCCTGGCCAAAACATTCATTGTGGCTTGTGAAAATCCTGTTCCATTTGTCCCGCTTCGCCGCGGTTATCGGTTCCCACCACCTGCAAGCAAACCACTAGGTATTTCCGGCGGCCAGCTAACTCTTTACCGTCAGCGGTGTCTAAATAACAAAGCGATCTTGATACGTATCGCTCAGTTGCCCCTCAAGCCTGTATACCCATTGGATTGCTGACGACCAGGGACTGACGACTGGTTTCGCGGGAACTTTTGCGGCCTCGAGGACGTATCTCCAGCAGAAGCAAGGGGCGGGACATGAGACCCCCCGCCCGACCTTGAACCCGGGGCCCCCAGTCGCTGCCCAGTGCCTGGGGGCACAACCTATGAGGATGCTCGCCGACATCATCCGTCAGTCGCTGGCCACCTTGTGGGCGCACAAGCTGCGTTCCTTCCTGACCATGTTCGGCATTGCCTGGGGCGTCGGATCCCTGCTCCTTCTGGTGGGACTAGGCGAAGGCTTCCGCAGCGGGCAGGTCCGGCAGCTGGCCACGCTCGGCCAGGACATCATGTTCATCTTCCCGGGCAGGATTCCAGCCGTGGAAGGCAGCCTGCAATCAGGGCAGACCTACCACTTCACTTACGACGACTATCTCGCGATCAAAGACAGCGCGCGCACGCTGAAGACAATCTCGGCCGTCATCAATCGCGAAGACATCCGCGCCGTGAGCGAGTACGGCTCGACCGCCGGTCAAGTGTTCGGCGTCGCGCCCGAGTACAACCAGATCCGCAGCGTTCCGTTGGGTACCGGCCGCTGGTTCAACGATCAGGACAACGCCGAGCATCGGCGCGTGGCCGTCGTTGGGTGGGAGCTTCTCAAGAACGTTTTCCCCGGACGCCCCGCTGTTGACGGAAGCATGCTTCTCAACGGCGTTCGCTTCAACATCATCGGAGTGGTGGCGAAAGTAGGGCAGGATGGAAACAACGGCACCAACGCGCGCATCTTTGTGCCCATCGAGACCATGCGCGAGCTGTTTCCGCTCAAAGGCCAAAACATCGAGAACGCAGTCTCGTTCATCAACTACCGCCCATTGAACAAAGACGCACACCTCGCGTCGAAAGCCGAAGTGCACGAGATCATCGCCCGCCGCCACAACTTCAATCCAAAGCTCGAAGATGCCTTCGAAGACTGGGACACCATCGAGAACTCCCAGAAGGTCGGCAAGATCTTTAATGCAATGGATTACTTCCTGGGCGTAGTCGGATTGGTTACGCTGGGGTTAGGCGCCATCGGAATCGTCAACATCATGCTGGTTTCGGTGGCCGAGCGAACCCGCGAAATCGGATTGCGAAAAGCTTTGGGTGCCACGCACCGCAGCATCATGACGCAGTTCTTCATCGAAGGCGCGTTCCTGACTGCGCTCAGCGGAGGCATCGGACTCGCCATCACGGTAGCGTTTGTGACCGTGCTCGCCATGCTGCCCGCGCCCGAAGGCTTCGACACCCCGCGCATCGTACCGCTGTCGGCGGTGGCCGCCATCGGTTCTCTCACGATTGCCGGAATCAGCGCCGGGCTTTATCCCGCGCGCAAAGCAGCGCTTCTGCCCCCGGTCGAAGCGTTGCGGCAGGAATAGCATGATTGGCAATCTTTTCCGGCAAGCCTACGAGGCACTGCGCCACAACCGCCGGCGCAGTTTTCTCACCATGCTGGGCATGGCGTGGGGGATCGCCACGGTCGTGTTGCTGCTTGCTTACGGCGCCGGATTTGAGCGCGGGCTGTGGGCAGCGTTTCGTTCGTTTGGCACCAATCTTATCTTCGTGTTTCCGGGCCGCACCTCCATGCAGGTGGGCGGAACGAAAGCCGGTTCCGAAGTTCGCCTCACGATGGTCGACTTCGAACGCATCCAGGCGGAAGTACCGCTTTTGAAACGAAGTTCCCCGGAAGTCTTCAAGCAGTGCAACGTCTCGTACGGCACGCGCAGCGGAAACTACGGCGTTAGCGGCGTCTACGCCAACTATCCCAAGATGCGGCGCATGGAATTCGCCGACGGCAGTGCCTTCAGCGAGGCTGACGACTTCACGCATACCCGCGTGGCCTTTATCGGCGCCGATATCAAGCAGAAGCTGTTTTCCGGCCAGAACGCCATTGGCGAGAGCATTCGCGTCGACGGTATTTCCTACCAGATTGTCGGCGTTCTCAGGCACGTCATCAATAACAGCGACGACAACTTGAACGGCCATCTCTACGTGCCATTCAGCGGTGTCAGCGACATCAAGAACACGCAATACCTCAACTCCATCGTCATGGAATACGAAGGCGACCATGCCAAGGTCGTCAAAGCGCTGCGCGACTCGCTCGCCTTCCACCACAATTTCGATCCCAAAGACAAGCGCGCCGTATTCGTATTCGACGTGTTCGCCGACCTGCTCGACCTGCGCGTGATCACCACGGGCATCAAGATTCTGCTGGGCTTTATCGGCCTGCTGACGCTCGGCATCGGCGGAGTGGGCCTGATGAACATCATGCTGGTCTCCGTGACGCAGCGCACCCGCGAAATCGGCGTAGAAAAAGCGCTGGGCGCGCGCCGCTGGCACATCCTGTTCCAGTTTCTCTCCGAGGCACTGGTGATTACGTTTCTCGGCGGACTTGCTGGAGTCGCACTGGCCTACCTGGTCTCATGGTCTGTAGGATCGCTCACACTCTGGAGCGCGTTCATGGAAGACGCCAGCGAAGGCGACATTCATCTGAAGATCGAAGCCAGCACGCTGATCGCGTCGACGCTGATTCTGAGTCTCGTAGGAATTGTGAGCGGGATGCTACCAGCCATTAAGGCCGCGAGGCTGGATCCGATTGAGGCACTGAGGTACGAGTAAGGCAGGTATTAGTTTTCACGGACACGTCTGGCCTCAGACAGCGATGAGCCTGGACCAGATTTAAACCCCGCCGCTCCGGTCTCGAGGGTACGGGTGCGGTGGGTGCCAAGGCCCAACCAATACGGTGCCCATTGAGAGAGTGAAGATGGACGAAGCACCACGGCGAGGTTGCCAATCGCGCAAGCCGCGGACCGGCGGCAGGGTGCCAATCGCGCAAGCCGCAGAGCGGCGGCAGGCCAATCGCGCAAGCCGCAGAGCGGCGGCATAGAGTAGCCCAGCGCGTAAGCGCTGGGGAAAGCGTTGGGATGGACGCCAGCCCCGTAGGGGCGGCCCCGGCACGTAGCGGGCGCGAGCCCGCAAACGGTCAGTCTTTAAGCAATTGCCTCGCGATCACCAGCCTCTGAATCTCGCTCGTCCCCTCGCCGATCGTACACAGCTTCACGTCGCGATAGAACTTCTCCGCCGGATAGTCCTTGATGAATCCGTACCCGCCGTGAATCTGCACGCCTTCGTTGGCACAGCGCACCGCAACTTCGCTGGCGTACAGCTTCGCCATCGATGACTCGAGTGTCGTCTTCATCCCCGCATCTTTCATTGAAGCCGCGCGCATGGTGAGCAGCTTCGCCGCTTCGATTTCGGTGGCCATGTCGGCCAGCTTCCACTGGATCGCCTGAAAATCGCTGATGGCCTTGCCGAACTGCTTGCGTTCCTTGGAATAATTAAGTGCAGCATCGTAAGCGCCCTCGGCCATGCCGAGCGACAAAGCGGCGATTGAGATGCGGCCCCCGTCGAGCACACGCATGGCGTCGATGAATCCGTTGCCTTCGTGGCCCAGCAAGTTCTCGGCAGGGAGAAAACAATCCTCAAAAATGAGTTCAGCCGTGTCGCTCGCCCGCAGGCCCAGCTTGTTCTCTTTCTTGCCGGGACGAAACCCCTTCGTGTCTTTCTCGACGATGAATGCTGAGAGCCCATGGGTGTGCGCGGCTCTATCCGTGACCGCCAGCACGACGAGCACGTCGGCGTAATGTCCGTTGGTGATGAACGTCTTGGTGCCGTTGAGAACCCACCCGCCCTTGGCCTTGGTGGCGGTCATGCGTGCGCTGCCTGCGTCCGAGCCCGAGGAGGGCTCGGTCAATCCCCAGGCGCCGATAAACTCGCCGCTCGCCAGCTTCGGGATGTATTTCTTTCTCTGGCACTCGTTGCCCGCGACAAAGATGTGATTTGACCCCAGCGAGGTGTGCGCCGCCACGATAATGCCGACCGATCCGTCGACCCGCGACAACTCCTCAATCACCGTAACGTACTCGACGTAGCCCATGCCCGCGCCGCCGTACTCGACCGGAAAGATCGTGCCCAGCATCCCCAGCTTGCCGAGTTCCTTGATCGTTGCGAGAGGGAATTCGCCAGCCTCGTCCCACTTCATCACATTGGGAAGAATCTCGCGCTCGGCAAACTCGCGCACGCTCTTTTTCAGATAGAGCTGCTCGTCGTTGAGCTGAAAATCCAAAACGCCTCCTGTGGCTGCAAATCAAGTCTGGGCGGACCGGGTGGGGTGCGGATGCCGCGTGCTGCCAACATATCGATTAGAGCATGACGCGGCGAGCGGGAAAAGTTACCTTCGCAATGAAATCGCGACATCGCGGGAAGCCGCATGAATCGTGGGGTTGAAGCACCTCCATCCCATCGATCCAACCGACCGAACGGTTAGAGGAAACGAGCTTAAGTCCTCAAGCTTGACCTTGGGAACCAGTGCGTGTCAAAAAAGGCACACCGACTCGCAGAATTGGAAAAAGCGTTTAACCACAAAGTACGCGAAGGACTCGCAAAGTTCGAAAAGAAATGCAGAACAGACGCGCGCTTACTTTCTTCGTTTTCTCAGGATGCTTTTTTTCTTTTCGATCTTTGCGACAACTTATCGTCCTTGGCGGTCAAGAGCGCTGCAGGGCGCATTACGAAGCACTCCCCACGGCACATCCCAGAAAGCGCTCAAACACTTCATTCGAGAGCAGCCGCCCGCGAGGCGTGAGACGAACACGGGGACCCTCGCAAGCCACAAGTCCAGCCTCATCGAGTTCCGAAAGAACGAGGGACACCGTTTCCATCGCACGAATCCCGAAATCGTCCCGCACCTGCCCCAAGTCTACGCCCCGGTTCAGCCGCAGCCCCAGGAAGAACGTTTCCTCAAGGGCCATTTCACGAGACACATCCGTCCGATTCAACGGCGCCCCGGCCACGAACTGATCCAGGGAATCGGAAGTCGAAAATCTTACCGCCTCCAACGCATCGCCCGCCGATGGCAGCATCGAGTGCGCATCCACGCCAAAGCCGAGATACGGCTGGCGGGTCCAGTACTTCAAATTGTGGCGCGATTCGAATTCCTTCCGTGCGAAATTGGAAATCTCGTATTGCGCGATGCCCGCGGCATTCAGTTGCGCACAAGCCGTCTCGTACATATCCGCGGTGAGATCTTCGTCCGGCACAAAATGCGCGTGATACTTCGTGCCCCCGGCAATCAGTTCCCGCCCCAGCCGCGAATCTTCATCGACCTCGAGCATGTAGACGCTGACGTGGGGAACGCCCAGCGCAATCGCCGATTCCAGCGAGACCTTCCAGCTGTCCCGCGTCTGATGCGGCAGCCCGGCAATCAGGTCGACATTAATATTCGAAATCCCGGCGCTTCGCAGGCGCGCAACGTCATCCAGTACGGTCTCGCATTTATGCAGTCGCCCCACCGACGCTGCTTCCTGATCCACAAACGACTGCACGCCCAGGCTGACGCGGTTGACCCCGCTGCGGAGCAACGTCTCCAGCACTGCAGGCGTCAGGGTCCCGGGCGCGCACTCAACCGTCAACTCGGCAGCAGGAAGCAAAGAGAAGTTTTGTCTCACCGTCACAAACAGCCGCTCAAGTTGTTCAGAATTCAAAACCGTGGGTGTCCCGCCGCCCAGGTAAACGGAGTCCACCTCGCGTTCGACCCTCCCGCCCATCGTTTGAGCGGTCTCTAGGGTAGTATGTATGTCCGCGCACACGCGATCTACGTAGCGCGTGAACACCGCGCTGGAAAAAACGTCGGATGCGAAGTTGCAATACGTGCACTTCGTGCGACAGAAGGGAACCGATAGATACAGGCCGAACGGCATGCTCCTGATTATCCCATTTTGAGCATGCCTGCCCAGGTGCTTTACAACGAATTCGGCCGGCGGTGCCATCTCAACTAGTGCACGTATGACTCGCGTCGTCATCACCGGAATGGGCGTAGTCAGCCCCAACGGCATCGGCAAAGAGGCGTTTGCCCGTGCCGTGCTCGAAGGTAAATCGGGTATCAAGCGCATCCGGCGTTTTGATCCCTGCGGCCTGCCCGTGCACATCGCGGGAGAAATTCCGGAATTCGACGAACTGGCCTGGGTGGACGCGCGCGAGCGCAAGCACGTGTCGCGCGTCGTGCCGCTGGCCATGGCGGCCTCCGATGAAGCCCTCAAGGACGCGGGCCTCGACTATGCGTCCATGTCGCTTGACCAGCAGCGCGAAATCGGCGTGATTCTCGGCTCGGGTGGCGGAGCCCAGGAATTTTCCGAAGAGCAATACCGGCTCTGGCACTCCGGCCACGTCAAGCAAGTCAGCCTGTTCTGCATTCCGAGCGGAACTATGGGCACAATCTCGAGCGAAGTTTCGATGCGCTTCGGCTGCCGCGGCTACAGCCACGTGGTGACCGCGGGCTGCACTTCGTCGAGCGATGCCCTGGGGTACGCCTACCAGCACATTCAGGCGGGCGTTCAGCCGATGTTTCTCGCGGGCGGCGTGGATGCGCCCATCACGCCCGGTATCATCAAGGGGTACTCGCTGCTGCGCGCGCTGACTCAGTCGTGGAACGATCAACCGGAGCGCGCGTCCCGTCCTTTCTCCGCCGATCGCGATGGCTTCGTGCTGGCGGAAGGCTCGTGGATGTTCGTGCTCGAAGACTACGATCACGCGAAGGCTCGCGGTGCGCGCGTGCTCGCCGAGATCGCCGGCTACGCTTCGACCTGCGAAGCCTTTCACCGCGTGCGCATGAGCGACTCGCCCGAGGAGCCGGCGCGCGCAATCACCATGGCTCTCGAAGAGGCCCGGTTGTCGCCGGACGTCATCAACTACGTGAACCTCCACGGAACCTCCACAGAGATGAACGATCGCGTCGAGACCCAGGCTTTAAAACTAGCCTTGGGTGATGCCGCGCGCACGATCCCGATGTCGGGCCTGAAGTCGCAGATTGGCCACGCGCAGGGAGCCTGCGGCGCGGCCGGACTGGCGGCGACGCTGGTCGCGATGGAGCGCGGACAGCTTCCCCCCACTGTCAATCTCGAAAAGCCCGATCCCCACTGTGATCTCGACTACGTTCCCGAGGCCGGCCGTAAAGCGCAGGTCGAGCATGCCATCTGCAACTGCGTGGGCTTTGGCTCGAAAAATTCCGCCCTCGTGTTACGTCGGTCACCTGAAAGCCGCTAGAAACCGTAGCCCAGCCTACCGTGTCTCGCTAGAATCCGGCCATTGTGTTCAAGCGTGGGGTCGCGCTGAGTTTCGTGCTGGCGGTGGGATTCGTCTCCTCGATGCGGGGCCAGGACAGCTCTGCCACGCCTCCTTCTTACCTGATGCGCCTCGTTCATGCGCGCGTCTACGAGAATGATTGCGTGCTGGTTCGCGGCGACGGCCAGTATCACCTCGAACGCGAAACTGCACAGAAAACGGAAATCTTTGAAGGCATGCTTCCCTTGCCCGAGTTGCAGAAGGTGGAACACTTTCTTTCTGCCGACGAACTGATGGCGTTGAACGATGACAAGCTGCTAAAGCCCTCGTCGGCAGGCCCCAGCGTGCAGGTCATTCTCAGCGTCCACCGCCCCGGTCACTGGCAGAACCTGACATTCGGAGAACCGGGATCGTGGGAGTCATACCAAGAAAGCGTAGTGCCGCTGATCAAGTGGCTGGAAGAAATGCGGAAGGCGAAGAATCGGGTGAAGTTGCGGGAAGAGATCGCACGCAACAATTGCCTGCCGCCACCGAAGCTGGAACTGAAGACGCGCTGAGCGTCGAGCTGCGAGCCACGAGCTATAAGCTGGAAGCTCCAGGAACACTGTGATTCTGCCGAACTCACCCCCTGTCATCCCGAGCGAAGTGAGGCGCCAGCCGAACGCAGTCGAGGGACCTTGAGTTTCTGTGTAGGTTGAGGTCTCAATAGCGATGAAAATGGAGGAAGCATCGGGGAAATGCGTGCTCGCAGCTCACCGCTCCTAGCTTGCAGCTGATCGCTCACCTCTCAAAGCTTTTCCATCTTTGCCCCCGCCCCAGCCATCTATTACTCTTGTTGTAGTAGCGGCGCTATGGCCAATCAGGAAGAAGAGGTTTTAGGGAAAGCGTACGACGGGCGCCTGATGCGGCGCCTGCTGACCTACCTGCGTCCCTACACGTGGCAGGTGGTGGTCGCGCTCAGCGCGATCATCTTCAAGGCGGGCCTCGATGTCCTCGGGCCCTTCCTCACCAAGACAGCCATCGACAAATACCTGTCGCACGTATCCACCTCGCACTCGATCCTCGACCGCTGGCTCAGTCCCGAGCCTCTGCGCGGCATCGCGCAAATAGCCGCTTTCTACGTGGGAACGCTGGTCTTCAGCTTTTTTTGCGATTTCCTGCAGACCTATTACATGCAGTGGACTGGCCAGATGGTGATGTTCGACCTGCGCAGCCAGATTTTCCGCCACCTGCAGCGCATGCACATCGGGTTTTACGACCGCAATCCCGTGGGCCGCCTGGTCACGCGCGTAACGAGCGACGTCGACGCGCTCAACGAAATGTTCACCGCCGGCGTGGTCTCGATCTTTGAAGACGTTTTCGTCCTGCTGGGGATCATCGTGATCATGATGACCATGAACTGGAAGCTGGCGCTGATGACGTTTGCCGTCCTTCCATTCATCACGTGGGCGACCATGATATTTCGCGTGAAAGTGCGCGACTCGTACCGGCGCATACGAGTCGCGATCGCGCGCATCAACTCCTACCTGCAGGAAGCCGTTTCGGGCATGCTGGTGCTGCAGTTGTTCAATCGCGAAAAGCGCGCCTACCGGCAGTTTTCGAACATTAACGCGTCACACATGGAGGCATTCAAAGACGCCATTATGGCGTACGCGGTGTACTACCCGGTGGTGGAAATTCTGTCGCAGGTTGCAGTCGCAACGATTGTCTGGTTCGGCGGGCGCGAAGTGATTCAGCATGTCCCGATCGCTAACATGATGTTCGAATTCAGCCGGCATAAGATTGTGGTGGTCCGCTTCGTCTACGAAACCGCTACTATCGGAGTCCTCTTTGCGTTTACGCAGTACGCCCAGCGCTTCTTCCGTCCCATTCAGGACCTCAGCGACAAATACAACATCCTGCAGTCCGCGATGGCTGCCAGCGAGCGTATTTTTAAGTTGCTCGACACGCCGGTCGATATCACCTCTCCCGCGGTCACTAAAAAGCCCGAAGGGCCGGGACGCATCGAGTTCGATCACGTCTGGTTTACCTACGGCGTCCGCGGCACCGCGGCCGACACTCTGCATAAGGCGCAAGAAAGCGCCTCGTCGGGCGATAGCTCCTCAGCAGCCGCCGAAATGGATTGGGTGCTGCGCGATGTTTCATTCATCCTCGATCCCGGCGAGACTATCGCCGTGGTCGGCCACACGGGTGCCGGAAAGACCACGCTGATCTCGT
Source organism: uncultured Acidobacteriota bacterium (assembly GCA_963765755.1). Classification (GTDB taxonomy): domain Bacteria; phylum Acidobacteriota; class Terriglobia; order Terriglobales; family Acidobacteriaceae; genus Gp1-AA133. The sequence continues at coordinate 118,623 of CAVXXV010000016.1, read as the reverse complement.
TGCTGTTGCGCTTTTACGATGTGCAGAAAGGTGCCATCCGGATCGACGGTGTCGATATCAAGGACATGGATCTGAACGACCTGCGCCGCCGCTTTGGCGTCGTCCTGCAGGATCCGTTCCTGTTCTCAGGCACGGTGGGCGGAAACATCCGGTTGGGCTCGGAGTGGATTGCCGACCAGGACGTCGAAAAGGCTGCCGAGGAAGTAAACCTCGCAGACTTCATCCGCAGCTTGCCCGGCGGTTACAGCGAAGAAGTGCGCGAACGCGGCTCGACGCTTTCCACCGGCCAGAAGCAGCTGATCTCGTTTGCGCGCGCCCTTGCCCATAACCCGCAGATTCTGATCCTCGACGAAGCCACCTCGAGCGTCGATACCGAGACCGAATTCCGCGTGCGCGACGCGCTCAGTCGCATGGTCGAAGGCCGCACGTCGCTGGTGATCGCGCACCGGCTGTCGACCGTGCAACGCGCCGACAAGATCATCGTCATGCACAAAGGCAAAGTCCGCGAAATGGGCACGCACCAGCAACTGCTCGCCCAGCGCGGCGTCTATTACAAGCTTTACCAGTTGCAGTACAAGGACCAGGAGTTTCTCCTCACCAAGCCGCCCGAGGTCACAGCCAGCGCCGACGACTGATAACGGTTTACGTAGGGACAGGCGCCCTCGCCCGCCCGCCCGAGCGGAGCTCGGCTAGCTTTTTGCGGCGATAATCCTTTACGCCAATCAGGCGAAAGCCTAGCTCTCGAAATAGCCCGCTATGTCAGCGGAGGGACGAGCGGGGACGCTCGCCGATCCATAATCAACTTCAGTCGCGGTGTTCACGAGACGCACGGTCCGGACTCGCGGCCCCTGCCGCTGGCGGTCAACCACCCGCTACAATACCCTCCGTGCGCATCCTGATCTCCGCCGGGGAGGCGTCCGGCGAAATGTATGGCGCCGGACTCATCGAGGCCCTAAAGCGCCATGACCCGTCGCTTGAATTCTTCGGCGTCGGCGGCCAGCGCATGCGCGACGGCGGATGCGATACCGTGGTCGACGCCAAAGATCTGGCCGTCGTCGGCATTACCGAAATTCTCAGCCACCTCCCCAAAATCTATCGTCTCTTTCTCAAGCTGATTGCCGAAGCCGATCGCCGTCGGCCTGACCTCGCCATCGTCATCGACTCGCCCGCCTTCAACTGGCGGGTGGCACGTCAGATGAAAAAGCGCGGCGTCCCGGTCGTCTACTACGTAACTCCGCAATTCTGGGCGTGGCGGCAGGGCAGAGTGAAGTTGTTGCGCAAATACATCAGCAAAGCTCTCGTGATCTTTCCCTTCGAAGAAAAGTTCTATCGCGAGCGCGGAGTCGATGCGTCCTTCGTGGGACATCCTCTAGCCGAGCTGCCTCCTCCGGCGATCACGCGTGAAGCCTACGCCGCGCAATACCAGCTGGACTTAAACAAATGCTGGATCACGATCATGCCGGGCAGCCGCGTGAAGGAGGTCCGCATGAATCTGCCCACCATGCTCGACGCAGCCACTCTTCTGGGCGCGGGATTTGAATTCCTGCTGCCAGTAGCGCCCACGCTGGATCGGGACCTTCTGGAACCGAGCACCCGCGGGCGCGGCATCACTCTTGTCTCGGCGGCTTTGCCGGCGCTGCATCACGCCCGCGCGGCGATTGTCGCGAGCGGCACTGCGACCGTCGAGGCCGCCATGATGGCGACGCCATTCGTCATGGTCTATCGCGTTTCTGCTCTGACGTACACGCTAGGCAAGCCGCGCATCAAGGTGCCGTACTTTGCGATGGTGAACCTCATCGCCGGGGAAAAAATCGTCCCGGAACTGGTGCAGGACGACTTCACCGCCGAGCGAGTCGTTGCCCGATTAAAGGAGTTAATCTCGGAGGGGACCACCCGAAAGACCATGCTGGATGGTTTAGCCCGGGTAAAGGCGCAGTTATGCTCCCGGGACCCAGGCGACACCCGCCCGGCCGCGGAGCGGGCTGCGCAGTCGGTTCTTGATCTGGTAGCCGACCACGCTTAACAACCTTTGCTGCTGCAAATGGCACCCGGCACCGCCGCGCGGATCAATCGCCGATCGCGGCAATGCCTTTTGACGACAAAGGTCGTGAAGGGGTTGCAAAGATCGCGAAGCAACTACACCGGAAGGCCGGCTACCAGCCATTTTCGATTTCTTTGCGTCCTTTTGCGGCCTTTTCTTTGCGAACTTTGCGGTCAAAAGCTGTGAGAGGCCTTTACCCTTGTGCCGCCAGCATCTTTTGGTTCAGAATCTTCATCATAGGATAAGGATTGAATCTAGGAGATTGCTTTGAACTGTAGGCGCTTCCGCCCCGCCCTGTCGCGATGCCTTGTACTTTTGTTGTTTTGCGTGACTTTACCGGCCTGGTCGGCGGAAAAAGCTCGCCTGCGCGTGGACGACTACCAGATTGAAGCTCAGCTGAACCCGCATGCTCACAAGATCAGCGCGGTTGCCAAGGTGAAATTCACCGCGCTCGACGACCTCAGCGTTGCCACCTTCGAGCTCAATAACGCCTTGCGCCTGACCAAGGTGACGGACGCTAACAACAAGACGCTGTCGGCCGAGCGCGTGACCCAGGATTCGACCGTACGCATCCCGCTGACCGCGGGTATGACCAAGGACACGAGCGCGACCCTGACGTTCGAGTATGAAGGCCTGCTCGATTCCGCCGACGAGAGTCCGGTGCAGGGGTTGAAGCTGGCCTCCATCGGCGATGACACCAGCTACCTGCTGTATGCAGGGCGCTGGTTTCCGGTGAATGCGTACGGCATTAACCGATTCACCTCGACCATCCGCATCACGATTCCTTCGCACATGCTCGCCATCGGCAGCGGCAAGATGACGGTCGCCGACAGCACTCCGTCGAAGAAGACTACAGGTGCGGTTGCGGGGAAAACTTATACTTTTGTAAGCGACCGGCCGAGTTTTCCCGGGACGATCATCGCGGGAGTTTTCCAGGAAACCAAGAGCGAAGATTCCGGCGTGGATCTGCACGTATACTTCAAGCCGCTGCATCAGAAGCTGGCACCCGAGTACACCAATGCCGCGCTGAAGGAATTCACATACTACATTTCGACCTTCGGCCCGCTGCCCTCGCCGACGCTGCGCGTGGTCGAACTTCCCGATGACACCGTGCCCACCACCTGGGCGCCGGAACTTGCCGGCATGGCAGGACGCGCCATCAACGAGAAAACCAATTATCGCCTGCTGGCCAACACCATCGCGCACCAGTGGTGGGGATTGTCGGTCAGCCCGGCTACGAAAGAAGACTGGTGGCTGAGTGACGGCTTCTCGCGCTACTCCGAAGCTATGTACGTGGAGCAGGCCGCGGGCTCTCTGGGCCTGGAAGAAGCTGTGAAAGACATGTCAGTGGGCGCTTTGGCGTACGACACGGTTCCTCTCTCCAGCGCCAACAAGCTCGACGTGTTCTCTCCTGAGTTTCAGACGCTGGTTACCGACAAGGGTGCAATGATCGTGCACATGCTGCGTTGGGTGGTCGGCGACGTGAAGTACTACAAGATCATGCGCGCTTTCGCCACGCAGTACGCAGGGAAGTCGGCGAGTATTGCCGATTTCGAGACCATCGCGGAAAAAGAAAACGGCGACAAGCTGACCTGGTTCTTCACGCAGTGGCTCGATTCGACGGGCGCTCCAGAATTTAAGACCAAGTACACCGTCTACCGGCTGGGCAACAACAAGGGGTTTCGCGTGGTGGGCGAGATTTCGCAGGATCTCGACCTGTTCCGCATGCCGGTCGATCTGAAAATCGATACCGACGGCAAAACCGAAGAGAAACGCATCGAGGTGGTAGGCACGAATTCTCCGTTCACCCTCGAGACCTTCGGCAAGCCGCGACGCATTTCGGTCGATCCCGACGACAAGGTGCTGAAGAATTCCAGCGAAGTGCGCATGCGCGCCTCCATCACCCGCGGCCAGGCGCTGGTGCAGCAGGGCGATCTGGCGGCCGCGCTCCTGGAGTTCAACAAGGCGCTCGACGCGAACAAGAATTCCTCACTGGCGCATTACCGCGTGGCAGAAGTATTTTTCCTGCAGCGCAACTACCAGTCCGCCGCCAACGCCTATCGCGAGTGCCTGAATGGCGACGGCGAGCCGCGCTGGACCGAAGTGTGGAGCCACATTCAGCTGGGCAAGATTTTCGACATCACCGGTCAACGCGAACGCGCTGTAAACGAATACCGCCAGGCCCTGCAGACTAACGACAACACCCAGGGCGCCGGAGATGAGGCGCGCCGCTATATCCAGAAGCCCTACGAGCGGGAGAAGCAGACGGCGCCAGGGGCGTAGGTTGTTCAATCTGCAACCTATAATCTGCAATCTGAAATTTCAAATTCTTGATTGCAGATTGCAGATTTGAGTGCAATCGAGTCGCTGCCGGCTGACCGTCACACTCCGACCGTTCCGGTCGCATTAACTAAAAGATACTTTTTCGTCAGGATGACTTATAGGCGCCCTTTAGGGTGCCGACCGACCCAAACCATGGCCGAGCCATCAAAGGGCGGCCTATGGCCCTCCAATCGCATTTAACGGGCACTCCGCGCGACGCTTGTGGAGCGTTCTGCGCCTGTCGAACAAACCCAAACGGGGTTTCAACAACTTAGCTAGAAGCGAATCAGTCTGAGACGAATCATTCGCTTACCACATCATCGGGAGGCCGACGACCGAAGACCTCCTCACCTTTTCGCGAAACTAAGCCCGCTGAGTTCCTCCACCTTGGATTCCTCAACGGCCTTCCCCGCCACCATCACCTGAAACGTCTCTCCCATGCCTTCGGGCGTGACTAGGTGTTTCAACTGCATGGCCACCTTAGCGCGTTCCTGGGGGAGTTGGCATTCTTCGAACGCATCGGCAAACTGGGTGGCTTCGCCGATGCCCATCAGGAATTGTGATTGCGTGAGCAGTTTGTGGACGTGCAGACCGCTCTGTTCTGCGGCGGCGGCAAGTGCGGTGAAGTTCACGTGCGCAGTGATGTCCTGCTCGCCCGGGGCCTGGTAGGGATCGGGCGTAGCGGAATGTTGGCGGTAAGTCATCAAGCTGTCGAGGTGACGGCCGGCTAGTTGCTGTTGACGCGTATAGCCGTAGTCGATCGCAATCAGGAATCCGCGCTCGATGTTTGCGGCGATCTGCGCCATAGTCCGCAGTGCGATCAGTGCGACCTCGGTGCGCATGCCGTCTTCGGGATGAACGCCGTAGCGGTCGAGGAAGTCGAATTCTTCGGGTGACGGCGGAACCCATTCTTCGAGGAATCGCCCGTCGCGGGTTGCGACGCGCAGCGAGCCCTTCTCGGACAGGATCTCGACCGGGAGCGCATCGAAGAACTCATTGGCGAACACGATGAGCGGAACCTCAGAGGCTAAAGCCCTCATTGAGGCTAGAGTCTGTCCGGCACGGCGGCCATGTCCCTCCGCAACGCGACCAGACAAGTTATCGGTCGAGCGACGGGCGTCCTCGGCGCGCGGGAGCGTTGAGTCCAGCGGTTCAGTGTAGCGACGGCCGCCCTCGGCCGTCGGCTTTTTGCGTCCAACGTCAAGGCGAGAATTTGTGTTCTGAATCAGCACGCTGACTTTACCCGTAGCAATCCGCTCGCGAAATTTTGCTTCCAGCCGTTGGCGCAGTGACGGCGAAGTCTCCGCCAGCGTGTAGTGCAGGGAGCGGTGGAAGCCTGGAAATTTTTTCTCCGACCAGTCGAGCACGTCCTGCGCGAACAACCCCCGGCCCGGACCAAGCTCCAGGAGCTCGATTTGTTTCGGCTCTCCCAGCGCGCGCCACATCTCGTCGAACTGGCGAGCGAGCAGGCGGCCGAAGACGGCGTGCACGTCGCTGGAAGTGTAGAAGTCGCCGGCCTTGCCGAACTTTTCTTGGTTGCGCGAGTAATAGCCCAGTTCGGGATCGTACAGGCACAACTCCATATAGCGCGAGAAGTCAATCGGTCCGCGCTCGCGGATCTCCTGTTCGATTTTGTGACGCAGGGTCACAATCCGCGCTCGCGCCGGTCGATGCGGTCCTGCGGCGTGCGGATAAACATTTCGACCAGGTAGTCATGGAGCGCGTCGTACAGCTGGCGCTGGAATTGCCATTCGAATTGGGGGTGATCCAGGTCGCGGGGGTGCATTTCGAATACGTACGTGTGTACCGGGACAGTGCAGTGCATGAGTTGAATGCTGACTTCGACGCCCTCGCCCTTGGCGCTCGCGCTGAAGCTCAGCAACGGGTGCTCGTAGAGACGGAGTTGCGCGAGCACGCGGTCGAGCCTCGGGCTGCCAACAGTAGCCGACATGGGAACTGATTGTAATGGCTTGCTCGGGGTGTATGCGGAGAGTGGTAGCCCTTCACAGTGGCAGCGAGGTTTTGTTCTCGTTTCCCGATTTACGAGGCTAGTCGACGTCAGAAATGTCGTTCAGCCCCGTGATTTTATGAGCCTCAAGCGGAATATGAGTGCAACCGCTGATTTCGACCGTTACTCCTTGCGGAGCTCCAACCGTCCTAGCGGTTTCATCTCCTCCTGATTCTGGCCAAAAATATGGGATACTGCCTTTGTATTTCGAGGTGCTTAATGATTGACCATGAAAAGCTACAAAAGGGACGCGCATGGGGGTATGTGGCTGGCATTGCTCTCGTGTTCGTGGTTCTCGCATGGAAGTTCGTTAGCCGATAGGCAAGTCAGGTTAAGCTCATCCCCTCGGAATGAAACGGTTTTTCCCCCATCCTCGCGATTTTCTCCGGGCTCCTGCTGAGTTACGCCCTCTATGAGGCACTCGTTGCCGCCCCGACCGACCAACTCCAAGGAGACGTGTATCGGGTCATCTACTACCACGTGCCCTCCGCGTGGACGACGTTCGTGTTTTTTACGGTGAACTTTGTCGCCTCTGTCATCTACCTGTTTCGACGCAGTGCGAAAGCAGATGCGATAGCAGTGGCAGCGGCTGAGATCGGCGTCGTCTTCTGCACCGTGGTGCTGGTTACAGGGCCGCTATGGGCGCGACCAGTCTGGGGAATCTGGTGGACATGGGATGTGCGGCTTACCTCGACCCTCGTCATGTGGCTGATCTATGTCAGCTACCTGCTTCTGCGGCGTTTTTCTGCTGGCGGTCAAACTCCGGTATTGGCAGCAGCCCTGGCGGTTTTCGGGGCGCTCGATATGCCGCTGGTGTATTTCTCGATTTGGTTTTTTCGGACGCAGCATCCGCAGCCAGTCGTTGGAGGTGGTGGTTCAATTGATCCGCGTATGCTCCACGTGTGGCTTATCAATTGGGCTGCGTTTCAGTTCTTTGGTTTGCTCGTCTTCTGGTCGCGCTATCGCCTCGAGATCATGCAGCGGCAAGTCGAGGGAATGCACGCGCTTGAGTGATCGTTGGCGTGACGTTGCCATTCCATTCTCGACAGTGCTCTCGATTGGCCTCAGAGCCAGCTCTTTTAGGGGGACTCTCTCTCAATTTCCCCAACCCCTTCCCGCTGCTTTACACTGAAAAGTTTGAAGACCGACCTCCAACCCTGGATAGAGCGCTTGCGCTCCGGCGATGCGCGTGCTTTGGCGCGGGCCATCAGCACGGTCGAAAATCGCAGACCGGAGTCGGCCGAGTTGCTGAAGGCTTTGTTTCCGCACAGCGGGCGCGCTCGCATTCTTGGCCTCACGGGCGCCCCGGGAGCGGGGAAGAGCACGCTCGTCGATCAACTCGCGAAGCATTACAGGCGGGCGGGCAAGACGCTGGGCATCATTGCGGTTGACCCGACCAGTCCGTATACCGGTGGCGCGATTCTGGGCGACCGCATTCGCATGCAGGATCACCATGCCGACCCCGGCATTTATATCCGGAGTATGGCTACCCGCGGGTCGCTGGGCGGGCTGGCGCGTACTACCGCCGATGTGGCCACGGTGCTAGATGCCTCCGGACGCGACCTGGTTCTGATTGAAACGGTCGGCGTGGGGCAGGATGAGGTCGACATCGTGCGGCTGGCCGACATCACCATTGTGATTCTGGTGCCGGGCATGGGCGACGATGTGCAGACCATCAAGGCCGGCATCATGGAGATTGCCGACATTTTCGTCATCAACAAGAGCGACCGCGACGGCGCCGAGAACGTGGAGCGCGAGGTGCGCGCCATGCAATCGCTGGCGATCCGCAAAGACGGCTGGATCCCGCCCATCGTGAAGACCGTGGCGGTTGATGGCAAGGGCGTCGAAGAACTGGCTGTGACGATTCGCGATTACGAAGACTATCTGCAGAAGGAAAATCTCGTTCTTAAGCGCAACATTGAAAACTGGCGGGAGCGGCTGGTCGAGATGCTGCGGGACGCGATGCTGGAGCGCGCGCGGGCGCAACTGGGCGACGGACAGGCCGAGCGATTGGCGGCGGAAGTTGCAGAGCACAAGCGCGATCCGTATTCGCTGGTGGAAGAGATTGTCCGGAAGGCGGGGTCGTGACGTTTCGCATTGATCATCTCGGGATCGCGGTGAAGTCGCTGGCCGCGGCCAAGGGCATTTACGAGAAGTTGGGGCTGAGCGTGTCTGCGGAAGAAACGGTCGAGCAGGAAATGGTTCGGCTGGTGATGGTGCCGGTTGGCGAGAGCCGGCTGGAGTTGCTGGAGGCGACGTCAGAAGATTCGACCATCGCGAAGTTCATTGCGAAGCATGGCGAGGGATTGCACCACGTGTGCATGCGCGTTCCGGATCTGGCCGCGGCGGTGGCGAAGTTGAAGAAGGACGGCGTGCGCCTGGTCTCGGAGGAGATTAAAGTCGGCGCGGGCGGGCATCGCTATGTCTTCGTGCACCCATCGAGCGCCGGCGGGGTGTTGCTGGAGTTGGTTGAGGACGCAGTTGCTAGTCGCTAGCCATTGCTCGTTGGTCGAGCAGTCGTCGGTTGTCGGCCAAAGCCATTTGTGGTTATTGCTATCGGCTTGGGGAAGCGCGTCCTTGGCTGCCCACCTTAGCGCACAGAACGCGCGAAAGTGGGGCACCGTCAGCTTTGCTGACGACCGACGACTAACGACTGACGACTTGCTCTCATGATCCTTCTCGCAATCGATACTTCCGGAACAGATGGTGGCATCACGCTGGCGCGAGTGCATGAGGGGCCCGACACCTCCGCCGCGGTTGAAATCGTCGAGACCAGTGCACTGGAGGGCGGAACATTCTCCGCGCAGCTTGTGCCGCAAATTGGGGGGTTGCTGGGAAAGCACGGGCTTACCAAAAAAGATATTGGCGCGTTTGCTGTGGCTTCCGGACCCGGCTCTTTTACGGGCCTGCGGGTTGGATTGGCGGCCATCAAAGCGCTAGCTGAAATTCTCGAGAAGCCGATCGCCTCCGTTTCACGCTTGGAGGCGGTGGCGCGAGCTGGGAAATTTCGGGGCCGCGTTCTGGCGGCCCTTGATGCCGGACGCAACGAAATCTACCTCGGCGAGTACAACCTGACTGATGGTACGCAAGCAATGGGGGAGCGGTTGATTACGCGGGAGGAGTTTATGGATCGGGCTCGGGAGGGGAAAGTCGTGACGCCAGATTCCAGCGTCGCGGCCGTCGCGCGCGGCGGCGGATTCGAGGTCGAAGAGGTCGGTCGGATCACGAGCGCCGCGATTGCGCGCATCGGTTGGGAGAGGATTTTGCAGGGGCATACGACTTCTCCGGAGGATTTGGAAGCGAACTACATTCGGCGCTCGGATGCGGAGATTTTTGCGAAGAAGGTATGAGCTTCGCGCTTTGAGTTTGAGCGCGAGTCAAAAGCCGAGATTCGCGGGCGGGGGCGCCTGCGCTACATTTTCTGATCTGATCCCTGACTTCATGCACGTTCGTCCCGCTACAGCCGACGATATTCCTGCCATGATGCGGCTCGTGATTCGCTCGGCGACTGCGGCTCACTGGTCGCGCGAGCAGTATGAGCGCGTGTTCGGCGAACAAACGCCGCGCCGTTTGGCGTTGGTGATCGAGGAGGCCGCAGCTTTACAGGGATTTCTGGTTGCACACGCGGTTGCCGGCGAGTGGGAGATCGAGAATATTGCGGTTGCCGGGGCGGCGCGGCGGCGTGGATTTGGTACTCGATTGCTGGGAGAATTTCTCAAGCTAGCCAGCGCAGAAGGAGCCACCGCGGTGTTTCTCGAGGTACGCGAGTCGAACCACGCGGCGCGTTTGCTTTACGAAAAATGGTCGTTTGAGGAGAGCGGCCGGCGTCCCGGCTACTACACTCAGCCACAAGAAGATGCCGTCGTCTACCGCTTATCCTTTACGTAAATTGCCCCGGCGCTGGTGCAACTGCAGGTCACATAGGCAATGTGACTTGGAGAGTGCCCTAACGCGAAAATTGGATTGCCGCTTCATGAAGGCTGTGTTAATTTTTAATTCTCAATTCGGCTAGGAGGTCTGCAGGATGACTCCGAGAGACCAGCTCCTGGCCAGCCACGATGAGTTTCGTCGGCTGGCGACCGAGCACATGACATACGCGCAACGCCTCGATTCACTCACCGAAAAAAGATATCTCACCGAAGACGAAAAGTTGGAAGAGGTCCGGCTGAAGAAGCTGAAACTGCGCCTGAAGGATCAGATGGAAACGATCGAGCGCGGTTTCCGGCAACAGATTCAGAACCAGGTCGCCTAATCCACCACCAATGAAAGACGGCGTAGCCGTCGAGGGTGATATGTCTCTCGAACCCGGCGCTTGTAAGCGCCTTTTTTTATTGCAGTTAAGTTAAAACCCAACCGCTCCCCTGCACTATAATTCTAAAAGTCCTCATGGTTCGCGACGGCTACTATTACGCCATTCCTTTGCTGATGGCTGCGCTGCTGATTGGTTGGCTGTCCAGCCCGCTATGGGCGTTGCCCGCCTGCCTGCTGGCGGCGTTCTGCTTGTGGTTCTTCCGGGATCCGGAACGCACGATACCCGAGACACCGGGCGCCATCGTTTCTCCCGGAGATGGGAAGGTCACCGATGTCACGAGCGTGCTGTTCAACGGAGCTGAGCATCTGCGGATCAGCATTTTTCTGAACGTATTCAACGTCCACGTGAACCGTTCGCCGATTGGCGGGGTGATTCGCGATGTGCGCTACAAAAAAGGCAAGTTTTTGAATGCGATGGCTCCCCATTCTGCCAGCGAGAACGAACAGAACGTTGTGACGGTGGAGGGCGAAGGCCATCGTGTCATCTTCAGCCAGATCGCGGGCCTGATCGCGCGCCGGATCATTTTCACCAAGAAAGTGGGAGATGCGGTGCAGCGTGGCGAGCGTGTGGGACTGATCAAGTTCGGCTCGCGGGTGGATGTGGTGATGCCCGTGAATGTCAAAGTTGCGGTGAAAGTGGGAGATCACGTGAAAGGTGCCTCGAGCATTCTTGGCTATGCGCCGGTTTCTCGCGAAACGTCATCGCCGAACGTGCCAACGACCGTTGCGGGGGCGCGATAAATGGACGGCGTGCCCGAGACTTCGGTAGTCGAGATTCCGAAGCGACGGAAGGAAGATCGCCCGGTTCGGCGGCAGCGCAAGGGCATGTACATTTTGCCGTCGCTGTTCACGACGGCGAACCTGGCCGCGGGTTACTACGCGATCCTGCAGACGATGCACGGAACGGTGGCGGAACCGTGGCATTTCGATTTCGCGGCGAAGGCGATTGGTTTTGCGGTGCTGTTTGATGGGCTCGACGGGCGCATTGCGCGCATGACGAAGACGAGCAGCGATTTCGGGCGCGAACTTGATTCGTTGGCCGATGTCATCACGTTCGGCGTGGCCCCAGCCCTGCTTGCTTATATGTGGGGTTTTCACCTGTTGCCGCCGATCGATCCGGAGTTTCGTTCCAAGATTGGTCAGCTGGGGGCAGTTGCGAGTTTTCTTTTTCTGGTGGCGGGAGCCAGCCGGCTGGCAAGGTTCAACATCACGGTGAACCCGCAGCCCTCCAATCCCGGGCGACCCGACAAGAAATATTTTGTGGGCATGCCGATTCCGGCGGGCGCGGGCGTGATTGCCGCCATGGTCCACCGTGCGCTAGGAGAGCCGTTGACTTCGGTTGCGCCCTCAGCCATGTGGTTGTGCATGGTTCCGGTGGTCGGCTATCTGATGGTCAGCTCATGGCGCTTTTACAGTTTCAAGGACATTCACTTCAACACGCGCCAGCCGTTTCGGTTGATCGTCCTCCTTAGCGCTTTGTTCGCGCTGATTTGGTTTTATTCGCGCTGGGTCCTTTTCGCCATTGCGCTCATCTACATGTTCTCGGGAGTGCTATGGCGATTGCAGTGGATCTTCCGGCGCCGGCCTTCGCCTCCCGCTCCGCCCGCATACAAGGAGGCTTCACAGCCCTCATGAGTTCTCCGCTGAAATCGACGCCTGTTACGACTGCTGACCCCATGCGCGCCAAACCGTATCGCGTCGCCGTGGTGGGCGCGGCGTCGTTGCGCGGCAAGGAAGTGGCCGAGGTCCTGAACGACCGTAATTTTCCAGCTGTCGATGTGAAGTTGCTTGACGATGACGAGTCTCTGGGCCAGCTGGAAACGATGGGCGATGAAGTGACGTTCATCCAGCGGGTGCGGAACGAGCAGTTTGATCACCTGGATTTCACCTTCTTCGCGTCCGACCAGACCTCAACGCGCAAGAGCTGGAAAGTCGCGCGCGACGCAGGCAGCGCCATCGTCGATCTTTCTTATGCGCTTGAAGGCGAGCCGACGGCCGCGATCCGCTCGCCGTGGTTGGAGCGGCAGCTTGGACAGACTCCGGTGTTGGAACTGCAACCTGGGCCCTGCGTAGTGGCGCATCCGGCATCCGTGGTGCTTGCCCTGCTCGTGGCTCGCGCGGCGAAGGGAGGAAAGATTCGACGCGTAGCCTGTACCGTGCTCGAGCCCGCGTCGGAACATGGACAGAAAGGCATGGACGAACTGCATGAGCAGACTGTCAACCTGCTTTCGTTCCAGGAACTGCCGAAGACAGTCTTCGATACGCAGGTGGCATTCAACCTGGTGGAGAATTACGGGCCCAACTCTTCGCCCGCGCTGCAATCGATCAAGCACCGGATCCTGAAACACTATGAGCGCATCGCCGGCCCGGGTGCGCTGAAGCCGTCGATCCAGTTGATTCAGGCGCCGATTTTCCACGGCCATGCGTTTTCGATTTACCTCGAGATGGAGGCGGCGATTTCGCCGGAAGCGCTCTCGCAGGCCATGGGTGGAGAGCACGTCACGGTGGCGCGGCAGGCGGAGGATTCACCGAGTAACGTCAATGCGGCCGGGCAAGGAGATATCCTTGTATCGTTGACGCGCGACGAGAACAATCCGAACGGGGTCTGGCTGTGGGCCGCGGCGGATAATCTTCGGATTGCTGCCGTCACTGCAGTGGAGTGTGCGGAGACCATGACGCCGACTCGGCCTCGCGGTCAGATTCAGTGAGTGCGGGGAAAGTGCACTCGTTAGACAACCAGGTCTTCTGCGGAGGAAATCGGTGAATCGACAACAGGCTGCCAGGTTTGTCTGCAGTCTGGCGCTTGTTGCTTCGACAGTTGCTTGCGGGTATCACACGGCGGGGCGTGTGGTTACAATGCCCGAGAACGTGAAGACGCTCGCCATCCCGGCGTTCGTCAATCAGTCACAGACGTACCGGATCGAGCAGACGCTTACCTCCGCCGTGGTACATGAGTTCACCACGCGCACCCACTACCAGATCCTCAACCAGGCGAACGAAGCGGCGGATGCCACTTTGCGCGGAACTGTGCTGACAACCTCGGCGTCACCCTTGACCTACGACTCGAAGACCGGCCGCGCGGAAAGTATTCTGGTCGTGGTTAGCATGCGCGTGTCGCTCACCGACCGGCAGGGAAAGGTTCTGTTCCAGAATCCCGCGTACGTGTTTCGCGAGCAGTATCAGGTGTCGCAGGAGCCCAGCAGCTTTTTCGAGGAAGATTCGCCGGCCATGGGCCGGCTTTCGCGCGACTTCGCGCAAACCCTGGTGAGCAGCGTGCTGGAGGGTTTCTAATGAAGGCCTTCGCGCAGGCAGAACGGTTCGTCTCGGAAGTATCAGGGAAAAAGCTCCGGCCGGCGTACGTCTTCGTGGGGGATGAAGTCTTTTTCCGCAAGCGCTTCCGCGAGGCCATTCTCGAACATCTGGTGCCCGACGATGTGCGCGACTTCAGTTTGTTCGATTTCGATCTGGCGGATACGGATCTGACCGAAATTCTGGATCGGGCTAGAACTCCCTCTCTGATGGCGCCGTTCCAGGTGTTTTTTGTTCGCGGCGTGAAGACGTTGTTTGGCCGCGGATCGAATGACGAGAAACTGGCGGCGATCGAGGAGTACTGCAAGAATCCCAACCCGGATGCATTGTTGGTATTCGTGGCCGACCACATCAGCATTCCCGCCGACGTGCGACGGATGGAATTGACCGACAAGGAGCGCTACGAACGCATCCGCGAAACGCTGGGACAATTCTGCGGAATCGTCGAACTGGCGCGCGTGGAAGAAAGCGAGGCGGTGCGCTGGATTTCGGAATACTGCACCAGCCGCGACGTGAAGATGGACACCGACGGCGCGCGCGAGTTGGTGGACGCACTGGGCGGCGACATGATGATGATCTCCAATGAACTGGAGAAGCTGATCCTCTATGTCGGCGAAAAGAAGCGTATCACGCTGGGCGATGTCGAGACCATGGTGCTGGCAGCGAAGCAACGTTCGCTCTACGAACTGACGGATGCGATTTCTGCGAAAGATCGCGTACGCGCGCTGGAAGTGTTGGACGCGATTCTCTCGACCGGCGATGGCGACGAGGCGGCCATCGGGCATCTTTACATGCTGGCGAAAACTTTCCGGCAGATGCTGGTGATTCTGGAGCGGAATGTGCGCGATCAGCGCGCGCTGTGGGCGGCATTGTGGCAGGGATTTCGCGTGCCCCCGTTTGCCGCCGAAGACATCATCCGGCAGGCGAGGCGTTATAAGTCGAAACGCGAACTGACCAGCGCGATCCGGCTGGTGGGCAAGGCGGACCTGGCGTTGCGGTCGAATCCTCCGACTAAGCGGCTGGTGCTGGAGAAACTGGTGCTGGATCTGACCAGCGAGCCGCGACCCGAGGCAGGGTGGTCGCAGGACGAATTGCAGATCTGAAGGGCAGTCGTTGGTCGTCGGTGGTTGGTCGTTGGCAAAAGCTCATTTGCAACTGTTGACTCATGCTCTCGCCGCAAGATGTGGTTTCCTACCGTGAGATGTGCGACCTCTATGGCATCAGTTTGCAGCGCGGGATGAACTACCGCATCAAAAATGCTGAAAGCCTAATTTTGATGAGTATTCGTCCGGGTGCTCCTTATGAAGATCGCGTAGAACAAGGCGGACGAGTCGTCGTTTATGAAGGGCATGATGCACCGAAGCTCAAGGATGGCCCAGACCCGAAGTCAGTCGATCAGCCCGAATTTCAGACAAATGGGCGCCCCACGCAAAACGGTCTCTTTATCGATGCTGTCCGGCGATTCAAATTCGGTAAAGCACCTGCCGAACGAGTAAAGGTATTCGAGAAAATCCGGGACGGAATTTGGGCTTATAACGGCGTGTTTGCGTTGGTCGACGGATGGCAAGAGACTAATGCGCGAAGGCAGGTATTTAAGTTCAGATTGCAACTATTGGATGAGCCTGAATCGCAACTCTCTGACGCAGTACAAAAGGCCGTCGAACACGATCGAGTCATTCCAAGCGCAGTGAAACTAGAAGTCTGGAAGAGGGATAAGGGATGTTGCATTCAGTGCGGTTCTAGGGAGAACCTCCATTTCGACCATATCATTCCCTACTCGCTTGGGGGATCGTCAAAAGACGCTGCCAATATCCAAATTCTTTGTGGGAAGCACAATCTCCAGAAAAAAGATCACATCCAATAAGCAGGAATGGACGTTCCGGCCTACCTCGCGCGCATTTCTTACCGCGGTCCCAGCGATCCGAGCGCAGAGACTCTTCGCGGACTGCACCTGGCGCATCTCTATACCGTTCCTTTCGAAAATCTGGATATCTCTCTAGGGCGAAAAATCACGTGTGACGAAGAGCGGTTTTTTCACAAGATTGTCGAGCTACGCCGAGGCGGATTTTGCTACGAGCTCAACGGAGCGTTTGCAGCTTTGCTGCGCGAACTGGGATTTCGCGTGACCCTGCTTTCCGGCCGCGTTGCGCGGGAGGATGGCAGCGCGTCGCCGGAATTCGATCACCTGGCTTTGCTGGTTGATCTGGAAGAGCCCTGGCTGGCGGACGTTGGATTTGGAGATTCTTTTCTCGAGCCGCTGCGTCTAAAGACCGAGATCGAGCAGGAACAACTCAGCGGTCGTTTCCGTATTGTGCCGGTAGGGGACGTGATGATCGTGCAGCGCCAGCTCGCGGGGCAGCCCTGGAAGTCGCAATATCAATTCACCTTGAAGCCTTACCGGCTAGAGGACTTCGAAGCCCGCTGCCAGTTCCAGCAGACCTCGCCAGACTCGCACTTCACTCGGCAGCGCGTGTGCACGTTGCGGACGCCGGACGGGCGCATCACCCTCTCTGATCTGACGCTGATCCGCACTGTCAAAAATCATCGCGAAGAGCAGACGCTGAACAATGAAGAGGAGTGGCA
Source organism: uncultured Acidobacteriota bacterium (assembly GCA_963765755.1). Taxonomy (GTDB): domain Bacteria; phylum Acidobacteriota; class Terriglobia; order Terriglobales; family Acidobacteriaceae; genus Gp1-AA133. Next base: position 102,049 of record CAVXXV010000016.1, on the reverse strand, counting down.
GGGCGCCCTGGTTGAATACTTCGGAGTGCGCCTTTGAGGCGTAACGCCCTTCTGCAAACGGTAGTGCGTAGTCTCGGCCTGTTGGCGGTGATCCTCGTTCTCGCCTCGCGGCTATCGGCACAAACGGGCGCGCGCTTCGATCACCAGGTCCAGGCCTATGTGCACAACGGCGATTTCAGCGGGTCGGTGCTGGTCGCGCGTGACGGGCACATCCTGTTCGAGAAGTCATATGGGATGGCGAATTATGAATGGGGTGTCGCCAACTCAGAGAAGACGAAGTTCCATATCGCTTCGGTAACCAAAACGTTCACGGCGGCGGCCATTCTCCAGCTTGAGCGTCAGGGCAAACTCAAACTCAGCGATCCCTTGAGCAAGTACGTTCCAGATTTTCTGAACGGCGAGCGCATCACAATAGAGCAGATGTTGACGCATACCTCGGGACTGCCGGATTTCTATTCACTGCCGGAATACCCAATACGGAAATACCAGAAGGTGACGCTGGCGGATCTGGTCGCCTGGGTGAAGACCAGGCCGCTCGATTTTCTTCCCGGCAGCAAGAGCAGCTACAGCAACACTGGCTACGCGTTTCTGGCGTACATCATTGAGCGAGTGTCGGGGAAGCCGTACGAGCAATTTCTGTCGGAGGAGATTCTGAAGCCGGCCGGCATGAAAGATACGGGCACTTTTCGCGATGACGTGATCATTCCCAATCGCGCTACGGGATACCAGCCGGCCTTTGGAGATCATGGGCTGCGCAACGCTCCCGCGTATGACAAAACGATTCTTAGCGGTTCAGGATCGCTGTATTCGACGACTGCGGACCTTTATCAATGGTGCCGGCTGATGGAATCGAACAGGTTCTTCGATGCGCGTGGGGACCATGCGTATGGCTGGGGCGCGCGCGAAACCAAGCGCAGGCACAAGTACATCGAGCAGAGTGGCCGCGATCCGGGATTTTCGTCGCACTTCGCGTTATTTCCGGAAGATCGGTTGATTGTGATCGTGCTAGGCAATCTGGAGGACGCAGCTGTCAACCTGCTGGCGGATGATCTGGCGTCGATTGCGTTGGGAGAGGATCCGGCGACTCCCAGTCCCCGGTCCAACGTGACGGCACAGCTTGCCCATGCCGAGGAGTATGCCGGCACCTACGAAGTGAACCCGACGTTTCTGCTGGATGTGAAAGCCGACGGCTCGGCACTCTACCTGCGCGGCACCGGCGGTGACTATTTGCCTCTGGAGCCAACTGGAAAAGATTCGTTTTTCTACCGGCAGCTTTATGTGAAGGTCGGGTTCCGACGAGATAAGGGCGGGAAGATCGAGTCGCTGCTTTGGAATGGGGATTATCCATGCAAGAAGTTGAGTGACAAGCCCCAGCAGTAAGACCGTCATTGGTCGTCGGTCGTTACTAAATAGAAGCAAAACCAAATTCGCCTGCCGAAAGTCTCGCGGTTTCCCTCCTGTTCCTCTGTGCCCTCTGTGGTTAAGTCTTTCCACCAAAGCAAAACGGCAAGCCCAAAAGCCTGCCGTTCCAGGAAGCTCGCAATAAATTAGAAAAACTACTTCGCGCCGACGACCCGCACGCGCGCGGACAGGCGGGATTTGTAGCGGGCGGCGGTGTTTTTGTGGATCACGCCCTTTTGGATCGCTTTGTCGAGAGCCGAAACGGTCTCGCGGTAACTCTTCTCGGCCGTCGCCTTGTCGCCCTTGGCGATGGTTTCCCGCAATTCGCGCAGGGAGCCACGCAGTTGCGAGGTGTTGTTGCGGTTGGTGGCAGTGCGTTTTGCGGTCTGACGGGCGCGCTTCAGCGCCGATAGGTGATTCGCCATGCTGTTTGGTTACCTTCGTTTCTACTAGAGAGATGTTCCGGTGGGTACCGAATACGTTATTGTACGAGAGCAAGTCCTGACTGGTCAAACGGATATGGACAAAGTCCTGGAACGGCTGAAAGTCCTGATCGATTCCTCCACGCCCATCGTCGTAATGGAGACGGTGGAGGAGACGCGCGCGGTTCGCATGGTGCGTCTGGCTTGCTCGGCGCTGAACCTTGCGGCCTTTGAGTGGACGATCGCTACGGGGCTTGCGCGGTCGGGAGGTAATCCAGCGGCTCCGGTTATCGATAACGGAGCATTTCCAGCCGGAGGCTATCGTGCGGGCGAGATTAACGAGTTCGCGGAAAACGCTAAGGCACTTTATGACAGCCGGGAGCCGGCGAAGATGCTGGCGAATCTGGAAGGTATCTCGATCGAGGCGGCCTTCATTCTGAAGGACCTGCACCGACACATGGAGGACCCAGTCGTTGTGCGCCGTTTGCGCGACGTGGGTCAGAAATTCGCCACGAACCGTCGCACGGTTGTCCTGACGGCGCCGAAGATTTCCATTCCGCCGGAGCTCGCGAGCCTGGTGGAGTATGTGGAATTGCCATTGCCCGATCGGCTGCGTTTGCGGCAAATCATCGATGAAGTGCTGGTGAAAGTGTCGAAGACCCATACTCTCCAACGACGGCTTGAACCCGCCGGGATCGATGTCATGGCCGACAATCTGCGCGGGTTGACCGAGGAAGAAGCGGAGCGCGCGATTTCGCAGGCGCTGGTGACGCGGTATGCGCTGTGTCCGGAAACCGTCACCGACGTGCTGGAGGCGAAGAAATCTCTGTTGCGGCGGTCGGAGATGCTGGAGTTTGTGGAGGCGTCGGACTCGCTGGCGAGCGTGGGAGGACTGGATAATCTGAAGAAGTTTTTGGCGCAGCGGCGCGGGTCGTGGGAAGAGTCGGCGCGTGCGTTCGGACTCGATCCGCCTCGAGGCGTAATTATTCTGGGCGTGCAGGGTTGCGGGAAAAGCATGTGCGCGCGCGCCATCGCGGGGGAATGGAAGTTGCCGCTGGTGAAGTTCGATACCGCCGCTGTGTATGACAAGTACATTGGCGAGACCGAGAAGCGCATCCAGAAAGTGTTCCAGGTCGCAGAAGGCCTCGCGCCCTGCGTGTTGTGGATTGACGAGCTGGAAAAAGTCTTTGCCGGGAGCGGGCCGGATTCGGCTTCGGCGGATGCGGGTGTTTCCTCGCGACTGCTGGCCGCGTTTCTTTCCTGGATGCAGGATCGGAAGGCGCCTGTGTTTGTGGCGGCGACCTGCAACAACGTCAGCGTGCTTCCGCCGGAGTTGATCCGCAAGGGGCGGTTCGATGAACTGTTCTTTGTGGACCTGCCGAACCAGGCCGAACGCAAGCAGATCTTCGCGATCCAGTTATGCAAGAGAAAAAGAAATCCCGCCGAGTTCAGCCTCGACCGCGTGGCCATGGCGGCACGGGGATATTCCGGCGCAGAGATCGAGTCGGTGGTGCAGACCGCGTTATACGCGGCCTATTCGCAGAAGCAGGCACTGGGCGACCAGCATTTGCTCGACGCCATTCAGGCCACGGTGCCGCTGTCGACTACGCGCGCCGAAGAGATTGAAGCTCTGCGCCAATGGGCGGGCAAAAGGGCCGTGCCTGCGTCGACGCCGGACGTTCGCGCCGAGCGGGCCTGAATGGGTCGTGGTTTATCTAAAGTTGGGGCGTGCCGGACCGCGGTCCGAGCATTTTCGCCACATTCAAGGTCACCCAAAGGTGCCCTACCGATTTCGCCTCAGGGGGCGTAGCTTTGAGGCCATCTGGCCTATAATTAAGCAAAGTTCCCCCGCCGCGTGGATCCATGGAAAAGGGTTTGGCCCTCTTAAGTACGGAACCCCGTGTTGTCACCAAGGCCGATCCTCGCCTGCGGTTGCTGCTCGAACTTCAACCGAGACATGAAGTATTTTTCAACAACTTAGCGGACGCGATCTTGCGCCGGACGCCTCCTCCTTTCAACATCACATCGCCTCCCGGTTCCTTCTGGCATGATGTTTTTGTTCCGACGGAATTGCCCTGGAAGTCGTTCCAGGAGTCGCTGCTGTGGCATATGGTGGTCATGATTGCAGCCTGGGCGCTGACCCAGGGGTGGGCGTCGCGTCCGAGGCCGCATGTGAACCAGTCGTCGTACCGGGCCTCCGGGGCCGTTTACTACTCGCCGTCGAAAGCGTATCCGAGCGCACGCAGCAGCACTCCCCGACAAACGACTCACGCGACGACGCACGCGAAGGGACGGGTTGGGTCGGCAACGGCTCATGCCAAGGCACTGCCGGTGGCTCCGGAAAATCGGGGCACTCCAAAGCTGGTCGTCCCTCCGGATTTGAAATTGGCGGAAGGTCCGCGATCGCCGAATCTCGCGGTTGACCCGACGATGCCATCGGTCCCGCTTTCTGCAACGGCACGCACGAATTCGCTGCTGGGCGGGCTGAATACGGCCGTGGCCCCTCCTCCGCCCGACGTGAACGCACAAAGAAAAGGATTGGCGGGATCGCTACAAGCGGGTGTTGTCGCTCCGCCAGTGGATGCTCGAGGGATTGCAGGCGACCACACGCTGCGCGGGCCGGGCGCCCCGAACGTCGTTGCGCCGCCGCCGGCGCTCCAAGGACAAGGTCTGCGAGCGGGGTCGGGTAGTGGTCCTCGTGGTCTGGCATCGGGTGGGGCGGTTGTGCCTCCGCCGCCATCGGTTGAACATGCCGGGAAAGCGGGCGCGTTGTCTGGTCCTGGGGTAGCCGTGGTGCCGCCGCCTCCTTCCCTGCAAGGAGCAGGAATTGGCGGTGGTAATGGCAGAGGAACGTCGGTGAACGGCGTGGGTGGCGCGGTGGTACCCCCTCCACCGTCCGTGCAAGGCACCGGCGGTGGGCTGATGGCCACGTTGAGTTCGTGGTTCTCGAGCAGTCCACCAAAGATCGTGCCGCCACCGCCTGGCTTGCAGGGCGATGGCGGAGGAGCAGGCGGCGGAGCTAGCCGCGTAGGTTCATTGTCGGGAGGAGGATCGGCGGTCGTCCCACCGCCTCCATCGGTGCAAGGCGGCGGCAATGGACGCGGTCGAGTCACCTCCTTGGCTTCTGGCGGTACTGAAGTTGTACCTCCTCCACCTTCGGTGCAAGGCGCCGGCGTAGGCTCGGGAACGCGCGGAGGTTTTGGAAATTCACTGTCCGGTGGTGGAGCGGCGGTTGTGCCCCCTCCTCCATCGATATCGGGAGCGGGCTCCGGTAGAGGGACCGGAGGACACGGCGGCGGCTCCTTGACTGCGGGCGGGACGGATGTGGTGCCGCCGCCTCCATCGATTTCGGGCGGAGGCGGGAGCGGCGCGGGCTCGGGGACCAGCGGCGCAGGCAGCCGTTTGGGAACGCTTGGTGGTGGAGGCGGCGCGGTGGTTCCTCCTCCTCCGGCGATTTCTGGATCGGGCACGGGTGGGAACGGTGGCGGGAATCGCGTGGGCTCGTTGGGAGGCGAAGGAAATGTCGTGGGTCCTCCCTCTTCGGCGGGAGGCGGAGCTGGTGGTGGCGCTTCAGGCGGTGGTGCGCGGGCGGGTGTGGGAGGTTCTGGAGGAGGGATGAATGCCGGATCTCCGCCTGATCGGGTGGGAGGAGGATCGGTCTCGACTGGTCCGTTGGAGCAGATGGAGCCCTTGCCGGATGTTCCGGAGAACGCACAATCAGCGCCCACGATGCCGAACAACGCGACTGCCCCTGGCGAGGATCTTCCGGTGCGGCTGATTGCAGTGCCGGGTGCTTCGACGAACGGTTCATTTTTCTCAAAGTACGAAGTCGTGTTGGCCGAGCGCACGATCAAGGGAGACCAGAAGGAAATCATCAAGCTGGTTTACACCTCCCTTCCATATCAGAAGCGGCTGGCCGAGTACGACTGGAGCACCACGAGGATTTACAAGTTGCGGGCCACGCCGGATCCTAAATGTGACGAGTCCCTGATGCAGATGATGTGGCCGGAGGGCGGAGAGCAGCCCGACGCCGAAGCGCAGGCCGAGGGCAACCGGCTGGCCGCCGAGGTAGGCGATAAGAGCACGAAACTGCACTGCTACGTCACGACGGCAGACGACTTCCAGCGCGCAATATCGCACCACTGATCCCTTGCAGGGCGCTCCAAATTCAAGTGTAGGTTTCCCACAGTTGTCATCCCATTGACTCTCACCAATACCCGGGGTAGGCTTGAAAGCAATGGTAGTTGCCTGCACCTCGAGGCCCGCATTCCGGCTGGTTTCCACCCTTACGCAAGATAAGCGTTTGTTTAAAAGCGGACAGGCGCCGGAGTTTCCGGTTCGAGGATAGGTTTGTTTCTGTGTAGGGCGGCACTCGATGGCTGCCGCCAAGGCCGATTTGTAAGCTAGTATGGGCCCCCCAGAGAGGAAAAACTGACCACCTGAATGAAGAAGAGCATTGAAGTCAGCTCGAATATCGAGACCCTGTTTGGAACGCGCGACGAGAATCTGCACCTGCTCGAAGACGGCTTGAACGTCGCGATCGACCTGCGCTCGAACGGAGTTGAAGTGGAGGGTGCACCCCGCGACGTGGCCCGCGCCGAGCAAGTTTTCGCCGACTATGACCACCTGCAGCGCTCCGGCTTCAGCTTTAACAATGGCGACCTGAACAGCATGCTGCGCGTCGTGACGACTGATCCCAAAGTGACGCTGCGCGGACTTGCCGAAGCGGGCAAACAACGCTCGTTCGGGCGGCGGACGGTGCAACCCAAGAGTTCAAACCAGCGCCGCTATCTGGAAGCCATCGAGAAGCACGACATGGTATTCGGCGTCGGGCCGGCGGGAACGGGGAAGACTTACCTGGCGGTGGCGATGGCAATCTCGGCATTGCTTGCCAAGCGGGTGAATCGCATCATCCTGGCGCGGCCTGCTGTGGAGGCGGGCGAGCGGCTCGGCTTTCTGCCGGGTACCTTGCAGGACAAGATCGATCCCTACTTGCGCCCGTTGTATGACGCGCTTTATGACATGCTCGATCCCGAGAAGGTGGATCGCTACCTTGAAAAGAACGTCATCGAGATTGCGCCGATCGCCTTTATGCGGGGTCGCACGCTGAACGATTCGTTCGTCATCATGGACGAGGCGCAGAACACGACCTCGGAGCAAATGAAAATGTTCGTGACGCGGCTGGGATTCAACTCGAAGGCCGTGATTACGGGCGACATCACGCAGATTGATTTGCCGAATGCGCGCCGCAGCGGGCTGGTCGAGGCTATCGACATTCTGAAGCCTGTGGAAGGACTCGCTTTCGTCTACTTCGACGAATCGGATGTGGTGCGGCACCACTTGGTGCAGCGCATCATCCGGGCGTACGACGAGCACAAAGTGAGGGTCGCGGAGCAGCAGATGTCGCTGTCGCTGGAAGCCAAGGCCGCAGACGCGCGGGCGACAGACATGCGTACAGCGACAGACATGCGTACAGCGACAGACATGCGCACCCAGGAAGACTCGGCGGTCGAGGGCAACTCGCGCGCCGAGTAATCGGGTTGGTTGTGGAGGAGGGCATGAGTTGCCCTCCTGTTTTATTTGGACGGAGGCGGGTCGCCGCCTTCGATCTGTCGGGAGAGGGATGGTCATCCTGCAAAAGCGGGTCGCCGGGCTGAGCGAAGCCGCACTCGAGCGTTTCGTGACGCGGGCGAAGCGGGCCGTCGGATTGCGTGGTGCGGTGACAATCCTTGTGACCAGCAGCCTGGAATTGCGGCGTCTTAACCAGCGTTTCCGGGGTAAGGACAAGCCCACCGACGTCCTGTCGTTTCCGGCGGAAATGGTGTCGAAAGGCCGCTTCGCCGGGGATGTGGCGATTTCGGCCGATATCGCTTCGCAAAATGCGCGTCGTCTTGGACATTCGCCGATCGAAGAAGTGAAGGTCCTCGTGCTGCACGGACTGTTGCACCTGGCCGGCTATGATCACGAAGCCGATCACGGAACGATGGCGCGAAGGGAAATGCGCTTGCGGGAGAAACTCAAACTGCCCGAGGCATTGATTGAGCGAAGTGAGAAGCGGCAGGAAATCTCCCGGACCGCACGGAGGCGGGCGCAATGAATTACGCAGTCGGCGTCGCGCTCCTTCTGTTGGTGGGCCTGCTCACGCTGGTCTCGTATGTCGACCGGCTTTACACCGAGATCGGAAAATTTCTTTCCCGCGAATTCCAGGACAACATCGACTCCTTCGAGAAACTGATCGAGCCCAGGCTGCGGGCGAGCCGGCCGCGGGCGTCGCTCTCCATGGCGATCCTGGTGCCGTTGGTCATGGCGGCGATTGCGATGGCGGTGGGCTTCACGGTGTTCAATGACCAGCCCTGGAGCTTTCAGGAAATTCTGCAAGCTACGCTCAGCCTGATTCTGATCATTGTCGTGTTTAACCGGTTTCTTCCCTTCGTTTTCTTTTCCAGAACAAAAGGTGACTGGCTGGTGCGCTGGGCGTGGCTGCTTCGCATTCTGATTTACGCCGTGTTGCCGGTCACACTCATACTCGGGTTTCTGCAGTCGGTGGCCTCGCTGACAAAAAGGCCCTCTGAGGAAAAGGCAGAGACTCCCGCTGAGGCCGTCGACGCGCTGATTGAAGCCGGGCAGGAAGAAGGCATCATTCAGGCCAGCGACCGCGATCTGATTCAATCGGTGGTTGAATTCAGCGGCAAGACGGTGCGCGATGCCATGAAGCCGCGCCCGGAGATGGTTGCCGTTCCGGTCCATACCACGCTGGAACAATTCATCGAGTTGCTCCGGACTAAGCCGTTCTCGCGCGTACCGGTGTATCGGGAAACCATCCATAACATTGTAGGCATTGTCTACGCACAGGATGTTTTGCAGGTGCCCGACAGCGAGGCGCGCGCTCGCACGGTCGAGTCGCTGATGCGCAAGGATGTGTATTTCGTTCCGGAAAGCAAACTGGGCAGCGATTTGCTGCGCGAGATGCGGAAGAACAACATCCGGATGGCGATCGTGGTGGACGAATACGGCGGGGTCGCGGGATTGGTCACGATCGAAGACCTGGTCGAGGAGATTGTGGGCGAAATCGGCGACGAACATGAGAAGTCGCAGGTGATCAAGGAAAACGATCACTCCTACATCGTTCCGGGAAATATGGACGTCGACCACCTTGACGAGCTTTTTGGTGTGCGCCCGGAAGGGAAAGAAGCTACGACCGTGGCAGGGCTGGTAACTGAACTGGCCGGACGAATTCCCCAAAAGGGCGAGATCATCGAGGAAGACGGGTTGCGCTTCGAGGTGTTGGACTCGACCGACCGGCGCGTGGAACGAGTACGCATCCACACGGTCGAGCCTCGGCAGATGAAGCTGATATAGTTGTTTTCCGCACCGGGGCCCTCTGGGGCGGATGACAGTGGTTCCCCTCTATGCCTTTCCGTTCCGGATTCGTTTGCATCCTTGGCCGCCCGAATGCGGGCAAGTCTACGCTGCTGAATGCGCTGGTCGGCGAGCGCCTCGCCATCATCAGTCCCAAGCCCCAGACCACGCGCAATCGCATCCAGGGAATTCTGCATATCCACAAGGCAAACAAACGGCCAGGAGCGCAGGTGATTCTGGTGGACACGCCGGGCGTTCACAAGCCGGACAGTTCTTTGGGACGCAAGATGATGGTCGAGGTCCACGAGGCGCTGGAAGGTTGCGACCTGATCCTGATGTTGGTCGACATCACGCGAAAAATGAGCAAGGAGGATGACTTCGCGCTCACACTGGCGCAGCGCTCGGGCACGCCGGTTTTTCTATTGCTCAACAAGATCGACCTGCTACGCGACAAGAAGAAACTGCTGCCGATCATCGAGGAATACCGTCGGCTGCACGATTTCCGGGAAGTGATTCCGCTGTCAGGATTGAAAAAAGAAGGCCTGGATATGCTGCTCAACGCCATAGTCAACGCGCTGCCGGCGGGGCCAGCTTATTTTCCGGAGGATCAAACCACGGATCAGCCGGCGCGTTTTATGGCGGCGGAGATCATTCGCGAGCAAGTCTTGCTTGCCACCAAGGAAGAAGTGCCGCACGCGACCACCGTAATCGTCGAGCAATTTGAAGAGGGCGAAAGGCTGGTACGGATCGCAGCGGCGATTTATTGCGAGCGCGATGGGCAAAAGGCCATCCTGGTGGGCAAAGGCGGGCAGATGCTGAAGAAGATCGGAACTGCCGCCAGACTCAACATCGAACGCATGTTGGGGAGGAAGGTATTCCTGGAGCTTTTCGTGAAGGTGCAGCCGGGATGGCGGGATTCCCGCGCCTTTGTAGACGAACTGGACTGGCGGAGGCAACTCGAGGGACTGGTTTCTCCTTCCGGCCGGACCGGGCACGGAGACTAAGAATCGGTTTGTGGCAGTAAGCCTCTGCCTATAAGATGGTGCAATCGCGTTGTAACTTACCTTGGGGTCAGAAAAGCTTATGACTGGCGAAACTTCAGGCGGTTGTACTTTCGATCCAGAAAAATTGGCACTGAAGTTGAAGGTGACCCTTTCGGCGGACCGGGACGCGATTGATCCAGTCGTCCAGGGAATTATGGAAGTTGTCCGGGAGACCAATTGTGCCTCGGGCAAGGAAGACGCAATTGAACTCGCGCTCAGCGAGGCTTTGGCGAACGCGGTTGTTCACGGAGCTAAAGCGGACCCAAAGAAAATCATCGAGTGCGATGTGGTCTGCGATGAGACGCGCGGCATGCTGATTGTTGTGCGTGATCCCGGGCCAGGTTTTGACCCCAACTCCATTCCGAGCCCGGTCATCGGACAGAACATCTACTCTAACCACGGGCGCGGCATTTTCCTGATTAATGAACTCATGGACGAAGTGCAGTTCAAGAACAACGGCAAAGAGATTCACATGCTGAAGAGATAACTTTTATTTTCTTCCGCGACGCCTGGTCTCGGAATACAAATGCGGGCGGGCCGCCCGCGCTGCATCATTCCTTAGCTGCGATTCCCAAAGCTTTCATCTTGCGATAGAGGTGGCTGCGCTCGAGGCCCAGCATTTCCGCGGTGCGGCTGACGTTACTGTGATTCTCGTCGAGCTTCTTGAGGATGTAATCCCTCTCATAGGCATCGCGAGCCTGGTGCAGGCTCGAGAATTCGGCGCCCGCGGACCGGCGGCTTCCATCGCGATAAACCAGCGGGGGCAGGTGCTTGCGCTCGAAGCGCGTGGTGGTGGGGTTCATGATGACGATGCGCTCGATCACATTGCGTAGTTCGCGCACGTTGCCCGGCCAGGAATAGCGCATCAGGGCCTCGATGGCATCGTCGGTAATTTCCCGCGAGCGCCGTCCGTAGGCGGCGGCGAATTCCTTGAGGAAGTGCCGCGCCAGCAGTGGAACGTCTTCCTTCCGCTCGCGCAGCGGCGGGACGAAGAACGGGATTACGTTCAGCCGGTAGAACAGGTCCTCGCGAAAATTTCCCTTGGAAATTTCTTCCTCCAGATCCTTGTTGGTGGAAGCGATGACCCGCACATCGACGGTGATGGCCTCGGACCCGCCGACCGGGGTGAAGCGTTGTTCGTCGAGCGTGCGCAAGACTTTTGATTGCGTCTTCAGGCTCATGTCTCCGACTTCATCGAGGAAGAGGGTGCCGCCGGTCGCCTTCTGGAACTTGCCCTCCTTGTCAGTGGTGGCGCCGGGGAAAGATCCCCGTTGGTGGCCGAACAGCTCGCTTTCGATGGAATCTTCGGGAATCGCGGCGCAATTTACCTCGACAAACATTTCATCCTTGCGCAGGCTGCGGGCATGGATAGCGTGTGCGACCAGTTCCTTGCCGGTACCCGACTCGCCATAGATCAGGACGCGGCCGTTGGTGGGCGCCATGATGGAAGTTTGCTGGCGGAGGGCCTTCATCGGGACACTGTCGCCAACGATGACGTTCTTCGACTGCAACTGCTTTTTGAGGTCGCGATTTTCGCGGCGCAGTTTTTTAGCTTCGATGGCGTGTTTGATCAGAATAAGGATGCGGTCGATGGAGAGCGGCTTTTCGAGGAAATCGTAGGCCCCGAGCTTGGTGGCGCGCACGGCGGTTTCGATGGTGCCGTGGCCGGAAATCATGATGACCTCCGGAGGGTTGTCGAGCTCGCGGATTTTCTGAAGCGTTTCCAGGCCATCCATGCCGGGGAGCCACACATCAAGCAACACGACGTCAAACGGCTGATTGTCGACGAGTCTCAGGCAGGCCTCTCCGCTCTCGGCTTGTTCTGTGCGGAATCCTTCGTCGCCGAGCACGCCCTTCAAGGAGTCGCGGATATCGGATTCGTCGTCTACGATCAGGATGTTAGACATGTTGAACCGGGGCAGAAGCGGGTTCGGGAGCGAGCGGCAGCTCAACGATGAAGCGCGTGCCTATGGGACGGTTCTCTTCGACGCGGATGGAACCATGATGATCTTCAACGATGCGGCTTACGATAGCGAGGCCGAGGCCGGTGCCGCGTTTCTTGGTTGAGAAATAGGGGAGGAACAATTTCTCTTTGAGCTCCTGGGTGACGCCGTGGCCCGTGTCGGCGATCAGGATTTCGACCGCATCGCGGCTGGTGACAAGGTTGGTGCTGACGCGGATTTCCCGCAGCCGGGCACCTTCCATGGCTTCCGCGGCGTTGTCGACGAGGTTCGCCAAGGCGCGTTTGATGGCTTCCGAATCGGCCATCACTTTGGGGAGATCGGGCGCCAACTCCTTCCGAACCGTAACTCCGGCGAGACGGCCATCGAACATGTTCAACGCGCTCTCCACAATGGAGTTGATGCTGGCGGGGCTGGGATGAGAAGCGGGAAAGCGCGCCAGCGTGGAGAATTCATCGACCAGCGTGCGGACGGTGTCGACCGACGAGGCGATCGTTTCCGAACAGTGGCGAATCACTTCAAGCGAGGCCGGGTCTGGGCGCGTGCCTCTGTCGAGGTGACGGCGGATGCGATCGGCGGATAAAGCAATCGGCGTCAACGGATTCTTGATCTCGTGCGCAACCCGGCGGGCTACCTCGCGCCAGGCTGCCTGCTTCTGCGCTTTCAGCAGATCCGACAGATCTTCAAAGATCAGAACATAGCCCAGGCGTTCTTCCTGATGCTGCAGGGTGGCCACGGTGAGGGCCGCATTCAGCTTTGCGCGAGGCAGTGTGATTTCAGTCTGGCTGGTGGTAATGCCCATGCGATCGGCTCGGCGCAGCAGGACCAGCAGATCTTCTACGACATCCAGCGGGAACACGTCCTGCAATTCGGAATTGATCATCCGGGCAGTCGGATCATCGCCGGGACCGTTGGGGTGGAACATGCGCAGCAGAGCGGGATTGGCGTGGGTAATCCGTTTCTGCGCGTCCAGCGAAAGCACGCCCGTGGGAATACTTTCCAGGATGGTTTCGATGTGCCGGCGTCGCTGTTCGAGGGCGGTGTTGGCGGCGCTGAGATCGCGGCTGGAGGCGTCGATTTGATGACGGCTCGATTCCAACTCCTCCGCCATGCGGTTAAAGGATTGCACCAGGTCGCCGATTTCGTCGGCCGCGTTCACCTCCACGCGGTAGTCGAGGCGACCGCGGGAGATTTCCTGGGTGGCTTCCGCGAGGGCGGCAACTGGACGCGTGACCAGTTTCGAAAGAAACAACGCGAGCCAGGTCGTGCTGAACAACACCAGTACTGTGAGCAACAGGAGCAGGCTCATGTAGGTGCGGCGCACGAGTCGTTTCTGCCGGTAGAGTTCGAAGTAACGCTTCTGGCTGGCCTGGAGTTGGGTCACTGCGGCGGAGAACTTCTGGGGCAACGGCATGGCAATCAGAATCAGGCCGTCATCCCCAACCGGAGCGGTGCCGAGAATATATTCCGTCGGTCCCCAGGTGAACGGGGCAGGCGAAGGGCCGGAAAGCTGGTCAGGCGCAGCTTTCGGGCGGATCTGGTCCCAGGCCGCGGGGGCGTGGAAACTCACTTCGGCGTTGCCCTTAAGGAGCGCGAATGCGAATCCTCCTTGCAGTGTGGTCTCGTGCTGCTGGAATTCGCTGGCTATCTCCGAAAAATCCCCGGCAGCGAAGGCGCGCGCCGTCGCGGGTGAACCGGCGATGGAGACGGCTTCGGCGGTAGCATTCTGCTGGGCATAGGTCGCCAACAAAGAGGCCATGGCGCGCGTATCCTCGCGTACTTCCTCCACCGGGCGCGAGAACCAGCGGTCGATGGTGCGGTTCATCAACCCGTAGGCGAACCAGAACATCACGATCACGGGAAGAAAAGAAAGCAGCAAGCCGGTCACTACCAGACGCGTGCGGAACTTTGATCCCAGAACACCCAGTCGCCGCTCAGCAAAAAGCTTGAGCAGGTTGCGCGCCAGGACGAAGGTCAGGGCTACGAAGAGCAGAAAGATCAGCGCCGAGAGCGCCGCAAAGAGAAGAAGCTGCTGATTGCCGTCGGGATTCAAAAACGCGGGCTGATCGAAGGATGATTGGGAGAGAAGAATCCCAAACAGCAGCGCGATTCCCGCTGCGAGGGGAATGATGACCCGCTTGCGGCGGCGCTGAGGATCCGGAAGTGCTTGGGTCTTGGCCACGGAGTTCGAAAGCTCGACCGCTGGCGAGCGGCCCAGGCGGTGCCAAAACGCAATTATAGCTGCTGCGGACGCGAGGCCGGCTTATTGTGCAGATGCGTGGGGAGTTGTCCTGCCTACGCGGTCGAAGACATTCTTGAGGGCATGGTAGCTGGGTTTGGGCGTGTAGTATCGGTCGAAAAGCAACGCCTGACCCTTCGCACTTTTGGTCTTCGACCCGATCCATGAATACTTGTCGGTGAAGCCCCAGGTTTGAATCGCAGTGCAACCCGGATGAGCCAGACATGCGGCCGCAATTCTCCGGTAGATTTCCGCCTGTCGGGCAAGGTCGGCTGGACTGGCACGGCCCGCAGCATCGAGCGGAAGGGCGACATCCATTTCCGTGATGTGGACCTGGACATCCAGTGCGGTGAACCTGGCGATGTTCGCGTCGATGCTGTCGAAATCGGCCCATAAATCGAAGAGGTGCATCTGCATGCCGATGCCATCGATGGGGACGCCGCGCTGCTTGAAGTCCTTCACCATGGCGTAGATCGCGTCAGACTTCGCGTTGATCGGTTCCTGCCCGTTGTCGTTGTAAAACAACAGCGCCTGCGGATCGGCGGCATTCGCCCAGCGAAAGGCCTGCTCGATGTAGGCAGTCGACTTGCCCGTGAGCCCAATGCCGGGCTGGTCATACCACAGAGAGGGTCGCAAGGCGCCGCGTTCGTCGAAGGCTTCATTCACGACATCCCAGGCGAAAACCTTGCCACTGTAGCGCGTGACCACCTTCGTGATGTGCTCCTGCAAGAGTTGGCTGAGTTCCTGCGGTGTAAATTGCCCGGCCGTCAACCAGGCGGGATTCGAACCTCCCCACACCAGGGTGTGTCCGCGCACTTTCATGCGATGAGTTTCGGCGAACTCCAAAACACGGTCGGCTTGCGTGAAGTCGAAGATCAAGCGGTCCGGACGTATCACCCACCACTTCATCGCATCTTCCGGTTCGACCATGTTGAACTCGCTGGCTAGTGTCATCGAATACAGGCGTTCGGAAAATAGCGAGGGGCGCGCCGCCGCTCCGATGGATACTCCCAGCGCCTCCGCCTTATCGCGCAGGCTTTGGGCGTCGAGATAGACGCTCAGGAGGAACAGCAATACCAGCAGGCGCACCGAACGCGTGGGAATCAGTAGCACGGGTTGAGCCTGCAATCAGGGTCGCCGGGGCACAGTTTTTTCCCAAGGGAAGTCATCACAGAGCAATGTGACCAAGCACGGACGGGACCGCTGATGTTCGGCGGATAAGACGCGCGCCGCGCCACTACCGTTGGGTTGTTCAGGCTGCGCAAAACTGGTGGGGGATTGTACGAAGGTGCATGTACGTCGGGTATCGACTCGCTTCTGCAACCCTTTATTTTGTGGAGATTCCGGCATTTTGCGCTGCTCTGCCACGAATCGAATCACGGACCGCGCAGGACAGGTACCTAAGTTACTGGTGCAGTAACGCGTCTGCGGTGACAATTTGTGTCAACGCGAAACGCGCTGCAGTTCCTCTCCCCTGAAAACAAGCGGTTTCGCGCAGACGGCGACCTGTTCGGCGCTATATCTCTGTCGCTCGATAGGAGATCGTACGTATGTCGCAACGGCTGGGTGATCTTCTCGTCAAAGAGAAGGTCATAACCCCAGAGCAGTTGGCGCAGGCAACCAAGGTCCAGAAGGAGACCAACTGCCGCCTGGGCTCCGCCTTGGTGAAGCTGGGCTTTCTGAACGACGAAGACGTGACGAATTTTCTGTCGCGTCAGTATGGCGTTCCTGCCATTAACCTTTCCTATTTCGAAATCGATCCGGCGGTCGTCAAGCTGATTCCGTTCGAGACTGCCAAGCGTTACCAGATCCTGCCCCTCAGCCGCGTGGGCGCGTCGCTCACCATCGCCATGGTTGACCCGACCAACGTGTTCGCCATGGACGATATCAAGTTCATGACCGGCTTCAATATCGAGCCGGTGGTGGCGTCCGAGAGTTCGATCGCCGAGGGCATCGAAAAAGCTTACGGGACTGCGAAAGAGGAAGACCTCGAGCAGGTCATGCAGTCGATCAACGAACTCGACGCCGCCGACGTTGAGCTGCAGGCCGAAGAACAGGAGATGGATCTCGGCGAGTTGGAGAAAGCCGCCGACGAAGCTCCCATCGTGAAGCTGGTCAACCTGGTGCTGACCGACGCAGTCAAGCGCGGGGCCAGTGACATTCACATGGAGCCGTACGAAAAGGAGTTCCGCGTCCGCTTCCGAATTGACGGCATTCTGCAGTCGATCATGACCCCGCCGCTCAAGCTCAAGGACGCCATCACGTCCCGCCTGAAAATCATGGCGAAACTCGACATCAGCGAAAAGCGACTGCCGCAGGACGGCCGCATCATGTTGAAGATGGCGGTCGGCGGCAAGAAAAAGCAACTCGACTTCCGCGTAAGTACGCTCCCCACGTTGTGGGGCGAAAAGATCGTCATGCGGTTGCTCGACAAAGAGAACCTGCGCCTCGACATGACCAAGCTCGGTTTTGAACCTGAGTCACTGGTCAAGTTCGAGAAAGCGATTCTCAAACCGTACGGCATGGTTCTGGTCACCGGGCCTACCGGGTCGGGCAAGACCAACACGTTGTACTCCTCGATTGCGCGCCTCAACCAGCCTGACACCAACATCATGACCGCCGAGGATCCGGTCGAGTTTCAACTGCAAGGTGTGAACCAGGTGCAGATGAAGGAGCAGATTGGCCTGAACTTCGCCGCCGCGTTGCGCGCCTTCCTTCGACAAGATCCGAACATCATCCTGGTCGGCGAGATTCGAGACTTCGAAACGGCGGAAATCGCGATCAAGGCCGCGCTCACAGGCCACCTGGTGCTTTCCACGCTGCACACCAACGGCGCGCCGGAAACCATCACGCGGCTCATGAACATGGGCATCGAGCCCTTCCTGGTGGCGACTTCGGTCCACCTGATCTGCGCCCAACGACTGGTCCGGCGCATTTGCAAGGACTGCTCGGAGGTGGTCGATGTGCCTCACCAGGCGCTGATTGAGGAAGGCTACACGCCGGAAGAAGCTAAAACCGTGAAGATTCACAAGGGTAAGGGCTGCGGTGTTTGCAACAACACAGGCTACAAGGGCCGTACCGGTTTGTATGAAGTCATGGAAGTGGACGACGAGATCCGGGAATTAGTACTGGTCGGAGCATCGGCCGTCGAATTGAAGAAGAAGGCGATTGAGCGGGGCATGATCACCCTGCGGCGTAGCGGCCTGATCAAGGTCAGTCTCGGGCATACGACGCTCGAGGAAGTCGCGCGCGAAACGATTCACTGAGTTTGGTTAAGGGGAAAGGGAAGGAACCGATATGGCGCTTTCGTTAAGCGATCTGCTCAAAAGAATGCTGGAGATGTCAGGCAGCGACCTGCACATCACCACCAATTCACCGCCGCAGGTGCGCGTGCACGGCCACCTGGTGCCGCTCGACCTGCCGCAGTTGACGCCGGCTGAGACCAAGCAGCTCGCCTACAGCGTCATGACCGATTCGCAGAAGCACCGCTTCGAAGAGAACCTCGAACTCGACTTTTCGTTTGGCTTGAAGGGCCTGGCCCGTTTCCGCGCGAACTGCTTCAACCAGCGCGGCGCCACGGCCGCCGTATTCCGCGTCATTCCTTTCGAGATCAAGTCCTTCAACCAGCTCGGCCTTCCGGCCGTAGTCAGCAAGTTGTGCGACAAGCCGCGCGGGCTGGTGCTGGTGACCGGACCCACGGGCTCGGGCAAGTCGACCACGCTCGCGGCCATGATCGACAAGATCAATACCGAGCGGCACGATCACATCCTCACCATCGAGGACCCGATCGAATTCGTGCACATGAACAAGAACTGCCTGGTCAACCAGCGCGAGTTGCATGCCGACACCAAGAGCTTTACTGACGCCTTGCGCGCCGCACTCCGCGAAGACCCGGACGTGGTGCTGATCGGCGAAATGCGAGACCTGGAAACGATCGAGTCGGCGCTGCGTATCGCTGAAACCGGTCACCTGACCTTTGGCACGCTGCACACCAACTCGGCGTCGTCGACCATCAACCGAATTATCGACGTCTTCCCGGCACACCAGCAGCCGCAGATTCGAGCGCAGCTCTCGCTGGTGCTCGAAGGCATCATGTGCCAAAGCCTTCTGCCCAAGGGCGACGGCAAGGGCCGTGCGATGTGCATGGAGATCATGGTTCCCAATGCCGCCATCCGGAACCTGATCCGCGAAGACAAGATTCACCAGATTTATTCCGCCATGCAGTCCGGCCAGGAGAAGTTCGGAATGCAGACCTTCAACCAGTCGCTGGCGACCGCGTATTTCCAGAAGCAGATCACCATCGAAACGGCGCTTTTGCGATCGAGCAACCAGGATGAATTGCAGGAAATGATCAATCGAGGCGCGGGCCTGATGAACCGTCCCACGACAGCAGGAATGGCCAAGGCCGCAACGCCTACCAAGCGCTAAGGCAGAACAACAGGAATCCCGGCAGGTTGCCGGACAGGATCGACGGGAAACGCAAAGCAGGGAATTTTGAGGAGACAGACACATGCCAGTTTTTACATTTTCGGGAAAGAGCGCAGCGGGCGAAAAAGTTAGCGGAGAGCGGGTAGCCGCCAACAAAGACGTGTTGATGCAGCAGTTGCGCCGCGAACGAATCACGCCCGGATCGGTGCGCGAGAAGGGAAAGGAATTCGCCCTTCCCACATTTGGATCCGGCAAGGTCAAGACCAAGGACATCGCCATCTTCTTCCGGCAGTTTTCGGTCATGATCGACGCGGGCCTGCCGCTGGTGCAGTGTCTCGAGATTCTGGCCGCCAACCAGGAGAACCCGACGTTTCAGAAGACACTGAACGGCGTGCGCACGACAGTGGAAGGCGGCGCCACCCTGGCCAACGCCATGCGCCAGTATCCGCTCATCTTCGATGACCTGACGACTAACATGATCGAAGCGGGTGAAACCGGCGGTATCCTGGACGTCATTCTGCAACGCCTGGCGGCCTACGTCGAAAAGGCTGTGCGCCTGCGATCCGCCATCAAAGGTGCGTTGATCTACCCGGTGGCCGTGGTCTCGATCGCCATCCTGATTGTCGGTGCGCTCTTGAAGTGGGTCGTTCCCATCTTCACCAACCTGTTCATGGGGCTGGGCGTCGCTTTGCCCCTGCCCACCCGCATGACCATGGGCCTAAGCTCGTTTGTCGGGCACTTCTGGTGGTTCTTTATCGGGGGCACCATAGCTGCATTCTTCGGGATCAAGCAACTCCGCAAACATCCCCAAGGCTTGTACTTCACCGATAAGTTGATGCTGAAGATGCCCGTGATCGGCATTCTGCTCCGCAAGATCGCGGTGGCCCGCTTCACACGTACCTTGGGTACCCTGATCACGTCGGGCGTGCCGATTCTCGAAGGCCTGGCCATCACCGCACGCACTTCGGGGAACGCCGTCCTGCAGGAAGCTCTGATGAAGGTTCGGAAGGCGATCGAGGAAGGCCGCACTATTGTCGATCCCCTGAAAGAAAGCGGAGTTTTTCCAAACATGGTGACGCAGATGATCGGCGTCGGCGAAGCTACCGGTGCCATGGACAGCATGCTGCAGAAGATCGCCGACTTTTACGAAGACGAAGTCGATGACGCGACCCGCGACATGATGGCCATGCTGGAGCCGGCGATTATCGGCATCCTGGGCGTATCCGTCGGCGGCATCGTGGTTTCGCTCTATATGCCGCTGTTCGCCATGATCGGCAAGTTGGCAGGCTAATTACCGGGACAGAGGCCGGATGCCTTGCGCATCCGGCCACGCTGGCCGGCACATCGACGCGCACCGCAAGTCATACGCTATCGGGCCCAGGGGCGGGCAGCGCGGAAGTCTGGACACTGAGCAAGATGCATTCGACCTTTGATGAGCGGAACTGGCTGGGTTGGCTGGTCAAAATCCGCATCCTCATCCTGACGTTTCTGTTCGGAATCGAGTTGACGGTGGCGCGTCTGGCAGAGAGCCCGCTGCCCATGCGTTCCTTCGTCAACACGATGCTGCTGTGGTACGGCTTATCTCTGTTCTACATTCTGCTTTTCTCGCTCTGGGAAGAGCAGCACGTGCAGGGCGTGCTGCAGGTCGTCACCGACATGGCGATGATCAGCCTGGTGGTGCACTTCACCGGTGGATGGGACAGTTCGCTGAACTTCCTCTACCCGCTGGACATCATCGTGGCCTGCATACTGCTTCCCAAGATGTGGGCATACCTCACGTCGGCGCTGGCCTTCATTCTTTACGTCTGCGTGCTGGAACTGAACTACTACGGAGTGATTCCTTCGTACGCGACGACCCATCCGGGCCCCAACGCTCTCGAAGCCATCATCTTTGTGAACCTGTTCGCCTACCTGGCGGTCGCGTACCTGGCCTGCCTGCTGTCTGCCAAGCTGCGCCAGGTGGACGTGCAACTCAAGGACGCGAGCGGCGCCCTCGAAAGCCTGCAAGCGCTGCACGAGAACATTATTCAGTCCATCAGCGGCGGCCTGATCACCACCGACATCGAGGGCCGGATTACCCTGATCAACACGGCAGCCAAGCGCATGCTCGGCTGCGGCGACGAACTGGTAGGAAAATCGGTCAATCAATTGTTCATGGATCCGCTGCCCCTGGTCGGTTCCGAGCGGGCGCATGGCGAAGTTCGTTTTCAGCCGGCGGACAGTTTCCGGAAAACTTTTCGCGTCATCGTCTCGGCGCTAATCATTCCCGGGCGGGAGGCTTCGGGGAGCGTTTATACCTTCGACGACCTCACCGAAGTTCGGCGCCTGGAACGCGAAGTTCGCATCCAGGATCGGTTGGCCGCCGTCGGACGGCTGGCGGCGGCGATCGCGCACGAAATCCGCAACCCTCTCACTTCGATTGCGGGGTCGGTCAGCATGCTCTCGGGCGCGACCGGGATGACCGACGAACAGCGCCAGCTGCTGCAGATTGTGACACGGGAATCAGAGCGCCTGAACAACATCATCACTGACTTTCTCGCGTACTCGCGAGGCAAACAGTATCGCTTCGACAAGGTGGACCTGGTGCCGCTGCTGGAAGACACGCTGACCCTGCTCGAAAACCGCATGGTGTCGGAAAACACCGGCATCCGCATTGAGCGGAACTTCAAGTTTAAAGAAGCGCTGACGCTCGCGGACGGGGACAAGGTCAAACAGGTGTTCTGGAATTTTTGCCAGAACGCGGTGCGGGCCATGCAGCAGGGCGGGAGCCTGACGGTGTCGCTGGACTCGATCGGCGACGACTGGCAGATCAATTTTGCGGATACCGGAGTCGGCATGACCCGACAGCAGTCGGAAAAAATCTTCG
Source organism: uncultured Acidobacteriota bacterium (assembly GCA_963765755.1). GTDB lineage: Bacteria > Acidobacteriota > Terriglobia > Terriglobales > Acidobacteriaceae > Gp1-AA133. The sequence continues at coordinate 80,330 of CAVXXV010000016.1, read as the reverse complement.
AGCCATTCCAGTCCGGTTTCGACGGCGGCACCGGACTGGGTCTGGCGATCGTGTACCAGATCGTGCAAGCGCACGAGGGCAAGGTGTGGGCGCGTTCCAAGTTGGGCGAGGGAACCACCCTGGTGCTGCGGCTGCGGCGCTGGGGAACCGGTATGCCACAACTGGAGAAAAAGAGCGACGGTCACGAGTTGGCTGCGGCGGCCAGTTTGGGCGCCGTGACTTCGGGGGCGGACGCGGGAGGGAGAGCGCATGGCTAACATCCTGGTGTGTGACGACGAGCGCTCTATGTGCGAAATGCTCGACATCGCGCTGCGGCGCGATGGGCACAAAGTGGAGACCGCAAATTCGGGCGAGGTCGCCAAGCGCAAGATCGATGGCGCGCTCTACGACCTCATCATCACCGACATCAAGATGCCGAACATCGACGGCATCGAAGTGCTGCGCCATGCCCATGCCACTTCGCCGGACTCCGCCGTCATCCTGATGACGGCGGTCGACGACTACGAAGCGGCAGTGCAGGCCGTGAAAGCGGGCGGTGCTTCCGACTATATCCGTAAGAGTCCCGGGCTGGTCGACGAAATCAGGCTGGCGATCAGCCGTTCCCTGGAGAAGGCGTCGCTCAGCAAGCAGAATTTTGCGTACCGACGCGATGCGGCGTCGCGCAATTCGCTCGATAACATCATCGGCGTGAGCGGCGCGATGGAGAAACTCAAACAGACCATTCGCACCGTGGCTTCCACCGGCAGCACGATCCTTATCTACGGCGAGAGCGGCACGGGCAAGGAACTTGTGGCACGCGCTGTGCATGTTTGTTCACCGCGGGTGACCGAGCCGTTTGTTTCGGTCAACTGCGGAGCGTTTCCGGAAACGCTGCTCGAAAGCGAACTCTTCGGATACGTGAAGGGCGCGTTCACGGGCGCCAACCAGAACAAGCGCGGGCTGTTCGAAGTGGCCGACCGGGGCACGATCTTTCTGGACGAGATCGGCGAGATGACGCTGGCCATGCAGGTGAAACTGCTGCGAGTATTGCAGGAGCGCACGGTGCGTCCGGTCGGCAGCACGACAGAAATTCCCATCGACGTGCGCGTTATTGCCGCCACGAACAAAGATCTCGATAAGCAGGTTGCCGAAAACACTTTTCGCGAAGATCTCTACTACCGTCTGAGCGTGATCCCAATACGCGTGCCGGGCTTGCGCGAACGGCGCGAGGATATTCCGCTGCTGGTCAACCACTTCTTGAAGAAGTACGCGCCGGCGGCCGGCAAGAGCATTGAACGGGTCGACGCAGTGTCGCTCGCGGGATTATGCGACTACGAGTGGCCGGGGAATGTCCGGCAGTTGGAGAATACTGTCGAACGCGCGGTCGCGCTGGAGACGGGCAATCAGTTGCACGTCGAATTGCCGGCGGAGCGTCCCAAGGCGAGGGCTGCCGCGGCCGCTGCCGGTGTGCCCGGCATGCCCGATGGTGCCGGCTCCGGCGGAGTGCTGCCCGAGGGCCTCGACATGGAGAAGTACGTGGCCCAAATCGAGCGCTCCCTGCTGCAGGCTGCGCTCAACCAGTCGCACGGCGTGCAGACCAAGGCGGCCGAGGTGCTTGGAATTTCCTATCGGTCGTTCCGGCATTTGATGAAGAAGTACGAGCTTTGAAGGACAGCAGTCAGCCCTCGGTTATCAGCTCTCAGCGCAACAAACACGTAGCCCCTTTTACATGCTGAGCGATGCGAAGGAGCTTTGCAATCTTCTCGGGGTCGTATCGAAAAGAGGGAAAAAGAACTTGTGAGAATTTAAAAGCTGACAGCTGACGGCTAGCAGCTAGCTCTTTTTCAACTGCTGCTTCCATCCCAGCACGCGCGCTTTGTTTCCTTCCGCTTCGGCTTCCGGGATCATGCCTTTTTTCTGGTAGAGCACGGAGAGGCTGGTGTGGGCGAGCACGTCGTCGGGATCGAGTTCGACGATGCGGTTGGAGACGGCAATGGCTTCGTCGAGCCGGTTCAGGTCCTGCAGGGCGCGGGCCAGGCCGTGCATGGCTTCGGTGAAGGTGGGATCGGCGGCAAGCGATGCCTGGTATTGGGCGACAGCCTGTTCGTGATGTCCCTCGGCAACCAGGTCGAGCGCTGCGTAGTAGTGGTCTTCGGCCGTCTGGCGCGCTTGCTCGTCGGACATCGCAGCCCAGTTTCCTGTTGAGAGGTTCGATTCTAGCACGCGCTTTTCGGGCCCCTTCCGGCGGGACCGCTCTATACTACGAGGAACTTCATGCGTTACGCCATCCGCTTCCTGTGGAATGCCACCAAGGGACACCATCTTGCCCCCTGGCGCAGTCCGTACCTGCTGTGGCGCATCGAGACCTACACTGGCGTGAAGATGACGCAGATCGGGTTCCTGGAATTCTGGCACTTCACGTGGCGGGAGCGGCATCACCTGTGGCAGTTCTTGAGGTGGACGGGACAGATGGAGCGGTACGCGCATCCGAGGGTGAAGGGGTGAAGTGGCTGCTGGCTGCTAGCCTCTGGCTTCTGGCAAACTGGCCTGGTGTGATCCCGTATAGCTAGTCCAGCATATTGACCAGGAACGTGAAGAGCTAGCCTCTTTTGGTTCGCCAGAAGCCGGTAGCGTTCCTATTTTCCCGCCGCGGCCGCCTCACCCAGGACAACATTCACATCCGTGCCCTTGCCGACGCCCAGCAACTGCGCTGCGGCGCCGCGATTGGCGGCGATCTCCAGGTATCCCATGCTACCCAGGATGCCGAAAACCTCACCGGGAGCGCCTAGCGCGTAGGCATCCTTGATCTCGCGGATTTCGCGCTGTCCCACGACGATCTTGAATGCGCTTGGACTTTCTCCAAACAGCATGGGCGCGTCTTGCGGAGTAATGTTGGTGATGAGATTCCCAAAGCGGTCGACTTTCAGCACCACGCCGCGCAGAGTGTTGCCATCAGTCGCTTTGGGCTTGGGCGCCGAGAACCGCACGAAGTCCGCCACCTCTTCCCCGAACTTTGCCGGATCCACGCCCTTAGCAAGATAGGCCGCCACGGGCGAGAAAATGTCGCGCGCGTGAAATGTGTTGCTGACGGGCTGCAGGAAATAGTGTTCGCCGGTGACGTGGCGCGCGCTCAGTCGCTGCTCGCGCTGATAGATCAGAGACAGCACCCCATTGTCGGGAGCCACGAAATGGTGCCGCTCGCTGGTGACCAGCAGCGGACGCCGCGCCGTGCCCACACCCGGATCGACCACCACCATGTGAACCGTGCCGCTTGGGAAATAGGAATACGCCTGCGAAATGGTCAGCGCGCCATCGAGCACGTCGAAGGCCTGAACGGAATGGCAGATGTCGACGATCTGCGCCTCCGGTTCGATTGCCAGGATGACGCCTTTCATCGCGCCGATGAAGTGGTCGTTAAGTCCGAAGTCGGTGGTCAGGGTAATGATGGGTGTACGGGCCACTGGTTTCCTCGCTACCTGGGCACACATCGGCCCGGGCAAAAAATCTGCCGCTAACTCGAAAGTAACCTCCGGGACCTGTGGGGTCAAGGCACGGAGGTAATTGGTGTTCTAGGTTGTTCGCAGGAAGTCGTTCATGAACCGCCGCGCGAGCCGGATGCGCATACTACTCGTAGTGCAGGGCTTCCACCGGATCCATCCGTGCTGCTTTGAGCGCCGGGAAGAATCCGGAGACGATGCCGACCATCGACAGGATGATGAACGACACCACCATCACGCTCAGGGAGGCGTGCAGGAAAATGTCGCCCTCGTGATTCGTGGTTTTGAAGAGCGCTCCATACAGCGGCATGGGCGGGATCACCCACGTGAGGAAGACGGCCAGCGCCATGCCGACGATTCCTCCGGCGAAGGTCAGCACCAGCGCCTCCAGCAGAAATTGCACGAGAATGTGGCGCGGGCGTGCTCCCAACGCTTTGCGCAGGCCGATCTCGCGCGTTCGCTCGGTGACTGAGACCAGCATGATGTTCATCACACCTACGCCGCCGACTGCCAGCGTGATTGCGCCGATCAGGCCAAGTACCGCCTGCAGGCCCAGCGAAAAGGCGTTCATCATTTCGCGGTTCTCGATGGTGTTCCACACCGGCGTAGCTTTATCGTCGCGTGGGTCGAAGTGATGGCGCCGCGCAATCACTTCCCGCACCGCGGCTACCGCCTTCAAATGCAACTCGGCGGATTGCGGCTGAATAATGAACATGTCGGGATCGCGCACCTGCTTCAAGTCGCGGAAGACCTGGAAAGGGATAAATCCGTCTTCGTTGTCCGGGCCCTGGTACATCGAGTCCTGAATTTTGTTGCGCAGCGTTCCGATGACTTCGAACTGCTGGCCGCTGATCTGGATGTCCTGGCCCACGGCGGGCGCGCCCTGGAATGCTTTCTTGGCGGCGTTGTAGCCGAGAATCACAACGCGGCGGTGATCGAGAAAGTCGCCTTCCGTGAAGTAGCGCCCTTCGGCCAGATTGAGATTGCGCATCTGCCCGTAAGGGAATTCCACCCCGCGCGTCTGAATGGATACGACGCGCGTGCCTACCTTGTAGCCGAAGTCGCTGGTTGATTCCGCACTGATTGCGCGCACCAGTGGTACCTCGTCACGAACGGCTTCAACATCCTCGTATTCGTAGGCCACTTTCTTGCCCGCACGCTGTCCGCCGGCCTGCATGCTGGTTTGGCCGGGCCAGAAAACGATTACGTTGTTGCCCATGTTGAGGAACGCGCCCAGCACCCCGCCCCCGAGGCCTTGTCCGTAGGCGAGGAGGATCACCACGGAAGCGAGGCCCCACACGATGCCAAGCATGGTCAGCACGGAACGCATGCGGTTGCGCATGAGTGCTTGCCAGCCTTGCGAAATGAGTTCCTTTAAAAACATAGAAGCAACTTCAGATCGAAGAAAGGGATTTCAGATTTTGGATTTCACATCTCAGAGTGAAAGGCATTGTTCCAAATCTGCAATCTGCCGTCTGAAATCACCAATCCTCTTTTTAGCCGACGACCAACGACCGACGACCAACGACTCAGCTGGAGACTGGCAACTAGACTTCAATTCACTCGCACGTCTCCCGAGCCAGTGTGCACGTTAATCTCCGGGCCCCCGCCGTTCACTTTCCCGCGGATCGATTTGCGAGTTTCCTGCACGCGTCCCTGCACGGTGGTGTTCACGGGATGATTGACCTCCACGCTGCCGGAGCTGGTGGAGACGTCGAGATCGAACGCGGCCTGCTGCGGGAGCTGGAGCTCTGCATTTCCGGAGCCGGTTTTGACGTACCACGAGTTCGCGGGCGTGCCATCGACGCGAACGTCCCCGCTGCCCGTGCTGGCATTAAAGCCACCGTCCACGCCGCGGGCCTCGATATTGCCGGAGCCGGTCTCCAGGCGCACATCGCCCTTGCTCTTCTCTTCGATAGTGATGTCGCCGCTGCCGGCGCGCGCGTCCAACGGTCCGGCGGCGCCCCGGGCCTGCACGTTGCCCGATCCGGTGTGGATGCGAATGTCGCCGGCCAGGTCATTGAGCTTTACGTCGCCTGACCCGGTTTCCACGTCGACGCCAGCGCGCATGCCTTCGATCGTCTGGTCGCCTGAGCCCGACCTGGTCCTGACCTTGGTATCGGGTGGCGCGGTGATCTCGTAGTCGATGGAAATGTTCCGATGATTAACGTAGTCGATGCGCACGCTGTTGCCGCTCTGCTGAATAGGCGGGTTGTTCTCGATTTCCGCAACCTCGTCGGGGCGCTTGCTGCCCAGTCCCATGAACCAGGTGTCGCCAACGTGAATTCTCCCGGTGATCGAAATCGTGCCCGCCGGGCCGGGGCGAATGCTGATGTCCCCGGAATGGGTACTGATCTGCAGGTCAGCTGCGCCGCTGACCTGGAGGGTCTTCTGAAAGTGTCCTTGTTCGCGTGCTGATGCCACTCCGCATGCCAGCAACAGAACCGCGGCTAAAGCCGTGAGTTGCACAAATCTGATCCTCATGTCTTTCCTCCTCGTAAGAATCTATTCGTAGCGCAGCGACTCGACCGGAGTCAGGTCGGCGGCACGTTGGGCCGGATACATCCCGGCGGTGAAAGTGATGATCGAAAGCGTTACGATCGACAGGATGATCGAAATCGGAGAAATGATGGGGTGGGGGACGAAATCCGGCAAGGGAAGATTTGATAACGCCAGACAGGTTCCCACGCCAAACGCCAGGCCCAGAAATCCACTGAGCGCAGTCAGCAGTACGGACTCCGCGAAAAACTGCCGCAAGATGTCCTTGCGCGTCGCTCCGATCGCCTTGCGCACTCCGATCTCGCGCGTGCGCTCGGTCACCGAAACCAGCATGATGTTCATTACGCCGATTCCGCCCAGACCCAGCGTGACGACCGCCACGCATGCGAAGAAGAAAGTGATTCCCTGAAAGATGCCGGCAACCAGCTTCGCGCCTTCCATCGTGTCCCAGATGAAGAGCGCGTCTTTGTCCTTCGCCTCGAAGTGATGAACCCGGCCGAGCGTGCGCCGGACTTGCATGACGGCATCTTCGTGGGCCTCGGAGTCAGCGACTTCGAAGACAATATTGTCGAGGAAGCCGCGCACCACACCTTTTTTCTGCGGCGGCGGAAAATCGCGTGAGACAGCTGCGTAGGGGGCGAACAGGTAGTCGTTATCGGGCCCGTCGTAATTCGAATTCTGCTTCTTTTCCGCGAGCACGCCGATCACGGTATAGGGCACGCTCTTGATCAGAACACTCGATCCCACGGCGGGTTGGCCGGGGAAGAGTTGACGACGCGCGGCCGAGCCCAGGATAACGACTCGGTTGCCATCGCGGTCATCATCCTCAGTGATCAGGCGTCCTTCGCCGAGCAGGAGCGAGCGAAAGTCCTGATAAGAGGGCCAGATACCAACCACCCCACGGCTCGCGGAATTGAACTGGCTCACTTCGGGTACGGTGCGCCGCAATTCCGGGCTGACGTTCCTGACCAGGTAGCATTCCTTCTGAATTAGCCGGGCGTCGTCAATGTTCAGCGTGATTTCGCGGCCGGCGGCCCGGCCGCCCACTTGGGAACTGGTGCGGCCGCCCCAGACGATGACCAGATCCTTGCCGAGGGTTTTCATGCGACGTTTCTGGTCCGCGCTGAAGCCTCGCCCCAGACCAACCAGCAGAATGACCGATGAAATTCCCCAGACGATTCCGAACATGGTCAGAAAGATCCGCATCTTGTGCGCCCGGAAGGTCGCAATTGCCTGGCGGAGGATTTCGGTCAGATTCATAGCGCGGGACTCGGTCAGCGGCGCGGAATGATTCTTTAACACCGCTTAGACGGGCGCACGACGGCTTGGTAACGCCCGCATAGGACTATACGGAGGAAGGCTACAAAAGGTTCGGGATAATGAGTTGATCGGGAAGGACAGATTGCCACGTGACGGATGCAAGCAGCGGGTCTTTGGGCATTTGGCGCTACGATAAGGGATTGTCGGGAATCTCAGATTTCAGATTGAGGATCTCAGACTGCAAAATCGGGACTGAGGAATGGTCCCGTGACCCGAAACCCGTTCCTCACTCTCCCGAATAATCCGCTGCTTTGCCAATCGCATTATTCAAGGAATCAGCCAGTTCCGTCGGGACGGAAAGCACGATCTCACCCGACTGGGGCGTCACCGGAAGGGAAGCGATGATGTAGAACCGCCCGGCGCCGCCCTGTTGAATCTTCAACTCGATTTTCCCTGACGGGCTAGGGAGCTCAAACACCCGTTCGAAGCGCAAGGTATTGGACACATTCGACATGGTACAGAGATGACGCCAGATCTCAAAACGTTGCAAATTATAGAAAAGAAACCCATAAGCTGATGCCTTTGCAACACACATATGCTGGCATATTGTGCTACACATAGTAATGTGTAACAATAGCTCAGTATGCCCACTAACCTCGCCATCGACGACGACCTGCTCGAACTCGCACAAAAGCTGGGCAAGCACCGCACCAAGCGCGAGACGGTCAACAGCGCGCTCGATGAGTACATCAAGCGCCGCAAGCAGCAGGAAATTCTCTCGCTCTTCGGGAAGATCGAATACCAGGAAGGGTACGACTACAAACGGGAGCGCAAGTCGAAACGGATGTGAACACCCTCATTGATACTTCCGTATGGTCACTTGCATTACGCAGGCGGGCGCAAGATTTGAACGCTGGCGAGAAAGTCCTGGTCGCCGAACTCGTGGAACTGGTGAAAGAGGGACGCGCCCGAATTCTTGGTGTGATCCGGCAGGAGCTGCTTTCGGGAATCAAGAGCACCGACCAATACGAGAAGTTGCGTACTACCCTTCGATCGTTCCCGGACGAATTTCTCGACACATCCGACTACGAATTTGCCGCGAAGAACAGTAATGACTGCCGGGCGAACGGGATTGCCGTCTCTGTGGTTGACGCAATGATCTGCGCGGTCGGCACGACGAGGGATTGGCCGATCTTCACAGCCGATCCAGACTTCAAAAACTACGCCACTGCCCTGCGTATCAAACTCCACGCCCCGCGTCCATCGTGAGCAAAAAATACAAAGGCCGGAGGGCCACCTTGCAAAGCCACCCGCCGGCCGAACTTCTGGTTTGAACAATCTCTACTGCAGCACCACCTGATCGCCTTCCTTCAGGCCGCCGAGCACTTCGGTCTTTGCGCCGTTGGAAATCCCGATGTTGACCGCGACTTTGTTCTTGCCTTCCTTGCCTTTGGGATCCGGCACTTCGACGGAGGCTTTCTTGTCTTTGTCGTAGAGAATCGCGCCCTCGGGGATCTGCAGCACGCTCTTGTGCTCTTCGAGGATGATTTCGGCGTTGGCGGTCATGGCAGCCTTCAACTCGCCGCCGGGGTTGTTGATGGAGACGCGCACTTCAAATGTCGTAACGTTGTCTTTTTCGACCCCCATGGGCGAGATCTTCGTCACCTTGCCGTTGAATGTCTTGTCCTTGAAGGACTCGACCTTGATGCGCGCCGGTTGGGCCATGTAGACCTTGCCGATATCGCTCTCATCAACTTTGCCCTTTACGTAAACTTCGCTGGTGTCGCCTTCAGTCATGATCAGGGTCGCAGTCGATCCCAAAACCAGAATTGAGCTCACCGCGTCGCCAACTTCCACGTCCCGCGACAGGATGATGCCATCGATGGGCGAAGTGATCGTCGTGTAGCCGAATTGCTCTTCCAACTGTTTCAGGTTGGCGTGATCCTGCAATACCTGAGCCTGCGCCTGTCCGATCTTGGCGCGCAGCACTTGAAGCTGTGCCTTCGCAACGTTTTGCTTGTTGAGGGCAAGTTCGTAGTTCTTCTGCGCATCGTCAAGAGCTGACTGGGAAACCACACCCTCTTTTGCCATGCCTACGGCGCGATCATAAGCGCGCTTCAGCATGGGAACGTCGGGTCCTTCGGCATCCACCTTGGCGCGTTCCAGGTCCGCTTCCGTGCCCTTGAGACTGGCTTCCGACGCTTCGGTCTGCGCCTTGGCCTGCGCGACGCGAGCTTCAATCTCTTCCTTGTCGAGTTCGGCCAGCAACTGGCCTTTTTTCACGCGGTCGCCGGCGTCGACGTAGAGCTTCTTCACGATGCCGCTGGCTTTCGACTTGATTTCGACCTTGGTGATCGGCTCGACCTTGCCGGTTGCGACCACGCTCTTGGCCAGATCGCCGCGTTCCACTTTCGCGAGCTTGGAGGGGTCAATCTTGGTGCCGCCCCGGGCGGCAGCAATCACTCCGATCACAGCGCCCAGCACCAGAACTACGCCAATCACGATATAGATGAGTCGCCGGTTGCGCTTCCTGCCGTTACCATTGCCGTTCACGTTCGCCTCCTGCTCTAAGAAAACCGGATCGGGGTCGCCTGACACTCCATCTTACGAACCCCGCATGAGTTTTGTTCCCGAATGATGCGCGCCACTGGATAATCGGGAGAGTCAGCTTCCCTGAATGGGCCGGCTGACACCATGGCCTCGCTGTGTTAGACACCACAGCCAAACAAAAGAAAGCAGGGAAGTTGTGAATATCGAAGGACTCCAAGACAGTAATTTATGTTCGCTCAAGGAGGGCGCTAAATCGATAGCAGCAGCTGGAAGTTCGCTCGCATCTTCAACCTCACAGCTCACAGCTCCTTTATCCCTTTGGAATGTTAGAATTAGGTTTCCATGATTGCATTTGTGCTGCTGCGGGTGTTCTTGATCCTGCTCCTGGTAGCAGCCAACGCCTTCTTCGCCGCCGCCGAGTTTTCGCTGGTGAGCGTGCGCGACACGCGCATTCAACAGCTCATCGAGGCGCGACGTCTGGGTGCCCGCACGGTCCTGCGCCTGCACCAGAATCTTGACGAAGTGGTGAACGGCGTTCAGCTGGGAATCACCCTGACCAGTCTGACCCTGGGCTGGATCGGCGAGCCCACCCTCGCCCGAATTATCACGCCCCTGATGGTGAAGGTGCCGCACGCGGCCGTTTATGCGCACACCTTCGGCATCGTTGTGACTTTCACCTTGATCACTTACCTGCACGTGCTGCTGGGAGAACTGGTGCCGAAGACTCTCGCTTTGCAGCAGGCCGAACGGGTCGCCCTGGCGGTTGCGGCACCTATGGATGTTTTTCTGACTGTCGCAAAGCCGTTTCTGTACTTTATGCGGAAGTCTGGTGGATTTGTACTGCGGCTGTTCGGGTCGCGCGAGATGCGGGGAGGCGCGATCCACTCGCCTGACGAACTGAAGCTGATCGTCACCGCCAGTCGCCAGGTTGGCCAGATTCCCGAGTTTCAGGAGGAAGTGATCCACAACGCCCTGGAACTCGATAGCGTGGCGGTGCGGCAGGTGATGGTTCCGCGCCCGGACATCTTTTCGTTGCCAGCCGACCTGACTCTGGATGAAGCCCTGGCGCGCGTGGTCGAAGAACAACACTCCCGCGTGCCCGTGTACGATCCGCAGCGCGGACGCGAGCACATTATTGGAGTGCTGTACTCAAAGGACCTGACGCGCTGGATGCGGCTACGCCTGACACTCAACCCCAACCAGGCGGTAAGTTCGCGCATCGCCAAGATGCAGGTCAGCCAGATCATGCGGAACGTGCTGGTGGTGCCCGAGACCATGGCCCTGACCGACCTGCTCTCGGAGTTCAAGGCGCGCAAACGACACTTGGCGGTCGTGGTTGATGAATTCGGTTCGACGGCGGGAGTAATTACAGTCGAAGACGTGCTGGAGCAGTTGGTGGGCGAAATCGAGGACGAATTCGACATCGCTCCCGCGGCGCAGCCTGCGCTGGAGGAAGATACAACCCTTCTGCTCGAAGGCTCTGTCAATATTCGGGACCTCGAGTCGCAATACCAGCTGATCCTGCCCAGCGACGCAGGCTTCGAGACCCTTGCCGGATTTGTCTTATCGCGCCTGCAGAAGATTCCGGCAGTCGGGGACTCGTTCGAGTACGAAGGCCGCCGCTATACGGTGGAAGAAATGGAAGGCCACCGCATCGCCAAGGTGAAAATCGAAACGCTCGAAACGGCTGCGCTGCAGCAGGCGGGCGACTAGTCGGAGCGATTGGGCCCCTGTCTCCGGCAGAAAAGGACGGTCCCCTGAACTCGATCCTGCTGAGAACAACCTGGCTGGCGGCAATCGTTCTGTTGCTCGCCTCACTATCTGCACCGCCGCTCGCCCAGCAGAATCCAGCATCCCCCACTCAGGCACGCACGCCGTCATCGAACTCGGCTGCGGCGGCCTCTTCTCTGCCATCGCACTCCAACACCCCAATCACTGAATACCGCCTGCCCCCTGATCTTCACGCCAAGGCGCATAGTCGCAACCGCATCCATTTCCGGCTGAACCTGATCGGGATCGTTTACGGAATCGTGGTGTTGTGGCTCATTCTGCGCTGGAAACTCGCGCCCAACTTCAGGAACTGGAGTGAGCGATTCTCGCGGCGGAGGTTTCTGCAGAGCGCCGTGTTCTCACCGCTGTTGTTGCTGACGATTGCAATCCTCACTCTGCCGCTCGATATCTACGGCGAAGCAGTCGAGAAGCAATACGGAATCTCGGTGCAAAGCTGGGGATCGTGGGGCTGGGACTGGATCAAAGGGCAGCTGATTTCCTTCCTCATCGGCACCATCCTGATCTGGCTGCTCTACCTTGTGATTCGCCGCAGCCCCCGACGTTGGTGGTTCTACTTCTGGCTGATCTCGCTACCGATCGGCGCTTTTCTCATCTTCCTGCAGCCCCTCGTCATCGATCCGATGTTTCACAAGTTCGAGCCGCTCCAGCAGAAAAAACCGGCGCTGGTCGCGAGCCTCGAGCAGATGGTGCAGCGCGCCGGGCAGGATATTCCTCCCGAGCGGATGTTCTGGATGGGCGCCGGCGAAAAAACCACCAGCCTCAACGCCTATGTCACAGGCCTGGGCGCCTCGAAGCGCATCGTCGTGTGGGACAACACCATCGCCGACATGACTACGCCCGAGATCGTCTACGTCGCCGGGCACGAGATGGGGCATTACGTTCTGAAACACATTCCGAAGGGAATGCTCTTCTTCGCGACGCTGCTGCTGATCGCTTTTTACCTGGGCTATCGCACGGTCGGCTGGGTGCTCGCTCGCTTTGGCACCGGATGGGAGATTCGCGGTCTCGACGATTGGGCTTCGTTGCCCGTGCTTCTGTTGCTACTCTCGATCTTTTCGTTCGTCGTAACACCGATCGGCTCCGCCTTCAGCCGTTACCTCGAGCACCAGGCGGACCAGTACGGGCTGGAAGTCACCCACGGCCTCACGCCTGACTCGAACCAGATCGCCGCGCGCGCGTTTCAAGTAATGGGAGAAATCGGCTTGTCTGATCCCGACCCGGATCCGCTCAACGTCTTCCTGTTCTACGATCACCCTCCCATTTCCAACCGGGTGCGTTTTTGCGTAGCCTACGATCCATGGGAAAGAGGAGGGCAGGGCGAGTTCGTGAAATGATCTTGTCGATCGTCGATTGATCTTTCAGTCCGGATTCACGTGAATGAAGGTGCGTATTGACAACGATAGGTTCGTATCAGGGTGCCTTAAGACGCATCGTAGGGATTCGCGGATCAGCGCGCCTTTAGGCGCCGGCTCTTAGAGCCTTCCGTGACCGCCGCATCCAATCGCGCCGCGATTTTCTCGAACTCCGGTGTCGGTCCCTTCCAGCGCAGTTGATCGAGATCATCGAAAAGTGGAATGTCGGTGCGCAGCGTCGCCAGCGTTCGAAACAACCGCGCGTTTTCCTTCTCGCGCACCAAAATGTCAGCCAGGGCGCCGGCGTTCGCGGCATTCACGTGCCATTCGCGGCTATCGGCCGGAATCGCCTCGAGGTGCAGAAATTTGGCGAGCACCGCAGCGGTGGATTTCGCACCCCACCCTCTCAGGCCTGGGTAGCCATCGGCTGTATCGCCGACCAGCGCCAGGTAGTCGGGTATCGACTCCGGTAACACACCGAATTTCTGAACGACGCCGGCCTCGTCGAGGATGACGTTGGTCCGGCGATTCAGTTGAACAATGCGCGTGCCGACGACACACTGGCCGAGATCTTTATCAGGAGTGCAGATGATCACGCGCTGGACGCCCGGGTTTTGAGCGGCCAAGGCCGCCGCTGCGGCGAGCGCGTCGTCCGCCTCGAATTCGACCATGGGCCAGACTTTGATTCCCGCGGCGGCAAGCACTTCCTCGATCAGCGGGAACTGCGCCAAAAGGTCAGGCTCGACACCCTCAGAGGTTTTGTATCCTGCCCAAAGGTTATTGCGGAACGATTCGATAACGTGATCGGTGGCTACGGCGAGGTGCGTGACGCCATTTTTTAACATCCCGAGCATGGATCGGAGGACGCCGCGCGTCGCGCCCACTTCCCGGCCGTCGGCATCGCGCGCGGACGGTACGGCGTAATAGTGGCGGAACAGTTCGTAGGTTCCGTCGACCAGATAAATTTCCAAGGAAGCTCCGAGCACAAACCCTATATGACTGCGGTTCTCAGAATCAACTGTCGGAAATGCTAAGCTAACGCGTTCACCTGGTATCGAGTCACGGGTATCGAGAACAGAATTCACGAACCGAGAACTGAGAACCGCCTCCTTGGCCCGCTACTTTCTAACCCGCATTCTCTACACTCTGCCGGTCGTCTGGTTGGTGGTGTCGCTCGTCTTCCTCCTCATTCACCTGGTGCCGGGCGATCCCATTCTGCAGATGCTCGGAGAAGGTGTTCCAGCAGCGGACTTGCAGGCGGCGCGCCACGCCTACGGCCTCGACCTTCCGCTCAGCCAGCAATATCTCAATTACTGGAAAGGCGTACTGCACGGGAATCTGGGCCTGTCATTGCGGTACAACCAGAGCGTCAGCAAGTTGCTGGTGCAGCGCTATCCGTACACCCTGAAGCTCACGCTGGCCGCGCTCCTGGTGGCGGTGCTGCTTTCCATCCCTGCGGGCGTGCGTTCTGCACGGCGGCGCAATGAATGGGACGACCGCACCATCAGCGTAGTCAGCCTGTTTGGGTTATCTTTCCCAAACTTCGCCCTAGGGCCGATTCTGATTTTACTTTTCTCCATCAAGTTGGGATTGCTGCCCGTCTCCGGTTCGGGAAGTTTCGCTAACCTGGTGCTTCCGGCGATCACCATGGGCAGCGCGCTCGCAGCGATCCTCACACGCATGGTGCGTACTTCCATGCTCGAAGAACTAAGTCAGGACTATGTTCGGACGGCGCGGGCCAAAGGATTGTCGGAGAGCACGGTGGTTTATCGCCACGCCCTGCGGAACGCGATGATTCCCGTCATCACCGTGCTGGGCTTGCAGTTTGGCGCGTTGCTGGCAGGCGCGATCGTAACGGAGAAGATCTTTTCCTGGCCAGGTATTGGCAGGCTCACCATCGATGCGATTTCCAATCGCGATTATTACGTGGTGCAGGGATGCATCCTGGCGATTGGGTTGACATACATAGCAGTGAATTTCATGACGGACCTGGTGTACTCGTTGCTGAATCCACGAATTCGACAATGACTGGCGAAACATTGGGAGCGATAAGCCGATCGAATAATTTTCCCGGCGACCTTGGCGGCCTTGCTTCGCGCTGGCGGTCAAAGCCCTTAACCGCGAAGGTCGCAGAGGACGCGCAAGGGTCGCGAAGAGTAATGGAAAGTCGTTTTTGAAACAATGTCCGCCACTGCCATCTCGCTGCCTCAGGTTGCGCGTCGTAATCGATTGGCCACGATCGGCGTGGTGCTGGTTGTGGTCTTCGTGTTGTGCGCCATTTTCGCGCCCTTGCTCGCGCCGTTTGATCCGGCGCGCATCGATCTCCCCAATCGCCTGGGGTCGCCCAATTCCGCGCACTGGTGCGGCACCGATGAACTGGGACGCGATACTTGTTCCCGGCTGATTTACGGCGCGCGCATATCGATGATTGTCGGTTCTTCGGTTGTTTTGGTTTCGCTCAGCCTGGGCCTGGTGGTCGGCTCCATTGCCGGATACTACGGCGGCGGGATCGATCGGTTCGTCAATGTGGTGGTGATGAATGCCTTTCTGTCATTTCCCGGAATCCTGCTGGCCATTGCGTTCGTGGCTTTTCGCGGGCCGGGAATTTTCAATCTCGTGCTCGCGCTGTCGCTCGGTGGCTGGGTGGGATACGCGCGGTTGGTTCGAGCGCAAGTGCTGGCAACCCGCGAGAAAGAGTTTGTCGAGGCAGCGCGTGCGCTCGGAGCGAGTGATCTGAGGGTCATCGTGCGCCACATTCTTCCGAATATTATTCAGCCCGTGATCGTGCAGGCCGCGATTGGGATGGCTGGCGCGATCCTGGCAGAAGCGACCATGAGTTTTCTTGGATTGGGCGTACCTCCGCCGACGGCCAGCTGGGGGGCAATGCTTAACGATTCGCGCGCTTACTTGTTTGAAGCGCCACACCTGGTACTGTTTCCGGCCGCTACGGTGATGCTGGCGGTGCTGTCGTTTAATTTTATTGGGGATGCTTTGCGAGATTTGCTGGACCCACGGTCGCGCATTGAAGCTGGACTATAGCGAGAAAATGCCTGGCGCGTGAGGGTGCACGCCTACACTGGCCGGGTAACATGTTACCGGCCCATCTGATGATCCTTCAGCAATTTTCCCTCAAGCGCAACTATCGCCAGACCCTTGTGTTCAATCCCACTGAGCGGCCGTAGGGCTGCCGAAGTTCAAAAGCGACAGAGGAGATATCGATGAAGATCAATGCCCGCATCGCATTGTCCAGCGCGGCCCTGGCGGTCCTGATGTTGCCCGCAATGGCCCAGATCAACCAGCGTAAGGAAAACCAGCAGGACCGCATCGCCAAAGGCGTGGC
The DNA here is from genome assembly GCA_963765755.1 of uncultured Acidobacteriota bacterium. GTDB lineage: Bacteria > Acidobacteriota > Terriglobia > Terriglobales > Acidobacteriaceae > Gp1-AA133. The sequence goes on along the minus strand of CAVXXV010000016.1, from coordinate 64,062 downwards.
CAGTGGCGAACTCACCGCCGGCGAAGCCGGCAAGCTTGAAAAGAAGGAATCGAATCTCAACAAAGAAGAGAAGCTGATGCGCAGTGAAGACGGCGGTAAACTCACCGGCGCAGACCGCAAGGTTCTCAACCAGCAGCAGAACCAGCTCTCCAAGCAGATCTACAACCAGAAGCATGACGCGCAGACACAGAACACGAATCCCAAGAGCGAAGTTGGCAAGCGCGCTGAGAACCAGCAGGACCGCATCGCGCAGGGCGTCAAGAGCGGACAACTGACGGCTGGCGAAGCTTCCAACCTTGAGCACAAGGAAGCCGCGATCAATCGGGAAGTCCGCACCGACCGCGCCGCCAACGGCGGAAAGCTGACTCCTGCGGAACGCCGCCAGGTCAACCGCCAGCAGAATCACGTTTCGAACCAGATCTACGACAAGAAACACAACGGCCGCAGACAGTAATTCAGTTCAGTCATCGGCTCCAACCAGACGCCCTCGTCCGCGGGGGCGTTTGTATTTTCGGATCATCTTCACCACAGAGTCACAGAGACACAGAGGAACTCCTGTTTCTGGCTTCCAATGCGGTGATTCTGTGATTTGATAAGGCCGCGCAATTCCACGTCACGAGAGTGCCCTATCCAACAGCACGCTTTTTGGGCTTGGGGTGGGATTCCGCATCTGCAGCGATCATGGGATTCCTCTATCTAACATCGGGAATGCAGGCACGACCAAATGTGCTGGCCCCGATCCAAGTCGGCACTCACCCCTCTGTGCTATGGTTACCGCCTTATTCCGGCCCCGAATCCCAACATCTCCGGAGCATCAATGACTTCCCGGCAACTCGTCTGTTTGGTCTTTCTGGCGATGTGCATCTCCACCGTCTGCCGCGCCGAAACCACGCCGCCCACAACCCTCGACATCCCGGCCGCCGCCCGCCCAGGCCCGACCTTCGACGTCCAGGCCGCCACCGACGCCTGGCTTGCCACCATTCCCCCCGAAAAGAAGGCGCGCTCCGACTCCTACTTCGAGGGCGGTTACTGGCTGCAGCTTTGGGACTTCCTTCTATTCTCCGCCATCATGCTGTTCTTCTTGCAAACGCGCCTCTCGGCCCACATCCGCGATTGGGCCGCGCGCACGATCGGCAACATCCATCTACAAACCCTCCTCTACGTTCTGCCGTTCATTTTCATCACGTTCCTTCTGCAATTTCCCATGAGTTTGTATGAAGGATATTTCCGCGAACATCAGTACGGACTCTCGACGCAAACCTTCGGATCGTGGCTGCGAGATCAAGTGGTCGGCCTTGCCATTAGCCTCGTCCTGGGCGCGATTGCTGTCATGATCCTGTTCGCAATCGTGCGCCGACTCGGCAAAAACTGGTGGGTCTGGGGAGCGCTCACAAGCGTCGTGCTGCTGGTCCTGCTCGTAATCATTGCTCCCGTCTACATCGCGCCCCTGTTCAACACCTACACGCCGATGAAAGACGCAAAGATGAAGGAGTCGATCCTCAGCCTGGCGCGTGCCAACGGCATCCCTGCGACCGACGTGTATGAAGTCGACGAGTCGCGCCAGTCCAACCGCGTCAGCGCCAACGTGAGCGGACTCGGACGCACGCAGCGTATCTCGCTCAACGACAACTTGCTCAACCGCTGCACGCCCGAAGAAATCATGACCACCATGGGCCACGAGATGGGCCACTACGTCCTGAACCACGTCTACAAAAGCATTTTGTTCTTCTCGCTGATCCTGCTGATGGGCTTTGCGTTCCTGAACTGGAGTCTCAACTGGAGCCTCGCACGGTGGGGCGGAGGCTGGGGCATCTCCGGCGTCGCCGACGTGGCCGTCCTTCCGCTCGCCGCCTTGTTGCTGTCGATTTTCTTCTTTGTGACCACGCCCATCGGCAACAGCTGGACGCGCACCGAAGAATACGAAGCCGACATCTTCGGACTGAATGCCGCCCGCCAACCCGATGGCGAAGCCGCCGTCGATCTGAAACTCGGCGAGTACCGCAAACTCGATCCCGGCCCCATCGAGGAATTCGTTTTCTACGACCACCCCAGCGGCCGCACCCGCATCACCGCTGCCATGCGCTGGAAGAAAGAAAACATGAACATCCTCGACGAGCCATCAGCTCGCCCGCAACCCCCCAACGCATTGCCCAACTCAGTGAGCCCGCACTGACCGAAATTTGTCACTATGAGCGCGGCCGTACGTTTTGAGCACTGATCTTTTCCCTCAAATTTGTCATCCTGAGCGCAGCGAAGGACCTGCTTTCTTATCCAGCACCACTACGTCAGAATTAAAACGACAGTTGGTAAAACTCAACAAGCAGGAGTTCTCCCATGATCGCTCGCATCTGGCGCGGCACGGTCCGCGAATCCGATAAGGATATCTACTACGACTACCTTCTGAAGACCGGACTGAAGGAATACGCCGAGACTCCGGGCAACCGCGGCGTCCAAACCCTTCGCCGTATTGCGGACGGCAAGTGCGAATTCTTCCTGCTCACCCTCTGGGATTCATGGGACGCGATCAAAGCCTTCGCCGGACCGGACTACGAAAAGGCCGTCTACTATCCGGAAGACGAGAAGTTCCTGCTGGACCGTCGATCGAATGTTGAACACTATGAGGTGCTGTCAAGCGAGGGTTAGCGATCCTCAGTTAACCGGCGACCCGTGAGGCGAGTTCGTCTTCCGAGCGGCCTGCGCCGCTGCAGACTGAGGCCAGCACGTTCTCAAACGCCGACGTCGCGATGGACAGGGAGAAGCGCTGTTCATATCGTTGCCGCGCCGCCCGGCCCATAGTTTCGGCGCGGCCCGGTACTTCCTCGAGCTGTCGAATGCAGGCGGGTAGCTCCTCCTCGATTTCGTCCATCCAGAATCCGGACACGCCATGATCGATGTAGCCGTGGAGTCCGCCAGCCCTTGTGGCCAATAGACATTTCGCATTGCGCATCATGGCGAGGGCAACACTCTGTCCGGCTGAGCCGGTATCGTGGCGCAAAGGAATGATTCCGGCCTTCGCACCACGGATGTAATCATCGAAGGCGGCGATGGACACGTCGCACATCACATCCACGTTTGGCGGTAGATCCGTTTCCTGCAGTTCCTCCAGGTTTGTGCGGGAGCAGACGATCACCAGTTTCGCGGGAATGGAGCGGAACGCCTCTACCACAGGCCGGTAGTCGCGGTTGCTGCGGCCGCCCGCAAAGTAGTATCCGCCTCCAATCTGTGGCTGGAGCTGAACCGGCGATCGCATCTGGCGCCAGTCGCCGAGCGGAACAAAGTGCATGTTCCCGGCCGCAGTGCCAAGCTCAGCCTGATAAAGCACCGCCTCCGATTCGCTGAAAATGATGTAGTGATCGTTTGCACGATCGAGACGCACCAGCCAGCGAAAAATAGGAAACCACTTGGGATCGTGCACAAAGAAACCGAAGCAGAACAGCGTCTCATAACGCATCAGCCCCAAGCGACCCAGTAATTTCACTACGAATGCAAAGTGGCTGAAGACGATGACGGTTCCCACTCTTCGGATGGACCGGAGATGAACGAGCAATTGCAGCAGGCCCGAAGTGTATTGCCGGAACAGTTGGCCCAGCGTCTTGAAGCGCCGAGGCGGCGTGTCCAGCACCACTCGACGGAAATTCATTGCGACCAGGTATCGCACGAAGTCGTGGTACTCGCCGGCATGCAGCTGGATCACCACGTTGTACATGTCCATGGCTTACCGGCTTCAGGAGAGCACGGCAAGGTTGGCCGTCACAAGGTCGTGCAGCTCAACGATTGCTTTGGGTCGACGGTTGCGATGCACTCTTCATCCCTTCGTTTGCGATGCCCGTAAGCCATTGAAATGGTGCGAGATCGAGCTGTTGACAAGAGATTACAAATTGCAATATAACAATAGCGATTTGAGCATATGACCTTGGGCGAAAAAATCCGCTACTTGCGCGAAGTGGAAGGTTCCCTTCGGGAACTGGGGCGACCCATGACGCAGCAGGAAGTTGTGCACGCCGTGAAGGGCGAACTGGGCAAGAGCATCAGCCAGTCGTATTTGTCTCAGATCGAGCGCGGCTCGCGCCGGCATATGACGCAATCGTCGCGCACATTGCTGGCCAGGTTCTTCAAGGTGCATCCCGGTTTTCTGGTGGATGACCCGGAGGGCTATCACACCGAGTTGACCAGCGACCTGCGCACGACCGAAGGGAAGCTGGATGTCTGGCTGCTGCAAGGTTCGGAGCGGTTTGTGAGTGATCGGGCGGTGAGCGATGTGCTGATCAAGTGCGCGCGCCACCAGGATACGCGCAGTTGTTTCTTGCTGCTGGGCGCGATTCTCGACACGCCGGGCCTGGCGGAGCGATTGCTCGAGGCGCTTGATCCGGATGCACTGCGCAATCATCGCAGCCGGAAGGGCGGGGAAGGGAGGCGAGTCCAATGACGTGGGCGAACTTCTATCTGATCTGTTTTGTGGTCGGATTTGCCTTCAGCCTGATTTCGTTCTTGAGCGGAAGCACGCGCTGGCATTTCCATCTGCCGCACGGCCCCGGACATCTTCCGGCGGTTGGACATGTGCCGATGGCTGGACACGGGCCGTTGCTCACCGGAGCGCACGGGGCCGGTGCGCATCCCACAGGCGGCACGGCGTCCGGCATGGTTAAGGGAGCATCGCAAGCAGCAAACGACGTCTCCATCTCGCCGTTCAACTTCGTCACGTTCACGGCCTTCCTGGCCTGGTTCGGCGGCACCGGCTATTTGCTGACTCGCTACTCGAGTTTGTGGTTTGCAGTCGGACTGGGACTCGCGGTACTTAGCGGCTTGATAGGCGGAGGCATTGTGTTCTGGTTCCTGAGTAAAGTACTGACGTCCGAGGACGAGCATCTGGATCCGGCCGACTATGAGATGGTCGGCGTGCTGGGGCGCATGTCGATTTCGATTCGCGAAGGTGGGACGGGCGAAATTATCTACTCGCAGGCCGGCACCCGGCGGACCTGTGGAGCACGCAGTGAAAGCGGCGTGGTGATCGTGAAGGGGACAGAGGTTGTGGTGACGCGCTATGAGAAGGGAATTGCGTACGTGCGGCCGTGGACGGAGATGTCGGGCGAAGAAGCGATTGGCGAGGAAAAGCCTGCCGCCGATACCGCGTCCTAGCTAGTGGAGCAGTGGGGCAGTTCGCGCGTCGGGAGTTGACAGCGTTGCGTTGAGTACAGGGCTCTAGCCCTGAGGATTCTATGAATCGCAAGACATTCACGATCGGAGCCGCGTTGATGTGGGTCGCCCTCCCACTGACGGCCGTGCGCTACGCACAAGTGTGGAGTGAACTCCCGATCCGCATGGCCACGCACTTTGCTGCCGACGGCAAGGCCAATGGTTGGATGTCGCGAGAAACTGCGCTGTATTTCGGACTCGGGCTGACCGCATTTGTTCTGGTGATCTTCACGTTCATTGCGCTGGTGATCTTGAAGCAGAAACGGGTGCCCGACCCATCTGCGTCCGCCATCCTGGGTTTTTTCTACCTCATGCTGGGCTGCGTGTTCTATGTGAACAACAGCATCATCCAGCACAACTTGACGGGCGCTCCAGTCGTGACGGCGCCAGTGATGCTGGGCGTGCCGCTGGCCATTTTAGCGTTCGCCGTGATCTACCTGCGCGCGCAGCGTGGCCAAGCGCTTCCGCAGGCGCAGACGCTGGCTGAAGAATCGCATGGCTCAAAAGTTTTTGCAGTTTTGTTTCTCGTGCTCGCGATGGTCGAGTTTTCGATTGCATTTGCGGTCCCCAAAACAGGCGTTCGCGCCGGTTTGGGATTGCTGGGTGCCCTGTTCCTGTTGATTGCCGCCCACACCTGGAGCGGTTTCCGCTATCGCTTCACGCCCGCCGGACTGGAGATCAGCACACTCGGCTATCGCCTGCGCTCGATTCCGCAAGCGCAGATTGCCCGCTACCAGCCGGAGAAGTGGATGGCGCTGCGCGGATACGGAATTCGCGGCCTCGGCAACACCCGCGCTTACGTTTGGGGAAACAATGTTGTTCATATCACGACGCCGGATGGCGAAGTTTTTCTAGGTACGGATGATCCGTCGCGCACGCTGCGCGACCTGGACATGATGAAGCAGTACACGCATTCGTAACTGACGGTTCGGTTCGAATAGGGAGAGGAGAGGTGATATGTCCTTCGGGATATCTACTGAGATCTGGGTCATTGTCGGGCTTGGAGTTCTGGCGGTGCTGTTCCTGATGAGCGGGATGGCCAGGCTGTACAGAAAAGCCGGCCCGCACGAGGCGCTGATTGTTTATGGCTTCGGGGGTACGAAGGTTGTCGTCGGACATGGCAAGGTCGTGTTTCCGATGGTGCAGATCTGCCGGGATTTGTCGCTGGAGCTGATGTCGTTCGATGTGGCGCCGCAGCAGGACCTGTACACCAAGCAGGGTGTTGCGGTGACGGTGGAAGCCGTGGCGCAGATCAAGGTCAAGTCGGACCAGGAATCGATTCTAACGGCCGCTGAACAATTCCTTACCAAGAGCGACCAGGAGCGCGAAGGTCTGATTCGCCTGGTGATGGAAGGCCACCTGCGCGGCATCATCGGCCAGCTCACGGTGGAAGAAATCGTGAAGCAGCCGGAGATGGTGGGTGACCGCATGCGTGCCACTTGCGCCGATGACATGAGCAAGATGGGACTCGAAGTCATTTCGTTCACGATCAAGGAAGTTCGCGACAAGAACGAATACATCGCGAACATGGGCAAACCGGACGTGGCCCGCATCAAGCGTGATGCCGACGTAGCCACGGCCGAAGCTGAGCGCGATACGGCGATCAAGCGGGCCGTTGCCACGCGCGAAGCTGCGGTCGCCAAGGCGCAAGCCGACCAGGAACGCGTGCTGGCGGAAACTCTGTCGCAAGCCAAGCAGGCCGAGGCGCAGCGCGATCTTGAGGTAAAGAAAGCGCAATACCTCGAAGTCACAAAAAAGCAGCAAGCGCAGGCCGATAAGGCTTACGACATCCAGGCCAACGTCATGCAGCAGCAGGTCATCGCGGAAAGCGTGCGCGTGCAACAGGTCGAGAAGGAAGGTCAGGTCAAGGTGCAGGAAGCCGAGATCATGCGCCGCGAGAAGGAGCTCATCGCGACCGTGTTGAAGCAGGCCGAGATTGAGCGTCAGCGCATCGAAACGCTTGCCCAGGCCGAGAAGCAACGCCTGATGTCGGAAGCCGAAGGTCACGCTTCGTCGATCCGGCAGCAGGGTGAGGCTGAAGCCGAGATCATCTTCAAGAAAGGCGAAGCCGAGGCGAAGGCAATGAACGTGAAGGCCGAAGCCTTCCAGGAGTACAACCAGGCCGCGGTCATCGACAAACTGCTCACCGGATTGCCGGAAGTAGTCAAGGCGTTGGCGAGTCCGCTGGCCAACGTCGACAAGATCACGGTTATTTCGACCGGCAACGGCGATGCGGCCGGCTTGAACAAGATCACGGGCGATCTGACCAAGATGGCCGCGCAGGTGCCGGCACTGTTTGAAACGCTGACCGGCATGAACGTCGGCGAAATGCTCGGCAAGGTCCGCCAGATTGGGGACAAGGCCGAAAAGCCGACGAACGGCAAATAGCGAGCGTCGAGCCACGAGCGTCGAGCTCTGAACTTGCTCCCACCCGGTCCCTCCAAAATGCGGAGGGACAAGGGTGGGCCACCCGGCTGGTAGCAGATGGCTGATAGCTGATAGCCAAACTGAGAACCGAGAACTGAGAACCGAGAACTGAGAACCGAGAACCGAGGTGTTCTATGGCATTACTGGAGCGCGTTTCCACACTAGTCCGGGCGAACCTCAACGACCTGATCGACAAGGCCGAAGAGCCGGAAAAAATGATCAAGCAAGTTATTCTCGACATGCAGAACCAGCTTCTGCAAGTGAAGACGCAGGTGGCGATCGCCATTGCCGACCAGCACCTGCTCGAGAAGAAGCGGAAGGAGAACGAGGAGAAGGTGGCGGAGTGGATGCGAAAGGCCGAACTCGCGGTCGACAAGAAGCAGGATGACCTTGCTCGCGCGGCGCTTTTGCGCGTGGAAAGCTATCGCGACCTGGCCTCGAGCTTCGCGCAGCAGATCGCCGACCAGAAGGCGCAGGTAGACAATCTGAAAACCGCTCTGCGTCAGCTCGATCAGAAGTTGACCGAAGCGCAGGCCAAGGCCGATCTGCTGATCGCGCAGCATCGCCGCGCCCGGGCCGTAAGCAAAGCGAGCGATGCCAAGATCAACATTGGCGACGGATCCAAGGCCGCTGCTTTCGATCGCATGAAGCACAAGGTCGTGCGCGAGGAAGCGGTCAGCCAGGCGAAGTCTGAGATTGCCGTCGACGATGTGGAAGACCGGCTGGCCGCGCTCGAGAAAGAAGACCGCATCGAACAGTTGCTGGGCGAACTGAAGGCGAGACGGGGTGCGTAGTCGGGGACCGGAAATCTGATGCATGCGGAGGAGCCCACGCGTTGGGCGTGAGTCTCAGCGCGCTGCGGGGGACGCAAAGGCTTGTACGCGATTTCTACATGCTTTAGCTTAGGCGAAGTCTGCTTCCCGGTCAGGTTGCATCTTCACTTGTTCGCGAGAGCGAAGTCCATCGTGATCGGAGAGCACTTCGCGTCTTTGGAGAGTTCACGCGCAGGAGCCGCGAAGATGCAGCACCTCAGTAGATTCTGATTGCGATTTTCTGCAGAGAATCTTTTTTGAATTCCAGTTCAACCAAACGCTACAGGAACTTCCCCATTCCCGTTACACAAACAGGGTAGTGAATCCTTTCGCACCGTTCCCATGCAAATGTGACTGTTCTGATTCGCATCCAAGACGTTATTCAGCGGACTCGGGAATCTGGATGCTTGCCAACAGAGCGTTGCACAGGGGTGGAGGTCTTTGTTCTCGGTCATATCTGGCCATGGTTTTGATCGTTTGTGCGACCATAGGACCAGTTACAGCGCGGGCTCAGGAAGTCACTCCTCAAAAGCAACAGGCCCCAGGGAAGCAATCGGAACCAACTCCGCCCAACCCTCCGGAACCGACTCCAGCAAAACAGCAGCATCCCCGAACTGCGCCCCAGGTAGAAGAGATTCTACCCGCCTACGATGGGCAGAATGTTGTCGCGGTGGAAGTGGCAGGCCGGCCAGGTCTCAACGAATCCCAACTCCTGGCGTTTCTGGTGCAGCGCAAAGGCGAGCCGTTCTCCAAGGAGAAGGTCGATCAGAGTATAGAGGCGCTCAAGAAAGGCGGGGCCGCCAAGGAAATTGAGCTGGATATCCGGCCGGAACCGGATGGCATTCGCGTCATATTCGTATTGCAGCCTGCCATGTATTTCGGAATTTACGAATTTCCCGGGGCCGAACGTTTCCCATACTCACGCCTGCTGCAGGTTTCGGACTATCCGCCGCGCGGGGCATACAACGCTACGGATGTGAACCGAACGCAGGAATCCGTAACCAAATTCTTTCAGCAAAACGGATACTTCGAAGCCAAAGTAGAGCCTGACATGCAAACCGATACCGTACACGGCCTGGTGAACGTGGTTTTCCATGTCACGCTGAAGCGGCGTGCGAAATTTGGGGAAGTGGTTCTGAATGGAGCGCCCCCAGATCAGGTCAAAACGCTGCAACGCGATCTGCAGGCGTGGAGGGCGCGAGTTCGAGGCGCTGCTATCCGTTCTGGCAAGCCGTACTCGTTCCGAGCGGTGCAGAAGGCAACGCAATATCTCGAATCGCAACTCATCAAACACGATTATCTCGGAAGCCGAGCCCAATTCGAAGGGGCGGAGTACGACTCGTCCACGCACCGAGCGGATATACATTTCAAAGTGACGACTGGTCCACCCGTGCACGTGAACATCCAAGGCGCCCACGTCTGGGCCCGCACCCGCCGCAAACTACTTCCTATCTACGAGCAGGCCGGTCTTGATCCTGAGTTGATCCAGGAAGGTCGGCGGAACCTGATCTCGTACTTTCAGGCCAAAGGGTTCTTCAACACACAAGTCAATTCGAAGATCGAGAAGACGGGAAATGGAGAGCAGGTCTCGTACTTCATTGTGAAGGGGCCGCGGCGGAAGGTTGCAGGCGTGGAGATTGTCGGAAATGAGACGCTGCCCACCAAAGATTTGGCCGGACACCTGAAAGTGGAGAAGGGACGTTTCCCTCTGATTTCGCGAGGAAAGTTTAGCGAGCAACTGGTGCGGACCAGTGCCAACAATCTAAAGCGTGTGTACCAGTCTGAGGGTTTCAGCAGCGTGCAGGTAACGCCTGAAGTGTCGGAAAGCAATGGCAACGTCAGCGTGAAGTTTCGCGTGAACGAAGGGCCGAGAGATATCGTGGAGTCTCTGCAGTTGGTCGGCAACAACACCGTGAACGAATCGGTGCTGGCGCCGCAGGGTTTGAAAGTGGTTGAGGGACAACCTTACTCCACGAAGAAGGTGGACGAAGATCGCAATCACATCGTAGCGCAGTACCTGCGCATGGGTTATTTGAATGCAAGTTTTCGAGCGACGGCTCGCTCCACCAGCAAAGGCTCCCATCGTTTGAACGTCACATACGCCATCACGGAAGGGCCGAACGTGAAGGTCGATTCGGTCGTTACCCTCGGACGGCGCGTTACCCGCCAGGCACTGATTGACCGCACGGTCCGACTTGCCCTGGAACAACCGCTGCGCGAAGACGATCTGTTTCGGGCTGAGGGACGGCTGTACAACCTTGGGGTATTCGATTGGGCGCAGATCGATCCTCGTCGCCAGATTACGACGCAAAGCGACGAAGACGTCCTGGTGAAAGTGCACGAATCGCGGCGGAACGAATTGAAGTATGGATTCGGATTCGAAGTCATCAATCGCGGCGGAAGCATTCCCAGCGGCACCGTAGCCGTGCCCGGGTTACCGCCGGTTTTTTTACCCAACAGCTTCAAGACCAGCGAGAAGACTTTCTGGGGGCCGCGCGGAACTGTGCAATACACCCGGCGCAATTTCAGAGGCTTGGGACAGACTCTGATGTTTTCCGCGCTGGGCGCACGGCTGGTGCAGCGGGTTTCGACGTCGTTCGCGGATCCTTATTTTGTGGGAACAAATTGGAATTCCACATTCACCCTTTCCGGCGAGCGCGACAGCGAGAATCCGGTGTTCACGTCACGCTTGGCTGACTTCTCTTTTCAACTGCAAAGGCCGCTGAATCCCGATGCAACGCAGCAACTGACCTTGACGTACAGCGTGCGCCAGACTCGGCTGGCAAATTTATTGATCCCTGCGCTGGTGCCGCCCGAGGACAGGAGCGTGCGTCTGTCGGGACCGACCGTAACCTATTCCCGGGACACGCGTGACAATCCGCTGGACGCGACTAAGGGAATTTATGAGACCGCCGAACTCGATGTGAACCCCACCGCGCTTGGTTCCAGCGTGAGTTTCGCGCGCCTGCGAGGCCAGGTGGCGTACTACAAAGATGTCGGCAAGAAAATCATCTGGGCGAACAGCCTGCGGATGGGGATCGAACAGCCTTTTGCCAGCAGCCATGTGCCGGTCAGTGAACTGTTCTTCTCCGGCGGCGGCAGCACGCTGCGAGGGTTTCCGTTGAATGGCGCGGGCCCGCAGCAGCGGATTCCGGCTTGCGGCAATCCGTCTGATCCGAGTACTTGCGCGCTCATCACGGTGCCAACCGGCGGACGCGAACTCTTCATTGTTAACTCCGAATTCAGAATCCCCGTGCCTTTGAAGAAAGGCCTCGGGATTGCGGCCTTCTACGACGGTGGCAATGTGTTCGAGCACATCGGCTTTCGCGACTTCGGATCCAATTACTCCAATACCGTCGGCATCGGCTTGCGCTATGCAACTCCGGTAGGACCGGTGCGACTGGATATCGGGCACAACCTGAACCCGCAGTCCGGGGTCAAGGCAACACAAATCTTTATTACTTTGGGGCAAGCATTTTGAGCGCATTACCGCAACCACCGGTTCCGAGTCAGCCTCCACGGCGGCGCCTTACGGCCCTGCCTGTCCTCAAGAGACCGCATCCTCGCTGGGTGAGAGTGTTCGCATTGAGCATGGCCGTGCTTGGGCTGTTGCTACTTTGTCTGATCGTGGCAGCGGCTCTTCTGATTCGAAGCCCGCGCGTGCACGCATACTTGCTTCGCACCGTGCAGGAAAAAGCAACGACGGCCCTGAACACGCCGGTGCAGTTCCGGGATTACTCGGTCCACTTTTCGGGGCTGAGCCCCAGCGTGGATGTATACCAGGTCACGGTCCAGGGCGCGTCCAACAATCCGCCCCTGGCGCAAGCGGATCAGTTGCATTTGCAAGTGACCATCGCATCTTTGCTCCGGCGCGCCTGGTACGTGAGCGACATTCGGATCGTCCATCCCGTGATACACATCTTTGTGGACTGGCAGGGAAAAACGAATCTGCCGCCGAGTTCGGCGCCCTCGAATCAAAATAGTCAGTCCAATCTTTTTGACTTGGGTGTGCGGCATTTTCTGCTGGAGCGCGGCGAACTCTATTACAACGACCGCAAGAGCGATTTGTCGGCGGATCTCCAGCAATTGCTTTTTCAGTCGCGCTTCGATGCCACCGGCAGGCGCTATTCCGGGACTCTCTCCTATCGCGACGGGCATGTCCAGTTAAGCGGGACGAAGCCGCTTCCGCACAGTCTCGATGCAACCTTTTCTGCGACACCGCAGGAATTTGCGCTGCAGAAGACTCAACTTAGCGCAGGCAATTCGCGGGTAACCTTGTCGGCCAATGTGACCGACTATGCGAATCCCAAAATGCACGGTCAGTACCAGGGGGTCGTGGACGCGGGCGAACTGCGGCGCACTTTGCGGAATACCAACCTTCCGGAAGGAAAGCTGCTGCTGAACGGTAGTTTTTCGTACGCGAATGAAGGCAACCGACCGATGCTGGAAGTGGCTGCTCTAAATGGAGAGGCTAGCAGTCAGATTCTGACCTTCGTAAACGGTAACGTTCGACTTTCTGCGCACAACCTGGGGACGAAATACTCGCTGGCTCATGGGAACGCGACGCTAACCGGCCTGCATGTTGAGTTGCTGGGTGGCAAGCTCACGGGAACGGCGTCGATGCGTGACCTCGCTGGCGCGACCAAGTCGCAACTCTCAGCCTCGCTCAACCAGATCTCGCTCGCACAACTCCAGAGGACGTTTGCTCCTGCTACCACTTCGCAAGCGGGCATTCAAGGATCTGTGAATGCCACCGCCTCGGCGAATTGGGGGAAATCGCTGGAAGATCTCACTGCGCGGGCCGATGCCTCGTTGCAGTCGGGCGTGCAGGCAGCGCACGGTGGGCCTGCCACGCCGGTCAATGGCGTGATCCATGCAACCTATCGTGGGCGAACACAAGAACTTGCGATCGAAAACAGCTCCCTCCGCGCGCCCCAGACATCTCTGACCATGAACGGGACGGTGAGCAAGAATTCCGCATTGCAAGTTGAGTTGCGAACCGATCAGTTACACAACCTGGAAGATCTTGCGATGGCGCTTCGGCCGCCGGATGCGGCGCCCCTCGGCCTGTACGGGCGTGCATCTTTGACTGCGAAAGTGCAAGGCTCAACCAGTAATCCACAGATCACCGGTCAACTTACGGCGACCGATGTGAAAGCCAGAGGAAGTGCGTGGAAATCCCTGCGGGCAAATCTTTTTGCCAGTCCCTCGCAGGTGCGCATTGAGCAAGGAGATCTGGAACCCGCGACCCAGGGACACATCCGCTTCGAATTCGCCACGAGCTTAGCCCGGTGGTCTTTTGAGGACTCGAGCAAGTTCAACGCAACGCTGAACGCTTCGCGCGTGAGCGCAGCTGAGTTGGCGAAGGCAGCAGGCCTGAGTACTCCAATCACCGGCGATCTCACAGCGGACGTGACTGCCAGTGGAACCCAGTTGGCGCCGGTTGGTCATGGATCGGTGCGACTCGGGAAGTCGCAGATCGCCGGCGAACCGTTGCGATCGGCGGATTTGAAGTTCGAAGGGAACGGGTCAAAGCTGACGGCGAACCTGCAGGTTGATTTGCCGAGTGCCGGATCGGCCACGGCTACTGTCCAATACGAACCCAAGCAACAGGCCTATGATGCGAACCTGCGCGCGGTTGGCATCAAGCTCGATCAGTTGGAAACTTTCAAAGCGCGCAACCTGGGGGTAGCTGGAGTTCTGAATGCAACGGCCACCGGGCGAGGCACCTTGCGCGATCCGCAAATGCAGGCGCAGATCGAGGTGCCACAATTAAACATTCGAGACCAAGTTATCAAGGATCTCAAGTTTCAAGGCACAGCAGCGAATCACACCGCCAACTTCACCCTCGACTCGCAAGTCATTCAGTCCTACGTGCGCGCGCGGGGTGCGATTGCTTTAAGCGGGGATTACAACACAAACGTCAGCGTGGATACACAGGCCATCCCATTCGCGCCGCTCCTGGCCGCTTATTTGCCATCGCAGGCCGAAAACTTGACTGGCCAGACCGAAATGCACGCGACTCTGCGCGGTCCACTCAAGGATAAAAACCGATTGGAAGCGCATCTGGTGATTCCCCAGCTCTCGCTGAACTACAAGAAGACGATTCAAATCGCCGCTGCTTCTCCGATTCGCGCCGACTTCGCCAATGGAGTGCTCGACGTGCAGAGGTCAACCATCCGTGGTACGGACACTGAGATCAACTTCCAGGCGCGTGTGCCAACTGCGAAAAATGCGCCGATCTCTCTGTATGTGCGAGGGGGACTCGACCTGCGATTGGCTCAGTTAATCAGTCCCGACATCACCAGCGGCGGCCAGGTGCAATTTGATATCGACTCCTTTGGCAGCCGAGCCGATCCCAATGTCCAGGGCAAAGTTCGTATCATCGATGCCAGCTTCGCGACAGTAGATACCCCGGTGGGCCTGCAGCAAGGTAACGGGGTGTTGACCTTGACGCGAGACCGCCTGAACATCACTCAGTTTCAAGGGAAGGTGGGTGGAGGCGATGTCGCGGCGAGTGGAGGCGTGATTTATCGTCCCGACCTGCGCTTCGATTTGGGTCTCACGGGAAAAGGGGTAAGGATTCTCTATGACCAGTCCGTGCGCACCACCATCAGCTCGAACCTGTCGCTCAGCGGAAATTTCTCGAACGCTGTGTTACAGGGACAGGTGGGGATTGACGACCTCTCGTTCACCGAAAACTTCGACCTGATGGATTTGATGAACCAGTTCGGTGGGGAAGCAACCCCTCCTCCCGGGGAGGGTTTCACTCAGGATCTTCGATTGCAGATAGCCATCAACACCCCAGGAGGGCTAAACCTGACCAGTCGCACGCTTAGTGTCGCGGGCAGTGCGAACCTGCAAGTTCATGGAACAGCCGCGCAGCCGGTCTTATTAGGCAGGCTCAATCTCAGTAGCGGGGATCTGATTTTTTCAGGGAATCGATACATTCTCCAGGGAGGAACGATCGACTTTCGCAATCCTTCGCGCACCGAGCCGGTGCTCGATATGGCGGTGAACACGACCATTGATCAATATGACATTCAAATGCGCTTCTGGGGCCCGGCCGATCACTTGCACACAAACTATGCTTCCGACCCGACTCTGCCGCCAGCCGACGTTATTAACTTGATCGCTTTTGGAAAAACCTCGGAGGCTTCCGCGGCAAATCCCACTCCTTCGGGCAGCCTGGGTGCGCAGTCGCTTGTGGCCTCCCAAGTAAGCAATCAGGTTACGAATCGAATCGAAAAGTTGGCGGGCATCTCTCAACTCTCTGTTGACCCGGTGCTGGGGGACAGCCAACAGAGTGCGGGAGCGCGAGTTGCGATTCAGCAGCGCGTGACGAGCAAGGTCTTCGTAACATTCTCGACGGACGTGACGGGCACGCAAAAGCAGGTCGTTAAAATGGAATACCACCTCAACAATCGAACATCATTTGACGCAGTGCGCGACCAAAATGGGGGATTCTCTTTCCAGACCTCTCTGCGCAAGCAGTGGTGAGGCAGAAGTGCAGGACTGCTTGAAAGACTGATCAAGATCAGCCGAGTAGTCCTTTCACCGTTCGTAAATCATCCACAAATCCCCTCATCTGGTTTTGGCGAGACTCGTCATCTTGCGCCCTGAGGATCGACGATGGATGCACGGTCGCGACCAGCAGTGCTGGCAAAGAGGACTTGATGGCCTTTCCCCGGTCGCGGGTGACGCGGAAATCCTTTCCAAGCAAAGCCTGGGCGGCACTTGCTCCCAGGCAAACTACCACCTTCGGTTTCACCACACTTAACTCGGCGTCGAGCCAGGGGCGGCACGCCTGGATTTCAGAGGCGCGGGGCTTCTTGTGGATGCGGCGTTTCCCGCGTTCCGCGGCTGTCCAGCGGAAATGTTTTACTACGTTCGTGACGTAGACGGAACCGCGATCGATGCCCGCTTCGGCGAGCGCCTGATCGAGAATCCTGCCCGCCGGGCCGACGAAAGGCCGGCCTATCCGGTCCTCCTGATCGCCGGGTTGTTCCCCGATCAGCATGATGGCGGCTTTCTGGGCGCCCTCGCCAAAAACTGTTTGGGTCGCATTTCTCCAGAGGTCGCAAGCCTGGCAATGTTTCGCCGCCTTTTGCAGCGATGGAATGGCTGGATGGGGCGGGATCAGGTCGGGAATTGAAGTAGGGTCGACGGCCCGCGGAGTCCTTGGCGATTTGTTGGTCGCACGCACGACAGTTGCGGTAAACCACTACCAGCAACCCAGTATCTTGTCTGGCGAGCAAGTGCACTATCCGCCGTGCACGGTAGACTTCGCGCGATGTGGCTGTAGCGCAGAACATCCCGAAATTGTTTCGCGGTATCATCGGGTTTTCGCGTGTGTCTTAAGAGCCATCCGTCTCGGGCCGTACGGCATCACAGCCCTACAGCCGACGGATGGTGTTGTCTTTTTTGGCGCCTCGACAACGGAATAATCTAAAAATTAAGAGAGGTCGTGATGTTTCGAAGACATAGCGTGGCAAAAGGATTGGCTGCCGGCGCGATTGGTGGGCTGGCTGGCACGATTGTGATGACTCAATTTCAGAATGCCTGGCAAAAAGCGGCGCAAAAAATGAATAAGCAAAACGCCGAGGAAGACTTTTCGGCGCCTCGCGACTTGAGTGACGAGTTTAGAGAAGTGCAAACTGGAACGGAAGGCACCTCTGCTACGCGGAGCGCCAAAGTCTATTCGGTTCGCAAGGAAGAGAAGAAAGAGTCTGAGAAAGCGAACGATGGCAATGCAACCACCAAGGTAGCCGAGGCTGTCGCCCGAGTGGGAGGAAAGTCCCTGTCTAACGACCAGAAAAAAAAGGGTGGAATTATGGTACATTACGCCTTCGGAACCCTGATGGGGGCTCTGTACGGCGTCGCGGCGGAGATGGGATCGAGGCGCATTGGAAGAAATCCGGTTCTTCCCGGATTGGGATTCGGCGCCGCCCTCTTTGCCGGAGCTGATGAAGTCGTGGTACCGGCCTTGCGCTTGTCCAAATCGCCAGCCCAAGCCTCATGGAGTGAGCATTTGTACGGATTTGCTTCCCACCTGGTGTACGGAACCACCGCTGCTGCAGTCTTCAGAGCCACTCGTAAGGCTCTGTAAGCTCTGGCGCTCAGCAGCACGGCGCGGGGCCCGCTTGCCTGCCTGGGTTACAGGAAACCCTGTATTGACGGTCTACGGATCAGCCTTGTAGACCTAAGCGCGGAAAGTACTAATTTTGGTAGCCGCGTGATTGTGCCGGAAGTCTCTCCGCCGTCACAACGTAAGTTGCAGCGAACGGGCAGTTTGGGATGCCGCCCTCCCCCTAGCTTTTTGCCGTTGGAGTTCTAACGGATTTGATCGCACCACCAAACCGAGGAAATTCAATGAATACGATTTCGCTAACAACGAAGAAGGGCAGTGGTTTAGCTGCAATAATGACGGGCCACGAGGACTCGATTCTGACCGATTGGCTGCGCGAGATGAAGGATTCCGTGCGCCGGAGCGATCTTCTAAAGGAGTCGGAGTTGCGTGCCGAATGCTCACAATTCCTGCGGCTAATAAAGGAGGCGATCGAGGCAGGCGGCGCCAATTTCCAAAGTCCGGCCTGGGAGAAAGCACGGCAAATGCTGAACGATGTTTCCCGAAATCGAGCAAGGCAAGGTTTTACGCCAGTTGAGACCGCATCCTTCGTCTTCTCGGCCAAGCGGCCTTTGTTTACGCGAATTCGCCAGGAATACAAAAATGATGTCGACAGTCTGGCTTCCGAGATGTGGGCAGCTACGGAATTGCTGGACACAATGGGCCTGTACACGTTTGAGGTTTACCAGAAGGCGCGAGAAGAAGTGATTCGGCGCCAACAGGAAGAACTTCTGGAACTGTCGACGCCAGTGGTGAAGCTCTGGGAAGGAGTGCTGGCGCTGCCGATCATCGGCACGCTCGACAGCGCACGCACGCAGGTTGTTATGGAATCCCTTCTGCAGGCGATCGTCCAGACCAATTCGAGAGTGGCGATTATCGATATCACCGGTGTGCCCACGGTAGACACTGTGGTCGCTCAACACCTGCTAAAGACGGTTACGGCAGCGCGTCTGATGGGAGCGGATTGCATTATCAGCGGGGTTCGTCCGCAGATTGCGCAGACCATCGTTCACCTCGGCATCAACCTGATGGACGTTACGACCAAGGCCACATTGTCGGCCGCCTTTGCGATCGCATTGCAACGGATCGGTGTGGCGTTCGTCCGTGAAAAAGACCAGCAGCGTTAGGAGAACCGCTTGGAAAAGATTCCAATTCTGAAAATGGGCGAGTTCCTGCTGGTCACGATCCAGGTGGATATGCACGACCGCCTGGCCATGGCACTGCAGGATGACCTCACTCACAAAATCACGGTCACTGAGGCTAAGGGCGTCCTGATCGATATCTCGAGTTTGGAGATCGTGGATTCCTTTATCGGCCGAATGCTGGGCAACATCGCAGCTATGTCCAGGGTTCTGGACGCCCAAACCGTCGTTGTGGGAATGCAGCCTGCCGTCGCGATCACGCTCGTGGAACTGGGGCTTTCGCTCACGGGTGTGCGAACTGCCTTGAATGTGGACGCGGGAATGGAACTTCTGAGAGCGTCCGTAAACGACGCCAAGCTGGTATATGGCAGTCATCTCAACTGAAAGCGTTCCAGTGCAATCCGAACCGGACGTGGTGGCGGTCAGGCGCCGCGTGCGGGAGGCCTCGGCTCGCCTGGGGTTCAGTCTGGTGGATCAGACCAAGGTGGTCACGGCCGCCAGTGAACTGGCGCGTAACACGGTTATTTACGGAGGCGGCGGGACCATGCAGATGGAAATGCTGAATGGTCCCCGCAACGGTCTGCGGCTTACTTTCGAAGACAAGGGTCCGGGAATCGCCGACATTAATTTGGCTTTACGCGACGGCTTCACGACGGGTTCGGGTCTTGGACTCGGGCTAGGCGGCGCCAAGCGACTGGCAAACGATTTCGAAATCTCATCACGCCCCGGGGAAGGTACCCGGGTGACCATCACTCGCTGGAAATAAGGACCCTATGCTGATTGAAGTATCGGAGCCAAGCCAGGCAGGCGAGGCGCGCCGCAAGGCCATGGCGATCGCAGACGAACTGCAAATGGGTGAGTCCAGCCGTGGTGCAGTTGCGCTTGCCACCACCGAAATGGCCACCAACCTGGTGAAGCATGCCGGGAAAGGTCACATTCTCATCCAGAGAATTCTCCAAGGGAAGACGGCCGGCCTGCGGCTGATGAGCGTGGATAAGGGCCCGGGCATCGAAGACGTAAGCCGGGCGCTAGCCGACGGCACATCCTCTACCCGCTCCATGGGGGTCGGACTGGGAGCGATCCAGAGGCTCTCCGACGCTTTCGACCTTTATTCGATTCCGGGTTCAGGCACGGTAATCAGCGCGGAGTTTTGGCCCGAGAATCGGAAGGGATCGGTGGCTGTGCCGCTGGAAATCGGCGTTGTATCGGAGCCGGTCCGCACGGAAACTGCGTGTGGCGATGGATGGGGAGTCCGTGGGTCCGCGAATACTGCTGTCGTAATGGTGGTGGATGGTCTAGGACACGGAATTATGGCGGCAGATGCGGCGCGCGAGGCGGAGCGCGTCTTGTCGGGTGCGAAACAGGATTCCGTTTGCGAGATCGTTCAGGATATACACGCCGCGCTGAAGAAGACCCGGGGAGCAGCGCTCGCAATCGCGAAGATTCAATTCGAACAGCAGTTGCTTTCGTTCGCCGGAGTAGGCAATATCTCCGCCTCGATCGTGGCCATGGGGTCGAGTCGGAGCATCGCGTCGCACAACGGTACAGTGGGACATCAAATGTCGAGGGTGCAGGAGTTCACCTATCCATGGAACTCGGACAGCATCCTGGTTATGCACTCGGACGGTCTGGGCACGCACTGGAATCTGGAGGATTATCCCGGGATATGGAACAAACAGCCTAGTGTGATTGCGGCTATCTTGCACCGGGATTTTTATCGCGGTCGCGACGACGTTACGGTGCTGGTAGCGAAAGCAGGACAAAGCCCATCGGGAATTTCATGATGCTGAACCTTGTCACGGTCGAGATACGCCTGGAAAACGACGTCGTTCTGGCCCGGCAAAAAGCGCGCAGCATTGCCGCTGCGTTGAAGTTTGACGCGCAGGATCAGACGCGCATCGCCACGGCTGTTTCCGAAATTGCGCGTAACACCTTCCAATATGGCGGTGGCGGCCGGGTGGAGTTCCAGATTTCGGGTGATCCTGAGAACCTGCTGATGATTACTCTTCGCGACAAGGGGCGCGGCATCCACAATCTCCAGCAGATTATGGACGGCAAGTATGTTTCGCAGACCGGGATGGGTTTGGGAATCATCGGGGCAAAGCGGCTCATGGATCACTTCCAAATTGAAACCGGCCCCGACCGTGGAACGGCAGTGACGCTGGGGAAGAAATTGCCTCGCCGCATGCCACACCTCGAAAAGCGTGAACTCGATGCAGTTCTTTCAAGCGTGGAGCGCGCATCTCGCGATCCCTATGAAGAACTGAAGCAACAGAACCGGGAACTGCTCTCTACTTTGCAGGAGCTACGGGACCGGCAGGAAGAACTTGCGCAACTAAACCGCGAACTCGATGACACGAACCGGGGAGTTGTAGCCCTCTACGCAGAACTTAACGACAAGGCGGACTTTCTGCAGCGTGCTTCGGAGCTAAAGAGCCACTTCCTCTCGAACATGAGTCACGAATTTCGGACACCGTTAAATTCCATCACGGCGCTCAGTCAGATTCTGCTCGACCGGTTGGATGGCGAATTGTCGGCTGAGCAGGAAAAGCAGGTGAAGTACATTCGCAGTTCGGCCCTGGACCTTACGGAAATTGTTAATGATCTGCTTGATCTTGCCAAAGTCGAGGCCGGGAAGGTCACCATACGCCCGAAGCGTTTCCAGGTCTCGGGGTTGTTTGCTGCGCTGCGCGGCATGCTGCGCCCCCTGCTCAGCCAGAATTCCTCGGTCAATCTGATTTTTGAGGACCCGGTGGACATACCTGAGCTCTATAGCGACGAGGCCAAGGTTTCGCAGATTCTCAGGAACTTCATCAGCAATGCTTTGAAATTTACGGAGCGAGGAGAGGTTCGGGTCTCGGCCACGCTGGGGCACGATGATACGGTGGTGTTGTCGGTTGCCGACACAGGAATCGGGATTGATTTGGCCGATCAGGAACGCATCTTTGAGGAGTGGGCGCAGGTCGAGGGACAGTTCCAAAAATCGGTGAAGGGAACCGGGCTGGGGCTGCCGCTTTCGCGGAAGTTTGCGCAGTTGCTGGGCGGAGATGTCTATGTGAGGAGCGAGATGGGAAATGGCGCCACCTTTTTTGCCGCGATTCCCATTAACTTCAGTGGGCAGACGGAGGCGGTCTATGTTCCCGACGCCCGTCGTGATCTGGATGCTACCAAGTTGCCCATTCTGGTTGTGGAAGATAACAAGGAAGCACTTTTCATCTACGAAAAATACCTGAAGGGGACGCGTTTTCAGATTGTGCCCGCGACCAGTTTGAAGGAAGCGCGACGCGCATTGCGCGAGTTTCGGCCCAGTGCCGTCATTCTCGATGTTTTGCTGCAGGGCGAACATTCGTGGGACCTGCTGCAGGAGATTAAGTTGAATCCGGCGACGCGGGCGATTTCGGTTTTCGTCGTGACCGTGATTGACAACCGGGAGAAGGCTCTGGCTCTCGGGGCAGATGGTTTCCATCCGAAGCCGATCGAACGCAACTGGCTGATTCGCGAACTGGAGCGCACTTGTACCCCACCCACCAAGCGGCTTTTGATCGTGGACGACGACGAAGTGTCGCGCTACCTGGTTAGGACGATTCTCGGGAATCACGATTTCGCGATCGCAGAAGCCGCATCGGGGCAGGAAGGCCTGCAGCGAGCAAGGGAAGGCCCTCCGGATATGGTGATTCTGGACCTGATGATGCCCGACATGTCGGGATATGAAGTGCTGTCCCGGCTCAAGGCGGATCAGCGCACAGCCGGAATTCCGGTTATTATCCATACATCGAAGGTGCTCGATGCTCGGGATCGCGACCTGTTGCACGACGCCACCGCGATTGTTTCCAAAGAAAGCAGATCCAAGGAACTTGCTCTCGAGCGTTTTTCGGAGGCCTTCCGCAAAGCAGGTTTCCCACTAACTTTGAAGTCCGGTAAAGAGGCGCAGCATGTCTGATCCAAATCTCCAGAAGGGACGGGTGAGGTGGGAAGGTTTTAGTGCAGCCTCGGGTTTCGGAAGCGGGAGCAAAATTCTCACCGTCGACGATAACGATGCGATGCGCTATTCGCTGGTGCGCTCCCTGCAGGACGCCGGCTACAGTGTCGTTGAGGCTAGAACCGGCCAGGAAGCGTTGGCGCTTGCCGCGAATGCTCCGGATCTCATTACGCTCGACGTCAACTTACCCGACATGACCGGATACCAGGTGTGCCGCCAGTTGAAGAGCGATCCTGCGACCTCCAGCATTCCAGTTCTTCACGTTTCCTCGACATTTGTTGATCCCGAACATCGTGTGAAGGGCTTGGAGGGCGGCGCCGACGCTTACCTGGCCGAGCCGATCGATCGAGCTGAATTGGTGGCGACGATCGGAGCACTGCTCCGCTTGAAAAACGCCGAGAACCGCGCGCGGCAGCAGGCGGCGGAAGCAGAAGCCGCGCGTCAGGAACTGGCACGCCTGAATGCGAGCCTCGAAGACAAAATTACCGAACGAACTGAGGAACTGAAGGTCGCCAACGATGGCCTGCGCGAATTGTCGACCCGGGTATTGAAGATGCGCGACGAAGAACGTCGCCGGTTGGCTCGGGAACTACACGACAGTGTCGGACAATTGCTCGCCGCCATCACCATGAACCTGGACCTGATTGGAAGGGAGTCAGAGAAACTGAGCTCTCAGTCCGTGCAGGCTTTGGCCGACAACGGTTCCATGGTGCGGGAAGTCATGCAAAGTATTCGCACGATTTCGCACTTGCTCCACCCCCCGCTGCTGGATGAAGCCGGTCTTCCTTCTGCCCTGCAGTGGTACGTCGATGAGTTCAGCAAGCGCAGCGGCATCCGTGTGGATCTCGATTGCGAAGGCTCCACCGATCGCCTGCCCAGCGAGATGGAGACTGCGATCTTCCGCATCATTCAGGAATGCCTGGGCAATGTGCATCGCCACTCTGAAAGTCAGACGGCCAGCATTCGCCTGGAAATCACCGGGGACCGTGCTTTCCTCGAGGTCCGCGACGAGGGAAAGGGAATTCCGCCGAACATGCAAGAGGAACTCAAGTCCAAAGGCCACATGGGAGTTGGGTTGCGAGGGATCCGGGAACGCATTGCGCAGTTCGGGGGAGAACTGCAGATCGATTCCGGCAGCTCCGGAACGGTTGTCACGGCCGTAATTCCGTGCACACCAATTTCTCCGGCAAACGACGAGGTCGCGTAGGTCTCAGCGCCCTGCGATTTTTGCGCTAATAGAACTGGGGGCCGGAACCTAAATTCCGTCCCCCTATGCTTCTCCACTCTCCACCGTTCACTGACCGAACAACTTAGAAGGTGAATCGCGCTCCCAGTTGGCCCACGCGGCCCCCTGGTGTTCCTCCACCGTCCCTGATCACGCCCAACTTATCGTCCACCGCTGTGCTCGGTCCGGCGTAGCTGTGACGGTTGAAGGCGTTAAACATATCGAAGCGGAGGTTCAGCTTGTAGCGTCCCTCCGAGCCGAAGTTAAAGTATTTATTGATTCCGACGTCTTCAGTCGCGAGACCGAAGCCGCGGACATTCGGGTTGTAAACCGGATTGTTCCCAAACGTGCCGTTGGTCGGATTCTCGAAGCATGCCGGGTTGAAGTAGGTGCTGCCAATCTGACCGTTGAAGCTGCCGCTATGCAGATTGCATCCGGCAACCAGGTTCGGATAGACGTTGTTCATCCCCGGGTACCAGTTGGTTGACGTGATGCGCAGTGGGTTGCCACTGTTGTAGTGGAAGCCGCTATTGACAGTCCATCCTCCTACCAGTGCGTTAAGGGCACCTCCGGAATCGCTCAGAAGGGATTTGCCTCTGCCAAACGGCAGTTCATACACGATGTAGCCCTTGACGATGTGCGTCTGGTCAAAGGAAGCGATCGCGTGGCGCTCGTGTTCAAGGTTATAGACATCCTGCAGTGGACCAGCCCACCACAGTTCCTGGAAAGCTGTGTCGGTGTCGCCATGTGCTGATGACAGGTTGTAGCTCGCCTGGAAGGAAAGACCGTGGGACGTGCGCTTGGTGACTGCAACCTGCAGAGACTGGTAGTCGGAGTTACCGAGTGGCGTCCCCACCGTGAACAACGGTCCCCACGTGGATGCGACGGTCGGAAAGGGCTGAACGGCCATCCAGCCGAAACCGGACCAGTTGTTGAATCCAGGTTTAGTCACCCAAGCCCATTCCTGACCAGATTGCAGCATCGCAGTGTAGTCCGACAGCCGAGCCTGATTGGCACCGAGGTATCCACTTTGCAGGTGATAGCCGTGATTCTGAATTACGTTCACGTCAAGACGCAAATCACGAGTCAACTCACGCTCGACGCCGGCTGTCCATTCCTGAATGTTGCCGAGTTGGAGCGAGCGCGGGTCGATGCTGACCATTCCCCAGCGGGTGAAGTTCGGATCCTTCCCGACATTGGCCGCCGTGCCCTGGTAGCCAGCGTCCCAATTGAAAGGCGTCAGGACCTGGTTGTTCAGAGGGAATCCTGGGTTGAAGCCATAGGGAATTCCGCCCCACGTATTTAGGTTGAGCGGCACATAGCGAATGCCATACGAGCCACGAACCACGGTCTTGGGCGTGAGTTCATAGGAAGCGCCGATGTGCGGAGCAAAATTGTGGAAGCTTTGTTGGCGCTCGAACGAATCGCCTCCGTCTTTGGCAAACTCAAGCGCTCCCGGCTGGCCTGTGACTGGATTCATCAACGTCTGGTTGAAGTTCGACCACCGGCCATATTTCTCGTGATAACGCCCGTTGAAGTCCCAGCGCAGGTCGAGGTTCATCGTAAGCTTGCTGGTCACTTTGATGTCGTCCTGCACGAAGAGCGACAGTGTCTTGCGGCGGCCGTATGTGTTGTTTGGTTGGCTGACCGAGCCCTGGTTCGCCTCGCCAAGCAGAAAGCTCGCGAAGCCGAACCCGGCGTTGCCACCGTAGGTGCCAGCGGTCTGTGCCGGATCGAATGCAATGAGGGGTACGCCCCAATCGCCGTGGCTGTTGAACTGCATCGCCCGCACTTCTGCGCCAAACTTCCAGCTGTGCCGTCCCCTCACCCACGAGACATTGTCGCCCACGATGAAGGTATTTCCCGCATAGAAGTCGTTAAACTGGCTGCCCAGCGCGCTTTCATCAACCTGGGTGCCGCACTGGTCAGGATTGTCGGCATTTGGTGTGCAACGGTGCTGGTCGGAGTTGATCCCCTGGAACCGGATGATGGGAAAGTTGCCTGCACCGAAGTTCCCCAGCCCCAGCGTCGACGACCAGTTGCCCTTTTGGGAGACGGCCGAACTCGGATTTCGGAAGCGATTGAAGGTGACGTTAAACACGTTCAGCAGGTTGCTGGAAAACGTGTACGAGTCGCTGAAGCGAAGCGAGGGCGCGGTCGTACGGTGATGATAGGCATTCGCGAGCGGCCCGCCATCTTGCGATCCGGGGGCCCAGATGCCGCCCTGATCGGCCAATACACGCGGGATGGCTGACCAGATGATGGATCCATTCAGGTGGTGAGTGCTCGACATGTTGTAGTCCAGCTTGGTGCTGAAACTGGTGATCTTGTAGAGCGGAGCCGGCTGGTTTACCGGCATCGAGTTGTTGTTAGTGAACCCGGGAGCCAGCGGTTGATAAGACTGTTTGTAGATGTCGACAATCTGCTTGGACACCGTGCTGAAACGATCCGTTGGAATAATGTTTCCCACGAATGCATTGCCGCTCACGGGATCGATAATCGCTCCTTTATAAACGGGATTGCCTGCGCCGTCCGTACCGAGAGTCACGCGTGGATCCAGCAGCGCGCTGAAGTCGCCATTCAGGAAGTCGTTCGTTGGGACCGTTTGGTCCATCGACCCAAGCCCGTAGTTTTCGAAGGAATAGCGCTCCGCGGACGCAAAGAAGAAGAGTTTGTTCTTGATGATCGGGCCGCCGAAGCTGCCGCCCCAGTCATACAGACGATCATCCGGCCGGCTATAAAGTTTGCTGAGGAAAGCGGCGCGCGCCGGATCGGTGGCGGCCGGAACGTCGACCGCTTTGTGATAGTTATTGCGCCAGGAGTTCGCGTCGAAAACTTCATTGTGCAGGAAGCTGAAAGCGCTGCCGTGCCAGTTGTTGGTGCCCGACTTGAGATCGTAGCGGAACACGCCGCCGCCGCTGTGGCCCTCGTCGCCCCGAATGCCGGTGGTCGAGACCTGGAATTCCTGCACGGCTTCAAACGGCGGGCTGGATTCGCTGATGTAGCCGCCGATCTGCGACACCGCCGAGGTACCGTCGATCATCACTTCTTTGGTTTTGCTCAGGCTGCCTGCGATGTGCGAGTCGTAGTCGCTGCCTTCCACGCCCGGCACGTAGTTGAACATGAAGGTCGAGAGGGAACGGCCCCCATACACGTTCAAGGGCAGTGTGCTGACTACCTCATTGGTCAGGTTCGAGCTGACCGACGCGGTCTGCGTCTCCAGCAGGCCGGCGTTGGCCGTGACCTCAATCGTTTCCGTCGTCCCGCCCACGGGCAGAGTCGCGTCGATCTGCGCGACCTGGCGCAAGTTGAGGGTGATTCCTTTTTGCTCGAACTGCCGAAATCCTTCGTGACGGAAAGTCAGGGTGTACTGTCCGATCACCAGATTCGTAATGGTGTAGAAACCGAGGTCATTCGTGGTGACGGTCGTGCGCTGTCCGGTTCCAATATTGAGAGCTGTAACCTGGACTCCTGGTACTACGGCGCCGCTGATATCGTGAACTATACCGGTGACGGAGGCGCGATCCGACTGTGCGAACGCGGCTCCGAATAGCAGGAACAGCATACTCAAGGCAAGTACTCGAGAACGCATAAGAACTCCTTTGCTCGCGAGATGCGGAGACGGAAGCGTCAATGGAGAGGGGCCGGGGACTCGACGCTTTTCTGCTCGCAAACTCTCTATGTGGATTTGACGAAGACTCATAAATCTCTTTCCTCACAAATCAGACTGCCTGATCTCGATCACGCAACCGCTCTCATTTCCGGGCATAGGCGCGCACGTAATCGACCAGCATGGTCTGCGGGAAAGTAGTAGTGGCGTCCGGATTTCCCGGGAAATCTCCACCGACCGCAACATTCAGCAAAATGAAAAACGGATGGTCGAACACCCACTTGGTGCCTTGGGGAAGATCTTTGGGGCCGCGAGTTTCGTACAACTTGTCGTCCACGTAGAAACGAACGCTGCTTGGTTCCCATTCGATGGCGAACAGGTGAAAGTCGTCGGCAAACGCCCCACTGGGGAGGGTGTAAACAGCCGTGAGTGCGTCTCCCCCGGAGTATCCGGGTCCGTGCATGCTGCCATGGTTCTTGTCGGCCTCGGAGCCGATGTTTTCCATGATGTCGATCTCGCCACTGGTTGGCCAGCCAACTGAATCGAGGTTGTCGCCCAACATCCAGAACGCGGGCCACACTCCCTTGCCGTGGGGAATCTTGATGCGGGCTTCGAAACATCCGTAGGCCTGTGAGAAGTGGCCGGCGGTTTTCAGGCGCGCGGAGGTGTACTCGCGGCTCACGCCATCGGGGCCGGTGAAAGTCTCTTTGGCGGCGGTGATGGCCAGTTTGCCATCCCGGACGGTGGAATTCTGTGGGCGCGTGGTGTAGTACTCGAGTTCATGGTTGCCCCAGCCCTCACCGCCCGTCTCCTGTGTCCACTTTGCGGGATCAGGAGCCGAGCCATTGGCACCGTTGAACTCGTCGCTCCAGGTTAAAGTCCAGCCGGATGGATGAGGGTGGAGGCGTCGCAGATTGAGACGACCCGCCGCAGGCCAGGCCCATAAAGCCGAGCAATAGAATAACTCACCCGAGCACGAATTTCATGCGCCCCCCGGCCAAGCTGCCACCCCACTTTCCGCCCTACGCAAGTAAAGCGCTTTACTAAACGCGAAAATCATGTATCATCGAATCGGAACTGTTGTCAAGCTTATTTGTTCCTAGTAAAGCGCTTTACTAGCGCCTTCATTGAATCCGAGAGGGTCCGGAAAGTCTGTGACGCGCCACACAGGCGAATGTGACCCGCGTTCCAAAAAGCGCGCGCCACCCAAGGAAAAGAGCGCGCTTGGCTGATTCTTATGACCCGTCCGTCGAAGCCGCGCAGCAAACCCGGAAGCGCTGAGCCCGTCGTCTCACTGAAGTTCCTGGCCGAATACCTGAACCTCTCCCCGGCCACGGTTTCGCTGGTGATCAACAAATCGCCTGCGGCCAAATCGATTCCCGAAAAAACCAAGACCAGAGTCTTGAAAGCCGCGGAGAAATTCGAGTACCGGCCAAATTTCTACGCCCGCCACTTGAGCAAAAAAAGAACTTTCACGGTAGGAGTGGTCGTGCCGGAAATTAGCGAAGGCTATGCCGCCCTAGTTCTGAGCGGGATCGAAGACAGGCTGCTGCAGGATGGTTATTTTTATTTCGTGGTGAGCCATCGGGGACGGCAGGATCTGATCGACGAGTATCCCAGACTGCTGATGGACCGGGCGATCGAGGGGTTAATCCTGGTGAACACTCCGCTACACCGCGGGATCACCGTGCCCACCGTGGCCGTCTCCCCACATGGCCATTTGAAGGGCGTTACCGCCATCACACTCGATAACCATAAAGGCGGATGGCTGGCGTTAGAGCACCTGGCCAGGTTGGGGCACACCCGCATCGCCTTCTTTAAAGGACAACCGGGAAGTGCCGACACGGAGTCGCGCTGGACAGGAGTGTGCGAAGCAGCCGCCAAGTTCGGCGTCGAGATTCGACCGGAACTTACGGTGCAACTGCAAGGCAAAAGCCGGAACCCCGAGCCGTCGACTCCGGAGGAAGGCTTCTTGCACGCCGCCAAACTTCTGGAAACGGGCGAACCGTTTACCGCCCTGCTTGGATTCAACGACATGTCGGCCATCGGAGCCATTCGGGCGTTTTGCGACGCGGGTTACAACATCCCCCGCGACATATCGGTGGTCGGCTTCGACGACGTGCAGACAGCGGCCTACCAGAATCCACGTTTGACCACCGTGCGCCAGCCACTTCGCCGCATGGGGGAAGCAGCGGCCGTTTCCTTGCTCGAACGAATCGCGAACTCGGAAGTTCGACCCCGGAAGATTCTGGTTACCCCCGAACTCATTGTTCGTGAGTCGACGGGTGCGCCCGCTGTCGAAGGCCGCCGATCGCCATCGCTGTCCGAGGCGGGGCCGGCATTGGTCGAGAATTAAGCCACTTAAATACTCTGAAAAATCTGGATCATTCGGTTTTGCAAGGGCACGATTTTCGGGGTGTCCCAGGGAAACTGAATTAGCGTAGCTTCTGCCATCGAGGGCCCGCTCTCAATGATGTCCCGTCCTTCCTGATGCAAAGACCGGCTTGAGGTGTTTACTGGTTAGTTATACTGTGGAATCTGTAGCACAGATGGGCGGGCTCAGCCTTGATCATTTATAGGAGTCTCCTCAAGCGAATGGAGTGAAGGCTGTTGTACATCCATCAGCTCAACGATAAAATTTCTTTTTGATAGATGCGAGACGGAGGTTGTAGTCCTGCGCGCGCGTTTCGTTCTTGCCCTCCATTTGCAGTGAGTAGAACCGTTTTCCCGGAACAGCTCTTGAGAACTTGCAGATGACTCAACAGGAAAAGATGCGGGCGCTATTCTTGTCGGTGGTTGCGCTTTTCGGCTTATGCGCGCTCACCATTTATCTATCTTTTCTTAATTTTCGTGCCGGCGAGCGCTGGGTGAGTCATACGCAAGAGGTCCGCAGTGCGGTGGGCGATGTGGAAGCCGCTATGAATGCGGCGGCACGGTCGAGAATGATTTACCTGATGACCGGCAATCAGAATGATCTGAACGAATACAAAGCTGCTACGGTCGCGCACGCTGCAAGAGTCCGAGAAACTCCAACGTTTGACCAAAGACAATCCCGTTCAACAGGCCAAGAGTGCACAACTCCAAGCGGCGATAAAAGAACGGCAGCGCGTCGCGGAGGAGGCAATCTTCGCCAAGCAGCAGGGACACAGCGTCGATCTCGCCCAACTGCTTCCGCAAAACGTTGCGCTCGCGGCCAAGACCGCCGCCGTTGCCGACGACGTCAGGGAAGAAGAAAGTCGCCTTTTAGTGCAGCGCACGCAGATTGCGCATAAGCGATTCGTGTTGGCGATCTGTGCGGTCATCGTTAGTTTTGCTCTTGCGATTTTCCTGCTGTACTTCTACTACCGCTTGTTGAATCGCGAATTGCGGGTGCGAGAATTGTCTGAGCGCAGCGCGCGCGAGGCTTACACCCGAGAGGTCATCTTGCGGCAAGAAGAACAGCGGTTCCGGCTGTTCATCGAGGCCGTGAGAGACCACGCCATTTACACTCTCGACGCGCAAGGAAATGTGAGCAGCTGGAATGAAGGAGCGTCGCGGCTGAAGGGATACGCGGCGTCTGAAATCCTAGGACGGCACTTCTCCTGTTTCTATTCTGCCGACGACAATCGCAACGGCAAGCCGGCCCGCGAGCTCGAGATTGCCACACGCGATGGCCGCGTGGAGGATGAGGGCTGGCGCGTCCGCAAGGATGGTTCCCGTTTCTGGGCTAACGCGACCATCACCGCCATCCGGGATAACACGGGAACCCTGATCGGCTTTGCTAAAGTGACACGTGATTTTACGGACCGCATGCGTGCCCAGGAAGCTTTGCGACTGCTCAATTCGGATCTAACTGCCGAGATAGCCGAAAGGAAATCCGCCGAAGGTCGACTGGCAACTTCGGAGCGGTCCCTACGCGATCTTTCGCTGCATCTGCTGCGTACGCAGGATGAAGAAAGGAAACGTATTGGCCGCGATCTCCATGACAGCCTTGGACAATACCTGGCTGTACTGAAGATGAATCTGGAATCGCTCGGATCGGGAGCTGGGTCGAACGTCGACGGAGCCAATGAACAGCTGGCTTCCTGCATACGTCTTGCCGATGATGCCCTCAAAGAGGTGCGCACCATTTCCTATCTGCTTTATCCACCGCTACTGGAAGAAATGGGACTAAAATCAGCGATTCCTTGGTACCTGGATGGCTTTTCCAAGCGCAGTAGTATCCAGACAACTTTTGAGGTGGATCCCGCTTTTGGACGCATCACGCCCGAAGGAGAACTGGCGCTATTTCGGATTCTCCAGGAGAGTCTGACGAATGTGCATCGTCACTCCGGCAGCACAACCGCCGCCGTGAAGCTTTCCCGCATGAACGGAGAAGCGATTCTGGAAGTCGTGGACAGCGGCAAAGGAATTTCTCCGCAGCTGCTGCAAGAGTTTGGCGAAAACTGGGCCGGCTCTTTAGGAGTGGGATTGCGCGGCATGAACGCGCGCGTAAGCCAACTCGGCGGCAAGCTCGAGGTCCAATCGACTGGCAAAGGAACGGTTGTAACAGCCCATGTTCCCGTGGGAGAACCGTTGTCCAGGCTTGCATGAATCTCACGTAACTGGGAAAGACATCTTGCAAAGAAGGACAGGAGAAAGGCAAATGGCAATTCGAATCCTGATCGCCGATGACCATGAAATCGTCCTGGAAGGCATTTGCACCCTACTGGGGAGAGCGCGTCGAGAATGGGAAGTCTGTGGTGAAGCAAGAACCGGCAAGGACGCGGTTGAGATGGTCAAAGCTCTGAAGCCGGACATCGCGGTGCTCGATGTCACCATGCCGGTGATGAGCGGGTTGGAGGCTGCCGCGCAGATTGCCAAGGCGAAATCAGGCTGCAAGGTTCTTATCTTCACGATGCACGAATCAGAGCGCCTCGAAGTCGAGGTCCGGAATGCGGGCGCGCAAGGCTATGTCTTAAAATCCCAGGCAGCCCGTGATCTGGTTCGAGCGATCGACGCTCTTCTTGCGGGCAAAACCTTTTACGGGGCCGCTCCCGCACCGGCGACGCCCGTGAAGGAAAACTCGAGTTCGGGAAACATCTTCTGTCAGGGCCTCGTATTTGCCTGAGGGATGCCCAAATCCCTTCGTCCGCAGTCGTCCGTTAGGGGTGTGGACTTAGATTAGGAATCCACAGGCATGGCCCGTCCGTGCCATTCCCCGCGGTAAAGCTCGAAAGTAAATTTGCAATCGAGCAGCACTTGGGGGAGGGCTGTTCAGGCGAGCGTCCCATGACTCTTTGAGTCTGGGACGTTTCGTTTTGCCGTGCGTCTGGCCGCGCCCGTATTCAGGTACGATAGAGAGATAACTGCCAACGACTAGCGGGGAAAGTGAGCAATGGAAAAGAAACGCATTGAGAAGTTCAAGAAGCAGCTTCTGGAGCGACGGCAGGAACTCCTGAAAAGCATTGCTCAGACCCAAGAAGAAGGCCGGGCGATGCAGCACTCCTACGGTCCCGACGAAGGGGATCGCGCGAACAGCTCCCTCGACAAAGAACTTCTGTTTCAGCAAACCACCCACGCCCGCGGACTGCTCGGTGGCATCGATGCAGCCCTGGCCCGCATCGCTGACGGAACGTTCGGACAGTGCATGGTGTGCGAAGAAGAGATCGGCGCCAAGCGCCTGGAAGCCCTGCCGTGGACGCGCTATTGCATTTCCTGCCAGGAAAGTTCAGAGAAGAATCGCTAGGCCTTCAGCGGGAAGGAAAAATCGGCAGGAAAAAATTAAAAGGCTGCGACTTTGGTTATGCTCCAGCTGTCCGCTCCTGCGAGGGAGCAAAACAACCCGGATGCATGTACCGTCGCAGCCCTTGATGCGATCACCGCTTTCACGGTTCCAGACCCCAACTGCCCCTCGCAGAGCCGTCGGTTTTTTCAGGTCTGGCAGTCCACCGAGTTGCCCCGGCTTCCTGATCACCCAGCCTACTTCGGACTGGCCAAGGTTTATTTTGGGCCAACCCTTTCAGCCGTCGACGGAAGTGAAGTTAAATGGGAGGTTAAAAAATGTCAATGCCGCATTTCAGTGCAGCATGTGGATAAAACGGTGATAATCATGTGCTCTGCAAACGATTGAATCATGCGTGCTTGCGAGAGCCTTATTCCATACATCCAACTTTTCCACATACAATTCACAATTCAGATCGCCATCGGAAAAACCTTAGTTTGGGGGGAATCTACCAAAGTGCTTGACCGATTTGCATTTATCGCGCATCTTGACCACAGCAGATGTCGCATTTAGTGGCCTATGTCGATGGTGGGTCCCTGGGCAATCCGGGACCGGCTGGTATTGGCGTGGTGATCGACGATTCGCAAGGCCAGAAAATCAGAATTGCCAAGTGGATCGGCCGCCAGGACAACAATGTGGCCGAATATCTCGCGCTACTGGAGGCGCTGCAATGCGCTCTCAAATTGAGAGCGCGGGCAATTCACGTTTATTCTGACTCGCAGGTGGTCGTGCGGCAGATGACGGGCCAATACTCCTGCCGCAGCCCACGACTCTATTCCCTCCACTGGACCTGTCGAAAACTCAGCCGCTCGCTCGATTTCTCCATTTCCTATGTGCCCCGCGAATACAACGCGGAAGCCAACGCGTTAGCGAGTTCGGCGGCACGCAAACGCCGCCGTTCCTGACAATACGTTTTTTCCCCGCTCCAACGAGCTGTTCGCAATCTCTTAAATCGAAATAATCTCTGAGCGAGCGCAAACCTCCGCATGTCACCACTCGTTCTATAATCTCTCCACCCTGTCAACAGCATTCGCAACGAGCCTTCAATGACTGAATCCGATCGTCAACTGGGCATGGACCGGAAGATATCGCGGCGCGATTTTCTCAATGGCGTGGCGGTCGGCGTGGGTGGGTTGTTGGCGGCTGATCCGTTAGCTGCACTCACCACCTCGGAAGGGGCACCGGAGAAGTCGTCGGAGTACTACCCTCCCGCGTTGACGGGCATGCGCGGAAATCATGACGGGTCCTTCACCTTCGCACATCGCTTGCGCGACGGCGAGCCGTGGGATTCTGATGGAGCGCCTGCGAAGACCGGTGAGACTTACGATCTGGTGGTCGTTGGAGGCGGGATCAGTGGCTTGGCGGCGGCCCACTTCTACCGCAAGAAGGCCGGGGACAAGGCCCGCATTCTGATTCTCGACAATCACGACGACTTCGGCGGCCACGCCAAGCGGAATGAGTTTCGTTCCGGCGGGCGCATGCTGTTGAGTTACGGTGGCACTCAGTCCATCGAAAGCCCGGGCAAGTACAGCGAGGTGGCCCGCGGTGTACTCAAAGATCTCGGAATCGACACATCGCCCTTCTACAAGGCCTACGACCAGAATCTGTACAGCAAACTGGGCACCGCGATGTTCTTCGATCGCGAAACCTTCGGCGAGGACCGCCTCGTCCCAGGATTGGGCTCGACTCCCTGGGGGGAATTCCTCGCAAAGACTCCGCTCAAAGAAGAAGTCCGTCGCGATATCGCCCGCGCTTATACCGAGAAAGTTGACTACCTGCCGGATCTTTCCGTTGAACAGAAGCGCGCGAAACTCGCCAAGATCAGCTATGCCGATTATCTGACCCAGATCTGCAAGGTGCACCCCGACGCTCTAAAGTTCTTTCAGAGTTACACCAACGACCTCTTCACAGTGGGCATTGATGCGGTCTCGGCCCTGACCTGCTACGAAGCTCCCGATGACTACGGAGGCTATAGCTACGCGGGCTTTGCGGGGATGAAACTCGGCGTCGAAGAGCCGGGCAAAGAGGAACCCTATATCTTCCATTTCCCGGACGGCAACGCATCGATCGCGCGATTGCTGGTGCGGTCGATGATTCCGGCGGCCATTCCTGGACACACCATGGAAGACGTGGTTACATCGCACGCCGACTATAGCCTGCTCGATCAGGACGGAGCGCCCGTGCGGATCCGTTTGAACAGCACCGTGGTTCACGTAGCGCACATCGGCGCAAACGACTCTTCCAAGGAAGTCCAGGTCGATTACATGCGCGACCAGAAACTGGTGAGCGTGCGTGCGAAGAATTGTGTCCTCGCCTGCTACAACGGCATGATCCCCTATCTCTGTCCCGACCTCCCTGACAAGCAGAAGGAAGCGCTTTCGTATTTGGTGAAAGCTCCTTTGGTCTACACGCACGTGGCCATCAAGAATTGGACAGGATTCCAGAAGCTGGGCATTCACCAGATCGAAGCGCCTGGAAGCTATCACACCTACGCGGCGCTCGATTTCCCGGTCAGCCTGGGTGAGTACAAATTTCCAAGCAAGCCGGACGAGCCCATGGTTCTGTTCATGCTCCGCACGCCTTGCAAGCCGGGTCTGCCTCTGCGCGATCAGCATCGAGCCGGGCGAGCGGAACTTCTGCGCACGTCGTTTTCCACCTTCGAGCGCAATATCCGCGATCAGTTAGGCAGAATGCTGGGTCCAACGGGATTCGATGCGGCTCGCGACATCGACGGCATCACCGTGAATCGCTGGGCGCACGGATATGCTTACGGCTACAACTCGCTTTTCGATCCGGATTGGTCCGAAGAAGAGAAGCCCTGGGTGATCGGGCGAAAGCCGTTCGGGCGAATCACCATCGCGAATTCAGATGCGGGCGCTACCGCCTACACCGATTGCGCAATCGACCAGGCGTACCGTGCGGTCAACGAACTCAGCAAAGCGTAGCCAATCAACTACGTGCATCGGTTGTAGGACGCGCCACCAACTCCGATAATAAGCAGCAGGGAAGGATGCGCAGTGGCTCAGAGTGGGAAAGACCTGTCTACCAAGGCTGATGTTCATGGCTACCGGCGTCCTGCGCTCGGAACGCAGCCTGAATACTTGCACCCAGCGTACGTTTCTTCGGTCAAGCGCGCCCCGACCAAACCCCTGGTTTTCATTCCACACACGCTCTCCGAGGTCACTGGCCCGCACTTCAGCGCCGAGGAAGTCGGCCCTCCTATTGCGGATCTCACGCGTCAACACGAAGGGGCGCCGCTGGGCGAAAGAATTATTGTCAGCGGGCGTGTGCTCGACGAAAATGCGCGACCGGTCTCCAATACGCTGGTAGAACTTTGGCAGGCCAATGCAGCAGGGCGATACTTGCATGCGTGGGACCAGCACGATGCTCCTTTGGACCCCAACTTCACCGGTTGCGGCCACGCCCTGACCGACCATGAAGGCCGCTACCGATTCGTGACCATCAAACCTGGTTGCTATCCCTGGCGGAATCACCACAACGCCTGGCGGCCTGCGCACATCCATTTCTCATTGTTCGGGCCGGCGTTCGCCACCCGGCTCGTCACGCAGATGTATTTTCCCGGCGATCCGCTGCTGGCGTCCGACCCGATCTACAACTGCACGGCCGACGAGGAAGCCCGCCAGCGGCTGATTTCGCTGTTCGATTGGGATACGACGATTCCGGAGACCGCGCTCGGATACCGCTTTGACATCGTTCTGCGCGGACGTGACGAGAC
Source organism: uncultured Acidobacteriota bacterium (assembly GCA_963765755.1). Taxonomy (GTDB): domain Bacteria; phylum Acidobacteriota; class Terriglobia; order Terriglobales; family Acidobacteriaceae; genus Gp1-AA133. The sequence continues at coordinate 27,068 of CAVXXV010000016.1, read as the reverse complement.
TCCGATGGAGGATCACGCTTGAGTCTTCCAGCAACCACTTCGCAGACTGTCGGGCCGTTCTTTCGGATCGGCCTCGACCGCCTCAATTGCGTCGATATGGCGGCCCCAGAGGTCTCAGGTCCGAGGGTGGTTCTCGAGGGAAGGGTCCTGGATGGCGATGGCGCGCCGGTGCCCGATGCTGTCCTCGAAATCTGGCAAGCGAACGCGCACGGAAAGTATGACCACCCTGACGATCAGCAGACCAAGCCCATCGAACCGGGCTTCAAAGGTTACGGTCGTGTGGCGACCGACGACGAGGGCCGCTTTTACTTTCGCACGATCAAGCCCGGCCCTGTCCCCGGTCCCGGCGGAACGCCCCAGGCTCCGCACTTGGCCGTCTCCGTCTTCATGCGCGGATTGCTGAAACGATTAGTGACGCGAGTGTATTTCCCCGGCGACCGTGAACAAGCGCAAGACCCGATTCTTAAGCTTGTCAATCCCGAACGTCGCGTAACGCTCATTGCTCGCGAAGGCTTCGGCGGCAACGCTAGCCTGCACTGGGATATCATCCTGCAAGGCGCGCAAGAGACTGTGTTTTTCGATTGCTAGCGCCCAACCCACTCCATGAGCTTGCTCGATCCACTGTTCGGCTGGGAAGTGACCGACCAGATCTTCTCTGACGCGATGCGCATTCAGCGCATGCTGGATTTTGAAGCCGCCCTGGCGCACGCCGAGGCGCGGCTGAACGTAATTCCGAAAAATGCGGCCGGGCCGATTCGCGACCACTGCGAGGCGCGCCGTTTTGATCTGCCATCCATTGGACTGGCGGCCGCAAGGGCCGGCAACCTTGCCATCCCGCTGATCAAAGAACTAACCAACCTCGTGGCCAGGAGCGATCAGGAGGCGGCACGCTACGTTCATTGGGGAGCCACCAGCCAGGACGCGATCGACACCGGGCTGGTTCTTCAGTTGCGCGACGCGTTCGATGCGATCGAATCCGATTTGCAGCATCTATGTGAGACGTTGGCGCAGATGGCGCTTGATCACCGAACCACCCCGCTGCCGGCGCGCACCTGGATGCAGCAAGCCGTCCCGACAGTCTTTGGTCTCAAGGTCGCAGGATGGCTGGATGCGCTGACCCGACATCGCGCCCGCCTGCAGGAGACGCGACAGCGAGTTCTGGTCCTGCAGTTTGGGGGTGCCGCAGGCACGCTCGCGAGCCTGGGCGCAGATGGAATGAAGGTCGCGCAGGAGTTAGCGAAGGAACTAAAACTCGGCCTGCCGGAACTCCCCTGGCACTCGCATCGTGACCGAATCGTAGAAGTGGGTACGACGCTGGCTCTGCTTGTCGGTACATTGGGTAAAATCGCTCGCGACATTTCTCTGCAAACCCAAACCGAAATCGCCGAGGTCTTCGAGCCGTCAGGCGACGGGCGCGGCGGTTCCTCGACCATGCCCCACAAACGCAATCCGGTAACGTGTGCGGTGATTCTGTCAGCCGCTCAGCAAGTGCCTGCTCTCGCGAGCAGCCTGCTCTCCGGCATGCCGCAAGAACATGAACGCGGCCTGGGAGGCTGGCACGCGGAATGGCAGACCTTGCCGGAACTCGTCCGCCGCTGTGGGGGCGCGTTGCATCACATGCTGGAGTTGATGAACGGCCTGGAAGTTGACACCGTCCGCATGCGGCAAAACCTCGATGTGACGCAGGGCTTGATTTTTGCGGAAGCGGTCACCATGGCCTTGGGCAAGCGAATCGGAAAACAGGCGGCACACCAGATAATGGAAGAGGCTGCAAAGCAGGCCATCGCCGGGAAAAAATCTCTCCGTGAAAGTCTGTCAGCGAACCCCGAGGTCATATCTCGCTTGAGCTCTACGGAACTGGACAAGCTTTTCGATCCTCTCAACTATCTGGGCGTCGCGAACGAATTCATCGATCGTACCGTCGTCGCCAGCAAATTGGAGCGCCGATAGCGAATGCCGGTTCTGCCGATCGACGACATTCAGATTCATTACGAGTTCTCAGGTCCTGAGGGCGCACCCACTCTGGTATTTTCGAATTCACTGGGCACCGATCTGGCTATGTGGGACCTGCAAGCAACTGCGCTCTCGAGAGAATTCCGTATCCTCAGATACGACGGCCGCGGACAGGGCAAGTCGTCGGCCACTGTCGGTCCATACAGCATCGCTCAGCTTGCCGATGATTTGATCCAACTGCTCGACCGGCTTCATTTGCCCGCAGTTCACTTCTGTGGTTTGTCAATGGGCGGGATGGTGGGCATTTCGATCGCATTGCGCGCGCCCGATCGGCTGAGAAAATTAATCCTCTGCAATACAGCGCCAAAGATCGGAACTCCTGAAACTTGGAACACCCGCATCAACACAGTGCGCACCGGAGGCATGGCCGCGGTTGTCGAAGGCGTTCTTGAGCGCTGGTTCACCTCCGATTTTCGAACGAAGTCCCCGTCTGCCATCGAAGGCACGAGGCAAATGCTGTTGCGTTCTCCGGTAGAAGGTTATGTGGGGTGTTGCGCAGCGGTGCGCGACATGGATGCTCGCGAATCCATCGTCAACATCCGGGTTCCCACCTTGATCATCAGTGGGACGCACGATCCCGTCACGCCTCCGCAGGACGGGCTGTACATGCTGGGCAAAATTGGCGGCGCACTCTACAAGGAACTCCCGGCGGCTCATCTATCCAACATCGAGGCGGCCGAGGCATTTACGATGGAAGTCTCCCGGTTTCTGAAGGCTTGAGCGAGGCTGCAATGGACGATCGCGAGCGGTACGACAAAGGGATGGAAGTCCGCCGAGCCGTGCTCGGCGACGATCACGTGAACCGGTCGTTACAAAATCTCGATGACTTCAACCGGGAATTCCAGGATCTCATTACGCGCTATGCCTGGGGAGAAATCTGGGCGCGGCCGGGCTTGACTCGGCGCTCCCGAAGTCTGATCGTGATCGCCACCATGGTCGCCCTGAACCGGCCCGACGAATTGAAGCTGCACCTAAGGGCCGCATTCAACAATGGTGTCACGCGGGATGAAATCAAAGAAGTGCTTTTGCAATCGGCCATCTATTGTGGCGTGCCCGCCGCCAACTCCGCCTTTCACGCTGCCGAAGAGGTCTTCGCCGAGTTGAACTCCAAAACATAATTCCGAACATGCTCACGAACAGAAAAACAATTCGTGTCGAATGGGGCGACTGCGATCCGGCTGGAATCGTGTACTACCCGCGCTACTTTGCCTACTTCGACAACTGCACCGCCGCCCTGTTCGAGGCCGCCGGTCTCCCCAAACACCAGATGCTCAAAACGTACGGCATTGTGGGAATCCCGATGGTCGACACGCGCGCGCGTTTTCTCGCCCCTTCGAAATTCGGTGACGATATCGTGGTCGAATCTTGCATCTCAGAGTGGCGCCGCAGCAGCTTCGATGTGCAGCACAAGGTATTTAAAGGCGACGTGCTGGCGGTCGAGTGCTCCGAGACGCGTGTTTGGGCGGTGCGCTCGAAAAGCGATCCTGAAACCATCGAGGGCCAGGCTGTGCCGCAGGATGTCATCGCCAGATTCGGCGCGCCACAACGATCGTGATCTCATAAAAGGAATCGAGCTGAGAAACTCAGAGTGAGCACGATACGCACGCAGGTCGGAATTGTTGGAGCCGGTCCCGCCGGGCTCGTACTGTCGCATTTGCTCCACCTCGAGGGCATCGACTCCGTCGTGCTCGAAAACCGAACCCGCCAGTATTGCGAGGAACGCATTCGCGCAGGCGTGCTCGAGTCGGGCACCGTCGATCTGCTCACGCAAATGGGCGTGGGCGACAGGATGAAGCGCGAAGGCCTGATCCACAACGGTATCGAACTTCGCTTTGGCGGACAGGGCCATCGTATCGATTTCAAAGATCTCACCGGACGCGCCATCACCGTTTACGGACAGCACGAGGTCATTAAAGACTTGATCCAGGCTCGTTTGGCAACTGGCGGGCACGTTCTGTTCGAGACGGAGGAGGTCAAGGTCGAAGGCTACGAGAGTAGCAAGCCGAGTATCCATTACCGACTCGCTGGCGAAACGCACGAAATCGACTGCGACTTCATCGCGGGCTGTGATGGATCCCACGGCGTCTGCCGTCCCAGCATTCCCGCCGATGCCCTCACGCTGTACGAACGCATTTATCCATTTGGGTGGCTGGGTATTCTGGCGGAGGCACCTCCTTCCTCAGAAGAACTGATTTACGCGTATCACGAGCGAGGCTTCGCTCTGCATAGCATGCGATCTCCGCACATTACGCGGCTGTATCTGCAATGCTCGCCCGACGAAAACCTCGACGAGTGGCCTGATGAGCGAATCTGGCAGGAACTGCAGACTCGATTGGCGGGCGGCCAAGACTGGAAACTGAATGAAGGACGAATCGTGCAAAAGGGCGTGACCGGAATGCGTAGCTTCGTAGTTGAGCCGATGCAATATGGACGCATGTTTCTGGCGGGAGATGCCGCCCACATCGTGCCTCCTACCGGCGCCAAGGGCCTGAACCTCGCCGTCGCTGACGTCCGCGTGCTGGCCCGTGCGCTGAAGAAGTTTTATACGTCGGGTAAAACCGATGCGCTCGAGGAGTACTCGCAAATCTGTCTTCGCCGGGTATGGCGGGTGCAGCGATTCTCCTGGTGGATGACTTCCATGCTGCACAAGCATGAAGGAAACCCTTTCGACCAGCGCCGGCAAATGGCCGAGCTGGACTATGTCACCAGTTCACGCGCCGCCTCTCAATCCTTGGCAGAAAATTACGTAGGCCTCCCGATGAATTGATTGAGCGACATACAGCGTTGAATTTCTCATCGCTTTTCTGATGCGCGATTTCTCTTCTCACATCTTCTCCGTGACATTCGACGTCATTTTCCTCGCCCCTGGACATGCTCGTGTGCCCCCGGTCACAGCCCTTAGTGGGGTGATCCATCTATAAAAAAAAGGAGCCTGAAATAAGGAGATCGTAACGATCCGGAGCGCGACCGCAACGTGGCGCGGGAGACCGGCAATGAATTAGAAGTGAGGGTGAAATGGAACGAATGAAGGAAGCTGTGACGTCACTGCTGAAACCTGATGCAAAGGACTCCAAGAAACCCGTTTGCTCCCTGTGCGGCGCGCCAGCGACTCAAACCGTTGATGGTGAGCCAAGTTGCGCCGCGCATATCGGGCAGATATACGAACATCAGGTCGAGGACTACACCCGCAAGCATCTCGTCGATAACGAGTGGCGCAACTTCTAAACTGAACGGGTCCAGAGCCACGCCAAACGGGGCGCTCCTGTCCCCGAAAGCGCCCTTTCGGCAATTCCATTTTCCGCAGCCTGACCGTCCCGGTCCGCAATTTCGAGCGCAGGTTATATAATCTACGAACCCTTCCGGCATGTTCGGTTGCGGTGTCCTGCTCAGCCGTGGCGTTTGCGTGGCGATCGCGGAGAGAGTCGGTCGGTAATGCAAACGACGTGGCGTCGAGCCAGTTGTAATTCCTCTCCAGTGAGGCATGATGCAAGTTCGGCCGGGAGTCGAAGTGGCCAGCCTGAGCGATGTAGGCTGCCAGCGCGAGAACAACGAAGACGCGCTTTCCTACTGGGAGCCGCAGAGCGAAACCCAGTTCCAACAGAAGGGAAGGCTGGCGCTGGTGGCCGACGGCATGGGTGGCTACGAAGGCGGGCAGGAAGCCAGTCGCCTCGCCGTCGACACCATTCGCGACGTGTATGACCATGACCCTGCTCTGGACCCCCGCGACTCACTGCTCAGCGGCTTTCGTCTTGCCCATGAACGCATTCGCCTGTATGCCGAGGCTCACCCGGAGCTCCAGGGCATGGGCACGACCTGCACTGCCATCGCCATTAACGATTTTCGACTTTACTTCGCGCACGTCGGCGACAGCCGTCTTTACTTGTTGCGGGATGACACCATTTCGCGCCTCACCCGCGACCATTCCTATGTCGCACGCCTGGTAGAGTCCGGTGTTCTTAACTCCGACGAAGCCGAACACCATCCCCAGCGCCACATCCTCACGGCTGCTCTGGGAGCGGGCGGCGAAGTAATTGCCGAAGCTCCGGACAATCCCCTGGCACTGAAGACCGGAGACGTCCTGGTGTTGTGCACTGACGGGCTCTGGGGACTGGTTCAGGAAGCGGAGATTCTCAAACTCGTGAGCGATCACGATGCCACCTCGGCATGTGCTGAATTAGTGAAGCTCGCGCGCCAGCGCGGGGGGCCCGACAACATTACTCTCCAGGTCTTGCGGCTTTCGGAAAACGGCAGGCCTCGCCCATAGCCCATAGGAAGTTGGAAGGTGCTGCAGCGCAACTTCTTGCACATCGGAACACGTCTCCCCTGAATCCTGTATAAACGCCAAGCTATTGAAAACAAATGAAGTACTACACGCCTCAGCGGCCTCGAAAGTGGCAGGCAGCTTGCAATGTCCTGGAATGAAATAAACTCTATAGAGTAACTAGACTTTGTGGGAAGATAGATTATGAAGATCTCGCAGAAGGGTCTGTACGCACTGCAAGCGATGATGATGCTCGCCCGACGTCACGACCAGGGCGCCATCAAAATCCGTGACATCGCTTACGAAGAAGACCTCCCGGAAAAATTTCTCGAACTCATCCTCCTGGAAATGAAGAATGCCCGCATGGTGGAAAGTGTGCGCGGCGCCAAAGGCGGATACGCGTTGCGGCGGCGGCCATCAGAAATTCGCCTGAGCGAAATCATCCGGCTGATTGACGGCCCGCTGGCGCCTTTTGGCGATGCCGAGCAACTGCGCAGTCTTATCGACAAAGATCACGCCCATCGCGCGCTGTACCAGGTATTTCTCGACGTGCGCGACGCGGCCGCGCACATCCTCGAGAACACAACTCTGGCCGACATCGTGAAGGATCCTCGTCCTGGTTCGACCAAGGGCGAGAAGCGCACGCGCAAAAGGAAACAGAAACAAAGTGCCGCGGCTGTGCCGATCCTGATTTCTGGAACGGGAAGCTAACCGTGACTATGGGACGAAACGCCAACTTCGTGGCCGGCCTGATTTGCACGGTCCTCTTCTGGCTCTCGCTAGGCATGGCGCAGTCGCCTGTTACCGTTCGCGTGGGAGCGTTTCCAAACATCACGCATGCGCAGGCCATGGTTGGCAAGGCAAACGGATCCTTCGACAAGGCCCTTGGTTCAGGCGCAAAGATTGAGTGGAAAACCTTCAACGCAGGTCCGGCTGCGATCGAAGCCCTCTTCGCGGGCGCGATCGACATGACCTACATCGGTCCCAACCCCACGATCAGCGGATACGTCCGCTCGAACGGCGAAGCGCTGCGGGTAGTGGCCGGCGCCGCCAGCGGAGGGGCAGCCCTGGTCGTGCGCAACGATTCCGGGATCAGCAAGCCTGCTGACTTTCACGGCAAGAAAGTCGCCTCGCCTCAACTGGGCAATACACAGGACGTCGCTCTGCGCTCCTGGTTGCGCTCCAATGGCATGAAGTCAACCGACAAGGGTGGCGACGTGCAGGTCATCCCGCTGGCGAATCCTGACCAGCTCACGCTTTTTGTAAAGAAGGAACTCGATGCGGCCTGGGCCCCGGAACCTTGGGCCACGCGGCTGATTCGGGAAGGGAATGGGCGCTTGTTCCTCGATGAGCGCACCCTCTGGCCCAACGGCCAGTTCGTCTGCGCCAACCTCATCGTGAACACTAAGTTCCTGAAGGAGCATCCGGACGTCGTGAAGAACTGGTTGCGTGCGCACGTGGAACTAACCGATTGGATCAACGGTCACCTTTCCGAAGCGAAGAAGAGTCTGAATTCGCAAATTCAGAAAGAGACCGGCAAAGCTCTTCCGGATGCTGTTTTGGAGGAAGCTTTCAGCCGCTTACAGGTGACGTACGACCCCCTACGTGCTTCGCTGCTGACCTCGGCCAAGTCGGCGTTTGATGCGGGCTTCCTCGGCAGGCAGGCCCCTGATCTCTCCGGCCTCTACGACTTGTCGTTGCTGAACCAGGTGCTTGCAGAAAAAGGAAAGAAGGCGGTGCAATGAGGTCGAACACGAATCTCGCGCCCCATGATGTGCTCCCGGGCGACTATCGAAGGCCCGCTCGAGGAACCGTCGCCCGCCCCGCGATCGTTTCGATTCGTCGCGCGGCCACGGATACACCCAAGGTCCGGTTGGAGGATGTTTCTCTCGAATATCAATCGGACACAGGTTCCGGACTGCTCGCGCTCGATCGCATTAACCTGCAGGTGCAGCCGGGAGAATTCCTCTGCATCGTCGGCCCTTCCGGATGCGGCAAGTCAACCCTGCTGCATTTGATCGCCGCTTTGCAGAAACCGACCGCCGGCACGATCGCCATCGACGACAAACAGGTTTCGACACCAGGGACGGATCGCATTCTGATCTTCCAGGAACACGGTCTCTTTCCCTGGCTCACGGTCGCACAAAACGTTGAGTTTGGAATGAAGATGAAAGGGCTCTCCAAGGCTGAGCGCAAAGAGAAGGTTCGCCACTACCTCCGCCTGGTTCATCTTCTGCAATTCAAGGACAGCCGTCCTCACGAGCTATCAGGCGGCATGCGGCAGAGAGTGGCGCTCGCCCGCGCACTGGCGACCGAACCCGATGTCCTGCTGATGGACGAACCCTTCGCCGCCCTCGATGCTCAGACTCGCGACATGCTGCACGATGAACTCGAGAAGATTTGGGCCGAGACGGGTTGCACCGTGATTTTCGTGACGCACAACGTCCGCGAGGCCGTCCGGCTGGGCGATCGCGTTGCCTTGATGAGTTTCCGTCCCGGCCGGGTAAAACAGGAATTCGTAGTCGACTTGCCTCGTCCCCGCCACCTGGAAGAAGTCGAAGTGGCCCGAACCGCCCGTGAGATTCTTGACAGCCTGCGCGACGAAATCAACAAATCCCTGGAAGCGGAGTATGCCCATGAGCAGCGTCGCTAGAAGCGAAGCGTCAGGCGCAGTCCGGTATCGCGCGGCCCCTGGCATGAAGCCGGAAGAGCGTGAATCATCCGCCCCGTCGCGCCAGCAGAGCCGCAAGGCACTGCTGCGCAAGATTGCGAATCAGGTTATTTTTTACTCCGTGCTTCTGGGTGCCTGGGCGTTGCTTGCCAAGCTCAAGGTGTGGCCGCCATATCTTTTCCCAGCGCCCTGGCAGGTCGCGGAGGCCCTTTGGGCCGGCATGAAAGACCACAGCTTCCTGATCGGCATAACCGTGACCATGAAGCGAATGCTGATTGGATATAGCCTGTCGGTCGTCCTCGGAATGATTCTGGGCATCGGCGTCGCCAGCAACCGGTTCCTGGAAGAAACGGTGGGGCCTCTGCTGGTAAGCCTCCAGTCGCTGCCCAGCATCTGCTGGGTGCCGCTCGCGATCCTGTGGTTCGGCTTGACCGAGAAAGCCATCCTCTTCGTCGTCCTGATGGGATGCATTCTCTCGGTCACCATCGCCATGGAGGACGGCCGCAAGCAGATGCCGAAGATCTACACGATGGCCGGACGCAATCTGGGCGCCTCGGGCTTCCGCCTGTTCTGGTATGTGATGCTGCCCGCGAGCCTCCCATACATCGTTTCCGGGCTCAAGCAGGGGTGGGCTTTCGGTTGGCGATCGCTAATCCAGGCCGAAATGATTTTCCTCACGGTTGGCCTGGGCCAGCAACTGATGATGGGCCGCGACTTGAATGACATGAGTCAGGTCATCGCGGTCATGATTCTCATCGTTGCGCTGGGCTCGCTCGTGAACCGTCTGGTCTTCCGCACAATGGAGCGCACATTGCAGAACCGCTGGGGATTGAATCCGACCGCTTGAGATTGAGACAATCGCCTGAACGCGAGTTAGACTTGTCGCCGTACACGCTGGAAAGATTGGCTTATGACAGCCGCTCCAGCAAATCCGTCAGAATAAATCTTTGGACAGAATCCAAATGATCTCCCGAAGAGATTTTCTCCGAACCGCATCTGGAGCCGCGCTGGCCGTCTCGCAGGCCATGCCACTGTTGAGTTGGGCCGCGGAAGGATCCCGTCTTGCGATTCCCGGCAAAGAAGACCTGATCATCCGTTCCTACAGGTTCTTCGACCTGGAGACCCCGGTCGAATACTTCAACACCTGGCTGACTCCCGCGGAACATTTCTTCGTCCGTAACCACATGCACGAGCCCAGCACGCTGGATGCTTCCACGTGGAAGTTGAGCATCGGCGGAGAAGTTGAGAAGCCCTACACGATCAGCCTAGCCGAGCTTGCGAAATTCCAAGCCCATTCACTGGTGAATACCCTCGAATGCGCCGGCAACGGTCGCGCCTTCCACAATCCCAAAGTGCCGGGAGTGCAATGGCAGAAAGGTGCGGTGGGCACGGGACGTTTCAGCGGCCCGCGGCTGCACGAGCTGTTGCAGCGCGCCGGCGTGAAGGCAACGGGCAAGCACGTCATGTTTCGAGGACTCGACGAAGTTCCAGGCAAGGTCCCACCGTTCATTCGCAGCATTCCGATTGAAAAAGCGATGGACCCCGACACGCTGATCGCCACGCAGTTGAACAGTGCGCCTCTCCCCAAGCACAACGGCTTTCCAGCGCGCGCCATGGTCCCCGGCTGGATCGGCGCGGCTTCATGCAAGTGGCTTACCGAGATCAAGGTCCTCGACAAAGAGTTCGAAGGAAACTTCATGAGTCCCGGTTATCGGATGCCCAACCATCCCGTGAAACCGGGCGAGGCAGTGAAGCCGGAAGATACGAATCCGGTGACAGCGCTGAATGTGAAATCGATCATCACGGCCCCGTTTGGGGGTTCGACCGTGCAATCCCGGGTTCTCAACATAAAAGGGGTAGCCTGGGCGGGCGAAGCCGAAGTGACCCGCGTCGAAGTTTCCACCGACGGAGGCGCCTCGTGGCAGGCTGCGGAACTGGGCAAGGATCACGCGCGTTACGCGTGGCGCTTTTTTGAATACAAATGGAGAGCACCTAAGTCCGGAGACTTCACAATCCTCTCGCGCGCTACGGACAGCCAAGGTCGAACCCAACCGACAACGCCCGTCTGGAATCCCAGCGGATATTTAAATAACGCCATCGATCAGGTGAGGATCCATGTGCCGGCTTAGCACGCTGTTTCTCGGGTTTCCCGTCTTGACGGTTGTCCTCTGCCGCGCGCAGACGCCTTCTCCCTCTGAACTCCCCGATGGCCCCATGCAGGCGAGAGCCACGACCGCGTGCACCGAATGTCACGAAGCCCGCATCATCGTCCAACAGCGCCTGAGCAAGGCTGCATGGACGAAAGAAGTCGACAAGATGATCAGGTGGGGAGCGCTCGTCGATTCCCAAGACAAAGACGCCCTGATCGATTATCTGAGCACCAGTTTTTCGGACGATAAGCCGGAATATATCGCCGATCGTTCGCGCTCCGGCCCTGCGGCAAAAAAGAAATAAATGGAAGAGTGCTGCCGACAGCAAAGCGCTATCGACCCAGCGTCGAATGTGGCCAGAGGACGCTACGATAGCGCTGCTTTCTAACTAGGTCCCGTGCTGGACTAAAGTCTAGCCTTTGGTTTTCCCCGAGTTCTAGTGCATAGCCGGGTTCCGAGCGTCGTCGGCAACGGCCTTCGCAGCAGCTTCCAGCGCGTTCTGCAGAGCCTGCAGATGGCGCTCCTCGGTCAGGTAACTAATCACCATCATGCGCAACACACTGCTGCCATTCACGACCGTATCCGATATCCAGAGTTGGCCATCCCGAGTGACCACATCCACAATCGCGGCATGCGCTTGCGCGAGTTCTGTTCCATTCAAACCTGAGGTCTTCACTCTGAAATTGACTATCGTCAGCATGGTGGGAGCCGCGAGCTCGAAGTATTCCGATTGCTCGATCCACTCCGTAAATCCCCGAGCCAGCCGAAGCTGCCGGTCGATGTGTTCTTCGTAGGCTCTCCGTCCGTGCACGCGTAACGTCAGCCACAGCTTCAGCGAATTCATCCGCCGCGTCCACTGCGTGCTGATGCGCGCGTTGTCTGGTAGTTGTGCACCCTCCGCCTTTGGCATGTAGGGAGAGGCGACCGAGAAAGCCTGTTGCAATGCCTTCGGATGGCGAGTCAGGATTACTCCGGCGGCGAAGGGCACGGCCAGCCACTTGTGGGGATCGATGGTAATCGAGTCTGCCAGCTCAATGCCCCGCACCAGATCACGATGCTCGTCTGAAAACACCACGGCTGCCCCGTACGCCCCGTCGACGTGCATCCAGAGATTGTTTTCGCGACAGACTTCTGCAATCGCAACCAGGTCGTCCACAATCCCTGAGTTTGTTGTGCCTGCCGTGGCCACAACACAGAAGGGGAGCCTTCCCGCCGAGCGGTCTTCCTGAATCGCTCGTTGAAGTTTCGCAGGATCCAACTGCAACCGGCTGGTGATCGGCACGCGCCGCAGCGCCTTGCGGCCGATGCCAAGCAGCCCGGCCGACTTGTCGAGAGAATGATGAGACTCCGCCGACGCGTACATCACGGGCTGGCCGCCCAGCACCGCGACCCCTTCGTCCATGGCGTTCGGGAAGTGATGCGCCAGCGCCAGGGCCATCCCGCTGAAATTGGCCTCGTTGCCGCCACTGGTGAACGTGCCTCCAAACTCGTCCTTCCATCCGACACGCTCGGCGATCCAGCGCACGGTCTCCAGTTCGATCTTCGAGGCGAGTTGCGAGCGCGCCAGCGTCGCAAGCTGAGGATTCAACGCCGCGACCATGGCTTCAGCGATGAAGCCCATATAACTGGGCGTCGGGTTCATCAGGCCAAAATAATTTGCGCTGGGAACATGAAAACCCCTGGCCACCATGTGTTCGAAGACTTGTTCCAGCACGCGTGTGGGATCGTCTCCCTGCTCAGGGAGTGCGTCGTCCAACGTTCCGTATGTGCGCTCGGCTAGCGGAAGTTGCACCGGGCGATCGGGAAGGGAACTGTAGTACTCATCGACAAGATCGATGAGGCGGTAGCCCAGTTCACGACGGGTGGCTGCATCGAAATCGAATCGCATAGCCGTTGGACGTGAGTGTGCCGCACAAAGATGCGGAACTTCTATCCGAAATATGCGGTCAAATTCGCTACGGCTGCCATATCAAGCTGCGCGATCCCACACTACTTCTCCTCCGCGGGATTCTCCGCGCCAGGCTTTTCCGGCCGCAATAGTGGAAACAAAATTACATCGCGGATGGTTTGCGAGTTTGTGAACAGCATCGCCAGCCGATCCACTCCCACGCCCACGCCTCCAGCCGGCGGCATCCCATAGGAGAGCGCGCGAATGTAGTCCTCATCCATCTGGTGCGCCTCTTCGTCGCCGCGCGCACGCTCCTTCAACTGCTCTTCAAACCGTTGGCGTTGGTCCTCGGGATCATTGAGTTCACTGAATCCATTGGACAGCTCCATTTGCCCGGCGAAGATCTCGAAGCGCTCCACCCAATCCGGCTCGTCGGCTTTCTTCTTCGAGAGCGGAGACACCGCGACTGGGAACTCATAAATGATCGTCGGCTGCAGCAAGTGCTCCTCGGCCACCGTTTCAAAAAGATTCGCAATCGTTTTTCCGGTGGGCTCGTTGGGATCGTAGGCCATGTGTTTCCCCGCGGCATTGTGCCGGGCGACCAGCGCCTTCACAGAATCATGCGCGGCGAAGTCTGCGATCTCGGGTTTCGCTCCTGCTTTGTCCGGCCAGAACTCGATAATCGCTTCCCGCATGGTCATGCGCCGCCAGTTCGAGCCTGCCCAGTCGATTTCATCCTCGCCCCACTGGGATTTCGTCGTGCCATTCACGTCCTTGGCAGCTTGCTCAATCAGGTTCTGGGTCAGGTTCATCACGTCACGAAAGTCGGCGTACGCCTGGTAAAACTCGAGCATGGTGAATTCCGGATTCCAGCGCCAGCCCAGGCCCTCATTGCGGAAATTCCGGTTGATCTCGTAAACCCGATCCAGTCCGCCAACGGTCAGCCGCTTGAGATACAACTCGGGAGCGATGCGCAGGAATAGATCGGTATCCAGGGCGTTATGGTGTGTCTTGAATGGCTTCGCGACCGCGCCTCCCGCGATCGGTTGCATCATCGGAGTTTCCACTTCAACGAAGCCCTGCGAATCCATGAAGCGCCGCAGCGATTGCACCAGCTTGCTTCGCTTCAGAAATACTTCCCGCACCTCGGGATTCATTACTAGATCGACGTAGCGTTGGCGATACCGGAGTTCGACATCCGTCAGCCCGTGCCATTTTTCCGGGAGCGGCAGCAGGTCCTTGGATAGAAACGTGATTTCCTCCACATGCACGGTAAGTTCGCCGGTGCGCGTGCGAAACAAATAGCCGTTCACCCCGATGTGGTCGCCCAGGTCGAGAAGGCGGTACAGCTCGAACCCCTTCTCGCCCACTGCGTCCTTCTTCACATAGACCTGCAACCGCTGACCGCCCTGCTGCAAGTGAGCGAACCCCGCCTTGCCCATCAGGCGATTCGCCATGATGCGTCCGGCCACGCGCACCGGCACCCGGTTCTGCTCCAACTGCTCCGCAGTCTTGTCGGAGTAATCGCCGAGAATTTGCGGGATTGTGTGCGTGTAGTCGTACCGGTTCGGATAAGCCCGCTGCCCAAGCGCTTCGATCTGCTGCAATTTCTGGCGCCGTAATTCGTAGATATTTTCGTCGAGTGCCAATGAATCCTTTTGCTGATTTCAGTTGCCGCGAAGGTTCCAACCGGAGAGCTTCGTGGGCAGGATGGGAAACCTAAGATTATAAACAAGCCGCCGTCGCCAAACGGGCGTGCCCATCACCGTTCATGCACACCTGTATGTGACGCTTAACCCTTGATGCCAAAGCCCATCGGCGATACTATTCCTCTTCCCGTTTTTCCCCGCGGGAAAGAGCACTGACGCGAGGAAGACATTGCCTCAAAATTACGTCCCCGTCTTTATTTTCATCGCGGTCGTAGGAATTCTGATTCCCATTACGTTGCTGCTGACCAAGTTGGTTCGGCCGAATAATCCCAATCGAAACAAGCTGTTGCCGTACGAGTGCGGCATCGATCCGGTGGATCGAGCCCGCGGACGCTATACCGTTCGTTATTACATAGTTGCCATCCTGTTCGTGGTCTTCGACGTGGAGACAATTTTCCTCTTTCCCTGGGCCGTGAAGTTCAAGTCCTTCGGCCTGTTCGGGTTGTTCGAGATGCTGATCTTCCTGGGCATTCTGATCGTTGGCTACATCTGGATTTGGCAGAAAGGCGCGCTGGAGTGGGTGTGACGCTGGTGCTGTCAGCAATTGACCGGCGAATCGCATACTGCAGGCGAAGTCACCGATGTGTGTGGTCTCGGGTCGTTGACATCGGAATCGAGAGACTGTTAGAAGTAAGCGGCTTTTCGTGTACGCGCCGCCTGGCTGTTGAATAGAAATCGCATATGGCTGACGAGAACAAGCCGCCGCAACCGCCGAGTAAAGAAGATCTGGCGAAGGCCGCCAACCCAGCGGGCAGCGGAACTCCGGATCCATCGACACCGGCTACCGCCAAGCCGACTGCGGCTGAGCCAGCGGCTGCCGGCACGCCCAGTGCCGTGCCCCCGAAGCCAGCAGCGCCCGCCGCCGAGAAACCGCCCGCCGCTGCGGCGCCATCAAAGCCCGCCGCACCCGCCAAGCCCGCAGGCCCTGTGCCTCAGCCATGGGACTCGCCCATGGTTTCCAAGTTGAAGCGTCAGTTCGGCACCGGCATCGAGTCTTGGACCTATCTCAACCAGAATTATCTCCAGGTCGACCGCTCGCTGATCCCGACCGTACTGCAGCTTCTTCGAGACGAAGAGAAGTTCGACTACTGCGTCGACGTTACCGCTGTGCACTATCCCAAGCGCGAGCGCCAGTTCGATATTGTCTGGATTCTTTACTCCTTCGAACGCAACGAGCGGTTCCGCGTCAAGACGCAGATCGCCGACGGAGAACACATTCCGTCGGTGTCGTCCCTGTGGGCCACGGCGAACTGGCTCGAGCGCGAAGCCTTCGACATGTTCGGCATCGAGTTCGACGGTCATCCCGACCTCAAACGAATTCTTCTGCCCGATGGTTGGAAAGGCCATCCATTGCGCAAGGACTACGGCATCATCCAGCAGGACCAGGAATGGGTACAGATCAACCTGGGGATTGATAGTGGGCAATAGGGGCTTTAGAGCCGACGACCGACGACTGACGACCGACGACTACGCATGACCGACCCGACCAGCTCCGTCTCGCACCTGGACCTCGAGGAAAGCAAGCACACTTTCCTTGATGCCAACGAACTCATCCTCAATATGGGTCCGCAGCACCCCGCCACCCACGGCGTGCTGCGCGTGATCTTGCGCCTCGACGGCGAAAAAGTCATGGGCCTCGAGTGTGTCATCGGTTACCTCCATCGCGGAGTCGAGAAGATCGCTGAACATCGCACCTACACGATGTTCAACCCGTATGTCGACCGTATGGATTACGTCGCCGCGGTCTCGAACGGGCTCGGCTATTGCGAAGCGGTTGAAAAGCTGCTCAACATCGAAGCGCCGCCCCGCGCCAATTACATCCGCGTCATCCTGACCGAACTCAATCGCCTCGCCAGCCATCAGCTCTGGCTTGGGACGCACGCCCTCGATATCGGCGCCATGACGCCGCTGTTCTACACCTTCCGCGATCGGGAAGAGGTCCTCAAGATTTTCGAAAAGTATTGCGGCGCGCGCCTGACCACGCACGCCTTCCGTATCGGCGGATGTCAGTACGAGACGTACGAAGGCTTCGAAAAAGACGTCAAGAAATTCCTCACCTTCGTCGCGCCAAAGATTGACGAGTACGAGGAACTCCTCACCACCAACCGCATCTGGGTCGAACGCACGAAGAACGTCGGCACGATTTCCGCCAAGGATTGCATCGCCCTGGGCGTCACGGGACCAGTCTTGCGCGCGAGCGGCGTGAAATGGGATCTGCGCAAGGCGCAACCCTACGCCAATTACAAACAGTTCGACTTTGATATCCCCACCGGCCAGAACGGCGACACCTACGACCGGTATCTAGTGCGCATGGCCGAAATGCGTCAATCCTTGCGCATCATCCAGCAGGCGGTCGACGGTATCCCCGAAGGCCCGATCATGGCCAAGGTCTCGAAGGTCATCAAGCCGCCGGTCGGAGAGATCTATCACTCGATCGAAGCCCCCAAGGGCGAGCTCGGATACTTTATCGTGAGCGACGGTTCCACGCAGCCCTACCGCGTGCGCGTGCGGCCGCCATCGTTTGTGAACCTGCAGGCGCTCGATCTGATGTGCCGCGGCCAGTTGGTGGCCGATGTGATCGCCGTCATCGGTACGCTGGACATCGTGCTCGGCGAGGTGGACCGCTGATGCCCGACTTCATCACGTCTTACCTCGACAAGAATGTGCACGTTACGCCGGGAGTCTACGGTAGTCCCTTCTGGGCACTGGTCTACATCCTTGTCGTGTTCGGCGGCGTCTCGCTGGCTGTGGTCTGCATGAACTGGCTCGAACGCAAGATCCTCGCGCATATGCAAGTTCGCCTCGGCCCCATGCGCGTCGGGCCGCACGGCCTGCTGCAGCCGATTGCCGACGCCCTCAAGCTGATTCTCAAGGAAGACATCGTTCCGGAAGGCGCCGATTCGTTCGTCTTCCTGCTGGCGCCGATCATCATCCTGCTCGCCGTGTTCAGCGTCTACTGCGTGATCCCGTTCGGTCCTACGCACGCCATCACCGACATGAACATCGGAATCCTCTTCATGCTCGGTGTCTCCTCGCTCGGCGTGTTGGGTATTGTGATGGCCGGCTGGGCGTCCAACTCGCACTATCCGCTGATCGGCGCATTGCGCTCAAGCGCGCAGATGGTCTCTTACGAAATCGCCATGGGCCTCGCGGTTGTCTCCGCAGTCCTGATGACCAGCCTGAATGCGGACGGCACCGGGACCCTGAGCATGATCGGAATCGTGCAGGCGCAATATGCGCAGCATACTTGGTTCGTCTTCAAGTTTTTCCCACTCGGCCTGATCGCGTTCTTCATCTTCGCCGTCGCCATGGTCGCCGAGACCAATCGCGCCCCCTTCGATCTGCCCGAGGCGGAATCTGAACTGACTGCCGGTTTCCACACCGAGTACAGCGGTCTGCGCTGGTCATTATTTATGCTCGGCGAATACGCCGCCATGATTGCGGTCTCGTCGATCGCAATCACGCTCTGGCTCGGCGGCTGGATGCGGCCGTTCCCCAACGCATTGAGCGGGACTTCCTGGGACCTCGCGTTCTCGTTATTCCCGGCCCTCACGTTCTTCGGTCTGGCCGCAATGACTTTCTACAGCACCATGCGCATGCCGAAGCATGCATTCTTTCGTGTCCAGACCATTGGACTGGGCGCATTTGGCGCGGTCTTCGCCCTGATCGGCCTGATCCTGCTTGTCCCCGGCGTACGTGACCGGGTGCAGGATGTCTATTGGTTCATAGCCAAGATCGCCGTATTTCTCTACATGTACATCTGGTACCGCGGCACCTTCCCGCGTTACCGCTTCGACCAATTGATGAAGGTGGGATGGAAAGTCCTGCTGCCGATGGGCATCGGAGTTCTGATGCTGACCGGCATTGTCGGACTGCGCATCGGAAATCTGGGATTTCCTGCAACGCCTGGTGCACGTGTAATATGCAGCAAGTTGCTCAACCCGTAGCCACAACATTCTTCTTCTACATGCTCTCAGGCATCGCCGTCCTGAGCGGCGTGCTGGTCATCACCCGCAAGAATCCCGTGCATTCCGCGCTCGCTCTGATCCTGACGCTTCTTTGCGTCGCTGGCCTCTACCTCATGCTCTATGCGCCCTTCGTCGCCGGCGTGCAGATCATTCTTTATGTCGGCGGCATCATGGTCTTGTTCTTGTTCGTGATCATGTTGGTCAATCTGGAGCGCTCCGAAAAAGAAAAGCAGTTCAACCAGCAATGGCTGCCCGGAATTCTGGCAGCGCTTGGCCTGGGAACTTTGTTCGTCGTGATTTACGTCAAGGGAAAGAACGCATTTCCGGCGCTTCCGCCTGCCTTGCCGGAGGCCAATAACACGCAGGCGGTCGGACAACTGCTCTACAGCAACTACATGTTCCCGTTCGAGATCGCATCCCTGCTGCTACTGGTGGCGATCATCGGAGCAGTCGTCATGGCGAAGAAGAGAATTTGAGACGGAAGCTGTCAGCTATCAGCCATCAGCTATCAGCTGTCAGCTAGGGCAAGTGAGACATCAAACACACGGAATCGGCAAGAGTTGTTACTGAAAGGTGAAGGCTGAGAGCTGATTTTATGGCGCCAATCACAACCTTGCACTACCTGGTCGTAGCCGCCGCACTCTTTGTGCTGGGCGTGATCGGCGTGCTCACACGCAGGAACGTCGTCATTGTCCTGATGTCAATCGAATTGATTCTGAACGCGGTGAACCTCAATCTGGTGGCCTTCTCCCGCATGTGGGGACTGCACGGCCAGGTGTTTGCCATCTTCGTGATCACCGACGCAGCCGCCGAAGCGGCCGTGGGACTGGGCATCCTGATCGCCTTCTTCAGAAACAAGGAGACGGTCAACGTCGACGAAGTAGATTTGCTCAAGTGGTAGGAAGGCAGCTGTCAGCTATCAGCTGTCAGCAGCATAAGAGAGATCTGTAGGTTGGCTCGAAAGCAAGCTTGAGCAGGGAATCCGTAAGAATCGATCTAGCTGATGGCTGATAGCTGAAAGCTCAAATGTTCTTTCTCGAAAATATCTACCTCATTCCGCTACTGCCCGCCGCCGGCGCGGTCCTCATGTTCTTCTTCGGCAAGAAGCTGCAGAAGCAGACCGTGAGCGCAGTGTGCGTTGGAGCCGTGGCGCTCGCGTTCGTCATGTCGTGCGG
Organism: uncultured Acidobacteriota bacterium; assembly: GCA_963765755.1. Lineage (GTDB taxonomy): Bacteria > Acidobacteriota > Terriglobia > Terriglobales > Acidobacteriaceae > Gp1-AA133. The sequence goes on along the minus strand of CAVXXV010000016.1, from coordinate 7,233 downwards.
GGCAGTCTGGCAATACACGCAGGGCCACGGAACCAGCCAGCCCGTGGAGAAGGTCATGTACACCTGGCTGGGCAGCGATACCGGCCACCTGACCTACACCACCAAAGACGATTTCCCCGCCGAGTTCAAGGCGCAAGTCGGCTTTCTGCTCGACCCGCTCTCCAGCATCTGGCTCCTGTTTGTCACGGGCGTCGGCTTGCTCATCCACATTTACTCCACCGGCTACATGGCCCACGAAGGCGGGTACTACCGCTTCTTTGGGTACCTGAACCTCTTCATGTTCTCCATGCTGACGCTCATCATGGCCAACAACTACGCCCTGATGTTCGTGGGCTGGGAAGGCGTCGGCCTCTGCTCGTACCTGCTGATCGGTTTTTATTTCCATCGCAAATCCGCAAGTGACGCGGCCAACAAGGCTTTCATCGTCAACCGCATCGGTGATGCGGGTTTCCTGTTGGGCATGTTAACCATTGCCTGGTACCTGGGCTCGGTGCGTTTCACCGATGTGAACGCGATGGCGCGCAGCGGGCACTTCGCCATCGGCGATCCGGTCCTCACCGCCGCGGCCCTGCTGCTGTTTGTCGGTGCCTGCGGCAAATCAGCCCAACTCCCGCTCTACGTCTGGCTGCCCGACGCGATGGAAGGTCCGACCCCGGTCTCCGCTCTGATCCATGCCGCCACCATGGTGACCGCAGGCGTATACATGGTCGCGCGATCTAACGCGATCTTCGTCCTCGCACCCACTGCCATGAAGACCGTGGCCATCGTCGGTGCGCTCACGGCGATCTTCGCCGCCTCGATCGGCCTGGTGCAAAATGACATCAAACGCGTGCTTGCCTACTCGACCGTTTCGCAACTGGGATACATGTTCCTCGCACTCGGTGTCGGCGCGTTCTCCGCAGGCGTGTTCCACGTCTTCACCCACGCGTTCTTCAAGGCGCTGCTATTCCTGGGAGCCGGCTCGGTAATTCATGCCATGAGCGGCGAGCAGGACATGCGCAATATGGGAGACCTGCATCGTCGTACGCCGGCGACCCACATCACCATGTTCATCGCCACGCTCGCGATTGCCGGAATCCCACCATTCGCCGGATTCTTCTCCAAAGACGAGATCCTGTGGCAAACGTGGACCTCCGAGCACGGCGCCTACGTGTGGCTGTGGGTGATCGGCTACGGCACAGCTCTGATGACTGCGTTCTACATGTTTCGGCTCATGTACCTGACGTTCCACGGTCGTCCTCGCATGAGCCACGAGGTGGAACATCATATCCACGAGTCTCCAAAGTCGATGACTGTGCCGCTGATGATCCTGGCATTCTGCTCGATCTTCGCCGGGTGGCTCGGTTGGCCTCACAGCCTGGGAGGCAATGATCGCTTTGCGAAGTTCCTCGATCCCGTGTTCGCTCGCGAAGCCACCGTCCTCAAGGAAGAGGGTAAGGTAGGTCAGCTGGCGGCTGGCGAAAAAGAGGAAGAGCACACAAGCGGAACAGAATACGGCCTGATGTTTCTTTCGGTGGCTGCTGGCTTCGTAGGATGGGGCATGGCGTGGAGATCCTATCGCCACGCCGACAAAGGCTACGCCGAGCCCCTGGCCGCTGCCGCGCCTCCTCTGTACACCGCTCTCTACAACAAGTGGTACGTGGATGAGGCCTACGACTACGTCTTCACCGGCCGTCGCAAGGTGGGAGACATGCGTCTCGGCGTCCTGGGCCTCGGTGATGCTTCCACCTGGCTCGACGTGCACGTAGTGGACGGCGCGGTGAACGGCGCGGGTTGGTCGACGCGCATCGTCTCCAGCATCTCGAAATGGTTTGATACCTGGATTATCGACGGCATCGGAGTAAATGGCCCGGCCATTCTGGCGCGAATTCTGTCATACCCATTCCGCTTGTTCGAGTGGGGACTGGTGCAGTGGTATGCGCTCGTGATGGTAGCGGGCTTGCTGGGATTTGTTTTCTATTATGCGTGGAGATAGAGAGCTTCGAGCCGTGAACTCTGAGCTACGAGCGACCGAACCAGCTAACGATTGCTCGAAGCTCGTAGCTCGAAGCTCGTAGCTGTTCTCGAGAACTGTTCTTATGCAGAATCACATTCTCTCGATCATTCTGTTTACGCCGCTGGTGGGCGCCTTCGTGCTCCTGCTCATGCCAAAGGAGAACAAGGACGCGATCCGCTGGATTGCGAACATTTTCGCCCTCGGCGGTTTCCTGATCTCCCTGCCGCTCGTGCCCATGTTCTGGGCCCAGCGCTTCGATGCCACGCGAGCCTTCAAGTTCATCGAAGGCGCGCCCAACAACTGGATCCCCAACATCGGCGCGGGTTACTTCCTTGGCATCGACGGCATCTCGTTCCTGCTGATCATGCTCACCACGCTGCTTGGCTGGATTTCGATCCTCTCCTCCTGGGTCGCCATCGAGAACCGCGTGAAGGAATACTACGTCTGGTTCCTGGTGCTGCAGACCGGCATGCTGGGCGTCTTCATGGCGCTGGATTTCTTCCTGTTCTTCGTGTTCTGGGAAGCGATGCTGGTCCCGATGTACCTGCTGATCGGCATCTGGGGCGGGCCGCGCAAGCTCTACGCCGCCATTAAATTCTTTCTCTATACGCTCGCCGGTTCGGTCCTGATGCTGCTGGGCGTGCTGTTCCTCTACTTCAACCATCACAACATCACCGGCATCTACACGTTCAGCATTCCCGATCTGTACAAGACCGCGCCGCAGATCTTCTTCAACCCGGCTTACGGATCAACCTACGCGACTCTGCTTTTCTTCTGCTTCTTCCTTGCATTCGCCATCAAGGTTCCGATGTTCCCCTTCCACACCTGGCTCCCGGACGCGCACGTCGAAGCGCCTACCGCGGGTTCTGTCATCCTGGCAGGCGTTCTGCTGAAGATGGGGACCTATGGCTTCGTCCGGTTCTCGCTGCCGTTTTTCCCGGCAGTGGTCATGAGTCCCAAAGTGCGCGGCTGGATGATCGCGCTCTCCATCATTGGCATCGTCTATGGCGGCCTCGTGTCGCTAATGCAGAAGGACATGAAAAAGCTGGTGGCCTACTCTTCCGTGAGCCACCTCGGCTTCTGCACGCTCGGTATTTTCGCGCTCAATCCTGTCGGCCTCAGTGGGTCGGTGCTGCAGCAGATTAACCACGGAATCTCCACCGGCGCGCTGTTCTTGATCGTCGGCGTCCTCTACGAGCGTCGCCACACGCGAGAGATTTCCGAATATGGTGGCATCTCCAACGTGATGCCGGTCTACGCCACCATCACCATGATCATGTTCCTGTCTTCGATGGGCCTGCCGTTGCTCAATGGCTTCGTGGGTGAGTTCACCATCCTGCAGGGGACATTCATGGCGAACTGGAAGTGGGCGGCCTGGGCCGTGCCCGGCGTGATTCTCGCCGCTGCGTACCTGCTCTGGCTCTACCAGCGCGTGTTCTTCGGTACGGTGACAAATCCGAAGAATGAAAAGCTGCCCGACCTGACCCCGCGCGAGATCGCGACCTTCGTCCCGCTGATCATAATGGCGTTGTGGATCGGCCTTTACCCCAAGCCGTTCTTCCAGATTCTCGAGCAACCCGTAACCCAGCTTGCCCGCAGTGTGCAGGAAGGTGCGAAGAACCCGAACGTGGTCGCAGGCGGCGCTGAAGTTACCCCTGCTCCTGTGAACCCCGCTGCGCCGTCAGAAGCGCCGAAAGGGAAGGACTAAGTGCCCGGCGGCATCGCTCAATACTTCACCGGACTGGACTACCTGCTGGCCTTGCCCATGCTGCTGCTGACGCTTTTCGCCATGGGCATCCTGCTGATCGACCTCATGCTCCCGCCGGAGTGGAAGTGGTCCAACGCACTCACCGCCTTCGTGGGCGTCTGTTTCGCGGCCGCTGGTGTGTGGCGGATTCAAGCCTGGTACAACGCTCAGGGACGCATCATGGGCCATGCCGCGTTCATGAATACGCTGATCGTGGATCGCTTCGCCTTGTACTTCTTCTACCTCTTCCTGGCTGGAACCGCAGTCGCCATCCTGATGTCGGCTCGCTATCTTGAAATCGAGCATGAAAATCACGGCGAGTACTACGCCCTCATGCTCTTCTCGGTAGTCGGCATGATGTGCATGGCCGCCGGCTTCGACATCGTGATGATCTTCATTGGCCTGGAACTGATGGCGATCTCCACCTATGTGCTGGTTGGATTCTTGCGCCGCGACAAGCGTTCCAACGAAGCCGCCCTGAAGTACATGCTGCTGGGCGCGTTTTCCTCCGGCATCTTCGCCTACGGATTGTCATTGTTTTACGGCCTTACCGGCTCCACCAATATCCAGATCATCACGCAACGCCTGGCGCAGCGCGTCGAAGAACATGGCCGTCACCCCGACGCGATCCTGATCGTCGCCATGCTGACCACCGCCACCGGACTTTTGTTCAAAGTTGCCGCGGTTCCGTTCCACCAGTGGGCCCCCGACGCCTATGAAGGCGCGCCCACCAGCATCACCGGCTTCATGTCGGTTTCCGTTAAGGCCGCGGGCTGGGCGATGTTGATCCGCCTGTTCATGATGATGTTCCCGCTGCGCCCCGCCTACGTTCCGTTCCTGGTGTTCGTCTCGATCGCCACCATGACCGGCGCGAACTTTGCCGCCCTGACGCAAAGCAACCTGAAGCGCCTGCTGGCCTATTCCTCCATCGCCCACGTTGGCTACATGCTCCTCGGCCTGGTCGCCGGATCCAACGACAGCTTCAACCCCGACGGCGTCAAAGGGATCCTGATCTACCTGCTCGTCTACACGTTCATGAACCTGGGCGCGTTCGCCGTGATCACGTCCTTGCGCCATCGCAACGTGATTGGTGACGAGATCGACGACATCGCCGGACTCTATCAGCGCGCCCCGGTGGAAGCCGCCCTGATGCTGATCTTCCTGCTGTCCCTTGCGGGCATCCCGCCGCTGGCAGGCTTCTGGGGCAAATACTTCATCTTTTTGAGCCTGATCGAGACCGGTCATTACACGCTAGCCGCGCTCGCCGTTCTGTACTCCGTGTTCGGTCTCTACTATTACCTGCGCATCGCCAATGCCATGTTCATGCGCGAGCCGCTGGAGAAAGAATCGCTGCCCCTCAGCCCGGCCATGGGAATCGCTCTGGGAGTGACAGCCTTCGTCACGCTAGCCATCGGCCTCTTCCCCAATTCGATGATCAGCGCAGTCAACGGAGTGCTGGGCCTGACGCAGGTCACGCCCATCGCCAATCTGTTACGCTGACCCCGGCTGCCATAGACCGGCGCAGGATGTTAATCTTCCACTCGTGAATTCTCCCGATCCAGACCCGCCGAAGAATGCCTGGGCGTCGATCGCTCGCTACTCCGAGATCGGATTCATCATTCCCGCCGCAGTGCTCTTAGGATTCTTCCTGGGCAAGGTGCTGGATTACTGGCTGCACACCACCTGGCTCTATCTGGCCGGACTCATCTTCGGAGCGGTAGTGGGATTTGTGCAGATGATCCGCATGGCGACCTCTTCGTTCAAGGACAAGCCTTGACCGCCCGCGTCGGTCTCGATGACCCTCCCGGGCAGGCCCAACAGGAGCAGTTCTTCGCCGGCGCGATTAGCAGAATCCTGAAATTCACGCTCGTCATTGCCGCCCTGTTTCTCCTCCCCGTTTGCTGGCGTTTCGGCATCGCGGCCACGTTGGGTTTCGCCGCTGGGGCCGCAGTGTCGTGGGTGAACTTCCAGTCTTTGCGCCGCGGTGTGGAAGGCCTCGCCGAGCGCGTCGCCGGACACCAATCCTCGCAACGCGGAGGCATCGTCGTTTTCCGCTTTGTCCTTCGCTATCTGTTGGTTGCAGCGTGCGCCTATGCTATATTCAAAGGTTCGCGCCAAGCCTTTGAAGGTTTCCTGTTTGGCGTTTGTCTGCCCGTGGCAGCAATGCTGGTCGAGGCAGCCTACGAAACCTACATGGTCTTCCGCCGCGGATACTAGAGCTCAACGAATTCCATTTTTGATCGAGATTGCATGGAGCAACTTGCGTTCACGCAGTTCCTGAATCATGTGTTTGGCGGAGTTGTGCTGTCCGCGCTCAACGCCTTGGGCATACACCCCAAGCACCCTGCTGCGCCCATTCCAAACGCTGCGGCCATGGAAATCATGGTCTTCGTGTTGCTGACCATCTTTTTCCTTCTTGTCCGGATGCGCTTGTCGGTCGATGATCCCGGCTCTTTGCAGCATGTCATGGAAGGCATTGAAGGCTTCGTGGACGATCTCGGTAAAGAGATCATCGGCCATCACTACCACAAATACGTTCCTTATCTGGTGACGCTTGGCCTCTTCATCCTGAGTTGCAACTTGATCGGCTTGGTGCCCGGAATGGAGTCCCCCACCGGTGTACCCGTCGTCCCACTTGGGTGTGCGCTGGTAACGTGGTTCTACTACCACATCCAGGGTTTGCGTGAAAACGGATTTGGCTACGTCAAACACTTCATGGGACCGGTCTGGTGGCTGGCGCCGCTGATGTTTCCGATCGAAATCTTCAGCCATCTGGCGCGCGTCTTGTCGCTCACCATTCGTCTCTTCGCGAACATGTTCGCCGGAGAAATGGTAACTCTGGTTTTCTTTTCGCTGATCCCTCTGGGAGTGCCGATAATTTTCCAGGGGCTTCATATCGGCGTCGCTTTCATACAAACCTATATTTTTGTGCTGCTGGCTTGTGTCTATCTGTCGGAAGCCACGGCTCACGATCACTAGAGATTGATGATTCCGGCTTCAAAGCGCTGCGAGCGTGAGGGCGTCTGCTTGAGGATGACGTCAACCACCCACTGGCGGCATTTCATAAGGAGAACCACCAATGCGTAAATTCACTCTGTTGCTGTTTTGCCTGCTGGCATTTTCCATGTTTGCCATGCCGGCTTTTGCTCAGGGAGCGGAGGCGCCCCACGCCGCCACAAACTGGGTTGCGATCACTTCGGGTTTCGCGATGGCCCTGGCCGTGGCGCTCGCCGCTCTGGGCCAGTCTCGCGTCGCTTCTGCAGCCTGCGAAGGCTTGGCAAGAAATCCCGCCGCGCGTCCCGGAATTCAGCTGGCGCTGATCCTTGGACTCGCCTTCATCGAATCTCTGGTGCTCTTCACACTGGTAATCATCTTTGTGAAGGTAGTTGCCTAGAGACTCTGGTGTCGTAGAAAGTTCAAAGCCTCTGTCTCTAGACAGAGGCTTTTGCTGTTCCTGAGACCTGAGACCTGACACCCGGGGCTCTAAACC
>CAVXXV010000015.1:0-85354 GCA_963765755.1 uncultured Acidobacteriota bacterium | reverse complement strand
TTCCGCACTCCGTCCCACTCCCTGCTCTTGCCCTCAGGAGCACGTTCCACGGCTTCCACCAGAATCCTGCGCAGCCGGTAGCGGCTTTCCAGATCAGTATTGACGATCTCGAAGCCGACCTCGTTGACCCTGGCGCGACGCAGCAGGACCTGAGCTCGTACGTGGCGCACTCCCATCGAGATATCCAGGTTCGCTTCCGAACCAATACGCAGATTATCTTCCTTCGTGCCCATCCCGCCGCCCAGGCTCATTTCGCGAATCGAAATGCTCGACTTTCCCCAGGAGCTGCTGATGGTCGCCGACAATGTCTTCGACAGCACGATGCGTTCATAACGGCGCTGTCGTACCCACGGGCAGGCGGGAGCGGAATCGAGCGCGGCAATCGCCAGCTCTCCCGGTTCCAGCCCGCTGTCGGAAAGAATCTGGCTGCCATACCGGGGATCGATCTTCGCGAGCGCCTGCGCCGCCGCGATGCGGATTTCGCGATGATGCACCCACTTCCACATCTTCTTGGCTTCCAGCAGTTCGCGCAGCACATTGGTCGCTTCCGCGTCGCGCAAACGTCCCAGTGACTCGATCGCCTTGAGCTGCAGGAAGGGTGACCGGCCTTCGGCGTCTCCTGCGCTTGCCATAGCCACCAGCGGACTCACCGCCGTGCGGTCGCCGCTCATGCCAATTTCATCGACCGCCTGCGGAATGACCAGGGGATCGAGAATTTCAAGAAGTTCCAGCAGCGTGCGTCCGCGGTCGTTGGCCGCACCGTACGCAATCTGTCGCACCACCACGTCGTGATAGAACCGGTTGAATTCCGGCAGACGCACTGGCAACAGTTCCAGCAACGTAAGGACGTCCAGCCGGCTCAGCAGACCAACCACTGACGCGGCTTGCCGTGGCTGTCCCGTACGCAGCATCTCGCGCATCTGCGTCAGAGCGCCCGCACCCAACTCCCGTACCAGTTCAATCATGCGGTCGCATTCGTCGCGCCGCATGCAGCGGAAGAATCGGTCCGCCAGGTGTTCCACCGCTGCCTGGCTGGTGCGCCGCAAAACTTCCAGCAAATCTCCAGGAACCTGCTCCGCGCGCAGAGCTTCTTCAATAAATTCCGGGAGCCGGTTTTCTACGCCAATCCGGGGCCGTAAATCATTCGCCAGTACAGGACGGGCTTTCGCAACCTGTTCCATCGAAGCGCAAACTGCAGCCACCGCTCCATAACTCTTTCGCGTGCTGGCTTCCTGGCTGAGCCGTACAAAAGCTGCGCTCAACATGCCCTGCAACTCTGTATCCTGCTCCTTGCAGATCTGGTCGCCGATGCGTCTGATGGCGCAAGCCATCAGATCTCCGCCCGGCCCGGGATAAAGATCAGCGAGCTGTGCGAGACCAGTCGCCAGCTTCCGGCGAGCCTCGGCGTCTTTGGAGTCCAGGCAATTGAAATAATTCCGCAGAATCTCGTCGGCCGCTTCCTTGTCTCCGCGTTCCAGCAAAACTTCCACGAATTGGCGGACGTTGCGCGGCGGCACGCAGGGCGCTTCATTCGAAGTCAGCACGCTCTTCTTGCCGGCTTCCGGCACTTCCGACCAGAACATCCGGTCCAGAATGTCGGCGTGCGATTCCACCAGAATTCCGGCCTTGCCCATCTTTTCTTCCTGCACGCGCAGGATCTGGCGCAGCGTGTCCATCTGCCGGCTCATGTGCTCGAGCATCTGGTGCACTGCATTCACTTTCACTTCGCCCTTCTGATAACGCTCCAGGGCAAAGCGAATCGCCATGTGCTCCGCCGCCTTCATAAGTAGCGGGGTGTCGCTATCGGTCTGAACGTTGCTCGCCAGGCTTTCTAGCAACTGCTGCAGATTGACTCGTGTATTCGGATCAGCTGCGCCCAATTCTCTTTGCAGATCTTCGGGCGCGACGTTCGGATTGGTCGACACTTCGCTGAAGCGCGTCAGCAGGCGGATCGCCTGGACCACTTCTTCTTCCTGCAGTGGGACCGTCTTCCCATCCCAACCACCGCCTGTGCCAGTACCCGTCCCGGAGCCTGTACCGCCGCCACCACCGCCTCCACCGATTCTCACGGTGGGAACGCTGCCAATGGGCGCGCCGCCTGGCTCGCCACCGCCAGCACCTTTTGCGCCTTCTGCAGCTGCAATTAATTGAAGCAGTTTCTGGGGATCATTCAACCATTGCTTGAACTCAGGGCCAAGCGTTTGCGCGGCGATTTGCGCTGCAATCGTCACGTCGCCCGTGGCCGGGTCCGCAGCAACGAACTTCACTTCATTGATCCTGATCGATGTTCCTTTACCGTCGCCCAGCGTCTCTCTGATCTGTTTCGCAACGTCCTGCCCTTTGGAGCCACCCACGGCAAATGCCCGCACCAGGCGGGCAAAATCTTCGATGGTCACTTGACTGGAAAAGTTGATACTCGCGAGGCCGGCCGTGGTCAGCAGCTGTGCAAAGCTGCGTTCCGCCTGCCCTGTTTCAATGGGAATTCCGTCCAGAAGAAGCTTTGTCCCGGATACGCCCAGCAGAAATCCCTGGTCTCCGGCTTTCGGGATCGCCTGTTGCAGTTCGTTCCATGCAACCTCAAATTGCGTTTCGGTACGCTTGTGTTCGAACCCATACAGGCGCACGTACTTCACGAGGATGTTCAGGCTGTGAACGAAGGCGCTCGCCGAGGCGCTGCGGCCCGCCTGGGATGTTCCTGCGGTCGAGATAAGCGGCTCCAGTACTGCTCGATTTCAGAGTCAGGGTAATGCGAAACAGTAAGCCTCGCACGTTACCGAGGTAATCCGAGCTCCGCCCATGCGAGAATACTGAAGGACAGATCTGCCCCGGTATAAAGCTTTGCCACTTCCACCTTCTTCTCAAAAGACGCGAAAGCCCAAGCAATCTCTGGGTTTTGCTCACTGGATGGGTCGGGTTCCGGAGGAATGTCAGCGCGCCGGTTCCGACCTGGCCGCTGATCCAGTACATGACCTTCGTGTTGCGCTCCGCCGTTGCCGTTCGATGGCCGACGGCTTAATGGCCATCGATCCCGATCCTGCCTGGAAGAACATGAAGAAAGCCGGCAAAGCCCTGTTCCGCAGTCTGGGCGATCTGCGGGACGTCCAGGTCATGATGGACTGGGTGCAGAAGCTTGCTCCCCCCGATGATCCGGAGACACAAGCGCTCCTGGCTCTACTGGCCAAGCGCGAGCTCGAACACAAGCTCACCGCTGGCGAAGCCATTCGCAATTTTGACATTCGGCAGTGGAATAAATGGAGCCGTGAGTTGCCCCGCCGTGCTGCACGTGTGAAACCGGGAAGCCTGGTCTTCAAGCATCTCGCACTGGAACGCTGGACTGAGGCCCATGATCTGCACCGCCGCGCCATGCGCACCCGTTCGCAAGTGGCGCTCCACCAACTGCGCATCGGAATCAAGCGCTTCCGCTATATCGTGGAAAACTTCCTTCCGCAACAGCATGAAGCCTGGAGCTCCGAACTCAAAAATCTTCAAGACTTGCTGGGTGACGTGCACGATCTCGATGTGCTCTGGGCAACCGCTACCGAAGTAAATGCATTTGCGAGCGCCGAATCGCGAGCCCGCTGGCAAGCGATCGTGTATGAGGCGCGGGACAAGCGCGTCGAGCGGTATCACGCCCTGATGGTGGGTGAGCAATCGCGCTGGCAAATATGGCGGGCGGAACTGCCCCAGGGGAAACAGATTCAGATCGCGGCCCTCACACGTCTCCGCCTCTGGTCATCTTACTTAGACCCTGACATCGCCCACTCCCGCCGCGTCGCCGCCCTGGCGCGGCAGTTGTTCGACGGGTTTACCCGTTTGGAAATTGCGCCGGCCAACCCAAACCAGGATCTTCGCGTGGTTTTGTACGTGGCAGCTCTCATGCACGATGTTGGCAGATCCAAACACGAGAAAGGCCATCACAAGGCTTCCTATCGCATGATTCGCCGGCTCACGCCTCCCCTGGGATGGTCTGCGTCTCAGCTTCAATTGGCCGCCGTCGCTGCCCGCTTTCACCGCGGCGCCCTCCCCACATTGCGCCACAAAGTTCTGCGTGATCTCGCCCTTGATCAGAAAAAGATCGTTCTGCACCTCGCAGGTATCCTGCGTTTCGCCAATGCGCTCGATGCCGAAACTGACGGGCTCATTCAGCGCGTGTCTGTCGAAGTAAAAGATAAGATCCTGATAATCTCCGCGCAAGGATTCTCCGCCTGGACCCGCGCGGCCGAGCAAATTGCCGGATCTGCATACCTGCTCAGCCTGATCTTGCGCCGCCCCATCGTCGTGAAATCTGCCGCAACCCGGCAAGCCCGTAGCCGCAAAAGCCAATAGCGGACCGCGGAATGCTTGATCGAATTTGTCGATGTGCTCGCTCGATAGGGGGCAGACGCCCTCGACCGCCCGGTCGGGCGCTCGCGTCAGCGGCTAATTAGTCGTATTGAAGACTCCGCTAGAAACCTCCCAGATACTTCCTTGCCTCCCTCTGTTCCAGTACAAACGCAAAGGGCTTCTTTCATGACCCACGCTCTCCTGATCCGCAAAGCCGTCGAATGGCTGCGCAGCTACCGCTGCGGCGTCGTGCTCTCCGAGCAGGCCTGTCGTCAGCGGCGAAATGCCCGACGCCATCGGCTGGAAACGTGCCTCTCATTCGGTCCTGATCGAATGCAAAGTCTCGCGCGCGGATTTCCTCGCCGATCGAGCTAAGCCGTGGCGTCAGAACCCCGAAACCGCGGTGGGATGCGAACGCTTCTATCTCGCTCCGCGCGCCCTGATACGCCCCGAAGAATTGCCCTCCGGGTGGGGATTGCTGGAGTTCCACAACCGGCGCATACAAATGCTCAGCCCATCGCGCAAGAATCTGCGCAGCGACGAAGGCTTTCGATGTGAGATGAACCTGCTGTTGGCGAGCCTGCGCCGGGTCGAGATCCGCATCGAACCGCAGACCATCACTGAGTTCCTCAAGTGGCAGAACCGAATGGCCGAGTACAACGGCGGCCAGCATCCCGAAGGCGTGATCTCGCCTGGCAGGGAACAGAACACCTTCCTGGATCACGATGCCTGCGAGGAAGAGAGCCTCGCAGAAGCAGCCAGCCCCACAACTGGCTCATAGCCAATCGGCAAACCCGGTGACAGCGAGTTCCGTCTTTGAAAGCACAAAAGCAAGAACCGGGCTGGTTGACCCGGTTCTTGAGCGTCGGTTGGATGCGGTTACATCCCAGCACGGCGCGACTGGCGGCGAGCAGCGGCTGGTCTGGTTAAGGCCAGATTCGGTTTTCCGAACTGCCCTTGCCTCGCGCCAGCCAATCTTGTGTGGCGCGAACAACCCGGTCCGAACTGCAACCAGACTTCCAATCCGCTATTAATTTGTCGCTTGAGGTGTTTTCGTTGAAGTGCTTGACTTGGAAGAGCTTAAGCTTCTAGTCGCACCGGCGTGCCGCGCAGCGACAGTTTTAGAAAGGAAAAACAACTGCACAGTTGATGCTTCGCCCACAAGGAATTGCCTACAACTCCCGCCGCCCTTCCATGGCCTTCAGCATCGTGATCTCGTCGGTGTACTCGATGTCGCTTCCGACCGGAATCCCCATGGCGATTCGCGTCACTCTCAATCCCTGCCGCTTCAACTGCTGGGACAGATAGGTCGCCGTCGCCTCGCCCTCCACCGTCGGGTTGGTGGCGATGATGACCTCGTCCACATCCCCAGCCTCCACCCGGCGCATCAGGTTGTTCGTCCGCAATTGTTCCGGGCCGACGCCATGCAGAGGCGAAAGGGAGCCATGCAGCACGTGGTACGCGCCATTGAAGTGCTTCGTCTTCTCGATGGCGGCGATGTTCGTTGGCTCCTCGACGACGCAAACCATACGCTGGTTGCGTGTCGGACTGCTGCAGTAGACGCAGGGATCGACATCGGTGATGTTGTTGCACACCGAGCACAGCCGCAGGCTGGCCTTCACATCGCGTACGGCTGCCGCAAGCCCTTCGGCATCCTCGTCGCTCGAACGCAGGATGTGGAAGGCAAGGCGCTGCGCGCTCTTGCTGCCGATTCCCGGCAGCTTCTTCAACTCGTCGATGAGCCGAGTCATCGGCTCGGCAAACTTGGACATAGAATTAATTTGGTAATCGGGTAGGTGAATGTACGCAATTACTCAATTTCCCAATTACTCAATGCCTACAGCCCCATCCCGCCCAGCATCCCACCCACCGTCGATTGCATTGCCTGATCGATCTGTCGTCCCGCTTCATTGACCGCGGCCGTGATCAGGTCCTGCAGCATTTCGATGTCGCCCGCCTTAACCGCTTCGGGATCGATTTTCAGGGATAGTACCTGCTTGCGCCCGTCCATTTTTACGTGCACGGTTCCGCCGCCGGCTGATGCCTCCACGGTTGTTTCCTGCATTTTTTTCTGCAGGCTTTCGTACTGCTGTTTGGCCTGCGACATCAGTTGTTGGAGATTGAATCCGCCCATACCTTCACTCGCTACTTTTTATCGCGCTGGTCAATGATGGTTCGAATCTCAGCGCCAAATTTTTCCCGCATTCTTTGCACGATCGGATCCTGTTCCGCGCGCGCGCGACCTCCTCCGTTGCCAGTCGCGGCCGGACGTGCCGGCGCCGCCTGTGCCGTTCCGCCTGGAAGCACCTTCAGCTTGACGGCTCTGCCCATCGCTCCGCTGGCCGTGGCAATCGCAAGGCGTCGGGCATCGGCGCCGACCGACATGTCGATGACCGTAGCCGATGCTGCGACCTTGATGACCAGCTCACTGCCTTCGATCGACCATTCACCGGTTTCCAGCATCGAGACCAGCATGCGATGTCCCGCGTCTCCCAATGCATTCAGTACTGCGTTGCGAACTGAATCCAGCCTCGAAGAGGCCAGCTCGGGGAGACTGGCTGGGGCGGTTCGCTTTCCTGAACAGGCTCCCTGGAGGCGGCCACCTCCTCGGCTGGCTCGAGCACAGCCGTCCCAAGGATTACGGGTTCGGCGGATGCATTGGTCACGATGCGCGGCCCGATCGCGGGCGCAGCTTCCGACGACATCTCGGTTTTCGTCTTGCGCGCCGAGTCTGCCGCAAAGGGCGAAACAAAATTTCCGCGCGCTTGTGCCGGGAGCTCCGCGGTTCTCAGGCACGATGGCTGGCCGGCCGCCCGGGCGTGCCTGCGGCACGGTTCCCGCTGCGCTGCCTGCTTCGCTCAGCAGTTGTTCAATCGGCAACAGACGCTGCGCGTGCGCCATCTTCAACAGTCCCAGCTCCAGGTGGAAGCGCTGTTCCTGCCGGTACCCAAGTTCGTTGAAGGTGCGCAGCATGATCTGCAGGTGCCGGGCCAGATCTTCTTCGCTGAACAGGTCCGCAATCCGTGCCACCCTGGTGCGCTCGTCGCCTGAAATCTGCAGCAGGGAAGAATCTCTGCCGGCAACTTTTGCCACCAGCGTATTCCGAAGGAACCGCACCAGCTGCCGGGCGAAGTGCGCCGGATTCTGGCCCTCGCTGATCAGCTTGTCGGCCAGCCGCAGCACCTCTTCACTTGCACTGCGAGCCACGGCCTGCATCACTTCTTCCAGGACGCCTGAGGGCGCCGCGCCCACCAGCTGCCGCACTGACTCGGCCGTCAGGCGGCCAGTGCTCGAAGCGATGGCCTGGTCCAGGATCGACAGAGCATCGCGCATCGACCCGTCGCCGGCTTCCGCCAACAGGGCCAGGGCATCTTCGTCGGCCTCCAACTTTTCCCGGCCCAGCAGATCGCGCAGCTGTCCCAGAATCTCCTCAAAGCGCACCGCGCGAAAACTGAAGTGCTGGCAGCGGGAACGGATGGTCTGCGGGATATCTTCCGGCGCCGTGGTGGCCAGCATGAAGACCACGTGTCCCGGCGGCTCCTCAAGCGTTTTCAAAAGAGCATTAAAGGCGGCGTCGGTGATCTGATGTGCTTCGTCGAGGATATAAATCTTGAAGCGGTCCCGGGCGGGGCGATAGCGCGCGGCCTCGCGCAGTTCGCGGATTTCGTCGATGCCGCGATTGGTGGCCGCGTCGATCTCGATGACGTCGACGGAGTTTCCGGCCCGAACCTCGGTACACGATTCGCAGACCCCGCATGGCTCCGTAACCGGATGGTCCTTAGAACGGCAGTTCAGGGCCATGGCCAGGATGCGCGCGATGGTGGTCTTCCCGATGCCGCGGTGGCCGCTGAAAATGTAACCGTGCGCGGTTCGTCCTTGCTCGATGGCGTTCTTGAGGGTGCGGGTAACGTGTTCCTGTCCGATGACTTCGGAGAACTTTTGCGGACGGTACTTGCGCGCCAGAACCTGATAGCTCATGAATAAGAAGCCTTGATTATACGTGATGTCCGCTCGCGCCGGGCGCCTCTGGCAGTCCTGCGGGCCGAGATTTCCAAAGCGGAAAAGGCCAGTAAATTCAAGGCTTCTAGCCCTTGCGTGTCCGCCTCCGAAGGGGTAGGCTTTTTCGCGGACAATTGTTCTGCATTGCGCAAGGAGCGCTCCCCATGCAACTGAAACTCACGACTCGTACCGTCCAGGACATCCTGGTCTTGAATTGCGATGGCCGCATCGTTTTCGGAGAAGAATCGGCCGAGCTCCGCGACAGCGTGAAAGCTCTGATCGCGCAGAATAAGAAAATCGTTCTCAATCTGGGTGGCGTCAGCTATATCGATTCCGGCGGACTGGGTACGCTGGTAGCTCTTTACACGACCGCGCACAACTCGGGCGGATCGATAAAACTCTGCAACCTCACACAGCGCGTAGGCGATTTGCTGCAGGTTACCAAGCTGCTCACCATCTTCGAGGTTTACGAGACCGAGGAAGAAGCGATCCAATCCTTTCGAAAGGGCGCAGCCGCGTAGTTGAATCCATCGGCCGGGCGCACCATCTGCTCCCGGCCTTTTCCTCGGATGACGTCGAAAATTATTTTCTTTGTTGGATTGGTGTGTGCGGCCAGCGGTTATGTCTCGCCCCCAATCGCATTGGCCATCGGCCTCGCGTTCGGCCTGATCTTCACCCATCCCTTTCCCAGGCAGTCGGCGGCTGCTTCGAAATGGTTGCTGCAAGCCTCAGTTGTAGGGCTGGGGTTTGGCATGAATCTGCACGACGTGATTCGCGCCGGGCGTAGCGGTTTCCTCTATACCCTGCTGAGCATTTCGTTCGCCATGGCCATGGGCATGTTGTTGGGGAGGCTTTGGCATGTCCCTAAGATACCCGCGTACCTGATTTCCACAGGCACGGCCATTTGCGGTGGCAGCGCCATCGCCGCCGTCGGCCCAATCACCGGAGCCAGCGACGAGGAAATGGCTGTCTCGCTGGGAACGGTGTTTGTGCTCAATTCCGTGGCCCTGTTGACGTTTCCAGCGATTGGCGCGGCGCTGAGGCTCACCGAGACGCAGTTCGGCCTGTGGGCGGCATTGGCCATTCACGACACGAGTTCCGTCGTAGGAGCGGCCGCCAGGTATGGCGCAACGGCCTTGCAGGTAGGGACTACCGTAAAACTGGCCCGCGCCCTATGGATCGTTCCCCTTGCCATTGGGACGGCCCTCATAAAACACTCCAAGGCTAAAATTCAGTGGCCTTGGTTCATTGCGCTGTTCTGTCTGGCGGCGGTATGCAATACGTATTTCCCGGCCGGTCAGGCCGTCTACTCGGTCCTTTCACGACTGGCCAAGCTGGGTCTGACCGCAACCCTCTTCCTCATCGGAACGGGCCTCTCGCTAGCCACGCTGAAGGAGGTAGGCCATCGCCCGCTCATTCAGGGAATCCTGCTTTGGCTGATCATCTCGCTAGTATCTCTGGCGTTGATTTACGGGGGCTGGATTGCCCTCTAGATTTTCGTTGGCAAGAGACGAAGCTCAACCACAGAGGACGCACGAAGGAACCTAGAAAGCCGTGTGAAACTCCGTGCCCTATGTGGTTGATGCATTAACTTTTCCTGTCGGGTCATCAGTTCAGATCGTTCAAGATGATTTCCTGGAACGGGCCGCCACCAAAGGACGAGTCGATAATCACAAACGTCCGGATCTGGCCGGAAGCGAGAGAATAATTGTTCGTGATCAGATTGTTCAGAATGTTCTGAGTACCCGCTTGCGTCATGATCACGTCATAGGAGGCCGCCGAGAGCGACAGATACGTGTTGGGCGGCGCCGGAGCCTGTTGAAAAGCTAAGCCGGAAATCTGTGGGTTGAAGCCGGTGATGGCCTGCCCGGTGGGCACGACATAAACATCAACCCTTCCCGCATTGAGCGAGGAGTGAATGATCCGCAGCTTCGCGTTTCCGGTGGTGGGCGCAGTATTGTCATCCGTGTACGGGGAAAGCACATTCGCAGTGGCCGTGTTGTCAGTGTTTTGGAGGATCAGCGTTGTGTCTCCACTGTCTAGTTTGACGGACTCACTAACGATAGGGTTGGTGGTCGTGCCGGTATTGAAAATATCAAATTTACGTGAGCCGGAACTGGCGCTGTGATAGGACCCGGGTTGACCGTAACCCACCGCCGTTTGCACGGTCTTACCGTCAACCTGCAGATCAATATTGTTTTGGATGGTGGTGGCGGCTTGTACGAAGCGGTACCGGACCTTACTCGAGCTACAACCCACAGTCAGAAAAGCGACAGCCAGGCAAATCAACGCTACGGCGAACGGGACAATCCGGGATAGCTTGCCTCTCATTGCTACGCTCCTGTAAAAATTTGTAAAAAACGCACGCCGACGCCCTTGGGACCTCGGATGCACACTTTTTCGACCGAGATGCTTCAGCGCGGCCAGTGTGCCTCAACGGTCAACGCGTCACAGGTCGCGATGACCAGCTGTGCAAAAATAACCAGGTTGCGCCAGACGGAAAATCGAGATGAGCAATCGTATCATCGCCGCCATTCAACGAGTGCCCCGCGGATACGTTTCTACCTACGGAGCGATCGCCAAAGCCGCCGGATATCCACGCGGAGCGCGGCTGGTAGCGCGGACCTTGCGCGCGGCGGGTGGTTTGCCCTGGCACCGGATCCTGGGAGCGGGGGGCGAGATCAAGCTGCGCGGACATTCGGCGCTCGACCAGCGCCTGCGGCTGGAGATGGAAGGCGTAACGTTCCGGGGACGGCGCGTCAATATGAAATTGCACGAGTACAAGTTCTCAGGGAGAAGTGGCAAGACGGCAGGTTCAGGGAGAAAAGCTTTAACCGCGAAGGACGCAAAGGGAGCGCGAAGGCCGCGGAGAAAACCTTAACCGCGGGAGGGAAGACGAAGGACGCGGAGAGACGCTTGAGCCGCGTAGGACGCTAAGCAGACGCAAAGGACACCAAGAAAAGCGCCCCCACTTCTTGCCTTGCGTTGTTTTTGCCTTCCTCCGTGCGCCTCTGCGTCTTCGGTGATTACGTTCTATGGAGCCTTGAATCTCTCGTCGATTTCCACCTGGTAGCCGGAAACCACTTTGTTGGTCTCGTTGGCCATGCCGACCACGGCCATTAATTCCTTGAACATCGCATCCGTCATGCCCTTGCCGCGAGCTCCGGCCGTGTGCGAGGCAATACAGTAGTTGCACTGATTGCTGACGCTCACCGCGAGGTACACGAGTTCCTTGGTGAGCGGGTCGAGCGCTCCAGGCGCCATGATCTGCTTGATATCCTCCCATGTCCTCTTGAGCGTGGCCGGGTCGTGCGCGATCGCTTTCCAGAAATTGTTCACCCAGTCGGTCTTGCGGGTCGCCATGATGTCGTCGTAAACGGCGCGGACTTGCGGGCTCGCATCGGCGTATTCGATAAGGCCAAAGGTCGACACAGAATTTCTCCTATGTGAGGAGTATGGAGCGATTCACGCCTCACTTGTTGGTTCTAAAGATCCTGAAACGCAGAGAGCGCAGACCAAGCCGCGGAGGTCAGAGAAAGGCGGGCCCACTCCACCCTACTTTGCCGAGGGCAACTCACCTTCCAGCAACTCGCCAATCTTGTCCGCGGGACAGCGCAATCCGATGTAGAACTGTCCGAACAACGCGTACACGGCACTGACGTGATCAAAGCGCATTTCGTAGATCAGCTTCTTGAAGACCAGCGGATCATCGGCGAACAAGTCAACGCCCCACTCCCAGTCGTCGAAGCCGATCGAGCCCGTGATAATCTGCCGAACTTCTCCCGCATAACGCCGGCCCACCATGCCGTGCTCGCCCATCTGGCGGGCGCGCTCTTCAATGGGCAGGGTGTACCAGTTCTTGTCTTCGCCGCGCTTGCGGTCCATGGGATAAAAACACGCGTACCGATGGGCTGGAATGGCGGGGAACAGCCTTGGCCGCATCGCTTCTTTCTGGCGGGCCAGAGTCTCGCGAATTTCACGTCCCCACTCTTCCGAATGCGGCTCTATGCCGCGCTCGACCAGCGTCTTGTAGATCTTGGTGGTGGATTCGTAGAGCCCGAGCTCAATGATCGAGAGGTAGGACGTGGACGGCTCCCAATATTGGCTCAGGCGTAGCCGGGTCAGCTGCAATTCCGCGCGGTTCAGATCGTCAAACGATTCGCGGAAGTGCACGAACATCAGATCGCCTTTGTGGCCCAGCAGCGAATAAAAGGCGGATTGTCCGCTGGCGTTCTTTTCCATCGAAGCCAGTACGGGAACGGCTTGTTCCACGATCGCGCGCCGCTCAGGTTCGCTCAGTTCGCGCCATGCGCCCCAGCGAAAGCGCATCATCTGGTGCAGTACGCTGTAGCCCTCAACGGTAAGCGGAACCGCGGGGATTTCCGAGGCCACCGCCTCGTTGTGAACAGGTCTGGTTGTCGTCATGAGTAATCCTCAGTAGCGCACTTATTGTACCCGTGCCGGTGGGAAGCCGCGAGATTCCATGAGGTCGCGTGTGCTGTCCCGCTCTGTCGGTTGTAAGCGCGGGCATTTACAATGCTTCGAATACCCGGATCACGGTCTTCTCCCTATGGTGAAAGCATTCGCGTGGCTGCTGGTCACGCTCAGCGTTGCCACTCCTCTATCGGCCCAGGGCCCAAGGCTGTGGGTGCTCACCGAGCCGAACACGGTCATCGAATACGACCCCGCCAACTTTGCACGAAAGCAGTCAGTCACCGTGCCCAACGAGGTGGCCAAGGCTGCCCGCATTTTCCAGATCAATCGCAAAGGCCAGATGTTCTATGCCCCGAACAGCGACGATCCATCGCCCGACGCGGGCAAGAGTGGGGAGCGGTTCTGGTTCTGGGACGGTCACACGGAGGCACAGCTTGGGCGGGAAATGATTCGCATCTCTTCGCAATCGGGATCGAACCAGAAGGTCACCGAAGCCTCGCCTTGGCCTTTTTTGTCGGCCGATGGCACGCACCTCTACTGGTTCTCGAACCAGTACAACAAGCTGGAGCGGGAAAATGTCGAACTTAGCGTGACCACGACGTTCCGGGCCTGGCGATCGGACTTGGCGGGCCGGGACAAGCGGGATCTCGCTACCTTTGATTTTCCAGAGTGCCGGTGCTCGACCGGATCGTGTTCGGAGACCTGCCCAGAGGCGCGGTTCTGGGTGCCAGATGGTGGCGTCGAAAACTATTTCTTTCTGACGCGCGTGATCCAGGGGCAGACCGAGACCAAATATCTCAGCAGCACTCTCTACAAGCAAGCGGAGGGTACCTGGACAGGAACCGACCTGCCGCAGGCGCTACAGAGAGCGCTGGATATGAAGGACAACGGCGAAATCATAATCAGCGCCATACTCGATGTCGGCTGCTGCGGCTGGGAGAATCAGAGTAACGATCAGACCATCTTGTCGACTCACGGCAGGACGGTGGTTCTGTTCGACGAGCGCCTGCAATTCAAGAATCCGGACTACGATGTCAGCTTTTTCACGGAGAACGCCAAGCTCTCGCCCGGAAACGACCGTGTGGCGATGACCATCGATGCCAGCGCAAAATCGAGCCAGCCCATTCAACTTTCCGAACAAGGGCAGGCGAATCCGGCGGAGTCGCTCAGCATTCGCAAGGCCCTCGCCGACATGCCCGCCGTGGAGGTAGTAAACGCCGCCGATCCGAGCAAGCGCTCCGCTTATCTGCCGCACGCTTACTTCGTGGGCTGGCTCAGCGACAAGGAAATCCTGGTGGTCGAGAACCACGGGCTGGTGGCTTACAACGTCGCTTCGAGCACGCGGCGGCGCTCGACGATCAAGGTGGCGGATCCGTCGTTCGTATTTGTTCGCTGACCCGGGTCTTCGGAATTTGCGCCTAGTCCGACCACCTTTGTGGTCTGCGATCCCAGCGGTGTTCCTTCAAGCGGGAAAGAAGTTCGGCGCTCAGACGAGGCGCGTCACTGGTCTTAGCGTTGCCACGCACGTGATCGGGCTTTCGCATGCCGACGATGGTGGTGCTGACCACGGGATCGGCAAGGATGAAGCGCAGCGCCATCTCCGGTAGGGTCATGCCCGACGGCACGACCTCTTTCAGTTTTTCAACCCGGGGGATCGTCGCTTTCAGGTTCTCCGGTCCGAAGTATTTTGCCCTCCAGTCGCTCTCGGGATAACGGGTTTGCAGGGTCATTTTTCCACCCAGGCTGCCTTCGTCGAGAGGGACGCGTGCGATCACGCCGATATTCAACTCCTGACAGACTGGAAATAGCTTGTCCTCCGGCGCCTGGTCGAAGATGTTGTAGATCACCTGCACCACGTCGATGAGGCCGGTGCGAATGGCCTTGATGCCGTTCTCCGGTTCCCAGCGGTTCAGGCTGAGTCCGAAGGCGTGGATCAGGCCGTCGCGCTTGAGGCGCTCTACCGTGCTGCGGAACTCGGGCTCGTCGGTCCAGCTGTCGTCCCACACGTGGTATTGCAGGACGTCGATGGTCTTCACCTGCAGTTTCTCGCGAATCTTCTCGGCATATTTGAAGACATGGTCGGCGGGGAACACGTCGCTGTACTTGTACTTCGGCAGAGCCGGCCACTGGAGATTTTTTGGCGGGATCTTGGACGCGGAGTAGATGCGCTTGCCCTGGTTGTGCGCGAGCGTCTCGCCCAGCAGGCCGTCGCTCTTGCCGTTGCCGTAGGCCCATGCGGTATCGAAGAAGTTGCAGCCCAGGTCGATGGCCAGTTGAATGGACTGGCGCGACTGCTCGTCATCGGCTTCGCTCCATCCACTCATGCCCCAAAGGCCGTGGCCGATGTCGCTCACTTCGAAACCGGTGCGTCCAAGAGTGCGGTATTTCATGGCTTGCTCTCCGATCGTTAAAAAGGGAATCCGAAAACGGCGGGAGTAAGACTAGCAGAGTCGTCGGGAGGCCGGGTGGGGCGAAGGCCGGCTAGCGCTTCCTGGGCAACAAGACGGGAGCCCGGTTCCGCGCATAGACGATGGAAAGAATCACGAACGACGCCGCCAGCAACACTAACGAAGTCTGTCCGGCTGACGCGAAGTCGAGCGCCTGCACGTTGTCATAGATCGAAATGGAGACCGTGCGCGTGGCCCCGGGAATATTTCCTCCCACCATCAGGACAACGCCGAATTCGCCGAGCGTGTGTGCGAAAGTGAGCACCAACCCGGTGAGCAAGCCGGAAACTGATAGCGGCAGTACGACTCGCACGAACGTGCGCACCCGTGAGGCTCCCAGCACGGCCGAGGCGGACAGCAGTTTGGGATCCACCGCGCTGAACGCCGCTGTCACTGGTTGCACCATGAAGGGAAGACTGTAAATGACCGAGGCGACCACCAGGCCTTCAAAAGTGAAGGGGAGGCCGTGTCCCCAGAGCCTTTCGTAGAGCTTCCCCAAGGGGCTGCGGGGGCCCATGGCGAGCAGCATGTAGAAGCCGAGGACGGTGGGGGGTAATACCAGGGGCAGGGCCACGATTGCTTCAATCAGGAACTTCCAGCGCCAGTGCCAGAATGCCAGCCAGAATGCGATGGGGACACCGATCAGGATTAGCAATCCGCAGACGACCAGGTCGAGTTTCAGGGTGAGGATTAGCGCTTGCCAGTCCATAAATTGAGATTCCGGGCAGAGAACAAGTGCTTGGCACCTGAACGCTGAAATTTAGTTTTGCCGCTCGGTTATCTGGATTTCTATCACGTCCCAGCGGAAAGGGCCCTCCTGAATTTTCCGTTGTGTGAGCAAATTTGCGTTCAGGCCAGCCTTATTGAGGGATGCCTGGGCCTGCTGCAGGGCGTGATTGGCGTCTTCGGTCAGTATCAGAATGCGGCGCTGCGGGGGCGGGGCCTTGGGGCCGAAATCGGGGAAGGTTTCGCTTTGCAGACGGTATGCCCATAGATAGGTCGACGCCACAGAGCGATGCAGCCGGCCGAGTCTGCCTTCGCCGTCGTACCAGAAATAGAGGTTGTCGCTCGGATCGAGTTCCTTCGTGAGGCGGATGCTGTCGACGATGGCTAGCATTGCATACTTTTGCGAAGCTTCGTCGTGAGGGAGAGAGCCATGAGACCACGTTCGTGTGCTGGTAGTCACGTTCAACGCTCCCAGGCTGATGGACAGGGCGAGTAACGCCAAGGCTGCCACATATCGGGTCTTCGTGACGATTGCCACGACTGCGATCACGCCGATTACGGAGGAGAACAGGATGGAATGGTGTTTGAGGGTGAGCATCAGACCCGAATCGATCGGCAAGCAAAGCGGAAGGATGCCGACCAGGAAAACCCCCACGTAGATCAAGGCAAGGGAACTCTTGCCGAGACGGTGGCTAACGATTGCGATTTGGGATCCCAGGGCGAGGAAAACTGCTGGCATTAAGTAGCTGCTGTATGTGAATAGCTGCAATACAGGCTGTCCGACGAGTTGCCAGAACGCCATGATCAGGACGCTCAACAATAGATAACGCTGCCAGAAAAGAAGAAACTCGGCGTTGGGTACGGACAGAATGCTTTGCCTTCGCACCAGGCAGACGACTGCGCCGATCGTTGCGATCGCAGGGAGCACAAGCCAGGAGGCGCCCGCCAGCCAGGCGTAGGTCGAATCGTTGTAGGGGTTGTGATTGATAACCAGCTTCGCAGCCGTTCCCACGGAGTTGATGAAGAAAACGAAACGTCCGTTGATAGCCATGTTGAACGCGCCGAATGCAACGGTCACGAAGGCGAATCCCCACGCGAAGGGCTTCCATTCGGAGGTCGACCGGCGATGCCCCATATGACGGCGCGCAAAGTAGTAGAAGCCGAAAACCAGAGGAGAAAACACGATCAGGAAGAACTGGCAATAAAAAGCCTTCGCTGCGAGCGCGCCGGCGGCGAGCAGCCACCACTTCGAGCGTGCAGACTGGGCGGCAAATGTCAGGGCGGCAAGCGTCAGGAGGACGAAGGTGTTGGCGGGTCCGTCGATGTAGGACCAACCGACGCTCCACAAGAAATATGAGTGAAACGCCATCAGCAAGGTCGCCAGCAATGCTGCCCGGCGGCTTACCGTAATCTTTAGAATCAGGTATAGGGAAAATATCGCTCCGTAGAAGAGCGCCACATGCAGAACATAGGTGGCCGTCAGAGGAGAGAACAGGTGATAGATGACCGCCCCGGGAACGGTCCAGGTCAGGCGTGTAGTGAAATATGCGCCTTTGAAAGATCGAATGTGCTGGGTTAGATCGAAGAAAAATCCGAAATACACCCAGGGATCGATAAATCCGAACGAACTCGTCGCGTAGGCAAACAGCCACGTGGTGTCGAAACGCAGAACTACCCAGGGCAGAGAGAGCACCACCAGCAGGCCGGGATCGAACCTGGCTTTGCGGGAATCACGATCCACGGGGGCGCCGTTTGCCGAAAGCGTTGCAGTTTGGTTGTGGATGCTCAATGTGTTTGAAATTGCATTCCTGGCGCTCGCGATGCTGGCGCGCAATTGTTAGTACTCAGACGTTGAGACTCGCCACGGTAACACATCGGGTTTCGAAATTGTTTTTCCGCGCGTCGTAGAATAGGTGCCTTGCCCCGGTCGGCCGAACTCGACAAGCTGCGCGTTGTTCTGGTAGCCACGCGCAATCCCCTGAATCTCGGTGCGGCCGCGCGCGCTATGAGCAACTTCGGATTTCTTCATTTGCACGTGGTGAATCCCTATGCCCTGGCTTTCCGGGAGGCCCGTTCAGCGGTCGGCGCTTCCACGGTGATGAAAAATGCGGAAGAGTATTCGACGGTGGCTGAGGCGGTTGCGGATTGTGCTTTGGTTGTGGGGACGACGACGCTGCGGAATCGACTACGGCATCAGCCACTCTACCGGTTGGAGGAAGGTGCCCGGCGCATTCGAAAGGCCATGGCATCGTGCCGCGTCGCGCTGCTCTTCGGGTCGGAGAAGGTGGGGCTCTCCAACGAGGACCTCAGCCACTGTCATTGGCTGATGCACATCCCGACGCGGGAAGCGCATCCTTCGATGAACCTTGGGCAGGCTGTGGCTGTCTGTCTCTACGAAATGATTCGCAGCGGAAAGATCATGGCTGGGGCCGCAAAGCCGGCTGCCGCCAAGGCGGGCGAACTTGAGCGGTTGACCACAGCGTTGGTGGAAACGTTGAGCGCCAGCGAGTATCTGGAAAAAGGGGCGTCCGAGGCGACCCGAGCAAAAATCCGCAGATTGATACGAAGGCTAAACCTTCAAGGCTCAGACAGCGAGCTCCTGCTGGGGATGCTGCGGCAGATTCAGTGGAAGATCCGGCCGCGGAATTGACACTACTGCATGCCCAGCGAGGCCGCGATCTTCTTTTTGTATTCTTTCGCCTTGCCGATTGCCTCGGCTTCATTCACCGTGAGCAGCCTTTGATCCCGCATTACAATCCGGCCTCCGATGATCACGGTTTCCACGTCGCTGCCTTTCAAAGCGTAGGCAATTTGAGCGTAAACGTCGTACATGGGAACCGCGTTTGGTTTGTCGAGGTCGATTAGGATCAGGTCGGCCTTTTTCCCAGCCTCCAGCGATCCGATTTCTTTTTCCATGTGCAGCGCCCGTGCGCCGTCGATGGTTCCCATTTCCACGACGGCCTTGGCGTTCAGAGCCAGCGGATCTCCCTTGGTAATCTTAGCCAGCTTGGCGGCCAGATCCATTTCTTCCATCAGATCGAGATCATTGTTGCTGCCCGCCGGACCGTCGGTTCCCAATCCGACCGCGACTCCGGCGGTGCGCATTTCGGGGACGGGCGAGACCCCACTCGCGAGCATCATGTTGCTGGATGGATTGTGCACGCAGCCCACGTGGCGGTCGGCCAGGGTCTTGCGGTCCGCGGCATCGACGAAGATGCAATGCGCCGCCAGGACATCCGGTCCGAGCACCCCGACTTTTTCCAGGTACTGCACGGGCGACATACCATTCTGCTTCTGGGAGTCCTCCCACTCCTTCTTCATCTCGGAGACATGAATCAGAATCGGCGCGTGATATTTGCGGGCCAAGGCTGATGTGTCCTCGAGCGTCTTCTTCGAACACGTGTAGATGGAATGGGGTGCGACCGAAGCGTGAATCAGCGGATCACCTTGCCACTTCTTCAGGAAGGCTTCGGTGTAGCTGAGCATGGCGGCTTCGTTCTTGTTGTCGGGCGCGGGAAAGTCGATGAAAGTTTCACCCAGCACCCCGCGCATGCCGGCCGCCTTGGTTTCTTCGGCGACTGCGTCTTCGAAGTAGTACATGTCGGCAAACGTAGTGACGCCGGCGCGAATCTGCTCTGCCGCCGCCAGTCTCGTTCCCCAGCGCACGAATTCTTCCGTGACGTTCTTCGCTTCGGCCGGGAAGATGTATTTGCGCAGCCAGTCGTCGAGCGTGACATCGTCGTGCAGACCGCGGAAAAGCGTCATGGGGACGTGTGTGTGGCCGTTGATGAGCCCGGGAAGAATCAGTTTGCCGCCCGCTTTGAGGGTTTCCGCCGCGCCATACTTCGCTTCAATCTCAGCCCGCGGACCAACTGCGACAATGGAATCGCCTTTAATCGCGAGTGCGCCTTCGTCGTAGATCGTGCGCGGCCCGTTCATGGTCACAACCAGACCACCGGTGACGAGCAGATCGACCTTTTCGGCGCCACTGGACGCTTGTGTAGTCGACGCGGATTTTTCTTTAGCCGCGGCGATGGTCTGTGGGCTTGCTTGCGACCACAAGGTCTGAGCACCAAGGAAGAGAAAGAGAAAGCAAAGCCTGCCAATCCTGACGGGTGGGAAATTCATGCCGACGAGATTAATGGGACGACGGCGAAAAATGCAAAGGATTTGCGGGAGAAGGCGAAAGCAACCGGTGACCGAAGTCGCATCTGCCCCAGAAGCGCGGGTCGCTATTTTTCCATCAGCAGAACTTTTTCCGCGTTATCGACCTCAGTCAACTTGACCTCGATGACCTCGTTCATGGTCGTCTGCACCAGCCGGCCGACGAACGCTGCCTCAATGGGCAACTCTCGGTGCCCGCGATCGATCAGAACGCAAAGCTGCACGCGCCGGGGACGGCCATGGGAAAACAGCGCGTCGAGGGCGGCCCGTATGGTGCGGCCAGTGAACAGAACGTCGTCGACCAGAACGATGTTCTTGTCCTTGATGTCGAAGCCGACCTCCGATTTCTGCACCACCGGCTTGGGGCCGAGGGTGGAAAGGTCGTCGCGGTAAAACGTGATGTCCAGCGTCCCAATTGGAATGGGCACGTTTTCCATGCGCTGCATGATCTTTCCGAGCCGCTCGGCAATGGGAACGCCGCGCCGGCGAATGCCGACCAGGCCGAGACCTTCCACGCCGCCATTTTTCTCGACGATTTCGTGGGCCAGGCGCACCAATGTGCGCTCGATTTCGGAGGCGGACATGAGCTGTGCCTTCTGCCGCAGTCCGGACTTTGGAGACGCGCTCTTCGTAGCCATAAACCGCTGCATCATACGTGGACCAAGCCACGTTCGCAAGGAAGTTGTCTCCCGAACAGCATTGCCCGAGGCCAGGACGCTCTCAGGTTCGACGCTTGATCTTCGCCAGCGCTTCTTCGGTGGTAATCAGATTGGCCCCTAATTGCTGAAGCTCCGCCAGAGTCTTTCGACCAGCTTCGGGATCTAGCGTCTCGATGGCATCGCGGATCACGGAAACCTTCCGCCCACGCTCGAGCAGGCCTTTTGCGGCCAGCCGGACGCAATATTCCGTGACCACCCCGAAGACCAGGAACTCGGCGTCCTTCGGGAAGTGCGAAACCAGTTTGTGAGCGTGATTGCTCTCGAAAATGTCGAGCGTCTGTTTTTCCAGCAAAACCTGCTTGTGCTTTAGGACGTCAGCCGGGAGTTCGCCAGTTCCATTAGGCACGCGCGCCACATCATCGGTCAGCGCCTCGCCAACAAACTCGCTGCCTTTGGTACCTTTCACACAATGCGGAGGGAAGGTCTGAAACTCCGGATCATCCGGCGAATGAAAGCAGCCGTGCGAAACCAGAAATGCGTGGCTCTTCCGGGCGGCATCGGTAAGCTTCTGTATTTTTGGAAGAAGCTTTTCGGCGCCGGGAACATACAGATTGCCGCCCGGCAACATGAAGTCGGCTTGCGTGTCCACTTCCCACAAAACCACGTCCAGAGGTACCATGCCATCTCCGTTCAAGCAGCACTCGTTGAGTCTGAAACCAGCTTATACAGCTTCGTTCCGGGGTGACAAGGGACCGCCCCCAATTGCCGCAGTGTTGGAACAGGAGTGAACCGTAAATGACTCAGGAAGAGTCTTCGAAAGCAAAAACGCAAACCCGCGTGGTGATCCGAAATATCGGGCTCTTGTTGAGCGGCGACCTCGCGCATCCCATACTCGACTCCGATACGATCCTGGCGGTGGACGGGAAAATTACCGCAGTCGGCAAAGAAAAAGATGTCGACAGCGAAGGTGCGGCGCTGGTGGTCGATGCCAAGGGAACCGCCGTTGCCCCCGGCTTGATCGACAGCCACGTGCACCCCGTGGCCGGCGATTGGACCCCCCGACAGAATCAACTCGGGTGGATTGACAGCTATCTGCACGGCGGCGTCACGTCGATGATCTCGGCCGGCGAGGTGCACACGCCCGGCCGCCCGAAAGATATCGTCGGCCTCAAGGCCATGGCGATCTTCGCCCAGCGTGCCTTTCAGGCCTTCCGCCCGGGTGGTGTCCGCATCCACGCCGGCGCTCCCGTGATTGAACAGGGAATGGTCGAAGAAGACTTTAAGGATCTGGCCGCCGCGGGCGTCACCATGCTGGGAGAAGTGGGGCTGGGGAGCGTGAAGGACGGATCGACCGCGCGCCAAATGGTCGGCTGGGCGCGCAAACACGGCATTCAGAGCACGATTCACACCGGCGGGCCATCGATTCCGGGATCCAGTTTGATTGACAAAGACATCGTGCTCGCCGCCGATGCAGACGTGATCGGACACATCAACGGAGGCCATACCGCTCTGCCCGACGATCAGATCACGACCCTATGCGAGAAGTCTTCGCGAGCCATCGAGATCGTTCACAACGGCAACGAGCGCGCGGGACTGCTGGCGCTGCGGACTGCTTCAGAGCTAAAGCAACTTTACCGGGTGATTCTCGGCACAGACTCACCCGCAGGCTCCGGCGTGCAGCCTTTGGGGATTGTTCGGCTGATCGCGCTTTTGTCGTCGATGGGAAATGTTCCCGCGGAAGTTGCGATTTGCTTTGCCACAGGGAACACGGCGAAGATCCGCAACCTGAATTGCGGTTTGATCGCCCCAGGGCGTGATGCGACCTTCGTCTTCATGGATAAGGCGCAGCACTCGGCGGGCTCGACGCTGCTGAAAAGTATTCAAGCCGGCGACCTGCCAGGCATCGGTATGGTGATGATCGATGGGATAGTCGCGGCCCAGCGCAGCCGGAACACGCCACCGGCCACGCGGGTGCCGGAGATTGTGAAATGACCGAGGTGGCTACCGCAAGCCGTCCTCGCCTTTGATTTGATCCTTCGTCAGCCCTCCCACGCGCGGCAGAGGGCGTCCGCTGTCGGTAACGGCAACGGCCACCATGATCTCATTCGCTCGGGGCGCGTCGTTGATGCGCACCTCCATGCCATCGAAGTGGCTGCGCACGAACGCTGCGTCTTTGTGGCCCAGGGGGATGTCGAGCGGGACTCCGAGGCCTCCGCGCTTCTTCGAAGATGGAATCAGCGCCGCGCCTTTGCCCAGAACCTTCCTGACCGGCGTGCCCAGCTTCGGATGCAGGATGGCAGCTGCGTGCTCGAGTTCACCGTTCTCACCTACGGCTGCGGCCTTGCCATAGCTTTCCGCCGCGTTGCCTGCAATACCGAGAGCGGCCACGGCTTTCTGCGTGAGCAGTTCCCCCAGTTCCTCGCCGATCGTCATCAACTCCGACAGATCTTCCACATATTTTCCAGCACAGGGATTTTCGAGGACTGCGACCGCCGCGGCGCGCCGGGTGGGCGGATTCACCTCGCGGCCCATTTCACTCAGTGTTTCCTCGAGAAAAATCGCAATCTTGCGGATGTTGGCCTTCATCGCAGCCCGTCTTCTCCTTTGATCTCGGAAGCTTTCAGCCCGCCCACTCTCGCGTGGATGCGTGCGCCCGTGGTCATCACCAGGGCGAGCAGGACCTCATCGGCGCGCGGCGCGTCCGTGAGACCAACTTCGATGGCATCGAAGTGGCTGCGGACGTAAGACGCGTTGATATGCGTGATGGGAACGTCCAGGCGGGTGCCGGGACCGCCGACTTTCTTGGTCGAAGCGACGATTGCCTTGGCGCCGCCCAGCACTTCGCGCATGGCGTAGCCCCCCGGCACATGCCACAAGGCGCCATGCTCAAGTTCTCCAGCGCTTCCAACGATTGCTCCCTTGCCGTAGCCTTCCACGACCTTCGCGTCGCCGCCCAGCACGCGCACAAGCGACTTCGCCATCTCCAGACCCAGCGGTTTGAGGTCGTCCATGAAGCCGGCAATGTCGGCCACATAGGCGCCTGCGTACGGGTTCCGGATGACTGCCAGGGCTACGGCGCGGCGGAGTGGAATTGCAGCCCCTGGGCCAAACTCGTGGAATATTTCTTCCACTGACGTCAACTTTTTCCGAACGGCCACCTCAGGCATGGACCAATCCCCAATCGCTTGTGGTCGCTTGCTTTAGCTGCAAAGGACCGCCCACCATACGCGTCTCGCATTGCAGATGCAATGCGGCGGCGCGAATCAGGCCTTGCGACAGCAGTTCGCTCGCGATGATCTCTCCTGCGTCGAGTGCGCGGGTTACTTCGCTCGACGTCAACCTTCCCACTGCTTGCGTGACCAAACGCTGGCCCAGGTCGCTGTCTGGGGCCAGATCCTGCGCGGGCACGCGGATGATGCCGGGATGGCCGGGGAGATCGACGGCATTCGCGATGATGGTGGCGGCCGCGTCGGCCATGGCTGCACGATCGGCCAGCACCGTGACGGCGTCGGCAATGCCAAGGGAAAAACTCCGACCGCGCCATCCACTGGTTGCGATGCCGCGCACTGGTTGAACTGCTTCGAGCACCGCCGACCCAAACAGCGATCCGCCTTCGGGGTTGTCGACTATGCCGGCTACGAAGTGTCCTCGCTCCATGTGCAGGGCGATGTCTCCGCCATCGTTCACGTACGCGCGCTCAAGCTTCGCGGCGCTGGTCATTGCAGACAGAATCTCCTCGGCCACCGCGCCTGCCACGGCTGCCATCGGGGTAATAAACCATTGCACCGCGTAGGGCGCGACTGCTGCTGCCATCCGATTCGCCACTGCGCCCGCTAACTTGGGGGCGCCAGGCCCGGCAGGAGTTCGCAAGGCTGGGAGTTCTTCGCACAGTTCATCGAGCACGGTAATGAATCTCTGAGCGGCGGCGCGGTATGCAATTTTGATTTTCCTCACGGCGCCGAATGCTTCGAGAACCACGTCGATCGGCCCGTCGTGCAGATAGAGCCGGCGTCCATCAGGAAGAAGGCGGACTTGGGCGCGCTCTCTCACCGCTTGGACTCCGGCTTGGCCGAGAACAACGGCCAGGGATTTTCCGAACGCGCCGAAACATGACGGCGTCCGTCGTCGGGAGCGATCGATTCCAGCGGCCGCACGTGATCCATGTAGCCGCCGAGGTCCGCGTAGTCCTGCAGCTTCAGCGTGAACTCAATGGGCGCGACCAGGGCCGGCGTCGGCACATATCCGAAAGCATTTTCCGGCATGCGGCTCACGTCGACCATAAAGGTGATGCCGCCGCCGGGCCAGATGTAAACGGGCGCGCCGCCACAGGTCACGCGAGTCAAGGCTTGTCTTACGGAATTGGTCAGCCGCACCGGATTCTCGGTGACGCCAGCGCGCAGAGATCCGCCCGCTCCCCCCATGAAAATGACTGAGCACAGTGCCGGCTCGCAATTTTCCTTGATGCGCGCGACCGATTCGGTGAGCGCGGCCGGGAGCTCGCAGCGTACCGGGCGCAAATCCTCGTCCAACTCAAAGTAAGCGTGATGCTCGCCGGTCGTGCTCACCATGAGCAGACGAAGGCCGGGCCACGCAATTTTGGATTTGAACGGCTGCAAAATGGTGAGGGGGTCTTCGATATTTGTGCCGCCCCAGGCAGTTCCCGGATCGGCAACCTGGAAATATCTGCCAGGGGTGGACCGGCGCCCCTTGATTTTGATTCCGGTCGCCGGCACGCCCAGCAACTTGCCCGCCTGGTGCTCGGAGAGGACACCGGTGATGTGATCGTCGACCACGACCACGTCGTCGACCTTGCCGAACCATTGCTTCGCAAACATCCCGATGGTCGCCGAGCCGCAACCGACCCGCATGCGCTCTTCAAGAACGCCGCCAATAACCGGAGGCTTGCCGGCCTGCACGACGACCGAGGCGCCTTCGTCGACCGTCAACTCCACCGGCTTTCCGTTGCTGAGATTCAGGAGCGTGTCGCAGGTGACGGTACCTTCATGGCGGCTGCCGCCCGTCAGGTGGCGCACGCCCCCGAGCGATAGCATCTGTGAGCCGTATTCGCTGGTGGTGACGTGACCGACCGGTTCGCCTTCGGCGCGAACAAGGTTGCACTCCGGCCCGAGATGGCGGTCGGTATCGATCTTCACCTTCACGCCGCAGTAGCTGAAGATTCCCTCCGTGACCACGGTCACCATGTCGACGCCCTCAACCTCGGAGGAGATGATGAAGGGCGCAGGTTTGTAATCGGGATAGGTCGTGCCCGCCCCGATGGCGGTGACAAACGTCTGCGGAGTCGCTCCCACGATGTTGCCGTCCCAGTCTTGTTCGCGCCCTAGAAAGGGGACGACCGAGGCCCCACGCGCAAGTGCGTGGTCGAGGATCACGTGCGGATCGATTCGAACCAGTTGCCCGTCGCGATTTCCATAGCGGTCGCACGCACCCAGGCGGCCAGGCTTGATGTAGCACAGCACCGGGCACGCGTCGCAACGAATTGCGTCGTCATCAGGCACGGCGGCTGTCCTTTTCGCGAGCCTCGAGAATCGCGGCACGGACGCGATCGGGCGTGGCCGGGACGCGGTGGATTCGTACGCCGATTGCATCGTGCATCGCGTTCAGAATCGCGGGAGCCGTGGGAATGACTGCCTGCTCGCCGATTCCTTTTGCTCCGAATGGTCCCACCGGAGATGGATCTTCAATGAGGATCGATTCGACTTCCGGCATGTCTCCGGCAGATGGGATGAGGTAGTCGTGCAAATTTTCGCCCTTACCGGGAAAGAATTCCTCCATCAAGGCGTGACCCAGGCCTTGCGCGGCGCCACCTTCAATCTGACCTTCGATGAGCGTGGGGTTGATCGCGCGGCCCACATCGTGAGCTGCCGTGATCTTGAGCACCTGCACCGTGCCGAGTTCCGTGTCGACCGCAACTTCGGCCAGGTGCGCGCCGAATCCGAATACGGCGTAAGGAACTCCCTGACCGTTTTCGTCGAGCGCGCTGGTTGGTGGATCAAAAGTCGATTCCGCTGTTAACACATAACCGAATGAATCCAACGAAAGCGTGCTGAGATCGATGGCGCGCTCCCTGCGTTCGTCTTTAGTTTTTGCGCAGCCTTGGCCGAGCACTAAAGTCGCGTTCGATTTTGCGTTCAACAGAGCGAGAATGCCACCTCGCAATTTTTCCCCCGCCATCGCAGCCGCCTTCCCGGTTACGAAGGTTTGCCGCGACGCCGAGGTTTTGCCGCAGTCGGGCGTGATGGCGGTGTCGCCGGAAACGAGATCGAATTGCGCAATCGGAACCTGCATTGCGTCCGCACAAATCTGGGTGACGATTGTGTTCGAGCCTTGACCGATGTCGACCGCGCCCTGATGGAGTGCAATTCGGCCATCGGCCTTCAAGCCAACCCGCACGGTGGAGGGATTGGGAAGGGAAGTGTTCCCGCAGCCATACCACATCCCCGCGACGCCCACGCCGTGGCGAATTGGACCCGTAGTCGTGGCATTGAACGCCGCCGCCTCGTCGCGCGCTTTCTTCCATCGGGGTCTCAAAGCCTCCAGGCAAGCGCGGATTCCGACGCCTTCGCCCAGCACCTGCCCGGTAACGGTTGGCGAGTCATCGTCCAGCGCATTCAGGATTCGAAACTCCAGGCGGTCCATGCCAATCCGATCGGCGAGGTCGTCGTAAACCTGTTCCTGTGCGATTGCCGTTTGTGGAACGCCGAATCCGCGAAAGGCTCCGGCCGGAACGAGGTGCGTGTGTACGGCCCGTGTGATCGCGCGATAGTGCGGCACCTTGTAGGGACCCGACGCGTGCACCGGTACTCGTGCCGCCACCGTTGGTCCCCAGGAAGAATATGCGCCCGTGTTGAAGTCCGCAGAAAAATCCAGGGCGACGAGTTTTCCATCTCGGTTCGCGCCTGCTCGCACCCGCATACGCGCAGGGTGACGCTTGGTCGTACACAGAATTGACTCGTGTCGCGAGTAAACCATCCGGGCGGGTCGGTTCAGGTGCCATGCCGCGAGGGCCACGAATGGCTGCACCGACAGATCCAGTTTCGAACCGAAGCCTCCACCCACTGCTGTCGGGATGATGCGCACCGACTCCGCCGGAATTCCGAGGATCTTCGCGATATCGGCGCGGTCCATGTAGGGGGATTGTGTGCACGCTTGCACCTCGATGCTGTCGCCGACCCGCCGCGCAAATCCGGCCTCCGGCTCGATGTAAGCATGTTCCACGAAGCCAGTTTCGTAGTTGTCCTCGACAACGACATCCGCCTCGGCCAGGGCGCGTTCGACGTTACCCCGAACCACGCGGCCCCCAGTGAGCAGGTTGTTCGGGCGATCGGAGTGGATTCGCTCTGCATCCGAGGCCAGAGCTGCGTCCACCGTTTTGATGGGAGTTCGTTCGCGCCACGTTACCGGAAAACCGCCCAGATCAAGATTCTCAACCGCGGTCTGCTCACCAACCACCATTGCGACGGGTTCGCCACGGAAGCGGGCCTCCCCTTGGGCGAACACCGGTTGATCCGCAAATTTGGGAATGACGCCATAGCAATTTTGGCCGGGGACATCACGAGCGGTGAAAATGCCCGAAATGCCCGGATGGCTGGCTGCATACTCTCGCAGGTCGCCAAATTCGAACTGCGCGCGATGATGCGGAGAGCGAATCACGCGAACGCTTAAGGCGCCGGATGGAGTCTCGTCCGCGCCATAAATCTCCGAGCCGTCAACTTTCTGCTGTCCATCGAGCCGAACCAGTCGTGTTCCCACCGCGCAACCCTGGCCCGGCGGCGCCTCTGAAGGCAAAGGCGTACTGCCCTCGCGCACTGCGGTGATGATCTTCCGGTAGCCCGTGCACCGGCATAGCACGCCCCCCAGCGCGTCCATGACTTCGTTCTCTGTAGGCTGGGGACTTTTTTCGAGAAGGGCGGTGGCCGCCACCAGCATGCCGGGCGTGCAGGCTCCGCACTGCGCCGCTCCGTGATGAAGGAAGCTCTTCTGTAGTTGATCGAAGAAGGGCGGCCGCGTCGCCAGGCCTTCGACGGTCGTGACCGCATGACCCTCCGCTTGTGCCGCTGTAACCAGGCAGGCGCAGACCGGATCGCCATCCAGCAGGACCGTGCAGGCGCCGCAATCCCCCGCATCGCAGCCAACTTTTGTCCCAGTGAGGCCGAGGTCCTCACGCAATACGCGCGATAAGCGGCGACCGAGCGACGTTGAAACCGCCACGGGCTTCCCATTGACCGTGAAAGTCAATGTTGATTGCAGATCATGCGGGATCGGTGGGGTGGCCAGCACGTCAGCGGGCCTCCACACAGGATTCGAGTGCGCGCTTGACGAGCGTCAGGGCGGCATCGCGCCGATAGTCTGCCGTGGCGCGTACATCGTCGATGGGGGCAAGTCCAGCCAGATGCTCGGGCGCAACTCGATCGCTGAATCCCCGAACGGCGCCTTGTCCCACCAGGCTTTGTTCGAGCTGGAGCAAACGTTGCGCCACCGCGGAGCACGATCCCACCGCAACGCGAGCCTGCGCGATTCGTCCCTCTGCATCTACCTGCACGACCGCGGCGACCATCACGATCGAGATCACCAGGTAGCGTCTTGACCCAAGCTTCAGGAATGCAGAACGGGCATCATCGATTCCACGCGGAACGATCACTGCCGACAACACCTCATCCGCCCGGCGCACTGTCCTTCTATTGCCAACGAGGAACTGTGCCAATGGAAGCTGCCGCACGCCAGCCCGGGACGAGAGTTCTACCTCCGCGTCGAGCGCCAGTAGAGGCGGAACTCCGTCTGCCGCCGGCGAGGCATTGCACAGATTCCCGGCCACGGTTCCCCGATTCTGAATTTGAATCGATCCCACTTCCCGGGCTGCCGCCTTGAGCGCATCGAAACAGCGTGGAAGAGGTGCGCGCAGAATTTCAGTCCAGGTGGTGAGCCCGCCAATTCGAATTTCATCCGCCCCAATCGAGACCCCGCGAAGCTGGGCGATGCCGGAGATATCGATGACAGGGCTCGAAATGGGCCGTTCGCCGAGAGCCGGGAAGAAGTCGGTACCGCCGGACAGAATCTGGCCGCCATGGCGGGAAAGAGTATCGACCGCTTCGTCGAGCGTCGTGGGTCTGAAGTACAAACTGTTGGTCCCCCACAGGCAATCCGCGGCGCGGACTGCGGATGACTGGCTTTCCGTTCATTCTCATACGAACGCTGCCAGCTTGTACAGAAGCGTCCTGGGAAGGGCGCTTTCAGCACAGAGACACAGAGGCACAGAGAGCAATCGAGGGCGGTCTGCCTCTGTGGGGAGAATGGTTTGGCGGGTATCTCTATGCTCTAATACAGAATTCCTGCAATCGAAGCCGACATTAGATTCGCCATCGTCCCTGCCAGCATGGCCCGCACTCCCAGGCGCGCCAGGTCGCCTCGGCGATTTGGCGCGAGCGCGCCGATACCGCCAATCTGGATGCCGATCGAACTCAGATTTGCGAACCCACACAGGGCAAACGTGGCGATGGTGAAGGAGCGCGGATCGAGCACTCCCCTTTGCGGTCCCAGCATCGAAAACGCGACCAGTTCGTTGAGAACCATACGGGTGCCGAGGAGGTTGCCGATGATGGGGCAATCGTGCCAGGGGATGCCGATCAGCCAGGCGATGGGGGCGAACAGCACTCCGAAAATTTGCTCTATGCTCGCCGGGAACCATCCGATGCCCGCGTGTGCAAGTCCGTTGTGAGCCCAACCCAGCAAGCCGTCGGTTAGCGCGATCAGGGCGAGAAACGAAATCAGCATGGCTGCGACGTTCAAGGATAGGTGCAGGCCGTCGGTGGTGCCGCGCGCGATGGCGCCCAGAACATTTTCACTCTTCTCAGCGGTCACCTCTTCGTCGCTCATGACAACGCGGCCCGCGGTCTTAGGCTGCTCCGTTTCGGGCACCAGCATCTTTGCCATCAACAGCGTTCCCGGCGCCGTCATGATCACGGCGCTCAAAAGGTGCTTGGGATCAATGCCGAACGCGATATACGCCGCCATGATTCCGCCGGACACGTGCGCCATGCCGCTGGTCATAACGGTCATCAGTTCCGAGTTCGTGAGGTCAGGAAGAAACGGTCGGATGGTGAGAGGAGCTTCGGTCTGCCCCATAAAAATGCTTGCGCCGACATTGAGCGATTCGGCTCCGCTCGCGCCCATGACGTGGGTCATCACGATGGCGACCAGCTTGATGATGAACTGCATTACTCCATAGTGGTAGAGCAGGGCGAAGAAGGCGGCGATGAAGATGATGGTCGGCAGCACCTGGAAGGCGAAGTAGAATCCCATCGAGGACCCCTGCTTGCCCAGTTCGCCGAACACGAACTTGGAACCTTCAAAGGAGTAACTCAACAGGTGATTTACCGCGTTGCCCGCGCCCGCGAACAGTCGACGGCCAATCTCGACCTTCAGGACAAAGACCGCAAATACGATTTGTAGCCCCAGTCCCCAAGCAACTGTCTTCAAACGAATCGCGCGCCGGTTGGTGGAAAACGCATAGGCCAGCCCAATCATGGCCAGAAGGCCGAGAATTCCGGTGAATCGTCCCATTTATTTTTTCTCCCCGGACTTGCTGATAACCCGATGAACCAACGGCCGCTTTTGTGAAGGCGGTGTGTCTCCGATCGTGAAGCTTTCGAGCAGAAGAGCTTTCGCCCGCGCGCCAAGGGCGTCGGAGTTGTAGTGGACCGTGCAAAGCGATTCACCGGACGAGACGGCATCGCCCACTTTCTTATGGAGCACGAAGCCAACCGCGGGATCGACCGAATCCTCTTTGCGCTCACGTCCTCCGCCAAGGATCACGCAGGCGGTCCCGGCACGCTCGCACTGAATAGCCTGCACATAACCGGCGCGCCCGCTCACCACCTCGAGTGTGTTCGCAGCTTGCGGCAGGAGCTTGGGGTCGTCAATCACGCGTGGATCGCCACCCTGCAACTCCACCATTTCGCGAAACGTTTTGAGCGCTTCGCCAGACCGGATCAGCTTCATCGAAAGCTGCTTGCCTTCGTCGATCGTCTTTACCCGATCGCCCAGCAGGAACATCCACGCCGCCAGTTCCATGCACAGCTCGCGCAGATCGTCGGGACCTTCGCCACGAAGAACCTCGAGCACTTCTTCCACCTCAAGCGCATTCCCGACAAAGCGGCCGAGCGGTTGATCCATGTCGGTGATAAGGGCAGCCATCTTCTTGCCCATGCGCTCGCCCGTTTCAACCATCAACTCCGCCAGGTAGACGGCATCCTTCTCCTCCTTCATGAACGCGCCCGAGCCGGTCTTGACGTCAAGCACCAGAGCATCAATGCCTTCCGCCAGTTTCTTGCTCATAATGGACGCGCAGATCAGGAACGGACTCTCGACCGTGCCGGTGACGTCACGCAGCGCATACAGCTTTCGATCGGCCGGAGCAATTTCTGCGGTCTGCCCGATCATCGAACACCCACAAGTTTCGAGCACTTCGCGGAATCGTGCGACGGGAAGATTCACGTTGAAGCCGGGGATCGCCTCAAGCTTGTCGAGTGTGCCGCCGGTGTGGCCCAGGCCGCGCCCGCTGATCATGGGCACGGTCAAGCCGCCTGCGGCCGCGACCGGTGCGAGCACAAGCGATGTTTTGTCGCCCACGCCGCCCGTCGAGTGTTTGTCGACCTTGCGCTTGGGGATATCGGAGAAGTCCAGAACTTCGCCGGAGCGCAGCATCGTGTCAGTCAGGGCTGCAGACTCGTCGGGAGACATTCCTCTGAGCAGAGTCGCCATCAGCCACGCGGAGGCCTGGTAGTCGGGAATTTCGCCGCGCGTGTACCCGCCGACGAACGCTTCAATCTCCGCACGAGTGAGTTCGCCTCCGTCGCGTTTCTTTCGGATGACATCGATGGCGCGAATTGGAGCGCTCTCCCGCGCGGCGCTCATTTGAGGCGGAATCCTTCGGGGAGCAATTCGGTGATGTGCGCTTGTTTTTCCCCTTCCGCGCCCTGAAAGAACACGATGGCGTCGGGGCCGAATTCGTAAATCACCTGCCGGCACGCACCGCACGGAGAGCAGGGAACTCCGTGATCGTTGGCAACTGCAACCGCGGTCACTTCCAGCTTGGGGCCGAGTTGGGCGACGGCTGAAAAGATCGCCGTGCGTTCCGCGCAATTCGTCATCCCGTAGGAAGCATTCTCCACGTTGCAGCCGGGAAAGACCTTGCCATCCTTCGTGAGCACAGCGGCGCCCACGTGGAATTTGGAGTAGGGAGCGTACGCCTTTTTCATGGCCGCTCGAGCCGTACGCATCAGCATCGGGCGCTGTTTTTCCGCAGCGTTTGTCTTCTTCATAAATTCGAAAATCAGAGTTCGGTGGAAAGCCGAAAAATGGTGGGCCTGATTGTAACCCTGGATCGAAGATTGCAGAACTGTTTCTTGGAGTTGTTGCGGCCGGTTCGCTTGACGGCGGATCTGGTGACTCTTTGTGCGGAGCTAGCTCGCCCCACTTTTACCCGTGAGCTTGTCGGCAATCTCCTGTTCGGTCTTGGCCTGATCCGGGCGCCCCGTAAGCGTGTAGATTTCTGCCATACGCCGATGTGGATCGGGATCTTCGGGACGCATCTTTGAGGCTTCCGCGAAGTAGCGCAAAGCTTCGGAATACTGATGCGCCTGCTGGTTCTGTTGCGCGAGGTCGAACGTGGTGGCATACAACATTTCCGCGGTTGCAGAATCCTGTGGATTCAGATCGTGCGCATGCCGCAGCGTCTCAAACGCCGGCTGAAATTCCCCGAGCTTCATCAATACGGCGCCGTACAGAAAGTTGAGCTGAAATAGGTCGGGCCAGCGCTTGATCGCAGGTTCGAGAGGCTTGCGCGCATTTTCAAACTGATTGAGCTGGAAATACGTCAACGCGAGGTTGTATTGCATTTGCGGAGACTGTGGGGCCAATTCGGCCGCTCGCTTGAGCGGTTTGAGAGCTGCCTCCAGATCCCCATGCTGCCCGTAAAGTGTGCCGAGCGATGTGAGTTTGTCGGCGTTATCGGGGTCATAAAGCCGATCACAAACGGCGCGGGCCTCATCTCGTGGACCTTGTTCCAACTTCTCTCCGCATTCTGTTTTGATCCGGCTCTGGTCTGTATCGCGTTGGCGCAAACGTTGCGACAGGGCCATGGATTTCTTCGCTTCCTCTTCGAGGCCTTGCTTGCGATACACGAAGCCCAACTGATAGGCAACGCGAGCGTCGCTGGGATTTGCGCGAGCCGCCTCCTTTAACCACTTGGCAGCGTTCGGCAGGTCTCCTCGCTTGAAGTATGCAAGACCGAGATAGTACGCGGTGTCCGGGAAGGGCGGCTTGACGACCGCCTTGCTCAAATCGCGCACCGCACCTGCGTAATCAAGGCTATCGAGGTCCATGCGCCCGAGGTAATACAGCACGTTGGGATGGTCGCCAACTTCGTGCCGAACAATTTCAAATTCACGGCGTGCCTCGTCGGCCTTGTGCGATTCAAAGAGCGCTACCGCCAGGGGAAATCGGGCTCTCAAAACCAGGGTGGGATCGGCAGCCAGCGCCGCCCGAAACTCCTGTGCAGCTTCTTCGTAGCGATCCTGCTTCAACGCATCGTAACCCTTGCCCAGATGCGCGCGGGTGGCGTCTGTTCCGGGCTTCGAGTCAGTCGCGTCCTGAGCGGCCACGACGCCCACCAGAAGTGCAAGCACGAAAGCGGTCAGAATTGTTGGTGCCCGTCGTTGAACCCGCGTGATCCGCATGAAAGGGTGTTTCCCGAGGGCCTTCATTATAGCTGCCGTTCGCGTCGAGGAAACGACCCGCGCCTCGCACTGCTCGACCTTGACTCGCTCGAAGCGTGACTGTTAGATTTCGGGCTTCCACAGCGGATTTTCGAGGGGGCACGGTCTGAGTCGGGCAGGGAAGAAGGAAGTTTCGCAGGATCTTCTTTCAGCGCAACCAAGCCGCCGCAATTTCCTGATCCGCAGCACTCAGTGTGCTGCTGCCGCTTTCCTTCCCGCCAGCTGGTTAACATCAGCTTCTCCGCAAGTTCTTCGCCAACAAGGGAATGCTGCTACCCTTGGCGGTTTTCATCTTCATCCCCACTATCGGGCCAAGCTGCCGATTGAAGCGCTCCTGCTAAAGACGGAGCCGGGGCATGACCAGTTCGTTACGGAGAAGCTCGCGCAACAGATCGAGAGTGTTCTCGCGGAATGGAGCGTGAGCCTGCTCAAGTCTGCCCGGGATATCGAGAGCATCCGAAAGTCTTTGGCTTCTGATTTTTCGGGCACCAGCCTGAAACCGAACGATTCGAAAACGGTTCGTGCGAATGCGGGGTTGGAAGTCCGGCGGAACGCATTCGCGGTGCAAGGACTGGGGGAGGATGAGTTCCTGAAGGCGTTGGCGGGAACACTCGCTGGTTATGCTGAGATCCTGACGGCGGAGTTTCAGGTCACCGCGATTGAAGTCGCTTCCGATGCGCGCAATTCCGCGCCTTCGGCGGTACCCCGGAAACTGCGCACCACCATTCGGTATGAACTTGTCGGATCCGGGCGCGATTTCTATCGCGAACAACGGATTGGTGAATGGGATCTGGAGTGGGAGCAAGCAACCGTAGACGATTTCCGCGTGCGTCGCTGGCAAGCCACGGGCGAAACTCAGGCCCGGTCGCTCTCCCCTGTTTTCG
The DNA here is from genome assembly GCA_963765755.1 of uncultured Acidobacteriota bacterium. Taxonomy (GTDB): domain Bacteria; phylum Acidobacteriota; class Terriglobia; order Terriglobales; family Acidobacteriaceae; genus Gp1-AA133. The sequence goes on along the minus strand of CAVXXV010000015.1, from coordinate 49,925 downwards.
TGGACATTGCCCCGCAAGTGTTCTCGAGCGCGAAATCATACTCCGACCAGTTGTTACAAGGCGCCGACTACTGGCGCACCGTGCTCGATCAGTCCTCGGGTATCGATATCTACGGGCACAACGGGGTTGCGATTGGTGACATCGACGGCGACGGTTTTGACGATCTCTACATCTGTCAGCCTGCGGGCTTGCCCAACCGTCTGTATCGCAATCGCGGCGACGGGATGTTCGAAGACATCACGGACGCGTCTGGACTGGGCATTCTCGAAAACACTGCCTGCGCGTTATTTGCGGACATCAACAACGCCGGTCGCCAGGACCTGATCGTCGTTCGGACCGACGGGCCCGTGCTGTATCTCAATGATGGAACCGGGAACTTTCGCAAACATCCCGACGCCTTCCGGTTTGCAAAATCTCCGCAGGGCACATTCACCGGCGCGGCAATCGCCGACTACGATGCTGACGGATGGCTCGATATCTACTTCTGCCTCTACCTCTACTACCAGGGCACAGACCAGTACAAGTATCCGCTTCCGTACTTCGACGCCAATAATGGCCCGCCGAACTTCCTCATGCGGAACCAGCGCGACGGCACCTTCCGCGACGTCACAGAAGAATCCGGCCTGAACCGCAACAACACACGTTACAGCTTTTGCTGCGCCTGGAATGATTACGATCGCGACGGCTGGCCCGATCTCTACGTGGTGAATGATTTCGGACGCAAGAATCTCTACCACAACAACGGCGACGGCACCTTTACCGACGTCGCTGAGCAATCTGGAGTCACCGATGTCGGCGCCGGGATGAGCGTGTGCTGGCTGGATTACGACAACGACGGGGCCGACGACCTCTACGTCGCCAACATGTGGACGGCCGCTGGCTTACGCATCACAGCGCAAGGCGCGTTTCAGAAAAATGCTCCCGGCAATGTCCGCGATCTTTATCGCAAGCACAGCATGGGAAATTCACTGTTTCGCGGGCCACAATCGCGCCAATCAGTATTTCAAAGCGTGCCGAAAGCTGGCGTGGAAATGGGACGCTGGTCCTGGTCAAGCGATGCCTGGGATTTGGATCACGACGGTTTCGCCGATCTTTACATCACCAACGGCATGGTATCGGGTCCTGCGCGCTTCGATCTAAACAGCTTTTTCTGGCGTCAGGTTGTCGCAAACTCTCCCGTCGATCCGACGCCTGCTCAGGACTATGAGCAGGGATGGAACGCGCTCAACGACCTGCTCCGCTCCGACGGCACCTGGAGTGGCTACGAACGCAATCTTCTCTACGCGAACAATCGCGATGGAACATTTTCCGATATCTCTGCCGTCTCAGGGATGGACTTCGTCGAAGACGGCCGATCCTTTGCACTGGCGGACTTCGATCATGACGGGCGCCTCGAGGTTGTTCTGAAGAACCGCAATGGCCCGCAAGTCCGACTCTTGAAGAACATGATTCAGGACCTACCGCCATCGATTTCTTTCCTTCTGCGTGGCGTCAAGAGCAATCGCGACGCGATCGGTGCGATTGTGACTCTGACAACCGACGCAGGCCGCCAGACCAAAAGCCTTCAGGCAGGTTCAGGATTTCTCGCGCAAAACACTAAGGAGCTTTTCTTCGGACTTGGAAATGCCAAAGGTCCTATCCGCGCTTCGATTCGTTGGCCGAGCGGCCTGGTGCAGGAGTTGCACGACCTGCGACCGAATCACCGTGTCCGGGTCGAAGAAGGGAAAAATTCAACTTCAGAACCCTTTGTCGCGAAGGGCCTGCCCAGCAGCGGGTCTGCTACAGCTCCGACGACAGTTGAGACGCTGCCCACTGAGGTTGAGACCTGGTTGCTTGCTCCGATCGCCGCCCCCGATTTCACATTGCCCGACCTCGCCGGTCGGACCATTACTCTCACTCAGTTTCGCGGCAGACCTGTGCTCCTGCACTTTTGGACGACCGCAGCCGAGGAATGCCTGAAGGATTTTGAAACTTTCGAGCGAAACCATTCGCGCTGGAGCCAGCAGGGCCTCCAGTTGCTGAGCTTGAACACCGACGACCCTTTCCACCAATCTGCGCTTCGTGGATTCACCAGGAAAGAGTCATTCCCTTTTCCGGTCCTCCACGCTAGCGACGACGTCGCCGGCATTTACAACCTGCTCTATCGTTACGTATTCGACCGTCATCGCGACTTGCCTCTTCCCGCGTCGTTTCTGATTAACGACCGCGGGCACATCGTGAAGATCTTCCAGGGGCCAGTGAGTGCGGAGCACGTCGCGCAGGACTTCCTTCACATTCCGCAGAGCCCTCAGGAACGACTGGCCAAAGCGCTTCCATTCGCAGGTGTCACCGATGCGACCGAGTTCCAGCGCAACTACCTCGCCCTTGGATCAGTTTTCTTTCAGCGGGAATATTTTGACCAGGCCAAGGCCTTCTTCGAACTGGCGCGGCACGACGATCCGGTGAGCGCCGAGGCCCTCTACGGCTTAGGCAGTGTCTACCTGAAGCAGTCGAAAACAACGGAAGCGCGCGACTGCTTCGAGCAAGCGACCAAGCTGCCAGCGAGTTTTCCGGAAACCTTGCCGAATGCCTGGAACAATCTAGGATTGCTGGCTACGCAAGAGGGTCGCACGGATGCCGCCATCCCATTCTTTCAGCAGGCGCTCAAACTCAGCCCGAACCACCTGATCGCGCTCGACAACCTGGCCAGCGCCTACCGTCAGCAAAAACAATGGCCTGAAGCGCGCCAGGTGCTTGAACACGCGATCACGGTGAGTCCGCAGGATCCCGAGGCTAACTACGGCCTGGGCATGGTCTATGCACAAACCAACGACGAGCAACGTGCCTATGAGTATTTGCAACGGGCTTTGGAGTCTCGTCCTGACTATCCTGAAGCGCTGAACAACATGGGTGTGCTGAAGTTGCGCACGGGCCACCGGGACGACGCTGTGAAGACTTTCGAAGAATGCATGCGGGTTGCCCCAGACTTTGACCAGGCCTACCTCAACCTCGCCCGCGTGTACGCGCTGGAAGGTGATCGCGAGAAAGCTCGTGGCGTTCTCGATTCGCTACTCCAGCGCCATCCCGAACATGCTGCGGCCAAGGCCATGCTCGTGGAACTCACTCCCTAACGACGGGCGAACAAAGCACAAAGCAATCACTTCGCTGTCGCTTTCGGCGTCGGCGCCGTAAGCAAGTCCACCGTCATCTTGTAGAGCTTGTCCGCATCCAGATCGACTTGCACCTCGACCGGTTGCACATCGAGGGAGGGTTTATCTCGCTCTGACCAGGTCAGCACGTTGCCATAGCCGGCGCCGCGATCCAGATCGATATCCATGAAGCGGGTCTCTTTTTTGGTGATCAGCGAAGCATCCAGCCATGCTGCCGCGGTCAATTCATCCCACAAATAGTTGTATTCGCCGAACAACCTTCCGTACTTTCCGATGTACTGCGCCGCCGGAGTTGAGCCACCTTTAATCCGGTTGATCAGCTCCATCGTCATTTTTGTTTTTACCGAGATATCGACCGGGGTGCAGACAATCTTTTTCCAGGGTGCGCGCAGCACGATGTGCGCCGCCTCCGGGTCGAACCACAGATTGAATTCATGCCGCGGATTGTTGGCAAACTCCGGGTCGCTGGTCTGCGGATTCAGGCTCGCGCCCATGAAAATCAATTCCCGCGCCAGCTTCGAAAATTCCGGATCAATCGAAATCGCGAGCGCCAGGTTGGTCATGGGCCCGCCCTCGTAGATCGTGATCTCTCCCGGATACTTATGCACCATTCGAATGAGGAAATGGGCCGCGTCTTCGTCTGCTGCCTTGGTCGTCGGTTTTCCCTCGGGGAACGCGCCAAGTTCATCGGGCGGGTGATAGAAGCGCGGCGTCCACGCCCCCACCCACGTCACCGACCCGTAGCGTTTTTCCCACAATTCCGTTTCCTGCTTGCGTCGAACCAGCGGATACTCCGCACCCGCCACGACGGGGATATCAGTGCGTCCGATGATTTCAAGGGTGCGCAGCGTGTGCGCTACTTCCGACTTAAGCCACGAATCCCCGGTCACCACTGTGATTCCAAGGACTTCGGTTTGGGGGGACTGGATGAGCAACAGGATCGATTGCTGGTCGGTTCCGGCGGGTCCCGCCGCATCCTGATCAATGATGATCTTGCGCTTGCCGGTCTCCTGGGCACTGCACATCACGCACGACATCACCAGGGCTGACAACGCCAGCCACCCACCGAGTCTTTCCAGTGTTATCAACAGTCCTCCTCGCACCACTTCTGTCCCGTTATCCTGCCCATGAGCAACTCGAAGAATTTAGCCGAGTTCACTTCTACCGCCACGTTTGTATTGGGCACAAACTTGTCCCTCAACACTGGAGACGTCTTCGTAGTAGCCAATGTGGGTGCCGATCCGCGAATCACCATGTTCAGAGCAGCTTGTTTCTCTGCATCCGGCCGGCGCCGCAGATCGCCCGCCGTCGGACTGTAGCCCAGCGTTTCTCCCGCCGTCAGTTCGCCGGTGGTTTCTACATCGACGTAGTATTCCTTCCATTTCAGAATCGATGGGTCCAAAAACGCCGCCACGGCCAGAGAGTCGTGCATGTTAGGCCCAACCAGAAAGCCCTGCTCGCGATTGTGGTCGATCGCGTGACGCGCGATCTTCGCTGCGGCCTGGCTTGCCGGATTCTGGGCCGCTTCCAGTCCGCGCACATGTTTGTCGGTCAGAGAGGTCTTGCGAGTCACATCCAGACCCACCATCGTCACCGGAATGCCCGACTGAAACACAATCCGCGCCGCCTCCGGATCCACATACACATTGAACTCGGCCGCCGGCGTGATGTTCCCACCGGAAAGCGATCCACCCATCATGACCACCCTCCGCACCAACGATGCCAGTTCCGCATCGCTGTTCAACGCATCTGCCACATTGCTGAGCGGGCCCACCGTGATCAGCGTTACTTCCTTGGGATACTTGCGCACGATCGAGCGAATCAATTCGGATGCGGGTTCGGCGACAGGCTTGATCGTGGGCTCGGGAAACACAGCGCCTCCCAGCCCGTTCTCGCCATGCGCGTACGTAGCCGTGACCAGTCGTCGAAACAAGGGCGCCTTTGCGCCGCCAGCCACGGGAATGTCAGTGCGCCCCGCAATTTCCACCATGCGCAGCGCATTCGGGAGCGTCAACTCCAGCGGCACATTCCCCGCAACCGCCGTGATGGCCTCAATCTTTAGTTCTGGTGAACGCATCGCCAGGAGCAGAGCGAACGCATCGTCCACTCCGGGATCTGTATCGATCACAACTCTGGATGGTGTGCCGCCGCCCACTGGGCCTGACGCAACCTGGGGCCCCTCTCCTTCCGCGCCGACGCTGCCCGACCAGACTGTCGCTGCCAGCGCAGCTGTAGATGTCACAAAATGTCGTCGCGTGATGCCCATGGCCTTCCCCTCGGTCATATTGTTGGCTCCCGGCCTCACTTCACCGATCGCGGCGGCCGCGTCATCAGGTCAATGTACAAGTCGTAAAGTTTTTTCGTATCGACATCGAATTGCACCGTCGCTTTCCGTTCGTACGGCGGTACCTCGGCGGTGGAGTCCCAGAACAGCGTTTCTCCATAGCTGGGGCCGTGATCGACATCAATGTCGACGTACATTTCCTTCTGCCGCGTGACGATCGAAGGATCGATCATCGCGGCCGCCGATAGCTCGTCCCACATAAAGCTCTCCACCGCGTATTCCGTGAGATATCGAGCAACCGGCGTGGAAGCTTTCGCGATAGCCGCCTTCAACGTGGGATTCACCGTCGTCTTCACAGAGATATCGATCGGCGTAATGGTAATGCTCTTCCACGGAGAGCGCATGACGATACGCACCGCCTCCGGATCAAACCACCAGTTGAATTCCCGCCGCCCGTCAATCCCGTTGATCCCGCCATTGTCGGCATACATGCCGCTGCCCATCAGCACCAGCGACTTCGCAAGCGTTGCTACCTGCGGGTCCAGTCGCAGCGCCAGCGCGATGTTGGTCAGCGGGCCGCCCGCCCAAATCACCACTTCGCCGGGGTACTTGTGTACCGTCCGCACGATGAAGTGCGCCGCGTCTTCATCCAGCGCTTTGATATGCGGCTCGCCCTCCACCAGCGCAGGGAGGACAGTTGGCTCGTGGTAGCCAGCGCGAAACGCCGGCGGAGTCCCTTCCGGGCGCTTCGAGAAATCGCTCCAGCATCCCTTGTAACGCAGAACACCGTACAGCTTCTCCCACCGTTCCGTCTCTTCCTTCGAATTCAGCAGCGGGAACTCCGCACCGGCGATGACTGGAACATCTGTGCGCCCCGCAATCTCGAGTAGGCGCAACGTACGTTTCGTCTCTTCTAACACCCACTGGTCTCCGCTGACGGTGGTGATTCCGAGCACGTCGAATTTGTCGGATTGCAGAAAGATCAGGATCGACTGCATGTCAGTCGTGGCCGGACCGCGCGCATCCTGGTCGACTATGACCTTGATCTTCTGACCTTGCGACGTCCCAATGGCCATGCACACGGCAGCCACCAGTAGTGCGATCTTGCGTGCATTCATGCAATACCTCGGTGCTGAGTCTTGCCTTTTTCGGTCGGCTCGAGCTTGGATCGTTCAAGCACTCGGCGGGCAGGCATCGCATTGTAATGCCGCAGCGCAGACAGTGCCAACCATGTGCCTCCCGCAGAAGTCGTGTCGCAACGATTGCGATCCCGCAAAAAGGCACTAGAATGGCGAGCGACACACTTTTTGATCCGAGAGATGAGTCGTTCCCGCAGAAATCGGCCAGCAATCTGGAAGCCTGACGTACGTTTGGCCGCCTTCGCTCTATTCGCCATGTTTGTGGCCGTCGGTCACGCCCAAGACTCGAAATCTCAGGCGACCGTCCAGGGAACCGTTCGAGATTCGCGCGGAGTGCCCGTCGACCGGGCCACGGTACGTCTGGTGGCGCGCGGAGCATCGAAAAGCGTCTCCCTGCAAACCGACTCCAGGGGATCCTATCGTGGTTCGTCCCTGGCGGCGGGAGAGTACACAATTCGTGCGGAGAAATCCGGTTATAACGATGCGAGCTTCGGTCCCTTCGCGCTGCGCGAAGGCCAAAGTACAACCATCGAACTCACACTCACGACCACTGGCGCGAACTCTCAAGGCACTTCAGGCGAAGCTCCCCAGTTTTTCGACCAGCCGCAATTCGCGGTCGCGGGAGTCACCGACGCTATGAATCACGGAGGCCACGGCTCTGACGCAGTTTCCCGCACAACCCAAACGCTTACCCATGAGGTTACCGCGCTCGACGATCACACTGCCGCCTCAGCCCCTTCGGCCGAAGCGGAAACATCTTTGCGCGCAGCTCTCGCGCACGATTCCAGCAACTTCGACGCGAACCGCCGTCTGGGGAGCTTGCTGGTCGCAAGCGGGAAATCTACGGAGGCCCTTCCATTCCTGGAACGCGCCCATCAGCTCCGCAGCGACGATATCGAGAGCGCGCGAGAGCTGGCCAAGGCCTACGCTGCTGTTGGCCAGGAGCACCAGGCCCGTGCCACTGCTGAAGCAGTGCTGGCGCGGCAGGATAGCGCCGATCTCCACCATCTGCTCGCGGATCTCGACGAGAAGGAACAGCATCCCCTGCAGGCCGTCCGCGAATACCAGCGCGCCGCCGAACTCGACCCCAGCGAATCCAACCTCTTCGACTGGGGAACCGAGCTGCTGACCCACCGCACCCTGCAGCCAGCCATCGAGATCTTCACGCGTGGTGTACGGTTGTTCCCAAAATCCTCTCGCATGCTCGTGGGACTTGGCGTCGCCTGGTATGCCAGCGGATCCGCCGATCAGGCCGCACATTATATTTGTCAGGCCTCGGACCTCAACCCTGAGGATCCCAATCCCTACCGCGTCCTGGGCAAGATGGCGGTGGCTGACACAGCAAGTTCGTCTGAAGTCGTTGCACGCATGGCTCGCTTTCACGAGCGTTTCCCGGAGAGTGCGCCTGCGAATTACTACTACGCGATTGCACTATGGAAGCAAACCAGGGACGCGAGATCAGAGGAAACATTCCATCAAGTGCAGTCGCTGCTCGAAAAAGCCCGGCAGCTCGATCCTAAACTGGCCGCCGTATCCCTGCAGCTGGGAATTCTGCACGAGGAGCGCCACGACCTTCCGCGCGCGATCGCGGCATACCAGGAAGCGTTAGCGACGGATCCGCAACTCAGGGAAGCCCACTACCGCTTGGCGCAGTTGTACCGGAGAACTGGGGAAAAGACGAAAGCTGACCAGGAACTTGCCGCCTACAACCGCATTTCACGCGACGTAGCGGCGCAGAACGAACGCGAAGCCCACGAAATTCCGCAATTTGTTTATACTCTCCGCGACTCCAAGCCGCCTGCACCGCAATAGCGGGCATCGTAGCGGCCAATTGAACGACAGCCGAAACGGAACTGGGGGGCTTCCCTGAACGCCAATCCGCTCGACCGCTACTTCAAGCTCACAGAAAATCACACTACCGTCCGCCGGGAATTAGTCGGCGGCATCACGACCTTCATGACGATGGCCTATATCATCGTCGTGAATCCCCAGATCCTTTCCCAGGCAGGAATGCCAGCCGAAGGCGTGGTGTTCGCGACGTGCATTTCATCGGCGGTCGCGTCGCTCGTGATGGGTCTTTACGCCAATTACCCCATCGCGATGGCTCCCGGCATGTCGCTGAACGCTTACTTCACCTATTCCGTCTGCCTGGGCATGGGCATTCCCTGGCGTACTGCGCTGGGTGTCGTGTTCTTTTCCGGGGTCCTGTTCGTCCTGCTGACCGTCACCCGCGTCCGCGAACAGATCGTCAACGGCATTCCCGACGGCCTGAAGCACTCGACCGCCGCCGGCATCGGCATGTTCATCGCCTTCGTCGGACTGCGCAACGCGAAGCTTGTAGTCGCGAATCCCGCCACGTTCGTCAGCCTCGGCAGCCTCGCGTCGAAAGAAGTGCTCGCCGCCAGTTTCGGCATTGTGCTCACTCTCATTCTGATGGCTCGCAAGGTCAATGGCGCGATCTTGCTGGGTATTGGCGGCACGATGATCTTCGGCGTGGTGGCCGGGATCGCAGCACGGCCCGCCGCATGGGTATCCATTCCACACCCCCACGCGACGCTCTTCCAACTCGATCTCCGGGCGGCTCTGCACCTCGGGTTGCTGGAGATCATCTTTGCGTTCTTGTTTGTCGATCTGTTCGACAATGTCGGCACACTGGTAGGGGTATGCGAGCAAGGCGGCTTCGTCAAGAATGGCCGAATCCCGCGCGTAGGACGCGCCCTGCTGGCCGACGGCATCGGCACCATGGTCGGAGCCCTCACCGGCACCTCCACCGTCACCAGCTACATCGAAAGCGCCGCCGGGGTGGCTGCAGGCGCGCGCACCGGCCTCAGCAACGTCTTCGTTGCACTCCTCTTCTCCGCAGCCGTCTTCTTCGCGCCGGTGGCCGGAGCCATCCCCGCCTTCGCGACAGCTCCCGCCTTGATCCTGGTAGGCGCGCTCATGACCCAGTCCATCGCGCAAATTCAATGGGCAGACTTCACAGAAGCCTTCCCAGCCTTCTTGACGGTTCTTGCGATGCCCCTGACCTTCAGCATCGCCACCGGCCTGAGCCTGGGAGTGATCGCCTACACCATTGTGAAAGTGGGGACGGGCAGGTACCGCGAGGTGAGTGTCGTCCTGTGGATACTTACCGTGCTATTCATCCTGCGCTACGTCTACCTGGCAGCCGCGTAATCACGCGATCATCGAATCATCACGATGCAAAGTCTCCGCACGATCGGTGCGCACCGTCCGCTTAGCGGTCTTTGCGCAAACCTTTGCGCCTTTGCGGTTAAGCTTTTCTCCGCGCCCTCTGCGGCGTTTCTCTGCGCCCTCTGCGTTTTAAGATTTTCAGCAAGCATATTGCCATCGTAGTTTTGAAAAACCACGACTTCAGGCCTGTTAATCCGTGCAGAGAGCCGGCTTTAGCCCTCTCGCGAATCGCTGCTTGCTCACGCCTGTCAATGCGCCGCCCGAATCGGCCCCTTCATCAGCGCCACAAACATCCGATAAAACCTTTCGCGATCGAGATCGGTCTGAATCTCCACCGGTGGCCCGACAACCTTCGGCTTGTCCCGATCGCTCCACGTAAGCGTATTCCCATATCCCGCGCCCGGGTCCAGATCCACGCCCATATAGCGCGTTTCACGCTTCGTGATGATCGACGGATCGATCCAGGCCGCCGCCGCCAACTCGTCCCACATAAAGTCGGACCCCGGTCCGGGCGTGTAATAGCGCGCAACGTAATGCGCCAGAGCCGTCCCGCCAGAATCGATGTCCTTGATCATTTCCGGCGTCAGCCGCGTCTTAATGGAAATATCTGCGGGAGTGCACACAATCTTCTTCCATGGCGCTCGCAGCACGATCTCCGCCGCTTCCGGATCAAACCAGAAATTAAACTCATGCCGTGGAGTATTGGCGAACTCCGGATGATCGGTCTGCGGACTCAGACTCCCTCCCATGAACACCAACTGCTCCGCCAGTTCCGGAAGCTGCGGATCGATCGAGATCGCCAGCGCCAGGTCGGTCATCGGACCGCCTTCGTAAATTGTCACCTCGTGCGGATACCGATGCACCATGCGGATCAGAAAGTGGGCCGCATCCTCGTCGATCGCCTTGGTGTTCGGCAGCCCTTCCGGTTGCGGCGGAACGACGTTAGGCTCGTGCCACCACCGGTCATCCCAGGCGCCCGCGTAGGCCACCTTGCCATAGCGCTCCTGCCACAACTGCGCTTCCTGTCGCGCGCGCACCAGAGGAAACACAGCCCCGGGAACCACCGGAATATCGGTCCGCCCAATGATCTCGAGCAGCCGGAGAGTATGAGCAATCTCCTCATCCCGCCACTGATCCCCGCTGACCACCGTGATCCCAAGCACCTCGACCTTGGGCGACTGCAGCAGGATAAGCAGAGTCTGCAGGTTGCTGCCTCCCGGCCCGGAGCAGTCCTGGTCGCCGCTCACCACGGTGATACCAAGCACTTCGACCCGCGGAGACTGCAGCATCACAAGCAGCGTCTGCAGATTGGAGCCTCCGGGCCCGGAACAGTCCTGATCGATGATGACCTTGCGGCGAGGCTGGGCGTGAAGAAGGGAGGAGCACAGGACGAGCATCGCGATGCGAACGATGAAACCTTGTATGACCAGCTTTGGCGAGAAAGTTATCCTATTCGCACCATAAATACAACCGGGCAGGTGGAAATCTGGGACTCGCCTCCTAGATTTCGCCTGCCCTCTTTAGTTCCCTCGTTCGGACCGCTTCAGAACTGCAATTTTAAAGCAAACTGTACGAGTCGCGGATTGTTCACCGTTTGGTTTACGACTCCAAACGTTGCCTGCGAGTCCACATCCTGAAGGCCGTTCCCTGATGAACCTCCCAGTAAATATTGCGGATGATTGAATAGGTTGAAGAACTCTGCGCGGAAATCAAGAGCTGTGCCTTCCCGAGGCAATACGAACCGCTTGATCAGCGAAAAGTCGGTGTTTACAAAACCCGGTCCATAAAGCGGTGAGAGCGGGAGGGGACTGAGTTCTCCATCCGGTGCATCGTGAAAACACAGGGTATTAAACCACTTATTGATGCGCCCACTTATCTGGCGCAGAGCAACCGGGATTGGCAGCAACCGGGCCTGCCTTTGCGGATCTCCAACCTGAATCGGACGTTTGAGGGGCGTCCCGTTGTCAGTGAATTGACGCCGGTATTATTTGTGCTCGCCACGAGAAATAGCGGGAATCCTGACTGCACCCTTTCAATTACGTTGATGCGCCAGCCGCCCAAATATGGTTTGCGGGCCACTCCAGTCGCCGCCAAATTGTTTCCCCTTCCAAACGGCAAATCGTAAAACACACTTGCAGTGAACTGGTGGTTGAGCTGAATCTGGGAGAGTGCCCCAATCGAGCTTTGGTGGTGCCAGGCAGAGGCCAATAGATGGCGCCGACATTAGTTCCCAGGCCGTCCGTTATAGGCCGGTATCGAAGCTTCGGCGTATGTATAGCCCAGCAGGCATACAGCCCGTGACGCGCGCTCTTAGTCTCAGCCTTGGCTTGGAGAGAATCGTAGCGAGTCGAGCCCACGTCATTGATGTTGCGATGGTCGGTTACTAGATGTAGGGTACGGAGCTTTGGTTGTAATGCGGCGCCGCAACCGAGGGCATAGCCGGTGTTATTGGTGCAGGCCGTCGGATAAGTGACGTTCAAGTTCAAGCCGCTACCCAGAATGTGCGAGCCACGCGAGATCCCGCGTAACCAGTAGTTACGACAACATCGCCGGGAAGCTGGTGTTCGATGTTTAGTTGAATTGCTGCATCACGGCCTTGCTTGAAGTCGAGATTTGGAGTTGACGTTGCCGGCAAATTGGTCCGGATCCGGGGGCGAAGTCGCAAACGCGAACCCGTTAGAGATGATCATGTTCGGTCCGCCTGCAGGGGACAGACCCCCTGTTATACATGCCTGGGTCTGTACCGAAGTTGTACCCGCAGGACAAAGATCCGGGAAGAAGAAGGATCCCCCGGCCGTCTCATCGTAAAACGGCGGATTCTGCCAAAGCCCTTGGCCGCCCATGTTCCACGACGAGTCATGAAAAATTGCATAGCCTGCACGGATTGAGGTGGTCTGACTTCCGCCGGCCTCCACGCGATCCCTATTCGTGGCTCGAAGGCAGTCTTGTCCCACTTTACCCCTACTCGCCCATCGGAATTCACGCCCGGGACCAGCTAGGTTCCTGTTGCGAAATCAAAGTTAGATTGCCCGACTCTCCGCCTCCACTACTGGCGTCACAGAGCCCAGGCAACCCCGATATTTAGGGTGAGATTCTTGGTTACGCGCCAATCATCCTGGACGAAAGGACGGAACATCTTCCAGCGCCGCCCGGTAGTCGCCCCAAAAAAGGTTGTCGTGAAGACCGAGGTCCGTCAGTCCCAGCAGCAGATTCGCCGCGTTGTCTCCTCCTCCAAAATAAGAACTCGCTATTCCGGAACCAACTCCAACGGCGCTTGTCCATGCATTCGTAAACACCCAGAAGCCATCCTGGAAGCCGTTGGTCAGCACGTTCATTTGGTTCGCTCGGACGCCTCCACCGATTCGGATGTTGTGGTTGCCGCGGATCATGTCGAACGAATCGGAGACGGAGAATACGTTTGTGCCCCCCTGAAAAGGCGCGAAACCGCGGTCGCCCAGTGCCCAGTAGGGACCTACGAGTTGAGCAATGTTCAGTCCGCAGCTGATGCAATCCGTCGTGGATTGAGAAAGGCCGGGCGGAACTACCCCCAGTGAAGGGCAACTGCTGTCCAGGTTTGCTCCGGGAACACCTAGCCGAGCCGACTCGCAGGTGCGATCCCGAACGAAATGATCTGGTTGAAAATACGATTAAAGCCACCATTGATCTGGTTGATCGTGCGATCGGAGAAAACGTGGGTTTCCGACAAGGCGATGTTTCGCCCGTGATTCGTAATGTTCTGAGTGCTGCCGAACGGGTTCCGCTCAGAGAAACCGTGCTGATCCACCGGGTAAAACGACACAGCTTGGTCGTAGCTGAATCGGGCATATATGGATCTTTGCTGAGAACGTTGTGATCGACGCGGACGTCAAACTCGCCTTCATCCAGCTTTCGAACCGGAACGCTGGAGAAGTTGAAGCCGTTCCCAATGGCATTCGCCGGATACAACTGGATCATTTGGGCGCCGATCGGGTCGAACAGTCCGCTCGGGATCTTGTTACAAGGTGTCCCTCCGCTCTGCGATCCATCCATGTTCGGGGTTATAGGAGCACCTCCATCGCACTTGAAAGGATCTCGGTTTGCGACACCGGAACGTTATTCGAATACGGGTTCACAGTCGCTGAACCGTTTGGGTTGTATGGATCCGCGTCGCCACGGGATGCCATTCATCTGGTAAAGTCGCCCGCCATCATGTCTGCCGTAGGCACAAGTCCGATGAAAGACTTCCTCTGCGCTGCCGCTTTCCCTGGTAATCCAGGAAGAAAAATGTTTTGTCCTTCTCGAGCGCTCCGCCCAAGCGAGCCACCGAACTGGTTCAAATTGAACTGCTCTCGGGAGGACGCAAACTCGCTGCGGCATCCAGAGACGTATTCCGGAAAAATTCGAAAACCGAGCCGTGAATTTGTTTGAGCCCGACTTCGTTGTGACCAGCACTGTCGGACCCGCACGCGTACCGAATTCTGCTGAGTAGTTGTATGTCAGAACTTTGAATTCCTGAATCGCATCGATCGACGGCAGGATCGAAATGCCGCCAGCGGTCAATTCGTTGTTGTCGTTGCCATCGAGCAGCCAGTCTGTGCTGCTGGCTCGCGACCCGCCCACAGATAGGGAATAAGAACCGCGGGTCGAGACTTCGCTGCTTGGGCCGCCGTTGAAAAAGCTGTTTGTGTTGGTTTCTTGCGTGGTCCCGGGCGTCAGCGTCGCCAACTGCACAAAATCGCGGCCGTTCAGAGGCAAGTCGGCCACCTGCTCCGAGGTAATGACTTGTCCTAGAGTCGGGATTCGTCGTTTCTACAGCAACCTCGGTTGCACTCACTTCGACCGTCGAAGTCACCGACGCGGGCGACAACGTGAAAATCCACTTCGCGTTGTTCGTCGACCTGCAGTCGTACATCCCTCTGCTCGGTCGGCCTGAAAGCCCTGCGACTCCACCCGCACCGTGTATTGCCCAATCGGCAAGAGCGGAATCAGGTAATGTCCCGTGTCATCCGTCTTCGCCTCGCGTGTTAGCGCGGTGGCCTGCGAGGTCACCCGCACCGTCGCCCCGGCAATCACCGACCCCGTTTTATCCGACACCGTGCCCGAAAAACTGCCGGTGGCTTGCCCGTACAGCAGCGGAGAAATTGTCGAAAGGATTAGGCAACAGAAGACGAGTAGCAGCGCTTTGCGGCTCAGCATGAATCCCCCTAGAGATCCCACACCGAATGACCAAAGGGACGCTCTCTTCCCCACACCACATAGCGGAGGTCCCTGATCGGAGTGCGATGATATAACTGGATTTAGGCCTGTGAAGTCAAGTGCTTTGTGGAGATTTCCACACCCAATGCGACGAAGACTCGCTCACACAATGGATAGTCTGCGCTCCGCTCGCAACATCTCAATTTGATCTCGCAGAAAAATATCGATATTGCCTCTGCCTGCTTCGCACCACGCGCACGGATTGATCGACACAGACGTTTCCGCAGGCCGCCGCGCTGTCTGTGGAAATCGCGTCCGATACTCCGCCACTTGTCGCACGAACGCTACGACTTGCTGCGCGCGGCCCATTCCACGTCATAACGCGGGCGATCGTAGAAGGACTTCTGCGTGCCCACGCCTGTCGTCGACAGTCCCGCGTACAAGTTCGCGCGGCGCACTGCGTCTCGTTCCGGCAACCCTTCGCCGAGAAACACGGCAAAGCTTCCAATGAACGCGTCGCCCGCTCCCGTGCTGTCCACACTCTTCACTTGAAACGCAGGTATATGCTCCATCCCCTCGCGGCCCGCGAGCAGGGAACCATTGGCGCCTAACGTTACGATCACCCGCTTCACGCCGCTCGCCAGAAACTTCTCCGCCACCTTCTTCGCGTCCTCCACCTCTCGGACCGGCATCCCGGCAATCGTTTCCGATTCGCTCTCGTTAGGAACGAAGTAGTCCAATCCCTCCAGCGCTTTCAGGTCCACGGGCTGAGCCGGTGCGGGATTGACGATGCATCGAATTCCATTTTCCCGCGCGAACCGCACGCAGTGGTAAACCGTCTCCAGCGGAATCTCGAATTGCAGCACGATGCAATCGACGGTTCTTAGCAGGTCGGCAGCCGCGTCCACGTCCGCAGGCTTAAGTCGGTCGTTCGCGCCCTTCACCACGAAAATGCGGTTCTGCCCGTTGGGTTCCACAAAAATCGGTGCCACGCCGCTCGAGACGCCCTCCACTTGCTTCACATGAGTCGCGTCGATGCCCTGTTTTTTGAAGTTCTCAATGGTCGCAGGGCCGAATAGATCGCTGCCCACCCGCGCGACCATGAACACTTCCGCGCCGCAAAGCCGCGACGCAACCGCCTGGTTGGCGCCCTTGCCCCCGAACCCCAGGTCAAAGGAATCGCCAAAAATCGTTTCCCCGGGCTTCGGGAAGCGGCCCGTGAAGGTTGTCAGGTCAATATTTGCGCTGCCCACCACCGCAATCCGAGGACGCTTCGCCATAGAGTTCACAAAATCAATTGAGTGATTGCTGAAAGAAAGACAAGAACGCCGAGTCTAGCCAGCGCTTCGGAGCATTGTCAAACGATTAACCACCGTCGAACTCGCCCCAGGCTCTCCCGGCTAGACTCGTTCGTCGAAGAGTTGGGGAGAGATGCGCTTTGAAAGGGCTCGGCTTCAGCCGTGAAGCCAAGCGCCCCGAGCTTTAGCCGCTGAGGTTCGATTTAGAGTAAACCATCCAATCGTCCTCACCTGGAAGTCAAAGAGAGAAGAAAAAACCATCCTCGCTGCTCTCTGTGTCTCTGTGACTCTGTGGTGAATTCAAGATTGCCATCTCTCAAAGCCCGCATTCACGTTGTCGCGGCCCTTACCGCCTCAAAAAACCGACTCAACTTCTCGCGATCCAACTTCCCCTCACTCCGCACGCCTGAGCACAAATCCAACCCGAACGGCTCGACGGCCCGAATCGCCTCTGCCACATTCTCCGCTTTCAATCCTCCAGCCAGAAAAATCGGAACACTGACCTGCTCCCGGATCTTCCGGCTGAGACTCCAATCATGTCGCCGCCCCGTCCCACCCAATTCCTTCACCGCCAGCGACGGATTTCCGGAATCCAGCAGAATCGCATCCACAGAAGCCGCAACGGCAACCGCCTCATCGACCGACTCGGGCCCCGTCACGTGAATTACCTGAATGATCGAAACTCCGGGCAGGGCAGCCTTCAGATCGTGAAGCGATCCGGAAGTCACCGAGTCGCAAAGCTGAATGCAATTCGTCCGGCAACGCCGCTGCTGCGCGACGATCGCCTGCACGCTCTGTTGGCTGGTCAGAAGAAACGAAGCGATGGGCGGCGGGATCGTGGCGGCGATCTCGGCAATCTGCTCCTCGCCGATCACGCCCGGACCGCTCGGCATGGCCGAGACCAGTCCGAGCGCCGACGCGCCCAGTTCAATCGCCATGCGGGCTTCCGCAATCGAACTGATGCAGCAGATTTTTACCCGGGGTACGCGCGTAGGTTCCATGCAGATCGGTTACTCGCCGTACGGAACCCAGATGTTTTTCACTTGCGTCGCGTGTTGCAGGAACCAGCGTCCCTCGGCACGCTTCACGTCGAACCAGTCGATCGCGCGCCCTTCGTTGGTGAAGACCTGCTTCAGGTTTCCAGTCGACAACGATTTCGCTGCGGCGGCATTCGCCTCGTCCCCAAAACACCAGATCGCATCCACATCATCGTGCTCCGCCAGCACCTTGAGCAGCTGCGAGGAGTATCCCGTTACCAGGTTGACTGCTCCACCCGGAAGGTCGCTCGTATCGAACAATTGGTACAGATCGCCAGTGATCAGCGGATAAGTTTCCGATGGCACTGCAACCACCGTATTCCCCATCGCCAAGCAGCGGCATCACCACCGACAAGAATCCCAGCAGCGGCGTTTCCCGTGGACAGATCGCGCCCACGGTTCCAAGGGGCTCGTGCATGGCGATCGCAATATTGCGGAACGGTGGATTGTGCACCGCGCCATCAAACTTGTCGGCCCACGCCGCGTACGAGAAGATGCGTTCGATGCTCGCATTCACTTCCGCGGTCGCTTGCGCGTCGCCAACTGCTTGCGCGAGCCGCCGTGCAACCTCATCACGCCGCTGCGACAAGTTCTCGGCCATGTAATAAAGAACCTGCGCCCGGTTGTGCGCAGTGCTCTTAGCCCAGCCGCTTGCCTTGCGCGCCGCTTCCACCGCATTGCGAATGTCTTTGCGATTTCCCAGCGGAACTTCACCCAGTGATTGCCCGTCCGCGCCGCGCACCTGCATCGAGTAGCCCGAATCCGGGCGCGCCTGCTTGCCGCCGATGTAAAGCTTCACGGTGCGATCAATTGCCGGAATGGAAGTGTCGGCTTCGTCCTCCCCCGATTCGTTCGGTGCCGCGCCAGCGGACGGCAGTGCCGGCGCATTCTTGAACCACACCGGCTCAAGATATTCGACCAGTCCCTCGCGTCCACCCTCGCGCCCGTAGCCGCTCTCGCGATACCCGCCAAAGCCGCAGGCCGCGTCGAACAGGTTCGTGCAATTCACCCACACCACGCCTGCTTTGATCTGCGCAGCCACATGCAAGGCAAGGTTGATGTTCTCGCTCCACACGCAAGAAGCGAGTCCGTACACGGTATTGTTGGCTAGTTCGACGGCCTCCGCCGGAGTGCGGAACGTCATCGCGGCCAGCACCGGACCGAAAATCTCCTGTTGCGCGACGATCGATGTCGGATGCACGTTGCTCAGTAGCGTTGGTGGGAAAAACAAACCACGGGACGGCATCTGCAGTTCTGGCTGCCAGCACGTCGCCCCTTCCGCGATTCCCTGATCGACCAGTTTCTGAATCCGGTCAAGTTGCACGCGCGCCACAATCGCCCCAATGTCGATGGCTTTATCGAGCGGCGAGCCCACGCGCAGCGTGCTCATCCGGTCGCGAATTCTTGCCATCAGCGGCTCGGCAATGCTCTCCTGCATCAGCAGTCGGGATCCCGCGCAGCATACCTGTCCCTGGTTGAACCAGATGCCATCCACCAGTCCCTCCACCACGCTATCGAGATCCGCATCCTCGAAGACGATGAATGGCGACTTCCCGCCCAACTCAAGCGACAGCCGCTTGTGACTCGGAGCGGTCGCACTCCGAATGGCGCGACCCACTTCCGTCGATCCGGTGAATGCAATCTTGTCGACGTCGGGATGCTTCACCAGCGCCTCGCCCGTCGATCCGTCTCCGGTCACGATGTTCACCACACCCGCCGGCAGTCCGATCTCCTGACAGATTCCCGTAAATGCCAGTGCGCTCAGCGGAGTGAATTCCGCCGGCTTTAGCACAACCGTGTTGCCGGTTGCCAGGGCGGGCGCAATTTTCCACGCCAGCATCAGCAGAGGAAAATTCCAGGGAATGATCTGTCCGACCACGCCGCACGCGGTGTACTCCGGGAATTCCTGCGGAAGAATCTGTGCCCAGCCCGCGTGATGATAAAAATGCCGCGCCACCAGCGGGATGTCGATATCGCGGCTCTCGCGAATCGGCTTCCCGTTGTCCAGCGTCTCGAGCACCGCCAGCAACCGCGAATGTTTCTGCACTTGCCGGGCCAGCGCATACAAATAACGCGACCGCGCATGTGCACTAAGCGCCTGCCACTTGGGAAACGCGGCACGCGCCGCTTTCACCGCCGCGTCCACATCCGCGGCCGATCCTTGCCCGACGCTTGCCAGTTTTTCCCCGGTGGACGGGTCCGAGGTATCGAAATATCCGCCGTCCGGCTTTGCCCACGTCCCGTGAATGAAGTGCCCAAACTGCCGCCGGTGGCGGTCCAACCACGTCAGCGCCTCTTTCGAGTCCTCGGGCGCCGGCCCGTATTCCATGGTCGCAAATTTTTCCGCGATGCTCATGCAGGTCTGCCTGCTCCTAGTTCACACCCGAAATGGTTTGCGCCACTCCGCGGTCCCTTACGCGATCGGATGCCGGTAATCCGCAGAGTAGCGTCCCGTCGCATGAAACTCCAACTGCCGCTCGATATCATTCAGCAATCCGCTCGCGCCGAAACGAAAAAGCTCTGCCTTCATCCAATCCAGTCCGAGCTCTTCTTTCATCAGCGCCAGCCATTCGGTCGATTGCTTCGCCGTCCGGATCCCGCCTGCTGGCTTGAACCCAACCGCCATGCCGGTTTCCTGCGCGTACTCCCGGATCGCGCGCGTCATCACGAAGCCCACCGGCAGAGTCGCGTTCGTCGCTTCCTTGCCAGTAGACGTCTTGATGAAATCCGCTCCCGCCATCATGGCGACAACGCTCGCGCGCCCAACATTGCGCAGCGTCAGCAAATCACCCGTGCCGAGAATGACCTTCATGTGCGCGCTGCCGCAAGCCTGCTTGAACGATGCGATCTCGTCATAAAGTTCCTGCCACCGTCCGCCGAAGACATGCGCCCGTGTAATGACGACGTCGATGTCCTGCGCCCCGGCGCTCCACCGATCGCCGAATCTCATCCACGCGATCTTCCAGTGGCGACAGGCCCGCTGGAAATCCAGTCGACACCGCCGCCACGCGTACCTTGCTGCCTTCCAACGCGCGCCGCGCGGTCTCCACGAACCGGTGATATACGCACACGGCCGCGACCTGGACATTTAATTCCTCGACCCCGAGACGTTTGGTCAGGTCCTGCGCAAGTGGATGCCGCGCCTTGGCGCACAATCGTCGAACGCGCTCGTCGGTGTCATCCCCGGAGAGCGTCGTCAAATCCATGCAGGTAATGGCCCGGAGCAGCCACGCAACCTGCCATTCCTTCTTCACCGTCCGGCGCAACACGTGGCTCTGCGCGCGTCGTTCGACCGCGCTGGTGTTCACGCGCACCTGCTTCACCCAATCCAGATTGAGAGGAATCCCTCGGTTCGAGAGCAACGGCCGTCCGGCAAGGGTAGCAATGGGCCCGTAAGAAGAAGCCTGCTTTCCCTCGGCAGAGGTGCTGGTGCTGGCGCTGCCTTCCACGATTCCGTAACGCCTGCTTTTCTCCACTGCCATTGGATGTTCCCCGCCATCGCCTCGATTCGGCGCAACGCCCGAGCCAAACCGCATCTAATTTCAGCCGCAATTGTACGGCAGAAAGCAGAAAAGGGAAGCGCCGCCAGCGACCCGCCTGCTTCCCATGCGACGCGAACGTGGTCTGATGCGGGTCGTTTCCCTTGACACTCCCATTTCGCGCGGCTAGGCTACGGCGTCAACCTTTCAGGCTCCATGAAAATCGCCCACTTCGCTGCAATCGTTCGCCCAATGCGTTGGAATCCCTCGCTGTCAATCGTCGCCACGTTGCTCGCCGCAGTATTGATCTGTCCCGCCAGCGCTGCCAAGAAGATCATTTTCGACACCGACCCCGGCTCCGACGACGCCTTGGCCCTGATGCTCGCGCTCAACTCGCCCGAACTCGACGTCCGCGCGATCACGGTCGTTCCCGGCAACGTTACCGCCCAGATGGGTCTGGAGAATGCGCTGCGCATGGTTTCGCTTGCCAACCGCTGCGATATCCCCGTGGCCGCCGGAGCCCAGCACCCGCTCTTTCAGAAGCTGATCACGGCCGAGTTCTTTCATGGCAAGAACGGCTTGGCGACATCGAGCTCCCGGCCAGCAAGTGCAAGGTTGACGCCCGTTTCGGTCCCGACCTCATCATTCAACTCGTGCACGCCTCCCCGCACGAGATCACGCTGGTCCCCGTTGGCCCGCTCACCAACATTGCGCTCGCCGTCGAAAAAGACCCTTCTATCGTTCCCCTCGTGAAGGAAGTCATCCTGATGGGCGGCTCCATCACCGGTGGCAACGTGAATGCCTCCGCCGAAGCCAACATCTATAACGATCCGGAAGCGGCGCAGATTGTCTTCCAGGCTGGCTGGCCGGTGACTATGGTCGGCCTCGAAGTCGGCGACAAGGCCCTGTTCACGAAAAAATATCTCGACCAGCTCAGCAGCACGCACGGGCCGATTAACGACTTCATCGCGGCGGTTCTCAAGTATCTGGTCGACCTTTCGGCGCAATTCGGGGAAGCTGGCACGCCGATGTACGATCCCTCGGCCGTCGCGGTGGCCATCGATGCGACCCTGGTCAAAACCCAGGACATGCACGTCGACGTCGAGACTCGCGGCGAATTCACCCGCGGCGAAACCGTCGGCAACCGCCGGGGCTATATTGAACGCAACGTGCTGCACGGCGATCGTTATGTGATTGAGGGAGCCGACAAAGTCCAGCCCAATGCAAAGGTTTGTGTCGATGTCGAGGCCGACCGCTTCCTGCAACTTTTTGTGTCGAGAATCCGCGGTAAGTAGCGTAGGCGCGAACCGCAAGGAGACGCAATGTTCACACCTCAAACTTTCCCCCTCGCCCTGCTGATGATGATCACCAGCGCCATCTGCTGGGGCTCATGGGCCAACACCTACAAAGGTGTGAAGAATTACCGCTTCGAGCTTTTCTACTGGGACTATGCCATCGGCATCTTCCTGATGGCTCTCATTCTCGGGCACACCATGGGAGCCACCAGCAACGACGCCTCCAATCTCGTCCACAACATTCACTCGGCCAGTACATCGAACGTCGTTTATGCGCTGGTCGGAGGCGCCATCTTTAATCTCGCCAACCTGTTGCTCGTCGCCGCCATCGACATGGCCGGACTCGCCGTTGCTTTCCCCATTTCCATTGGCATCGCCCTCGTGGTCGGAACCGTGTTGAGCTACGCGCTGCAGCCGAAAGGGAACGCCCTCTTGCTGGCCCTCGGCGTGATCTGTGCGCTGGTCGCGGTCATCCTGGACGGCAAAGCTTACGGGAACCTGGGGCGCGCTGAACAATCTGTCTCCCGCAAGAGCGTGATCGTTTGCATCGTCTCGGGCGTGCTCATGGGACTGTGGGCCCCCTTCCTGACGCGCGCGATGACCGCAGAGCCTGGCACGCTTGGCCCGTACAGCGCGGTCATCTTCCTCACGCTCGGCGCTCTGCTCTCCTGCTTCATCTGGAATTTGTATTTCATGAAGCACCCGCTCGTGGGCGAGCCCGTCAGCTTCAGCGGATTCTTTCGCGGCCCGGCCTCCGGACACATGCTCGGCATTCTGGGTGGCCTCATCTGGGGAACCGGAACAGTCTTCAACATGGTGGCCGCCAGCCTCACCGGTGTCGCCATCTCCTACGCCGTCGGCCAATCCGCGCCCATGGTCGCCGCGCTCTGGGGAGTTTTCGTTTGGAAGGAATTCGCTGGGGCCGGCAGCCGCGCCAAAATGTATCTCGCCGGAATGTTCGTGTTCTATTGCCTGGCAATCTTATTGATCGCGAAAGCGAACGGCTAGTTACCGCGAACGCCGGCGAACAGGTTCGTATCAGGCGCGCCTTCAGACGCGCCGAAGGTAACGTAAATGAAGAGGCGGCTTCAGCCGCTGCAACTCGGAATCCATGATCTCAACTCGTCGCGACCTCCTCAAAGCTGCCCCTGCCCTCGCTGCTCTCCCAATGTTGACGAACCTCAGCGCCGACCACGCTCTCCCGCGGCTCACCGGAAGCCCTGTCCTCGACAGCCTTCCCCCAGTCATCGAACATTCGCGCGACGTCCACACCAACGTCGACAAGGTTCGCGAAGTCGCCTCATGGATGGCCTACGAAGACCTCCCCATGCCCGATTACCAACTCCCGTTCGGCATCGGCCAGGGCAGCGCCGATGACACGATCGACTTCGTCATGACCGCCGACGCCGTCGATACCGCTTTCACCGACTTCAACACCCATACCAAATTTCAGGTCGACTATGCCGGCCGTCACTGGTCCGACTCCGACGCGCTCTTCGCCTGCATGAAGCGCGCCATGGACGACGGCTTCCCCATCCTCGACGGCAAATTTCTTGCCCAGGTCACTCGTCCCGACCTGGCGCGCATCTTCGCCGGTAACATCGAGATGCCCATGCTCGACGAGAAAATGGAAGTCTGGCACCAGGTCGGCGACGTCCTCGCAAAGAACTACAACGGCCGCTTTCACAATTTCGTTCGCAGCTGCCCGCCGCGCCTCTACGATAACGGCAAAGGCCTGGTCGATCGCATGGTCAAAGAATTTCCGCGCTTCAACGACGTTAGCCAGTACGACGGCCAGACCATCAAGTTCTACAAGCTCCCGCAACTCGGCCTCTGGATCACCTACTGCGCCCTCCACAAGTCCGGAAAATTCGAGATCGAAGATCTCGACAAGATGACCGCCTTCGCCGACTACATCGTCCCCGTCGGCCTGCGCCTGATGGGCATCACCACCTACTCCGACAAGCTGGAGAAGGCCATCAATTCCTATCAACTCATCCCGCGCGACAGTGCGTGGGAAGTAGAAATTCGCGCCCACTGCATCTACGCCACCGCGCTGCTATGCCAGGAGATCAACAAGAAGCGCACGCCCGAAAACAAAATCATCATCCCTCAAATCGACGCCCGCTTCTGGCTTCCCTACCACACCACCTCCTGGCCGCACCACTTAACCCGAACCATCATGTATTAGGCCAGCCAGAGCGCGGCGGCTTGCTCCTCCAGCTTTATTCAACAATCCAGCTTCTCGAGTGGCAAACCTCCTCTCCAAGCTCGGTGCCCCAGGTTCGCGTCCGTTCTTTGGACGCTAACCTGGGCCCCGCAGGCACCGCCAAGTCGTGTCCGAGAAAAGTCCACCACAAGGGAAGCGCACGGCTCCACAGGCTGCGGAAAACCTCTGGAAAGATCTGTGCCTTGAAAGGGCTCGGCTTTAGCCGAGCCGTAAAGCTCGCAAAAGGATCACGGCTTCAGCCGCTGAGGTCCGCTCCCGTCCATTGGCAAACTTCTGCTCCAAGCGTAAGATCACGCGATCCAAAAGGGAGGCTTCTCATGATTCTGGGCATGTCAACCTCAACCTTTACCCTCGTTCACGTTCTGATCAGCCTGATTGGCATCGGCACCGGCTTCATCGCGGTTTATGGCCTGCTAGACGGAAAACTACTGGCCGGTTGGACCCGGATTTTTCTCCTTTCCACAGTGCTTACCAGCGTCACAGGATTTCTCTTTCCGGTCGAGCACCTTCTGCCGTCCCATAAGGTAGGCATCCTCTCCCTGCTCGTTCTCGCGGTCGCGATCGCGGCGCTGTACGCATTTCACCTCTCGGGGAAATGGCGCGCCATTTACGTCATCACGGCTGTTATGGCGCTATATCTGAATTGCTTCGTCGCGGTGGTGCAGTCGTTCCTGAAGATTCCCGCGCTCCACGCCATGGCGCCCACGGGAACGGAGCCACCTTTCCTGGTTGCCCAGACCATTGTGTTGCTGGCGTTCGTTGTGCTGGGAGTCTTTGCGGCCAGGCGTTTTCGCGTCCTACCTGCTCTGGCATAGCGAGGCGAACGTCTAGTCGGCGGCGTTGAGGGAAAGATCCGCCCAGATCGAAGCGACTGTGCGTCGCATGCCATCGGCGTCGGCTTCGCGTTCAGAATCGCTCCGTGCGGATTCGAGTACGCCCTTCACCAAATCGGCATTGTCCAATGTAGCGGCCTCGATAGAGTGACGAATCGCCATCAGATCGCCAAATTCCCGAACCTTGCGATCGTAGGGCATCAACACGCAAGGCCGTCCGTAGGCCTGCGCCAGCACAGCCGCATGGAGTCGCATGGCCAGCACGATTTGCGCGTCGCGGACCCATGCGCAGACTTCGTTCAGATCCGCCGTCCACGAGCGCAGTTGAACGCGGTCTCCGTGAACCATCGCTTTCGCCACCCGGCCATGCAAGAGGGCATCACCCCGCCCATTCGCATGCGTGGCGTGCAGCGGCAAGAAAACCACTTCGATGTTGTGCCGCTCGATCAAGTCATCGAGGCATTGTGCCAGCGTGCCGATTCGACGATCCGTCATTTCGTAGCTGCGGAACGTCTGTGGGTTGTGCCGCAGGCAAACGAGCACGTAAGGTTTTTTCTTCCCCTGGTTCTCCGCTGGGTCGGCTTCCCGCGCCTTCAGCAGATCAGGCAGCGCAAGCGCGATGTCCGGAGCCAGAGACACCTCCTCCGTGATGCCCAGTTCCCGACAGACCTTTTCCGATCGAGCATCCCGAACGATGATCCGGCTGCAGCGCTTTAGAGCCCACTTCAGCAGGACTCGGCCGTAGCGAGTCGAAAGCTGTCCGATCCCTGTGTTCACAAGGTAGATCTTCTTTCCCATCAAAATGGCTGCGATCAACTTCTCCATCGTGAAGAAAAAAATTCGCCACCCCAGATCGTCGCGGATCAGGTCTCCTCCACCCACCACCAACACGTCGGTGCTCGCCAGCGCGCGGATCACCCGCCAGGCGCCCCCTTTCAACCAACTTTTTCGCCACGCCCACTCGCCCAGCAGGGGCACGTTCTCGACCGCCGGCAGACCATGCGACATCGATACACCCGCAGGCCTCTCAGATAGAATTGTCAGAGCGAAGCCTTGCCGCTCCAGCCAGTCTCTGAGGCATACCAACATCATTTCGTCGCCCAGATTGCCCACCCCGTAATACCCCATCAGCAGAGCTTTTTGTCGGGAAGCGTCTTTTTTGAAATGCAGTTCCTCCCTTTGCTCGGCGGTCGGTTCCCACTCGAATCGTGGCTGTGCAAATGCGTTTTGGGTGGACTTGGGCATGACGTCAAAGTATATCATCTATGTCTATAACAATACTAGACATTAAGACAGCCGCGATCTGAGCGAGCCGCGATTTAAAACTTACATCAGGCGACTAGGCGAATACCGTGACGTAAATCACCAGAGAGATTTAGATTCAGAAAACCCCGTATGCCAGGGCGACAAGAGGGGCATCGTGATTACGCGACCAAGGCCGCAGCGATCTCCTCCCACTCCTGCTCAAACGCTCCGCGTCCCTCAGACTTTCCCGCACGCTGATACCAGTAAGCCGCATTCGTCGCGTCGCCTTCCTTGCGATGCAGATAAGCATGCACCCATGCCCCAGTTGGGCCTTCATCCTGTTGCGCCGACTCATGCGCCTTCGCCCAATCGCCCTTGGCATCCCACCACAACCCGGCTAATGCCGGACCAAGGTCCGCGGGCGGCGCCTCCCTTGATAGAGAGCTCTGAAACTCTTCCAAATTCATGGCAGGAACCCCCGCTCCAAGAATATCGGATGCCATCCGCGTCCGATCCGGCAAGGTGGGATTGAAGTGATTTACTGAAAAAGCGCGCCGCGCTACTTTTCTCGGTCGTTGTGAGGCGTCGCAGTTCGGAAGTTCGTACAGCTCAACGAACGAAGATACCCACTTCCTCCCAATGCAACAAAAAGAAAAAGGTGCCCACGTCCCTGCGGACATGAGCACCTTTTTGCAACCGTTGCTTAGAGCGGCTTTACGTTCTCTGCCTGAAACCCTTTCGGGCCTTTGGTGACATCGAACTGTACAGTCTGGCCTTCCTGCAGGCTGCGGAATCCACCCGCCTGAATCGCCGAAAAATGCACGAAAACATCTTCGCCATTCTGTCGGCTGATGAAGCCAAAACCCTTCGCATCGTTAAACCACTTCACTGTTCCTGTTTCCATTTGTGTTTCTTTTCCTAAATTTTGATTTTCTGCTGAGAAGATTCGCTGCCGGTGAGAAGGGGTGACGCTGGTTGGCGGTACCGATCTTCAACTGGAATAAACCAAACTTAGCCGATACACATTGGATGCAACTCTTACACAAACGGCTCGAAATGTTTTCAGCGTCAAATTTCCGGCCGGATTCTGGTTGTTTGCCTGCAAGTTATTTGATCGCCACCGTGCTTTGAAAGGGCTCGGCTTTAGCCTAGCCGTAAAGTTGGCAAAAGCGTCGCGGCTTCAGCCGCTGAGGTTCGCTTTTGATTGCGACGGCATCCTATTTCCGCAGCCTGCCGGATCGACCACTTCCCGCCAACCCGATCAGTTTTTTAAACCCATCGACGGGTCGCGCAGCTCGATTAATTGTCCAACCGGATAATCTTCTTGCGTAAGAGGAGCCTCGGGAACGGTGCTGACGATCGTCATAATCTCGCCGCTGAGATTTCCCTGGATGGTGAGCCGCTGACTCTCAACCGCGACAACTCTGTAGGTCTCGTCAAAAATTGCCATCGTTAGGCTCCTTTTCTCTGTTGGATGCTGCGCGGAACTTTGTCCACGCATTTACGAAAAAAGTGTCTAAACCGATACCCCTTCAACTCTGAGACGCACTTCAGTTGCCGTTATCGTTTGGATGCAAGACCCGTATGTTTTCAGCACCTCGCAGCGTGGTTTTTCCAGCCCTGAGAATCAGCAGTGGGAAAGAATTGCTCGATTAAAACGGTTGCACTCCGGTGCGCAAAAATGTGCGCCTCCTAACCGTTGGTGTTCGAGCGCCGCAGATTGCGCTTATGCGCTTTCTTTTTTCGTAATTTGTTGGACACTCTGTTTTCGGAGTGCTTATTCCCTGAGCCGGGACTCTTCGTCTCGCTACGGGCCGCGTTCTTTTCCTGTACCTCGGTCATTCCGTAATTTCCTTTCGCGCTCAATTTTGCGTTGCTCTCCGGACAGACGCTGCGTACCCAGGCGCCAGCCCGCGTTCAGATTGGCTCGACCACTTTTTGTCCCGCCCGTTTCCCCACGCGAACCTGTTCCGCCGTAAAAGTTTGTCCACACGTACTGCATCTCCAACGTGCGTTCGACTTCACGGGTTTGTCGGTACCGGGGACAATCCGGCCCACTTCGCTTGGCCGGAAAGCCATCACGACCTCACCATCGCACTGCAGGCACCGTCGTATCACCATAGTCCTGTTTAACACACACAGGTCGCGCCGACTGGTCACAAGTGAACACTGCCCCGATCCGATCGCAGCGAAAGGCCTGCAGATGCGGAAGGTCTGCAGCTTGGTATGTTCCAGCTTAGGCGCTCTGCACCGATCCGTTTGTCATGAAAAGACGAGAGAACAACGAAACACAACAGAGCCTTTGGCCTGCCCATTTGTTCGACTCACGTGGAACCCGTGAATTGAGGAAGGCGGCTAGTCGTTTCTAGCGAAATAACTGAAAGGTAGAAATTGGTGGAGGCGGCGGGAGTCGAGCTCCATAAGAGCTTTTGTTTCTGTAACTTGCAGATTCTACAAGACCAAAAAAACCTAAAAATCGACGATTCCCAAGGTCATCGTACAGTTATCGTACAGTCGGACCCCAACTAGTCATCCGAGGCGGATTGCCGGAAATGCATGCTAACCCGGACATCGACATTGTAGCCCTCTACAACTCTTATCTGGCCACCTACTTTTCTGGCCACCTACTTTGAGCGTGACGTGCGCTCGCTGGCACGGAATGAGTCGGTGACGCAATCGCGAGCAGGCACCACGATCCGCCGTCAGACATTCGGCGAAGGCAGTGCATCCCCGCCACCATGTATCACACCGCTTGGGGCCGGGACAGTCGGAGCGGGCGGTGCTGCAGGAACGTGGCTGGATCCGAAGCGGGATGCGAGTGCCAGCAGGCTGGCAAAAAACGTAATGAAGCGGAGTCGTGGCTAGACTTTCTCGGCGGCTGCGGGCTTCAGCAGAGCATCCCTTCCCTCCAGCGTCCCCAGCAATGGCGCTTCGCGTCCGCGGGCCGATACTTTCTCCACTGCCAGTATCTGGCCGTCCCTGACGAGCAGAGCAGAATCGAAATTGTTTACGGTAGGACAAATATGGCGCGGAACAAGATATAGTGCTGCGCCCACTCGCGGGCGGACCATCTCGTTATTCGAGTTCAACGGCAGATGCTCTTCGCTGGGTGCCAGGGGAGTGAGCCCCGAATGTCCCACGACAACGCAGGTGGGCACGCCGGCATCGGCTGAGACCGCCTTGTGCCCGGCGTCGCAGGTGATTCTGCCGTCATGTGGGCAGCTAATCACGCGAGTCAACACCATCGCCGCCGGCGCGTAGCCGTACTCGCTGGGAAGCTGCGCCAGACTGGTGGAATCACAATAAACAAGCGTTCCGGGAGAGACACGGTGGACGAATCCTCCCCTATGAAAGCCAGCATACGCGAGCGAGCAGGGGAAGGTTGGAGTTCCCGCGGTAATGACCTCCGGCACGGCCGTCCCGTCGCGCTGGATTTCGTCCACAAGTTCGAGCAGGCGGTCATAGCCGGCGTGTGCTGCAACTGTGCGTTCGTGGTCTGCCAACGCACCGTACTGGCCGTCATAGTAGTGTAAGCCGCGGAATTCCAAACCCACGTCTTCCATTTCACGCAGAAGGGCGGTAATTTTCTGGCGCTGATTCTGTTCAATTCCCGTGCGATTCATCCCCGGATTAAGGTCGAGAAAAATGCCGACCCGGCTGCCGTGCCATTGCCGCACCTGTTCTTCGTTCTCGGCTAGGGCGGAGATGCGCACCTCTGGAAACTGATCCGCTATTTCGCGCACCCGGCGTGCGTTGGCTCCCATCGCCGGATAGGCGAGAAGGACATCCTCTGCGGCATTGCGGCAGGCCACGAGTAGCTCGAGGGTGGTTGCACACTTGAAGTTTCGGACGCCACCCTCGACCAACATGCGAAGTGTGTAGGCCAGTTTTGCGGTCTTGATGTGCGCACGCCACCGATCGGCGTTGCCGGCGAGCAGATGCAACGTGCACGCGATATTTGCGGCAAGGACATCGGGATAGACCAGGAGCGCGGGGGTGAGCACATCCTCGATGCCGGTCAGACGGTAGCGTTCGTCCCAGGGAAATTCACTCAACATTGGGTTGTACGGGGCCATCGCGTCTCGATGATAGCGCGTAGTGGCGCAGCAGAACCATCCTGGCGCCAATTCTTCTCCGACAGTGATGGAAGGCGAGGAGCCTGGAATGGGGCCCTGGAATGGGTTGACCAACCCGGTTGCCGGGAGTAGGCTCACTCAATTCCGCGCCCGATGCCTGCTCATTCCTCTGTTCATGAAGAGCAATCCGATTTAGTCCGTGGCCTGTACCTTGGGCCGGCAATTGCCATCGTCATCGGCGACACCATCGGCACGGGCGTTTTTCTCGTCGCCAGCGACATGGCCCGCGCGGTCGGTTCGGCGACGCTGGTTCTTGTCGCGTGGCTCGTCGGCGGAGTCATCGTTTTGTTCGGGGCGTTCTGCTACGCCGAACTGGGGGCGGCATTTCCCAAGGCAGGAGGTCCCTATATCTACCTGAGCCGCGGTCTCGGACCTCTTTGGGGATTCCTTTTCGGTTGGATGAGTTCGTTTCTGGAGCGGCCCGTGGGGATGGCCACGTTGGCCGCCGGCCTCCTGCGCTTTATGGGATTTTTGTTTCCGGTCGTCTCCTCCCCATTGTTCACCTACCACCTCGGAAGAAACGAATTTACCTTTACTGTAGCCCAGCCGCTCGCGGCGCTAGTGGTCATCCTTGTCACCGCCATCAATTATTTAAGTGTGCGTGTCGGCGGGGCCATCCAGGTGCTGCTCACATCCGTGAAGGTGGGTACTATCGTGGTGATTGTTGTTGCGGCCGTGCTCTTCGGAAAGCAAGGCGCCGTCGGAGTTGCACATCCCACTCCATACCTCGGGTGGGAAAGCATCGGCGCATTCTTGACGGCGCTGGTGCCTGCCATGTGGGCCTACAACGGCTTCAACGATCTTGGACACCTGGGCGAAGAAATCGTGCACCCACAGAAGAATATCCCTCGCGCTCTCATTCTGGGACTGTTGACTGTGGCCGCACTTTATCTGCTGGCGAACTTCGTTTACTTTCACACCTTGCCTTTCGAGCAAGTGGAGCGATCGCAGCATGTCGCATCGGATGTGGTGCAGTCATTTGCGGGATCGCGCGGCGCGGTCTGGCTGACGATCGCTATGGCGATCTCCGCGCTGGGAGCGCTTCATGTGGTTGTCCTTACCGGCGCGCGTGTTCCGTACGCCATGGCGCGCGATGGCGTTTTCTTCCGATTCGCTACGCGCATTCACCCTTCGTTTCACACGCCCAGCGGCGCGCTCATCTTTGTCGGTACGATCGGTGCGTTGCTGGCCCTCAGCGGGACTTACGAAGAACTCTATTCGTTGTTTGTGTTCGCGGTATGGATTTTTTTTGCCTTGACCGCAATTGCCTTGCTACGACTACGCAGAAAAGAGCCGCAGTTAGGTCGCCCTTATCGTGCCTGGGGCTATCCCTGGACCCCGCTCATCTTCTTGTCCGCCGCCATCGCCCTTACCGTGAACCTGTGGATGGTGCGGCCTCTGCGCTCTTCGTTGGGCTTGGCGGTGATTTTGGGAGGAATTCCATTTTTCTACCGGTGGCGCAAATCCCCAGACTTTTCGGCCGTAGCTAACGACCATAGTTAACCACTTCTACGGATTGTTGCCTGCCAAACATTATTGGGCGCGAGCGGGCCGACGGGTTCTAAATCGACTGCTCGTCTTGGCACGAAGGCAGGTTCCGTCGCTGACGTCGCCGCGGCAAAAACCGCCGCGGCTGCACCGGCGAGAGCGCCTGTGCCTACGTGACTCTCTGGTGCCTTGGATTGCCCTTTGTCCGGCGTCTCAAAATTCCTCAAATCACGATTCAACCTGCGATACACTGCCTCGAAGTTCAACAATGGGGCGTAGGGCGATTCACAGATAGGACAGCAATCTGACCAGGCCGTCCGGCGTGGGGGTGAGGCGCACAAGGCCATGCATCTGTTTCGATCCGCTTTCGATTATTACGGCTCGCTGAGATCGCAACAATTACTCGGAAGCGCAGCAGGGTTGGCGATTGCACTGGTGTTCTGCTTCGTGGCGCTACATCTTCTCCGGCGAGCCTCGGGATACCCTGTGAGCACGGACGCAGGGCCGAAACTCGCGCCCGGCGTTCGAGTCGGTAAGTATGAAGTTGGAGCGCGGCTTTTTCA
Organism: uncultured Acidobacteriota bacterium; assembly: GCA_963765755.1. GTDB lineage: Bacteria > Acidobacteriota > Terriglobia > Terriglobales > Acidobacteriaceae > Gp1-AA133. Next base: position 17,382 of record CAVXXV010000015.1, on the reverse strand, counting down.
TTGGGCGAATGTGCTATTCGTCTCGGGCCTGGGATCAGCGGAGTTGTATTGTTTGCCCCTGCCACGTTAGGCCGGGCTCCCTGGCTCTTAACCCACGAACTCCTGGCTGCTGGTTTTATCGCAGCTCTGTTGCTCCACATTGTGGGCGCTCCGCTGCGCGGAGAAGGCCGAACCATGTGGTTCGAAGCCCGTGATTGGGGGGACATAAAGCGAACTCTCGCCAATTTCCTGCGCAAGCGCGCCTAGCCTTCCTTCGGCAAGTACGATCCCTGGCAGAAAATCTATCATGCGCTGCTCACGCTTCTTTCCGGAGCGTTGATCTTCACTGGGGTGTTTCTGGTACAGAGGGCGCAGGTGTGGGCAACCTTCAGCCACAACTGGATGCGCAGCATGCGGTTGCTACGCGATATTGGGGCGTTTTCCTTCCTAGCAATTCTTGTGGGACACATTTAGTACGTCATCGTTCGCGTGAACTGGCCGCAATTAGCGGCGATGATCACGGGCACGCTGACCACCACGGCCTTCAATCGCTACCACGATACATATCTATCTGTTTCTCGCGTGTCGTCTGACTTCAGCGCTATAATCGCGCGCATGAAATCCATCTATTGCGAATTCTTGACTCTCTTAGCTGGGGTGGCTGTAAGTGTGACTTGCATGGGGCAAGCGGTGATGGCGCAGACGGCGGCACCGTCCGGCGATGCGCAGGCGCTGGTGAAACAGGGGCAGAAGCTCAACAGTGAGGGCAAACAGGATGAGGCTCTGAGGTTTTACAAGCAGGTGTTGGAAGCGTCTCCGAATTCTTATGAGGCGCATCTGGAGTCGGGGGTATCGCTTGACCTGAAGGGCGACTATGCCGCTGCGCGCGAGCACCTGAAGAAAGCGATCGAGGTGGCTCCAGCCGACCAGAAGAACCGCGCCCTCCGAGTGATGGCATTTTCATACGCGTTCGAAGGCAATTCGGCTGAAGCGGAGAAATACGAGAAACAGGTGTTTGACGCGCTGCTAGCCAAGCCGGACTACGAGGCGGCGGCAGGAGTGGCCAACGAGTTGGCACGCATCAAGCTCGAGTCGGGCGATATCGACGGCGCCGCAAACTGGTACAAGACCGGCTATGACACCGCCATGCGTAAGGTCGACATGAAGGATGCCGACAAAAACCTGTGGGAATTCCGCCGGGCGCACGCCCAAGCCCGCATTGCCGCGCGACGAGGACAGCGTGACGAGGCACAGAAGCAGGTCGCCGCAGCGAAGGCGGCACTCGACAAAGCAAACAATCCGGACCAGGCAGTGTTCTTTCCGTATCTGACTGGATATGTCGCCTTCTATGGCGGCGACTACAAGACGGCGATCACAGAACTGGGCAAAGCAAACCAGGCAGACCCATTTATCCTGATGCTGCTGGCGCAATCCTATGAGAAAGCAGGCGACGCAACACGCGCGAAGGAATACTACGGCAAAGTGATGGCGAATAACGGGCATGGCCCGACGAATGCCTTTGCACGTCCGGTAGCGAGGAAGAAATTGGCAGGCGGGTAACAGCCGTTATCTGGGGCATTCCCACCAAGGGCACAAAGGCACACGCAGGACGGCCGATCACTCGGGAACAGTCCCGAGAGGTGTCGCTGGTAGGGTGTCGCTGCTTTCCACTACCGCATCAACGCTTCGATCGGCACGGGCAGCGTGATGCGCGCTGACCTCGTTCACCCGGCCCGCATCATCCGTCATCGGTATAGTATTGGCCTCTGTCGGGAGGAACTTGCCTGGAAGGGAGGCTTACGCCGTGTCGAAAAGATGAATTTGGGCGTTACGCCGAGGAACGCGCGAAAAGGCAGGGTAAGAAGAAACCCGGCACCTTCGATTTTCTCGGTTTGACGCACATTTGCGCACGCAGCTCCGCAGGAGCCTCACAGCGGTCGGCAAATGGTGCCAACAACACCGACATATGTCGGTGGACGAGCAGCAGAAGACCCTCAACGCCAAGCTCCGAGGCCACTACCAGTACTACGGCCGACCGACAAACTCTCAGAGCCTTCTGTATCCGAATGACAACCTCTGTTGACATGTGATGCACATGAAAGTATGCTTGGAACATGTCAAAGATGATTCAGCTTCGCAACGTGCCCGATGCCCTGCACCGATGCCTCAAAGCTCGCGCTGCTACTGCGGGTATGTCACTTTCGGACTATCTGTTAGTGGAGATCAGAGAAATCGCGGAGAAACCAACGCTCGCAGAGCTGCGAGAGCGCCTGCATAAGCGTAAACCGGTTTCGGCGCAGATCGATACCGCTCTCCTGGTACGAGAAGAGCGCGCGGCACGATGATCGTCTTGGATGCGTCTGCCGCGGTTGACTGGCTTCTTCAGACACCTGCGGGGCAACGCATAGAGAATCGAATCTATTCGCGTAACGAAACCCTGCATGCGCCACATCTCCTAGATCTTGAGGTCACCCAAGTGCTGCGGCGCCTTGTGCAGCAGGGAGTAGTCACAGCACACCGTGCCGACGAGGCGATCCGCGATCTGCTGGATCTCCGCGTTAATCGGTACGCTCATTTCGTGCTACTACCTCGGATTTGGCAGCTACGTCACAATTTCTCTGCCTATGATGCGGCCTACATCGTGCTTGCCGAAAAACTCGGAGGTACTTTAGTTACACGGGACCGTCGACTTGCTTCTCCCGCGGGCCATGCGGCAACCATCGAGCTCTTCTAACTTCAACAGATTGCCTTCCTCAGTCTCGCATTGTTCGTACATCTTTTTCGGCAAGGCATAACTACGCGCGGGAGCCCCGATTCCGACTGATGGGCCGTTAGCCGGCCTGAAGGCGTTCTCGATTACAATCGCCACTACATCAATGACTTGCCGACTACCAGCCCGCACGGAAGTGACTCCAACACCCTTCGAGAATTGTTAGAGTTGTATCGATTCGAACGGCGCGCGTGGCACAGCAGCGCCACACCCCGAGAGGACGTCAGTATCCTCGAAAGTTTCGTGCGTTCGTTTGCTGAATGGATAGGTCGACGCAACACCAAGCCTGAGTCTACTCGTAGGCGTTTCAAAGACTAAACGTGTTCTTTAGTCTTGTGTCGGCCTGCCGTTGTGCCTGTGCGTCATGCGCGCACAGTAGCGGCACCGGCTTTCTGGTTCATCAGATCGCTTTCCAGCTTCGCTCGAAGGCCCCTGGTATTGCATATGAATGCGAACAACGGTGGCCTCGGTCTCCGCCGGAATCTGGCGCGACCCCCGCATCTGGCGCAGCATCGGATCGCGCTTGACCGTGTCGGTCCTCACGGTTGCGCGCTCAACCGTAGGTGCAGCCGGTTTGAGGCGTGAAACTCCAACTGAGACTGCGGCCACGCCTAAGATTTCCGCCGCCAGGATAAACAGCTCGCGGCACGTTTCCGGGTCTTGACCTCGGGCCCGGACGATGTCCATTCGATTGCAGTCTCTTTCTAGTATTAGCTAACTGACGATCCCTATTATCACAGACCTATTTGTTTGCAAAGTCCTAATCCTGCTGTTTCAACTCTCGCGCAAGGCGTCGATTGGATTCACTTTCGTCGCGCGGCGTGCTGGGAGATAGCTCGCCAGCGCGGCCACTGCAAGTAAAAGGAGAGGCACGATCAGAAACACAGCCGGATCATGGGGGCGAACACCATAGAGCAGACTTGCCATCATGGACGCAGTGGATGCAGAAAAGGCCACTCCGGCAACGATGCCCATGCCAGCAAGCGCCACCCCCTTGCGTAAGAACATTCTCAGAATGTCTTCTCGTCGCGCCCCCAGGGCCATGCGGATACCGATCTCGCGCGATCTTTGACCGACGATATAAGCCAACAAGCCGTAAATTCCGATGGAGGCCAGAAGCACCGCCAGTCCAGCAAATCCGCCCACCAGATCGGCAGAAAAACGGCGTGAAGCCAGTGACCGATCAAGGACGTCGTTCATCGAAGAAACATTGAATACCGGCAAGCCGGAATCAATGCTCTGGATTTCATGCCGAATCTGTGGTTCGAGCAGGGTCGCGGGCAGAGACGTCCGCAACACCACGCTCAGTCGTTTGCTGTTGTCTTGATAGGTCGAAACATAGATGTGGGGAACGCCATCGATATCGAGACCGTCACTCTTGATATCCTTAACAACACCCACAACGCTCGTCCAAGGCTTGGTACGGTCTCGTCCGAAACGCACTCGGCGGCCCAGCGGATCGCTGGCTGGCCAATACTTACGAGCGGTGCTTTCATCAATGATGGCCACCAGCGGTTTGCCGTCTTCATCCGCCTCGGTGAATGAACGGCCGCGCAGGAGCGTCGTCTGTAACACCTTAAAATAATCGGAGCTTATCCGAATTCTTTCGGCGCTCAGATCCTGCGAGGACTCGACGGGTCTATCTTCAATCGCGAAGCCTTCACTCGCTACGCCACCGACCGCGTTGGGGTTGGTATTGGTGGTCGGAAGAGCTGAGGTGATTGCGGCGAGTTCCACTCCCGGAATTGCCTTCATGCGCCGCAGCAACTCACGATCAAAGGTGGCTCTGCGAGGAATACCGAGATACGGATCCGCCTCCGATTCGTTGGGATTCGGAAGCTGTATGTTTGCCGTGACAACTTGAGTTGGATTAAAGCCAGGACTTTCCTGCAACAGATCCCGCAGCGTACGCAACAGCAAGCCGGCTCCGACCATCAGTATGACGGCGAACGCCAGTTCAGAAACGATTAGAACATCCCGCAATCGCCCGGTCTTTGTACTGTAGCCGGACCCTCGACCGCCTTCCCGAATGGCCGAGGAGAGAGCGCTTTTTGCCGAATGAAGCGCTGGAGCAAGTCCAAACATTAAGCCGGTGAGGATAAAAATCAGCAGAGCGAACGCCAGCACCACCCAGTCGATTCGTACCTCGTTGAGCCGGGGAACGTTCGATGGCACAAAGCGCAGGATGAAGCCTAAAGTGCCCACTGCGGTTGCGATTCCCGCGACACCGCCGATGAGCGACAGCAGCATAGACTCGGTCAGCATTTGGCGCACCATGCGGCCGCGGCTCGCCCCCAGCGCTGACCGCACCGCCATCTCTTGTTGTCGCCCCGAAGCGCGCGCTAAGAGGAGATTGGCAATGTTCAACGATACGATGAAAACGATCAGGATTACCGCGCCCAGTAACACCAGCAGCATGGGCCGAACCTTGCCCACCAAAGTTTCTTGCAATGGTTGAATCTCAATTGTCCATTGCGCCTGCGGCGGGTAGTCGGTGGGAAAGTCGTGGCGTATTTGGGCAGCCATGGCGGTTAGCCGCGCCTGAGCTTCCGCCAGTGTCAGGCCACGTTTAAGTCGTCCGATTCCCGATACTAAAACCCGGGTACCACGCATTGGCGGGGGAAAGGGATCTCCGCTGAAACCGCCGGCGCCAAACACTTCCGCGTCGCCGGCAACCGTCGGTCCAGGATGGCGAAATCCGCGTGGCAGAACCCCAATAATTGTAAGGGGATCATTGTCGATCCGGATGGTACGGCCGAGAACATGCGGATCGGCGCCATAGGCACGGCGCCACAGGCCATCACTGATCACGGCCTCTGCGGCGAAACCAGGCACGAAGTCCTGCGGACCGAACAACCGTCCAATTTGCGGGGTCACACCCAGCATGGAAAAGTAGCTGAAACTGCCATTGACCCCCTCGACACGCTCGGGCTGTCCGGCGCCGGTCAAATCCTCGCTACCCTCGAAGATCGGGGTCACATCTTCAAATACACCCGATCGCGTCTCGCAGGTCATCCAGTTCAGGCTTGGAAAACCTGACGTCCCGCAATCCTACGCCGGGCTCGTTAAAGAAGATTCGTACCAAACGATCGGGATCGGGGTAGGGCAGAGAACGCAGCAACACGGCATTCACGATGCTGAAAATCGCCGTGTTGGCTCCCACGCCCAGAGCCAGCGTCAGGACAGCCACGATCGTGAATGCGGGCTTCGTGACCAGCACGCGCAAACCATAGCGAACATCCTGAAATAAAGTCCCCATGAAGACGCTCCTCTCGGTCAATATCACGGAATCACAGAAAGGCGAATTCCCCACTTGGGACCAATCAGTTGGGTCATTTCCGTCTGTCCCAGATTTCACTCCGATTTCACTTCACTTTCTTCAGAGGCCCGGCGCAATCACCAAGGCGGAAGCTCGCCTTGTTCTCTGGAGCGCTGTTGGCTGTCAGCTGTGACTATCAATAGATCGTCCAGGCAACGGACAAGATCTTCCACTGCCCATCAATTTTGCGCACCTGCCAGACTTCGAGGCCTGAATGGTGAACCTTGTCGTTGATGACAAAATCGTAATTAAATGTCACCAGCCCTAGAGGACCGTCCTGGCGAATCTCGATGTTGCGAAATCTCTCTTCGAGTTTGTCCTTCGACGTAGCGAGGAGTTTCGCAAATCCATCGAGCTGGCTCGGGCCAATCCCATCGAACTGAGCGTTATATTTGCGGGCGCTATCAATCTCTTCCTGGGTGTTGGCGTGATGAAAGAGCACATCAGGGTTCAGCACGAGCTTCGTTAGGGCGTACGCCGTCCTTGCGAATAATATCCTGACGGAACTCCTCCAATACGCCGCGAATCTTCGTGAGGTCATCGGCGTTGGAGTTGAATTTGGGTTCCGCGTCCTGCGCCGACGCTTGAAAGGCCAAGCCACACATAAGGAGTGCAACCAATACTGCGCCCGTCTCTTTTTGTTCATATGGCATTCTCCTTTCAGATCTTGACTTGAAGAATGTGGATCGCTCCGGCTGCGCGCGGAGCCGGTGTCATACCTGGCATTCGCTGTCGGAATCAGAAACCTCGACAATTATCTCGATCTCCACACAGGAGCCGAATGGGATCTGCGCCGCGCCAAACGCGCTGCGGGCATGCGCGCCGCGCTCGCCAAAGACTTCCAGAAAAAGTTCGGAGGCGCCATTGGCGACCTCGTGCGGTTCGGTAAAGCCGGGAGCGCTGTTCACCAGTACCAGCAGCCTGACGATACGTTTCACCCTATTCAGGTCGTGCAGGGCACCGTGCAACGTCGCGAGGAGTTCGATGGCGACATCACGCGCTGCCTGCCTGCCCTCCGCCGTTGTGATTTCTTGCCCCACTTTGCCGGAGAACGGCTTGCCGTCCTTCTTCGCCAGTCGTCCCGACAAATAAATAAGATTGCCGGTCCGCACAAAGGGCACAAACGACGGGACGTAGCCATCGACCACCGGCGGGGGAACTTCAGGCAAATTGATTTGCAGAGCCTGTAGCCGCTCATAGATACTTGTCATAACTTTTCTCCTGCATCAGTTGCGCCAGTCGCACACCACACTGACAAGGCGATCTATGTCCTGCTCCGAGTTGAATAGATAAGGTGAGACCCGAATCTTGCCGTCCCGCAGGCTCACTATGATGTTTTCCCGCCGCAGCTTCTGGTAAAGCTCGACGGTCTTCTCCGGCTGGCGCGCCGTAAAACATCCAAACGGCCCCCGCCTATCCGGATCCAGCGGACTTGCGGGAACGCACCGGTCTTCAGGGAGGCGAGAAAACATAAATTCAATCAAGTGCCGGTTGTGCTCGGTGACTACTTCCGGGCCGGCGCGCAACACGAAATCTACCGATTCAGCCATCGCGGAAAGATTGAAGTTGTAGTAAGTGGCCCATTCTGCGGCGTCCCAGCGTTTGGCGTCGCGGCACGGTTTGGGGTCGACAAAATTCAACTCCGAAAAATTGTCCGTGTTCTGGCCTGTCCAGTAGAAAGGCATAGGCCGGAGCCTGTCGAGGTGCTCGCTCTTGACCCAGAAAAACCCCGTACCGTAACAGCTCAGCAGCCATTTGTAGGCAGCACACACCATAAAATCGGCGCCGAGATCGTTAACGTTCATTGGCACGGCGCCGCAGGCTTGACTGACATCCAGCAGAAGCAACGCCCCCTGCGCATGACACGCGGCAGCCAATCGGGCAGCGTCCAGCAGGGAGCCGTCGTCATAGCGCACCAGGCTCACGGAGACGATTCTGGTTTTAGGCGCTAGCGCATCAATGAGGTCATCCGCAGTGATAAACCGGTCGCGCGGCGCAATGACTCTGAGCCTCACGCCCTCCCGTTCTTCCATGGGCTTCCAGGTGGCATACTGTAGCGGGAACTCTCGCTGCACGGTGATGATCTCGTCTCCTCGCTTCCACTCGAGGCCGTACGCCACGAACCGCAGCGCCGGCGCTGGCTCCCGTGGTGACCGCGATTTCCTCGGGTTTAGCTCCAATCATTTTCGAAAGAGACTTTCGGATTCGCACTGGTGCCTCAAACCACACGGATTCGTCCACCCGATGTGGAAACTTCTTCGCTTCGAGCGCATGCTCGACCGCGCGGATAGATACGCGCGGCATCACCGTATGTGCTGCCGTGTTCAGGTAGGTTGCGTCTTCAATTTCGAACCATTCCTTCTTCCAGTTGGTTACAACCTGAGTTGTCATATGGAGAAGTCACTCCTTGCAGGCAGATGTCGATGGCGTTCCGGTCTTACATTTCACGAGTCGGTGCGAGCAAAGTATTTGCTCAACGGACAACCTGCGGTGGCAAAACCTCTTTCGCCATGTATAACAATTTCACTTAAAAATAATTTCACGAGTCACTTCAGTGCCCAGAACTTTTCTGATCTCATTCCGGTGCACTCTGGCCTGGTTCTGACACGCGCTGTTACAGATTACTTTTTCGGTCACTGCTTCAAACGCGTCCGCTTGATCGCCGATGTCCCCGGCATAAGCCGCCATGTCTTTATAAGTAATCTCGAGATACACATTGGGCTGATCCGGTGATTTTGGAGAGGCCTGGAAGACCTTGTAACCGATGATCAGCCCGGCTTTCTTCGCGGCTTCCATGGTCGGCACCCATGTCGAAGTCACCCATGCCATGTATTCATCAAAGTGCCCGTACTCAACGTGTACGTAGTCCACCTCAGTGACCGGACCGTAGCTATACCCGCGCACATCCTGGGCACGTGCATTAAGCGAAAGTGCGGAAATTGCGAGACACATGGAAAAGATAGCGGCTTTGATCATTTTCTCTTCACCTCGTTTTTCATTGTTGTCCTACTTAGACCAGGGCGGAACGACGCCGTTGCTGCGCGCGTATGCGATCGACTGCCCCAGGTGCTCGTGTTGATCATTGAGAATCAGCATCAGCGCGCCCTGCTTCGTCATGTCTCTTCCGAACAGTTTCACCGGCGCCTGCAGGTCGTTGTCGGAAAGTCCCGTAATCGCTTTTTGCAGATCGACGTAAGAAGCCTTCAGAGCTTCCTGCAATTTCTCCGGATCGGTGATGGGCGCGGGCTTTGCCCCCGTATTCGGTGTGCCCGAAAGCACGCCGACGAGCATGCCGTTCTCCGTAACGATCAGGTTGAACACGTCGCCGACGGAGCGAACGCCCTGGCCGGGCTTCCAGTCGTACTTGCCCGACATAACGCGCGCGAGTCCGGTGAATTTGTCGGAAAGTGTTCCGGCATCTTTTCCGAAGGCGGCCTGTATTCCTGCCGGCTGCGCCTGCGCCAACGGCACCATCAGAGCGACCGCAAGCGCGCACACTCCGTACTGAGTCAGAATCTTCTTCATGTGAAACTCCTCCAGGCGATGCGCCTGCTCACCGGACAATATGCCGCGAAGAACCAGTGTTTGCAGGAAAAGTGACATGCGGCGTCCGAAGTGAGACAAGCGGTCAGAGTTGGCCGTCAAATACTGTTGCCACGGGTCCGTTCACAGGTTTGATCAGCTAGGTCGTTCATCCGGTCTCGTGTCGGCTGGAGAACTCCACGTTCGATCTGGTGTACAAGCTCTGTAATTGTGGCGTTCATATGTACCGGCACTCCGGACGCGTGGCCTAACGTCACCACATAGCCGTTGATGAAATCGACCTCAGTCTTCCGGCCACGCTCGAAGTCCTGGAGCATCGAGGGTTTGACATCTCCGTAGAAGGCAATTATTTCTTCAACCCACGACTCATAGTGTTGCTCTATCGCGACATTGCTCGCCCAGCCGGGCGGAATTGGGTCCACGGCCAGACGCTCCAGCCGAGTGCCGATTGCAAATGCCACCGACAACGCCTCCTCGTACGTCCGTCGGAAGACCTTCTTTCCTGCCTCTGTTTCCATGTACTGGCGCATGGTCTGAGAACAAAGCGCGCCAAGGGTTGTAACGGAGCAATTGATCAGGAGCTTCGACCAGATGGCACCGGTCATGTTTGAAGATGCCTTAACCTCAATCGCTCGACCCAAGGTGCGCGCAACCCGCTCGACGCGCTCACTGACACCACCAGCAAGTTCGCCTATCACTAGATGCCCGGCATTCTTCTGCTCGTAGACGCCGGGTTCAACCATCGTGGCGCCAAGATTTGAGAATCCTCCAAGGATCCTATCTTCGCCGAGACGGTCCGCAAGCACCCGCGCAACCCCGCCGTTCTGTATAGGCAACATAACCCCGCCGGGCGCGAGTAGGCGCAACACGCGGGGCGCGACTTCCAGCGTGTCCTGCGCTTTGGTGGCAAGCAGGATCAAGTCAAATTGGTCTCCCTTTCCGTAGTCCTCAACTGCGGCAATGTCGATAACGTCTGCCCTCACCTCTCCTCCGATGCCGGACACTCGCAGGCCCGATCTGCGCAGCACCTCCGCGGATTCGGTATTGCGAGCCGCAAGCCGGACGGGCAATCCAGCGCGGAGGGCGCGCGCGGCGATTGTTCCACCCAACGCGCCGATGCCCACTATCAGTATTTGCATTTTGAAGCCTCCAAGGAGGGTACATTTTCGCTGAGCCCCCACGCGACGGTCATGCGTCAGAAGTCACTCTCTTCCTCCTACCACTTGCCGCGACCTTTGCGCTCATCCTCAAATCTATTTCGGAGGTGTGACGTACTGGGCCTCACCGTTAACAAATGACCAATTTTCCTTCGGGACTTCTACAAGGTTGATGAAGGCATCTTCCTTGCGAATCCTCACTCCTTCGTGGAGACGGTCCGCCAGTGCCTTGTAGAAGCGTTGCTTCAACTCGGTGGAGGGGCTGCTAACGATTCGCCAAGGGGGCTCCCGCCCCTTTGGAACCCCAAAGAGCTAAAGGGCTAAAGGTACAAGCTGTAACTAGAGTGTTCTAGCTACGCGGAACCCGAAGCTGGTGATCCGTTTGGACGTGCGGATCCCGCGGCGGTGAGCCGAACGGACGACGCTGAGATCAGCGTCCCAGGAACCGCCACGCACAACGCGCCGATCACAGTCTCCAGACCGCCACGCCGTGCCATCAATAGGCGCGCCGCTATAGTTGGCGTTCCAGCAATCTTCAGTCCAATCCATGACATTGCCAAGCATATCGTAGAGGCCGAATCGGTTCGGCGGAAAACTTCCGACCGGCGACGTGAATGCATACCCGTCGCGGCACGCTCGATTCACCCCGCTATCGCCAGGATGCTGCTCACTATAAGCAAGATCACCGACATTGGTGTAGCGGCAGAACTCCGCCGGATTATCGCTACCGTAACGCGCCGTCGTCGTTCCCGCGCGCGCCGCGTATTCCCACTCAGCCTCCGTTGGTAAGCGGTAGACATGCCCTGTCTTGGCACTCAGCCAAGCCACATAGGCCTGCGCATCGTCCCAACTCACACAGACGACGGGGTCTCTTCCGGTCTGCGGAAATCCCGGAGAATGCCAATTGCCGTTCGTAGCAATGAAGCCGGTTCCGGACGCATTATTTGTAGTGCAGCTATCGGCGTCCGGCCGATTTGTCTCCGTCACAAACTGAGCGTACTCGTCTCGCGTCACGTCGAATTTGGCAATTGCGAGCTTGTGTTGGATCTTGATCAAATGCTGCGGCACCGAGAGTCCGCGAAGTTCGTCGGGTAGATTCTCGCGCGCTTCTTCCCCCGCCAGCGCCCCCATAGTGAACTTGCCCTGCTTCACCACCACCATTTCGGGGCAACCTTTCGAACAGTCGCGGAACGATGTTCCAGGCGTCTGCGCCTGCGCCAACGTCACCATCAGAGCGAAGGCAAGCGCGCATACTCCGTATTGAGTCAAAATCTTCTTCATGTGGAACTCCTCTCCGTCACTCAACGCCTCGTGCTGCCCGTAACGCCGAATGCAGGTCTCAGCGCGTGGTCCAGACCATCGCCGTCGCTTCGAGGCGTGAACACGTTCACAAATAAAACTTTTCATTTCAAAATAAGTTCACGAGCGTATTCAGTGCCCAGAACTTTTCTGTAATCATTCCGGCCCACTCTGGCCTTGTTCTGAACCTCGGTGCTACCGATTACTTTCTTGGCCACTCCCTCTAACTCGGCGCCCTTATCTAAAGCCGCAGCCCCGTTTTTATAAGTGACACAAAGAACTATATTGGGCTGATCCGGTGATTTTGGAGTGAGGCTGAGGACCTTGTAATCGATGATCAGCCCAGCTTTCTTCGTGGCTTCCATGGTCGGCGTCCATGTCGAATTTAGCCAATCGATGTACTCTTCAAAATGCCCGTACTCAACTTGAATGTAATCCAACTCAGTAACCGGGCCATCGGTATACTGGCGCACATCCTGGGCACGTGCATTAAGCGAAAGTGCGAAAACTGCGAGACACATGGGTAGGACAATAGTCTTAATCATTATTCTCTTCACCGTTCTTGATATATCTCTACCCGGCTAACAGAAGCTAATGGCATCTCTTGCCAGCGCGTCGCTTCTGATAATTGCGTGCTGATGGGGGTTGAGTCATGGGGTCGGTAGGAGGCCGCGAATCTGCTTCACCGCGTAATCGACCTTCATGTCGACTGCGAGCTTCCCCAGCTCCACCGTTGAGCGGCGCGCGTCACCCAGGATTCCGTTTTGTGGACTGTGCGGACCGAACTGCGCCTTGCCATCCCCGGAGGTGTGACCGACGACGGGATCTCCCACTGCAGAGGAGATCAGATCTCTGCGCACCCATGTGTTGTCCTTGTCGAGATACATCATTTCCGAGGTGTCAAAAAGGTAACCGTGGAGGCCGATTGGATAGCCGTGCTGCGTCAGGTACTGATCGAATGCATCATTGGCGGCCCTATAGACCTGATCACAGTAGAACACACGAGCTCCTCCACTTAAGTTGCCGTCGAGCTTCTTGGCGACCTGCTCGTAGACCTGCGGCTGGCCGCCACCGTGATCGCCCATGATGATAATGTTGCGGAAACCGTTGAGGGCCGCTTGCCCCGCGATGCGATCGAGTATGGCGGCGAGCAGCTCGTCCGTGATCCCGATGGTACCGGGAATCGACTCTGCATCGTTCGGCGTGTAGGGCAGCACGGGCAGGAAGATCGCATTGCCGAGTTTTTTCGCGATCGCTTCGACCGTCGCATGCGCTATGAAGTTATGGCCGCCGTTCGCGTTCTGAGGGCCCCGTTCCTCGACACCGCCGGTGTAGATGAGCGCAGTCGTCTTGCCCGCCGCGATCTCGCACTTCACTTCCACCCAGGTCATCTTCTCAAACTCCACGAGATCGGTCTGCGCACACGGCGCAGCGCACGCCGGGGCTGCAGTCAGTATCAGTGAGGCGGTGCCGCCAGCGATCAACATCAGCACGGAATTCAAAACCGAACCAATGCGCATGTCACTCTCCGTTTTCCGCGACAACATCAATTCCGCAATACTATGACGTGCTACAGGTAATTCCACAACTTCATTATTTTCACGACTATAATGCGGCTGGAGCACGTTTTAGTTATTCGTCGGAGAGCGCCTTAAGGAGATCCCCCATGCTTGAAGATTTACGCGCCCTCGTAGAGTTCGCCCATGCCGGGTCCATCGCCGGGGCCGCCGATCGTCTATTCCGGACACCATCGGCTATAACCCGGCAACTGCAAAGGCTGGAGGCTGAATTGGGTGCTGAGTTACTCGACCGCTCAACGAAGCCGCCGCGCCTGAACTCGCTGGGCTCCAGGGTGCTTGAGCGAGCGCGAGATATGTTGCAGCGGACGGAGGCGCTGAGATCTCTTGCGTCGCCCGACGCCGAACCTCACGGCCTCTTGCGCATCGGGCTCGCGCATGCCCTGGCCGAGGGGACGCTTATCGAACCTATTCGGGCGCTGACTGAAAAATACTCCAAGGTCCAACTGCGGCTGTTGAGCGGACTTACCGGTGAATTGTTCAACCGGCTGCTTGCCGGTGAACTCGACGTTGCTGCCGTGTTTTTGCCCGAAGGTAAAACCGCGCCTCCACCTCTTTTGACAAATATCATCGCTCGCGACCATATGGAGATCGTTCAAGGCGCCGCAGGCAACGTGGGCGGTGATTGGGAAAGTTTGGGCAGAGCACCTTGGGTGCTCAATCCGCCCGGGTGCTTGCTTCGGGCACGCCTCATCGATCAGATGGAGCGTGCCGGCGTCACCCCCACGATTGCAGCCGAAATCCACCACAACGTACATTTGCATCTAGCACTCATTCAGTCAGGATATGGAGTCGGGCTGCTGCCGGCTCGCTTTATTGCCAGGAAAGAATTCATAGGCACAGTTGAAGTGTTGCGCCCCCCGTCATTTGAGTTGCACTTGTCCGTCGCAATAGTGCGGGTTGGACAACTCGGCGCTTTGGAGAGGGCTGTCGAACTGTTGGAACACGGCATTCGGCATTTGTTTGAGGCAGCCAACACCGCGAAGCCCGTAACGAGGAGCCGAAGGGGTGTGCCCGCGAATCGGCGGAAGTCGCAATCGCGCAAGTAGTCGCCGCGCACATCCGAAATCTCAAATGCGTACTTCATGAGATCGACCCTCCATGCGCCGCCTCAAGCCTTGACGACGAGGTCGATCTCGACGCAGGCCCCAAGTGGTAGCGCGGCAGCCGCGATCGTCGTGCGGGCGGGAAAGGGCTGACTGAAATATTTTGCGTAGATGCCATTCATCGCGGCGAAGTCACTCATGTTCGTGAGAAACACACCGGCGCGCACGACATCATCAAAACTCTTGCCGGCCGCCTTCAGAACCGCCGAGAGGTTTTGGAAGACGCGCTCCGTCTCGGGCACAATGCCCCCCTCGACCACCTTGCCAGTGGCCGGGTCTTGGGCGACCTGTCCGCTGAAGTAGAGGAAACCATCGACTTCGATCGCCTGGGAAAACGGGCCGACCGGCGGCGTGAGTTCCGGCGAGGTAATTGCGGTCTTGCTCATAGCAAACTCCTGTGGATACTGGGTTAGCGAGTATGGAACATATGCCGCGAAGAACCAGCGTTTGCAGGAAAAGTGACATGCGGCGTCCGAAGTGAGACAAGCGGTCTGTCCTCAGTGATGTCTCCTTCGAAGGCTCAGCTATAATCCGTCCCGGAGGGGTCGACACACCCATTGCTGCAGGCCACACCAGATATGGGACGGACGAGATGGATTTTGATCCTGTGTGCGTGGACGATTGTAGGACTGTTGTTCACGGTGCGGGAGATCGTGGTGGCGAAGGTTCACGGCGGGCACGTCAGCTGGGTGATCGTGGGTGCGATCGAACTCGTCTACTGGAACGTATGGGCGGCGTGCACACCGCTCGTGATTGCTCTGGCAAAACGGTTCCCGTTGACGGGGCCGAGGTTTGTACCTCATATAGCGATCCACACGGTCACGTCGTTTATGATGGCTCCCCTGGGATCGGTCACCGCATACTTTCTGAGCCATGGACTTCTGCGGTTACTTCTTCGCATAACCGATCCTGGTGCGCCACCCCTTCCCCCGACGTTCACAGTCAGTGTTCTGTCGATGAGCTTCACTGGCGTGCTTACATACTGGTTAGTTGTGGGGCTGTATCAGTCGATCCACTTTTACCAGGCTGCTATGGAGCGTCAGACTCAGAGCGGCGCAACTGGAGACGCAGCTCTCCCATGCCGAACTTGAGAACCTTAAGAGCCAGTTACATCCGCACTTTTTGTTCAACAGTCTTCACACCATTGGAGTCCTGATGCAGGAAGACGTCGATGCTGCGAGCCATCTGCTGGTCTGCCTCGGCGACTTGCTGCGCATGGCCCTCGAACGGCGGGAGAACGAGATCACCTTGCAGAGCGAGCTCGAGTTCGTCGGCAAGTATCTGGAGATCGAACAGACACGCTTTCATGATCGGTTGAAAGTTCACATGGACGTGCCGACCTGACCTTCTCGGAATCTATGTACCGAGCCTGGCGCTTCAGCCACTGGTTGAGAATGCCATCAAGCACGGCATCAGCGTCGATTCCGCCGCAGGCCGGCTAGAGATCGCTGCGCAACGCAACAATGGCAGAGTTTCGCTCCGCGTCCGCGATGATGGCCCGGGTCCGGCACCGGGATCGCGTCTGCGATTCGGCGTCGGACTCAACAATGTCCAGTCACGCTTGAAACAGCTGTACGGGGACGAGTCGTCGCTGGAACTTACCAGGGGCGACGGTCGAGGCTGTGAGGCCATCATCACCATTCCACTGCGGAGTTCGCATGAAGACGCGAGTCCTCATCGTCGATGACGAACCGATCGCCCGGCGCGGTATCCGTCGCTATCTGGCCAAACACAACGACATTGAAGTTGTAGGCGAGGCGGCGAACGGAATCAGTGCGGTGGAGCAGATCAACGAACTTCATCCCGACATCGTTTTTCTCGATGTGCAGATGCCTGATCTGGATGGTTTTGGAGTCATCGAAAATGTGGAGCCATCGGTCAGCCCCGCTCCCGTTTATGTCTTCGTCACGGCTCACGATGCGCATGCCATTCGCGCATTCGAAGTCCACGCTGTTGACTATCTGTTGAAGCCGTATGATAAGGAGCGATTTGCCAATGCCCTGGTTCACGCACTCCAGGTCGTCGAACAGCGCGGGACAGCAAATCGAGGTCTCGAACCACTGCTCCAATCCCTCCGTAGTCTCCGCCCATTGGAACGCTTTGTGGTGAAGGACAAGAAGCGGATTTTCTTCGTTCCCGTTTCTAACGTTTTGTGGATCGAAGCCACGGGAAACTATGCCTGCATACACACCGCCAGCGACAGTCACCTGTTGCGGGACACCCTGGCACACCTGGAAGAAAAGCTGGCGCCACACCACTTCATCCGCGTGCGGAAATCGGCCATCGTGAACGGCGCCTGCATTAGCGAGATTCGTCCGATGTTCGATGGGGTTTACGACATCGTACTGGCAGAAGGAACGGTGGTCACGTCGAGCCGCAGATACGCTCACAAGTTACGGGCGCTGCTGGAATCCTAGTCTTGGCAACTGGGATGTAAATTGGCGCGTCGGCGTTTTGAGCGAAGAGCAGACTCCCCAAGTTATTGTTTTCTCGGGAAGGGTGTCAGAAGAAGAAGAGCAAAAAGACCGGCTTTTGTGCGCCCAAGCCAGGCGTTCGCCTTCGAGACCCGTTGAGCTATCATTCAGTCGTTCTCCCGGTTGTATTGTGGAGAACATGCGAGTTGCTTCCGTGC
>CAVXXV010000014.1:0-94537 GCA_963765755.1 uncultured Acidobacteriota bacterium | reverse complement strand
GCAGAACGATGGCGAAACCAAGGACCCTAAGGTAAACTAGTCGCGCAGTTTCAATCGCTTATCTCCACTCGCCGGGATGGCGGAACTGGCAGACGCAGCGGACTCAAAATCCGCCGATCTTCGGATCTTGGGGGTTCGACTCCCCCTCCCGGCACCAAGTCTTCTTTCCACTTTCCAGCAAAAATCAGTTCAGGTTAACGAGGCGGGCACGATGTCAGCTCGACACAAGGTGTGCCCCCTGGCCAGATGTTTTAGCGGGTTTGCAGCACGCGTTGCAGGGATGTTTTGGTCTGGCCGTCAATCAACTCAATGTTCCCGCACCAGTTGTAGGTATGAATCCCGCACACTCCATGCAAAAGCTCAGGTTCAATCGTCATCATGCGTCGTTCGGCGTACCGAAGCTTCGTCAGTTCCGTGATTTCGTTCAAGGCTAGCGCGCGGCCGTACAAGCCGGTACTGTCCTGACTGGGGCGCACGAGTTGGGATCCGGCTTCGAAAACCCGGCCGGCGTTGCGAAAGTTTCGTACGTCGGTGGAAATCGGGTTGGCGGGGTGGAAGTGCCACGGACCGGTGATGGAATCGGAATAAAAAAGCAGCAGACATCCGCAGCGCGAGTCTGGTTCCGCGCTGGTGGTCGTTAGCCACCACGTGTCGTCATGTTGCCAGACGGATGTATCGACGAAACGCCCGCGCATTAGCGTGGCCTCAAGCACCCATTGATTGGGGAAGTCTTTGCACCGGTAGAGATCGACCGATCCTGAATCGACCGCCTCGGGGATCATAAAGAGGTCATCTCCGGCGCGGAAGACGTACGGGTAGGAATAGTGATGTTGATCGTCGACCAGGCAGCGGGTGGGTGAAAGGAAAGAACCATCGTCGGCGATCTCGGCGCAGGAAATGTGGGCCCGCCGGTACTGGTAGGCATATTCTTCGAAGAATGCCCACTTGCGCTGGTCCTGATCAATCACGAACGGGTCGGCCCAGAAGAATCCGCTCGGCGGCTCCAGCCAGCGAAAGCCGCTTAAGTCGGGGGCGCCTTTTTGTTCGAATAGAAGCTTGCCGGTGGTTCGGACTCCGATCCGCCAATGTTGCACTTGGGATTTCGGCGCGAGCAGCCTACGAACCGTTTTTTTCACCATCAAAGGAGCGAGCCAGCGAACCATTTCGAAGTTCGTCGGCGTGCGGTAGATTTTCTTCTTCCCCTTGTACGGAACGGCAGGCACCGCACCCTGGAGCAGGGAATCCCATCCGCAGCGGTGAAGTTCGTTTAACTTCCGGATCATCATATCGCTCGCGCCCCAGTACGCCGGATACCGGTTGCGCGACACGCTGATGGTCGTTTCGGTGGCGAACAAGGACTTGCACAGGACCAGGCCATCGTCCAGAGCTTCGGTCAGCACCTGAAGAATCACACCCGAGAGCGGCGCATTCTCGCAAAGCTCCCAAAAATGGGGCGGACCGCCGCGAAAGAATTCGTTGTCGCCGTGATGGTAGGACCATACACCGTAGCGCGCCGAGCGCAGGATGTCGCCCTTCAGAATGTTGAAGCCGAAGCGGATCAGAACATCGAGATCTTTCGCGCGAATTGCTTCCAGGGACTCGGGAGGAAATCGATGGACGAATTTTTGTCCGATAGGTTCAACATCAATGCTGTCAATGTTTGCCAGCATGTCAGAACAATCGACCACTCCCAGAGGGTGGTTCGCCGGCGTGTTCCGCTCGTCGTAACGAAGATACTGTTCGTAGAGAGCGTGCTTGCGCAGATTGGGATCGATCAAACGGCGCGTGGCTCTCGAGACGATGGAATTTGCCGGCTTGGCAGGTTGATCCGGCGTAAAGGCTTTTCGAAAAACGAGCAGTTCAATTCTTGCGAAGTTGCTGGCTTGGATGTCTTCGATGATGGTCGCGAACAACCGCGACATCTTAACGCTTTCGAGCAGGAGCCCAATGCGCAGCGGCGGATTCGAAGACGGCGAGGTGCGCCAAAAGCAGCGGGGGGGCTGGGCAGTCGAATGGCCATGCACCTCCTCTTTCCGTAAGACCATGCACCCCTCCGCGGCGTTAAGAGTCCAATTGTGACAGAGCCGCGGTATTTGCGGAATTGTGCCCACCTTCCTGGCGGCTGTCAATCGGCAGGCTTCGCTAGAGGAAACCGCGGACGACAGAACAACTCAACCTGCCGTCGAACAGTTTTGCCGCTGCATTCTCCTTTAGAATCATGCCTGGTTCGCAACCAAATGCATGTTCTCCATGTCGTTGGGGCAAGGCCGAATTTCATGAAGGTTGCGCCGGTGATGCGAGCGCTTGAAGGGCACGGCGCTGCGCAGACCCTGGTGCACACGGGCCAGCACTACGACGCGAATATGTCGGACGGGTTCTTCGCACAGCTGGCGATGCGGGTTCCGGACGTCAACCTGGAAGTCGGGTCGGGCAGTCATGCGGTGCAGACGGCGGACATCATGAGGCGCTTTGAGCCGGTGCTGCTGGAGCGAAAGCCGGACCTGGTGCTGGTGTATGGCGATGTGAATTCTACGGTGGCGGCTGCGCTGGTGTGTTCCAAGTTGTCGGTGCGCCTGGGACATGTGGAGGCGTGGTTGCGCTCGTTCGATCGTCGCATGCTCGCAGGATTAACCGCCTGGTGACCGACCAACTCGAGGACCTTCTGTTTACTCCCTCGGAAGATGGAGATGGCAATCTCCGGCGCGAAGGCATACCGGCCGAGAAGATTCATCGGGTCGGGAACGTGATGATCGATACGCTGGTGCGTCTGCTTCCGGCGACCGAGGATTACGGAAATTGTGATGAAGCTTTGAACGCCGCCGACCTGATCACTCGAATCATCTGTCGTATGCAATTTCACAAATCATTCAGAGGCCATGACTGAAATCCACTGCAGCGCTCTTCTCTTTGATATGGACGGTGTTCTGATTGACTCGACTCCAGCGGTTGGTCGTGTATGGCGCAAATGGGCGATCGAGCACCTCTTCGATCCGGATGAAGTCGTGGCGCGCGCCCACGGGCGGCCAAGTCTGACCACGGTGCGGGAACTTTTGCCGGACGCGGATCACGAGGCGGAAAATCGGATTGTCGAACGCCGCGAAATCGAAGACCTCGAGGGAGTGGTTCCGCTGGCCGGCGCGCGCGAGTTACTGGAGAAACTGCCCGAGCATCGATGGACCATCGTGACTTCTGCAACGAGGGCACTTGCCGAGGTACGTTTACGAGCGGCGGGCTTACTTAGCCCTGAAAAAATGGTGACCTCCAATGACATCAGGAATGGGAAGCCGCATCCGGATCCCTATCTCAAGGCGGCCGGCTTGCTTGGATACCGCCCGGAAGAATGCGTGGTAGTAGAAGACGTCGGCGCCGGAATCAAAGCCGGGCTGGCCGCTGGCGCGAGGGTGATTGCCCTGCACACGACGTGTAGTGCGCAAGAACTTCGAGGCGCCGGGGCGACCTGGGTGCTGAAGGACTGCAGTGAAATTACGGTTGCGGGTACGGAGCCTGATTTGCGTCTCGAGTTAAGACAGAGCTGAGAGTCCCTCAGATATGGCGAGGATGGTTGGCTTACGAGCCGGTGTAGAACTGGAACGGCGCCCAATAGAACGGTCTTCGAAACGAGTCCGTCGAGTGCAGAAGCGACAGCTTGGCTGCGCGCAGAGCTTCGGCTGGAGGCTTCCCTTGCTGAATGCCCTCATACATCTGATCCATTAGCCGCGGGGTGGACGTATCGCTCACATCCCATAGAGCACCGATCACGTTGTGAGCGCCCGCACGCAGGAAGGCCCACGACAAACCTACTAGACCTTCACCCGAATAGGCGCGAGTGCCGGAGCCATAGCAGGATGAGATGGTCACAAGCTCTGCGCTCAACGGGCGACGAATAATGTCGCGCGCATAGAGCTTAAACGAGTCAGTGTCAGCGTTGCTTCGCGAAAGCACGATCGCCGAGTCGAGGGGGCTCAGTCGGCTGGCGGTGCCGTGCGCCACAAAATGAATGTAGTTGTAACGTTCAGGATTGCCGTCCAGATAAGCGGTCGGTGTGGCGTCTGCCTGGCCAAGAATGCGCTGCTCCTTGGGGAGAAATCGTTTGCCTATGTTGTCCATTTCGGAAGCGGCCTGGGGCAGGGCTCCGTATTCGGCTCCAGCGGCGACCGGGTTGCCGACCAGCAACAGGGTGCGCTTTTGCGTGCCAAGGTTCAGACGCGAGTGTTCCAGCAGACGCAGCGAACTGGCGTTCGCGACGATGACGTCTTCAATCCAGTAATGCGGTTTGGGGTCGGGGGCGAGCAGGGCCTCAAAATTCAGCGCGTTCAAACTGCCGTCCGGGATCACGAAAACTTTGCGGCTTGCCGGGATGAGCGCTGCTGCAGGCTCGACCAGCATCCGGTACAGATCGGTCCCATCGGGGTTCTGGGAAGCGAGAAGGTCTTTGGGAGTTTCGAGAGCCTTGCGGTAGCGACGCACCGTCGCGTCAATCTGCGCTGCCGGGGGGAGTTGGAAGAGGTTGATTTTCTGCGGAGTAATGGCCCATAGATACGACTGCTTTGCGCCGAGCGAATAGTAGAGAATTGTGCCGCCGGCAGTCCGCGCAACGCTCTGAGCGTTGATCGGCGAGGGGAGTGCGGAATCTGTTTTGCGCAGTTGACCCAGCCCTTCGGCCAATGTGCGGGCACGGGCATGATCGGCCGCGCTGAGTGCCTCGGCGACTTTTCCGTTGGCCAGCAGAAAGCTCACATAATCCTCGTACAGGCTGCTGGCGTTGGAAAGGAAGGGAAGTTTGACGTCTTCATGCTTAATTTCTGATCGGGCTGTTTCGAAGGTTTTGATGGTTGTGCGGTACGCAGCCAGAGCCTGAGCAACCTGGTGCTGATCAGCATAGAGGTTCGCCAGTTCGTGCTGCGCTTCCCATTTCATGGAAGGCAAGACTTTCGGGTCGTTGGAGACTTCGAACAGAATATCTTGTGCCTTCTGAACCTCCCCCGTACGCGCTGAGACTTGGCTTTTCACCAGCAGTGAATAAAGTTCGTTGGGTCGGTTGCCATCTCGGCGAGCCGACAGGGCCGCCTGGTCACTATAGAATCGTGCGAGGTCGAGTTTGCCGGTCAGAACCCCCACGAACGCCAGGGATATTTGCGCATTGAGTATGTCTTCTTTGCTATTGATCTGATTGGCGAGCTTGAGAGCTTTGCGGTACTGTTCTTCGGCCACTTCGTACTTGCCTTGATCGAGGTAGACATATCCAGCGGTAGTGAGCCAGGCAACTTGATTGTCGATTGCTCCCAACTGTTCAGCGCGATCGCCTGCCTGGAGCAACAATCCTAAGGCTCCATCCACATCACCGGTCTTGTAGTGCAACCAGCCCAGATTGCCCTGCGTAGTAGCCATAATCCGTTGCGCTTCAATAGCCCGAGCTGCATCGTAGGCCTTCTGTTCCAGATCGATTGACTCGTCGAAATGCTCCTGTAGTAAGGCCAGATAGCTCAGGTTCAGGTAAGCCGTAGCCCGCGCAAACTGGTCGTCGTGCTGGTTCGCTATGGCGAGGCTTTGTTCGAAGAATGGGAGGGCGCGGTTGAGTTCACCTCGCTCGATCTCCGATTGGCCACGCACGCCGAAGAACTCGGCGCACACTAAGTTTGTGGATGCGGTACAAGCGCTGGTCGCGCGGTCGAGGTAGGCCTGTGCTTCGGAGAAGTGGTGCAAATGTACATTCGCAGCGCCTGCCAGGATATCTCTCTGGACAACCAAGTCATCATCGGGGAGGGGAGCGGCGGATTTCGTCTCCAGAGTATTGAGGACATCCTCGAACATTCCCCTCCAGCCCAGGATTCTTGCCTTCAGTATCCGGAACCGCCACCACCACTGGACATCGCGACCGGAGTAGTAGCGACACGCCTTTTCAGCCTCGTCTTGTGCGCGGATCAATTCCCCGTGCTCGAAAACGCGTTGTATGCGGGCGAACTCCGAGCGTGGGTCACGAGAGCAAGACGCGCTTAGCAGCAGAAGTACAGCAATTGCAAGTGGACCTACGGCCCACCGCCTTTGCCGTCCACAATCGCTGCTGAATTGCTCGACGCGCCTTGGACTGTGCAGCCTAATTCCAGACGCATCATGATCAGTTGGTAGGAGTTGCCAATAAGAATCAATTCGGCCAGATGCATTCGGCCGATGTTTGGTATCTCGATAGTGTTCGGACCCACGATGTCTGGCTTTTTGCCACGAATCACTTCGATCTCTTCTACCAAAGAGCATTTCAAGAAACCTTTATCAGGCTCGAACTTTTCGTTTGCCCTTTTCCAGAGCGACTTCTCGAACAGGTGCGACTTTTTGGGAAAGCGCTTGCCATTGCCCAGGTCCAAGAGGCTCGTGTCGAGATGAACCTTTAGCTGGGTGTCGCCCACCCGCAGCCCATTGATCGTGGTATCCCCAAAACTAATGATGGGCACGTCGGGTTCTTCACCCGGGTGCACACTGGAAATATACGCGAACAGTTCGTCGACGCGAATCATGTCGAGGACGTTAAGGTCCTCGACCATTGCCAAGGCACGGGTAGTGGGCCGGGCGTCGATGTAACTGCCTTCGACACGCGTATTCGTGGCCTTGGCCGACATGATTTTTTCGAACTGAAAAGCCGGTTTGGCAGCTTCGTCGGCTCCGCCGGAAGGTGAGAGAGAAGTAGGAGACTGCACGGGGATGATCTTGGCCACCGGCTTATTGATATGCCCGCCGATTGCGGTGGCGTTCGCGTGAAAGAAGTGAATTCGTTCGTTGCGAAAAGACATGGCTGTCTCCTTGTCTGAATTGGAGATCTGTTATCGGGGCCTGTTACTGCAACTTCAGTTCGAAGGGTTGTCGGCCAATTTCTGAGGGGGTACCGCCAGTTTGCGGAACTCCACGTATTGCGAGCGTGTAAATACCGGCTTCACGCTGCCCCGGAATTCGCATGGGGACGATGTCATCTGCCACCGCCGCCGCAATCGGGACGGACCATTCTATACGTCCAGCCGGGTCGTACAAGTCTGCAATATACGAGGAAAAGCGACTTTCGGCGGGAAGATTTACGAGCAACAAGAAGGGTTCACCACTCCTTGCGTGCACCGCGGGGGTGGCGCCGCTCCGGGTAGCGACGTTAATCGAGACCGCCGGGTAAAGATAGGGTGTGCCCGCGGGTTGTTTCATCCCGGAATAGACCACCAGATTTTGATATCCGATGAACGCGATCAGCACGGCCATGACTGGCACCGTGAATACCGGGCGCAGCCAGGCCAGCCACGGGCTGGGCGTTGGGGCCGGGACCGGTCGGAGGACTGGCACGGGCACCGGAGCAGCCTTGGCAAGGACGTTTTTGCTATGTTCAAGGAACGCTGCGGCGGCGCGGACGTCGAGCGCGCATTCCTGGCAATCGAACATGTGTTCTTCGAACCGGTCGAGTTCCGCCGAGTCCAATTCATTCAGCAAGTACTTTTCAGTCGCATTCATACGCACTGCGTCGGCGTGGTTCATCTCCACTGCCTCCCCCTCTTACAATGGGTAGTGAAACCAGAGGTGAAATCGTTTCATTGGCCCCCCGCAGCCGACAAACCTGGAGGCCGGCGCTCAATGATTCTTAAGTATTCGGACTTAAATGACAGCTTGGCGCGGTGCACCAGGACCCGCAGATAGTCGCGATCAACGCCAAAGTCGCGACATACTTCGTCCTTATCCCGTTCTTCCAGAAAGACTTCCCGAATAATCCGGCGGTCCCGCTCCGGCATTTCGTCGAGGATCTCGCGAACCTTCTCTTCCATCTGCTTGGCGGCGACCGTCCCTTCCACGTCTGTGCGCCGATCGGGCAGTTCGTTGGCCGTCTCCTCTTCAATCGACGTCACCTTAGCATTCGCGCGATACTGCTCCAGCAAAACGTTGTTGCATATGGAGTTGACGAATGCTCCGAGGCGCTCGGGCTGACGGATTCCGGTGGGACTGCGGAGGGCCGTTAGGACGCGGGCGAATGTTTCCTGCTTTACATCTTCGATGGCTTGGATGGTGCGTAGCTTAGCCCGCAATTTGAGCTGAATCAGCTCGCTAAAGTAGGCGACAAAGTGGTCTTGGGTTCGAGGATCTCCACTGCGAAGACGGTCTACGTAAGGTGCGTCAAAAGGCTGAAATTGCAACGGCTTGCCCCGGGACTGCAGGAGTGCCGAACATCTTACACCTAAACCGGGGAATCCCCGAGCGGGCGGATGGACAGGGATTTTCACGGAAATGGGACACCGGGAATAGGCCACTCTCCGAAATCAACGGGGCATGCGTCCAAAAATTTGTTGCCGCAACTGAAACGAAATTCCTGCACGCCGCACGATTCATGCGATGACGATGATTCGAGGTCGGCAGGTGAGGGAACATGGTTCGATCGGGAATGTCTCCGTCAAACCAGGCGAGAGCGCAGATCGATTATTTCAGCTGACCATGCTCCGTGCCTTGTTGCTTCAACCCCGGTGCCGTGATGTGTTCGTACTCACTGAGTTACACGGATACACGCTGCCTGAAGTTGCCAGAGTGCTGGGGATCAGCAAGGAAAGCGCGAAGAAACACTTACGGCGGGCGCTGCGCGAAATGCAAAACAGCTAGTCCACGAAGCCGCTCGCCAATTCTTAAGTTTCCCGAAGAGACCCTTGCACTTGGGGGAGGGCCAGGGTTTTACAATACGCCGGGGTTGCGATGCGGCCTCGGCGTTCTTCGGGAAGAGACTGCTCCCGTCGTGTTTGAGATACGTTCTCGAAGTTCCTCTACTAAGTGACTCATCAGGACGCCGTCAACTCGGATTTCTGCTCCTTGCTCAAGGACTTCCGCTAACAGCACCTCGCCTTCGCCGCCTACGAAGGTCACGCCCGTAAGATCAAGCAGAATTTTGTGGTTGCCCGCTCGCGCCATGGCGGTGCGCCAACTGCGCTCGGCTTCTGCCGCGCAAGGACCGCATAACCTTCCCTCGAGCACGAGCGTGATTCGACGGTCGTCTTCAGTGACGGTGATCTTCAACATGACATTTCGACCACACGAGGACTTTGCATCGGTAGGGCCAGGTTGCCCGAGGCGCAAGTCTCACGCTTTGATTTCATGTAATGAGGTACTTAGAAGGGTTTGAACTGTTCTGCGCTCCGACTTTTCGGAACGTGCTGGACGCGCGGTGTCGATGATTCGACACGCGGCGAGCTATACTGGTACGGATTTTGAAGTCCTGGGGCATTTGGGGCGGTGCGCCAGTGAAACATCGAAAACTCACCAGCATGGCTACGCTCCCGGATTCGACCGCTTCTTTTCCTGACAATCAGTACACCACTCTGCTTGAAGTGTCGCAGGCGATCTCCTCGCACCAGAGCCTGACGGAGTTGTTTCAGGATCTCGGCCGACGCCTTCACACGGTCCTGAACTTCAATTATCTGAGTCTGATTCTGCATGATCCCGTGCACGAGGTGATGCGTCTGCACACTCTGCATTTTGATGGAGTGTCGACAATTCGTCCGGGCATGGAATTTGGCGTGGACGACTCGCCCTCCGGAGAGGTGTGGATGACGCAACGACCCTTTGTAGTGGGCGATCCGGAACAAGCGGGACGGTTTCCGCGGGCGACGCGCGTGCTGATCGAGAATGGACTGAAATCGTTTTGCAGTCTGCCGTTAACGACGGCTCGCCGCAAGATCGGAACGATGAATCTCGGCAGTTCGCAGAGCGATGCGTACCGGCCTTCGAGTCTGGCGATTCTCAAGATGGTGGCGGCGCAGGTCGCGGTAGCTGTGGAGAACGCCTTGAACTATGAGGAAGCGGGCGCGCTTCAGCAGCAGGTAATCCGCGAGCGAGATCGCCTGAAGTTGCTGCTCGATGTGAACAACGCGGTGGTCTCGAACCTTGCCTTGTCCGAATTGTTTCGTGCGATCCCAGCCAGCGTCCGGAACGCGATGCAGTGCGACGCGGCCTGCCTGTCTCTGCCCGACCGGGAGCAGACGCAACTGCGCGTTTATGGATTGGATTTTCCGGCGGGCAAGGGATTCATGCAGGACCAAATGGTTTTACCGATTGCGGGGACTAGTCCCGGAATCGCGTATCAGACGGGAAAGCCGGGGCGTTTTGGGAGCGCTCCGAAATCGCTGGCGCCGGTGGCGCTCAAGGTGAATGCGGAGGAAGGATTCGAGTCGGGCTGCTTTTTGCCCATCATGCGGCGCAACCGGATCCTGGGTGTGCTGCACTTGCTTGACCGGCGGAAAGACGCTTTCTCCGAGCAAGACGTGGAATTTCTGCGGCAAGTCGCAAGCCAGGTGGCCATCGCGTTGGAGAATGCACTCGAATTCAGCGAACTGAGTGAGTCCAAGGAACGTCTGGCGGAAGAAGGGTTGTACCTCCGCGACGAGATTCGCACCGAGCATCATTTTGAAGACATTCTGGGCAATAGCGCGGGGTTGCGAAACGTACTCCGACAAGTGGAAACCGTTGCACCCAACGAGACCACCGTATTAATCCAGGGAGAAACGGGAACCGGAAAAGAACTGGTGGCGCGTGCTATCCACGAGCTGAGCGGCCGTCGTGACAGCATCTTCGTCAAACTGAATTGTGCAGCGATCCCTCTGGGCTTGCTGGAGAGCGAATTGTTCGGACACGAGCGGGGAGCGTTTACGGGCGCAATCAGCCGCAAGGTTGGGCGGTTCGAAATTGCTCATAAGGGCACCCTGTTTCTGGACGAAGTCGGCGACATTCCACTTGAGTTGCAGCCCAAGTTGCTGCGAGTTTTGCAGGAGCAGGAATTCGAGCGGCTGGGTGGAACGCGATCCATTCGCACCGACGTGCGCCTAGTGGCCGCCACCAATCGAGATTTAGGCCGCATGGTGGAACAAGGCACGTTCCGTGCGGACCTCTACTACCGGCTGAATGTATTTCCGATTCACATTCCTCCGTTGCGTGAGCGGCGCGACGACATCCCCATCCTGGCGCGTTACTTCGTCGATAAGTTTGCCAAATCGATGAATCGGAAAATTACGCGGATCCCGGAGTCGGTGATGGATGCGCTGGTTCGTTACGCGTGGCCGGGCAACATCCGCGAGCTGCAGAATTTCATCGAGCGCGCTGTGATCCTGACGGAAGGACCATCGTTGAAAGCGCCTCTGGCCGAATTGCGCGAAGGAAAATCCAGGAGCTCCACAGGCGCAACCTTGAAGGAAGTCGAGCGCAAGCACGTGATGCAGGTGCTGCGGGATACGAACTGGGTCTTAGGCGGCGCGAGCGGAGCAGCAGCTCGTCTCGGAATTCCGCGCACCACCCTTATCTACCGAATGCGGCGGCTGGGAATCGAGCGGCCCGAAGACTAAGCCGGAGGCGGTGTCAAGACGTGTCGAGCCATCGACACAAAAGGGGTGGGCCGGCTGCATTGTTGGAAAAAGAGTTTGCTTCTTAAGTGGTTCACCCATCATCGAATAGCGTATTGCACCCTGCCAGATGGGACTGGCAATTACGTTGCTATGAAACATCTGGGATAGTGTCGCCATCCGAACATCGTCGCTCGTCGTTGGTGGTGGTTGTGGCGGCGGCATCGTTCCTGGGGCGGTAATTCGTCCCTCCATTAAGAGATCGCCATGTGGATTGTTAAGCTCGCTCTTCGCCGTCCGTACACCTTTACGGTACTGGCCCTGCTGATCTTGATTCTGGGGCCAATCGTGATTCTGCGTACGCCCACCGACGTTTTCCCAGAGATCAACATTCCAGTGGTGAGCATTGTCTGGAACTACTCCGGGCTTTCTTCGGAGGATATGGGGAATCGGATCACCTCGGTTACGGAGCGCGCGCTGACGACGTTGGTCGATGATATCGAGCACATCGAGTCGCAATCGCTTAACGGGATTGCGGTGGTGAAAGTGTTCTTCCAGCCGCACGCGAACATTGATAAGGCGATCGCGCAGGTCACGGCTATTTCTCAGACGCAGTTGCGGCAGCTGCCGCCCGGTACGACTCCGCCACTTGTCATCACCTACAGCGCATCGACTGTGCCGATTTTGCAGTTGGGACTTTCCGGGCACGAACTCTCAGAGCAACAGCTTTTCGATTCCGGCGTCAACTTCATCCGCACGCGGCTGATCACGGTGCCGGGTGCAGCCATCCCGTATCCGTATGGTGGCAAACAGAGGCAGGTGCAGGTTGACCTGGATACGCAGGCTCTCCAGGCAAAAGGCCTCTCGCCACTCGACGTGGTCAATGCGGTGGGAGCTCAGAATCTGATTCTTCCCTCGGGCACGACCAAGATCGGCCCGCTCGAGTACGACGTCGATATGAACGCCAGCCCGCAGACAGTTGCGGAGCTTAATGATCTGCCGATCAGGACCGTGGGCAGCAGCACGATCTACATCCGGGACGTCGCTCACGTGCGCGACGGTTTTCCGCCGCAGACCAATATCGCCCGCGTCAACGGGCAGCGAGCTGTGCTGCTTACGATCCAGAAAGCGGGCAATGCATCCACGCTCGACATCATCTCGGGGATCAAGAGCATGCTTCCCGACGTCCAGAAGACGCTGCCAGCGGACCTCAACATCCGGTTGCTGGCAGACCAGTCTTTGTTCGTGCGCGGGTCTATTCAGGGCGTAGTTCGCGAGGCGATCATCGCGGCGTGCCTGACGGGATTCATGATCCTGGTGTTCCTGGGAAGCTGGCGGAGCACAGTGATCATCGCGGTATCCATTCCGCTCTCGATCCTTACGTCCATCATCTGTTTGAGCGCTCTGGGCGAAACCATCAACATCATGACGCTCGGCGGATTGGCATTGGCGGTCGGCATCCTGGTGGACGACGCCACGGTGGAAATCGAGAACATCAACCGCAACCTTGCCATGGGTAAGGAAGTGGAACATGCGATTCTCGACGGCGCCCAGCAGATTGCCGTTCCGGCGTTCGTGTCAACGCTGTCGATCTGCATTGTGTTTGTTCCGATGTTTTTCCTTACCGGGGTCGCGCGGTATCTGTTCGTGCCGCTGGCCGAGGCGGTTTCATTTGCCATGCTGGCGTCGTATTTCTTATCGCGAACGGTCGTCCCGACCATGGCGAAATACCTGTTGCGCGGCCATGAGGCGGAAGCAGGGCATGCGTCGACGACCAGCAGGAATCCGTTCGTCCGCATGCAGGTTCGCTTTGAGGAGGCTTTCGAGAGATTTCGTGAACGCTATCACCGCCTGCTGGAAGCGTGCCTCGAGCATCGCAAGCTTTTTCTAGTCGGCTTCTTCGCAGTGTGCGTGCTGTCTTTGGTCTTCCTGGTCCCCTGGCTTGGGCAGGATTTTTTCCCGGGAGTCGATAGCGGTCAGTTCAAACTCCACCTTCGGGCCCGTACGGGTACGAGGATCGAAGAAACGGCGCGCCTATGCGATCTGGTGGAGCAGTCCATTCGTGAGCAACTACCTCCGGACGAGGTGTCAAGCATCATCGACAATATCGGGTTGCCCTACAGCGGCATTAACCTGTCCTATAGCACGTCGGCGCCAGTAGGCCCAGGCGATGCGGACATACTTGTCACTCTGGGAGAGCACCATCATTCCACCGATAAGTATGTTCACGATTTGCGAATCAAACTCGCCAACGAATTTCCGGGAGTGACCTTTGCATTTCTTCCGGCGGATATCGTCAGCCAGATTCTGAATTTCGGACTGCCCGCTCCCATTGACGTTCAGATCGTCGGGAATGACCTGGAAGGGAACCGGAAATTCGCCGACACTCTGTTGCAGAAAGTTCGCTACATTCCGGGCACCGTGGATACGCGTATTCAGCAGGCCTTTGATCAGCCGAAACTGCATATCAATGTGGATCGAACGAAAGCGGGCCAGATTGGGTTCACGGAGCGGGATGTTGCACAGAACCTTCTGATCTCGCTGAGCGGAAGCTTCCAGACCACGCCGACGTTCTGGCTGAATCCGAAGAACGGCGTGAGCTATCCGATCGCGACCCAGACTCCGCAGTACAGGCTTGATTCTCTGCAGGGATTGCAGAACATTCCCGTCACTGGCAACAGTGGAGCGCCGCCGCAGATTCTGGGAAGTCTCGCGGCGATTCGCAGGGGTGTGGGTTTGGCAGTTGTCTCGCACTACGACATCGCTCCGGTGATTGATATTTACGGTTCGGTACAAGGGAGAGACCTGGGAGGCGTTGCGCGGGACCTAAACAAGATCGTGGATGAAAGCAAGAAAGATCTTCCGAAGGGATCGCGCCTGGTGGTGCGCGGCCAGATTCTGACGATGCGGTCCTCCTATATCGGCCTGATTGGAGGGCTGGTGTTTTCGATCCTGCTCGTGTACCTGCTCATCGTGGTGAATTTTCAGTCTTGGCTGGATCCGTTCATCATCATTTCTGCGCTGCCGGCGGCATTGGCGGGGATCGCCTGGTTCCTTTTCATTACGCACACAACGTTGAGTGTGCCCGCGTTGACTGGGTCCATCATGTGCATGGGAGTCGCGACAGCCAACAGTATTCTCGTGGTCAGCTTCGCGAAAGAGCAGCTGGAAGAAGGGAAAGACGCAATCGCGGCGGCGCTCGAGTCCGGCTTCACTCGTTTCAGGCCGGTGCTGATGACGGCGATGGCCATGATGATAGGCATGGTTCCGATGGCGCTTGGAATGGGCGAAGGTGGCGAACAGAATGCGCCCCTGGGACGGGCGGTGATTGGTGGCTTGTTGCTGGCCACGGTTTCGACACTGTTCTTTGTTCCGGTGTTCTTCAGCTTGCTGCACGGGCGCCGTCAGGAAGCTGAAGCAAGCCGCGGGAATTGATACGTCGTAAGATTTGGAGAATGTAAGATGCCGGTGGATCAGGAAAACAACGTGGAGACGCGAATCGCGACAGATAATTTGTCCGCACGAAACACCGAGCAGCCATCGAACCCGAAAAAGGGTTGGATCATTGCGCTGCTTGCCTTCGTCGTGGTGGCGCTGGTTGTGATCTCGGGCATCGTTCCGCGTGTGCGAGCGCGCACTGCGCTGCGCAACGAAACCAATCAACTGGCGGTTCCGGCGGTGATTGTCGCGCAGCCCAAGAAGTCCGCGCCAGCCCAGGAGATCATCCTTCCCGCCAACGTGCAGGCGTTCAAGGACGCTCCCATCTATGCCCGAACGAATGGCTACTTGAAGCGCTGGTACGTAGATATCGGTGGACGCGTGAAGGCCGGGCACCTCCTGGCGGAAATCGATACGCCGGAAGTCGATCAGCAACTGCACCAGGCGACGGCGGATCTGAGGACTGCGGAAGCCAATATGCACCTGTCTGAAATTACCGCGACGCGCTATCAAGGGCTCCTGAAGAGCGATTCCGTGTCGCAACAGGACGCGGACAATGCGGCTGGTGATTTTGCGGCGAAGAAAGCCATCATGCAGTCGGCGCAAGCGAATCTGCGGCGGCTGCAGGAACTGCAATCCTTCGAAAAGATCTATGCGCCCTTCGACGGCGTGATTACCGCTCGCAATACCGACATCGGCCAGCTGATTAACTCCGGAAGCAGCACCGGGACCAAGAGTGAGCTGTTTCACATTGCCGCTCCTGGTAAATTGCGCGTGTATGTGAACGTGCCTCAGGTTTACTCGCAGGCTACGAAGCCCGGATTGAAAGCCGATTTGACGCTGGATGAATTTCCGGGCCGCCGGTTTGAAGGCACGCTGGTGCGGACGGCCGACGCGATCGATTCAGCCAGCCGCACGCTGTTGGTGGAGATTGAGGTGAATAACCCAACCGGGGAACTCTTTACCGGTTCGTATGCGGCCGTGCATCTAAAACTTCCAGGAAGCATTTCCACGTACACCATTCCGGTGAACACTCTGCTGTTTCGCTCCGAAGGGCTGCGGGTGGCGGTCGTCAAAGATAACAAGGCGGAGTTGATGCCGGTGACGTTGGGACGCGACTTTGGCAGCGACGTCGAGGTCCTGGTCGGGCTGAACGGTAATGAGGAGCTCGTGGTGAATCCGCCGGATTCACTGGTATCGGGCCAGCCGGTGCGATTGGCACAGAACGCTGTTGCTCCGAAGGGAGCGGCACAGTGACGTCCGGTTCAAAACACGGAATAGCGGGCTCGGTTTTCACCTGGGGGGCCGTGTTCATAGGACTCGCTTTTCTGTCAGGCTGCGCGGTTGGGCCACGGTATGCAAAGCCAGCCGCGCCTGCGCCTCCTGCATACAAAGAACTACCGCCCAACTGGAAAACTGCCCAGCCCGCCGATCAGACAGCGAAAGGGAAATGGTGGCAGGTGTTTCAGGATGCGCAACTGGACGCGCTGGAAGAGCAGGTCAACGTTTCCAATCAGACGCTGAAAGCTGCACAGGCGCAGTTCGAACAGGCCCGGGCTTTGGTGCGCATCAACCGGTCCGCACAATATCCGAACGTGACCGCGGGTGTGAATGCGACGCGCAGCCGACTCTCGAAGAACCGTCCCAACGGTAGGTTGTCTCCGACAACTACGTACACAGATTTGCAGCTCCCGGTGGATGCATCGTATGAAGTGGATCTATGGGGACGAGTGCGGAAGACGGTGGAGGCGGCGCGCGCGAACGCCCAGGCAAGCGCGGCGGATCTGGAGAACGTGAGTTTGAGTTTGCACGCGGAACTGGCCAGCGACTACTTCCAGTTACGCGCGCTCGATGCCGAGGAACAGCTGTTGAATTCGACGGTCGCGGCCTATGAAAAAGCGCTCGAACTGACGCGAAATCGCTACAGCGGGGGGGTTGTGTCTCAGGTGGATGTTGCACAGGCTGAGACTCAGCTCGAAACCACGCGCGCGCAGGCGGTGGACCTGGGCGTACAGCGGGCGCAGTTTGAACATGCTATCGCTGTGTTAACCGGTCAGCCGGCGCCGAGTTTTGCGTTGCCGGCGGTTCCGCTGGCGAGTACGCCTCCTGTGTTTCCGGTGGGACTGCCTTCTGATCTGCTGGAACGCCGGCCGGACGTGGCCGGGAATGAACGCCGCATGGCTGCGGCGAACGCGCAGATCGGAATTGCGCGGGCGGCCTATTTCCCAACGATCACGCTGGGAGCCACCGGGGGCTTTGAGAGCACCTCGATCACCAGCTGGTTCAATGGTCCGAGCGGCTTTATTACCGCGGGGGCATCTGCAGTTGAAACGGTCTTCGATGCGGGAAAGCGGCACGCCGTAACCGACGAGGCCCGGGCTGCGTACGATCAATCCGTCGCGAATTATCAGCAGACTGTGCTGGGTGCGTTTCAGGAAGTGGAAGACAGTCTCGCCGGGCTGCGATTGCTTGAGGATGAAGCCAAGACTCAGGACGCAGCCGTTGCGTCAGCCCAGCACTCGTTGCAGCTCTCGACGAACCGCTATAAAGGCGGAGTTGCGACTTACCTGGAAGTCATCACCGCACAGAGCATCGCTCTTACCGACCAGCGCGTGGCCGTCGAGATTGCGGGGCGCCGCATGACGGCCAGCGTTTCGCTCATCAAGGCTTTGGGCGGAGGATGGAATGTTGCGAATCTTCCGGTCGTGCAGAAAGACACGCGATCCCAGGCCTCCAACGGGCAGTAGGAATTCGTCGGGCTCCGCAGAACACAAGGTCCTTCGACTTCGTTCGGCTGGCGCCTCCCTGCGCTCGGGATGACAAGTTAATAAGTTAGATATCGAGGATGAGACTCGACCCGCGTCGGCCGTTCGAAGTAATCTAGCGCCAGATGAAGAGCCGGGCCGATTCGCTGCGTGCGCTGGAATCGAATTCATTTGACGTTTGCGTGATCGGCGGGGGCGCCACCGGGGCGGGCTGTGCGCTTGATTCGCAACTCCGCAGTCTACGCACGGCGTTAGTGGACGCCGGAGACTTCGCTTCCGCCACATCCAGCGCTTCGACAAAGTTGGCACACGGCGGGGTTCGGTATCTTCAGCAAGCCGTCGCCGAAGTCGATCCTGGACAACTCACGGTGGTTCGCGAGGCTCTCACGGAGCGCAGGCGCATGCTCCAGAATGCTCCTCACCTGGCGCATGCGCGCCAGTTTCTAGTGCCATGCTTCAGCCGCTTTGAAAGTCTCTACTACCTCGCGGGTCTGAAGCTTTACGACTGGCTGGCGGGATCAGCGCGGCTGGGGAAGAGCTGGAATCTTTCTCGGGTTGAGGCTCTTGGCGGCACTGCCGACGCTCACACGGCAGCGCGTTTCTGGAGCGGTCATCTATGAAGACGGGCAATTCGATGATGCCCGTTTCTGCGTCAGCCTGGTGAAGTCTATCTCTGACGCCGGCGGAGAAGTTGCGAACTATCTCAGGGTGATTGGCTTCCAGCGTGGAGAGGACGGTCGATTGGCGAGCGCAGTCGTGAAGGATGCACTCAATGGTCGCACGTTCGAGTTGTGCGCGAAAAGCTTCGTTAATGCCACGGGGCCATTCTCGGACGGACTGAGGTCGCTGATCAGTCCGGGCGTATCCGACAGACTGGTGCTAAGCAAGGGCGTGCACATTCTTCTGCCTCTGGTCGGCGATATTACGACCGCTCTGCTTATACCGAAGACCGAAGACGGGCGTGTGATCTTTGCAATTCCCTGGCTGGGACGGTTGCTGGTCGGGACGACGGATGACGAGGTTAAGGCCGGACAAGATGTTGCTGTGACGCGAGACGAAGTCGAATATCTGCTGCGGCATTTGAACCTATATTCGAGTCTGCAATACACGGTCGATGATGTGGTCAGTGCATTTTCTGGCGTGCGGCCGCTGGTACAGGCGGCCCATTCGCGACAAACCAAGAAGCTGATTCGCTCTCATGAAGTTGAGGTGGATGAGAGTTCGGGGCTGATCAGCATTTTGGGTGGTAAGTGGACGACCTATCGCGCGATGGCGGAAGATACGGTCGATGCTGTGCAGAAGCAACTTGGAGGCTCTGTTCCCAGCCGGACGCGCGACTTCCGGTTGGCTGGTGCTGAGGGATACAGCGCCGACCATTGGCGGTTCCTGATGAGTCTTTATGGATTAAATGAGGCTACAGCCAAGCATCTGGCGGAGAAATTCGGCACGGAAGCGGAAGCCGTGCTTTCTTTGACGAAGGAAGATTCGCGACTGAACTCACCTCTCGTGCGGGAGGCCCCATCGATTCAGGCCGAAGTGGTTTACTGTGCCCGAACAGAAATGGCCGTCACGATCGAAGACGTGCTGGCGCGGCGCATTGGGTTGCAACTATTTGGTTGGCAACTCGCGCTGCAGGCGGCGCCGGGTGTGGGAGACCTTCTTGCCCGTGAACTCGGCTGGACGGAGAATGAGAAAAGCCGCGCGGTGGATGACTATGTCAGTAAGATAGACCGGCAGCGTCGCGCGCTGGGCCTGCAATTCGATTCTTAGGACGAAACGTGGCGAGCTATCTCGGCGCAATTGATCAGGGCACCACCAGCACACGCTTCATCATTTTCGATCGCGCCGGGCGAATCGTGGCGAGCGAGCAACGCGAACATCAACAGATCTATCCCAAGCCTGGCTGGGTGGAGCACGACGCGGAGGAGATCTGGCGACGCACGCAGGAAGTCATCGCGGGCGCGCTGCAACAACGGGCTCTCCAGCCATCTGATCTGGCGGCCATCGGAATTACCAACCAGCGCGAAACTACTGTTCTGTGGGAACGGAAGACTGGCAAGCCTGTGTATAACGCACTGGTCTGGCAGGACACCCGCGTCGCCGATGAGGTCGCGGAATTGAGTCGTGCCGGTGGGCAGGATCGTTTTCGCGATTGCACCGGGTTGCCTCTTACGACTTACTTCAGCGGATTGAAGATCCGCTGGCTGCTGGAAAACGTTTCTGGCCTGCGCAAGCGCGCCGAGGCGGGCGACGTGCTGTTCGGAAATATCGATACCTTCCTCGTGTGGCATCTGACGGGGGGCGCCGATGGAGGAATTCACGTCACCGACGTGACCAACGCCAGCCGCACTCAGTTGATGAATCTGCAGACGCTCGATTGGGATGCCGGGATGCTTTCCGCGTTCGAGATCCCGAAAGCGATTCTGCCTGCGATCAAGTCGAGCAGTGAAGTCTACGGAACCGCGACCGAAAGCGTTCTGCAGGGTGTGACCATCGCCGGAATTCTCGGGGATCAGCAGGCCGCATTGGTGGGCCAGACCTGCTTCAAGCCTGGTGAAGCGAAGAATACGTACGGAACGGGATGCTTTCTGCTGATGAACACCGGGGAGAAGGCGGTGCCGTCCAGGCATGGGCTGCTGACAACGCTCGGCTACCGCCTGGGAACGCAGCCTGCTGTGTACGCGCTCGAAGGCAGCATCGCGATTACAGGGGCACTCGTTCAGTGGTTGCGCGACAATCTGGGTCTCATCGAAAGAAGTTCGGACATCGAGGCGCTGGCCATCTCCGTCACCGACAACGGCGGCATCTATTTTGTACCGGCGTTCTCAGGGCTCTACGCTCCTTACTGGAAGGATAGTGCTCGCGGTGTGATCGCCGGCCTGACGCGTTATGCGGGCAAGGGACATCTGGCTCGCGCCGTACTGGAAGCGACTGCATTTCAGACGCGCGAAGTGTTGGAGGCTATGGAGCGTGATTCGGGCATCGCGCTCAATTCGCTGCGAGTCGATGGCGGCATGGTGGAAAACAACCTCCTGATGCAGTTCCAGGCTGACATTCTGAATCGTCCGGTCGTTCGGCCGATGATTAAAGAGACCACCGCGCTGGGTGCGGCCTATGCTGCGGGACTAGCTGTGGGCTTATACAAGAACGTTGACGACTTGCACGCTAATTGGTCGGTCGATCACACGTGGCGTCCTAATCTTGATTCTGACAAGCGCGAGGAAATGTATCGGCTATGGAAGAAGGCCGTTACCCGCTCGTTCGACTGGGCCAGCTAGCGAAACCCGAATGGAATCTGCGAAGACTGGGGAGAGGAGATCCTAAAGATGGCGTCACCGTTCTTCGGCGAGTTCATGGGTACGGCGGTGCTGATCCTGCTGGGAAATGGCGTGGTGGCGAATGTACTGCTCAAGAAATCGAAAGGCGAGGGAGGAGGATGGATCGTGATTTCCGCCGGCTGGGCGTTCGCTGTCCTGTGCGGCGTACTGACGGCGATCGCATGTGGGAGTCACGACGCGCATCTGAATCCCGCCGTAACGCTGGGTTTCGCGGTTGTGTCGGGAGATTTCGCAAAGCTCGTGCCCTATGTGATCGCACAACTTCTGGGTGCAATGGCCGGCGCGACGCTGGTGTGGCTGCATTACCTACCCCATTGGGAAGCGACGCCAGATCCGGCGATGAAGTTGGCCTGTTATTCGACTGGGCCGGCGATTCGGAGTTTCACGGCGAATGCCATCAGTGAAATCATCGGCACCTTCATTCTTGTCTTCGTGGTTGGGGCAATTTTCTCGAAAGCAGTCTCCGCGACAGGCTTCCCTCCTGGTTATGGACCATATCTGGTGGCGTGCCTGGTTTGGGGAATCGGGCTTTCTCTGGGCGGAACGACCGGCTATGCGATCAATCCCGCGCGCGACCTGGGCCCAAGGATCGCGCACGCCCTGCTGCCGATTGCGGGCAAAGGCCCGTCGGACTGGAGTTACTCGCTTATCCCGGTGATTAGCCCGTTGATCGGCGGAAGTATTGCAGGAGTTGCTATCAGAGCGATTATGTCTTAAGCGCAAAAATCAACCGGGCAAGCGCCGAAGAAGTTCCGGCTTAGCCCGGTGGATATGAAGGGATCGGCTCACCCGCTTCAGTGCGTGAAGGTTACGTTGAGGCCCGTGGTGAACACCACGTCGTTCTTCTTTTTACCCGTGGGCGGGTTCGTCACGTAAACATCGCCGAAAGTGTTT
This sequence comes from uncultured Acidobacteriota bacterium, assembly GCA_963765755.1. GTDB lineage: Bacteria > Acidobacteriota > Terriglobia > Terriglobales > Acidobacteriaceae > Gp1-AA133. The sequence goes on along the minus strand of CAVXXV010000014.1, from coordinate 72,769 downwards.
TGCCATCCCAGCCACTTGCTAATCTTTGTGACCGTGCCGAAATCAAACGTAGCGCGGTATTCTCCCGAGTTCTGGAAGTCGGGGAAGAAATAGGCCCGCTGTGTGATGACGGTGGACTTCGCAAGCTTGTGCATGAATTCGTCCCCGAACTGCCCGGCCACAAAACTGTGGATCAACCTGGGCAGGGGAGCAAGCTGCGTGTAGTTTTCACGAGTGTAGGCGATGCCGCCCAGCAGATCGAGAGTGGTGTTGTCATTTTTGATGGCATGGAATCCGAGGCCACCGCCGTACACCTGGCGAAGGTTCAAATCCTGCAGCGCGTCGGTGGCGAAGTCGGCATTGCCAAAGCCAAATAGCCGCGGAGTGATGTCGCGATCATAGCGGGCGCCTCCGCGATTCGTGTTGGCGGTGACCTGCGTCGCCGCCGGGACCAGATCATTCTTCGAGTACACCGATCCAGCGTAGAGCGTCAATTTGTCATGCAAGCCGGTACGGACTCCGTTGAAGGCCAGCGCGAGATTCTTGGTCTCGCTGTTGCCGGCCGTCAAGCCGAAGCCAATGTTCAGCCCTCCCTGCCAGCCTTCGAGAAGTCCGGGATGCTGTTGTTTTTCCCACGCGAGCTGCTCCGGATCGCTGCGCATCACGACGATCGATTCTTTGGGGACTTCCACATTGCCAGCGGTCTTGGTGGACACTTGAATCTTGCCGTCGGCGGTCGTCACGGGTCCAACGACGCTCTTGCCGTCTTTCAAGCCCACGTGCAACGGTTGATCTGATTTGACGTCCTGAATGGCGGCCCAGTCGACGGTCACTTCACCGGCGAACTCGGTCTTGATGACCAGGGCCTTGTCGTCGGATTTGGCGATCTTTCCGGTGAGCCGGTCGCCATTCTTCATGACAATCTGATCGGCGAAGAGAGAAGAGCAATACAACACGAATAGAAGAGAGAACCCAACTTTCGAGATACTCACTGCAGTTTCCTCCACAGAAGAGAGATGGGGCCGTTCTCAAATCAAGCGATACCACTGTTGAATGCTGTATGGGTGGCAGGGGGCCCGGAGAACGCAAGAGCGTGGGCCATAGGACAAGTCGCCACGTCGAATGGGGTGAATGAACCTTGGGGACCAAGGCAGACGCGAGACCTATTGTGAAGCTGGTCTACGAGAACAGTATCTAGGCTTTGGTTTCGGTGTCCGAAGGCTTCGCCGCCGAGGTCGGCTGTTCAGTTGGGTGCTCCTTCATGCCTTCCTTTAGAGAACGAATGCCTTCGCCCAGACCCTTGCCGAGTTCGGGCAACTTCTTGGGACCAAAAACCAGGAGAGCTATCGCAAAAATGACCAGCAGATGCATTGGCTGGAAAAGACCCTCAAACATCACAACCTCCAATGGAGCGAATACGAATGCTTAACGTTAACGGAATCAGAGCATTCCCGTCAATTGACGGGCTCACGCCACAACCCAATTCATATCATTGATCCGGCGTGTTTTAGAGCACTGACGGTCGGCGGGGCGTGCGGCCAACCGGACACGCTTACGGTCGTATTACCTCCGTGACCTACCCGGGATTACTCCCGCAGTCTATGTTTTCTAGGAGTTACCGCAGGACCTCCCCACTGCCCAAGGAGTCGTCGTGAAGTGTTCTCGCATGGCTTTGATCGTCTCGTTTGTGCTGGTGGTTCTCGGGCAGTCGTTTGGGGACGCACCGCATGGTCGGCCGCTTGATCGCACGCAGGTGACCGCGTGGATCGTGGGTGGAATCTCGAACAGTCGTCTGGCTCGATTGGCCGCCGAACGCGGCGTGAGCTTCGTCATGACGCCTGCGGATGAGAAACAGTTGCGCACAGCGGGAGCGAATCCCGAACTCCTCAAAGCCCTTCGGACGGCCCGCCACGACAACGCATCGAAAGCTCTCTGCCCGGCGGCTTTATTGAAGGCCGCAGAACTTGCGCACGCGAAGAAATATGAAGCGGCTGCTGGTCAACTCACAAGCCTTCTTCATTCTGATTCTGACAACGCCAGCCTGCACTTTGCTCTCGGCCAGATATTGTTACTGCAGGAACAGTTGGATGCAGCACTGGATGAATTTACCGAGTCGGCGCAACTGATGCCAGGTTTTCCGGAGACACACAACCGGATGGCCTATCTCTTCTACCGTTCCGATGACGCGGAGAACGCCATCGCCGAAGCGCGAACGGCACTTAGCATGGACCCAGGCAATGCGGAAGCGTACCGCTACCTGGGACTTGGCCTGTTCGGCGCCGGAAAAAGCTATGCGGCTTTGCATGCGTATGAAGAATCGCTGGTGCGCGAACCCGAGAACGCGGATGTCTTCTACGACATTGGCATTGCACGACGTGAGATCGGAGACTTGCGTGGTGCAGTCGTCGCCTATCGACATGCGCTGCGAATCAAGAGTGATTTCTGGGAGGCGCACAGCAACTTGGGCGTGGTCCTGCACGATCTGGGACGGCTTGACGAAGCGGTGGTTGAGTATCGCGAAGCCAAGCGGCTTGCGCCGGACGAGTCTTCGGTTCGCAACAACCTCGGGAATACGTATTGCGACAAAGGTGAATACGACGCCGCAATCAGCGAATTCCGCGAGCTCTATCGCATGGATGCAGGCTGGGACGGCGGGCACGCCTGCATGGCTCAGGCTTTCATGGTGAAGAAGGATTACGCGGACGCCATCGTTGAATTGCGACAAACCGTCCTGCAGAATCCGACGGGAGCTTCCGAGCACCGTGTTCTCGGTCAGGCCCTGTTGTTGGCTGAGAAGCCGGAAGAGGCGCTCAAGGAACTCCAGGCTGCTGTCTATTTGAGTCCGGATTCAGCAATCGCGCACCACTATCTGGGAACGGCTTTGTTCGAAGTGCAGTCGTTCGATGAAGCCGAAAAAGAATTTCGCGAGGCTGTTCGTCTTGAACCCAGCGCGCAAAATCACTACTCGCTGGCGGCTTGCCTGATGGCGATTGGCCACAATGATGAGGCTCTGGCGGAACTGGAAAATGCTTCGCGGCTTGATCCCGCACAGAACCTCTATCGGGCTCGCAAGGAAGAACTGCTCAAGGTGATGGCCCAGCCCAGCCGGCCGTAACATCGGAGAAATCTCAACGCGCTTTCTGCGCTACATGGGCTTCCCTTGTACTACTGGACGAGAGGGCATTGAACTCTCGTGCGTCGGAATTAGTGACGATGCCTCCTAGAATGCACTCAGAAAGACTTTCGCCGGCCTGGCCGGCACGGGCCAAGGGGGCACTATGGACTCGATACGTCCCATTCAACCGACCGGATCAGCAACAGGCGTACGCACCGCCCTCACACCTGGCAATGGGTCGGGGAGAACGGCTACGCATACGCAGCGGGGCATCAGCCCAACGCTCAAGCCCACCGGCTACGGCCTGCCTTGCGTGAAGTGCCGAAAATACTATTCCGCCGCACTCAGTGAATGTCCGGTATGTAAATCGACCGAGCGCGTTTCGCCCATCGCCACGTTGCCCTGCGCGCCTGTTGAACCGCAGGCCGCAGGGAAAGAGCTGGACGACCAGAAGGAACGTTTCCTGCGCGAATTCAAGGCCAAGCTATATGCGGCCCACATGCAGATTGCTGAGACTTCGCACCGTTGCACCTACGCGGGAGAGGACGATGCCGGACATGACTCAGCCACAGTTTGCAAAGTTTGCTACGAGCGACTGCAGGACCGGATGGACTTGTTTGAGTCTGCCCTGGACATGGATCTGAAAGAGGCCGCCCAGGTCATTTATGACGCCGTGTGGGCGGATACCTCTGACCCCAACAAAACCTACCTCAACGCTGCCAAGGCCTTACTCGCCAAGCTCCGCAAGCGCGCTGGATTGTCGACGGGCTTTGGGCGGATCCAGCCGGTAGCACACTAGAGTTGGTTGCCAACCTCAACATTTGCAGAAGTTGACAGCCGACAGGCGAGGACGACCGCAGCTCCACTGACCCGGCTAGGTATACACGCTAAATGCTTCTCCGGGGTGGAACCCTTATTTCGCCCTTGCAAATCGCATGCTGCCGAATGCTTCTGGCACGTGAAAATTCGGCTGCGGGGTATGGGTCGGCTGCCACGCGTAGTATCCCCGTGGCTCTTGCTTGCCTTCTACACGAAAGAAATTGACGCGCCAGACTGCCTTCTGATCAAACTTCGCGGTCAGCGACCGAAGCGGAATCGCTAGTTCTGCGGACCAGGTCTGAGCCTTCTCGTCCAGGAATACCGACCTCAACATCTCGCTATTCAGGTTTGCCTTCACTCCGGGAGCGATGTCCAGGTCAATCCACATTCCATTCGGACTGACCTCGAATTCTTTGTACGCGCGCGCCTGTGCGAGATCAGGTTGCAGAAAAGCCTCCGCAACATCGCGATCCCACAGTTGATCCCGCCGGCCGTTCGGATCGGAATCGGGGAAGAGGTTCAGCTCGCGATAACGGCATTCAAAGCGCAGATAGAGCATTTCGGGCGACCAAAGGGCACGCACTGTCGTTTGGCGATCTGGAGCGGAATTCTTACCCTGCCAGTCGGAGCAAAAGCTCACGGACGTGGTGGCGTTCCACGCCGACGCGGGACGAGCCGCGTTGAGGACGACTTCGCCGGTCACGGCAGCCGCCACGATTTCAGCCGGTGCCGGATTGTATGTTCTAACGTTCGGAGTCTGGCTCATCATGACGCGCTCAAGCAATAGCCAAAGGGCTCAGAATTACAGGATTCGTTTCAACAAGGATTGCCGTCTCAGCATCTTGCAGGAAAGTTGGTTTGACCGCAAGCTTTGGATAGCTCTCCGATACGGGCCGCCGTAAGCTTTCCTCACTATGACAACGAATGCGATACTCAATGTGGAAACGGAAATCGATATGGCGCTGAAGCCGCAAGACAAGTGGTGGGAGGCGGTGGTTGCACGGGACGCCACGCATGACGGGAAGTTTTACTTTGGCGTTTCGAGCACCGGCGTGTACTGCCGTCCGTCTTGCGCAGCCCGGCGCCCACGGCGCGAAAACGTAACTTTCTTTCGCCGTCCGGAGGAGGCGGAGAGCGCGGGTTATCGAGCCTGCCTGCGTTGCAAGCCGAAAGCGATTGGCGAGAACCCGCAGATTGCGACCGTGAAGCGGATCTGCCGCTACATCGAGCAACATCTCGATGAGCCCGTGACGCTGGAGCATCTGGCGGAGGTTTTCGGGCAGAGCCCGTTCCATTTGCAAAGGACCTTCAAGAAGGCTCTCGGGATCACGCCGAAGGCTTATGCCGATTCGTGCCGCATGGGACTGCTCAAGCAGAACCTGCGGGCAGGACGCAGCGTGACACACGCGCTGTATGACGCGGGCTACAGCTCGAGCAGCCGCCTATACGAGCGGACAGCTTCGCACCTGGGCATGACGCCAGACAAGTATCGCCGGGGCGCTGTGGCTGCCACCATCCGATATACGTGTACGGAATCACCTCTGGGGCGCATGCTAGTGGCCGCCACGGAAAAGGGGATCTGCGCAATTCAATTCGGGGATACTGACGATGAACTGGTGGAAGGCTTAAAGCGGGAGTTTCCGTTCGCTATCCGCAAGCGGGACGACGACTCCATGCGTTCGTGGACGAATACGGTCCTGAGTCAGCTCGCGGGACAAAAACTGAACCGCTCGTTGCCGCTGGATATCCAGGCGACCGCCTTTCAGCGACGCGTGTGGACTCACCTTCAGTCGCTTCCGTTTGGCGCGACACAGTCCTATGCGCAAGTGGCCAAGGCTATCGGGAAGCCGACGGCGGCCCGCGCCGTTGCGCGGGCCTGCGCCTCGAACCGGATCGCGTTTGCGATTCCGTGCCATCGGGTTGTGCGCGGCAACGGCGAAATGGGCGGCTACCGATGGGGGACAAGTCGGAAAAAGGCTCTGCTTGAAATAGAGCAGCAGGCCTCACCGAGGCGAGCCGCCACAGCGACAGCTCTTTAACTCCGGGCTCGCGACCGGATGGTCTAACGCAGAAGTTTTTCGTAGACTTTGCGACCCTGCGACAGTTGATCGAGCACGGTAGATTTTTCCGCATCTGAATTCCAATCCGAGTTGGTACGAGCGGCCGCTATCAATTGATCAATCCAGGCGATGAAGTACGATGCGTCATCGCCTGCGTTTAATTTCGAGCCGGCCACCTCGAGATAAATCGGACTGGTCGTGGCGTACGGATACAGATCAAGAATCGGGTACTTCGGCTTCTCATTCCAGGCTCGCAGCAAACACCACCCGTTTGCTGAAATCGGCAGGGTACCTTCCACATCGGCTGTGTCGCGATTGCCATCCAACTTTAATTCGCGCGCCACAGTTCCATTGCAAATCACTTCGAGGTGATCGATAGGAACGATCGAACGCAGCCACGCTTTGAATTTCACTTCCCGTGTACCAGCGGGCAGCTTTACTTCACTGCCCAGCGACTGATCGTCCAGCGAAAAGCCCAGCAGCGGCCCGTTCGTGGCGAACGTTCGACCGCGTTTCAAGTTCGCCAGCCACGGCTCTACGTCGAGTTTGCCGTCCGGAACCTCGACGTACACGCGGTTGAGCCCGACCGGCCCTCTCAGGGACGCGAAGTTGGCCATGGCATCGGTGCCCGCGGCTGTGGGCAAGTGAAACCCGCAGTTGAGCAGGCGGTACCAGACCTTTGCTGTTGATTTGTGATCGCTGAACCCAAGCACTTCGATGTAGTCGACTTTGTTCAGGGCGACGTCGACGGGCAACTCGTCAGTAAGTTTTTCTTTTGCTGGATCTGGATAGGTGTCGAAGGGATGGACATATCCCACGACGCCCTGCTGTTCGTGCGCCAAGTCCGCGATGGCCGCATTCGTCGGATACAAGCTGGCTGCCGCGGTGTTGGCGTAAGCAGCGTAATCTGGAATAAGAAAATTCCGCGCGAGATGCAGAAGTCCGAGATGTCCCCAGTAGCTCGTATGGAACTCCTGGCCGTGCAGTAGCAAATTCCCGGCGGTCGAGGCCGGATCGGCCGTAGTGCGGAAGTAAGAAATATCCGGGATGCGCTGCTCTTTGTTGACCACCAGGTCCTGCACGATCGGCAAGTTCTCAGCGGCGGCCTGGAAGATGAGGTGGCTGGGAGCATTGCGATAAGCGCCGCCGTAATTCATGTGTACGTGCACATCGCCGCTGATCCACCTTGAGCCGCTCTCTCTGGGCAGGTCCAGCGGCTGCAACTGAATCGTGACCTTGGACGCCGCGTTTTCCCGAATATCGATCGTCTGATGCGTCGTTCTGTACTCAAATCCCTTCATTACATCGATCGACACCGGCCCGATGGGTACTTCGATTTCATCCTCCCCGGCCGTGTGAAAGTAGTGCACCTCAAACGGCGCCTCATGGCGGTCGAAGCTGTCATCGGCATGCATCCAGGCATCGCGAGGGGCGTACGCTCGGCCATTCGCGTCGGCGACAGAGACGCGGGCCGCCGTCCTGTTGCCCGCTTTGTCGGTTACGGTAATCTTGAGTCGGCCCATTGGCTGGAGGTAGCGCCTATCCTTGGGCTCGAGCTGGCGCTGCGCTCCGCCCGGCACGTCTTGCAGCCACAAAGACGTATTTCCACTGCGATTGGAGATGAACGCGATCTTGCTGCCATCCGGAGACCAGCGAGGGTTGACGTTGTCGAAGTCGCCGTAGGAAAGCGGAAAAGGATCGCCACCTTGCGCCGGCATGACCCACAGCTGATGCCACGCCTGTCCCTGATAGGACGCGTACACGATGCGCTTGCCGTCCGGAGAAAAAGCCGGTCGCGATTTCCAGGCGGTCTCCTCGTAGTGAATCTCGCGCGGCTCGGCTCCCGGTTCCGCTTTCATACGCCAGAATCCACCGGTTCCGTATATGTGTCCGCGGTTCGATACGAAGACAATTTCCGCGCCATCGGGCGACCACGCCGGGCTGATCTCGTGGTCGAATGCGCTGTAGTAGTAGCGCGGCAAGGGACTGCGGTTCTCGCCCGTCAGGCGCTGCACATCGCGCATCGTCCCGTCGACAATGCTGCCGGTGAAAATGTGAAATCGCCCGTTAAACGACGTCGACACAAAAGCGATTCGGCGGCTGTCGGGCGAAAAGCGGGGCTCGAGGTTGACCGCGCCGCCACCCGTCAGGGGATGCGCCTGCTTTGTCTGCAGGTCGATTGCCCACAGTTCGATGGCGCTTTTGACATATTTTGCGTAAACGATCCATCGCGCATCCGGCGACCAGTCTGGCTGGTAGTCGTAACCCGGACCAGCGGTCAACTGCTCGGCAGCTGTCGAGTCAATCTTCTGAATCCATAGGGAGCCCGCCATGGAGTACACGACAGACTTTGAGTCTGGCGCCCACGCTACTGAGCTGGGTCCCGTGGTCAGTTGTGGCAGATACATTTCGCGGAAATAGTACGGATGCGGCACATTGATCTGTTTCAGCACAGGCTCGCGCTGCGCAAATGCAAACGTTGAAGCGAGACAGAAAATGCCGAGCGTCCAAGCTCGTTCGCGAATCGACAAGAATCTCCTCCCAGCGGAGAGATCACACGGGAACGGCGCGGATTATACCGGAAGGTGAACTTCTGACGGGATCAATCGCATGTCCACACTGGTCTCTGGACAGTTTCCGTTGTCCGAATCCAATCTCATCAATCTTGCGTACTGAACTCAGAGGTGGTAGATCAGAGGTCCTGAATGGATAGCTCTCCGTCACACGTATTCATCACCGGCGGCACCGGGTATATCGGCAGCCGCTTGATTCCTCGCCTGGCCGCGCGGGGACACAAGGTAAGTGCGCTCGTTCGCCCGGAATCCGTTGGGAAACTGCCCGCAGCCTGCGAAGCCGTGACCGGCGATGCCCTGGACGCAGCCTCCTATCGCGATCGGGTCCGTCCGGCCACGATGTTTGTGCAATTGGTGGGCGTGTCTCATCCCAGTCCGGCCAAAGCGGCTCAGTTTCGCAGTATCGACCTGGTTGCTGCGCGCGAGGCCGTCGCTGCCGCTGTGTATTCCGGAATCCAACACTTCGTATACGTGAGCGTGGCGCAACCCGCGCCGATGATGAAGGCCTATATCGAGGTCAGGGCAAAATGCGAAGCAGCCATCCAGGAGAGCGGCCTGAAGGCCACGATCCTGCGGCCCTGGTACGTGCTGGGCCCCGGCCACCGCTGGCCCGCCGCGCTGATTCCCGCTTACTGGCTGCTGGAGCGTCTGCCGGCAACGCGGGACGGTGCGCGGCGACTCGGGTTGGTTACTTTGGAGCAGATGCTGCAGACTCTCACTAAAGCCGTTGCCTCGCCGGCACCAAACGTCCGCACCCTCGGTGTGCCGGAGATCCGCAGCGGTAACACACCATCCTCGTGATATGCATTTTCCCGCATAAAATGCGGCTGAAACCGGCTTCGGAACAAAGGTAACTGTAACTCCACACGTGAATTACCAAAGCTCATGCCCGTGGGACATCTGTTCGCTGCGTGATGCGCGGTGAGATGTTGAGGTGTATTTTTCACGGCCCCGTATGGACAAAAACGAGTATCTCGAGAATGTTCACCTGCGCATCCTGCGCGTCACCGAGGATCTGCGCGCGATTCAGCGCGATTTGAACTGTGCCGCGATGGAAGCGCCGGGGAATCCCGAGCTGCTCGAGGCGCTGAGCACGGGTCCGGAACTGGAGTCGTTGCAGGTGCTGAAATCAGCGCTCGACCAGATGCGACATTTTTTGTGGTTCTACGGACAGGTCATTACGAATGAATCGGAATTCGGCGACCGGCTGCGCGAGACCATCCGCCAGAAGCCATCCAATGACGGGGTACAGCAGGCTGCCCCGACTCCTCTCAATGACCGCATTCGCGGGGCAGCGGAAGCTCTGATGCTGCAGTATCTCGCCGACGGGAAAACGCGAAAGCCCAACTAGAGCTTCCGCCAGTTCGCCTTTACTCCAGAGTGACAGATTTGACCAGGTTGCGCGGGCGATCCACGTCCAAGCCACGCTTGACCGCCATATAGTAGGCGAACAGCTGCAGGGGGACGATCTCCAGTATTGGAGACAGAAGCTCAGGAGCGAGCGGAATCGAGATGGCGTGATCCGCCAGCTTACGAACTTCGGTATCGTCTTCCGAGACCAGGGCAATTACGCGGCTGGACTGCTTCTTGAACCCTGCAATGTTACTGACCGTCTTGCCATAGCGCAGCATAGAGCCTGCGTCGGCAGGATCGCGAGTCGCAATGATGACGACCGGCAGGTTCTCGTCGATAAGTGCGTTGGGGCCATGCTTGGTCTCTCCGGTGGGGTACCCCTCGGCGTGTACATAGGAGACCTCCTTCAGCTTGAGAGCGCCGTCCATCGCAATCGGGTAGTGAATCGCGCGACCCATGAAGAGGAAGTCGTCCACTTTGTGAAACTCCGCAGCAATCTCTTCACACTGCTCTACACATTCCAGCGTTCTTTTCACTTTGCTGGGCAGGTCCAGCAATTCGCGGATGTAGAACTCGCGACGATCAGAACTCAAGGACTCTCGCGCCTGTGCCAGATGCAAGGCGAATAGAAATAGCGCCGCCATCTGCGCGGTAAAGGCCTTGGTGGAAGCAATACTGATTTCTGGTCCCGCCAGCGTGTAGATGACTCCATCGGCTTCGCGGGCGATCGTGGTTCCCGCAACGTTTGAAATCGCGACCGTCCGCGAACCTCTTTTTTGGGCTTCGCGCTGGGCGGCCCCCGTGTCCGCCGTCTCCCCAGACTGGGTTATCACGATCGTCAGCTCGCTCTGGCCGATCATCGGATTGCGATACTCAAACTCGCTGGCGTAGTCCACATCGACGGGAACGTTGGCGAGGTCTTCAATCATGTACTGGCCCGTCATTCCCGCGTGACGGCTGGTTCCCGACGCGACAATGTTAATGCGGCACAACTTCTGAAGCTCCTCGCGGCGAATCGGTACTTCGTTCAGTTGCACCACTCCCTCGGGCAGGGAAATACGGGGGGCAATGGTGTCGTGCAGCCCCTGTGGCTGCTCAAAGATCTCCTTGATCATGTGGTGTGGAAATTCGCGCTTGTCTGCCATTCTGTAACTCCCTCGGGAATCCCTAGGCAACTCGTCCGCACACAATTGTCTTTACTACGTCGCCCGCCGAATTTAAAGCGACGACATCAGCCCGCGCCCCTGCCACCAACGTTCCCGCATTTCCCGGCAGCCCAGTGGCGCGCGCCGGATTCAGTGTTGCTAGGCGCACTGCATGCTGCAAATCCCAGTTGGCAAACTTGACGACGTTCCGCACGGCCCTGTCCATGGTCAGGACGCTCCCCGCGAGCCGGCCATCGCGCAGGCATTTCCCGTCTTTGACGTCGACTTCCAAAGATCCCAAGCGGTAGCGCCCGTTCGGCATGCCGGTGGCCGCAGTCGCATCGGTGACGAGCACCGCTCCGTCTGCGCCTTTGGCCAGAAGGAACAGGCGCACCATGAGGGGGTCCACATGAATGCCATCCGCGATGATTTCCGCACTGATGCGTTCGTCCATCAAGGCTTCGCCAATAATTCCGGGATCGCGGTGTTCGAGCGGCCGCATGGCGTTGAAAGTATGGGTCGCATGGCGCACGCCTGCATCGACACCGGCCCGCGCCTGGGCCAAGTCTGCGTCTGAATGTCCCATGCTTACACAAACGCCGCGACTGGTAGCTTCACTGATCACTTCCCGCGCCCCATCCAACTCAGGAGCGATCGTCAGGATCTTCACCGTTCCGCGCGAAGCCTCCCAGAGCCTTTCGAACAACGCCAAGGTTGGTTTTTGCAGATCCCCCGTTGGATGAACGCCAGGCCGCACATGGCTGATGAACGGGCCCTCCAGGTGAATTCCCACCGGCGTGGCCCGCAACTCTTCACTTTCGCGTGCCCGTTCGATTGCGGCTGCGAGGGTGTCGAGTGCGGCCAGCGTCCGGTCGAGCGGCGCGGTAATCGTGGTAGGGAAATACGTCGTCACTCCATGGGAATAAAGAAGACGCTCTACGGCGAGCAGAGCACTCCGGGTCGGTGTCCATGACATCGCGTCCCGCGCCACCGTGGATGTGCATGTCGATAAAGCCGGGCACCAGAATCGCGTCCTCCAGATCAAGCACCCGGCGGCTCTTCGGGATATCCCGCTCACTCTGCTGATGGATGCTCGCGATGACGCCATCTTCTACAAGCAGCACCGGTCGCTCGATACGCTCCAGCGGCGTGTACAGTTCCTTGGCTAGGATGGCGAGGTCCATTGAATCGTTTTAATGCTGAAGTATTGTACCGAAGCGCCTGCCGTTTTCAGAAACTTGGGGCGGCGCTCGCTTCGCGCCGAGCATTCACATACGAATGAATCCAGCGTGCTGCGAATCTTAGCAGCAGCGGCCGATCAAAATCCTGAGAATGTTATACTTTACAGGCAGTCAACTGCGGCGACCCGTGCCAACGCTGGGTGGAAGGGCGGGCCTGGCCGTTTTCGTCGGGGAGTGGCTCAGCCTGGTAGAGCACCTGGTTCGGGACCAGGGGGTCGGAGGTTCAAATCCTCTCTCCCCGACCAATTTTCCTCAATCCCATCATTGAATTCGCCTGCCTCCAGTCTTCGGAATTTCCCCAACTTGGGTCCATTTTGGTCCAATCAGTAAATCTTCGACCTTCTGCACCGCCGCCCGAGCATCCGCGGAGATCGAATGCAAGTAAACCTTGCGGATGACCTCCGAAGGAGGGTGCCCGGGAAGCGCCTGCCCCGTTTCGAGTGGCGCCTGAAAGTTCTACTCGTCGATGAATATACGTTAGGGCTAGCAGCGATTCATCGTGCGCTCTCCGCGTTTCCTGAGATGGATTTCATTGTTACCGGTGGTATTTGGAACGGATACACATGGAGGCGCAGGATTTTGGACAACAACACAGCCTTGTGTTTTTAATATCGAAGAATTCTTGGGTGCAAAAGGGCCTCGCAATCCCACATGATAGCTCTACTTCAGACGTTCCCCCCTGAATCGCTCGGTATGAATGCCTGGTTTTTCACCAGGTGTTCGGATGAGCGGCGGCTATGCGCCTCCTACCTGGCGAAGCTGGCAAGATTAGCTACTCTCTCGGGGATATCTGTTCCGGCTTTGCTCGCCTTCGCGCAGGACTGCAGCCAGTGATGAGGGCATCCTTTCTTCATTCAGTTTCCGAGCACGCAGGGAATACAGGTTCTTACTCTCAATCTCCTGCAGATGAGACAGCAGCCCACCAAGATCATCGAACACGGTGAGAAACCGTCCGGACAACGCATCTGCGCGGCCGGTAGCGAGGTCGAGCACGAGCTGCGCCGGGCGCTCAATTGGGACATCGAGCTTCTCCTCAAAAATGCGGCCAAACCAAGGGATCCACCGGCGCCCTTCTTCAGAATAGAGTGATCGCTCCGACATTGCCGTACGCGTTGTCCCTGGCCCTACGGCAAACAGGCTAATACCGTACCCTCGTACCTCTGCTGCAATTGTTTCCGTAAAGCGGAGGAGTGCCGTCTTGCTCGTTACATAGGCAGAGAGATATGGAAGCGGCACTGCGCTGGAAGCAATGTTGATGATGCACCCCTGCCGTCGCAGAATCATGCCCGGCAGCACTGCTCGGGAACATAGCATTGTGCCGCGCAGGTTCGTATTTAAGACACGCCACCACTCCGCCGGATCGCTCTCCACAAATGGACCGATACGACCGACCTGTCCCGCATTATTCACTAGCACATGGATCGGCCCAAGCGCGGACTCGATCTCGCCCACGACGATACGCACCGCACAATCATCGGTCACGTCCATGACGAAGGGCCGCGCGTATCCGCCCGACTTCTCGATCAGCGCAGCAGTCTCGTTCAGGTCCGAGCCGGTGCGCGCGAGCACGGCAACTTTCCGTCCCGCTTCGGCGAACTTCAGTGCGATGGCGCGCCCAATGCCCCGTCCCGCGCCTGTAACCACAGCTACCTTTTCATGAACTTTTATGCTTGCCATGGTTTACAAGTTAGCAGTAATTGCCGGGCAGAATGCGACAATTCCACGACATCCTCTGCCATAAGTGAAGGCAAGAGTGCCACTGCGCATTGGCGCTTTGGCGGTGAGCTTGCTAAGCGCTATCCTCGAGTCAGAGTCGAATCTAAGCCACTCTGGATCAAAGACGAGAACATCTGCACCTCTGCCTGCATCTCGTCCGGCGTCGATCTCGCCCTCACCTGGGTGGAAGAACATTGTGGCAGTGCCGTCGCGCACGCTGTGGCACGGGAGTTGGTGCTCTTCTTGCGGAGGCCCGGAGGGGACAACCCCAGCTCAGCGTGTCACTCGCAGACTCGATGCGCAGTGCCTTCGTACACCTGTTTGGTGTGCCGCCCGAGCATTCGCCGGGATCGAGTGCAATAAAAACTTCTCGGGTGACCTTCGAAGAAGGATGCCCGAGAAAGCCCGCGAAGGAGTTGATATGGCTGCTGCGGATGTGCTCATCGAAGCGCGTGTCCAAAAGTACTTCCTCGGCAGCCATGCCTAAGGATGCCTCTATTGCAGAGCATCTCCGAGGTTTTGTCCTGCGCGTCTGCGGAGGAACTGATCGCAAGCCCAACCTGCGAAGCAGACGAGAAGGAGGTCGATGCCTACTCTGAAGCGGAGATCCGACCAGTACAACACCGCCATAATCGTCGCGAGATTCAGAACGATTAATGACGCGAGAAGTATCCGACCCGGTTCGGTGCCAGTGTTGAGGGTCATAATTAAACCGGCAGTACCGGCCGGGAATACAAGCAGCCAGTAGAGGAGCAGAATCATTCTCTCGTGCCAACCTTGCGGTCCCCGGGGGGCATAGGGCAGCACTGTGGTCCAGAGGCGCCGTAAGGCCAGCTTCGCGTACGCCACCGGATGATTTTTCATGAACTGGAGCGCGATCCGTTTGCAAACTTGATCGACGCGAACGGCAGGAGGAGTGCGCGGGTCGAAGGACTGACTCGAAAGCAGACTTTGCACTTGCTGGTTAACCTGCTCACATTTGCCTTCTGCCCAGTAGGAAACGAAGAGACTCTCGGCAGCCACGCATTCGTTATTGCCCTCGGTGAAATCAACACCCATAATGCTCGCGACCGGGACAAACGCACGAAAGCGAACGTAGTTGTGTATCGTCCAAGGGGCGACCACAGCAACTGTCATTGCCGGAATCAAAGCGAACCCCAGCCAGGTACCTAGCTTGGGTGGAGTAGCAATCAGCAGAACTCCACCCATCGCGATTAGTAGAACCAGTCCACTCTCCCGCGTCAGCATGCACAAACCCACCAAGGCCCCGCACAGGAGAGCCCACCGGACCGCCCGAGTGTCCAACCAAACGAGATAGGCCCATATCGCGACAACAAAGAAAAAAAAGAACATATTCTCGTTGTATGGTTGAGACGCAGAATTCACGAGAATCGGATGGGCTGCCGCCCCGATGCCGGCCAACCAAGCAGCTCTTGAACTGTGGAATACTCGCAGCGTGATGAGACCGACGAAACCGGCTGTCAAACCTCCCATCAGCGATTGCAGTGGAAAAAACAATTTGAAGGAGAATCCTGAGATCGCAAATGCTCCCGCAAGGAAATACTGGTACAAAGGCGCTTTGAAAAGGGCGGGCTGTCCGGGGTAGCGGATCAGCCTTGCGCCGGGCTGATCGTAGACCACGTAACCCTTGCCCAGTAGGATGGCTTTCGCAATTAGGACGTGAAGCCAGGCGTCGTGATTCCAAAAATCTATGAAAGCGTCTCCTGAAAGATGGATAAGAGTGCTGCGATATCGCAGCACTCCGTATCCGATTCTTAGCCCGAAGCCGAGGAGAACAAGAATCACGAAAAGGTTCGTTCTGAACAAAGGTTTCGAAGTCAGCGCCCGTTCACCCATTACATCTCCTCGTTGAACTTGGTCAGGGTTTGATGAGCATAGCTGGCTTGTGGTGGGATGCCAAGGGGTGATGGAACGCGTGCGGGTTATTCAGCAAGATCCAATCGGCACCACGGCGCCGGCCCATACAACATCCCAAAGCCGCCTTGAAAGTGTAAAGGGTAGAGATCGCTGATTCGAACTTTCGCTCCCCACCAATATCCCAAGGCATCGGTGAAAGTCTGGCGGCGGCGAAGTTGCTTAGGTTCTTTTTCGTTCCTCTTCCGCATCAACGGATGCCGCAGCCTGCAAAATCTCAAAACGAGTATTTCAATCCAAATTGAATCTGGCGCATGGGTGTGGCTATCGAGGTAATCGTGCCCGCCACACCAGGTCCGTCATCGATGAAGTTGTCCGGTTGGGCGAAGTTCGGGTGATTGAACGCGTTGAAGAACTCTGTACGGAATTCCAGACGTTGTCTTTCGGTGATGGTGAACTCTTTGCGCAGCGAGCCGTCAAAGATATTTGAGCCGGGTCCGGTCAGACTGTTTCGCCCTGCATTGCCGAAGAAGTACTGGGTGCCATCGGGAATCGGATATGCGTTGATATCGAACCACATGTCTTTGCTGCGGCGGTCGCGAGGGAGATTGCCATTGCTGATTTGATTGGGACGCACCGCGACTTGGGTACCCGTGTTCGACGGGTCTGTGCCCAACAATGGAGAAAACGGGAAGCCACTCGCCAGAGTGTAGATGCCACCTACGTGCCATCCACCCAGCAGGGCGTCGACAGCGCGATTGCTGATTTTTGACTTGCTTCCGCCGAATGGGATTTCGTAGTCGAAGCTGAATACCCAACGAAGACGCTGATCGAAGTCGGCGGGACCGCGTTCCGCAGGGATATCGTAGCTGTTCTGCGGGAAGGGCGCGGCGCAGCAGATCTCGGGGAGGTCATTAATAGCTTTGCTGAAGGTGAAAGCGCTCAAGAAAGATAAACCGTGGCTCAGACGCTTCTCGCCTTTGATCTGCAGCGAGTTGTAGTTCGAACTGCCCAGGTTCTGGATTGAAGTGAATCCGCCGTAAAAGGGATAGGGGCGGCGCGGCTGGATATCGTCCGGACCCGGCACGGGAACCTGGTTCCGGTCGGTGACGGCCTGCAGGTGTGTACCTTTCGATCCGGCGTACGCTACTTCAATGCTGATCGCTCCCGGCAATGCGCGCTGCACTGCGAGGTTCCAACTCTGATAGTACGGGGTGTGGAGATTGGGGTCGACACTGGTAACGCCCGGGTTCACCGCTAGACTCGGATCCAGCGAAGGGAATCCTTCTGAGACCGTGATCACAGGGGTAACGCCATCGCTGACAAAGCTGGGTTCGTAGAAGAATGGCAAGTTGTATGCCAGTTGCAGCGGCGCCGCTGTACGAATCTCCTGGCCGCTGAAGAAGATGCCATAGGCTCCTCGAATCACCGTGTCCGAATTGTCGGTAGGAGTGAAGGCGAAACCGATACGCGGTGAGAAGTTTGCCTTGTCGGCATTAACCAGTGCGCGAGAAGCGCCGTTCTGGGCGGCCTGGATCAGGGTTCCCGTCGCGTAGTCGAAATTGCTCTGCCGGTTATTGACTTCAACGATTGGCGAGAAGTAGTCATACCGAAGACCCAGATTCAACGTGAGGCGCCGGGTTACCTTCCAGTCGTCTTGCGCGAACAATGCTGGAACGTGTTGCCGATTGCCCATCTCAATCACCGTAGAGATCCCGGCCGATATCGGCAAGCCTAAGAGCATGTCGGCGAGACTGCTGCCCGTCCCCTTTCCCTTCTGAGTGAACTGGCCGCTAAAGTTGAATCCTCCTCGCGGCGAGGCCTCCTGCGAGATGTTGAACTGGCTCCAGCGAATTTCACCGCCCAGTTTGATGGTGTGCGCACCTCTGACCAAAGTCAGCACATCGTTGATTTGGCGTTCTTGGCTGGCCAGAATGGTGGGCGCAAACCTGGGATCTCCTACGCGGCGGAATCCACGAGGCGCAAACAGGGTTAAGCCGTTGACACGAGCATCATCGGGCACGCCTGGCACGCGAAGCTCGGGCGGTGGTAACACATTGCCGCCTTCGGGCACGCCGCGCCGGACGTGCACGTAGTTGAACCCGATGCGAACTTCGTTCACAGTCCTCGGTGTAAATGAACGGGTGTAGCCCACCGAGGCGCCTTTGGTATCTTCAAATCCATTGCCGGTGCTCGAGTCGCCGCCATTCGCCATTCCCGGCAGAGGTGCAGGGCGAACATCGGTCCTTCCACTCATGGAGTAGCGCACAAAAAACTGGTCGCGTTGGGAAGGGTTGTAGTCGAGCCGGCCATCTCCCTGGTCGATCCGATCTTGCTCGATCGGGGAAATAATGAAGTTGCTGCCCGAACCCGCTGGTTGATTTGGATCGGGGTAGAGGTTCATGAAAGCCTGGCTGATCAGGTCAATGCGGTCCGTCGGGATGATGTTTCCGGTGAAGGGAATTCCGGTGGTCGGATCGTAGATAACGGGCTCCCCCGCCGCCGAAAAGTTTCCCACGCGTTCCTCCGGAGTAGGAACGACAGATACCCAAGTGAGGGGCTTCCGGATGCTTGTGCCTTGATAGTCGCCAAACCAGAACAACTTGTCTTTGACGATCGGTCCGCCTAGCGTCCCGCCGAACTGATTCTGCTTGAACGAGGCTTTCTTCGTGGCTGGATCCTCAAAGTAGTCGCGCGCGTCGAGTGCGGAATTCCGGAAGAACTCAA
The DNA here is from genome assembly GCA_963765755.1 of uncultured Acidobacteriota bacterium. Lineage (GTDB taxonomy): Bacteria > Acidobacteriota > Terriglobia > Terriglobales > Acidobacteriaceae > Gp1-AA133. The sequence goes on along the minus strand of CAVXXV010000014.1, from coordinate 54,166 downwards.
ACACGTTGCCGTGATACTGGTTCGTTCCCGACTTTGTGATCGCATTCACGACAGCGCCCGCGCTGCGGCCGAACTCGGCCGAGTAGGTATTGGTCTGCAGTTTGAATTCCTGAATTGCGTCGACGTTGGTGCGGAGGACCACACCTCCGTTGTCGTTGGAATTGTTATCCAAACCATCCAGCAGAAAATTGTTCAGCGTTCCGCGCGTGCCGTTAGCGACGAAACTGTTTTGTCCACCCGTGCTGCTTCCGCCCGTATTCCCGTTGGTTCCGAAACTGGTGCGCACCACGCCCGTCGTGAGGGTAGCAAGCTGAATATAGTCGCGGCCATTCAGGGGCAACTGCGTCATCTCCTTGGTCGAGACGACTTCTCCTAGCGATGACGTGTCGGTTTGAATCGCGGGTGTTTCTGCCGTCACCACGACGTTTTCCGACACCGCGCCGACCGCCATTTCGAAATCGAGGCGCAGCCGGTCCTGCACGCGGATGACGAGCGTGTCTCGGGTCTGGGTTTTGAATCCGGGCGCTTCTGCGGTGACCTTGTAACTGCCCGGCCGCAAAGGGGGCGATGCGAAGTCGCCCGAACCATCCGTCTTGGTCTTCTTGGTGGCGTTGGTGGACATCTCCACAAACGTCACTGAGGCGGACGCTACGCCGGCTCCCTGGCTGTCACGTACACTGCCGGCGATGGTGCCGGTGTCGACCTGGGCGAATGCGGCCGATAAGGCCACCAAGCAAACAAGCAGACACAGCGAAATCCGTGGCACGTTCATAGTCCCCCCAAGCACGTGTGGAATCCGAAAGATTACACCACAAATAGAAAGAAAAAGAAAGCACTCGAGCCATTCAAAAGATAGTTAATGATAAGTAAAATCCATGATAGCGAAGCCAACCGTCGTTGAAGGAAAGTGCATCGGCATCTGGGCACTGCGAGACGTTTCGGACAAAGAATTTCGGATCTTCCGGAACGCCCATGATTCGAAAAACTTGAAACTCGCACTATCGGAGTGACGAATCCTTCGCAGCAAACCCTCGGAAAAATGTGAGAAATTTCCGTAAGGGGTCAACAAATGCTAGAGAGGTGAAGCGTGTTCGAAATTGCGACTTCGCTATCGAATCTGGATCTTCCTAAAGTTGTCTTGGCCATCGGCAGTCTTGGGACCGCGGCATATGGAGTGGTCGATGCCACCAAGGGTTTTGGGGGAGGCATATCAAATCGCGGATTTGGAGACATCAAGGACGTCATCTCAAAGTTGATCCCCCCTAACTCCGCGAATGTTTCCCCAGATGCGGCTCTCAACCTTGGATCGGCCTTGCGAACGCTGCGCGCGAATTGGCTGAATGGGATGTTGCTCGGCGACCAAAAGTCCGTTGCCAAGGCCTTGATCAAGTTGAACCTGACGCCGGGCAGCGCGAGCCAAATGGCGGCGGCCACAGGAGTGGACAAAGATGTCCTCGCGAGCATCGCAACGAAAATGGGTTCTTCCACGTCGCTATCGCCACAGGAAACAGATGTGTACGGCCGGTTTGATCTTTTGCTGAGCGCGTTACTAGACCAGGGGTATCAACGGGCAGACCAACGTTATCGCAATAGCGCCAAGTTGCTGGCAGTTTTCATCGCCATTCTTCTTGCGATTCTGGGGGGACGCATCGTTGTCGGCGACACCTTCTTCTCGAATGGCAGCGAAGTCGTGAGAGCGGTCCTCGCCGGACTCTTAGCGACTCCGCTGGCGCCTATCGCGAAAGACCTGTCGAGCGCGATTCAGGCTGGAGCCAAGGCCGCTCAGTCCTGGAGCAAGTGATCGGTGACCTACTTTATCGATCTGCGTGCGGATTCGGTCGGCGGCAACCCGGTTGCCAGCGCCGATGATGTTGTCGTTCGCACCGAGGGGCAGCAAAATCCAAATCCGTCGACTCCGCTTGCGCCCGAGATGGTGCAGTCAATTCAGGGCAGGGACGTGCTGCTCGGGACGCATGGTTTTCATGTCAACCGTGCTGATGGAATCGGCAATCTGTCCCACTGGGCGAAGTGGGTGCAGCCTGGACTAAACGGCCTGTTCATCGGAGTGTTGTGGCCCGGCGATTCGCGGTGGGTCCCGTTTCTCGATTACCCGGTGGAAGGGAACGAGGCGATTAAGAGCGGGCAACTGCTGGCTGCTTATCTTGGAGCCCACTTTGCCGGCGCGGCCAGCATTTCGTTTGCGTCGCATAGCCTTGGCGCCCGGGTAGTATTGGAGACAATTCGACGACTGCCATCGTCCATGCCAGTAAGCACACTCATGTTGATGGCGGCTGCCATCGATGACAACTGCCTTACCAACGAGTACAGGGACGCCGCTGCGCGCGTCGGCAAGATCTCCGTGCTGGCCTCCCAATGCGATGAAGTTTTGAAGTGGGCTTTCCCGTTGGGCAACCCGCTCTCTGGGATCATCACGCGCGGAGATCCTTACTGGCATGCTGCGTTGGGGCGCACTGGCCCAACTCCTCCCGACCAGCCTGCGAACCTGTCGAAGACACCAATTCTTCCGAACTCCTGGGAGTTTGGACACGGCAGTTACATCAACTACAGTGCGGGCTCGGCGGAGGCCGGACAATTTCCGCAGCCAACGGTCGTACAGCCAGAAGGATCACCGAAACCCTCGACCGCTTTGAACTGGCAGCCTGCCTGGGCCGCCGGGTTTGTATCGACGCGCCTCACATAGCGACGCACCTTCCAACCCGAACTGCAGGCTTCCGTATGCACCGGTATTCCTCGTGCTTGTGCTACGATATGGCCTTATTCAGGTAAGCTTTCGCCTATGCCCACCAATCGAGCGCGTCGAATTAGTATTTCCATTCCGACGGATTCGCCTGCCTCGGTTGCCTGGGGAACGATGAGCTGATCGACACGCAATTACTCAAAGTTCGGAACGCCCACCACCAGAGGCAATGGATGGTGGGTTTGCATTTTTGGGTGAGTTTTCTGGCCGGTCACTGTGCGGTGGTCACAATCTCATTACTGAACGGTACAACATGTCCAAACCTGAGGTAAGCCTGAATAGCATCCGCGAAGCTCGCGGCCGGATCGCTGGGGCCATCTATTTCTCGCCATGTCCGCTGTCCCCCAGTATTTCGGAAATCAGCGGCCAGCCGGTGTACCTAAAACTTGAAAACCTGCAGCGGACAGGATCGTTCAAGGAACGCGGGGCGCTCAACAAGATTCTGACGCTCAGTGCACACGACAAAGAACGCGGAGTCATCGCGGCAAGCGCAGGAAATCATGCCCAGGGTGTGGCTTTCCACGCGCAAGGCAACGGGATTACCGCGAAGATCGTGATGCCGGTTATGACGCCGCTCGTGAAGGTGAATGCCACGAAGGGTTATGGCGCCCATGTCGTGTTGCATGGGGACGGCTACGATGAAGCCTATGAGCACGCCCGTGGCTTGGCTGAGACTGAGCACCTCACCTTCATTCACCCGTTCGATGACCCCGCGGTGATTTCCGGGCAGGGCACGCTCGGCCTCGAATTGCTGGAACAGGTTCCCGATCTGGAGGCGGTCGTTGTCCCGATCGGCGGCGGGGGGTTAATCAGCGGAATTGCGTGTGCGATCAAGGAATCAAGGCCTGCGGTCCGCATCATCGGTGTCCAGGCCGCGCGGATGCCTTCGATGCTCGAAGCTTTGAAATCTCACCAACCAACCGTGATCGCATCGAATCCCACCATTGCCGATGGCATCGCCGTTCGCCGTTCCGGCGAGCGTACCTTGCAACTCGTCGAGAAGTACGTGGACGATGTTGTGGCAGTTGAAGAAGAAGAAATTGCGAGTGGAATTCTCACTCTCTTGGAACGCGAAAAGATGCTGGCCGAGGGTGCGGGGGCGGCCGCGGTCGCTGCGCTCCTTCATCGCAAGACAAAGCTCAAGAACAAGAAGACAGTCGCTCTGGTATGTGGTGGCAACATCGATGTCACGCTGCTGTCGAGAATTATCCAGCGTGGCCTTGTGAAAGATGCAAGGCTGGTGCGTCTGCAGATTCATTTATCGGATCGTCCCGGCTCGCTGCACCAGCTCACGAAAATCATCGCGGCCCATCATGCCAACATCGTTGAGCTGCAGTTTGATCGGGCGTACTACGGAGTCAGCCTGGGCGATACCCTGATTGACGTGACGCTCGAGACGCGAGGCAAGGATCAGATTCAGCGCATCCTCGAGGCGCTGGCCGAGTCGGGCTACAGGCACGAGCGCGTCCTGTAGGCGGAGCTCGAGGGCGCAGGAGAACTAACAAACTTAGCCACAGAGAGCACGAAGTGACACAGAGGATTTCTAATAGCTCTGTGATTCTTTCTGTCCTCTGTGGTTAACGTGTCTTGATTGGTTTATCCTTGCCTCCGCCCCGGAGGCCAACGTGATCACTCTTCCGCGAATCGTGCGGCACTTTTTCGTCCTCCTTTCTTGCTGGTTCAGCCTGCCCACCGCGTCAGCGCAATCGGTGAATCCCGAACTCTATCAGGGGATGCATTGGCGCATGATCGGCCCGTTTCGCGGCGGACGAACGATCGCGATCACGGGCATTCCCGGCAAGCCGAATGTCTTCTACATGGCTCCCAACAATGGTGGCGTGTGGAAGACAACAGACTACGGACACACGTGGAGTCCGATTTTTGATGATCAGCCCACGGGCTCTATCGGTACCCTCGCCCTCGCGCCTTCGAATCCCGAAATCATATACGTAGGTAGCGGCGAAGGATTACGACGTCCCGATCTCTCGGTCGGAGACGGTATTTATAAATCCAGCGACGGCGGCAAAAGCTGGAAACATCTCGGCTTGCGCGATGCCCAACAGATTGCGGCAATCCTCGTCGATCCAAAAGATCCGAACCGGCTTTTTGTCGCGGCAGTTGGCCATCCATATGGCCCGAATGCTGAGCGTGGAATCTTCCGATCGCTGGATGGCGGGGAGAACTGGGAGAAGGTCTTATCCAAGAATGATGACGTCGGCGGGGCTGACCTCGCATTTGATCCTCGAAACGCACAGACCGTTTATGGCGTGCTATGGGCCTCTCGCCGACCACCCTGGACGACGGGGAACTCCTACGGCGCGGCCGGCAGCGGCCTCTATAAGTCGGAGGATGGCGGGAAGACGTGGCGTGAGTTAACCAAGGGTTTGCCTTCGGGCAGCGATCTTGGTCGCATCGGAATTGCCATTGCTCCAAGTGATCCCAAGCGCATGTATGCGATGGTGCAATCACAGAGCGCGGGGGGCGTGTATCGGTCGGAGGATGCCGGGGAAAGTTGGACGCACGTCAATTCCGAGGAGCGTGTCTGCGGTCGAGGAGATGACTTCGCTTTCATTCGCGTCCATCCCAACGAACCGAATACCATCTTTGTGCCCAACACCTCCTTCTATCGCTCGACCGATGGAGGGCACAGCTTCACCGCGATCCGAGGCGCCCCCGGCGGGGATGACTATCACTCGGTGTGGCTCAATCCCGAGAATCCGCAGATTATCGCGCTGGCCAGTGACCAGGGAGTTGTCATCAGCGTGAATGGCGGGGAAACGTGGAGTTCCTGGTACAACCAGCCCACGGCGCAGTTCTACCATGTCATCACCGACAATCAGTTTCCGTATTGGGTTTATGGAGGCCAGCAGGAAAGCGGAAGCGTCGGTATCACGAGTCGCAGCGACTTCGGCGAGATCACGTTTCGAGATTGGTATCCGGTGGGCGTGGAAGAATACGGATACGTGGCGCCGGACCCGCTGGATCCCAACATTATTTATGGCGGCAAGGCAACGAAGTTCAATCGCATCACGGGTCAGACACAGGATGTCTCTCCGGTGGCGCTGCGTACCGGCAAGTACCGATTCAACCGGACCGCCCCCATGATATTTTCACCTGCTGATCCCCACACGCTGTATCTCGGCTCCAATGTTCTGTTCAAAACCACGGATGGCGGCAACAGTTGGCAAACGGTAAGCCCCGATCTGACCCGAGAAGACCCCGGAGTTCCCGCGACCCTCGGGCCCTTTGTCGACGCGGATCCAGCCAAGGGCAAGCATCGCGGAGTGATCTACTCCATCGCTCCATCTCCCAAAGACAGGAATCTGATCTGGGCCGGAACCGATGACGGGCTCATCCACATCACGCGCGATGCCGGCAAGTCCTGGCAGAACGTGTCGCCTCCCAAGCTCACGCCGTGGAGCAAAATTGCGCAGCTGGATGCATCCCACTTTGACGCGAATGCTGTCTATGCTGCCGTGAATCGGATTCGGCTGGACGACCTGCGCCCGTACATTTACCGCACCCGCGACGGAGGCAGATCCTGGCAACTGATCACAAGTGGAATCGCCGACAATGATCCGGTGAACAGCGTGCGTGAAGATCCGGTCCGCAAGGGCCTGTTGTTCGCAGGCACGGAGCGAACCGTCTACTTCTCGATTGATGATGGAGACCATTGGCAGTCGTTGAAGCTGAATCTTCCGGCAAGCTCGATTCGAGATCTGGTGGTGCACAACGACGATGTGGTAGTGGGAACTCACGGGCGCTCGTTCTGGATTCTGGACAACGTCACGCCATTGCGGCAACTCAACCCGCAGATCGTAGATTCCGAGGCACACCTTTTCGCGCCGCAGCTTACTTACCGGGTACGGCGCCATAACGGAACTGATACTCCACTCCCGCCCGACATCCCGGCAGGTCAAAATCCGCCAGACGGTGCCATGCTGGATTATTGGCTCAAATCGGCGGTCTCGGGCGATGTCACTCTGGAAATTGTCGACTCCTCTGGCAAACTCGTGCGCCGATTTTCCAGTTCCGACAAGCCCGACGTGCTGGACGCAAAAGATATCAACGTGCCGACGTACTGGATTCGACCCGAACGCAAACTTTCCACCGATGCCGGCATGCATCGCTTTGTCTGGGATCTGCACTATCCGCCGCCGCCGTCGCTCGATCGCGACTACCCGATTTCGGCAATTGTTGGCGACACTCCTCTCTATCCACTGGGCGCTCCGGTGTTGCCGGGAACCTATACGATCAAGCTCACGGCTGGCGGAAAGACTCTCACGCAACCGCTCACAGTCAAGATGGACCCGCGCGTCAAGACTTCTCCCGAAGGCTTGAAAGCTCAGTTTGAAATGGAAATGAAAATTGTCGAGGCCATGCAGCGCGATTTCGATGCGTTAACTGAGGTCCAGATGATTCGGAAAGCCCTGAAGCAGATTTCATCTACCGCGAATCTTCAATCGCAGGTTGGCGAACTCGACAAGAAACTTGTCGAGGTGGAGGGATCGGCCGGTGGATACGGTGCTCAATACTTGAGCACGCCGGCGGGTCGAGGACTGGCTCGGTTGAACAGTGGATTGAGCACTCTGCTGACAATCGTGGATTCGGCGGATGCCGCGCCCACTACGCAGGCGGTGGCGACGTTCTCTGAGGTGGAGCGCGCGCTCGACGAACAACTGGCCCGCTGGGCTGACATGCGAAACAAAGATCTTCCGGCGTTCAATGAGCAGCTCAAGAAGGCAGGCGTAGGGCCGATCGAAGTGCCCGCGCAGAAGAAGTGACTTCTTTGCTCACGTTTAGGGGAACTGCCTGTGGCTGTGAGGTTCTGCGACTGCATTCGGCTGGCGCGTCTGTGTGCTCAGGATGACTGCGTTGCATGGGAGCAAACGACGCGAAGGTCTAAACGATGCGCGCAGCCTTGTGCATCTAGCCGTTAGGCACTCTTCTTTTCGTGCTCGCGGAGAATCGCATAGGTGGCGTCTTCGATGCGGCTGAAGACCGTCTCGCTGCGAGGTTGGGCGCGACGGTCGTCTGGATTCTTGGTAAGCTCAATCTCGAACGGAAGTCTCAGATTGCTTGCGGAAATGTCTGCCATAGGATCGTCACCAAGCACGACATTGTGCAGGCATTCTAACGTTTGCGGAATTGCACGGCTTGATTCCCCACCCATCCAGCTGTTCTTAATTTAGGAACGGCGTTCGTTGAGGTACCGTCCCAAGGCATCCTGCCACGTAGGCATTTTCAATCTGTATCGCTCCAGACTAGCCAGCGACAAGACGGAATACTTCGGTCGCTTTGCAGGCCGCACGAACTTCTCACTGGACGTCGGCCGAACCCGGACGGGGAGTTCCGCTTTTTGGACGATCGCAGAGGCGAAGTCGTACCAAGTGCAATCCCCGTGGTTGGTCGCGTGCACGGTGCCGCTCGCGTTTTTGCGGCATAAGTCTCTGATCGTGCGGGCGAGATCGAGCGTGTAAGTTGGACTTCCGCGCTGATCATCGACCACATCCAGTTCCGCGCGTGTTTGTGCAAGTTTCAGAATCGTATCGGGGAAGCATTTGCCGCCGGTTCCGAAGACCCACGAGGTTCGAAGAATGCATGCTTCGGGATGAAGCTTGCGAATTTCCGTTTCCGCGGCTGCCTTCGTTTTTCCGTAAACTGTCTGCGGCGAGAGTGGTTCATCAATCTCGTACGGCTTGTTCCTGTTTCCGTCGAACACGTAGTCCGTACTTATAAAGAGGAGACGAGACCCAATTCGTGCACACACACTCGCAACGTTCATGGCTCCGCGGCAATTGACGTCGAAGGCAAGGTCGGAGCGAGTCTCGCAGCCATCGACGTCGGTGTAGGCCGCCGCCAGCACGACGCAGTCGGGCCGGTGCTCTCGGAGGACTTTACCAACCTGCTCATCCGAGCGGATGTCTGCATCCGCGGAACCCAGGGCGACCACTTCGTCTTCCTGCCACTCCCGCACCAGGGCTTTCCCCAGCAGGCCAGTTCCACCAAAGATCGTGACGCGCATGGAGGGATTTCCTACTCGAACTTCTCGGCATCGCGAAACAAGGTTCCCCGTTGATCCTTGCGAGAAACAATTGGAGCGCCCGCGAGTTGCCAGTCAATCTTCAGGTCGGGATCGTTCCAGGCCAACGTTCGTTCCGCCTCAGGGCAGTAGTAGTCGGTCGCCTTGTACAACACATGTGCGCTTTCTGAAACCACGCGAAATCCGTGGGCGAGTCCCGGAGGAATCCACAGCATGTGTTTATTCTGGTCTGAAAGCGGCACGGAACTCCATCTTCCAAAAGTCCGCGAGCTTTTGCGCAAATCGACGATCACATCAAGAATCTCACCCACGATGGCGCGCACGAGCTTGCCCTGGGTCTGCCGTATCTGGTAGTGCAAACCGCGCACCACATTGAGTGTGGAGTACGATTGGTTGTCTTGTACGAAGTGTTCACGAATCCCGGCTTCCGCCAGCGCACGCTCGTTGTAGCTCTCCAGAAAAAAGCCGCGCGCATCGCCGAATACCGCCGGCTCCAGAACAAAAACCCCCTCAAGTGGCGTGCTGAGCTTTTTCATGCGTGGGTTCCGAATGCCTAAAACACTTTGTCGCGCAGGAGCAAGAGGAGGTATTCGCCGTACCCGTTCTTCATGGAGCGGCCGGCGGTCTCCAGTTGATCCGCCGTGATGTACCCTGAGCGGTACGCGATTTCCTCCGGACAGGCGACCATCAAGCCCTGGCGTTTTTCGATCGCTTGAATATAGAGAGCCGCATCCATTAGGGATTCGTGCGTGCCCGTATCCAGCCAGGCCATTCCTCGCCCCATCACAATCACTTCGAGTTGGCCTCGCTCCAGGTACGTTTTATTGACGTCGGTGATCTCAAGTTCCCCGCGCGCCGAAGGCTTCAGAGATTTTGCGACCCGCACGACCTCATTATCATAGAAATACAGTCCCGTGATCGCGTAGCGCGACTTCGGGTTCTTCGGTTTCTCCTCCACGCTCAGGGCTCGACCCGTATGATCAAACTCCACCACTCCGTAACGCTCGGGATCGAACACCGGGTAGGCGAACACCCTTGCACCCTCAGCCTTCTGCGTTGCCGCACGAAGGTCCTTCGCCAGATCATGCCCATAAAAGATGTTGTCGCCGAGCACCAGCGCACAGGGGTTTGATCCAATAAACCGCTCGCCGACCAGAAAAGCCTGTGCAATGCCTTCTGGCTTCGCCTGTACGGCGTACTCGATGTGAATGCCGTATTGATGTCCATTGCCCAACAGTTGCTCAAATCTAGGAGTATCGTCGGGGGTCGAGATGATAAGGATGTCGCGGATCCCCGCCAGCATCAGCGTGCACAGGGGATAGTAGACCATCGGTTTGTTGTAAATCGGCAGCAGGCTCTTGCAGGTTCCCTGAGTGACGGGATACAGCCGTGTGCCGGAACCGCCGGCCAGAATAATTCCCTTGTATTGTGGACTGCTCTCAGCAGTTCTTGCCATCATGCACGCCGGTTCCTCTTCTCCCTATGCCCGCGGCGAAGTTTCTCCGCGAGTGGAGTACTGTTTCTCCATCCACTGCCGATATGCGCCGCTAGTCACTTCTTTCGTCCACTCGTCGTTCTCGAGATACCAGAAAATGGTTTTGCGAATCCCACTCTCAAAGGTTTCGCGGGGATGCCATTGCAACTCGTGGGCAATCCTGCCCGCATCGATTGCGTAGCGGCGATCGTGTCCGGGACGATCGGTGACAAAACTGATCAGGTTTCTATGCGGTACCACCGGATCCTTCGGGCAGAATTCGTCGAGAAGCGAACAGATGGTCTCGACAATTTCGATGTTCGCTTTCTCGTTCCATCCGCCAATGTTGTAGGTTGATCCGGCTTGACCCCGGGCGAGAACCGTACGCAGCGCGTCGCAATGGTCGCCCACGTACAGCCAGTCACGCACATTTTTCCCATCTCCGTAAATGGGTAGAGGTTTCCCCGCTCGAGCGTTCAAGATCATGAGCGGAATCAGCTTCTCCGGAAATTGCAATGGCCCGTAGTTGTTGGAGCAATTGGTGGTCAGAGTAGGCAAACGGTAAGTGTGGTGGTAAGCGCGCACCAAATGGTCTGCAGCCGCCTTCGAAGCGGAGTAGGGACTGTTCGGAGCGTAGGCCGTGGCCTCCGTGAAAGCCGGATCCTCCGCGGCCAGCGATCCGTACACTTCGTCGGTTGAAACCTGCAGGAATCGAAACGCGTTTTGATCGCTCGCTTGCAGGTTGGACCAGTACGCGCGTGACTCCTCGAGCAAGCTGAACGTGCCGGTAACATTGGTGCGAATAAAGTCATCCGGACCCAGGATCGACCGGTCCACGTGGCTCTCAGCCGCAAGATGTACGATGGCCTTTGGCCTGTGGGTGTGAAGGCATTCCTCGACCAGCTTGCGGTCGCCGATGTCGCCTTGCACAAACGAATAACGGGGATTGGAAAAGATTCGCTCGAGATTTCGTGGATTGCCGGCGTAGGTAAGCTTGTCCAGATTTACCACACGGCTGTCTTCGCGCTCGATCCAGTGCAGGATGAAGTTGGATCCTATAAATCCTGCTCCTCCCGTCACCAGGATTGTGTTTTCCATGATGATGAAGCCAGCCTTTCTGCGCAAAGACCCTAAAGCCCGGGATCGTACGATCTCCGGGCCGATTCAATCCACTAATCGTGATTGTAATTGAAAACAGCCGCCGGACGTCGCGATCGGAAGCTGTGGAGGTTAAACAGCCACCTTACGGACATGTTCTGCCGGCGAACCCGCGTCCGAATGCATGCCCAGCATCTCCTGGTAAGCGTCTTCGATTTCCTTCGTAATGCTGGGCCACAGCTAGTGTTCTTCTATGCGTTTTCTCGCCACGCGCCCGGTGGCCGCGCGCAAAGAATCTGAACGAATCAGAAGTTCGAGCATTCGTTTTAAGTCTGCTACGTCACCGCACCGAAAGGTATAGCCGGCACCTTCCATCAGTTCGCGATTCTCCGGAATGTCGCTCACCAGGACGCACAGTCCGGCTCCCATCGCCTCCAAAAGGGCCAAAGACAGCCCCTCGAGGTCGGAAGGCAGCACAAACAGCATGGCATTGGTCAGGAGTTCATCGAAGGCATCGCCAGAAACGTAGTCAAGCAGGAGTATGCGATCGGTCGCGTGCTGGCGAAGTTCGCGGGCGTAGGGGTCCGAGGCGGTTCCTCCGCCCGCAAGGACCAGTTTTACAGTGGTTTCGAGTTGCTCAAAAGCTTCGACCAGCAGATGGCAGTTCTTTTCCGGGGAGAATCTTCCCAAAAACAAAATATATTTCCCCGACTCAAGCAGATACTCGCGAATTCCGCGATCCTGCCTCTTGTCTCGCAAGACAGTACCGTTGGCCACATATCGCGTGTGTGCCGCATAACGCTTGCGGTAATAGGCCCGGAGGGTTCTCGATACGACCATCGTCTCATCGGGAAAACGGATGGCGGCGTAATCTCCGAAGCGTAGTACAGCGGATGCAAAGCGTCCCCACTTCTTGCGCTGCCAATCGAGACCTTGCACCGTGACAGCCGTCTTCTGGCCGGCCAGGTGCGGAAGAAACGAGAACAGTGCTGGGCCCAGCGTGTGATAGTGCACGATGTCATACGGCTGCGATAAGGCGTGAATCGAACTCAACAGTGTGTGGAAGAAAGTCTCGAAGTGCTTGGATTGCGGGGCCGGCAGCCGCACCAATCGCATGCCGTTATGATTCTGCTGGGGAGGAGTGAAGCGGTTGCGGCAATATACCGTGACTTCATGGCCAGCGGCTGCCAGTCGCCGCCCAACTTCTTCATAGTATCCCTCGATCCCGCTGTATTTCCCGATCACGCCGCGGCCCCCGATGAAGGCAACTCGCAATCGCTCGTTTCCCGAGGGAGTTGACAGGGCTCGCCTACCCCTTATGTTTGATGCTGAATGCTGCCTCGAAGCGGTCAGCCATTCGTACACTCGAAGCATTGCCTGATAGTGAGCGGAGGGCGAGTGATTGGATCTCACGAACTCCCGACCGGCTGATCCCATCACCTCGGCCTTCTCTGGATGCGCACACAGAAATCGCAAAGCCTCCGCCAGTTGCTCGACATTTCCCACTGTGTAGAGCAGACCGGTCTCACCGTGCCTGACGAACTCCCGCCGTGACCCCAGATCAGACGCGACGACCGCTCGTCCCTGCGCGTAGGATTCCAGTATCGTTTTGCCGAGCGTCTCGTAAGCATGTGATGGTAAAACGGTGAATCGCGCCTCGCGGATGTGTAGTTCAAGTTCCTCGCGTTGCAAGTGACCCACGAATTCCACATCCTTGAGTTCCAGGTCCCGCGCCAGTGTCTCGAGATTCACGCGTTCGGGACCTTCGCCCGCGATTACAAGGCGGACCCCTGGCACCTGGGTTTTCGCGTGCAGAACATCCTCCACGCCCTTCTCGGCGGATAAACGTCCGAAGTAGAGGATTGGTGCGTTTTGGGCCGGTGACGGCGGCGCCTCCTCGGGCACTCTTTGAAAGTGCGACAACACCTCGATCCGATCGCCGTTCCAACCATTTTCAATCAACTTGCTGCGCACAAATTCGCTCGGCGCCAGGAAACGGTCCACGCACTCAGCGTAAGTCCTCAGCCAGCGATGCAGGTATGCTTCCGCGGCAAGCACGGCGCTGCTGGCTCGGCCTCCGTGATAGCAGCCCTCTGAAACCATCCTCCAGTACTGGCCATTCCGGCAGCGCTCGCACGCTCTTCCTTTGCTGGTGAGGTTGTAACTCGGGCATAGCAACTTGAAATCGTTCAAGTGATAAAGCACGGGCACCCCGTGGCGCTTAAGCTCCCACAAGATAGAAGGGGAAAGGTGGTGGTAAATGTTGCGTACGTGTGCCACATCAGGACGAAATTCGTCAATTCACGTGCACCGCGGTTATTTTTCCTCGTGGATTGCGCGCGGGGCCTTTTCTGCTTTTCGGTATCTCCATTCCGGGCGCTCTGCAAGTGCATACAGGTGGTTCATCGCGGCCAGATCTGGGCTACCGCGCAGCAGATCGACTATCTGATCGACCTAGTTTCCCAGGTGCCCTCGTTGAGAGTAGTTAATGCCGACGGGGAAGCGCTCGTCACTCCGCGTGAGGAACAGGTTGTGGCCCTGGTAGCGGAAGGTCTTTCCAATCGGGAGATCGCCCATGAACTGGCCCTCAGTGAGCATACGGTGAAGAAATACCTGTTTCGGATCTTCGATAAGCTGGGCATCTCCACCCGAGTAGAGCTGGTGCTATACGCTGTCCACCACGGTGATCATCGCGCTGCAGAATGGTTGCCGCGCACAGGCTGATCCCTCCGGTATCTTCGCACTCGCAACTCGGCGGCACTCTGTCTACAATGGATTCGTCTTCCTATAGAACCCACTTGCCTGAAACCTCGACGAACACGTCTCGCCGTTGGACGGTGATCGCTGCCGGCCTGCTGATACTGGCCATCGGTTTGGTTGTGATTTACACTCGCGGCGCCGCCTTTCACAGTCCGATCGCAGCCGTGGTGCTGGCTGCCATCGGGCTCGCCGCTGTCCTGTTTCAGCGGCGTCTGCGCCAAGAATCTCCCGCGCAGATACGAGTTCCGCAGTGGCTCAATCTCATCGGAATTGTGTGCGCGCTATGTGCTCTGTTTGCCGACCGGCTACGCCTAGGCTCTGACCTCTACCAGGTGGCAGCATTGATCGCCGTGGGGTGCTTTGGCATCAGCAGCTTTGTTGTATTGGATGGAATTCGCAAGAACCGCATCGCACAGAAGTGACGAAGCAATTGCAGGCAGCTTTTTCTCAGGGAAAATTCTAGCGGAACTCGATGGCCAGGGAAGTCTCTACTTCCACGGGAACGCCATTCTGCCGGTAAGGCTCAAATTTCCACCACTGCACTGAGTCCATGGCCGCGCGAGTCAATACTTCCGGACCACTGACCGGCCGAACATTAATGACTGATCCGTCCCGCCCGATTACTGCTGAGACAACCGCCACTCCGCGAATCCGGCCACCCGCAGGCGCCATCGGATCGACCTTGTGCACCAGCAGACGTTGCATTACCTCGAAGCCAACCGATACTGGAGCCTGCGCCACTTCTGCCGATCGTCCAGGCAATCGCGATTCCAGTTCTTCCCAACCCTGCTGCCACTGCCACCACCCCACGCCTCCGGCCACGATCACCGACGCGGCCAGCAGCATGAAAATCTTGCGCTTCAAATAGGCGGGCGTTTTCTCCGAGCGGGGAGAAGAATCGGCCAGGAACTTCGGCAATGGCGCTTCTGCGCGATGAACATGCCTGGCGGCCACAGGCGTCTTAGGAGCAGCTATGGTTTGTGCATTGCGCTTTGGAATGTTGAGCGACCACGCTTCCAACATTTCTCTTTGGTCCGGCGGAATCGACAAAAACTGCAGTCCGCAACGAAGCCTTTCCTGGTAACAAACCCTCGCCTTGGCGAGCACTGGGGTGGAATCCGGCAAGCGGAATTCGACGCCAACCAATTCTCCGGGAAACACCTCTGCGGCAAGCACCGCGCCAATTCCGCCTTCGCCAACGTCCAGTGAGCGTCCGGGCACCGCGTCCGGCACGCCCGATCGCAAAATCGTGACATTCAACGGAACAGCCACCTTGCGGCGCGGTGCAATCCGTCGTGTCAACGGCTGACGCGCAGCGAAACTTTGTGGCTCTGTGAAGGTGATTGTGCTCATATCCCGCTCCCTCAAGCGAAGGTCGACACTCCGACCTGGCATCTCGGCCAGACGCGACGAAAATGGCTCAATTAGAGGGTTGTTGCAGCGGAGTATAGCACTCTGAGATCGCAGGACCTAGCAGGGAAACAGTGTCGGAAGTACCTGCACGTATCGAAAGTAGCAAGACCACCGGTCGCCTTACCGGGAATTCTCGCCTTCTTTGTACATGTACTTGATGGCCGGCTTATAGATCACCAGGTTTGACTGGGACGAGCGGTTCACCTTCAGGCAATACTTGTCGTACCACTCGATGACCCCGTGGATCTCCTCGCCGTCGCGCAATACGATCACCATCGGCGTCTTGCCCTGCATCTGCTTCTGGTAGTAGAAGTTTTCGGCGTTTGTAGTCTCGGGAGGTGCGGCTTTTTTGCCGCCGCCGGCTGGGCGTTCGCGTCTTTCCATGGGGGCCTGGGTGTGATTTGAATTGTGGTCGTTGCGGTTCAGGGAGGGCCGGATCAACTTCCGGTTCGCAAACCCTTCCTGCTCGAGCGGACGTTCCGTTGGCATGGAATCGATTACATCCTTCATGGCACCACCTGCTTACACGCATCCAGGGCGCCGGCCACCACACTCCTACTGTGTATGTGGAAATAAGGCGTGGACTTTCATTTAACGTAGCACAGGAACCGGAAACAAGACAATCCTTAAGTGATGGAGCGGCAAAGACTTCGGGCGGGTGTGGGAATAACGGCCGCAATGTCCGCCGCTCAGCTTGGAGGGACATCCGCGAAACTTTGCCCTGTGCGGATTACTCGTAGCTCGAAGCCCGCCGCTATCTTTCCACCGCCGTTGCGAACCCATCCAATGACAACGACCGTAGCAGATTCCGCCTCATACCGCGTTCCACTTCTGCGAGCCGTTCGGTCGCCAGCACGATCCAGGCGAAATCGGTCGTCTCTGCAAGCTTCTGAAGTTCCCCTTGGATGTCGGTGTTGTGCACCAGTTCCGGCGCGCCTGAATTCAGAAACATCAGATCCTGCAGCAAAGAGTAAAGAGTCCGCAAAAGCTGCTCGGTTTTCTCGCGTCCATCGGCGCCTGGACGATAAGTCTCGGTGACCTTGAACAGTTCGCTGTGGTCTCCCGATCGCAAAGCGGTATTCAGGACCGTCAGTGCGTGCGCCCTCGCGCCGCTGTACTTGGCGAGATCAAACCCACGAGCCCGGCCAACCGCCCCTTCCGAAAGGCGCGCGACCAGGCTACGTTGCTTCGCGGTCCACTCCGGATGCTGCGCCGCGAGGTCGCGTTCGATGTCCTCCGCGCTGAGTGCGCCAAGCGTAAACGTCATCGCTCGCGACCGGATCGTCGGCAGCAACTCGCCCACGTTGTCGGTCAGCAAGAATATCGTCGCGAACTCCGGGGGCTCTTCCAGAATCTTGAGCAGAGAGTTCGCCGCCTCTTTCATGAAGGTCGAATCAGTAAAGATGTAGACGCGTTCCTTGGCTTCCGCCGGACGGTAGTAGATCGATTCAATGACCTTTCGCACCTGGTCGACCTTGATCATCATCTGCGGCGGGTCGGGCGGAATCACCAGCACATCCGGATGGGTTTGCACCAGAATGCGCGTTTCCTTCTTGTCGGTCTCGCGAAGATTCTCCCGAGCCTCGACGGCTTCCGCAAAACGCGCATCAAGATCAGCAGCCTGATCAATTCGCCTGCAATTCGTACACTTCCCGCAGAAGTCTGGAAGACCATCGTCAACCTGAGGGTCAAGGCAGTTCATGGCCTTGGCCAGCATGAGCGCCAAAGTGTATTTTCCGGAACCAGTCGGCCCGGCCAGGATCATGGCGTGCGGGAAATGCCCGCGCGCCAGCATGTCGCGCAGCCGATGAATGATCTCCGGATTGCCATGAAAATCGGAAAAAGGCATTGATCAGAATCTAACACGCGAATAGGGATCCGTCCCGGGGTGGTCAAACTCGTCAAACGACGGACGCTGTCCACTATTACGGAGTGGCGTCACGCCGGTAATCTTGCGCCCCAGATTGCCTCGTGTTTTGCTGACCTTACGATCGAGGAAGAAAAGATGGCCGGTTTTGATAGCTACTTTGTGGAGCACTTGTGGCCAGGGTTGATGTTCTGGGGATTGCTCTACATCTCTGACTACTACCTCACTCTGATTTGCGCGCGCCTATACCACCGGGGAGCGCGCAACAAATTGGTGTTGGAGGGCAGCTACGAGATCACGCCCTACTTCCAACCTGATATTGATTCACTTCGAACTGTAAGCCCTCGCTTTATTGCCGCCTTCCTCTGGACTGAAGCTTGGCTGGGTGCGACCTGGTGGTTCTCCCTACAATCGACAGCCGCACTTTACGAAATAGTTTTCGGCGCCATGGTTTCGGTTGAGTTAGCGGTTCACATTCGTCACTTGCGCAACTTGTTTCTCTTCCGTGCCATCGTAGGTTCCGACCAGGTGCAGGGTCGAATTCAGTATGCTCGCCCGTTAAGCTTGCGGATTTCGGCCGTTGAGCTCTACGGATTCACAGCACTGTTTTTCTTGCTTTTCGTGTTTACCCAAAGCTGGTTTACGCTGGGAGGAACGTTGTCTTGCTTCGTGACGGCGAGCAAACACCTGCGACTCGCACAAAAAGCGAATTCTGCAAAACTGTCCGAAACTCGGCCGAGCGTCGTCACCGAATCGTGAGAATGAACACGCTTTCTGTTGGGGTGCGAGGTTGATCGGTGAATCTGTACCTTCTACTGCGCGATCAGTCCCGGGTGAATGCCCTCGCCCAGCACAAACGTCGCGCCTACTGCACCCACCACCGCGGATTGCCGCGAAAGCCCCAGCCGCTGCCGGATCTGGTAGACACTCTCAATCCCCGTGCAGTGGGCACCCACCAGGTAGGACAGTCCGAAACCTTTCAACTTCTCGGCGGTCCAATCGATCTGCTGGTCGGTTGCCGGAAAAAGATGCACTCCGCCCACCACCGCATAGACGGGAGTGTCAGAAAATTCCTTCTCGGCGACGGTCAGGATGTTTATCACTCCCGCATGGCCGCACCCGGTAACCATCACCAGCCCCTTCGGAGTATTGAGAATCAGCGACTGATCCTCCGGGAGCGTGTCTTCGACCAAACCCTCCGACGTTTTCACTTTCCCTTTGACCGACCAGTTACGCTCCGGGTAGGTGCGCGGCACCGGTCCGGTGAGCCATGCGCCGGGGAAAACTTCTACCGCTTGATCGTGCTCGATGAATTTGCCGCCGGTGCTCTCATACTCCTGACGTATGGCAACCATCGGATTGCCCTCTTTTCCATCGTTTCCTGGGCGGCTATAAAAGATGCCTTTCCCGACATGCGCCACCGAGAGCGCGCTTGGATTTTTCTTCATCAATTCGCGGCGCAAGGTGAGCAAGCCGCCCACGTGATCATCGTGGTTGTGCGTCAGGATCACTTCTTTCACATCGCTGAGATCGACGTTTAATTCGCGCGCATTCGTGAGCACCGTCTCCGGCCGCGCTCCCGTGTCCACCAGAATGCGGTGGCCATCGCTCTCCACCAGAGCTGCAAACCCCCATTCGCCGATGCCTCGATCGGCCAGCATGGTCGAAAGAATCGTGACCTTGAGTGTCTTGACCTGTGTATGCGCGGGTCGGTCAGGCGCCTGCGCGTTGGCTTGGGGCAGCCACAACGAGAGCGCCACAACGAAGCAAAGCACTGAAGGAGAAAAAGACGTTCGCATAAGCATCAGTTGTATCTCCGTGATGAGATTGTCAGTGGGCCTTGGCCGGGATTCGTAGTCGTCGCAGTACTGTCTCCAGAATCTTCGCGTGGGTCTGCGAAGGTGTTCCGCGCGCATCGATCACCGCCACCCGGTCAGCCTCGCGTTTGGCGATCGCCAGATATCCATGTCGCACGCGCCCGAAGAATGCACGATTCTCCTGTTCGAAGCGGTTCTCATCTTTCTGATTGCGCCCGTTCATCGACGACCGCTGGTTGCGTCGCCGCGCGCGTTCCACGCTGCGTGCTAAGTCGGAGTCCAACAAGATGGTCAGATCCGGCTGCAGGTCGGCGCACAGGATGCGATGCAGTTCGAGCACTGCCTTGCTTCCCAGCTTGCGCCCTGCCCCCTGGTACGCCTCCGTCGAATCCGTGAAGCGGTCGCAGAGCACAATCCTCCCCGCGGCCACGGCCGGCTCTATTACCTCGCAAATATGCTGCGCGCGCGAAGCAAACATTAAAGCCATCTCCGCCATCGGGGAAAGTCCGGTCGTTCCCGAATGCAAAATCACGTCACGAATCTTCTCTCCGGTCTCGGTCCCCCCCGGTTCCCGGGTCACCACCACCGAGACGCCGCGAGCGCGCAAAGCCTTCGCCAGTTTCTCAATCTGGGTGCTCTTGCCGGTCCCGTCCAGCCCCTCAAACGTAATGAACTTCCCGCGATGTGAATTGGGCACGGATGGATAATAAAGGACGCAACGAACACTGTCAGTGCCGCTTCAAAATTGTCTCCTTTAGAGATTGTCATCCCGTGCTCAGTGAAGCGACAGCCGAATGCAGTCAAGGGCCTCGCGTTTGCAGTGGCCCTAAAGGAATTTTCACCCAACAAAGAGCGCGCCCGCTACCGCTCTGCTTTCCCCACCCACTTCGGCACGTACGGCACTTCATAATCCCGCAAGCGATCAAGCAGTTCTTCGACATCATCGCCGACCACCAAGAGCTCCCGATGCTCGCTCCGAATAAAGCCATCCTCCGCAGCCCGCTCAGTCAGGGCGATCAGAGCATCGTAGTACCCTTCCACATTAAGGAAAGCGCAAGCCTTCTTCTGAAGTCCGAGTTGCGACCAGGTAAGCGCCTCGCAGAACTCGTCCCAGGTCCCAAAGCCGCCGGGCAAGGTCAGGAAGGCATCCGCCAGATCGGCCATCAGCGCTTTGCGCTCGTGCATCGAACCCACCACGTGCATTTCGGTCAGCCCGGTGTGCGCGATTTCCTTCTCGGCCAGCGCGCGCGGAATCACGCCAATCACGCGACCGCCACCAGCCAGCGAAGCATCCGCCAACGCCCCCATTAGCCCGACATTCCCCCCGCCATATACCAGCGTAATCCCGCGTTGCGCCAGCAGTTCCCCTAAATGTCGCGCAGCTTCCCGGTAAGCGGGACGCCGCCCAAAATTGGCCCCACAAAAAACACAAAGTGCTTGCATCACCCTTCGATTCTACCGACTTTCACACACTCCCAGAATGTTGCCCCAAATCACGACGGCGCACATCCCATTCCGTTAAGACCTAAGACCCGCCACCTGATATATTCATCCGTTTGCCGGCGATTCCGCCGAGCACCGCTTGGGGTCACAAGGAGCCTTTCTGCATGTCCTCTTTCCGAGGTCGTGTTGCGTCTGCAACTGCCGTGTTGATTTTGTCTGCACTGCGATCCTTCGCCGCCGGTCCAACCGTCTCCATTGCGGTCGATGCCACGGAAGCCCCGCGCAAGATCATCCATGCAAAATTGCGCATTCCGGCGACACCGGGCAGCCTCACGCTGTACTACCCCAAGTGGATTCCCGGCGAACACGCGCCCGACGGCCCCGTCATCGACCTCACCGGACTGAAATTCTCGGCCAGCGGAAAGCCCTTAAAATGGCGCCGCGATCTTCTGGACGGTTGGACTATCAACGTCGAAGTTCCGCCCGGACAGAACGAGGTGCTCGCTGACCTCGACTACCTCGAACCGGCGAATCTGGTCGGGGGATTTTCCGCCGGCTCCTCGGCCACCGACAAGCTTCTCATCTTAAGCTGGAACCAGGTACTGCTCTATCCCAAGGGATGGAAGAGCGACGACATCACCTACTCCGCCAGCCTCCGAATTCCCGAAGGATGGAAATACGCCACATCTCTTCCCGTCAGCAACGCGAATGGCAGCGACCTTCATTTCAGCCCCGTATCGCTGACCATGCTGGTCGACTCTCCTGTGCTCACAGGCCAATACCTGAAGGCTGTGCCGCTCACAACCGGTCAGCCGTCTGCCGAACTCGATGTAGCCGCCGACAGTGCCGCCGCCCTCGAGCCTCCGCAGGAAGTTTGGGATCATTACAAGAATCTCGTCGCGCAGGCGGGAGCGCTTTTCGGCGCCCAGCATTACCAGCACTACCATTTCCTTTACACGCTCAGCGATCACGTGGCCCATTTCGGGCTCGAGCATCACGAATCCGACGATAGCCGCGTCGGCGAACGCGGCCTCGTGGATGAGACGGATCGCAAACTCGAGGCGAGTCTGCTTCCTCACGAATACGTGCACAGCTGGAATGGCAAGTACCGCCGCCCCGCCGGTCTCGCCACGCCCGACTACCAGGTCCCGATGCAAGGCGATCTGCTCTGGGTTTACGAAGGCCTCACCGAATACCTGGGCAGCATTTTGACCGCCCGCAGCGGCCTCTGGACGCCAGATCAGTACCGCGAATACCTCGCCGGTGTTGCCGCCGACCTCGACCATCTTCCTGGCCGCACGTGGCGCAACTTGCAGGATACAGCCGACGCCGCGCCCCAACTCTACTTCACGCCCAAAACCTGGTATTCCTGGCGCCGCTCAACCGACTTCTACGATGAAGACACGCTGAACTGGATGTGGGCCGACGCCATCATCCGCCAGCAGTCCCAGGGCAAGAAGTCGCTCGATGATTTCTGCAAACTCTTCCACGGCGCTCCCGGCGGCGCACCGGTAGTGAAGTCCTACACGTTTGAAGATGTCGTCAAGACTCTGAACCAGGTGGTGCCCTATGACTGGTCAGGTTTCTGGACAGAGCGTCTGACCAATCACGGCCCGGGCGCACCTCTCGGTGGAATCGAGCAGACGGGATGGAAGCTCACCTACGACGAAACACCCACCGACTACTATCGCAGCGACGAACGGGAAGACGGCCAGGTGCGCGAGGTCTACACCATCGGACTGCGCCTGAGTGAAGATGGCTCCGTTATCGACGCCATCGACGGCATGCTGGCTGCCAAAGCCGGGATCGGCCCCGGCATGAAGATCGTCGCCGTAAACGGCCGCCGCTTCTCAGCTGACGTCCTGCACGACGCGATCAAGGGCGCCAAAGCCGGAACCGACCCGATTGAGGTGCTGGTCGAGAACACCGACTACTACAGGACTTTTAAGCTGAACTACCACGACGGCGAAAAGTATCCGCGCCTGGTTCGCGACGAAAGCAAGCCTGATTTGCTGGCGGACATCCTGAAAGCAAAATAAAAGATAGTCGATGGAGAGTATGCGGAGGCCGGCGCAGTTCCTGCGGCTAGTCCTCAACCTCTATTCCTGCAAACAAATCAGTCTCCAGACTAAGCTTGCCAGGTTGCGACATCGCGGCCAGGTGAAACACTTCTTGCGGCCCGCGCGACAGAATCGTGTCTCTCACCAGAGGGAATACCGGTGCCTGCGTGGTATGCGCCGCAAAAGCCTCAATCTTCGTCTTCACTAACTCTCCGATCTCAATCACGGTAGTGATCGGTGGAGGTGAGGTTGGCGGGCGATCCGGCAACACGAAGTTCGCGGTCGCGTGGTAAAGCTTTTGCGCACGATGCGGCCCCACTCCATCAATGAGCTGATCCGCGTAGCGATTATTCCGCGCTGCCCACTCGTAGGCCAGCGTCGCGAATACTGAAGCCATCGTGTGATCGGTGTGTCCCGTCACGGCTCCCTCCGGACCAAACGTCAACACGATGTTCGGGCGGAACTCGCGAATATGCCGCACCAGATCTCCGACCACCTTCTGCAGATCTACGCGATGGAGTTGGCCATCCGCGTAATTCAGCACCTCCCAGCGATCGATCCCCAGGATTTCGCAAGACGCCGCCAGTTCCTTGCGCCGAATGGTGGCAAGCTCTTGATCACTCTTTGCCGTCCCCCGATGAGTCGCGGCCTGACCCGGCGTAAGACAAATCAGATAAATCTCCGCACCTCGATCGTGGTAAAGCCGCAGAGTCCCGCCAAATGCCGCAGCTTCGTCGTCTGGATGTGCGGTGACGCAGAGTATGCGAGGCATGCAGAGATTCTAAGCTACCAGCGGTGAGCCGACCGCTTCGAGCTGCGAGTTTGAAACGTATCGAGCCACCAGGGATGAAATCAGAGTTTGCTCCACAGATTTATTGAGAATTCTGACGTGATCAACAATGAACAACGCAGACTGTGTTAGGTTTGGCTCGGAACTCGAAGCTCCTACGCCCCCACTTCCTCAACCGCCTCCGCCTCTTCCAGCATGAAGCTCAATACCTCCTGCGGTACCGGTGCGTTCCACACGGGTGCGAACGACTGCCGGTGCAGCGGTGAGGGCCCATGTTCGCGCAGCGCGGCCAGGTGATGTGGGGTACTGTAGCCCTTGTTCGAAGCCAGCCCGTACACGGGGAATACGGGATCCCATGCGCGAATCATTTGATCCCGTTCCACCTTTGCCAGAATCGATGCCGCCGCGATCGATGCCGAGAGGGCATCGCCATGAATCAAGGCGCGCTGTTCCTGTTCGCAGTCCAGCTTGAGAGCGTCAATCAGTAGATAATCCGCTGCCGGGGTGAGTTGCGACACCGCCATGCGCATCGCCACCCGCGACGCCTGATAGATGTTGATCTGATCGATGCGCGCCGCGTCCACCGCAGCCACCGCCCATGCAATCGCATGCTCGCGGATCCGGTCAGCCAGAACCTCTCGCCGCTCCGCAGGCAGAAGCTTCGAGTCGCGCAGCCCGCGAATCCGATACCCGGGATCAAGGATCACCGCGCCTGCCACCACCGCCCCAAAAAGCGATCCCCGGCCTACTTCGTCCACGCCGGCGACCAGCCGGGCTCCGGCATCCCAGGCCTTCTTCTCATATCGTAGTGTGCAGCGGAGCCGCTTCAATAGGCGCAGTTTCGCGGCCGACGCAGAAAGATTCGCGGACTTGGTTTTGGTCGCCAAAGAAGGCATTGGAAGAATGTTCGCCGACACTGCTGTGGAAGCGCAAGCAAAAGCTCATAAAATCTTCCCTCCTCCGCAACCCTGACATCCCGAGCGAAGTGAGGCGCCAGCCAAACGCAGTCGAAGGAGCCCGCGCCCCCGCACTGCTTCGGGTCTCAAATAAGTATTTCGACGTCAAGTCGAACTGCTCCCAGACCTAGCTGGTTTCTCAATAGCACATTAGCCTCATTCGCCCTGGCGCAACGGTAATCCGTAGTATGGGTACCGCCGTATGTTGTAGGCGCTTCGACTACTTGGTACTCTCCTTGCAATCCCCCCGGAGGGCGCACCTGCCCCTGATATCAACGCATTCGGGATTACTTAGTGACGCAATCAAAAGTGAAAGAAGCCGTGGACCGGAGCGACAAGCGCATTTCTGTCGCCTTACCGGTTCGAGTGACCTACTACGACTCCGACTCCAAGCCGCGGCTTGAGATGGCATGCACCTACGACATCTCCGCGCACGGTGCGCGCTTGACCGGTCTGCGCTGCGTGAAAGAAGCGGGCGAGATCGTCACCATCGAGCGCGGCCGCAGCAAGGCCTTCTGTCGCGTGGTCTGGATTGGCGAAGCCAGCACCCATCTGCAGGGCCTGGTCGGAATCCAGTGTGTGGAAGCGGAGAAAACCCTCTGGACAGCCGAATTGGGCGATATGGAGCAGGTTTACGAATCGGTGGCCCGTGACGCTCGACGTCCTTCGTCGAGGTCAAGTGAGGCAGGAAACCGCCGTCGCTCCCAGCGTTTCGGAGTTGGCGGCTCCGTAGAGTTGCTCCACAAAAGTTCTAGCCCCGCGCATCTGGACGGAATGTTGAAAGACGTTTCCGAACTCGGCTGCCTGGTGACCACAAAGAGCCTGCTACTGCCGGGAACGGACCTGAAACTCGTCCTGAACGTCGCCAACTACGATCTGGTCTTCAAAGGACAGGTGAGGCATGCCGCGCTTGACGTTGGCCTCGGAATTGAGTTCCGCGAAGTACGCAAGGGCGACCGAGCGATCCTGCAGCACTTGCTGCGGAAACTGGAGACGGGAAACAACTCAAAAGAAAAGGCCGACAAGCACAAGGCAAGTTCGGCCGGTGCAAACAATTAGCGATTCGAGATTCCAGGAACACGATCTTCGCGAGCGAGAGATCATCACGGGCACAGAGACCTCTGTGCCGCAGCAATGCAATTCAACTATTTCGTCGTGACAGCCACAGGCGTCGCATGCTCGCGGTCCACGTCCTTCAGGCGAGCTGCCTTGCCCTTCAATGCGCGCAGGTAATAGAGCTTCGCGCGCCGCACCTTCGACGACCTCAGCAACTCCACCCGGTCAATCACCTTGGAGTTCACGGGGAAAATGCGTTCCACGCCCTGTCCAAAGCTGATCTTGCGGACGGTGAAGCTGGCCTGTGGACCCTTGGCCTGCGAAATGACGACGCCTTCAAACGCCTGTACGCGCTCCTTGTCGCCTTCGCGAATCTTGACGTGCACGCGAATGGTGTCGCCGGGAACAAATTCCGGTAAATCGGTCCGCTTGGTTTTCGCCAGCAGTTTTTCAATGATGAGGTTCGACATGTCTGTTTCCTTCAGTGAATATCACGTTATCAGTAAATATCTCGTTATCCCGCAAATCTCTCGTAGTCTCAATGCCCAAAAAGCTTGTCATCCTGAGCGAAGCGAAGGACCTGCTCTTCTTTTGGAGATCACGATTCTGCCACGCGAAGCGAATTTCCTACTTTTTCATCTCTGCCAGCAACTTTTGGTCTTCCTCGCTCAAGTCCGCCGCATCAAGCAAGTCCGGTCGATTGCGCAGCGTCTTCTCTAAAGCTGTCTTCCGCCGCCAGCGCCGGATCTCGTCATGATTGCCGTTTACCAGCACTGCGGGCACCGCCATCCCACGAAATTCAGCGGGCCGCGTGTAATGCGGATAATCGAGCAACCCACCCGAAACGCAAGTTGAACTCGGCACACTCCCGGCCGCCCATTCCGACGAGTTCGCTGTGAATGATTCCTGACGCGTGGAATTTTCGTTACCAACCGCACCCGGAATCAGCCTGGTGACCACATCCACGATCACCGCCGCGCCCAGTTCTCCACCGCTGAGCACGTAGTCGCCAATCGAAATCTCCCGATCCGCCAGATGATTGCTCACACGCTCATCCACGCCCTCATACCGCCCGCAGATCAGCACGATCCGCTCCAGTCCGGCTAATTCCTGAGCCAGTCCCTGATCGAGCCGCCGCCCCTGCGCGGAGAGCAAGATCACCGACTGCTTAGCCGTCTTCCCGACGCGTTCGTCGCGCGGCGCTACATTCAGCTTCTCAATACATTCAAAGATCGGTTCCGGCTTCAGCACCATGCCTTCGCCGCCGCCAAATGGGCGGTCATCCACCGTGCGATGCTTGTCGCGGGTAAACTCCCGCAAGTCGTGGACGTTAACTTCAACCAGTCCCGCTTCCCGGGCGCGCCGAAGAATTCCGTAGTCCAGCGGCCCGCGAAAGAAGTCCGGAAAAATCGTTACCAGATCAACCAGCATTGAGTAATTGGGTAATTTTGTAATTGTGTAATCTGAAACCCAATTCACAGACCTTGAGGACGCACCTTTTCAATTTCCCAATTACCAAATTACTCAATCTTTTTTCTGCTCTCGCTTCTCTTCCTCGCTTAGCGGAGCGTTCACTTCGAGCATCCCCTCGGGCAACCGCATCCGGACCTGCCTTGCAGCCAGGTCCATGCCTGTCATGTACGCCTCGGCGAATGGAATCTCGTAAGGCAGTTTCGCCTTGCCGCGCACGATCAGCAGCGGCGCTTCACCCGCGCCGAACTCCACGCCTTCCACCGTGCCAATCTCGCGATCGCCATCAAAAACCAAACAACCCGTCAAATCGCTGATGTAAGTCCAGCCCGGTTCCAGTTCCGCGCGTTCGGCCTGCGGCACCTGCAATTCGCACCGCAACAGGGTTTCCGCGTCCGAGATCGAGTCGATCCCTTCGAACTTCAGAACCAGCTGACCCTTGTGCGGCCAGATATCCTCGACCTTCAACTGCCGCCGTTCGCCTTTCGAATCGAGCGCAAACAGCCGCATACCTTCCACGAACCGATCCGGAACGTCAGAATGCACTTCAACGGCAACTTCGCCGTGCCGCCCCTGCGTTTTCAGGACGCGAGCCAGGCTGATGTACTCGTCGCCCATCTAATTTCCCGGGCTTTATTCGAGGATCTCGAGCGCGTATCGCTTGTTCGCCTTGACTCCGGCCGCGCTCAACAGCGTTCGCAGCGCACGTGCCGTGCGCCCTGACTTGCCAATGACCTTACCCAGATCGCTTTCGGAGACGGTCAACTCCAGAACGGTCTCGCCGTCTTCTTCCACCTGGCTCACCGAAACCTGGTCGGGCGCATCCACCAGCACCCTCGTCACGTGCTCGAGGAGAACCTTTGCGTCGCCACCTTGCTCGCTCATCATGACTCCCAAATCTAAAAGCTTCGGGGAAGCTCAGAAAACTGATGCTTTGCCGAAGAGCCAAAGCTAGACCTGCCTGCTTGTTGAAAGCCCCAAGCTCTTCTGCTTTGAAAGGGCTCGGCTTCAGCCGAGCCGTCAAGGTCGGCAATACTGCGGCGGCTTTAGCCGCCGAGGTCAGCTCACCTAAGCGGCGGGTCCAGCGCTCACCGGAGTAGGCAAAGGCTTCGCGAACAGCTTGCTCACGCGTTCCGACATCTTCGCGCCCTTCGACACCCAATAATCAATGCGATCGCGCTTCAGGTTGATATGGGCGGCCGCGCCCCGGGGATTGTACGTCCCCACCACTTCGACCGAGCGCCCATTACGCGCCCGCGCCTTCTCGATAACCACTACGCGGTACTGCGGTTGTTTGCGCGCACCCGTGCGCGCCAGACGAATCATTAACACGGAACTTGGTTTCCTTTCCTAATCCTTCCGGGAGGGATAAGACAAACCATTATTATCGCGGAAGTTAGCGGGATTGGCAAGGGTGAGGCAGACAGGAGGCTTGAGCGAAGCGGGAGCCCTCGTACCGAAATCCCAAGCGCAGCGAGGGATCCTCCGAGCGGGAACATTCTCCCGCTGCAGCCGCGCTTCGGGAGGATGGACCAGTCTTCCTACCGAGCCGAACTCAGCTCTTTCTCCAGAAACGGACCAAAGACTTCGAGCTCCATCGTCGTTAGACCTCCACTAGCGAAGATGGCTCGGCACCGTTCGATCTCCTCCAGTGCACGGGTGCGATCTCCCAGAGTCTACATGCTCGTGCCACAAGCGCGTGGCCCAGAATGTCCTCTGGACCAAGCCGTATCAAGAATTCACCAAAATTCTTCGCTAGATTCCAGTCTCCTAAGGTGTCGGTGCGAAGTACCCCCTCAGCGAAATCCTTGATCTGGCTCAGCCCTTAAAAAAGCTCTTTGTCCGGATCATCTTGCATTTCTGCTCTCTTTTGGCCGCAAACCCGACTCATGGGTGACTGTTATTGAATCACTCCACATGTTCTTAATCATTCTCTTTGTCCACAAGCCCATCGGAGTTGGCTCGACCTTACCTTGTGATTCTCCCCGAAAGCCGGATGCGGATGCCTCGCGGTAATCTGCGGACATTTGTACTCGTATGAAGGCTGTTATGATCCGACCGCACCTGAGGTCAACGTTACTTCAGCCGCTCCAAAATCTCACCCGGCTCCGCCCGCTCCGTATAATCCTCATCCGCCGAGGCAAACAGCACAGTCCCGTCCCGCTCAAGAATGTACGACGCCGGAATCGGCAACTCCCAACTCTCATCCCCATTCGTGAGAGGCAGATTCACAAACGCCCGCCGGTAGATGGCCTCCTGCTCAACAGGCACGCGATACACCAACCCAAACTGTCGCGCCAGCCGGTTCCCCGCATCACTCAGGAGAGGGAAACGCAGCCGGTGCTGGTCGGCGATAAAGAAAGATTGTTTGACGGTCTGCGGAGAGATGGCCACAAGCGATGCCCCGGCCTGTCCAATCTCCAGAAGAATCCGGTTCATCGCCTCCATCTGCCCGCAGCAGAAAGGATCCCACCGCCCGCGAAAGAAGCACAGGACAAGCCGCCCTCGTGCCAGCAATTCGGCCGACGAAATGACCTTGCCATTGTGATCAGGAAGGGAAAACTCCGGAACTCGCGCCCCAACCGCCAGCGACTTCGCAGCCAGTCCCTGGGCCTTCAAGGCCGCAACCGCCCCAGCATGTACCTCGAGCGTCGCCGCTGGCACATAATGCGCCATCCGCTCGCGCCGCTCCGCAAGGATCTCGCGCAACGTGCGAGTCTCGGACCCGACACTCTTCTCTTCGAGGGAACGCCATTTCATAGAGGAAGTCGTCGGTCCTCGGCCAAAGCTAAAGACCAGGACGTCGAGAAAGAGAACAAGCGCCTGTACCATCCTGGCGCGTTCCGTGCGCTATGGCGTGCGCTGAGCGAAGCTGAGGGGTGAGATTCCACAAATGCCTCGTTCTTGG
This sequence comes from uncultured Acidobacteriota bacterium, assembly GCA_963765755.1. Lineage (GTDB taxonomy): Bacteria > Acidobacteriota > Terriglobia > Terriglobales > Acidobacteriaceae > Gp1-AA133. The sequence goes on along the minus strand of CAVXXV010000014.1, from coordinate 24,253 downwards.
AGTCTCAGCCGACGACCAACGACGGTTTTCCCTACATCCCTGGCATCTTCATCCCTGCCAGCCGCCGCGCAAAGCTCGGCTTCCCCATCTGCTTAAACATCTTCTTCATCTGCGCATACTGCCGTAGCAGGTTATTCACTTCCTGCACGCTCGTCCCCGACCCGCGGGCAATGCGCTTCCGCCGGCTGCCGTTGATTACGTCGTGATGATGCCGTTCGTGCACGGTCATCGAGTTAATGATGGCTTCAACCCGGTTGATCTGCTTCTCGTCCACCTTGTCGGCCGCCTTCTGTAGTCCGCTGAACGGTCCGATCGACGGCAGCATTCCCATCAGGCTCTGGATCGATCCCATCTTGCGTACCTGGCGCAGTTGATCGCGGAAATCCTCGAGCGAGAAGCCGTCGCCCGCCAGCATCCGGCTGGCCATATCTTCCGCTTTCTTCCGGTCGACCTGCTGCTCAGCCTTCTCGATGAGCGACATGATGTCGCCCATGCCCAGAATGCGCGACACGATGCGGTCGGGATGAAACGGTTCCAGCGCATCGTATTTTTCTCCCACGCCAATGAACTTGATCGGTTGTCCAGTCACTTGCCGGATCGACAGCGCCGCGCCGCCGCGTGCATCGCCGTCCATCTTGGTGAGTACCACCCCGGTCAGTGTCAGCTTCTTGTGGAACTCGTCGGCCGAGCGCACCGCGTCCTGCCCGGTCATCGCGTCAGCCACGAACAGGATCTCCGAGGGATTGAGCAGCTTCTTCAGCGACTGCATCTCGTCCATCAGCTGATCGTCGATATGAAGGCGGCCGGCCGTATCGACGATCAGCACATCACTTCCTGTATTGATGGCTTCGCGCCGAGCCTCCTTCACCAGCCGCTCTACGGTTGCGGTGTTCGCCTCAGAAACCTCACCTTCGTAGATGTTGGCCTTGATCGCATCGGCCACAACCTTCAACTGCTGCCGCGCCGCCGGACGATACACGTCCACCGAAACCAGCAATGGCCGGTGCCCGCCCTTCTTCAGCCAGCTGGCCAGCTTGCCCGAGGTAGTCGTTTTGCCGGAGCCCTGCAGCCCCGCCATAAGCACCACCGTAGGCGGCTGCGAGGCGAACTTTAGCTTGGCCGTGTCCTTGCCCAGCACCTCCACCATCTCGTCTCGCACAATCTTGATGACCTGCTCGCCCGGTGAAAGCGCCGTCAGCACTTCCTGCCCCACAGCCTTGGCTTGGATCTGATCAATCAGTTGCTTGACGACCTTGAAGTTAACGTCGGCCTCAAGCAGCGCTAGCCGAATCTGCCGCAGCGCCTCCTGGATATTCTCCTCGGTAAGCGTGGCCTGCCCGCGCAATGTCTTAAACGCGCGCTGAAGTTTTTCCTGAAGATTCTCAAACATAAGCGTAGACGCCTATTTTAGCAGCCGAAAGGGTGTCGGTGGCTGATAGCCGATAGCTTGAAAGAACTGTCATCCTGAGCGAAGTGAGGCGCCAGCCGAACGCAGTCGAAGGACCCAGCGTTCCTCGGCTGCGCCACCGGTCCGAAGAGCAATTCCCATTTCAATTCCGCCGAACAAAACGGAAGAACTCACTCTAACCCCACCCACTCCCCATCCGCAGGAAACGCCGCCCGCACCCTCGCTGCCTCCAGTTGAAATGCCAGATCATCCCGGGTCAGCAGGCAATGGTTGATCGCCTCCATATGCACGGCCACGACCTGCGCCGCAGGCGCGGCTTGGCACACCGCGACCACATCATCGGCAGTCATCGTGATCGGATCGCCCCTCAGAAACTGCGCCGCCCCGGTATTCACCACGACGACAGCCGGCTTGTAGCGCTCGAGCGCTTCCCGTACCTCATCGCACCAGATCGTATCCCCCGCAATGTAAAGCGTCGGCTCCCCCGCCGCCCGCAGCACAAATCCCGACACTGGCGCCATCGCACGCCCAATCTCTCCCTTCCCGTGCTGTCCTCCGGTTCGCGAGATCCGAACGTCGTTCCACGTGATCTCTTCCGCGACCGGCCGCACATTCAGGAATCCCTGCGACCGGAACTTTGCTTCGTCGGCCACCTGTCCGAACAGCGTCAAATCTTTCGCCAGCATTCGCGCGGCCGTTTCGTCCCAATGATCGCTGTGCGTGTGCGTGACCAGCACGGCCTCGACTCCCTTCAGGACATCTTGTGACGCAACGGGAAGAGAAACCAGCGGGTTGTTTTTCGGGTTGGGGGAGTCCGGGATGGGCGGACGTGCACCAGCATCGTCCAGCATGGGATCGACGAGGAAGATGTGCCCGTGAAACTCAACCCTAAGCGTAGCGTGGCGAATCAGACAAAGACGCATGCTCAATCGTACCGCCGGGCGCAACCTCCGGAACGCAATGCCCATAATCCCAGGAGCATGTGCGGGCGATTCTCCGCGTCCGTTGTGTCCTCTGTGGTAATCGGTTTTGCCGACCGAATAGCGGAGGTCACCCGCCAAACACCTCTTTCGCCGCCGCCACCGTATTGCAGTGGATCGTTACCGTATCATCCACCTTCCGCGCGTACCCGCCCGCGTAGGTCACCATCACCGGAATATCCCGCGCCCGCGCCACGCGGAACACCAGTTCATCCCGCTTCTTCAGGCCCTCAATGGTCAGACTCAGTCCGCCCAGTTGATCCTCGCGATAAGGGTCCGCCCCCGCGATGTAGCACAAAAGATCCGGCTCGAACTGCCGCAGACCCGAACTCAGCGCATTGTCGAGCCACGCCAGGTAATCGTCGTCGCCGATCCCGTCCGGTAGATCCACGTCGATCGAAGACGGCGGCTTCCACGCCGGGTAGTTGTGTTCCTGGTGCAGCGAGATCGTGAACACATCCCCGGCATGGGCATTCCGCAACTTTGCCGGCCGCGCTGCCGTAACCATCGCAGGACCCGCCGACGGCAGGGGATCGCTCGGCACGCGCACCCCCGCAAAAATCGCCGCCGTCCCATTGCCCTGGTGGACATCGCAATCCACCGTCATCGCTGTACGGATCTTGTCGTCGCGCTGCATCCGGCGGATCGCCACGGCCACGTCGTGAATCATGCAGAAGCCTTCCCCATGATCCGGGAACGCATGGTGAAATCCGCCGCCGATGTTGAACGCGATGCGATCCTTCAGCGCACAATTCGCCGCCAGCATCGAGCCACCCGCCGCCAGCCAGAACGCCCGCACCAGTTCCGGCGAGTAGGGAATCTCCATCTCGAGTTCCTCGCGGGCCGAAAGCGTCCCCGTCTTCAGCTTTTGCACATACTGCGGCGTGTGTACTAGCAAGATGTCCTGATCCGACGCCGGACCTGGCGAAACGAAGTCGTTCTCCTCGGCAACCCCGGACTCAATCAATCGCTTATGAACGCGCTGGTACTTTTCGGCAGGAAAGACATGCGTGCCGATTGGAAGATAGTAGTCGTCGCTATAGACGAGTTTGAAAGGGAGCATTCAATACTCAGCCGTCGGCACGCTGCAAATCCCTGCGGTAAAAACTCCATATCATACGCTCTCTTCCTCCCTTGTCCCCGTGCACTCTTTGGTTAGAAGATATTTTTCGGGACGCCGCGGACGGGAATTCGTCACGAACCTGCAAACGTCCGAGGTCGTCTTCGGCTACTCCGTGAACAAGCTGAGCTCCGCGCACGGCAAGAAGAGCAGCGCCGAAGCTTGCGCTAAGCAGATTAAGGAAAAAATCGAGAGCAAGAAGTAGCAGGGAACAACGCCACCTACTTTTTTCGGGAGGACGCTGTCGGAGGCACCACCACCGGCCTTCGCAGGGGCACAATCGCCCCCTTCGAGGGATCCGCCGCCGCCGTTGCCCGGTTGATCACCTCTTGCTGCATGAACTTCACAAAGTCCTGAATCTGCCGCTGCATCTCTTCCATCCGCTCGCGCATTTGCAGGATGATGGCGATCCCGCTGATGTTCACCGCCAGGTCACGGGCCAGCGTCAAAATGAACTCAAGTCGCTGCAAGTCTTCATCGGTATAAAGCCGGGTATTGCCCTCGGTGCGCGACGGCTTGAGCAGCCCCTCCCGCTCATACAACCGCAGCGTCTGCGGATGAATGCCATACATCTCGGCCACCGCCGAGATCATGTAGGCGCCTTTGGATTTGCGTTTCGTCATGAACTTCCCATAACTCTACAACAAACAAAAAGGCGGGGCAGCTCTTGCCGCCCCGCCTATCTTCCCTAAGGCTAAACCACGATCTGCGGTTTCTCCACCCTCGCCGCCGTCCAACCGTCTGGCCTGAGAAGGTGGTTGAGTCCATACGCAACCACGCCCGCCGCGATCAGGATCATCCCGAAGGCGAACGAACTCATCCCGAACACCGTCTCATGCTGGCTCCGGAAGATCGAGAAGCCCAGCATCATCATGGGAGCGATCCCAATCGCCACTGCCCCAAACATGCCTCCCGGCACCCGGAACGGCCGCGGCAATTCCGGCTCACGGATCCGAAGCCAGATCAGCGCCGCGAACTCCAAGCCCAGGCTTCCGCCGTATAAGAGGATGTCGATCGTCACCAGTCGCTCGAATCCGAGCAGCAGGCAGGGTGCCCACAGAATGGCCAGCACAACAATCGAGACCCAGGGTGACTGCGACCGCGCCGTACGCTTGCCGAAAATCTTCGGCAGCATCCCGTCCTGCGCCATCGCGAGCGGCAGACGCGAGTAGCTCATCACCAGCGCATTGAACATCCCAAACCCGCTGATCATCCCACCCAGCGCCAGTCCCACGCGCAGCACCGGCCCGCCCAGCATTCCGGCCGCGTCGGCCCAGAAGCCGGTGTCCCACGCACCCGGTGCCAGCCCAGTCATCCACATCGCCACCACCGGCACGATGTAGCTGACGGCCACAATCACCACCGCAGCCAGCATCGCCCGCGGATACGTCCGCTGCGGCTTCTCCACCTCGGCCGCAATGGTCGAAGCGTTGTCCCACCCCATGTAGTTCCACATGCAGATGAGCACGCCCGTCAGAATGTCGATCCCGGAGTTGGTCGGCTTCGTGACTGCACTGGCCAGCGCACCAAACTTGAACGGTGCGATGCACACAATCGCCACAAACGGCGCAGACAAGGCAAAGAACAGCCACAGCGAAGTGGTCGAAACAACTTTCACTCCAGCCACGTTCAGCAACGCACAAAGAGCGACTACGGCCAGGCCGACCATGAGCCCGCGATGGCCCTCGGCAAACCACGGAAACAGCCGCTGTAAATAGAGGATGAACAGCGTCGGGTAAATCGCCATGTCGAACACCGACGCGATCAGCGACAGCCACGCTTCCTGGAATCCCCAGAAATTCCCCATCGCGCGACGCACCCATGCGTAGTAGCCGCCCTCTGCGGGCAGCGCGCTGGATAGCTCGCCGATCATGAACGCAGTAGGCAGACTCCACAGAATTGGAGTCAGGAGAAGAATCAGGATGGCTCGACCGTACCCCGCTCCGTGCACGATATCTTCCGTGCCATACGTGCCGCCCGACACCATAAAGAAGGTGGCGGCGACCAGGGGCCATAAGGTGAGCTTGCCGAATTTCTTGTTCCGGGGAAGAACAGACAAGGATGGGGACGTGGTGGCTGGCGCGCTAGCTGTTGCCAATTTCTATGGCTTCCTCCTCAAGCGACTCACTCTCACCACCGCGTCTCCCTTGTTGTAACGCGGCTCCCGGGTTACAGCGATTCCACGGGCATTTCGGCGAAGTTAGTTCGCAGCACAGAGAATACGGCAATTTAGATGCTGCGCAATAGAAATTTCCGTAATTTTTTTCGCGAGAGACACGGTACGGGAGTAACAGAAGAGCAGGTGACAGGTCTCAGGTGACAGGTCTCAGGTCTCAGGAGTGCGTTGCATTTCGTCTAGGACAGGCCTGATGGCTTTGTCTGATCTGTAGCGTGTGGTCAATGAGCTCTCCCGACATTGTCATCCTGAGCGAAGTGAGGCGAGAGCCGAACGAAGTCGAAGGACCCCGTGTTCGCCGGCGACGCCACCGGCCGAGAGAAGTCTTCTAAACCCAACCTTAACGGGAAAGCAAAGGCTACGGAAGGAAAACCAACGTGTGCCCTGCCACCTGTCACCTGCTCTTCACACTTTCCCCCACAACTCCGCCCGCGGATCCTCCGGATTCAACTGCGCCAGTTCCCGCAGCAGTTCCTTAGTCCGCTCATCCCGAGGCATCGGCACCGTCACCTTGACCTCAACAATCTCATCCCCGCGCGCCCCATCCTTGGTCGCCGAAGGCACCCCCTTCTCCCGCAATCGCAGCTTCTGCCCCGACTGTGTCCCCGGCGGAATCTTCAGCAGAGCGCGCCCATCGATGGTTGGCACCTCAATCTTGGCCCCCAGCGCCGCCTCAGTCGCGCTCACCGGCACCGTCAACCGGATATCATCACCTTCCCGGTGAAAGATCGGGTGATCCTCGGTTCGAATAATCACGTAAAGATCTCCGGACGGCCCGCCATGGGACCCTGCGTTCCCTTTGCCGGCAAGCCGAATCCGCTGCCCATCTCGCGTTCCCGCCTTGATTCGAACCTCCAAAGGTTCGACGCGCTCCACCGTCCCTTCACCATGGCATGTCGCGCACGTCGAGATGTTCTTCCCGGTCCCGTGGCAGCGCGGGCATTGCACGTTGAACTTCATCCTCCCGCCCGTCTGCTCGATCGTCCCCTTGCCATGGCACTGCGGGCAAGTTCCCGGCGCCTCCACAAATCCCGATCCGTGACAGGTACCGCACGTCTCCCGGCGCGCGATGTTCAACTTCATTACGCCGCCCCGGATCGCCGTCCAGAACGGAACATTAACCTGGTACTCCAGGTCCGACCCCGGCTCCGGCGCTTCCTGCGCACCCGCCGCGCCGCGATCGAACATGCTCGAGAAGATGTCCCGAAACCCACCGCCACCGCCCGCTGAAGAAGGTTTCTTTCCCCGGCCGCCACCTTCGAACAGATCAGAAAAGTCGAACCCGCCAAAATCGAAATGTACGCCGCCCGCACCCGCCGATCCGGAGCCCGACGGCTGGGCTCCCGGATATCCCCCTGGGAAGCCGCCCGGCGTTCCACCCTGCCGGGCATAAGCCTCGGCCGTCGCCGGATCGATGTTGTCGGAATAAAAACCGAGCTGGTCGTAAATCTTCCGCTTCTTCGGATCGGATAAGACCTCGTTGGCCTCCGAGAGCGTCTTGAACTTCTCTTCGGCGGTCTTATCCCCCGGATTTACGTCCGGGTGGTACTTGCGCGCCAGTTTCCGAAACGCCTTCCGGATCTCATCCGTGGAAGCGTTCTTCTTAACCCCCAGCGCGCCGTAATAATCTTTAGTTTGAGTAGCCATTTGAAAATCAGTTGATACTGAGCTGCCACCTCCGTAGCTCTTGGCCCGTAGCTCTTAGCCATTAGCCATCGTTTAGCCCTAATGCACCCAACTCACCGCTCATTTTTGTCTGGTCATCCCGAGCGAAGGGAGGCGCCAGCCGAACGTAGTCGAAGGACCCCGTGTCAGGCTCGCAGTGCCATCGGACGGGAAGGCATCTTCACGATGTTGCGAATGGCCTTTCAACGCCTTCCCTGCCCACGACGACGGTTCTAGTGCACCACCCGCTTCTTCCCCTCTTCGGGAGAAAACGCAAAATGCTCCGAATGCACCGCTTCCATCTCCACCGGGATCCGGATCACACCACTCCCCGTCGGACGGAACAAATACCACAGCCCCTCATCTTCCACATAATTCAAAAAGTAAGCCTGATCATTAACTTCAAATTGCAATTCGAATCTCCTTCGCGGTCTCGGGATATCTAAACTCCTGACCGCCAAACTTAATCTCGTCAAATACCCAAGAGGGCGCCGCATGGCGCCCTCATTGATAGCCGACAGCTGAGAGCTGACAGCTTACTTCTTGTCCTCAACGTCCACGTACTCCGCATCGATCACGCCTTCGTCCTTCTTGGCCTGACCGTTATCGCCCGCCGAGCCCGACGGTCCCGCTCCAGCGCCCGGGCCTCCGCCCGTTGGGCCCTGCGAACCTGCCGCCTTGTACATTTGCTCAGCCAGCTTGTGCGAAGCCTGGGTCAGCACCTCGCGCGCCCGATCCATGCCCGCCTTGTCGCCCGCTTCCAGGGCCTTCTTCGCGTCGGCAATGGCATTCTCAACCGCGCCGCGATCTTCGCCCGAGATCTTGTCCCCCGACTCGCGCAGCATCTTCTCCATCTGGTAGACCATGCTGTCGAGCTGGTTCTTGGCTTCGATCTCCTCGCGCTTCGCCTTGTCCTCGGCAGAGTGGGAGTCGGCTTCCCTCGCCATCCGCTCCACTTCTTCCTTCGACAAGCCGGAAGACGACGTGATCGTGATCTTCTGATCCTTGCCCGTGGCGTTGTCTTTCGCCGTCACATTGAGAATCCCGTTCGCATCAATGTCGAACGTCACCTCGATCTGCGGCACGCCACGAGGTGCCGGTGGCAGCCCGGTCAAATGGAACTTACCCAACGTCCGGTTCTGCGCCGCCATCGGACGCTCGCCCTGCAGCACGTGCACTTCAACCGACGTCTGGTTGTCCGCCGCAGTTGAGAACGTTTCCGTCTTTTTGGTCGGAATCGTCGTGTTCCGCGGAATCATCGGCGTCGCCACGCCGCCCAGCGTTTCAATCGCCAGCGACAACGGGGTCACGTCCAGCAGGAGCAGGTCTTTCACTTCGCCCTTCAGCACGCCGCCCTGGATGGCCGCGCCTACTGCCACGACTTCATCCGGGTTGACGCCCTTGTGGGGCTCCTTGCCGAATAGTTCCTTCACGAGCGCCTGGATGCGCGGCATACGAGTCTGTCCGCCGACCAGCACGACTTCGTTGATCTTGCTGGCATCGACGCCCGCGTCCTTCATGCACTGCTTGCACGGACCGACCGACTTCTGGATCAGGTCCTCGACCATCGACTCAAGCTTTGCCCGGGTCAATTTCTTCACCAGGTGCTTCGGGCCGCTGGCATCCGCTGTGATAAAGGGCAGATTGATCTCGGTCTCCATGGTTGTGGAGAGTTCGATCTTCGCCCTCTCGGCCGCGTCGCGCAGACGCTGCAACGCCATCTCGTTGCCCTTGCCGCGCAGGTCGAGACCTTCGTCCTTCTTAAACTCGTCAATCAGCCACTCGACGATCCGCTGATCCAGGTTGTCGCCGCCCAGGTGCGTATCGCCGTTGGTGGCCTTCACCTCGATGACGCCTTCACCGACTTCGAGGATCGAAATATCAAACGTTCCGCCGCCGAAGTCATACACGGCTATGGTCTCGTCCTTACCCTTGTCGAGCCCGTAAGCCAAAGCGGCCGCCGTCGGCTCGTTAATGATGCGCTTTACATCCAGCCCGGCAATCTTGCCTGCATCCTTGGTCGCCTGGCGCTGCGCGTCGTTGAAGTACGCCGGAACCGTGATAACGGCCTCGGTTACTTTCTCGCCCAGGTAGTCCTCCGCGGCCTTCTTCAGTTTCTGAAGAATCATCGCGGAGATCTCTGGCGGTGTGTACTTCTTGCCTTGCGCGATGACCGCGACGTGATCCCCATCGCGCTCCACCTTGTAGGGCACCATCTTCATTTCTTCGTTGACTTCGTCATACCGGCGCCCCATGAACCGCTTGATCGAGAACACGGTATTTTCCGGATTGGTGATAGCCTGCCGCTTTGCGACCTGCCCAACCAACCGCTCTCCAGTTTTGGTAAAGCCCACGACCGACGGAGTCGTCCGGCCACCTTCTTCATTCGGAATAACCTTGGGCTCGCCGCCCTCCATGACCGCAACCACTGAGTTGGTGGTTCCGAGGTCAATTCCAATAATCTTGCTCATATTCTGAGCCTCCTAATCACTATAAGTGCAATATAATCAGTCGCTTGAATCTTGCTTGCGCAGTTATGATAAGACTTGAGTGTAGCACTGTCAAGGTTAGATGAAAATGCTCGCCAAAGGGATGCAGAGATTCAGGGGTATCGGTAAGCTGATAACCGCCTTATAAACAATGGGTTGAGAGGAGCTCGGCGCGGCCGAGCTGATACCTGTCAGTCTCCGCGCTGCCTGCGGTATAGATTCGCGATCGCCCACGTTGCGCCTACGAATACATGCCGGTGCGGTCCACCGTCGGTCAGTCCAACCTCAAATCCGCCGTCAATCACGAGTCGTGGCGTCACCGTGTAGGTGAGCGCCCACAGCGAAGAAACAAATCCCGCCGTCGATGGATTCAGGCGGGTGTCGCCATAAAATTCCCCAGTGAACTGCAGGGGCCCGCGGATCAGCCGGGAAAACGCCAGGTTCACCTGCTGTCCTTCATCAAACCCGGGGACGCCGGGTCGCCCAATCAGGAGTTCACTGGCATTGAAATCGAAATGGATGTTGGCGAGATCCTTGCTCGCCAGAAAAGTGAAGGCGTGATCAACCCGTCCAGACCCGAGGCCACCGATCGTGCTCGCCGATGGGATCTTGACCGCGTAAGTGAACGCCAACGACGGCATACGCTTCGTCTGCCGGTAAAGACGTACCTGCGAGCCAATCCAGTTATCCCCAAAACTCCGCTGCGTGCCGCTGCCATCTCTCGTCTGTGAAATAAACGATGTCGTGGTCCAACGAAATTCCACGTCGCAGAGCATCCCGAACTTTAATAATCCTCCGACCGAGCTCTGCCGCAAGCCTGGTTCAGGCCACAGTCGGTCCCACCCGTATTCCAATTCCACGACGCCGTATTGCGTGATGTCGGCGGGATTCGCCACCGTTGGCCGGTTCGGGTTCGCCACAATCGCATCGGCATAGCACCCCGTCTGCTTCCCCATCCACTGCCCAGCCGCAGGCAGAGGCAGCATGACGCACAGCACCGCGGCCAAGATTGCGGCGCGTGAGATTTTCTTGGCTTGTGGCGGCTGAGCTGAAACTTCCAAACCCCTGTCATCCTGAGCGCAGTAAGGCGCCAGCCGAACGCAGTCGAAGGACCCCATACCCGTAGACAGTACCCCAAGCGCGGCCAAAATTCCCACACCCACTCTTTTCGCCCGCGGCGATCGCAGAGTAGTTGGGTTCCCCTCCGTGCCCTCTCTGTCCTCTGTGGTGGAGGCCCCTATCGACCGCCTACCCACTGCACTGCACTTGCCCGCTCTACAACTTCCTCGAACTCCCGCAACATCTCCGCAGAAAGCTCCGGCGCCCGATACCCCACCACCAGTTCCTCCACTCGCGCCCGAGCCCGAACAAACGCATCGCTCGCTGCCTCGCCGCCTCGGCCGCCACGATCGATCACCGCGGAAGGAATGTGCTGCTCCTTCCGAAACAACGTGCGCGTCTCCTTCAACTTCAGAAACTCTCCCGACAGCCCGACCTGCGCAAACATGCCCGTCGCCAGCGTATCGCTGCCGGTTTCAATCCCGCGCACCAACCGCAACGCCGACGCCATCGACTCGGCATCGATCACGAGTTTCTCCGCGCTGTGGCAGTCCAGCGACCCAAGCATTCCCGCTCCCGAGATCATGTTGATTCCCGTCAGCGCTCCCAGCATCGCCGACCGCGCACTCTCCGCGCCTGCCTGGGCGTCCACCAGCTTCGAGTCCGTAGCCACCAGGTACCCGTGAGTCGGCAATCCAAGATGTTTGCCCACCTCTGCGCAAGCCATGTTCAGCATGGCTGTCTCGATTGCACCCATCGGCGCGCCGCCGGTTCGCATGTCAAAGATGGCCGGAGCCCCGCCCCAAACCACCGGCGCTCCCGGACCCGCCAACTGGTGAAGCGTGATCCCCGCCAACTCTTCCGCCGCATGTTGTGTCACCGAACCCGCCAGCGTCACCGGCGCGGTCCCTCCCGCCAGCGGCATGGCCACAATCTCCGCCGGCACTCCCGCCCTCGCCAGGTCCAGCAGGTTGCGTGATCCGAATTCCGACCAGTTCAACGGGGGCGAAGGGCACACATCAAAAATCGCGCGCGGTTGCCGCCGCAACTCCTGCCGCCCTCCGCGATCCGCCGCCAGCAACTCAATCATCGCCGGCAGTCCCTCTGCTGAAAACGATCCCGTGACCACCGGCTTGTTGGAATGTCGCAACACGACCCATAGCCGGTATAGATCGCCAATCTCGCCCGGGACGTCGTTGCACACCACCGCCGTCGACTGCGCCGCAAACTGCGGCAGCATCTCTGTGACTTGCACGATCTGCACCAGGTCCCGCGTTTCCGACGGCCTTGCCTCCAGCGTGTCGCGATCCAGCACCTGCACGCAGCACGACCCAGGATCGAAATGCACCTCGTCGCCGCCGTAGTGAACGGCTTTCTCCCCTTGCCGGTTGTAAAGAAAAAAATCCCGCGGCACTGAGGCCACGCACTGCCGGACCAGCGCCTCGGGGAAATGCGCCACCCCATCGCGCACTTCCACTCCCGCCGCCCGTAACAGTTCAACTGCCGCCGCGGCAACGCGCACTCCCGGATCACTGAGCAACTGAAACGCTTCCCCGAGAATGCGCTCGATAAGCTCTGCACTGAGCAACTGGATTCGAGGTCTCATGCCGGAACCGCCGCTCGCGCCATCAGAGCCTTGGCCAGCTCCAGCGCGTCGCTGGCATTGCGCGAGTACCCATCTGCGTGGATCTCTTCCGCCCACTTCGCCGTCACGGCCGCCCCGCCAATAATTGCCTTGCAGCGCGGACGCAGCCCGCATTTGTCGAGCGCCTCGATCACCGCCCTCTGCCCTGCCATAGTGGTCGTCAGTAAAGCCGAGACGCCGACGATGTCGGCATCCACTTCTCGTGCCTTCGCAACGAACTGTTCCGGCGTGACGCTCGTGCCCAGATCGAAAATTTGAAATCCGCTGGCCGAAAGGATCGTAGCCACCAGGTTCTTCCCGATGTCGTGGATGTCTCCGCGCGCCGTCCCCAGCACGATCTTTCCCAGCACCTCGCGCTGCGAACCGCGCCGCAGCATCTCCGGCTCAAGAATCTTGATCGCAGCCTTCATCGCCTCGGCGCAAGCCAGCAGGTCCGGCAAAAACATTTCGCTGCGCGCGAATTGCTCGCCCGCCGACGCGATGCCCGCGGCGAATCCCTGGTTCACCGCACCCAGGGGATCGACACCATCCGCCAGCGCCTGCCGCGCCAGTTCCGCCGCCCGCTCCGGAGCGCCATCCAGAACGCTCTGGCGCATCGCCTCGAATAGTGAATCCATTCGAATCTCCCTGCAGGATCGACCCTGCTCAGTCCGATATTGGCCGGGATTGTACCGTGCTCCACAGCCCGGAGCTGTGATCCACCGCACACCTGTCTGCGTGCCGTCTCCTCAACCCGCCGCTCCAGTTCGACTTTGAAATACAATCGCCACGCGCACCTATCCCCGGGGAAGTTCGACTTGACCGAGAGCCTGGAATGAATGCCGCCTACATACTCGTCCACAACGGCTATGCCGATTGGGAACCGGCTTCAGCTTTGGCTGAACTTCGTCGCTCGTTCGGATTTTCGGTGCAGAGCATCGGACTCACTTCCCAGCCCGTCATAAGCATGGGCGGTCTCAAAGTTCTGCCAGACCTTCCACTTGCGGATTTCAAGCCTGAGTCAGCGGCAATCCTGATTCTTCCCGGCGGTGACTTCTGGACCATCGGAGAAATTCCCACCGTCTCCAAAGCCGCAAAAGCCATGGCCGCCCTCGGCCGTCCCGTTGCCGCGATCTGTGGCGCCACTCTCGCGCTCGCGCACTGCGGCCTGCTCGATGATCGTCTCCACACCAGCAACGGCAAGGATTTCATCGGCCACCACGTCCCCAGTTATCGCGGTCAGCAGTTCTATCGACCGGTCCCCGCCGTCGGCGATCGATCCATCATCACCGCCAACGGTCTCGCCCCATTCCCCTTCGCCGCCGAAATCTTCCGGACTCTGGCTCCCGAGCGTGAAGACGATATCGAAATCTATGAAAAGCTCTATTCTCGAGGATTGCTCGACTGACCCTCGAGACATCTACAGCACTGACTTTTCTCCGCAAGGGTAAGGCTCAAAACATGTACACCGTGTTCGATGTATAGGGCCGATTTTGCCTTCTAGTCGTTATGTGTTTGGTACCAATGTTGCCCATGCATGTGCGTCACCTTCACCGGAAACGGGGAACCTCCGACCCGCCTCGCTCGTATCTACCCGCATGGCGAAGTCCGTCTCCAGCCGTCGCTTTGACTTCCGCTGCCCTGCGCCATACCATTCCCCCGGGTCGTTTCCAGCATGATTGGCCAGACCATCTCCCACTACCGCATCGTCGACAAACTCGGCGGGGGTGGCATGGGCGTCGTTTACAAGGCCGAAGACATCAAACTGGGGCGCTTTGTTGCCCTCAAGTTCCTTCCGCCCGAGGTCGCTTCCGATCCGCAATCGCTCGAGCGCTTCCAGCGCGAAGCCCGCGCCGCCTCGGCCCTGAACCATCCCAACATCTGCACCATCCACGAAATCAATGAAGACGCCGGACAGACCTTCATCGTGATGGAGTATCTCGAAGGCGTCACCCTGAAGCACAGCATCGACGCCCGCCCTCTCGAAGGGGACGTACTACTGCAACTCGCCATCGAAATCGCCGACGCCCTCGACGCAGCCCATTCGCAAGGCATCATTCATCGCGACATCAAGCCCGCCAATGTCTTCGTGACCAAACGCGGCCATGCCAAGGTTCTCGACTTCGGCCTGGCGAAACTGATGCCCTCCACGCGCGAGGTGGGCCAGACCGTGAACCTGAGTTCACCCACGCTGATGAGCGACGCGTTCCTCACCAGTCCCGGCACCGCCGTCGGCACTGTCGCCTACATGTCCCCGGAGCAGGCCAAGGGCAAGGAACTCGATCCGCGCACCGACTTGTTCTCCTTTGGTGCTGTGTTGTATGAGATGGCCACCGGCGCCGCACCTTTCCGCGGCGACACCACAGCCGTCATCTTCGAAGCTATCCTGAACCGCGCCCCACATCCCGCCGTGCGCCTCAATCCGGACGTGCCTGCCCGGCTCGAGGAGATCATCAGCAAAGCTCTCGAGAAGGATCGCGACATGCGTTATCAGCATGCTTCCGAGATGCGCAGCGATCTGAAGCGCCTGCAGCGCGACAGCGGCTCTGGCCGTGGACCGGCCTCTGCCGCCGGTTCCATCAGCGACAGCCATCCGGTCGCGGCATCCACTGCAAGTTCCGGAAGCGTTCCCGCTCGCGTTGTTACTCCGCCTGCCGCTACGCACGGCAGCAGTTCCAGCGTCAGCGCCGTGGCCCGCCAGCACCGCGTTGGCACAGCAGTCGTCTCTCTCGTCGTTCTCGCCGTGCTGGCCGCCGCTGCTTTCGGAATCTATGCCCTAGTCACACGCACGGGCTCCCTTCCATTCGCGAACTACACGATCACGCAGGTCACCAACAGCGGCAAAGTTGACCAGGCCGCCATCTCGCCCGACGGACGCTACCTCCTGCACGTGCAGATCGAAAACGGGCAGCGCAGTCTCTGGCTCCGTAACATCCCCACAGGCAGCGATACGCAAATCATTCCCCCCGCCCCCGGCATGTATCTCTCGCTCGCTTTCTCCCCCGATGGCAACTACGTCTACTACCGCCGGTCTGCAACCGTCCGCGCCAACGAGTTCCATCTCTATCGCGCTCCCGTGCTCGGCGGCGACCCCAGACAGATCGTCCGCGACATCGACAGCAATCCCGCATTCTCACCCGATGGCCAGCGCATGGCTTTCATCCGTGCCAACGATCCTGACCCCGGCAAATACCGTCTGCTGTCTGCCAATCTCGATGGCAGCAACGAAACCGTTCTGCGCATCACGCAATCCACGCGTGGCGCCGATCCCCAGCAGATCAGCTGGTCGCCCAATGGGAAAATCCTGGCTTATTCGTATGCGGCAGCGGGCGTGACTCTCGGCTACGTTGATACCTTCGACCTCGAACGCAAGCAGACAGGCACCCTGGCGGCCCTCGCCGACAATCGCGTTTTCGAATTGGAATGGCTACCAGGCGGCCGCACGCTTCTGGTGTTGTATTCCTCAAAGGGAATCACAAACGATCAGACGCAGATCGGCCTGCTCACCGCGGATGGCAAACTGCGCCCTGTCACGCGGGACACCAATCGTTACGCTGGGTTGAGTTTGTCGGCGGACGCCCACAGCGTGGCCACTGTGCAGGTCAAGACCACTCGTACTCTTCTGGTACAGCCGATGTCCGGCAACAACGCTTCAGGCTCGGCTGCCACGATTTCAGACACTTCCGATCCCCGGCAGGTGCAGTGGGCGTCAAACAACAAGCTGCTGCTCTCAGAAAGCGACAAACTGCTACGTACCGACCCCGACGGCCAGAATGCAGTCTCACTCATCAATGATCCCCAATCCCCGATATTCGACGCGAGGTCCTGCGGAGAGCACTACCTCGTATTTGCATGGGCTTTTCACAACACCAACTCCATCAACATTTATCGCGTCAACGCCGATGGCACCTCTCCGAAGCAGCTGAGTTCCAAGGTGCTCGAAACAAATCCGGTCTGCTCACCCGATCAGAAGTGGGTGTACTACATCGAGGGACCGGGAGTTCCGCGCCTCATGCGCGTGCCCATCGATGGCGGCACAGCGGAAATGGTCCCGGGCAGCGACATCCCGAACCGCTTCAGCATCGCCAACATCGCTTTCATCACGCCCGACAATAGATCCATCGGTTTCGCGGTCGACATGATCGATCCCAAGACCAACGACGCCATCGCGAAACTCGCCGTGGTGAGTCTCGACAATCCCGCGGCGCCCCCAAAGATGATCGACCTCGATCCGCGCCTCGGTACGTCCAACTTCTCCAACTCCAGCCTCCAGATGGTGCCCAACACGAATGCCATCAGCTATCTGATCAGCGAAAACGGCAGCAGCAACGTCTGGCTCCAGCCTCTCGACGGCACCCCCGGCCGCCAGGTCACCCACTTCCAGTCCGAACAAATCAACAACTACGCCTGGTCTCCCGACGGCAAATCCATAGCCCTGATCCGCCGCCACGACGCGGCCGACGTCGTGCTCTTGAAAGAGGCAAAAGAGAAGTGAAGGTATGGCACCGGAATCGAGGGGTGCAGGATTTTTCCTCGCAGAACGACCATCGGATTGCGCGATTGCACCATTGGCCCGCAAGCTGACGGTCGCGTTTTACTGGATGTCGTGGCTCGAATGGGACGCCAAGAGATGCACGAGTTCGTGACATCAACGCAAGCGGCCCCGAAGTGAGGCTAGTTAGAAGGACTTGAGCCGCTTTTTAGCCTGAATTAGATGTAGTTCGTCTATGAGCAGCGACGAACTTACTGTTGCGCCAACCCTCTGCCAATTAAGCTTTCATCTCGGGAACCATTCGGAGAGCTCGCGCTATTTTCGGTTTCGCATCGATGGAGTGAACGTAATTCCGAGCAAAATTCCTTCCGGAGTGATGAAACGGCTGACCATCTGGCCCCACGGTTCTTTCCTGTTCTTGACGAGCATCTGATGCCCTTGCGATTCAAGCTCAACAGTTGCCACTTCGACGTTGTCAACGTCCAGCTCGAGCCAGGCTTGGGGTACAGGAACCTCCTTGGGCCAGATTTCCTCGCCAAAGCAGGACTGCGCTGCCTGCGAAAGCGGCCACAATGCAAAAGTGTTTGCGCCTCTCAAGGCCTCGGTATGGAGATAACCGCCCACCTCCTGTTTGAAGTTGATACCGAGCATTTGGCTGTAGAGCTTGCGACTTGCGGTGGCATCAGGGACGATCGGCCCAAAGCCCGCAATGAACAGCACCTTGATATTTCCCGTTCGCCCCATAACGTCTCCTCTCCTATATTTGACTCCTGTTGAGAAATGGTCACTGGGATCCGGCCGGTCAGCTGGGTGAGAAGTCGCCAGTTAACGCGCCTGGCATGGTTTCCTCACAAGAGGAGCTGACTAAATGGTATTACCCGCACCGAACGATTACCTGCGTCGAAGCCATCCAGTAATGAGTTGTGATGGGCAATAATCTGATCGAAGGTAAGCGCGCCGGAATCCACCGTAAGATGTCCATCTGCCACGAGCGTTACGTCGTAGCCAAGGCTAACTGCGCGGCGTACCGTGGTATCGACGCAGTACTCGGTCATGCAGCCAGCGACAATCAACCTGTCAATCTTTCGCGACCTGAGCTCGGATTCCAGGGTAGTTTCGAAGAATGCGTCGCAAGCTCTCTTGTGAATGATCGGCTCGCCAGCCGCCAGGGATATCTCTTGCCGGATCTGCCAGCCGGGCAGTCCCCGTTCCAGGCGATGGCCATTTGGGCCATCGTGCTGAATAAGCAACACAGGAATTTTACGCTTGTGCGCCTGCTCGATCAGGGTCGCGATTTTAGCCACTAAAGCATCGAAAGCTGCCTGCGTCTCTACACGCCTTTGCAGCCCGGGAATCTCAAGAATCGCATTTTGGACGTCGACGATGACAAGCGCATCCTGAGCCATGGCGTCATTCTAAATTGCTCGTCTCCGATCGAGGGATTGCTTTTGCGCCGCCTACGAGGCCGTTGCGCTGACACTCATCTGCAAGCCGCTCAGCAAGGACTCGATCCTCTTTTCCTTGCCGCGCAGCAGCTCTTTGAACTCGCGGTGGTCTGTGTGCGAGATCTCCTTCTGTAATTCACAAAGACGTCGCTCAAGAAGTTCCGAGAGAAGCTCCCGGTCTTCGGCGGTTAACACCAGTTCCATCATCTCCTCCTCGCCCACTACTACTCCTTCTTCAAAACTCGCTCAATGTTTACTATACATCGTGACACGATGTACATAAAAAGGATGGCGCAGATGTCACTCAAGGCCGAAGCCTTCTAATCGTACTTCTCAAAAAGAATAGACTTCCGATCCCATCCCATCCCCTTCAACAATTCCCGATTCGCGCTGACCATCTTGTCCAGTCCGCAAATGTAAGCATGCATGTCAGAGCGCGAGCCCAAGATGCCAAGCACATGCTCCTGCACGTAGCCGCGCAGGCCCTTCCAGTTCGCATCTCCCCGGCTCAGCGTTGGCAGATAATCAAAGTTCTTGTGTTCCGCGGCCAGCCGCAAAAATTCCTCGTGATAGTAAATGTCTTTCTCGGTGCGGCTCCCGAACAGCAGCCAGAATCGTTTGTCCTGATGCCGTGCCGGATCGGCCAGCAGCCAATGAAGCATGGAGCGGTACGGCGCGATGCCGGTCCCGGTAGCGATGAAGAGAGTGTTGCGCAAGGGTGGCCGCAAAATAAAATTCCCAAACGGTCCCTGCCCCGAAATCTCCGCGCCCACCTGAAGGTCGCAAAGATAGTTCGACATGAAACCGTCCTGCACGCGGTTCAAGCAAAGCGCAAACCGCTTCCCATCCGGCGGAGAAGCGATCGAGTAAGCGCGCGTGATCTCTTCTCCCTCAGGCGTGGTCTGCTTGAGCGATACCCACTGCCCGGGCACGAATCCGAACTGCTCTTCCTCGACCTCAAACTCGAGATGTCTTGTAAAGTCCGACAGGGAAGTGCTTTGCGTCAGACGCGCAGTCAAAGTCTGAAAGGCCATACCCAGTTGGATGAGGTAGACAACGAGGCGGGTGCGGCTCGCGGTTAGTTTTCTGCAACGAGCTCTGATTCTCAAGCCGCGTGGGTATACTCTGTTTTCTTTTCATTCGTTCGAGGAGGCCCTGGTTGATCGAATTTGGCAGCGGTTGGAGTTTCCTTCGTTGTGAAGTTGGGAGGGAGGCGATTGCCCGGCTCAGCGTCAAAGCCACTGTGGTGGCCGTCTTCATTGGGCTTGCTGGACAGGGTTCGGTTGCGCAGAAGGCGGAAACCGCACGCAGTCGAAAGCTCGGGCAACAGGACTGGTCCTATTATGGAGGCTCCCCTGAGAACGATCACTACTCGAGCCTGAAGCAAATCAATCGCAGCAACGTAAGACAACTCGCGGTCGCGTGGAGCTTCGACACGGAGGAAGAGGGGGGACTGCAGACCAGCCCGCTGGAAGTTGGAGGTGTGCTCTACGGAATCACACCGACCCAAAAAGTTTTCGCGCTCGACGCCGCGACCGGAAAACTTTTGTGGAAATTTGATTCCGGGATTCGAGGCACGCAGCCGGACCGTGGGCTGGCCTACTGGACCGAAGGCAAGGACAAACGAATTCTTGTGGGTGTCATGAATTTTGTGTATGAGCTCGACGCGGTGACGGGCACTCCGGTCGCGAGCTTCGGAAAGGGCGGGCGCATTGATTTGCGTGACGACCTGGGACGCGATCCTTCCACGCTTTCGATTTATTTGACCAGCCCGGGAGTGGTCTACAAGGACCTGTTCATCATCGGCGGGCGCGAGCCGGAGACTCTGCCCGCGCCGCCGGGAGACATCCGCGCCTACGACGTGCGCACCGGCAAACTGCGCTGGTCTTTTCACACTATCCCGCACCCGGGAGAGTTCGGCTACGACACGTGGCCAAAGGAGGCGTGGAAAACTTCGGGAGCGGCCAACAACTGGACGGGCATGTCGCTCGACGCGAAGCGTGGGATCGTGTACGTGCCCACGGGATCAGCGGCGATGGACTTTTACGGAGCCGATCGCCTGGGCGACGATCTGTTCGCCGACTGCGTGCTGGCGTTAAACGCCGAGACCGGCGAAAGAATTTGGCACTTTCAGGAAGTCAGGCACGACATCTGGGATCGCGATCTGCCGGCCCCACCTGTGTTGCTCACGGTCAAGCGCGACGGAAAGAAAGTGGATGCGGTTGCGCAGACCACCAAGCAAGGATTCGTATACCTGTTTGATCGCGCCAATGGCAAGCCCCTGTTTCCGATCGAGTACAAGAAGTTTCTAGCCAGCGAGGTGCCGGGAGAGGTTGCGGCTGCGGAACAGCCTCTGCCGAGCAAGCCCGCGCCGTACGCGCGCCAGGTCATCAATGAAGACGCTCTGACGACACGCACGCCTGAGGCGCACCAGTGGGCGCTGGAACGCTTCCGCAAATTTCGGAATGCCGGCCAGTTCGTTCCCTTCAGCGTCGGAAAAGATACGGTGGTGTTTCCAGGATTTGATGGCGGCGCGGAGTGGGGCGGGCCAGCGGTCGATAGAGAAACTGGAATTATTTATGTGAATGCGAACGAGGTGGCGTGGACCGGCGCGCTTACCGAGAACACGGGTGAGGGCAGCGTGCGCTCGGTTTACCTGAACCAGTGCGGCGTGTGCCATGGCGAAAAGATGGAGGGGTCGCCGCCCGCGATTCCGTCGCTGGCGGGAGTCGTGGACCGCAATACGCCGGCAGAGGTGACTGCAACCATCAGGAACGGAAAGGGAAGGATGCAGGGTTTTCCCAACCTGACCGAGGAGCAGGTGTTCGCGCTGGTGAATTACTTATCGACTGGTGAGAGCAAGGAGTTGACCGGCAGCGGGCCGGTTCCGGTTTCGATGAAATATCGCTTCACGGGGTATCACAAGTTTCTGGATCCGGAGGGGTATCCTGCGATTACGCCGCCTTGGGGAACATTGACAGCGATCGATCTAAATACCGGCGAGCAGGCGTGGAAGATTCCGCTGGGCCAGTATCCGGAACTGGCGGCGAAGGGGGAGGACAAGACGGGGAGCGAGAATTACGGAGGGCCGGTGGTCACAGCCGGGGGATTAGTATTCATCGGAGCTTCGAACTTTGACAGAAAGTTTCGCGCGTTCGACAAGGCAACGGGGAGATTGGTGTGGCAGACCACGCTGCCGTTTTCGGGGAATGCGACGCCGATTACGTACGAGGTGGATGGGCGGCAGTTTGTGGTGATCGCCGCCGGCGGCGGGAAGGATCCGAGGTCAGCCTCGGGGGGAGTGTACGTGGCGTTTGCTTTGCCGAAGAAGAGGGATTGAGCTTCGAAGTCAGATTTAACTACAGGGGACACCTGAGGACCGGGGAAACGTACCACTGGGTCGGATGGGTTCAGTCGGCAGGGAAATGATTTCGCAGGACGACGAATTGATTCCATGGTTTACGCCGCTAGGTTGCAATTCTCTACACATGTTGCGCAATTGATTGGGCTTCTCGCGGATCAAATCGCAGAACCTGTGGAAATTCCATCTAACCAGTGCAAAATAATCTAGTTACATTTACTGTAGTGGAAGTAAGTTGGCCAATCTCGTGCTCGGTCCGTACTACCGTCGCTTCGTATTTTCTGTGGGGAGTGTTCCATGCGTGCCTATATGGCGAAGTCCGTTTTGGCAGCTAGCGTCTTTTTCCTATGTGTGTGTTCAGCATGGGCCAACTCAGTAAGCTTTGACCTCACCTCGAACAATCTGGGAATCTCCGGATCTGTTGGCACTGTCGCTATTAGCGACACGGGCGCCAATCAGGTGACGGTAACCATCACAATGAATCCTGGTTTCTCACTCAAGCTTCCCGGTGGCGATGTGGCCTTTAACGGTGTTTCCGGACTGACCGCAGGTAGCGTGAGCGGCGTGACGGGCTCCGCGGGCATGATTGGATTCGCTGGATTGAGTTTCAAACAGTTCTTCTCCGACAAGAACATCAGTCAGTTCGGTACTTTCGCCTTCGACTACGCCAACATCCAAGGGGGTCCGAATGGAGTGGTCAGTGCTGACACGCTGACATTCATTCTCACTTCTCCCGGACTTATGGCTAGCCAGTTCACCGGCGCTGCCGTCCATTTCTGCACTGCTTCGGGAGGCGGCTGCGGCCCGAGCACCGGATTTGCGTCAAATGGTCCAATCACTGCGGTTCCCGAGCCGGGCACAATGTCTCTGTTAGGGACGGGCCTCATCGGCTTGGCTGGTCTGGTTCGCCGCAGCATTCGCAGGTAGATATCACATCGGAAATTAAGGCCCCGGGAGATTACGCCCGGGGCTTTTTCTTGTACGCCGTGCATGTTCGACAGCTGGGAGGTGAAAGTCCTCTTCACAACCTGATGGAGGTGAAGTGATAGCGAAGCGCAAGGGCGTCACCGCGAGGTGGGGTCTGAAGGAAGCGTGGAGCAAATACACGGGCCGATGAACAAGAACCGGATGATGAGGCCTACGGTGCCGGGCAAGCGAGCAAGTGATCGCGAAGCCCATATCCATCAAGGACACTGGTGGTAAATCCGGCGGTCGTGCGTAGAAAGCGGTCGAGCTTATCGCGGGAGATCTGCTACGTGTCACGGACCCGTGACTGAGAGCATCGTGAGATGTTCTGACCACGTGGCAGAAGTCAGCAGAGGGCGTAGTAGTCGCGTAAGCGGCGAAGGCCCGAACGATAGGAAGGGTCAGTAGTGTCTGGGTCTCGATGAGGGTACTGCACTAGCCATCCTGCTTCGGCAGGCCTTGGGCAGGCACAACGCGGTGAAGCCGCTACGGATGCTAACCCGAGAAGTGAAACCCACACGGCGTCCCCAAACTGCGAACGCTCAGCCTGCCAGTTCCTTGGCGGGACTAACTTATCGAACCGCCGTATGCGGACCCGCATGTACGGTGGTGTGGCAGGGGAGGAGAGGCGACTCTCCCCCCTATGCCGATTGTCGCGGGTACACTGTCATCCCCAAAAATCCATGGAAAGGCTCGACCAGCCCTCCTGTGGCAGTCTTGGGTGACCTGGGGAGCTGAAGCCGACCCTTTCCGAGCCTCCTTGTTTCCGAGAGAGTCGTGGAATTCCACGCTTCGAAAATGGCAAAACTTGGGACACTCGGCGCCGTGCACATGCCGTTGCGCCGAGTTGCGTCGAGAATTCTAGCGTTTCCGCGATCCTGATGGCCATCTGCTGGAAGTTGTAACGCCAGGTGTATGGAGTATCTACTGACAGCTCGTGGTAATCAGTCTGACTTCCCGCGACTGGCTGGCGGCACAATTCCGTTCATCCGCAAATACTCCACCATTTGTCCGTAGTGATCAAATGCGTGAGCGACGGCAAATGTGGCCAGGTACAGGCGGGGCGATCTGCCGCCCGCCGGGATCTGCATCATATTTTCAGGAGTGAATGTCGCCGCGGCCTTATGACCCAGGGCAAAAGAATCCTTCAGGAAGTTGAGAATGTCGGATTTCGTCTTCAAGTTCTCAGGACCGTTGCCGTCCTTCAGGCCTTCCGGGAGCTTATCGCCGGTAACCGGCGACCACAGGAAATAATTGGACGCGGCGATATGCTTGACCTGCACGGCAAACGTGCGCACCCCTTTGTAGTCACTCCCTGAAATGTTCAGGCCGTCCGGAGCGAAGTTGAATTTATCTTCCGGCATCGCTTCGGCGGCTTCCACCACTTGCTTTTCGATCATGCTGACCTGGCGCTCCACGGTGGAAGCTATGGTCGGCGGAGGTTGCTGCGATGCTTGCGCAGCAGGCG
>CAVXXV010000013.1:0-279268 GCA_963765755.1 uncultured Acidobacteriota bacterium | reverse complement strand
ACTGAAAAGATGTAGAGGCGGCCCAAGGGGTGAATGGTGTCGATGACTGCGCCTGGGTTACGGACTTCGCGTACAGGCAACCTCTTAGCCCATTTGAACCAGACGAGTTGACACGTCAGAGCCATTTACTCCTTGCGTGGATGTTCTATTCTCTGAGAAGAACTTGCACAGGCTCTTAACGGAAACTCTGCGACTTGGCGAGTGCTGAGGCACCTCGCTGGAATTGCAAATCCTCAAAGTCGTCTTCCAAGCTTTCGATCCGTGAGCGTCAAACTCCGGTTCGTTGTTTGCTGTGAACTAGGAGAGTAGTCATGTCTGAGACGCGGATGAGTGAGTGGCGAGAAATCTGTCTCCAAGCGATGCTTGAAGTGGAGCCCGATCGAAGGATGGCGATCCTTGAAAAACTTGGACGTATCCTCCGTAAGGATAATCATAAATATGGCCCGCTCTGGGTCGATTTCGGGCACGCCGAGGTGAAACGAAACGGCAGCCCTGTTTATCTCAAAAACCTCGAGTTGCGGCTTCTCCGTTACCTCATTGAGAGGGCCGGAAGCCTTGTTTCTCGCAATGAGCTGTTGCGCTCAGTGTGGGGCTATAACAGCGGAGCATTCACGCGAACTGTGGATATGCACATACACAGCCTTCGTCAGAAACTCGAGCAGGACGCCAGCCAGCCTGAATTGATCGTCACTGTGAAGGGGATGGGCTACAAATTCGTTGCCGGGAGAGCGGACCATTGACGCCTAATTTCGTCAATTGTGCGGTCAGAGCTTTGACAATCCCGAAGTGCTGATTTTTGCGCCTGTGTTTATAGGGACCATCCGAGGATAAAGCGGATTCCTCATCAATGTCACTGCAACGGTTGCTTGCGTGGATAAGAACGAAGCGTCGTGGCTCGACCCAATCTCAGGACGACTCGGGCGTCGTGATTTCCACACGGTTAAAAGAATTGCTGCAAGTCAAAAATCCCAAGCTGGTCGAGATAGATTCCACGGAGTCCCACAGTGAAGATGACCAGAACCATTTGAATCGCGACAAATTCGGAACATAACCACTTTGCGATGCACCAGCGAGGGCCATATCTCGTTGACGCATCCCCCCTGGCTAAGCCACCGAATTGCGCGTAAACACTGCGGCGAAGCTAGGCGTGACAACCTGTTTTGACTACTGCCCAAAAACGGTCATTAGAATCTCGTGCGTCTTCAGCCGCCAATGCTTGGCTGACATTTGCTCGTGTGTCACTCCAGAGTTGCAAAGTTGCTTGAACTCATCTGTCTCAGGCGCAATCATCTCTTCCTTGGCAGCCGGTCTGCACCGATGCTTCCCGTTTGCGGCTGACAGGCCCAAGAACACAATTGCCATGCCTTTATCTGCAGCCAGGGTGGACTCGCCGAGACTCCAATTGAACGCGCATTCGATTCCCCACCACTTCTCATCTGAGGCAATACTGGAGTCTTGCACCCATTTGGCATCCTGCATCCGACGCTCAGGCATCGAACGTTTGAACAAAGCGCCCTCTTCAAATCTCAGTGGGCAATCAAGGTGCGATAGTTGGCGCTCCCACGCTGCAATGAATTCGCAAAAGTAGAATGCGTTAACCTGCGGAGAATGCAGCGCCCCAACGTGCTCGAACCGCAAAAGGTCTCCGGCCTCCGGCTCGCGCTCAAACACGAACTCAAATTCTGCACTCGCAAGCGTACAGCGTTTGAGATGGGGGTCTAGATGCGCCGGAATGATGCGCCCGTAGCGCTTTTCATGCAGTTCTCTGCCGCGGGCATAAATCTCTGTCGGCTGAACCTTGTCATATGAGGGGAACGTCGTGCCATCGAGGTATGGCATGCCACGATAAATTGTGAGCGCATCATCGTCGAACTGGGCGGAATAGCTAGCCCCGGGTGCCAGTTGCCGTCGTTCCAATTCCTCAACTCTGCGCTTCAGATTTGCCATCGCCATTCTCCGTTCGTGCTTCAAGCGCCAGGAGTCGATTTTCCAGATCGGCTACCTCGAGAGCGCGCAGAAATCCAGCTCCGAGATAGCTGATCGAGTTTGCCAGCTTGGGGTCCAACTTCCCGCTTCTTATCTCAATGATCGACTGGGCCAACAGTTCCCGCAGATCGGCCGCGCTCTTCGGCGCCGGAAACTCCTTTAGGCCATCAGGGTTGTAAACGGCTCTACGGCGACCGCCTTTGCTGCCGAGTTCAGCGGCCCGCCCGGAGTGCATTACGCATTGATTATTTCCCTCCGCGGCGGGAGCGCCACACGGCTTACCGGCCTTTGTCTTCGCGCAACATCTCATACTTCCGCCTCCGTTCAGTTCGTGGACCAAGAGTTCGCGCTCGCTGAACCTCTGTCGTCCGGAGAACACCTGCCGTTCACCTGCCGTTGGCAGAGCCTTACATGTACTTCCATCGTCTAAAGTGCCGTCCGTTGCCTTGTATGTTGTTGAATATGCGTTTTAGTGTGGATTCGATTCCTTCCGCGCTCACCATCTTTTCGATCATTTACCGGAGTTGATGTTTTTGGGTGTGCCGTAGCGCATTCCGGTTATGCCCGTTTTTGTTCCGTGAACTGATCGAGCGCTGCGCGCACGATGTCGAGCTCCCGGGGCTGCAGCGTCAAAGGCTGGGAGGGTTACCACTCGTCATCCGTGCGGTGCCAAGTCTTATCCGGGTTGTAGCGCTCCATTGCCGCGGCAATCTTGGCACTAATCTCCGATAAGCAGGTTGCTTGATTGAAACTCGAAGAGTGACGCGAATAAAACAATCAGGATAGGGCTAGCAGAGAGTGTGAACCACATACTCATCGCGACCCGATACAAGCGGTCAGGCAACCATCGCGGAGGATTCGTGCGCGAGATCAGTCTCGGCATTGGTCTGGCAGTCGTTTTGTTTGTTCGGCTTAGGTGTCCATTCCCAAGTCCATCTTCCGGCGCTACCGCCCGCCCCCCCAAAACGGAGCCCGCGACAAATGTCGATCCGCTCGGACGGGAAACTCCCCGTGGTGCGATCATGGGCTTGTTGAAACACAGCGCCGACGCCTCTACCCGAAATGTTTTGGATCTCAGCGGAAACCATCTGTTGCCATGGAAGAACTACTTCTATGCGGGCTTAGGCAGCTTTCTGCAAAGCCCGGCGCAGGGAATCACGCTGCAGAGCACCCTTGGGGTGGCCTGGAGCGCTACCTCAAAAACACCAACCTAAGCAAGATCTCGGTACTCGGTCGTCCGCCGGCCGGCTTCTCCGGCAGCGACTATGGCTCCAGTTCGGGGCTTAGCTGGACGTTTGGCCTTAAGCAACAAAAATCGCATGGGGTTAAAGCGGCATTTGAGATTTACTTGGTGAAGTGTCTGAACATCGATCAGGTCTCGGTCTCCTCCGACCACCGTGTGCTGGCCTCCGAGTGGGCTCGGTCCGTATCTCCACCGCCGAAGAAGTTCTGCGTAAGGCTTCCGTCGATGCCGCAAATGACGTAGACCGTGATGCCCCACACAATGCCATAAACCCCGGGAAATCGGGGCTGGTGGGGAATTTCCTGGTCGACTGAGGCAAAAAGCCCGATCAGCCGGAGTAACGAATCTCAACTACACCAGCAGTTTTTTACGGACGCAACAGAGCGCGCTATGCCTGACTCTCGTAGCATTCGCTATTGGGGCTCGCTGCTATTTGAGTTTCACAAACAGCAAAACAAAGATGGCCCATACGCCGACAGTCAAGGGGAACTGGGCCAATTGGGCATCCCGCAGCGCACCTCCTCTTGGAAGAGCAAACGTAAGCAACAACATGGCCAAAGCTGTGAGTATGCCAAGGGCAAATTTCGCTTTCGGATTCATGGTTGTCTTACCTCACTTTTCAGGTTCGGTTCTTGCACGGCTTCGCTTGGGACGAACATCATCCTCGCAAAACGAGGAAAGTGCAAACGCACCCCTTCCCGGAGCGCAGACAGAATGGCGCAAGGCTGCGCCTCCAGGTTGCGACTGTTGCAAGTGGGTTGAAGTCGGGCTTGGCGATGAGGCGTCGGCCCCGACAAACAGAAAGCTAAGAACGCTCAGGAAACTTTCTTGACGAGATGCATGCGAGCGCGATGCTTCTCTTTCATCTCCTCGACCGAAACCACTTTGCGGCCGAGGTCGGAGAGTTGGGAAAGCTCTTGCTGAATGGCCTGGAGTCGTTCGTGTCTCTGGCCGTGAGCGATTTGAGCGTCGGTTCCGTTTCCCCCCCGGAGCCGGTATTGCTGATTCAATTCTTGAATGTGAGCGATTTCCGCACGAAGCCGCCCTATTTTTTCGCGAAGCACTTCGAGGTGATCCATCCCAATAGGATAGCTTATTTCGGGACGCGTGAGCATGCGGCACGGATCCCCCGGGGAATTGGCCTGTCTGGCACCGAGGATGGCGATCTGGGAGAACCTAGGCGGGATTGAGGGCCCTGCGCACTCCAGGCAACTTCTGCCTTGGAGTGATTAACCACAAAACGGGCACATCCTTTCTCGTCATTGTTATGTCTTACGAAACCACTCGTGCACGCGGTCCGCAGAATTACCACCTCAGTTGCTGAGGGCCATTTTCGCCTCAGGTGCCTTGGCTAGTAGCGTAGTGCGGATCGTTGTGCCGAGGGAGTTCGAATCGATCGTCAACTCTCCGCTGAATTGGCGAATGCGCTCGCGCATTCCAGTGATTCCCACCCCGGCGCCTTGAGACTGAATTTCAGCTAACCGTTTTCGCGATATTCCCTTACCTTGATCCTGAACTTCCACTGAGATGAGGTCGCCTTTGCGGGCAACGCGAATCACCGCTGTCTTGCTTCCGGAATGGCGATGGATGTTCGTCAGACTTTCCTGCACGAGACGAAATATGAGAAGTTCCACGTCGTCAGAAAGTCTTGCGAAATCGTCCGGAAGTTTCAGTTCAATGTTCAACCCGCTTCGCTCGGTGAGACCTTGCACGTACCAGCGCAGGGCAGACGACAGACCGGCTTCTTCTAATAGGGGTGGGTGCAGGAGATATGAAGTCGTGCGTAACTCCTGGCTCAAGTGCTTGACTAATCCCTCTGCATTTTCGACAGCCTCAGCGAGCGTGGGGTTAAGCCTTGCCTCCGCAGTGAGTTGAGCGATACTCATCCCCAATGCGGCCAAGGTCTGACCGGCGCTGTCGTGTAGTTCCCGGGCGATGTGTCGCCTTTCTTCATCTTGAGTTCGCAGCAATCGCACTGAAAGGTCCCGCAGCTGTTCAGACTGCTGGAGAATTTCTGCGTTTCGTCGCTGTAGTTCTTGGGTTCGAAATTGTACCTGCGTGTCGAGCGCATCCGCGAGAGTGCGCAGCCTTTCTTCGCTCTCCCGCAACGCTCGCTCCGCGTGCTTCCGCTGAGTAAAATCACGTGCGATCTTCGACGCGCCGACAATGTTGCCCGCGGCATCCCTGATGGGAGAGATGGTCAGCGAAATATCAAGTAATCTCCCATCCTTACGGAGACGAACAGTGTCAAAATGCTCAATCCGCTCACCGCGCCGAATTTTCTCAAGGATGGTTGTTTCTTCATCTAAATGATCGGTTGGGATGACGAGTGAGATGTGTTGCCCTGTCGCTTCCTGGGAGGTGTATCCAAAAAGCCGCTCTGCGCCCGCATTCCAACTGGTGATGACACCGTCTAGAGTCTTACTGACGATGGCATCGTCGGATGAATCGATGATCGCGGCAAGCAGGCCAATGGCCTTGTCGGCTTTCAGACGCAGAGCGGGTAGCTCCTCTAAAAGTAGTTGACTGACATTGTCTGCGTTGCCTTCGGGATCGTTGAGGATGCAATCCGCAAGGGTTTCGTGCGTCGCCAGAAGCTGCTTGATGTCATCCTCGAATGCGATCTGGGGGTGAACCCTCGTCCAATAGTGAGCCGCCCTGACAAACATCAAGAACATCACCAGGTACTGGAGTCGCACTGGACCAAGCAATCGTTCAAGAGCCTCAAGGCAGGCGGGAGCATCGGACGTTTGCAGGAAGACATGGCCCGCAGTTGCAAAAATTGCATCTTCCATTTGCGAGTCCGTATTCGGCAGCTGAATAAGCGGCGCGGGACAGGTTGCGCAAAGCGAGAGGCGTAGTTCAAGTTGTTGCCCGCGAGGAAATGGGCGCCTCAGCATCTTGACGACTTCGGCAACGCTTTGAGGAGTAGCGGTGGTGTCGCCAGCAGGCCGGCCCAACCCCACCAGGAAACCTACGTGACGCGCGATGCAATAGCGAACGACGCAGAAGCGCGACAGGTAAACAAAGAGACGCTCCTTTAAAACGGAAGGAAGAGGATTGTCAAGGTACGCAGCTTGTGTGAATCCCCACAGTTTTTCCGTAATTTCGGGCGTTTCTGGGGCGAGACGGAAGAAGTTAGGAACAATGCCGAAGCGCTGCTCCACGCATTCTCCCAGGGTCTCGGCAGCCGATGGTGAGATTAACTTTTCAGGCATTGGGAATCACTAGCGGCTTTCTAGCTCAAGCAGAAAACGATAGGATCAATTCGCATTATTTTCATGTCACTCACAATGGGCCGATAAGTGTAAAGGCTGGCCGGAACCCACCACCTACGCTCTACGCCACCCGGGCAAGTTTTGCCGTTGTCTTCGGGCAGCATGCCAACGGTAGAAGTCGCCCGCCAGAGACACCAGGCCAGCGAAAAACATCAGAATCGCGATTAGCGCAACACACGATGACGTGCTCAAATCAGCGGACGAAGTAACGGCGACTGCTTGCAGGCCAGGGTGAAGAATCGTCAGAAGGATTAGAAATTTCCATAAAGTGCGCATTGTTGATTCTTACTGGGGCACGGACGATTTGTCAGGAATGGCTTTTGACTCAGCCGGCGTGAGCCGGGACCGGTCGCAGTATCCGAAGCCTTTGAGGCACGCCCGGTAGTTCCTGGCGTTCTCAACGCTGGCCAACGCGCCAGCTTCCTTTTCACTCAACTTCGCATATTGGCAGGTCTCGCGGCCGGCCTTGCAATCGGAGAGATTACGATCATGTTCTGCCGATTCCACCTCCTGCGCTTCCAATCTGGTCAGTGTTGAGCGCTTGCAATCGTTCCATCCATTCCTGCAATTGTTGACATTGCGCTGGTGTTCTGCGAATTCGACATCCTTCGCCTCCGATGGAGTCAGCTTGGAAGGGTCGCATAGCCCCATCCCATCGCGACAGTCGCTCGTATTGCGCAAATGCTTCGCGGCGCGCACCTCGACGGCTTCGGACTGGGTGAGGGTCGCGAAGTCGCAAGAGCCTATGCCGTCCTTGCACTCGGAGATGTTGCGGAGGTGGCCGGCGACGGCAGCCTCGCGCGCTTCTGGTTCGGTGAGTTGTGATTGGTCGCAGGAATGAATGCCATTGTTGCAGGCGGAAACATTATCCTGGTGATTGGCGACCGCCAGTGCTGTCCGCTCCGCACCACTCAATTTGCTTCGATCGCAGGGTTGCAGGCCTTCGCGGCAGTTGGACACATTCCGCTGGTGGTCGATTGCCACCATTTCAGTTGATTCGGGTGCCGTCAGCTTAGAGCGATCGCATCCCGCCCAGGCGTGCTGGCAGGCCGCAAAGTTGCTAGTCGCAGCCGACTCTTGCCCTGCCACAGGAACTTGATTGCCGCGCGCGGTATTGTCCTGCGCCATTGAGGAGAATGTAAGTATCAGGAGGACGGCAAAAATACCAAGAAATCGGTTCATAAATCTCCATGTCGGTAACTGGACGCCCGGCAGTACTTGCGATGCCTGGCTTGACGCAAGATAGGGGCAATATCCATGCTATGGAGAGGACTACAGCCAGTCTGGTCAAAAAGACTCACATTTGTGATCTGTGAGTAGTTCCCACAGTGTGAAAATATCTCCTGTCGTCTTCTTCATGAGCCCGAAGTAGACCATCACCATTTTGGCCTAACCCAGAATCCGGCGGGAGAGGCGTTTATGAGATGGGTTTTACAAGAAACGGAGACATTCGCATGGTCATCGTGGTGATGGGAGTTTCCGGTTCCGGAAAGAGTACGGTGGGATCACAATTGGCCTTACAACTGGGATGGGGCTTCGCGGATGCCGATGACTATCACGCGGCGGCAAGCGTTGCGAAGATGCGCAACGGAATTCCGTTGACCGATGCAGATCGAGCGCCCTGGCTCAAGGTGCTGAGGTCTTTAATCAACGGATGGATCGAAGCAGGAAAAAGCGGGGTGCTGGCGTGCTCTGCGCTGAAGCAGGCTTATCGTGACCAATTGCGGGGTGGCGAGGATGTGCGCTTCGTGTATCTAAAAGTACGCCGGGATGTGCTGTCGCAAAGATTGTTGGATCGTCACGATCACTACATGAAAGAATCCATGCTCGACAGCCAAGTGCAGGCCCTCGAAGAACCCGTCGACGCAACTGTGGTGGATGCGAACGGGATACCGGAAGACATCGTTCACTCGATCCGCGTAAATCTGAATTTGGTGTAGGGTCACCGACTTGCATTCAGACCTCAGGCAGAGTGGAGAAGGCCAGGAACTGGACAATGCCGTTGTGCGCGTCCTCACGTGGCGGCTAGTACCTTTTCTGTTTCTGCTGTACATCGTCGCCTATCTGGACCGAATCAATCTGGGATTTGCTGCTTTGCAGATGCAGCAGCAACTCGGATTCACCGACTCAATGTATGGGCTGGGCGCCGGGATTTTTTTCGCAGGTTACTTCCTGTTTCAGGTGCCCAGCAACCTGGTGCTGGTGAAGGTGGGAGCACGCCGGTGGATCGCCGTCCTGATGGTGACGTGGGGAATCGTTTCTGCATCGATGAGCCTGGTGGAGGGACCGCGAAGCTTTTATGCTTTGCGTTTTTTGTTGGGCGCGGCGGAAGCCGGCTTTTTCCCGGGTGTCATCCTTTATCTGAGGACCTGGTTTCCCGCAAGAGCCCGCGCCCGTACGGTAGCGATGTTCATGACGGCCGCACCGCTGTCCGGAGTGGTGGGCGGTCCGCTCTCGGGAGCTTTGCTCGGTCTGCAATCGCGGGGAAATATAGCGGGATGGCAATGGA
The DNA here is from genome assembly GCA_963765755.1 of uncultured Acidobacteriota bacterium. Classification (GTDB taxonomy): domain Bacteria; phylum Acidobacteriota; class Terriglobia; order Terriglobales; family Acidobacteriaceae; genus Gp1-AA133. The sequence goes on along the minus strand of CAVXXV010000013.1, from coordinate 270,252 downwards.
TGTTTCTATTGGAAGGCTTCCCGGCAATACTGCTCGGCGGTTTGGCATGGATCTACTTGGTGGATGGCCCGTCCCTTGCGCCGTGGTTGCCTCCGGAGCAAAAGCGGTGGCTGCTGCAAACCTTGGATCGAGAGCGTGATGAGACGTTGAGCGCTTCCGGGGCCGGAGCTCTTCAGTTTTGGCCGATCTTCATTCTCGCCCTGGTGTACTTCGGATTGAATACCGCGTCCTATGGCATCAGTTTGTGGCTGCCAAATCTGATCAAGAGCCTTTCCGGAATGAGTAATCTTGAGATTGGTGTGCTGTCTGCGATTCCCTATATTGCCGCTGCCGTTGCAATGGTGATTGTAGGACTACACTCGGATCGAACGGGCGAACGACAATGGCACACCGCGGCGCCAGCGCTCGGCGGGGCGTGTGCTCTGGCGATCGCAGCGCACTCACACTCTGTGAGCGGCACGGTCGCCTTGATCAGCGTGTCTGTACTGGGCATTTTTTCAATGATGGGGCCGTTCTGGGCGATGCCCACGGCTCTGCTGTCCGGTACCGCTGCTGCCGCCGGAATCGCCGTGATCAATTCAATAGGAAATCTTGGAGGTTTTTTCGGACCCTACATGATTGGAGTCGTGCGCAACTCGACCGGAAGTTTCAAGGGCGGACTACTGCTTGTAGGGGGCGCCCTAGCCGTGAGCGGCTGCCTTGCCCTGACGCTGAATTTTGAGCGGAAGCGGTGACTGCGGCTATGTGGGTTCGGCGCGGAAAACTTCAGCGATGTCCGCGGATGGAAACCGCTGTTGCCTACTGAACTTTCTTCGCATCTCGGGAGTTGAGAGTTTCCTCCAGGAAATCGAGAACCATTTCTGCGACGACCAAGTAGCTAGAATCTTGCGGAGACTGTGGCACTCGCTGCTCTTCCGCAATCTGGCTGCGCATTTGAGCAATGACCTCCGCGCGCTGGGCGGAATCAGGTTCGGCTATGACGAGTCGACACAAATCGTGAGGTTTGAGGCTGTCTTGAATTGCGGGCATAAATATCCAAGTCTCCGCTGCAAGCGGTTCTCAATGTGTTCTTCGAGGGAGGGACACGGGGAAGGGCCTGCTCGCTCAAGCCTGATTACCGACCCTAGTGAGCTCTTTGGAATTGTGACCGTTCGATGCACTCTCTGTGTATCCCCCGCAGGCGGGAGATTGCGGTGATTACCAGAGTAGGCAATTGCCATAATCATTGCGTAACGGTACTAAAGGCACCTCCAATTCGAGAGCGTCATCCCTTTTAAAACGACGTTTTGTCGGGCAGTGATGGTATTTTTCTTGACCCGCGCGACCTAGATAGGGGATAGTGGGCGCAGAGCCTTGTGGGGTTTTTAGCCAGGATATGGGGACGGATCGGACAATTCGGTCGAGAACACTTGCGAAGGCTATGCTGTTGTTCTTTGCGGTGCTCTTTACTGCCGTCCTTGTACACCCGGACGTGGATCTTCTCGATGTGCACGATGTGAAGATCACCAACGCCCGTTCCCAGTCTGCTTCTGTCGAGCGGAATCTAGTGCAACAGCAGCCCATTCTGTTTGCCGGCCCCCAAGTCGGCCCTTCCGCAATCTTGGAGCGCACCCATTTCGCAGATGAAGCAGTATTCTCCCAAGATTTAAGCGCATCCAGCATCCTCAGGATCTAGCTTCACTCCAACGCACAGGTAGTTTGTCTCCCCCCGCACCTGGAAACATTTACGTTGGAGCGGAAGTCTTATGTCCAGAGAAGCATCTGGTCTGAGGCTGTCATTGGACAGTCCAGCCCGCCAAGAACTCCCATTACGCGAAATAAGCGGAAAACGCTGCTGGTTTCGCTATGGATTGCTGTTGCTGACAGTGTTTGCCGGCATCTGGGGCGCGAGCGTACTGCGACCGTCACCCACAGACCTTGTCGCAATCGTCGCAGCCGACTTCACCACATTTCAGGCGGCCACCGGCGTACTCGTGGCTTCCCTGATCGCGGTTGCATTTCTAGGCTGCTTGCGACGCGTGATCGAGAATCACCGGAACGGGCAGAAAGCGACGAAGCGCCGGGTGCTCTCCGTCAGACGGGAACCTTCCGCGATCGTCTGGCGAGCGCAGGAGGACGAACGCAAGCATCTCTCCCGCGAACTTCACGATTCCGTAGGCCAACTCCTGACCGGGGTCGGCCTTCAGCTAAGAGCGTTGCGATCCACGCCTTTGCCGCCAGATCAGATGCGCGATCAACTGGATGAAGCTTGCCGGTTGAACGCGGAAGCACTTCGGCAAGTGCGAGACCTGGCCATGGGGCTGCGTCCTGCATTGCTTGATGATGTCAGTCTGATAACAGCCTTGGAATGGCAGACGCGCCAATTCTCGCGGCAGACCGGCATTTCCGCATCGTTGGAGGCGAACGGCGAAATCGACAGCCTTCCTGAAACACACCGAAGCTGTATCTACCGGTGCGTTCAGGAAGCTCTCACCAACTGTTCGAAACATGCACAGGCAAAAAACATACGGATCATAGTGCGCACTTCGGCCAGCACAGTGAACGTCGTCATCGAGGATGACGGGATCGGATTTGACGCAACCAAAAGTGCGCGAGGGCTCGGCCTGTTGGGTATGCGGGAGCGGGTGGCTGGCGTGAACGGTTCCTTGTCGGTGACATCGCGAACTCAATGGGGCACGGCACTCAGTCTGGAAATCCCGTTACCCGGAAGCGTGTTGGCATGAAACGCATCCGTGTAATGGTTGTTGATGATCACAGCGTTGTTCGCAAAGGCTTACGCATGCAGCTGCAGCAGGAACAATTCGAAGTGATTGCGGAAGCTGCGGACGGCCGCGAAGCGGTGCAACTCGCCGAGACTGAAAAACCAGACGTCGTCATCATGGACATCGCGATGCCGGGTCTGAGTGGAATCGAAGCAACGGCGCAAATCGTGAAACGCAATCCCCGTACGGGTGTGGTCATCTTCAGTATGCATGCGGACGACACTTATCTTTCGCGTGCTCTGGCCGCCGGTGCGAAGGGTTACTTGCTCAAAGACGGCGAGGACCTCGACCTGGCCCGAGCGGTGGAAGCCGCAGCGGAAGGGAAGTCCTTTTTCAGCCCGACGATTGCCGGCATTCTGGTGGGAGACTACATGCGCCAGATGCAACAGCGCGGACTTCAGGACACTTACGACCTGCTTACGGAGCGGGAGAAAGAGACGCTTCAGCTCCTAGCGGAAGGAAAATCAAATAAGGATGTCGCCAAAGTACTGAACCTGAGCGTGTACACGGTGGAAACCCATCGCTCCAACATCATGGAGAAACTGGACCTGCACACGACCGCGGACATCATTTTGTACGCTGTGCGGAAGAAGCTCATCACGCCGTGAATCCCGAGTTCCTGCGAAATTGAAGTAGCCTTCTTGCAGGCACGCGGACTATTTCACGACTTCTTCAAAGTCATCGTCTTTACAAGTGGGGAAGTTTTTGGACAGCTACCAAGGTTTTTGACGCGGCCTACTCCCTGCAGGGGATGTTCTTGAAGATTCCACCTGAGATACAAAGACTACAGCAGAGGACGGCCTTGCACGGCGATACTCTAGCCGGCGCCCCCCGGTCGTTTTCTCCACACATAACTCCCCTTGTTCAAGCATTTTGAGCTTTGCCGTTATTAAACAAACTTTGAGTAACAGGCTGAGACTTCCCTAGGTCCCTCCCCCTTACAAGCCTGGTTACTTAGGTTTTTACGCCCTTGCGCATTGTTCGTGGGGAACAGCGCAGCGGCATGGGGTGTTTCCCAAACCAGCAATCCCGGAAGAAATGGCCGAACCATTTCGCAATCCCCCTGCATGAAGCAAGGAATTGACCGCTTGCCCAAAGAACTCTGTGGAGGTCGCATGTTCTCAAGAAAGCCGTACCACGCTTGGTTGCCAATTCTGCTGGTGTGTCTTGCGGTAGCCGCAAACGCCCAGTCATTCCGGGTGCAGTGCCCAACAACGACCGTCACTCACCCCACAGCATCGAACGTGGAGCCTCCGTACACGGGGGCGACCACTTTTTCGACCGGATCCGGAGGCTTCCAGACTCCGGCCACGCACATGAATGGTGCGATTAAGTGCCAGCAGATTTCAGGCGGCGACGGATTCGCGACGATGGGCGACGGAACTCAGACTTACATGTTCTCGTTCGGCCCACTCTCAGGTTTGGCAGATATCGCCGGCGGTAAGCCTGGCACGGAGTTCCCGAACGTGTTCAACACGGTGTACTCAGGCGCGCCGTTTCAGCCTGGTGATCCCGCAACCACAGTCCTGGGTGGCGGAGCGTTTACCTACAACGGGGCAATCGGCTTGGCGCCGAACGTCGATGCGAACAATGGCACCGGCACGGCAGGAGCACCCATTGATGGCCACGTCGATCCGCGGCCCATCATGGACGTTGCCGTTCTCAACGGCAACATTCCCGCACCCCTGATGGCAATCGACGAAGACGACGAGTTCTTCCTGACGCTCACCAACGTTGGTCAGGTCATGCGCCCGGACTTGTTCGAACAACACACCGTTCACTTCCACGGCTATCCGAACGCTTCGGGCTTCTATGACGGCGTGCCGGACGCTTCGGTCGCGATCAACATCGGCGGCAGTTTTACCTACTACTACCTTGCGCCCGATGCCGGCACGTACTTCTGGCATTGCCACATCACGCCGCCTGAGCACTTGCAGATGGGTATGGTCGGACAGATTTATGTGCGTCCGCGCCAGAATCGCGTTCCGGTGGGCAACAGCCTCTATACGGCTCTTCAGCAGCAACAGGCTGACCTACGCACCAAGTGCGACTCGGCCGACATTCTCTGCACCAATCCGCTGCCCGCTTCGAATGCGGTGACGCGCGCCGCGAGCGGTAAATACGCCTACAACGACGGCGACGGTTCGACCTACTACGACGTTGAGTACCCGCTGCAGATTCACGGCTTCGATCCGAACTTCCACTTCGTGGGCATGACGTTCAATCCGGAAGGTTTCACGGATATGAAGGACAAGTATTTCCTGTTGAACGGCCGCAGCTATCCCGACACTGTCACGCCGGGTCCGCTGGCCACGATGACGACCGACGGCGCGATGCACTACTCGCAGCCTCTGCCATCGATCATCGACATTCCGGCTGGCGGCAAAGCCCTGTTGCGGATTTCCGATCTGGATGTAACCGAGTACCAGACGCTGGCCTCGCTGGGGATTCCGATGAAGGTCGTCGGCATCAACGCCAAACTGCTGCGCGACCAGTCGGGCAACAACCTGTACTACAACACCAACTCCATCACGATGGCGGGCGGCGAGTCGATGGATGTGATTCTGGACGCCAGCGACACGACAAAATACCCACAAGGCAGCGTGTTCTATCTCTACACCCCCAATCTTGATCACCTGTCCAACGACGCGGAGAACTTCGGCGGATTGATGACCGAAGTCCGGATCAATTAGGAGCCCAGCCATGAAAGCGACGAACATGAAGAGAGTAATGACGGAAACACGACTGCTTCTGGCGACAGTGATGGCAGTGGCGTTGTTCTTCACTGCGACCGCGCATGCTGCGGCTCCTGGCATCACGGGCCCAACCTTCAATCTGCAGGCGTCTCCTGCATACATCACGCAGCCCGACGGATCGATGGTCTATTCCTGGGGCTACGGTTGCAACGGAGCACCGACTGGATTTGCGCCGGCTGCAATCCAGACCACCTTCTGCAGCGCGATGCAGTTGCCTGGCCCTACGTTGATCGTGACCCAGGGCACTACGGTTACTGTCAATCTGCAGAACAACCTTCCCGCCTCAGCTGGCAATACGTCGATCCTATTCCCTGGTTTCAACGTAACCACTAGTGGTGGGGTGGCTGGACTATTAACACAAGAAGCTGCACCGGGTGGAACCGTGACCTACTCGTTCGTCGCGGCGAATGCCGGAACGCACTCCTACTACAGCGGGACGCAAGGCGATCTGCAAGTGGAGATGGGTCTCTACGGTGCGATCATCGTTACACCGAACGCTATTCCGGCCGACTGCACATCGGGCTTGCACGCCTCAAACGGGCTTGCGCAATCGCACTGGGGTGAGAACGACTTCCGACTGGCGCCAGCTGCTTTTAACCATTCCAAAGCCTGCTATGACCGCGAATATCTGTTCCAGTTCTCCGAAATCGATCCCAGAATCCATCACGAGGCACTGGTGCAGGTTAACGCCACCGCCGGTTGCACGGCGGGCGCTCCGGGTTGCAGTCTGAACGTTGCCACCGAGCCTTATGTTCCCGCTTTTTTCATGATCAACGGCCGCTCCATGCCGGATGACATGGACAGTAACTATGCGTCGCAATATCCGCACCAGCCCTACAACGGCAACCCGCACATGCATCCAGGCGAGCAGGTGCTGTTGAGGATTGTCGGCCAGGGACGCTGGCAGCATCCTTTCCATGAGCACGGTAATCACGTTCGCGTGCTGGCGCGTGACGGCAACCTTATTCTCAGTGCAAGCAGCGCAAACGACCTCGCCGGCCCGGCGCTGTTCACCACGACCACGACTCCTGGGCAGACGATCGACGGGATCTTCTACTGGACGGGCAAGGGCCTGAACTGGGACCCCTATGGTCATAACAACCGGGCGGATGTTCCAGACCCGCTCGCGCATTTGACTTGCACCCCGGACGCGAACGGCTATAACACGAGCGCTCCGACGGCGATCAACTACTACGAGTGGTGCCAGGATCACAACAAACCACTTGAAGTTGCACCTTTCGGAGATGTCGCAAGCGGCGGTCCTGCGACCTTGCCTAACCCCAACATTCTCGCCAACGGTGCATGGTACGGCGGAAGCCCCTACCTTGGTCCCAATGCAACAGTCCGCGCAGTTGGTCCGACCGGAACCACTCCTCCTTCCGGAACGGTTGCCAATCCACCCACTGAGGAAGCGGCTTTTGCCTACATGTGGCACTCGCACAACGAGCGCGAGATCACAACCAACAATATTTTCCCGGGCGGGATGATGATGATGATGCTAGTCGATTCCCGGGAATTTCAGATTGACGAGCAGAATTAATTGAGGAGAAGAGCAATGCGATCCAACTATCTCAAAACTTTGAAGACAGCGGTCCTGGCGATATCTGTTCTCCTCCTCGGGGTCAGTGTGTCGGTCGCCCAGCAGCAGATCAATCTGACTGCGGGCCCGACTGCCATCACCCTGTCCGATGGCACTTCCGTGCCGATGTGGGGGTACACCTGCGGCGCAGTGGTCTCGGGTTCAACCGCGACCTGCGCCAAGTCAAATCCCGCGGTGACCGGTTGGTCGCCTGTGGTGATCACGGTGCCCACTGGACAGGGGTTGCAGATCAACCTGACAAACAACCTCTCTTTCGCGAACGGCAACTCGGTGCCGACCTCACTGACAATAGTCGGTCAGTTGGGCGGCGGTCTGGGAAGCCCGCAAGGAACGACGGCTGCCCCGGACCACACGAATGCGCAAGTGACCACTTGGCCAGTGGCTGACCCGACGCCGGTTGGTACGCCGCCGACGCAGGGACCTCGCGCACGATCCTTCGGCACGGAAGTCCTTGCTGGCGCGACCGGAGCCCTGAGCTGGTCCTCAGCGAATCTGAAGCCCGGCACCTACTTGCTCGAATCGGGCACGCACCCGTCGATTCAAGGTCCGATGGGATTGTATGGCGTCGTGATTGTGACCGACGCAGTGACCAAGACTGCGTATCCGGGCGTGACCTACAACGCTGATATTCCGATGGTTCTCAGCGAAATCGATCCGGTGCAGAACAGGTCAGTTGATGCCGCGGTGAATACCCTTGGTTTCGATGAAGCCAATGTCTGGTCTGGACAGCCCGGGAAATGCGGCAATCCGACTTCGGCCAACTACAACACTTGCTATCCGCCGGCGGTCAATTACAGCCCGGTGTACTACCTCATCAACGGTGTTGCGTTTAGCAGAGCGAGCGCCAGTGCTTCGTTATTCCCGACTACGCCGGCAACGGGCGTGGCCGGCAACGTACTCGTTCGCCTGGTGAACGCCGGTTTGCGCATGCACGTGCCTTCGATTGTTGGGGCACAGACGGGTGCAGGGGCCGCGGGCTTTGCGCTGATCGCAGAAGATGGCAATCCGCTCCCTGGCGTTCCCCGCATCCAGAACGAAGTTTTCCTGGCCGCGGGCAAAACCTACGATGTGATGATCACTGCGCCGGCGAGCGGCACTGCACTCCCGATCTTCGATCGTCAACTAAGCCTTTCAGGGAACGCGACAGCACGCGATGCAGGCATGCTCGCCTACATCAGCGTGAACGGCGCCGGTCTGCCCAGCGCACCGGTTCTCGGAGCTGCGGTCGCCAATCCTGACCCCTACACCTCCGTAATCAATGGCCAAACCTTAATCGTTTCCGATCCGTCGAAGGGCGTGATCGCGAACGACGTAAACATCAGCGGCGTGAAAGTGGTCCCCGGTTCGGTGACAGGCGGAACCCTTACCCTGAACACCAACGGTACGTTCACCTTTGCTGCCACTGCGGCCTCTGGTTCATTCCGGTATTGCGGTAACGGAGCCACCGAGCCGAATGCCGCTTGCACCACGGTGACGTTGGGCTCCGCGCCGATTGAAGCCAGCAGCGGCATCACTTGCACCGTATCTACGTTCACATCGAACATCGCAACAACGCTGAGCATCAAACCCCCCGGCGTGCTTGCGTCCTGTAAGGATGCCGCGGGCTATCCTCTTACCGTTGCCACCTCGCCTGCTCCGACTCTGGCAGGAGGAACGGTCACGGTAGACGCGGATGGCGGTTTTAACGCGACCGTTGCAGCCGCAGGCTTGCACACCTTGACTTTCACACCCAAAAATTCGCAGGGTACCTCTGGAGCCTCTGCGACAGCCACTCTCGTCTTCCCGCAGCCAAGCAACCTTCAAGTCTCGGTTGTTGACGGCTTGGACCAAACTGTTGTTCTGAACGACTATCGCTGGATCATTGAAGAAGATCGCACCTTCTTCGTCGACCCCAATTGCCAGACGAATCCACTCCCGGCGGGCTGCCCGACTGTTACTCCACAGGGTGCTCCGGCGATCTATGGAACGAACTTCCACACGAGCTACATGCCGATCGTGGCACAGGGCTGCGTAGGAACAATTTCGTGCGAGTCCGGCCAATCCCTCTTGGGTGCACCAGCAGTGTGCGACATCGGTAATGGCGCCTGCCGCACCGGGGCCAGCACCAAAGCGGAACTAAATCCGAGTCTGGTTGCTCTGGATCCGACCAAGCATTACTACATTTCGATTCTGCCTGGCGATGCGATGGATCCCGGCCATGCCATGGGCGGCGCGCAGATTGCGCCCGGACAGACTAGCGTAAAGGTGCTTGTCGAACCAGAGAATCAGCAGCCCGCAAAGGTCTCGGTGTTTGTATTCGAGGACGACCATCCGCTCAATGGTGAGCACGATGCCAGTGGTGGTGTCGATATCCTGTCGCCTAACGAACCCGGTTTGGGAGGGTTCAACATCACGATCATCGACTTGGTCGGTATGTCGGGCGACTCTGCCGGACAGCTGACTTATGACGAGTTCGGCCAACCATTGTCGAATGCCTTGGCGGGAACGATTGATCCTGTCACTGGCAATGACGCCTGTCCAGTCGTTGCAAATCCCCGGACAGGATTTGACGGAGTGACAAGCGAAACCGGGATCACAGGAATGATCACGGTCTGCCCGCAGTACGAGTCGGACGGTACAACTCTGTCGCCCATGGCTGGCCAGGCGATCGTGGCCAACATGCCACCTGGTAGATACGGCGTCATTGCCACACCGGGAGCTGACCGGATTGCCCGGGGCGAAGAATGGCTGCAGACCAATACGTTGGACGGCGGCCCGGACCATGAAGCGTTCATCAAGGCAAATGAACCTTCCTACTTCCAGGAATTTGGACCGGCCGGTTTCCACGTTGCCATCGGCTTTGCTAACCCGGCGTTTATCAACGCTGCTGGTCACAGCCTTTGCACAGGCCCCGGCGCTCCGGCGTGTACCCAGACGGTGACCGGAATCCAAACGGGCGCCCGCATGAGCCGGCCATCGGACGAGAGACTGTACAGCAGCGGCAGCCGCGATACCTTTGGCTATACCCAGTGCTACGCCAGTTTGGGTAGCCCGGATGGCGCTGACATCGCCTTCGCGAAGTGCGATGAAAACGGGGCCTTCAAGCTCACAAATATCCCCGCAGGCGACTGGAGACTTACGGTCTTCGACCAGTGGAACGATCAGATCGTGGACGGCATCACGACTCCCGTGCGAGTGGGCAGCGGCACCAACCAGTCCCTCTGCCACGGACCGGGATCATCCGGCTCGACCTGCGACATGGGAGAAATTGGCGTTCACGGCTGGAAGAACAACCTCTCCACACGGACGTGCGTCGACGTTGGCAACGGAACCCCCGGCAGTGCCCCCGATGGCGTCTGCCAGGATAGCGAACTCGGATTGCCGCTTGTGCCAACCAACGTGCGGTACCGCGACGGCAGTATCTCCAACCTGAACAGCACCGACCTCCAAGGTTTTGCAGGCTTCAACGAGGTCTTCCCGATCTTCAACTGGTACGTTGTGGAAACGGACTCGAATCGCTACAAGAACACCGGGACGCACGTGATTAACGACGCAGGCGGCCCGACCGATGGTTCTCCCAACTGCGGTCAGCAGGGATTCCCTCCATGTGGAAATTCGAGCCTCCTGCCATTCATGGCAAGGACGCATGAAGATTTCTCTGTGCCCACAAGCCTTCGAGTTCCGGGTGCGAGGTATTGCGCCAATGCGGACTGCCCCCCCGGCGACCCTGGATTCGACCCGACATCACAAACTGGAGGCTCTACAGGACGTGTCGATCCCGCGTGGGTAACCAGCTACGGTTGGCAGAGCTTCATGGGTCAGAACCAATTGCTGGAGTTCGGCAAGATACCTTTCCGGGATGGCGAGAATGGCGGAATTCGTGGCCATGTCGTCTATGCCTCAACCCGTCCGTTTGATGATCCGGCACTGCTTCTGCAGTTGACTTGGGAGCCGCAGGTTCCGAACATAACCATCAATCTGTACCAAGAGAGTACAGCGCCTGATGGCAGCCGCTCCCTCACCATGGTAGACACAACCAAGACCACCAGTTGGGATGCGTGGGCGCAGGGCTTCCGCTCCGACGGCATTCCGAATATGAACTGCCCGGGCCAGGACCCCAGCGACATATTCCTGTACACGCTCACAAACCAGCCGTCTTATCTTGACTGGTACAACTCGCAGCACGGAGGTCCTGCCGCGACTCCGCTGCCGTTCAACTCCCGTTACAAGTGCTATGACGGTATGCACATGTGGAACCAGTTGCAGCCGGCTCCTTACGACGGCATGTACCAGTTCCCCAGCATCGTCGCTCGCAATCCCCAGACCGGAATTCCTGAGAATCCGATCACTGGTCAGCCTGCGGGCACCGGAACGCCTGGATCACGCCCTGGCTCAAACTGCACAATCTGTGTGGCCAATCCAGCGGATGGCACTCCGATGTTGCCGGCGGGCAAGTACGTAGTTGAAATGATCGTTCCCCCGGGCTACGAATTAGTAAAGGAAGAAGACAAGAACATCCTGCTGGGAGACACTTACACGGCGCCGGTGACGACGCAGTTCGCTGGTTTCGGCAACATCTTCATTATGCCGGACCAGGCTGCGGTCTCCGCCAGCTACAACCCCAACAACGGCTCTGATTTCCGAGCACGGATGAGGGAGTTACACCGCGGCATGAAGGCGACACGGGAAGCGTGGAGACCTTCTGGCCTTGCGTGGGTGCTGCCCGCATCGTGCCTGACTTCATGAGCCTGTTCCCGCAGTCAGGTCAAAACGCGCCGTTTGCTGGCGCCACTCGCCACCTCTGCGATCGCAAAGAGGTTATCCTGGAAGACCAGATGTCGGTGCTGGCGAAGTTCTATGTGTTCAGCTCGACGCATATCGCCGGACACTTCACGGGCATCATCTCGGACGACTTCACTTCTGAATTCGATCCCTTCTCCCCGGCTTTCGGCGAGAAATTCTCACCACCCAATCTACCGGTAGGAATCAAGGATTGGGCTGGTAACGAGATCTCTCGCGTCTACTCCGACCAACACGGAATCTACAACGGCCTGACTTACTCGACGTTCTCGGTGAACCCGCCTGACCCGAGCGGATACATTCCGTCGGTGATGGTGACGTGCATGAACGACCGCGGTAAGGGCGCCACGCCGGATCCGTTCTATCAGGAGGCTTACAGCCAGTTCTGCTATGAATGGACCTTCATGCCTGGCCAGACCTCGTACATGGATACGCCGGTGATCCCCACGTCGGCGTTCGCGGCGGGTTACAACCATCCGGACTGCGCTTATCCGGATGCGACTCCGGCTATTCTCCGCGTCGATGGCGACGGTGATGGTCCTTACGTGAGCGCTGCTGGTCATACGCTCACCATCACTGCGCTGGGCGACCAGCAGGTCATCAACTATGGCTACTCCGGCCCGAATCGGACTGTTGCTCCGTACAACCAGAAGACTGTTACCCGTCACTATGGCTTCGGCGCGACGCAGGGTACGGGATCGGTCACAATCGCGGGAGTCAATGCTCCGGTCGTATCGTGGTCCGACACCACCATTCAAGTCACGGTGCCGAGCCTCACTACGCAGCAATCGACCTGCACGATCACACAGCGCACGAGCCCGGCGAGCGTCGGAAACTCTGCCCGTTGCGGACAGCTGGTCATTACCGCCGGCAACGGCAAGCGTTCGGTGGATACCATCACGGTTACGGTTGCCGGGAAAGGGCCGACCTATGTCAGCCCCGGTGAGTCGATCCAGACTGCGATCGATCACGCAACGGCTGGCGATCTCATCATCGTTCGCCCGGGTACCTACAACGAACTGCTAATCATGTGGAAACCCGTTCGGCTGCAAGGAGTAGGCGCGGCCTCCACCATCATCAATGCTGATCCTCATCCATCAGGCAAGTTGGATCCGTGGCGTAAGCGCATGGTCTGCTTGTTTGGGTTGGGCGTCGACGGCGTACCCGCGACATGGGATTCCACTTGCGGGCCCAGCCTGGGGATGAGCACCGGCTGGAATCCAACCAAGAGCAATCCGCAGGTCGACCGGTTACCGCTGGAAGCCACTGTGGGTTGGGATACTACTCTGAGCGGCAACCTTGCCGAGCAGTTGCAGGAACCCACGCTGTTGGGCGCATATGAAGGCGCTGGGATCACGGTCGTGTCAAAAGGGGTGCGCGTTCCGAACGGAGCAGATCCTTGGAGTGATGGTACTGAGGCGGGAGGATACCCGGCTGGCACCTCGCTTCTGACCAACAGCAATGCTAACTGCAACGCTTTCCCCAGCAACTTTAACTGCAACCCGTCGCGTATCGACGGATTGTCCGTGAAGAACAGCTCGCAAGGCGGCGGTGGAATTTTCGTACACGCTTGGGCGCACAGCCTGGAAATTTCGAACAACCGCGTCAACAACAACCAGGGAACACTTGCTGGCGGTATTACGGTAGGCCAAGGAGAACATCCGCCTGCCTACCTTGCTGGAGGCGTGATTGCTGATCCTGGCTCTTGCCAGAACAGCAACATTACGAACACTCAGTTACCGTACTGCTTTAACCGGTTTGTAAACATTCACCACAACGCTGTGACGTCGAACGCGTCCGAGGGTGATGAATTGTTCGCTGCAACCCCATCAGGTGCAGGCGGTGTTGCCTTCTGTTCAGGTGCCGACAACTACCAGTTCAACAATAACTGGGTCTGCGGCAACATGAGCACAGGCGACGGCGCTGGAGTTTCCCAGATGGGATTCGTCTGGAACGGCAGCATCGCGCACAACGCGATCCTGTTTAACCAGAGTACCAACCCAACTACGCCCAGCAATGGCGGCGGCCTACTCATCATGAGCGCTCCAGACACGGATCCGATCTGTCCGGGAGAGCCTGATGCAGATTGCAGCCATGCGTTTGGCAGCGTCGGTGACGGCATCGGTCCGAATCTCGTAATCAATGCCAACCTGATCATGGGTAACGCTGCGGAGGCGGGCAGCGGTGGCGGCATCCGCTTCCAGGGCGTCAACGGCGCGGAAGTGGGCTTCTTCCCCAGGACCCCGTCGCGTTGGTTCTCGGTCAACGTTACTAACAACATCATCGCGAACAACGTGGCCGGATGGGACGGCGGTGGCGTGTCGTTGCAGGACTCCATCGGAGTGAACCTGATCAACAACACGATCATCTCCAACGATTCCACGGCTTCGTCGGGCGCGCTCTTCGGCGCATTCTTTGCGCCGCAGGCGAGCTCCCCAACGCCTTGTCCGCGCGACGGCCAGGGCGCCAATGTCCCGTGCGTGCCGCTGTCGGATCCCCAACCGGCCGGCCTCTCCAGTGCGGGACACAGCGCGGAGTTCTTGGCATCCTTGCCGGCGAGCATCACCTGCCCGCCGGGTCATCCACTCAACACCGCCAACCCCACCCAGGGTGTCGTGAATGGCGCTTGCAGGACGGTTTCCTTCCCGATTCTCTACAACGATGTATTCTGGAAGAACCGTGCTTTCAACATCGTCGTTACGAACCCCGCTGCGGGAGCGCTGCAGGCTACGGTCGATCTCGTCCCGGCATTGAGTCAGCCGAGTACGGGAGCGTGCGTCGCACCGCCAAGCGCAACCAGTTACTGGGATATCGGTCTCCGTGGTGATCACGGTCCGGCCGACCATACTTCTGGAGTCACATTCCAGCCGCGTGCGTCCATCATGACCAATGCGGCCAACTATTCGGGAGGGAACAACAGCTTCCGAGCAAACTCGGGAGCGGATCCCACCGTCGTTCACCAGTACTGCAATGGTTCGAAGATACCGCCGGAGGTTGGCGCAGGAGCCTGGTACCAGGTTCCCCCGGGCACGAACGAAGGCAACGCCCCGGTGCCAATCTTCAACCTCACTGCAGGTGCAACTGTGGACGAGGGCAACAACTGGATCAGCATTACTTGGGGTCCGTTGGCACTCACGCATCCGGCCACTGGAGCGGTCTTGGGCGACTACTCGTTGCTGTTCGGTTCACCAGCGATTAGTTACATCACACCGAATAACTCGAGCTCCACATACGCTTTGGCACCGGCCGACGACTACTTCGGCAATCCGAGAAAGGGCAACAACGCGGTGGATGCGGGCGCAGTGGAATTCACCGGAAGCGCTGGCCCAGCAGTAGCCAGCATCACCGGCGGGCCGCTGTCCTTCGGCAATGTCACCATCGGCACGACCAGTGCTGCCCAGACGCTGACTCTGAGCAACACGGGCGGATCCACCCTTACGGGTATCACCCTTGCCTTCTCGTCGCCGCGCTTCACGCGGTCGGGTGGTTCTTGTACCGGAACTCTGGCTTCACTGAGTTCTTGCACGATCAACGTGGTGTTTTCACCGAACGCGGCGGGTCCGGTGAGCGGCTCGTTGACCGTCACGGCCAACGTCCCCGTGAGTGGTTCGCCAGTTTCGCTCAGCGGTAACGGGGTGAGGCTCTCGGTTTCGCCGACGAGCTTGACCTTCCTTACCGTCCTCGGCAACGCGTCAACGCAAAACGTCACTATCCGGAACAATGCTCCGGCTGGTGGCGGTAGCACTGGCCCGCTGACCGTCGGAATTTCCGGAGTCACCGGCGGAGTCTCGCTTACCGTCTCCACCAACAACTGTCCTGCTGTCGGGCTGGCACCGGGAGCGACGTGCACTATAGGCGTCAGATTCCAGGCGTCGGGTGTGTTCCACAGTGGTACGGGTACACTGAACGTCAGCGATACCGAACCTGCTGCCGCTACGGTGTCATTGGGCGGTCTCAATCTGTTCTAGCGGCTTCGCGTGGACGCTGGTCTCTGCTCAACCAGGCAGAGCCCGGCGTTCACCAAAGCCGGGATTACAGGAGCATCGAGGGCCAGTGGTAACATCGAATTAGAAAAGCAGGCGATACTGCTCGCGACTTTGTTCGCGGGCAGTGTTCGTTTGTAAGGAACGTCTCGAAGGTTGTGAGAGTGTCGAAATAAAGCTGGGGAGAATATTCAAACATGAAGATGAATCGCATTTTCGCTTTCTCTGTCGCCGTCCTCATTTCCCAATTTGCGCTGGCGAAAGTCCCTTACACGAACGATGTCTTCGGAAAGCTGGAAGGCACGCTGGATTTCTGCGCGCAACTGGATGCACCCTCTGCCGAGAAATACCAGCAACGGAAAAAACAACTTGCCAAGGACGCAACGGAAGCGGAGATAGCGGAAGCCCGTGAATCAGACGAGTACAAAAAGAGCTATGACTGGATCAGCGAGGAACTGCCGAAGGCGCCGAAGCAGGATGCACTGAAAGCATGTAAGGCTGCCCAGAAGGCCAAGTTCTAAGGGTCGGAATAGCCCGCCCGTTTTGATTGACCGGATTTAACCTGGGAGCAGTTTTTATGAAAATGCTAAGTCCGTCCTTACCGATCGTAGCAGCCGTGACAATCGGTTGTGCCTTGCTGGTTGCAAGAGCGAACGCTCAGTCCGCTGCGCAGAATCCGCCGGGCTCGACGCAACGTCGTCCTCAGCCTCTGGGAGTACGGCGGCACAGCCAAAGAAAACCCAACGCCAGCGGGCGCGTCTTCTAATGCGGTGACTCCTTACCGCTACCGCCCACAGCTCGAGTCTAAAAGCGCCCGCGAGTTCTATGCCCTGTTCTGGGGGGTTGAATCCTTCTCGGTGAAAGCGATTGAGTCTGGTGAGATCATCCGCTTCAGTTACCGCGTCCTCGATGCGGAGAAAGCCAAAATGCTGAATGACAAGAAAAACGAACCTTCGCTGATTGACCCCAAAGCCGGCGTCCGGCTGGTGGTTCCGTCATTCGAGAAGGTAGGGCAGCTGCGCCAAAGCAGCACACCCGAGACGGGCAAGGCATATTGGATGGCTTTTTCGAACAAGGGTAGGTACGTGAAGCCGGGCCACCGCGTCAACATCGTAATCGGGAACTTTCATGCCGACGGCCTCATTGTCCAGTAGGAGCCAGCTCCAGGCACGGGTGAGTAGCGCGATCATTGAGTTGCCAATATGTCACTTCCATCCTACAAGGGCCGTATTCGCATGATAGACGTTGATAAGCTGACGAAACGCTGTGCCGTCTCGCTCTTGTTTCTAGCTTTGGGGTTGCCTTGTACGCCCTTATCTGCTCAGACATCCGACGATGGCAGTCTTCGGCCGCAAACGCCGCCGCACCGTTCGAGGAAATCGAATATTGCCGCCCGGGTTAGCATATTGACAAAAAACCTGGACCTAACCGATGCGCAGCAATCCGCTGTGAAAAATATTCTGGAACAGCGGCAGGAGCAAACTCTGCGCATCCGGCGTGATCCGTCAATCTCGGGAAGCGCTCGGATCGAGCAATTTCGTGCCCTCCAAGACAGTACGGTCGAGCGAATCCGCGCGATACTCAACGAAGAGCAAAAGAAAAAGTACGATCCCCTGGCATCGCGACAAATACAGTCGACGCCCGAACGCAGCGTGGAGGACTGGCTTAAGGCCACTACGCCGAAATAAGAGTTTCTGTGTACCCATGTTGGCCGGATTTCGCAGCGTTGTCCTTCCGTTTAGCGCACGCCACGATATCGGACATATCTCATTTGAATCTGTTACGAGCGAATGAAGCGTGAAGGTCATGTCAATTAGTCAGGCAGCAGCGATTGTACTGGCCTGATTCCAGCGTTTGGCTATGCGCAGGACTTCACCGCCGACATTATGTGCATCGCCACACCAAGTCGAATGCCTGTTCCGCCTTCCCTCGAAGCGTTTATTGATTAACAGTGCCGACTTTCTTAGGGCGCTTTTTGCAGAACCATACGTACCAGACAAGCCCATTTCGGCCCGATCATGAAAACGTAGAGCGCACGATGGCGCTGTGCATGGAGCCAGGTACGGTCAGCGCTGTACCTGCTTTGCAAAGTAGGCACCCCATCCGCAAACTCCAACTCGATCTGCACTAAGCCTGCCGGGTGGCGCGGAGATGCAATCAACCACGGGTGAGATAGGCTCGGCCCACACCCGAGCCGCATGGTGATTCGGCGAACACACAAAAGGTTTTTTGCTCCGCTCTGATCACTGTGAGAAAACCTCGATCTATTACATTAAACGAAACTTGGATATTTACCTGCCTGCCGCCCATGCAAACTATCATTTGCAATTGAATAAGAGGGCTGGCAAGAGTAAGCTCACTCCCTCTTAACTACAGCGTGGCAGCGCCTTCTATATTTTCGGAGCTCGGCATGTTCGGAGGAGCCCTTTGAATTGGCCTCGGCTCCATAGAAATCAATCGCACAGGAAGGCCCTGCCGGTCACGCCTAAGGGTTTTCTGTCGTGGCGGTGGGCTGCTGTCTTGTGCGGGATTGCCATTCTTCTGGTAGCCATTGCAGCATTGCAGTACCGCTGGAACGCACAAATTCGGCGAGCTACCGAGGTAAGAATGGGCGCCGACCTGGAGTCGGCGATGATGAACTGGCACCTCGATCTGTACGGGGAATTTTCTGCTATCTGCGTCGCTTTGCAGATCGGGCCAGACTCAGGTGCCAGCGATACCCGCGACGATTATCTGCGGCGTTACGATGAATGGATTCGTGCGGCCAGCAACCCTGATTCGGTCGAGAATCTCTATACCAACCGCGATTTGATCAAGGATGTTTACATCTTTGAAACCAGCCAGGGATCGAAGCATCAATTTCTGAGGTTCGACGCCGAGCGTGGTGAAATCAAGAATTCAGCGATACCCAACGGCCTGCAACCGTTGCTGGATCACCTGCAACAAAATTCGGGAAGTTTGCGGGCCGCCCTGCGCGCCTGGCGCTCCGACGACGAGGCTGTGAAGCCTGATGTTGCGGGACTACAGCCCGCGCAGAAGCTGCGCAGTACGGCCATCACTGGTTGGCAGTTTGACGAAGGGATCCCGGCGATCGTCCATCCCATCTTCCACCATACACATCCCACTTCCTTCCAGGCCAGCACGCCCACCCGGCTGGATCCAGTTGATTGGGTCGTGGTCGTTCTGAATCTCAATACTGTGCGGGAAAGAATTCTGCCCGGCTTGACGCAGCGATATTTTGCCGGTTCGGCGGGACTCGAATACAAGGTCGCGGTGGTTGATGCGGGGAAGACACCGCGGTCGCTCTACTCGTCGGATCCCGGATTTGGGGTGGCGGACGTCAGCAGTTCCGATTCCGTGATGAACATATTTGGTCCGCCGCCGGAAAGCACCGAAGGAAGTTTCTGGCAAACGGTGAAGAACAGCCGATCGGTACGGGGTGAACAGTGGCGCAGCTTTTCCGGTCCCGTCTGGTTCCCGGTCTTCCAAGGCACGCGTGCGGGAGGTCCCTGGCTGCTGGTTTTGCAGCATCGGACTGGTCCGCTGGAAGCCACGATTACCAAGGTCTGGCGCAGCAATCTGATCATCGGTGGAGTCATCCTGCTGCTGCTCGCGGCCAGCACGGTCTTAGTAGTTGTCGCCAGTCAGCAGGCTCAGAATCTTGCAAGTCTGCAGATGGATTTCGTCACTTCCGTGTCCCACGAACTGCGCACTCCACTCGCGGCGATTTTTTCGGCCGGGCAGAACATGACGGACGGGTTCGTGCCGAACTTGGCGTTGTATGGGACGCTCATTACGTCGCAGTCGCGCCAACTGATGGATCTAGTTGATCAGATTCTGTTGTTTGCCTCAGTGCGAGCAGGGAAACTCGCTTATTCCTTGCATCCGGTGCAGCTGGTCGCAGTGCTTGAAGACGTCCGGAAGAACTTGGTCGCCGTGTCGGATCAAGCAGGTTTTACTTTGGATTTCCGGCCACCCGACCCCGCCGTTTGGGTCTTGGTAGATGCGAAAGCCATCGCGCGATGCCTGCAGAACCTCATCGGAAACGCGATGAAATACAGCGGGCAGAGCCGATGGATAGGAGTATCTGCCGACGAATGCGAATCCAACGGCCGCGGTCGCGAGGTAAGAATCAGCGTGCAAGACCGGGGTGTGGGGATCAAGGTCGCGGAATTGAATCAGGTCTTCAAGCCTTTTTACCGCAGCCCCGAAGTGGTTGCGGCGCAGATTAATGGCACGGGTTGGGCCTATCGGTGGCGAAGCACATTGCTGAATCGATGGGAGGCAGAATCTCGGTTACCAGCGAAGTTGGCGTGGGCAGTACTTTCACGTTACATTTGCCGATTGCCGAAGGATCGCATCTAAGCGAGGATGAGGCCGTGTTGGGAGCGATGAAGTCCGTATGAACGAGAATATTCTGCTGGTCGAAGATCAAGATGCCCTAAGGACCACCCTCAGTGACCGCCTTCGCGGCGAGGGATACGTCGTGGAGACCGCCAAGGACGGCCAGGAAGGGCTGGAGAAGGTAACTTCTTCGCCTTTTGACCTCTTGATCCTCGACGTCATGCTTCCTTATCGCAGCGGGTTCGATCTTTGCCGCGATATCCGGCAATCGGGTTTAGCCACGCCGATTTTGTTTCTGACTGCGCGGAATGAAATCGTGGACAAAGTCGTCGGTTTCAAACTCGGCGGCGATGATTACTTGACCAAGCCCTTCGAGTCAGCTGAGCTGATTGTCCGTATTGAGGCGCTTTTGCGGCGGGCGCCGGTGCAGACCGGGCGTGGCGTGCATCAGGTGGGCAATCTGCGCGTGGATTTCGCCCGAAAAGAAGTGATCCGCGATGGCAAGCCGATTCACTTGTCGGGGCGAGAATTCCAGCTACTGCGCTACTTCATAGAAAGGGCGGGGAAGACGATTTCCAGGGCAGAACTACTACGCGCGGTGTGGGGATACGATGCCAGTGCTTACACGCGAACCGTGGATGTCCACGTATTCAGTCTTCGCCAGAAACTCGAGGAAGAACCCAGCATGCCGGAACTGATCACGACCGTTGCGGGAGTTGGATATCGTTTCGCCGGTTCGCGGGAAGCCTGAGGTCGGCCGTCGTTCCAATCAAACAATGTCAAATAGCGCTGCTCGCATCGATGTTCTTGTAGATAATGTCCGCGAACTCATGGGCAGTGTATGTGTGTTCGGCGCCGTCAGCTTCGACAGTTCACTATATAGACAGCACTCCAGAGGCCGAGCGCCTGCAAGGTTCGGCGGCGTTCCCCGACCTTCCAAAGGCAAGCCATAGCTGGTTGTGTGATTCCTCATATCGATTCCACTCATGTGGACTCTCCAAATAGAGGGTACTGATTGCGGTGTTAAGCGAGTTAATTCACAGTTAAATTAAGTGCACTGACTCCGGTCCTTCGCCTCGCCAACTCTGGTGAGCCGCCCAATTAAGGCCTCTGAGGATGTTAAAAATTTAAACTTGCGGTAAATTGACGCCCCCGATCTTGACTAACAAGGCGAGTGAACATAAGCTC
The DNA here is from genome assembly GCA_963765755.1 of uncultured Acidobacteriota bacterium. Lineage (GTDB taxonomy): Bacteria > Acidobacteriota > Terriglobia > Terriglobales > Acidobacteriaceae > Gp1-AA133. Next base: position 248,840 of record CAVXXV010000013.1, on the reverse strand, counting down.
CGCGTGGTTGGATCGCTACGCGAGCAATAGCGATCCAGTAAGTCTGTTGAAACTCCTCCAAGCATCCAGACTCGTATGAGTCAGGCACCTGTACGGTTCCTGAAGTCGGAGGAAGCCTTCCCCTAGGCGAGCGAGAACGCCCGCCTCTCGTAGACGTGTGCCTAGTCGGGTCGCTCGGTTGATTGCCAAATGACTCCGGCACACGTGAGCGACAGCTGCTCTATCGCATCCTCCCCCCAGGAGTCGTGCTTCCCCAGTTTCTGTCCCAGGTCGCCGGTCTCAATGCGCGCGTGCGCGCTGAGTCACCGAAAAGTACTCCTGACGCCGGAACCAAATCCCGGCAGGTAGGAAGGAGGCTGTACAGCCATGAGAAAGCCGTACCAGGTTTGGTTGCCAATATTTCTGGTATGTGTCGCGACGGTCGCGGCCAACGCGCAGTCGTTCCGAGTGCAGTGCCCGACTTCGACCGATCTGCACCCAAGCGCAGTGACGGCGGAGCCGGCTACAGGGGTCCGAAGAGTCAACGGAGCCATCAAGTGCCAGCAGATTTCCGGCGGCGATGGTTACGCCACCATGGGCGACGGAACGCAGACTTACCTGTTTTCGTTCGGGCCACTCTCAGGTCTCTCGGATATCGCGAATGGTAGCTCGAACGGCGGAACGCAGTTCGCGCCGACCTTCAACCTCCCTACGACCCGGTCAGCGCGCCTAACGGTACAGTGGGCTTGTTGCCGGTACCGGAGGCGGGAGGAGCTCTGAACGGCCACGTCGATCCGCGCCCGATCATGGACTGGGCGTCATGAACGGGGAGATTCCAGCGCCCCTGATGTCGATCGACGAGGACGATGAATTCTTTCTCACGCTCACCAACGTGGGCATGATCATGCCGCCCGACCTCTTCGAGCAGCACACCGTGCACTTCCACGGCTATCCCAACGCGTCGGCCTTTTATGACGGCGTACCCGACGCATCGGTGGCAATCACTCGGCGGCAGCTTCACTTACTACTACCTGGCGCCCGATGCCGGCACTTACTTCTGGCATTGCCACATTACGCCTCCGGAACACTTACAGATGGGCATGGTGGTCAGCTCTACGTTCGTCCGCGGCAAGATCGCGTTTCCGGCAATCTGTACAGCGCTTTGCTGGCCAGCAGGCGATCCGCGGACAGCCCGTTATCCGCTGAACGACAGCGCACACACCAATCCCGACATCCTCTGCTCGAGCCCGCTGCCCGCCTCCACGCAGAGCGCAACCAGGCAGACTAACAAGAGCGGGCACCCGACCCTCTATGCGTACAACGATGGCGACGGGTCAACCGCCTATGACGTCGAGTACCCGCTACAGATTCACGGGTTCGATCCCAACTTTCACTTTGTCGGCATGACCTTCAACCCGGAAGGATTCGCCGACATCAAGGACAAGTATTTCCTGCTGAACGGTCGCAGCTATCCCGACACGGTCCGTACAGCTCGGATATGTCGATTCCAATGCGGTTGGTCCGCTCGGGAATTGCCGTATGTCGGACAGCCAACGGTTTCCACGGCAATCTACACGCAATCTGCCGATGGCGTAGCCCGTCCGGCGCAGCCGCTGAACTCTCTGATCAATATTCCGGTCGGAGGCAAGGCACTTCTGCGAATTTCGGATCTCGACCTCTTTGAATTTCAGACGCTGGCTTCGCTGGGAATTCCGATGCACGTAGTTGGGATCAATGCGCTAGCTTGCTGCGGGTACTCCGAAGGCGTTTTCCGACAATGACGTACTACACCAACTCGATCACGTTGGGGTGGTGGTGAATCCATCCCGAGACTTGGGACTCCAGTGGCAGCGGGAAGTATCCGGCAGGGAGCATTTTTTATCTGTACACCCCCAATCTTGACCACCTGTCGAACGATGCGGAGAACTTCGGCGGCCTAATGACTGAGGTGCATGTCTGCTCCGCGGTCGATCCGGTCACCCATCACGGCACGGGTACGAATTGCCAATAGGAGAGCAGCGATGAGCCTCGACGAATGCAATAAAAAAGCGATCTCGATGACACGACTGCTTTCAACTGTGATGGTAGCGACGGCATTGCTGCTCGTTACGGGGTCCGCGAACGCGGCGGCTCCCGGCATCACCGGTCCCAACTTCGATCTGACCGCGCGCGCCGCGTTTATCACCCAGCCCGACGGAGCGACCATCTACTCCTGGGGCTACGGGTGCAACCAACCACAGGTTTTAACCCTCCTGCCTCTAGAATGCCGGGGGCGACGTGCCCCACCATGCAAGTCCCGGGTCCCACGCTGATCGTTACGGAAGGAGACACGGTCACCGTGACACTGACAACGTTTGCCGGCGGCGGCGGGCAACACTTCGCTGCTGTTTCCCGGCTTCCGAGTGATCCTCCACCGGTGGCGGGTGTAAGGGCTTGCTCACGAAAGAAGCCGCTACATGCCGCACCCGTGACCTATTCGTTGGTCGCCTCGAACGCCCGGCACCCATTCCTATTACAGCGGCACGCAGGGCGATCTGCAAATCGAAATGGGCCTTTACGGCGCCCTGATCGTTTTGCCCAGCTCGGGGTTCGAACGCGCTAATTGTCCGCCTTCGCCCGAATGCCGAACCTGGCGGTCGACTGCGCCATTGGCCGACGACTGACTTTCCGCCTGCCGCGACAGCGCAGCCTTCGACCATCCATCGGCGCTGCTACGAGCGCGAGTACCTGTTCCAGTTCTCGGAGCTCGATCCCAGGATCCACCGCCAGGCCGAGGAGCAGGCGAGCTAGCCGTGCCCGTCAGCGTACAGCCGGCTGCATGTGGTCGCCACGGAGCCTTACCATCCGGCCTACTTCATGATCAACGGCCGTTCGATGCCGGATGTCGTGGATCCGAACTACGCGGTGCAGTATCCGCATCAGCCGTACAACGGCAACCCGCACATGCATCCGGGCGAGCTGGTGCTGCTGCGGGTCATCGGGCAAGGCCGCGAGCAGCATCCGTTCCACGAGCACGGCAATCACGTGCGCGTGCTGGCGCGCGACGGCAACCTGCTCCTGACCGCGACGATCGAACAAGCTTGCGGGCCCGCTGCTCTTTACGACGACGACGACGCCGGGCCAAGCGATCGACGGCATCTTCCACTGGACCGGCAAGGGCCTGAACTGGGACGTCGTACGGTCATACGCCGACTCTACCCTCGGCGATACCTGCGCTCCCGATGCGAACGGCTACTACACCAGCGAACGCCGCGGCGCCCGAACTACTACGAATGGTGCGCCGATCACAAGAAGCCGCTCGAGAAAAGCCCTTCGGCCAGGTGGGCGGTGGCGGTCCCGTCACCCTGCCCGATCCGACCATTTTCGCCTTTGGCCCCGTGGTATGGCGGCAGTCCCTACCTGGGTCCAGACGCTACCGGGCGCGCGGTCGGCTCCGACGCCGATCTCCGCCGTCCGGCACGGTGGCAACGACCCCGGATCGGCGAAGCCGGCTTCGCCTACATGTGGCACTCGCATAACGAGCGCGAGATCACGACGAACAACATCTTCCCGGGCGGAATGATGATGATGATGCTGGTCGACCCCCGCGTCTACGCCATCAACGAGCTCGAACTAACTCAGAGGAGAGACGAGCAATGCAATCCAACTATCTCAAGGCAACTATGAAGACAGTGGTAGTAGCGATGACCAGTCTCCTCCTCTTAGCGGCTCGGTGTGCTCTGCGCAGTCCGTGAACTCTGACAGCGCAGAGGACGACGGTAACTTTGCCGGATGGGCAGATCGTGCCGATGTGGGGCTTGTTCTGCAGTGCCGCTACGGCGCCCGTAAACGCCACGTGTACTTCACTAAAGACGGACGCAACGGGCACACCACTCGCGCAGAGCGGCACGAGCTGGCAGCCGCCTTTGATTACGGTGACCGGCGGCAGCAGCCTGACCATTACATTAGGAAACGGATTGCCGGTGCCGACTTCATTGGTGATCGTCGGCCAGGTTGGCGGCGGATTGGGTAGCGGGGGAACTCCCGACCCCGCGTCCAACTTTCCGCACGCGACGCAAACCGCGCAATGGCCCATCGCTGGCTCGAATCCTCCAGCTGCCGGCGATCCCACATTTACCCCGCCGAATCAGGGGCCGCGTATTCGCTCGTTCGGCTCCGAAGTGGCGTCGGGAAATTCCGGAACGGCCCTTCCTGCCTGGAGCAACCTGAAGCCGGGTACGTACCTGATCGAGTCCGGCACGCATCCTTCGATCCAGGGTCCGATGGGTCTGTACGGCGTGCTGCGCGTCCTCGATGCAAGCGCGACGCAACGCTGCATATCCGAACGTCAAGTACGACGTGGATGTGCCCGTGTTACTCAGCGAGATTGACCCCGTTCAGAATCAGGCGGTCGAGTTGTTTGAAGAGACGGTTGCCGGATGCACGTCCGTAAGTGGACCGTGCAGCGGGACGATGAGCTCGACGGCCGAAACCACTCTATGGGTGGGCGGCCCGTAGGGTGGTGGAACGGCTCACACCTGCTATCCCCCGGCAGTGAACTACGATCCGCGCTACTACATGATCAACGGAGTGTCGTTCGACAAGAGCAACGTTGGCGCGTCGTCGTACTCGGTCCTGAGTGCAGCCACTACCGGCAATGTTCTTTTGCGCCTGGTGAACGCGGGTCTGCGCATGCACGTCCCCACGGTAGTGGGATTGGATCTCTCGTTGATCGCGGAAGACGGCAACCCACTCCCCGGAAACCCACGCCAACGAACGAAGTTTTCCTTCCCGCCGGCAAGACGTATGACGTCATCGTGAAACCGGCGGCAACGCGGCGACGCTGCCGACAACTTTCAAGGATGCTGCCTACGCGATCTTCGACCGCCAGCTGAGCCTTTCGACGAATAATCAGCGCGACGGCGGCATGTTGGCTTACCTCAAAGTAGGAAGTGGTGTTCTGCCGACAGGTGTGACGCCCGCTGTTCAGAACGACACCTATTCGTTGGTTCCCGAAAAAACGCTCGCGGTATCCGATCCGGCGAAAGGCGTGATCGCGAATAACACGGCGGTATATGGCGTGACGGTGATGGCGGCTCCAACATCAGGAACGCTGACTCTAAGCGCGAACGGCACTTTCACCTATGTGCCAAACTCCGGTACAACGACTGACAGCTTTACTTACTGCGCGAACGGAACCGTGAGTGGCGCGACCTGTTCAAGCGGTTTGATCGCGACCGTCCAGATTTCGCCCGCGGCCGTCGAGGGAGCGGGAGGCATCACGGTCAACCCTGATGCCTACGCGAGCAACATCGCCACCAAGATTGAAGTGAAGGGGCCGGGTGTTCTCGCCAATGACTCAGACGGTGCGGGCTATCCCCTCACGGTCGATATCACATCCATCGCTCCGACCGGAGGCAACGCTTCGGCGCTGCAAGTGGTGGGCGGAACAGATGGATCCTTCACAGCGATGGCCACGGCTCCGGGTACCTACACCTTCACCTACAAAGCCAAGAACCCGCAGGGCACGGTCAGCGCATCGGCGGCGACGGTAACGTTGACGTTCCGACTCCCACGAACCTGGTGGTGAAGATTCACGATGCTCGGCCGCCGCACACCGCGATCACGGACTATGGCTGGATCATTGAGGAAGATCGTACATTCCGCATCGACCCGACGACTCAGATCAATACCGGCACCAACGTTCCGAGCCTCGGTACCAACTTCCATACCAGCTATATGCCAGTTGTCGCCTCGGGCTGCGTGGGAACAACTGCTTGCGAGTCTGGGCAGACGGTTCTCGACCCCACCACCGGCACGCACACGGGCGCAGCTTGCGACTTGGGCAACGGAGTTTGCCGAACGGATGCGACGCAGCGGATCGCGCTCGATCCCAGCAATGTGCATCTGGATCCAACGAAGGCGTACTACCTATCGATCCTTCCGGGTGACGCCGCTGATCCGTTCAACGCGGGCTTCACGGGAGATCCGTCGACCTGCGGAACGGATCCAACGCAGTTTGCGGACACGACATGGGCGGCGCGCCCATAGCACCGGGACAAACCTCGGTGACCGTAAATCTGGAGCCAGCGCCGAAGCAGACGTCCCAGATTGCAGTGTTCGTGTTCCAGGACGACTGGCCGCTCAACGGCGAAAACGACGCCGGCGGTGGTGTTGACGTTCTTGCCACCAATGAACCCGGACTGGGCGGTTTCGCCATTACGCTCAACGACCAGGCGGGCGGATTTGGTGATTCCACCGGACAGCCGACTTACGACATGTTCAACATGCCGTTGTCGAACAGCCTCGCGGGACGCATCGATCCGGTCACAGGCAACGACGCGTGTCCGATCACCAAGTCCAAGGATGGGCTGGTGGGAATGATCGTGACCTGTCCGAAGTATGAATCGGACGGCACGACTCTCTCTCCACTCGCTGGACAAGCGCTCATTGTGAACCTGTACCCCGGCTTGTACGAGGTGATCGCCACGCCAGGAGCGGATCGAATTGCTCACGGTGAGGAGTGGCTGCAGACCAATACGCTCGATGGCACCAAGCCTCACGAGGCTTTCATCAAGTCGGGCAAGCCGGCTTACTTCCAGGAGTTTGGTCCGGCGGGTTTCCACGTAATGATCGGCTTCGCGAATCCGGCAATTATTAATGTTCGCAAGGCAGGAGTGAACGCTGGTTGCATCGCGCCCTGCAGCACTGCCAACTCGATCACCGGCAAGGTCACCACTGTGCGCATCAGCCGCTCGCCCGATGAGCGTCTGTACAGCAGCGGTTCTTACGATGCCAACAGCTACACCCAGTGTTACGTGAGCCTGGGCGACCCGGATGCGGAAGACTTCGACTTCGCCACCTGCGACACGGATGGCACCTTCCACTTCACCAATGTTCCGGATGGTTCGTGGAGAATCACCGTATTCGACCAGTGGAACGATCTCTTGGTGGACGGTCTTTCATTCCCGGTCGCGGTCGTTGGCGGAAAAGCCTTCGACATGGGTGATGTGCCGATGCAGCAGTGGCGCACCAACCTGGCCACCCGTACATTCCTCGACGTCGGCTCGGGTCTAGGCAGTGCCGGGTATCACGATGGTGTCTCGAACGTGGACGGATCAGGCAATCCCGTGGAACCGGGCTTGCCTTTGGTTCCGCCCAACGTCCGCTTCCGCGACGGCAGCTACTCGAACTTTAACAACACCGACCTGAACGGGTTTGCAGGTTTCAATGAAATCTTCCCGTTCTTCAACTGGCTCGTGCTCGAGGCCGATACGACTCGCTACAAGCAGACCGGTGTGCACGCGGTGTACGACGCGGGCGGGCCGGCCGATGGCACGGCGGGTGGCGGCAACTCGAACATTGCATCGCACCTTGCGAACACGCTCGAGGTTAACCATCTCCCCCCAGAACCTGCGCTTCCCCGGCTCGGTCTATTGCGCCAACGCTGACTGCAACGGCTTCTCGATCGCCAATGGGCCGGGCAGCAGTGCGGCATCTCCCTCGACGGGTCGAATCGATCCTCCCTGGGTCACAAGTGAAGCCTGGCAGGGATTCATCGGCAACTACGAGATTATCGAGTTCGCCAAGGCACCGTTCGTCGAGCACGAAAACGGCGGCATCAAGGGTCACGTCATCTACGCTTCGACGCGGCCTTTCGATGATCCGTCGCTGCTGCTGCAACTCAGCTGGGAGCCCGATGGTCCCGAACGTCAGGATCAATCTCTACCAGAAAGGCACAGCCCCGGATGGAACCGAAAGCCTGAAACTGGTCGACTACACCTACACCGCATTCAGGACGACTGGGCCCAGGGCTTCCCGATAGGACGGTAAGCCAAACATGAACTGCCCGGGCCAGGATGCCACGAGCCCGTTCTTCTTCACCCTGGCCGGAGGCACGCAGTGGCTCAACCCCAGCCGGTACGCTTCGAACAACGGTCAGTTCAAGTGCTACGACGGCATGCACGCGTTCAATCAGGTGCAGCCTGCTCCGTACGATGGCATGTATCAGTTCCCCAGCGTGACCGCTCGCAATCCTCAAACCGGCAAGCCGGCGGGAACCAATTTCACGATCTGCGTTCCGGATCCTGATTCGGCCGATCCTTATTATGGCGGTATTTATCGATGCTGCCAGCGGGCAACCACCTCATTGAAGTGGTCGTCCCCCAGGGCTGCGGCTCCTGGAGGAAGAAGGCACAAGAACATCCTGATCGGCGATAACTACATCGCGCCAGCGGTGCAGCAGTTTGGTGGTCTGGGCAGCATCTTTATTCTTCCCGACCAGGCGGCGGTGGAGGAGCGTACAACCCCGATGACCCGTAAAATGCGACTACCGATCTGGGTGTGCAACCGCACCGGAAGGCGACACGGGCAGTGTCGAGCATTCTGGCCGTGCGTTGGCCAGGCTCGGGTAGTCCCCGACTACATCAGCCTGTTCCCCGGATCAGCCGAGGTCGCGCCTTTCGCTGGAGCTACGCGTAACCTGTGCGACCGCAAGGGAGTGATCCTCGAAGACCAATCGAGTGTGCTGGCGAAGTTCTACGTGTTCAGTTCGACGCACGTCGCCGCTCACTACTCCGGCATCGCACCACCGACGACTTCGCCTCCGAGTTCGACCCGTTTGCGCCGGCATTCGGAGAAAAGTTCTCCGTGCCGAACCTGCCGATCTCCTATAAGGACTTCAACGGCGTGGAGATTTCTCGCACGTATAGCGATCAGTGGGGATTCTTCAACGGCCTGACCTACTCCACCTGGGAAGTGAACCCGCCCAACCCCACCGGGTATGCACCACAGACGATGGTGACGTGCATGAACGATCCAGGCCCGGTCCCGGGACCGAATGGCGCATTGATCACCGACCCTCTGTATAACCCGAGCTACAGCCAGTTCTGCTACGAATGGACATTCATGCCTGGCCAAACGGCCTACATGGATACGCCGGTCATCCCGACGGCGTCCTTCGCCGAGGGATACGATCCGGTTGATTGCGCCTATCCGGATGCAACGCCCGCGGTTGCCAGCGTGCTCGGCGATACCGCCGGCGGTGGCGCCGGACCATGGGTCAGCGCGGCTGGCCACACACTTACTATCAATGCACTGGCACCGTCTGGTACGGCGGGATGCAGGTGCCTAACAACGCTTACTCCGGGCCGCAGGCGACTACGGCTCCCTTCAACCAGAAATTCCAAACGCGTCACTACGGCTTCGGCTCGCGCTGCACCCGTCGCCGGTCGCAGGAAGCGCCGGTTGCAGCACTGCGTCCCGCGTGACCATCGCCGGAGTGCCAGCGACGATCACCTCCTGGAGCGACAGCCAGATCAAGGTCACGGTGCCGAACTTGACCTCCTCGCAGTCGACTTGCACGATCGCGCAACGCACCACTCCAACCAGCCTCGGGAACTTCCGCGCGCTGCGGCGAACTGGTCATCACAGCTGGTAACGGCAAAAAATCGATTGACGCGGTCACGGTGACGGTCGCTGGCAAGCCTCCGAAGTACATTAACGGAGAGAATACTTCGAACAACGCCGTTCAGACTGCAATCGACAGCGCGGATCCTGGGGATCTGATCATTCTGGGACCGGGCACCTATTACGAAGTCGTGCTGATGTGGAAGCCCGTCCGGCTGCAAGGCGTGGGCGCGGCCTCCGTGACCATCAACGCGAATGCTCATCCGGCGGGAAAGATGGATCCGTGGCGCAAGCAGGCGGTCTGCTTGTTCGGTCTGGCGCAGAACGGTCAGCCCATCACGAACCAGAATCCCGACGCGAATTGCCCGGCCAGCATGCGTAAGCAAGTTGATCGCATTCCGCTGGAAGGCATTGTCGGCTGGGATACCACGCTGAACGGAAACCTCGCTGAACTTCTGCAGGAGCCCACATTGTTGGGAGCCTACGAAGGCGCCGGCATCACTGTGCTCGGCAAGGGAGTCCGTTATCCCGCTGGGTCCGACGCATTCGGCACCGGTGCGGAAGCGGCATTCCCTGATGGCACGGTAGCTCTGCAAAACAACACTCGCGACTGTCGTGACTTCACAGCCAACTTCCTGTGTAATCCGTCACGCATCGACGGAATCACCATCACTAACAGCTCGCAAGGCGGTGGCGGCATCTTCGCGCACGGCTGGAACCACTATCTAGAGGTTTCCAACAACCGTGTCTTCGCGAATGCTGGAACCATCTCCGGCGGCGTCACCATCGGCCTGGGCGAGTTCCCGGAACCGATTATCACCGGCACAGCGGACTTCGCGGATACCAACAATCCTCCACGTGCGGTTCCGCGGGGAACTCCGGATGGCACGCAGCTGCCTTACCTGCTGCAGACCAACACGAACGTGCACAACAATTCGATCACCCGCAACGCCTCCCTCGGTGACGAGTTGTTCTCGGCGACCCCGGCCGGCGGCGGTGGCGTGACGTTCTGCACCGGTTCGGACTACTACCGCTTCAACAACAACTGGGTGTGCGGCAACCTGAGTACGGGTGACGGCGGTGGCGTAGTTCACCTCGGTCTCAGCTACAACGGTGACATTTCGCACAACGCGGTCATCTTTAACCAGAGCTTCAACCCGACCATTCCCACGAACGGCGGCGGAATTCTGGTGATGGGAGCGGCTCCTGACGGCGTGACGATCGTGAACGGCGTGGCCGTCGAATGCGGCACCACGACCGACATCGATTGCCCGCCGGCGCTGAGCGATGGTGTTGGCCCCGGACTCAACATCGACGCTAACCTGATCCAGGGCAACAGTGCCGAGAGCGGCAGCGGCGGCGGTTTGCGCCTGCAGGCGGTGAACGGCGCAGAAGTGTCCCGTTTCCCGAACACTCCGAACAACTGGTACAGCGTGAACGTAACCAACAACATCATCGCCAACAACGTGGCCGGCTGGGACGGCGGCGGCGTTTCGCTGCAGGATGCACTGAACACGAACTTCATCAACAACACAGTCGCGTCCAATGACACAACTGCATCCTCTGGCGTGCTCTTTAATACACTTGGAGCTCCGCAGGCCAGCATTCCGCCTTCGGGGGATCCGCTGTGCAACGCAGGTTGCACCGCCTCGACCTATCAGCCTGCAGGTTTGGTGGCCATCCGGAACACGTCGAACCTGACGGCTTCACTGCCGTCGACGATCACGTGCCCGGCGGGTCACTTCGCCGGTAGCAATGCGACCAACGCGGAGTGCCGCCTGGTGTCGTACCCGCTGCTGAAGAACAACATGTTCTGGCAGAACCGCTACTTCAACATCACCGTGGGCGACTTCGGTGGAGGGCTGGAGAATCAGCAGCACCTGGTCACGCTGCGGCCGGTTCTTAACCAGACCTCGACCGGTCAGTGCCAGACGGCTGGCGCGAATGGTGGCGCTGGCGTTCAGTACTGGGACATCGGCGTCCGTGGCGACACGGGTCCGCTGGACCACAGCTCCGGTCTCACGCTCAAGCCGCTGAACTCCATCCTTACGACGTTGAACGGTGGGTACACCGGAAACGGAAACATCGCGCCGAGCGCCCCTGGAGTAGTCCGCCAGTACTGCAACGGATCGCGCGTTCCGCCGGAGAATGGTGGTTTCGGATTCCAGGTTCCGCCGGGAGTCTCCGATGCCACTCTGCCCAGCCCGGTGTTCAACCTGACTCCAGCCGCCACGGTGGACGAAGGCAACAACTGGATCAACCTGAGCTACGGTCCGCTGACACTGACCGATTTGTCGGGCGCCACGTTGGGGAACTACTCGCTCACGTCGGCCTCGGCTGCAATCGACAAAGCCGATGATTCGGTCGCTCCGAATCACGACTTCTTCGGCAACCCGAGGCCGCAAGGCTCCGAGCCGGATATCGGCGCAGTCGAGTTCATCAAGGCCGCCGCCGCTGATATGGATATCGATCCTTCGTCGCTGGCGTTCGGAGGCGTCGCGATTAATACCACGAGTGCAAGCCAGTTCGTGACTGTAACCAGCACTGGCAGCGCTCCCTTGACCGGCATCAGTGCCTCGTTCACGGGGCCCTTTACACGGGCGACCGGCCTGGGTCTCAGCCAGAATTGCGGCACAACTCTGGCGGTTGGATCGAGCTGCCGGATCTACGTGATGTTCCACCCAACTGCATCGGGATCGTTCAATGGCACGATGACGGTGAACTCGAACGATGCAAGCCCGGATGCGGCGACGGATCGAGTCGTTACTTTAAACGGGTCCGGAACCAAGCTGTCGAGGTCGCCTGCAACCCTGACCTTCCTCACGGTGGGATCAGGCTTCAGCGCCGTCCAGAACGTAACGCTGACGAACGTGGGGCCGGCGGGATCGGGTTCAACTGGTCCGATCACGACGAGCATCATGGGCGCAACCAACGGAGTCACGTTCCAGATCGCCAGCAACAATTGCCGGCCGGAGGATTAGCGCCGGGTGCGAGTTGCGGATCGGTGTGAGGTTCCGGGCACCGTCGCCTCTCACGATGGGGACGGCCACACTCAACATCACTGATACGGAACCTTCAACACTGACGGTAGGCTTAACCGGACTAAGGCTGTTCTAGACCCGCGCTTAACGTTACCCGCTGCCTCCGAGTGGTCATCGTAGGCAGCGGTTTTATTTTGCAACGACTAACATCCGTTTCTGGGAGTTGACAATCTGAACAAGTGGCATTTGACCTGAGGCGACCTTCCAACATGGCAGCATTCCATTGTCGGAAACTCCCGACCCAGGATAACAGGCGGATGATGACTCGGTAGCTTTCCACGGACCCCTCGCTCAACTCCAAGAATCAGGCTAAGAGGGTTTATGAGATGGGTTCTAGTTTGGGCCGAGGATGGATCTGCGTTAGCGTGGCTCTTGCTGGCTATGCACTTCCTCGTGACATGCTGCGCAGAGCGTGATCAGGTTCTGCTCGGAATCATCTCCGGCTTTGCTTCGGTATTGTTTATGATGGACCTCAAGGTTCAACCTGGCGCCGCATGCTTGGCATCTCCAGCCGTCCCTCCGCAAAACTTGTCGACACAAGTGCTTGTACGATTCAGAATCCAGCCGCAAACCTGGACGTTTCGTTCGGATAGAGCTCAAGAGGCCCGTCCATTCAGTTGCTCCAGGAATTCGTGCTTCCGCTCACTAGACAGGAACTTGAACAGCTGCTGGATAGACTGCAACAATATTTCCGGATTTCCATCATCGAGGTGCGCTCCCGCGAGGAAATCGGCGCAGATCATTTCGAGACAGTACCCGCGGGGCTTGTCTGTTCCCAACATCAGAGCGGCCGTCTCAATGGCGTGTTCAACGACTGGGATCTGGCTCTTGTAGAGCTTGAAGTAGATGATCTCGTGGGGTTCTGCGTCCCGCCCAGTCAGTTCCTTCTCCACTTCTTGCTTGAACTGCTCCTTCGGCATCGTTCGCGCCTTGTGCACCCAGGTTGCACAATCGAAGTTCTGACGATCTCTCCGTGCGACCTTCGCCAGTTCTAACCCCTTGGTCCAGCCCACCTCTTTGAGATCATGGCGCGCCTGCGGCGGCAAGTTTTCATGAATGGACATCAGGTAATAGGCCTTCCTTCGCGATTCCGGGAACCTCCGTTCCAGAAATTCGTCAAATGACTTCAAGTTTTCTAGCCGCCAGTACTGCCCGGCCCGCACCTCGCAAAGATACTTGCCCAGTTCTACAAACCGTGTGTCTTTCTCAGTTTCGTGGTGTTGCTCCCAAGCTAGAATCTCATCGATCTTGGTCAGCACGAATTGAGCCCGCTTCGGGTCGAGTTTGGGCAGCATGGGCGGATTCCTAGTACGTAAGTTCGTCAAACAGACCAAGATCGTCTCCTGGACGGGGCGCTAGTGTGGCGTCGACCAGTTCCTGCCGTCCGAGGCAAAGACCTACGTATGGGCAACTCGTACATGGATTCTGCGGGAACCGCACGCCGCTCTGAGGAAGGAACTGGGCTGCTTCAATGCGACGAACGGTGTCATCGACCAGCTGGCCAAACTCTCTGCGTTGTTCAGTGCTGATAGTGGTATGGAAGTACTGGATTTCGACCACTCGCTTGCGAACAAACACGACCTGAGCGACATCCGGAATGCCAGTGATCCAGCTGTAACAGACGAGTTGAGGATCGAGCATCAGCAGTCCTGGCGGTTCCTCGGGATATCGACTGGACGTGGTCTTCCACTCCAGCAGACAGTGGGTTCCGTCCAGATGTCCCACTGCGTCAACATAGGCCACGAAGTCATTCCCCTTCGGCAGAGACCGTGTGAATTTGATCTGCAGACTCTGCTTGGGCTGGTTGACGAGGACGCGATCGTCCTGGGCGAAGCGGTCAAGTAGTTGGATACCCTGGTGCAGCATGCGATCCCAGGTTGTTCCGTTCGAGTACTCGAGTTTGCTGTCACGGTAAGCAGACCATTCGCGAAACAGCACCGCTCCTGGATCGTCTCGTTGGAAGTAGGCGGAGATTGCCTGCTCAAAAGCACGACCAAATAGCATCCCCGCCCGAGTATCTTTTTCTTTCCAGCCGTCGAGATAACGATACCGGTAACGGCGCGGGCAGCTGAGGTACTGGCTGATCTGGGTGTAGCTATACGTCATCACGCCACCTCCGAGCCAGTGTTCTTCGACGTAGAGGTCGAAGATAGTTCCTCCCACTGGCTAGCGGGGGCGAAGCCGTCGAAGTTGAGCAGGGAACTGCCGTTTACGGTGGTATGACTGATCTTGACCACCCCGCGCAGTCCAGAGAGCGCTTTCTCGTCGACCTCTTCGCGTCCCAGCAAGTCCGGGTCATAGAGAAAATCGCGCAGAAACCAGCCGAGCTTCCACAGAGCTTTGGTGGTGCAATACACGCGACCGAAAATTACTTTCTCTGCGAATTTGTACGGTTCGAGGACGGACAGGCGGAGGACGTAGAAAGGCTTGGTTGGGTGCCAGCGGTACTGAGCGCGATCAACGCGGACGAGGAATACTCCGTCGGGCACAGCATCCGGGCACGGCTCGGTGGTTTCACTCAAGCCTTGGATTCGACGTTTCATGCGGCGCCCTCCTTCTTCTCTTCTCGGGGAAGGTAACTGTTCAGCTGGCAGAGCAGGGCATTCCGATCCTTCTCGGCCCAGTCGGCCAGATGCACGACGAAGTTCTCGACCTGCTCTCGGGTGGCTTCGCGGAGGGTTTTAACGCCGCAAAAGTCGGTGGCGTAGGACTTCACCAAAGAGGGATCAAGCTCGTGCTGGCGAATAATCTGACACAGCTGATCGCGGACTTTGGGACCGCCGTAGTTTCCGTTGGCAGGTTGCGGTGGCAGTTTCTTCGATTCCCGAGAGGGCTGCTGTCCTGCTGAGGGCCCGATTTCCTCGATCGAACATATGCCGATTCCGTACGCCTTCCGGATAGCCCGGTTCACCGCCCTGGTTTCAGCCATTCGCATCTCGGCACCTTGAACGAGGTTCGAGACGGTCGACGGATCAGCGTCGCCGTGCCCTACAAAGCCCTTGCAGGCACGAGATCTGTAGAGCGTGGCCTTGAATGCGTATCTCGAAAGAGTCGGATTACAAAACTCGGTAAGGGCCTCTACTTGGATACCTGCACACCGACGGGCTATGCGAAGCAATCCGGAATGCGTGATGTACCAGCGATCGTCGATCAGCACTATCTCGCCAGCTCGGACCGAGAGATTGTGTTTGCGCGTCAACTCTTTGAGAGATCCGATGGATGCAGCAGGGAGATTGCCCCAGAATCGTTTCGCCACAAGGACATTGGATCGAAGTAGGGCTTGTGATCTATCCATAAAAGATGCACTCCAAAGACATCCATTGTCATCCAAATGATGACATTAAGTATCTGATTTGTCAATGGCTGTGCAGGCCAATGCCATGCGTCGGGTGGTAAGATTCACTCGTTCAAATGACAAAACAGACTCGATTAACCTTTCGGATCCAGTCCGAATTGAAGAAGAGCCTTGAGGCGATTGCCGCAAAAGAAGCCCGCAGTGTTGCCCAGGTCTGTGAAGTTATCTTGCAGAGCGGAGTTGCCGCGTACCAGAAGGAAGGCACGAAGTATCTTCACCGGCTGATCGCCAACAAGAAACCCAAAGGGGATTAAGGTCGGCTTTCGGGATGCAAGACGGCCGTCCGTATGGTCCAAACCCCTTGCCAGTGGCCGAATTTGGATGGGCAACAGGCCTTGCCAGCACAATTTCCTAAGCACATATCCGCATTTTCCCTTGTAAAATATCAGTTGAGGCTGTCCCAGCGGAATGCTTGTTCCTGAGCATTTTGCTAACTCTTCTCCTAGGCGGAGTCTCCCCGGGGCACGTCTCAAACTTCAGCCGAGGAGGAATCTGTGAAGGACAACACTCAACCCACACGCACGTTAACCAAGAACGGCCCGCGCCTCATCTCAGAACGTAAACTCGAGGCCAATCGCGAAAACGCCAAGAAATCCAGCGGGCCAAGGACAGCCCGTGGCAAGGCCTTCAGTCGCAGGAATGCTGTCAAGCACGGACTATGTGCCAGCGATCTCTTCCCGCTAATGAGATTGCCGACCGAGAGCGAACAAGAGTTCCTGGATTTTCACCACCTGCTCCGCGAAGAATATCAGCCGGTTGGATTTGAAGAGGAGTGGCTGGTCAAGCGCATTGCCATTTGCAGGTGGAGGCTGGACCGCGCCTGGCGACACGAGAATGCCGAGATCAGTAGCGCAGTGATCGATGCATATTTCAAAGAATTCGAGAATGATCGGAAAGTTTTGGACACGAAACTGCAAGCCCAACGTAGGTACGAGTCGCAAATCTCGGCGGAGTTTGAGAAGTTATTGAACGATGCGGATAAAGAAATCGATGCCGGCAATGGCATTCCGGCTGACTTCAAGGTGCGGCTGGCCACCGTCGACTTTCCTAATCGGTCTATATGCGAGTTTTACGCCAAGCACCAAATCGCGCGACACCCCGAACTTCTTGCGTCGAGCGCGCGGGATGCGGATTTGGTGGTCGCTTATTTAACCGCGAAGGCGGTGAACACGTTTCGTCATCTCCCTGAGCCAATGCCTTTGTATCAGAAGCTCAAGGTTGCGTGTGAACAACAGGCCATTCCTAGTCGCGAAGCGGTGGACAGAATGGTCCGTTACGAATCTTTGGCTGAGCGAGGCCTTCGCAAGGCCCTGGATCGGCTTGAGACCTTGCAACGTCGTCGCCGAGGCGAACGCGGTTGAACGTGAATGTTACTAGTCGAATCTGACTGAATTCCTCTTCGTTCGGTGGCTGCCTTAAGAAAGCCGTTCGGTCGCTCCATAGATTATCTTATTGATATATTTGTCTATAGATGTTATTACTTTATGAGCCGTCGCTAAGAATAAAAAATGGCGAAACGAAGCCAATAAGTCCCATGTTTGCAATAGCTCGACGAAGTCCTTCGCAGGAACGACGAACGGTTGCAGGAACGAACGTGCGGTCGGCTGCGCAAAATACCGACCCAATCCTCAACCTCTGCGCCCGCAAGTGCAGCGCCGGCTCAGTCGCCTCAGGGCAACCAAGCACCGGCGGCGCCGGCCCCGAAACCGTCCACGGGGGTGGTTCCATACCGCTATCGCGCACATCCTATGCCTAAGCAGGCGCGCGAGTACTATGCCTTGGTCTGGGGCGTTGACTCGCTCTCGGTGAAATCCACGGAGTCGGGGGAGATCATTCGCTTCAGTTACCGCGTACTGGATGCGGACAAGGCCAAAATGCTCAATGACAAGAAAAACGAGCCTTCCCTGATTGATCCGCAGGCGGGAGTCAGCCTAGTGGTCCCGACCTTGGAGAAAGTCGGACAACTGCGCCAGAGTAGCGCACCCGAGACGGGCAAGGTGTACTGGATGGCTTTCTCGAACAAAGGCAGGCACGTGCAGCCGGGACACCGCGTCAACATCGTAATTGGGAACTTTCGCGCCGAGGGCCTTATTGTCCGATAAAGTTGGCCTAGGCACGGTAACTGGTCGGGTCGGAAGCGGCGAACAACATAATCCATGACCTTCTATACGTCGAATACACGCAGCAATGACGCGGTTCCTAAGATGTATGCCAGGAAGTTTGCGAAGCACGGAAGCACCCTTTTGCTCCTGGCACTCTGGTTCCATGGCGCATCCGCATTCGCGCAGGCGCCAGAAGCAAGCACTCCGCCCCGCCCACAAACGAATCAACATCCCTCCAGGAGGTCCAATATTGATGCGCGGGTCAGCATATTGGCCAAGAACCTGGACCTGACCGCAGAGCAACAGTCCGCGGTGAAGAGCATCCTGGAGCAGCGACAACAGAAGACCCTCTTGATCCGGAGTGATCCGTCGATCTCGGGGAGCACTCGCATTGACCGGTTCCGCATCCTTCAGGAAGTAACCGTGGAACGCATCCGCGCCGTACTCGACGACGAACAGAAGAAAAAATACGATCCCATGGCTTCCCGGCGAATACAGTCGACGCCGGAACGAAGTGTGGAGGACTGGCTTAAAGCCACCACGCCGAAATAAGCGTTCGCCTCGTAGAACGTTCCATTCCCTGCCTTAAGTGTCCTCGTACTCTCCCAGGAGAACCTCGCTCCTATTTCATCCTGCGCAAGAGCGTCCGCGCCCATTGTTCCTTGCCGCAGTCGCTGCGGCATTCCCGAGATATCGAAAAACCCGCTACCTACGCCGCTTGTCTGCTGGCTTCCAGTCCAAATCCGCTAAAATACCCAGGCGCTTGCCCTGGGGTGGGGACGCTCATGGCCGACCCTTCAAACACGCAACGGACCGAAAGCTGTCCGAAGTCGACATCCTCTGGCTGACCGCAGGACTCGGCTGCGATGGCGACACCATCGCCATGACAGGTGCGACGCAACCGAGCATCGAAGACATCGTTTCGGGCGCGTTACCGTGGATTCCGAAAGTCAGGTTCTACAATCCATTCCTCGCCTATGAAAACGGTGACGACTTCGTCCGGCCATTTCGGGAAGCGGCTGACGGGTCATCGGAACGGCCATTCATCCTGGTGGTCGAAGGTTCGATCCCCGATGAGAAAAACAAGAGAGAGGGATACTGGGCATCGTTCGGAACGGACTCGCTGACCGGTCAGCCTATCCTCACTTGTGACTGGATCGATCGCCTTGCGATGAATGCCTGGGCAATCATTGCAACTGGAACGTGCGCGACCTACGGCGGTATCCACGCCATGGAGGGCAATCCAACCGGAAGCATGGGGTTGCCCGACTATTTAGGTTGGAAGTGGAAGTCAAAGGCAGGCATCCCCATTGTGTGCGTGCCGGGGTGCCCGGTCCAACCGGACAACATGATGGAGACCATCCTCTACCTTCTTTATATGGCGAGTGGCAGGGCTCCCATGATTCCGCTCGACGATGCCCTCCGGCCGACATGGCTGTTTGGCAACACGGTGCATGAAGGCTGCGATCGCGGCGGTTATTACGAGCAAGCTGAGTTCGCGGAGGTGTATGGCTCTCCACTTTGCATTGTCAAACTTGGTTGCTGGGGGCCAGTCGTTCAGTGCAATGTCGGAAAGCGTGGGTGGATGGGCGGTATTGGAGGCTGCCCAAACGTAGGGGGGATTTGCATTGGATGCACGATGCCTGGCTTCCCGGACAAATTTATGCCTTTCATGAATCAGCCCCCCGGTTCGCTGCTATCGTCGCACGCGGTCCAGACCTACGGACGGGCGATCCACGCCTTGAGACGATTTACCCAGGCATCGTTGAACAAAGAGCCCAGTTGGAGGAAGCGGCCGGGGCTGCAGTCTGCGCAGTAAATGATGGGACGTGGGGATGCTACTTAGGAAAGTTTGGTCATGAGTACCTTCTGGGAAATCGGCGGGGACAACAATCGGACCAGTTCGTCCGCGCCCGAAGAAAATCCCCTGACTCCCAGCGATGCCGAAGCGATATTGACGGAACTGGCCAGCACGTACTCGAAGGATGCCGTCGGCTCTTTAGGCGCGCTTCATCACTTCTTTGAGAGGCTTGATGAAAAACCTCTTGAAGAAGCGCAACTTCCCAATGTTGAAGCGAAGTACCGAGCTCTGGTAGAGCAACTTCCCGCGGTTGTTTTCATGGCGTATCTCGATCGCGGAATTGGGGAAGCGTACGTCAGCCCACAGATTGAGGCGACCCTCGGCTTCTCCCAGGCGGAATGGCTCGAAGATCCGGTTCGGTGGTATCAGCAGATTCATCCTGATGACAAACAACGATGGAGTGTGGAAGCCTCCGAAATGTTCCTGTCGGGCAAAGCTCTGCGATCCGCGTACCGTGTCATTGCGCGGGACGGAAGGCTGATCTGGTTTCAATGCGAAGCCAAAATGATTCGCCGCCCCGACGGAAGTCCGTGGTTCATACACGGGATCGCATTCGATATCACCGATCTTAAGCAGACGGAAGAAGAACTGCAGGAGGAAAGGAACGTCGTCTCCGCGATCCTCGACACGGTGGGAGCGCTGGTCATTGTGCTGGACCGTGAGGGCCGGATCGTGCGCTTCAATCGTGCCTGCGAACAGTTGACTGGAAAGTCCTTCGAGCAGGCCCGGGGAAAGAACATTTGGGATTTCTTTATGATCCCCGAGGAAAGAGATCGGTTCAAGGCGCTGTTTCAGCGCATTGGCGAGGATTTATCTCGCACAGAGTACGAGAGCACGTGGATTTCCGCAAATGGCAGTCAACATACGATTGCGTGGTCCGCCGCCGTGTTGCCGGCGGTGAAACAAACTCCCAGTTATGTCATCGCGTCAGGAATCGATGTGACCGCACAAAAGCGTGCCCAGGCGAGGTTTCGAGGGCTCCTTGAGGCCGCGCCCGATGCGGTGGTTGTCGTGGGTCACACCGGAAAGATTGTGCTGGTGAACGCTCAGGTGGAAAAGCTATTCGGCTACGAACGGCACGAGCTATTGGGACAGGAGATCGAGAAACTCGTTCCTCAACGTCTTCGCGGTAACCATCCGGCACATCGGCGTAATTTCTTTGCGGAACCACGCGTAAGGCCCATGGGCGCGGGGATTGAGCTCTACGCCTTGCACAAAGATGGGCACGAATTTCCGGTGGAAATCAGCTTGAGTCCCTTGGAGACTGAAGAAGGCGTGCTGGTTTCGAGTGCAATTCGCGACATCAGCGACCGCAAGCGTCTGGAGAGGACGGTCCTCGACATCAGCGAGCGCGAGCAACGGCGAATCGGGCAGGACTTGCATGACGGTTTAGGCCAGCACCTGACCGGCATCGCCTTCATGACGAAGGCTCAGGAACAGAAATTAGCGGAAAGGCAGATTCCCGAGGCTGCCGATGCCGCGAAGATCGTGCAACTGGTCAATGATGCCATTCGCAAGACGCGGGAATTGGCGCGAGGGTTGTTGCCGGTCGTTTCGGATGCGCATGGCCTGATGTCGGCCCTGCAGCTCTACGCGTCCGAAATCGAAGATCTGTTCGGGATCGCTTGCCATTTCCAGTGCGAAGCGGCGGTCCTGATCCATGACGCCGCGGCCGCCACCCATCTCTATCACATTGCGCAGGAAGCCGTGAATAATGCCATTAAGCACGGCCACGCCAACAGTATTCTGATTCGTCTTTTTTCTGGCGACCGGGAAGGAACACTGATAATAAAGGATGACGGCGTTGGTATCGAACGGCCGCCTGCGCCCCATGCGGGAGTTGGTTTACACATCATGAATTACCGGGCAGGGATGATCGGTGGCCAGCTCGATGTGCATCGCGAGCAGCCCAAAGGGACAACCGTGATTTGCCGTTTCCCGGTCAGCGCGCGATAAGCAGGATCTTGGAGTCAGTCATGAATCAGATGGTTATGGCGGGTAAGAAGAGCAAGGTCTTTGTGGTGGATGACCACCCGATCGTACGTCAGGGATTAGCGCTGCTGATCAATCGCGAAGCGGACCTCACGGTTTGTGGCGAAGCCGAAGATGCGCAATCGGCTATGCAGTCCGTTAACAGCGACCGCCCCGACATCATGGTGGTGGATATCTCGCTCAATGGACCGGACGGGCTTGATCTTCTTAAAGATATTCGTATGCGGCACCCTGATTTGCCGGTGCTCATCCTTTCCATGCATGACGAGTCGATCTATGCTGAACGCGCGCTTCGTGCGGGGGCGCAGGGCTACATCATGAAGCAGGAGGCGACCGAAAAAGTTCTGGTCGCCTTGCGACGTATCCTGAGCCGCGAGATCTATGTAAGTGAGAGGATCGCCAACCGCATGCTGCAACGCTACATTGGCAGCCCCAGCGCCGATCGTCCGTCTTCCGTCGCAGATCTTACGGACCGCGAACTGGAAGTCTTCCGGTTGATCGGTGAGGGCCACTCCACCCGGCAGATTGCCGAGGAACTGCATATCAGCGTTAAGACGGTCGAATCCTACCAAGCGCATATCAAGGAGAAGCTCTCGCTTCGAAGTGCACGAGAACTGGTGCAACATGCGATTCAATGGAGCATCAGCGAGAAGAGCGCTTGATTTTTTCCTTCGAAAAAATTCCCAATCCCACCGGGAAAACCCTGACGACCCCGTAGGACTTCGGTGGTGCAAAAATCGAGGCTGCGCCTGCTTGTGCCTCCTCATCGGTTTTATTGATCCTATGCATCGGTAATTCCTGCGAGTGCGACCGTTCCACGCGCATGGGATCATCCACAAATTCCTTTTACGTTCACTTGCACTGAACCAGTGAGCACATGCTGTTTGCCTTCTGGGCGTGCCTGCGTTCAACAGGATCGGTCCGCGATTCGTCCACATCGCCGAAAGGAGACCCAGCTATGGCAGCGGAAACAGTTCCGTACGGTCGAGCTACGCAACAGGCACCGGCCGTTGCCGAGGTTCACATACTCTGGATCACAGCGGGGTTGGGCTGTGATGGAGACTCGGTTTCAATCACCGCAGCGACCCAGCCCAGCATTGAAGACGTTTTGCTGGGAGCCATTCCCGGGCTGCCAAAAGTTCACCTGCATAATCCCGTTCTCGCTTATGAAAATGGCGACGATTTCCTCAAGTACTGGTACCAGGCTTGGGAAGGAAAGCTCGAACCCTTCGTCTTGGTCGTAGAGGGATCGATCCCCAACGAAAAAATCAAGAAAGAAGGCTACTGGGCTGCGCTCGGCACCGATCCGAAAACCAACCAGCCCACTACCACCAATGAATGGATTGATCGGCTTGCCCCAAAGGCCCTTGCCGTGGTCGCCTGCGGAACTTGTGCAACTTACGGCGGCATCCACGCGATGGAAGGCAATCCAACCGGTTGCATGGGTCTGGCTGACTACCTCGGTTGGCAGTGGACTTCTAAGGCAGGGTTGCCGATCGTGAATGTGCCAGGCTGTCCTGTGCAGCCGGACAACTTCATGGAGACGCTGCTCTACCTGCTCTACCAGGTAGCTGGTCGCGCGCCCATGATCCCGCTCGACGATCAATTGCGGCCGACGTGGCTGTTCGGCAAGACCGTCCACGAGGGTTGTGATCGCGCTGGCTACTACGAGCAAGGTGATTTCGCCGAAAGCTACAGTTCGCCGAAATGCATCGTGAAGCTGGGTTGTTGGGGGCCGGTTGTGAACTGCAACGTGCCCAAGCGCGGTTGGATGGCCGGCATCGGAGGCTGCCCGAACGTGGGCGGCATCTGCATCGGCTGCACCATGCCCGGATTCCCGGACAAATTCATGCCCTTCATGGACGAACCACCGGGAGCGAAAGTCTCGTCGGGAGCAATAAGCGCCTATGGCCGTGCTATCAGCGCCCTGCGTATGCTCACCCAGGCAACCGTCAACAAAGAACCCAAGTGGCGGCATCCGCGGGCTGAACTCACCACTGGTTATCACCCCAGATCCTACTGAGAGGAGCGATCGTAATGAGCACGATTACTGCACCGACCAAAGAGGTTGCCAGTAAAGGGAAGAACTTGGTCGAGATGAACTGGGATCCCATTACGCGCATCGTGGGCAGCCTGGGGATTTTCACCAAGATCGATTTCGATCAGAAGAAAGTCGCGGAGTGTCACAGCACTTCATCCATCTTCCGCGGGTACAGCATTTTCATGAAGGGGAAAGATCCCCGCGACGCGCACTTCATTACCAGCCGCATTTGCGGGATCTGCGGCGACAACCACGCCACCTGCGCTACCTACGCGCAGAACATGGCGTTCGGAGTTCGTCCACCGGCGATGGCCGAATGGATTGTCAACCTGGGCGAAGCCGCCGAGTACATGTTTGACCACAACATCTTCCAGGACAACCTGGTCGGTGTTGATTTCTGCGAGCAGATGGTCAAGGAAACAAATCCCAGCGTGTATGCAAAGGCAGAGAAGACCGCGGCGCCGCACGCGAACCTGCACGGCTATCGCACGATTGCCGACATCATGAAAGCTCTGAACCCGTTTACCGGCGAGTTCTACCGGGAAGCGCTGCAGATGAGCCGCATGACCCGCGAGATGTTCTGCCTGATGGAAGGCCGCCATGTGCATCCTTCCACGCTCTATCCGGGCGGCGTCGGCACCGTTCCCACGATTCAGCTATTCACCGACTACCTGGTCCGACTCATGAAGTACGTGGAATTCATGAAGAAGGTCGTTCCCCTGCACGACGACCTCTTCGACTTCTTCTACGAGGCACTGCCGGGATACGAGGAAGTGGGCAAGCGCAGGATCCTGTTGGGCTGCTGGGGTTCGTTCAACAATCCCGATGTGTGCGACTACAGCTACAAGAACATGACCGAGTGGGGACGGGCCATGTACGTGACGCCCGGCGTGGTCGTGGATGGAAAGCTGGTCACCACCGATCTGGTAGACATCAACCTGAACATCCGGATTCTGCTCGGTAGCTCGTACTACGACGACTGGCAGAACTCCGAAACGTTCGTGAAAACTGATCCGCTCGGCAACCCGGTCGACAAGCATCATCCCTGGAACCAGACGACCATCCCACGTCCGCAGAAACGCGACTTCGGCGGCAAGTACACCTGGGTCATGTCGCCGCGGTGGTTCGACAAGCGGACGGGTGACCATCTGGCGCTCGATACCGGCGGCGGTCCGATAGCGCGTCTTTGGGCAACGGCGCTTGCTGGACTCGTGGACATCGGCTACATCAAGGCGACTGGTAACAGCGTCAAGATGTATTTGCCGAAGACCACCTCCCTGCCCGAGGTCGAGTTCGAATGGAAGGTTCCCAAGTGGAGCAATGCCATCGAACGCGATCGCGCGCGAACCTATTTCCAGGTCTATGCTGCCTGCTGCGCGTTGCACTTCATGGAAAAAGCCATGGAAGAACTGCACTCAGGGCGCACCAGAACCTGGACCGATTTCAAGGTTCCGGAAGAAGCGATCGGTTGCGGTTTTCATGAAGCCGTGCGCGGAGTGCTCTCCCATCACGTCGTAATTCGGAAGGGCAAGATCGCGAACTACCACCCTTATCCGCCAACGCCATGGAATGCCAATCCGCGCGATATCTATGGCACGCCGGGCCCGTATGAGGATGCGGTACAGAATACGCCCATCTTCGAGGAAAACGGTCCTGACAAGTTCAAGGGCATCGATATCATGCGTGCGGTCCGGAGCTTTGATCCGTGCCTGCCGTGTGGTGTGCACATGTACCTTGGGAATGGAAAAACGCTGGAGACACGGCATTCGCCGATGTTCGGTCTCCAGCCCTGATATTGAGTTGCTGTGTTGAGGGAGTGAGAGCGTCACTGTCGAAGGATGTGCGGCCAGAAGATCCGTCAGTGTAAGCACTCACTCTTTTTGTCAGAGGAGGACTGTGGCCGAGGATAAGGATTTCCAAAGTAGAGTGCAGAAAATCGGCGGCCTGGTCCATGACCTGGAGACCATTGCCGATCCCGCGTCCCGGGCCGCCGCGAAGGAATTAGTGCAATTGCTCATGGACCTGCATGGTGCAGGACTGGAGCGGATCATGGAAGTTGTCTTCCAGTCGGGCGAAGCTGGCGCCAAGATCATAGATGACGTCGGACAAGATCCGCTGGTTAGCAGCTTGCTGGTTCTATATGGACTGCATCCCGACGATTTACAAACCAGGGTTGAGCGGAAACTGAAGCAGATCGTTTCGAAGCTGCACAAAATGGGAGCCGAGGCCAGCTTGGTGGACGTTGTCGATGGGAAAGTGCGCTTGCGCGCGAGCCTCAACACCCACTCGTGCGGATCGACAGCGCGCACTGTTCAGACGACGTTGGAAGAATCAATTTACGAAGCTGCGCCAGACCTAAGTTCTTTAGTCATCGAAGGACTTGAAGAGCCGACTGCTTCCGGGTTCGTCTCTGTAGAAAAGCTGCTGGGTGCGTATGCAACTGCATCGGCACCATGTCATCAACCCACCGGTCTCAGCGACGGCATGGACTAATGTCACAGCCCGACGTTTGACATGATAAACACCGACCAATTCGGAGAAACGCCGCGGGGCTTTGACGCTTTGCGCAAATTCGCGCGCAAGCCGGAGCGCCGCGTTGAGCACTGCGAACTCTGTGGCGCGGAATTATTCCAGGAACACCCTCACCTCATTGAGTTAGCGAAACGCAAACTCGTTTGCAGCTGCCAAGCCTGCGCCATGCTGTTCACGGGACGCATCGGCTCCAAGTACCAGCGAGTGCCTCGCCAGGTGAGGCTGCTAGCCAACTTTCGGATGACCGATGCCGAATGGGACAGCCTGATGATTCCCATCAACCTTGCGTTCTTTTTCCGGAACAGTGTGGACTCGCGGGTGAGCGCTTTATATCCCAGCCCAGCTGGAGCTACGGAATCGCTTCTACCCCTAGCAGCGTGGAACAGCATTGTCCAGGCTAACCCGGTGTTACAGGAACTCGAGTCTGATGTCGAGGCGATGTTGGTGAATCGGGTTGGGCAAGCGCGCGGAAACGTTCCTGCCGAGTACTACATTGTCCCGATTGACGCCTGTTACAAGTTGGTGGGACTGATCCGTCTGAACTGGAAAGGATTCTCCGGCGGAACGGAAGTCTGGCAAGAGATTGGCAAGTTTTTCTCTGACCTGCGCTCCGAGGCGCTGGTTGCGAACGAGAGGGTGCATGCCTGATCTCGCATTCGTAATCGAGGGCGCCGAAGTGCCCAAGTTCTCGGCCACGCCGCAAATCGCTTTCAAGGTGCGTCTGGCAAATAACCAGCCAGCAGAGACGATTCAATCCGTCGCTCTTCGCGGCCAGATTCAAATTGAGGTAACCCGTCGCCGGTACAAGGCCGAGGACCAGGAGCGACTGCGCGATCTGTTCGGCGAACCTGATCGCTGGAGTCAAACGCTGCGCAGCCTTCTCTGGACACATGTCAGCGTAAACGTGCCGCCATTTCAAGGCGAAACCGTAGTCGATCTGCCCGTGCCCTGCACGTTCGATTTCAATGTCGGCGCGACCAAGTATTTCTATGGCCTCAGCGACGGCGACGTCCCGCTGTGCGTGCAGTTCAGCGGCACCGTCTTTTATTCCAAAGAGGGAAGTCCGATGCAGGTGGCGCCGATTTCCTGGGACAAAGAGGCGCGATTTAACCTTCCAGTCAAAGTCTGGCGCGACATGATGGACACCTACTATCCCGGAAGCGCCTGGATCTGTTTGCGACGTGATGTGTTCGAGCGCTTATACGACTACAAGGTCCGCCACGGAATTCCCACCTGGGAGCAGACGCTCGAAAGCATGCTGGAAGCCGGGGAAACGGTGCGCTCATGAATCTTGAGCGAGTCGATCAGATCGCGAAAGCCGTGCTCTACGAGGGATACATGCTCTATCCCTATCGGCCGTCCTCGGTCAAGAACCGCCAGCGCTGGAATTTTGGCGTGGTTTGTCCACCGGCCTACTGCGATGAGCAGGTTGGTAATGAGTCTTCGAGCATGCGGACCGAATGTTTGATTCTCGGCAATTCGGACACCGCGGTCGAATTAAAACTACGCTTCCTGCAATTGCGCGTGCGCTCGGCGGGATCCTCGACCCAGACCAATGGAACATCGTTGCCGGATGGCTGGCAGGAAGCCGTAGAACGCGAGATCGGCGTGCCCACAGTACAGCTGGCGGAATCGGTCAGCCAGCGGCAGGCGACACGGTTCTCATTCAAAGCGCAAACTACGACCGAGGCGGAGATCGATCACAAGGGAGACAGACACGAGATCGTTCGCTCGCAATCTGCTTTGGCAGGTGAAATCGACGTCGCGGTCAGCCGCTTGCGCAACGATCTGTTTATGCTCAGCGTTGTCGTGCGAAATACGTCTACTCCGGCTGAGGCAAGTACAGAACGCGATACCGCGCTGATGCAGTCGCTTGTTTCGACCCACGTGATCCTCGGTGTCGAAAGTGGCGAGTTTGTTTCCTTGCTCGAGCCTCCGGACGAGGTGCAACCGTTCGTTGCCCAATGTCAAAACGTAGGGGTGTGGCCCGTGCTTGTCGGAGACGAAGGACAACGCGACACGTTGCTGGCTTCGCCGATCATTCTTTACGACTATCCGCAAATCGCTCCCGAGAGCGTTGGCGATCTTTTCGATGGAACCGAGATCGACGAGATCCTCTCACTGCGCATCCTGACCCTCACGGACGATGAAAAGCGCGAGATTCGCGATTCCGATGATCGGGCGCGCCAGATCCTGGAGCGAACCGAAAGTATGCCGGCCGAGCAATTCATGAAGCTGCATGGCGCGGTCCGCGGCATGCGACCACTCAAGGAGGACGCCTCATGAACGAGTGGGAATGGCAACTGCTCGAGGATCGGTCCCCGGTAGATCGGTTGAATGCGGCCGATTCTGAACTGAAGGTGGGCGACCGTGTGCGCTTGCGTCCGCGGAAGGGTGGCGACGTGATGGACATTGCCTTGTCAGGCCAGGCCGCCATCATCGAGAGCATCGAGCAGGATTACGAGGGCAAAATTCATGTCTGCGTGGTGCTCGATGACGATCCCGGGAGAGACATGGGCTTGCTCCGCCAGCCAGGGCACCGCTTTTTCTTTGATGCCACGGAAGTCGTGCCCATGCCGCCTGAGGAAGCTTGCCCTCGCGCGGTGGCGCCCCCGGCGCGGATTCTAGTGGCGGGAATCGGAAATATCTTTCTGGGTGACGATGGTTTTGGAGTCGAAGTAATTCGACGCTTGTCGGCTCGCGAAATTCCGGAAGGCGTGCGAGTAGCTGATTTTGGCATTCGCGGCTTCGACCTGGCGTATGCGCTGCAGGACGGATACGCGACCACTATTCTTGTGGATGCTTACCCGCACGGTCAGATTCCAGGCACCGTATCGCTGGTCGAGCCCGATCTCAGCAGTCTTGATGAGCAACCACAAGCGGTCGTCGAGACGCACGGGATGAATCCGATGAACGTCCTGCGGATGGCGGCTGCGATGAACCGAAATTTGGGAAAGATCCTGCTGGTCGGTTGTGAGCCCGCCAGCTTCGGACCGGAAGAAGGGCAGTTGGGATTGACGGACCAAGTTGAGGCTGCGGTTAATGAGGCGGTAAGTATGGTGGTCTCGGTGATCGAGAAAGCTCTTCGCGAAGAGGGAAGCGAAGGCAAGAAGTCATCTTGAGCAAACAAGGAGGTTCATGTGAGCGAAAACAACAATCACTCTGATTCGGGGACTGACCGGGACACACTGTTCATGCTCAGTGGCGTGGCGTTCATGGTGTTTGGCGCGGGCTTGATTCTCTCGAACCCGCTGATCCGTCGCTATCTGGGAGGTATAGGCATCGGCAACCTGGCGCAAGCCGCATTGCCAGACCTCGATCGCTACCTCAAGCTGCGGTCAATGTAGTCAGCAAGGCGGGTGAAGGACCCAATGCGCAGTAGAGAGGGGACTTTTCACCGTCGGCGCTTTGGGCTGGATCTGACGGTGGCATCTCATGACACCGCAAAACGGAACAGTTCGTTATGCGATTGATTCGAGGGCCAGCCAGTTTACTGTGCAAGCCTTTGCCAGCGGATTGATTTCCGCGGTAGCCCACAGTCCAAAGATCGCCATTCGCGATTGGACTGGTGAAGTGGATTTCGTACCCGAGACCGTGCGGGATGCGAAGTTGAGAGTGGTTGTCAAAGCGGCATCGCTCGAAGTCCTGGACGAGTTGCGGGATACCGACCGGCGTCAACTGCATCGAGTGATGAACGAAGAGGTGCTTGAAACCGAAAGATTTCCGGAGGTTATGTTTAAAAGCTCCAATATTGCGGTGGACAAACTCAAGGAGACGTTACACAGGGTCAATGTGACCGGCCAGCTGGACCTGCATGGGGTCAATAACAGCCACACTTTTTTTGCGCAGGTGGCTTTTGGAGTCGACTCCTTCCGTGCCTACGGCGAGTTCACGCTCCTGCAGTCTGACTACGGCATCGCGGTTGCTTCGATTGCGGGCGACACTTTGAAATTGCAGGACGAACTTAAGTTCACGTTTTACGTCGTTGGACGGAAGCGGAGTTGACGCCGAATGTCGAATTCGCAGCCGAAGCGAATGGTTTCTCAGGGGAAGAAATGCAATTTACAAGTAATGCGGCTCGGGCAATGCCAGAGGAGGCCACCGTTCGCTACGTAATCGATGCCAAGGGCAGCACGTTCATCGTGCAGGCGTCGTCCACGGGGCTGCTTTCTGCGTTTGGACATGATCCCAAATTTACGGTTAGGGATTTCCAGGGTGAAATTGAGTTCACACCAGGCGCCCCTAACTTCGACGACGCCCGCGTGCAGCTTAGAATCCAGGCCGGCTCGCTGGAAGTGGTCGACGACATCAGCGAGAAGGATCGCGCAGAGATTGAGCGTAGAACTCACAATGAGGTGCTCGAGAGCGATCGCTATGGGGACATCGTCTATGAGGCCTTGCGCATCACCGGCAGTGGCAATGGCGAGCGTTACTGGGTGACCGTGAATGGAGAGCTGACACTGCGGGGTATGACCCGAAACGTGCCGGTCACCGCTCGAGTGTTATTAAACGGCGCGTCGTTGCGGGCTTCGGGCGAGTTTATGCTAAAGCAAAGCGACTTCGACATCTCCCCGGTAACGGCGGCCGGGGGAACAATCCGCTTGAAGGACGAACTGAAGTGTACGTTTGACATCGTGGCCCGCAAACAGGGATAGGTCCGATGAACGACGAGAATGATGATGGAGCACAGGCTGGAGGCTGCCACATGTGTCTGGCAATACCTGGAAAGATCATCGAGATCTCCGCTGAGAATCCCGATTCTGCGCTGGTCGACGTGGTGAGTGTGCGCCGCAGGGTGGATCTTGGCCTGTTGCAGGACGATCGCCCGCAGCCCGGAGATTGGGTTCTGATTCATGTTGGCTTCGCCATGAGCAAGATCAGCGAGCAGGATGCCATCGACCAGATGCAGACCCTCCGTATCCTCGGCGAAGCAGAAGCGGCCATGCAGGAGGTTCAGGGATACGGCTTGGCAGAGGGAAACGGCGAGCCGAATTGAGGAGCCGCCAGCGTTCGGTGGAGTAGAGAAATCGACCATGAAGTTTGTTGATGAGTTTCGTGAACCCGAACTCGTAACCAAAACGGCCGAGGAGATTCGCCGATTGGCGGATCCTGCGCGTCACTATCGCCTCATGGAGGTTTGCGGCGGCCACACCCATGCCATATATCGGTTCGGTTTGAAAGATCTGCTCCCCGAAAACGTTGAATTGATTCATGGGCCAGGTTGTCCGGTATGTGTTTTGCCCATGGGACGGATCGATGACGGCCTCTCTCTTGCCCAGGATCCCAACGTGATTTTCGCAGCGTTCGGCGACATGATGCGCGTGCCGGGGGCACAAGGCAGCCCTCTCGAACACAAGGCGCGCGGGATCGATGTCCGCATCGTATATTCGCCCTCGGATGCGTTAAAGCTGGCGAGAATGAACCCCGATCGCCACGTGATGTTCTTTGCGATCGGGTTCGAGACAACAGCACCTTCGACCGCGCTGACCATGATGCGCGCCAAAGCTGAAGGCATTCGCAATTTCTCGGTTTTCTGCAATCACGTCACCATCATTCCCGCGATCCGCGCCATCCTCGACTCGCCCGATATGCGCCTGGATGCCTTTATCGGCCCGGGCCACGTATCCACCGTCATCGGATGCCGCCCTTACGAGTGGATCGTGAAAGACGAGCACAAACCGATTGTTGTCTCGGGGTTTGAACCGCTCGACATGCTGCAATCGATCATGATGCTGTTGCGGCAGTTGAAGGCCGGCGAGGCCAAAGTCGAGAACCAATACAAACGAGTAGTTCCCTGGGAAGGAAACCGTGCTGCGTTACGCGCCATGGCTGAAGTGTTTCAGCTACGCCCGTATTTCGAGTGGAGAGGTCTGGGCTTTATCTCACAATCAGCGTTGCGAGTGCGGGATACATACGCCGATTGGGACGCCGAGGCGAGATTCCACGTTCCCGGGGTTCGCGTGACCGATCCTAAGGCCGCGCAGTGCGGAGAAGTCCTGAAAGGCGTTTTAAAGCCACATCAATGTAAATTGTTTGGCCGCGAGTGCACGCCGGAGCATCCCATCGGCGCACTCATGGTCTCGTCAGAAGGATCATGCGCAGCGTATTACAACTACGAACACCGCAAAGCGGCAATGGTGAACATCCTGAGCTCGACGGCCTGAATCGGAGTGCCATCGCGGACGACGACCCTCCCCCAAGAGTACGTTTCCGTGAGCCGCAAATCGAGATGGCACATGGAGCCGGCGGCAAGGCTAGCCGCCGGCTCGTGGAAGGATTGTTTGCGCCGCTTCTTTTCGGCGCCTCCAGCGAGCCGCTGGGAGATGCCGCCCTCCTTTCCGTCAACGGCACGCAGCTTGCCATTACAACCGACGCCTTCGTCGTAAAACCGTTGAGTTTTCCCGGCGGGTCCATTGGCGAACTGGCGGTGAACGGTACGGTCAACGATCTCGCCGTGTCTGGCGCCCGTGCGGAGGCGCTGGTTGTTACTTATGTTCTGGAAGCGGGCTTGCCCAGTGAAATGCTAGAGGCAGAAGTCCGTGCGATGGCAAATGCCGCCCGTCGCGCGGGCGTAAAAATCCTGGGCGGCGATACCAAGGTCGTCGAGCACGGTAAGGCCGACCGGATGTACATCACAACCACTGGCATCGGCGCCCCGATTCGCGGCCTGAAAATCGATGCGCGTTCGGTTCGCGTCGGAGACAAAGTCCTCCTTTCAGGGCCGATCGGCGACCACGGAATCACGATTCTGTTGGCCCGTGGGGAATTGGATCTTGAGGCTGACCTGCGTTCCGATACGCGCTCTGTACTTCCTCTGGTAGAGGCCCTTGCCCATGCTGCCGGGCTGGGTCTGCGGTGGATGAGAGACCCGACGCGCGGCGGCGCGGCGACATCCCTGAACGAACTGGCCCGTGACTGTGGCTTGGGTATTTGCTTGCACGAGGAGTCCATTCCCGTCCGCGACGCCGTGAGAGGAGCTTGCGAATTGCTGGGACTGGATCCCCTGCACATCGCAAACGAAGGCCAGTTTCTCGCCGTCGTCGCGCCCGAATATGCGGACGCGGCCATCAATGCCCTCAACTTGTCCCCCGGCGGAGAGCAGGCTCAAGTTATCGGTGAAGTGTGCGATCAACCGGCGGGATCCGTTCTCGTCACCACATCCTATGGTGGCAGCCGCATCATTGACATGCTGGTCGGAGATCCCCTGCCGCGGATTTGCTAAGTATGGCGACCGGATATCAACTCGCAACCCAGATCGAACAGCGGTTCCTCGATAGGAATCTCATTTTTGACGCTTTTTTCGCGCGTGAATCTGTCCGCCTGGCGACGGCCTGCCGGGAAATGTCAGATCGTTTTCTACGCGGCGGTCGCCTTCTGGCGTTTGGGCGCGGACCCTACGCAACTGACGCCCAGCACGTATCTGTCGAATTCGTGCATCCGGTCATCGTTGGTAAACGCGCTTTGCCCGCTCTCGACCTATCGATTCTGTTCCGTCCGTGGCTGCAAACGATTCTCCGACCAGAAGACATCGTCATGGGATTTGGTCCTCCTGAGGGAGATCCTTTGGTGTGGGCCACTTTGCAGGAAGCCCATGCGCGAGAGGCGATGACCTTTGCACTCCCCGGCAGCGAAGGCTCCTACGCGCTTGCCCCTGTAACCGAAGATGCGTTCATCCATCAAGAGATGGTCGAGATGCTTTACCACACGCTCTGGGAAAGCGTGCATGTGTTCTTCGAACACCGCGAGTTAGGACACGATGTTGGGGAGACGGAGTTTCTTTATCCCTTCCTCGGACGCGAGAAGCAGGGGACCGATGACCTGATTGTCGAAGTGGCCAACTCCATTCAGATGAAGGTTCACGACGATTCCGTGCTCCGCGAACGCGTAGCTCGCGAGCAAGCCGACCAGATCAGCAAGGTAGCGGTGGCGATTCATGATCGTTTGCAGCGTGGAGGTAAGCTCATTCTATTTGGTAATGGCGGCTCAGCCACCGACGCCAACGACTGGGCCATCGATTGCGTTCTTCCTCCCAACGGCTATCAGTCGATCCCTGCCGTCTCGCTCTCCATGGAACCGGCGAATATCACGGCGGTGGCGAATGACATCGGCACCGAGGCCGTGTTTCTGCGGCAATTAATCGCGCAGGCTCAGCCCGAGGACGTGGCTATCGGAATATCGACCAGCGGAGGTTCGCGCAACATCATCATGGCGCTCGCAGAAGCTCGCAAGCGAAACATGCTGACCGTCGCTCTTCTGGGCTACGACGGCGGTGAAATCCTGCGCCGAGGTCTGGTTGATTTTCCGGTAGTCGTCCCGTGCGACTACATTCCCCGAATCCAGGAAGTGCAAGCTTCCTCGTATCACATCATCCGTGAACTGGTCGAGGTTCTGGGTCGTGGCCAAGCTTGAACTATTCGGAACGGCGCGCTGCCCGCACACGCAGGACATGCGGGATTGGCTCGAGTGGCAGCGTCGGGATTTCGTGGAATACGACGTCGACAAAGACGCGAATGCTCGCACCCGCATGCTCGACCTCTCTGCACAACGCAGCGTGCCCGTGCTGGTGGAAGACAACAAGGTCATCCAGGTGGGCTGGCAGGGAAGAACGTGCATGATCGAGGCGAAGTAGATGGCCAGTGCCTGCTCCATTCGCGTGCGCGGCGTAGTGCAGGGCGTCGGATTCCGGCCTTTTGTTTACAGACTGGCGTGCGCCAATACGCTTGCAGGTTGGGTGCTAAACGGTGAAGAAGGAGTGGAGATTCACCTGGAAGGCGCCCAACATGGCCTGAACGCTTTTGTTCATGATCTAAAGGTCCACCCTCCAGCCGCCGCCAGCATTTCCGAAATTGAAATCACGCCCGCTGAGCTCGTCGGCCTGCAGGATTTCACCATACGCACCAGCGAACGGCGAGAACATCCAACAGTTCGCATCTCGCCCGATCTGCCCGTATGCGAAGAGTGCCGCCAGGAACTCTTCGATCCCGCGAATCCCCGCTATCACTATCCGTACATCAACTGTACGAACTGCGGCCCTCGCTATTCGGTCGTGCGCTCGCTGCCCTATGACCGCTGCAACACAACGATGGAACCCTGGCTGCTCGACGCGTATTGCGACTCTGAATACCACGATCCCCGTAATCGCCGGTTTCATGCCCAGCCAGTAGCCTGTCCGAAATGCGGACCGGGTTTTCACCTGCGCGCGGAAGCAAAGGTCTCGACTTCGGGAGCTCCAGCCATCGAACAATGTGCGCAGCTTCTGCGTGATGGAGAAATCCTGGCCGTGAAAGGCCTGGGTGGCTACCATCTTGCTTGTGATGCCCGAAATGCCGTGTCTGTCGCGGCTTTACGCGAACGCAAATTCCGCAAGGAGAAGCCCTTTGCGGTGATGGTGAAGGACCTAAATGCCGCCCGGCGTCTGGCCGACCTGTCGACTGAATCAGAAACCTTGCTGACGTCGGTGGCCCGTCCTATCGTTCTAGCTCCGGCGCGAGAAAATCTTGAGGGCATAGCACCGGGTAATAGTGAAATCGGTTTGATGCTTCCCTACACTCCGCTCCACCATTTGCTGTTCGCCGGTGGGGCTCCCGAAATCCTCGTGATGACCAGTGCCAATTGTTCCAGCGAACCGATCGCGTATGAGGACGACCAAGCGATCGAGCGGCTATCCGGCATCGCAGATGCGTTCCTGATCGGCGAGCGGCCGATTGCTCGGCGCGTCGATGACTCCGTGGCGCGCGTCGGCGTGTTTGGTCCAACGATACTTCGACGCTCTCGGGGATACGCGCCGGGTGCTGTGGCAACTCTTCCAGTGGAGCGTCCCATTCTGGCTGTAGGCGCGGATCTCAAGAACACCATAACGCTGGTCGTGCAAGGGCAAGCCTTTGTGAGCCAGCACATCGGAGATCTGTCGCACTATGATGCGTTGCGCGCTTTCCAGGAAACGATTCAGGACCTCCTGTCGATGTACGAGGTTCGCGCGGAAGATCTTCTGATTGTCCACGATTCCCATCCGCAGTATTCGTCGACCGTGCACGCGCTTGATTTTCCAGCCCTCGAGACGCGATCCGTACAGCATCACCGCGCCCACATCGCCTCCGTTATTGCCGAGCGAGGGGAGTTCGAGACTCGCGTGGCGGGTGTCAGCTTCGACGGGACCGGCTACGGCGATGATGGAAGTATTTGGGGCGGGGAGTTCTTTGTCGGCAGCATTGCCGAGGGCTTCGAGCGAGTGGCTCACCTTCGCCCAGCAGCGTTGCCGGGCGGAGATGCCGCTGCACAGAATCCCGTGCAAGCGGCCGCAGGATTTCTGGACCAGATTGAAGATCTGCCCGACCTGACTCACTCCCCCTTTGCCTTCCCGCAGCGTTATCGAGATTCTGCAGAACTCGTGCGCAAAAATGTTCGCACCTTCGCCACCACATCCGTCGGGCGCTTGTTTGATGCAGCGGCTGCTGTGTTAGGCTTCACGCGTTCGATCACCTTCGAGGGACAAGCGGCAATTTGGCTGGAGCAACTTGCCCGTGGCGCGCCATCCGTGGGCCTCTACCCGTTCCCATTCGAGAATCAACAACTCGATTTTCGTCCGCTCCTCCAGGCTGTCGTTCATGATCGTAACCGCGGAAGATCTCGTGCCGAGATTGCGCGTGCTTTTCATCGCGGAGTTGCAAACGGCCTGCGAGCTGCCGTACTCCAGATCTGTTCTGCCTTCAAGGTCGAGATCGTCGTCTTATCCGGGGGAGTATTTCAGAACGAGCTTCTCCTCGCGGACACGAAGTCTCTGCTGGAGAATGAGCCGGTGAGGATCTGGACCAATCACCTGGTGCCGCCCAATGACGGTGGGATTAGCCTGGGGCAGGCCGCCCTGGCAGCGTTTGGCCGCTTCAGCGGGGACGCCGCGCGGGCCCACTGACAGACCATGCATGAACTCTCTATCGCGATGAGCATTGTAGAAATGGCCGAGGAAGAAGCTCAGCGACATGGAGGGCAGGTTGCGGCGGTTCATCTCAAACTTGGCGCGCTCTCAGGCGTCGTGAAAGACGCCTTGCTCGCATCTTTCGAGATGGCTTGTGCTGACACGCCGCTGGAAGGTTCGCGGCTAGTTGTCGAGGAGGTTCCTATCGTTGTTTTTTGCCAACAATGTAACGAGCGTCGCGGGTTGACTTCAGCCCAGTGGTTTTGTTGTCCGGAGTGTGGAACACCCACCGGCGAAGTGGTGCAGGGCAAAGAACTGGAAGTGGTGGCACTGGAGATGGCGTAGATGACTCACGAGCCTCGCTTGATCGAAGTCCGCAAGAACGTGCTGAAGGCCAATGATGTTACGGCGCGCGCGCTTCGTGAACGATTTCACGCGGCCGGACTGTTTGTCACCAGTCTCGTTTCCAGCCCGGGATCTGGCAAGACGGCATTTCTCGAGCAAACTCTCACGTTGCTGCGCCCGCAATATCGTGTGGCCGCGCTGGTAGGCGATCTCGCCACCGAAAATGATGCTGTCCGTTTGGCCCGTAGCCAGGCGCCCGTCAAGCAGATCATCACCGGAACCGTGTGCCATCTCGAAGCCGCGATGATCGAGAATGCTTTAGAGGGCTGGGATCTCAATCAACTGGACATGCTTTTCATAGAAAATGTCGGCAACCTGGTGTGTCCCTCTTCGTATGACCTTGGGGAGAATCTTCGGGTCGTGTTGATGTCGGTGACCGAAGGCGAAGACAAACCGTTGAAGTATCCGACCATCTTCAACAGCGCCGATGTCGCGATCATTACTAAGATGGATCTCGCGAAGGCGGTGGAGTTTGATGGTACGGCAGCGTACGGAAACATTCAGGCAGTGCGTCCCGGAATGGAGGTCTTTGAGCTTTCTTCCAAGACTGGCGTGGGCATGGCTGACTATCTTGATTTTCTGAAGGTTCGTCTCGCGGAAGTGCGCACGATCACTGCTGTCTGATTGTGACAATACAGCCGGCGCCATATTCGCCGCCCCGCTTCCGCCTTATAACCTGAGACGGTTTCTACCGTACAGACTTGAACCAAATCCTCTGTTCTGCTAGAACACTAAAATCCTTCCCAATAGCAGTAATGGGGTTGGCAACTGAAACTGGGTCCCTTCGGCTCGAGCAATTCACTTCTGCAGTCATGAGAAGTCAAGGGCTCTTTACCTCTATCCGGCGCCCACGGAACTTTCAGGTCGCAGTTCCGCCGGTGTAAGACCTCGAACCTCCTAACCGATTTTGGGAGTTTCGGATGTTGGTAGTTGGCAGGCTGGCAATTCCTGATCGACACCGCGCTTTCTGTGTGCCCGCACCATTCTGTCTGTTTCTCTTCAAGCCGTTCCACATTCCAATCGACAATCGCGGAGGAAGACATGGCGACGAATCTCGTTCGCATCGAGAACGATTCAGAGATCAAGGAGCGGCTCGCAGCCGAACGTGCGCGCCTTAGACAGATAGCCGGGCTCGACAAGCCCATCCACTTCCATCGTCCCGTGGAGCGAGCCTTCACCGCCGAGCAGCGCAAGCACGTGACCATCCTGTTCGGTGGATTCACTTGGAAGCATGAAGACCTGATCCGCGCGGTTTTCCAGGGATGCGGCTACCGCTGCGAGAAGCTTCCTGTGCCGAACGTCAATGCCTTCCAGACCGGAAAGGAGTTCGGCAACAACGGCCAGTGCAATCCCACCTATTTCACGGTCGGCAACCTGGTGCAGTATCTCCAGTTTCTGGAGAAAGAGGGTCTCTCGCGTCAGCAGATCCTCGACGACTTCGTATTCTTCACCGCTGGTTCCTGCGGTCCCTGCCGCTTCGGCATGTATGAGGCCGAGTACCGCTTCGCCTTGAAGAATGCCGGTTTTGATGGTTTCCGCGTTCTGCTCTTCAAGGACAGTGATGGCATCAAGGCTGCCTCGGGCGAGCCCGGACTCAAGTTCACTATCGATTTCGGGTTCGGCATGTTGAACGCGATGCACATGGGCGACGTGTTCAACGATCTCATCTACCAGATCCGGCCTTATGAGGTGAACAAAGGCGAAACCGAGCGCGTGTTCCGCGACACCGTTGACGGCCTTTGCGAAGACCTCAGAAATCGCGACTCCTTTGAGATTGAAGAACGCGCTCCCGAGTGGGCGAAGCCCAAGTTCAAGAACAACAAAGTCCTGCGCAACACCTTCAACGTCTTCGGCAAGTGGCACGAACACATGTGGGGCAAGGACTATTTGAATGCCCTGCGGACGGCGCGCGAGAAGATGGATTCCATCGAAGTTGATCGCACCCGGGTAAAGCCGATGGTAAAAATCACCGGCGAATTCTGGGCCCAGATCACTGAGGGTGACGGCAACTTCCACATGTTCGACTTCCTTGAGCGCGAGGGTGCCCAAGTAATCGTCGAGCCCATCGCCACCTGGGTCGCCTATCTCATGTACCAGGCCAAAGCCCACGCCAAAGCAAAATGGCCGGTGAATCGGCCGCATCGCAATCCCGAGTGGTACGAGGTAAAGAAGCAATTTGCCAACTACATCGGCTTGCGCAAGAAGTTATGGGGCATCGGCGCCGGCCAGCATATGTGGAATTTCTTCTATCACCGCACCATCAAGAATCTCGGCGGGATTACGCACCATCTGGTTCCGCAAACTGAACTGGCCGAGATGGCCCATCCCTTCTACAACCAGTTCGCGCGCGGCGGAGAAGGTCACCTGGAAGTCGGTAAGAACGTCTACTACACGGTTCACAAGCTATGCCACATGGTGCTAGCGCTGAAGCCTTTCGGCTGCATGCCCTCCTCGCAATCAGATGGCGTGCAATCGGCCGTCGTGAACAAATTCAAGGACATGATCTTCCTGCCCATCGAAACTTCCGGCGAAGGCGAAGTCAACGCTCATAGTCGCGTCCAGATGGCGCTCGGCGAAGCGAAGGTGAAGGCGAAGACGGAATTTGAGCAGTGCCTCAATTCCACTGGCAAGACGATGTCGGAGATCCGCGAGTACATCGACGAGCATCCGGAACTGAAGCGGCCCTTCTATCACGTCCCGCACAAAGAAGGAGTTGCGGGTACGGCGGCTCAATTCGTTCTTCACGTCAACGACCGCATCAACAAAGACACCCGCATCTGGAAGCGCACGCGTGTTCCGGTGACTGCTCCTGCGGCTGCCAGCGGTGATTGATGTAATTTTGCGTCGGTCCTGCGGAGGAGCAAATCGGAGAATCGGTTGCTCGTTCCGCTTCGCACCTTATCGAATTGTGAAGAGGATTGTCGAACAAAAGAGGGATGATGCACGACCATAAAGGAACTCCGCTGGTCCAAATCGCTCCGCTGGAGCCTGTCCGTCCGAAGGTCCAGCACGACCAGAAGCCGCACGATCACAGCACGAAATATCTGGTTGGCTTAGACGTAGGCTCGACAACCGTTAAGTCGGTTGTCGTCGATGCCGCGAGTGACCAGGTGCTCTGGCAGGATTACCAGCGCCACGAGACCAAGCAGCCCGAGAAGACTCTGGAATTTCTCAAGCGGATGGAGTCCGAGGTCGGCATCGACCGTCACAACACCCGTATGTTCATGACCGGCTCCGGCGGCGGGGCCATCGCGGATCAGATTGGCGCCAAGTTCGTCCAGGAAGTGACGGCCGTTTCGCTCGCCGTCGAAAAATTACATCCCGAAGTTTATTCGGTGATCGAACTCGGCGGACAGGATGCCAAGATCATCGTCTTCAAAGATGACGATGAGACCGGCCGCAAGAAAAAAATTCCTTCGATGAATGACAAATGCGCCGGCGGGACAGGCGCGGTCATCGATAAAATCAATGCCAAGCTGAAGATTCCGGTGCTCGAACTTTCCAATCAGGGATACAACGGAGTCAAACTGCACAAAGTCGCCGGCAAGTGCGGAGTTTTCGCCGAAACCGATATCAACGGTCTTCAAAAAGTCGGCACGCCTCCCGATGAATTGATGGCATCGCTTTTTGAAGCCATCGTGCTGCAGAATCTCAGCGTCTTGACGCGCGGCCACACACTGCGCCCCCATGTCTTATTGCTGGGCGGCCCGAACAGCTTCATCAAAGGCATGCGCGAAGCCTGGCAGGCCAACATTCCGCGCATGTGGCAGGAGCGTAAGGTTGCAATTCCTGATGGAGCCAAGCCAGAGGACCTGATCAAGGTGCCGGAGAATGCCCAGTACTTTGCAGCGCTGGGTGCGGTGGAGTTTGGCCGCACTGAAGACGATTGCGTGGGTTGCTACCGAGGTTACGAGCAACTGGTCCACTACATCGATTTTGGCCGCCAGGAAGAGAAGGCGAAGTCCGGGGGCAAAGGCCTGGTCGAGAAACCGGCGGAACTGGACATATTCAAGGATTCTTACCGCCGCAAGAAATTTACGCCCGCAGTCTTTCAGAAGGGAAGCACGGTCGGCGGATTTATCGGAATCGATGGCGGATCGACCTCCACAAAAGCCGTTCTCCTGGACGAAAACGGCGACATCCTGTGCAAGTCCTACCAGCTCTCGAACGGCAACCCGATCCAGGACACTATCGAGATGTTCGAGAACCTCCGCGGCCAGGTCGAGGCACAGAACGCCAAACTGGAAGTTCTGGGAGTTGCGACGACTGGCTACGCAAAAGACATTTTGCGCGACGTGTTGAATGCAGATGTTGCGCTGGTCGAAACCGTGGCGCATACCGAGTCCGCGCTCAAGTTTTACGAAGACCCGCACGTGATCGTCGACGTTGGCGGTCAGGACATCAAGATCATCATTCTGCACAACGGCCGCGTGAAAGACTTCAAGCTAAATACGCAGTGTTCCGCAGGGAATGGCTACTTCCTGCAATCCACTGCTGAAGGCTTCGGCTACGACGTCACTCAGTACGCCGATCTTGCTTTCGCCGCACAGGCCATGCCTGTCTTTGGTTACGGCTGCGCCGTGTTCATGCAATCTGACATCGTGAACTTCCAGCGCCAGGGCTGGCGCGCCGAGGAAATTCTTGCCGGCCTGGCCGCCGTGCTTCCCAAGAACGTCTTCCTCTACGTTGCCAGTATCCCCAACCTCGCTGCGCTAGGGTCGCGCTTCGTGTTGCAGGGCGGAACCCAGAACAATCTGGCCGTCGTTAAAGCTGAAGTCGATTTCATCCGCAACAGCTTCCGCGCCACGGGCAAGCAGCCGGAAATCATTGTCCACGAGCACTGCGGCGAGTCGGGAGCCATTGGCGCGGCACAGGAATCCCTCCGCCTGTGGCGCAATGGTCAGCAGACCACGTTTGTGGGTCTTGATGCCGTTCGCAAGATCGAATACCGCACCACCCGCAACGAAGATACGCGCTGCCACTTCTGCAAGAACGATTGCTTGCGAACCTTCATCGACATCCGCACCCAGCCCAAGAACGACATGAGCTTTGTGCCGATTCAGAAGGTCACCAAGGTACCCCTGATGCACGGAGAGCAGCGGCTCATTATCGCCACCTGCGAAAAGGGTACGGTGGAAGATATCAACGACATGAAGGGGATCAAGGCTGGTCTCGACACTATCCGGGCAGCGCATCCGAATTTCGTTGACGTCGCGTCGAAGGAAGTCTTCCGTCCGACCAACGCGAAGAACGTGGCCGATCCTCTGCCGGCGCGAGGCTGGGCTGGCTGGAGCAATGGCGCGAAAGAACGGCGCGCCCTAATGGAGAACCGTAAAAAACTCCGCATCGGCATCCCCCGGGTGCTCAACATCTATACCTACGCCCCCCTCTTCAACGGCTACTTTGAAAGCCTCGGCGTGCAGCCGGAAAACATCGTCTATTCCGATTACACCACTTCAGATCTATACCGTGCGGGCGCCAGCCGCGGAGCGATCGATCCCTGCTTCCCCGCCAAGATTGGAATTTCGCACGTCTACAACCTGATCCAGGAAAAGCACCGCAAGAAACCGCTCGACGTCATTTTCTTCCCCATGTATGACGTCCTGCATTCGCCCCTGGTGAAACTCACGGGAACAAATGCCTGCCCGACGGTGACGGCCACGCCCGAAACCGTGAAGGCAGCCTTCACGAAAGAGAACGACGTCTTTGCGGAGAACAACGTCAAGTACATCAACCCGGTTCTGAACTTCGCCGACCGCAAGCTGTTCGCTTTTCAGATGCTGCAGGCGTTGCAACCAGTGCTGGGCTTGTCGGACGAGGAAAATGATCGCGCGATCGAGTCTGGTTTCACGGCACTAAAAGATTACGAGACCAACATCCGCAAGCGCGCCCGTCAGGTGATTGATCAACTGGAGCGCGAGGATCGCATCGGCATCGTTATGCTGGGCCGCCCCTATCATCATGACCCGGGCTTGAACCACGAAATTCTCGACGAGTTTCAGAAACTCGGCTATCCCATCTTTTCGCAAAACACGCTTCCCATCGATGACGACATGCTGGAACGCCTATTCGGCGACGAAGTCCGTGCTGGCGTCATCAGCAGCCCGCTTGACATCGGAGACGCCTGGAAGAATTCCTACTCGTGCAGCACGAATCACAAAGTGTGGGCGGCCAAGTTCACGGCCCGCCATCCCAACCTGGTTGCGCTCGAAATCTCCAGCTTTAAGTGCGGTCACGATGCGCCGATCTATGGGGTGATCGAGGGCATCATCGAACAATCCGGCACACCTTATTTCTGTTTCAAAGATCTGGACGAGAATAAACCGTCCGGGTCCATCAAAATTCGCGTCGAAACCATCGACTACTTCCTGCGCCGCTACCGGGAAGAGGTCATCCGCAAGCGAAAAGCCGAACAGGATATCGAGGCTCAGCTAGCAGCTCTCGAAGCACAACTCCGCAACGAAACCAGTCAAAGTGAAACGTCAATATTGTCGCCCAGCGTCGAGCAAATAGGCCAAGGCATGGCCGCCGACTAAGGCACCCAATTCAGCGAAAGGGTTCCGGCGAGACACTTGCGTCGTGACCACATCGAGGTTGTGGCTTGCTAAACCCGTGCCGCAACAACCTTGAGGGGGGATGGCGCGGCACGGGATTTAGTGAACTGCAAGTGCTGGATGGACGATATTCCTGGGGAGGCGTTCCGGCGCAACGCCAGTGAGTTTGTTCCAAAAAACGAACAAGATAGGACTTGAAAGGGTTAGGGACCTGTCGCGGCGCAGCCTAAAGCGCTCGGGATAGCAGGCCACCTCGATCCGGATACTGCAGGCGTCCGAGGCGTACGGCACCCTCCGAAACATGCTGGTAACGGTCGACGATGCCGGAAGGCTGAAATGCTGCATCGGGAAAAACGAAGCGAAACCAGAGCTTCGAGATAGTAAGGACAGAATAAAG
Organism: uncultured Acidobacteriota bacterium; assembly: GCA_963765755.1. Classification (GTDB taxonomy): domain Bacteria; phylum Acidobacteriota; class Terriglobia; order Terriglobales; family Acidobacteriaceae; genus Gp1-AA133. The sequence continues at coordinate 204,282 of CAVXXV010000013.1, read as the reverse complement.
GCGCAAGCGTAAAGCCTCATCGACCAGAACGCGCCCGGCTTCAGCGATCTGGGCATCGGGATTCTGTCGGGCAGCCTGTCCCAGGCTCAACAAAACACCAGCGTTGTGAGATACGCCGCCCACATAGTCGAGCGCTGCCCGTAATCGCTCGCGCTGAATGGCGCGAAACTTTGCAGGCGATAGCCGCTTCCTTAGATATTGTTCTTCCGCAGGATCGGTGAGGTTGCGAAAAGCTTCCAGGTCGACCGCACGGACCTGCTTGCTGAGGTCCTCATCGTTGCCTTGCATGCGGACCCGGGCAATAATTCTCCACGCGAAAAGTAGCACTGCACCGGTCGCGAGAAGAATCAGCACGAAGCCCATCGTCATTGGTGCAGCACTCTCTCCAAGGCGTCGTTCCAGTGTTGAAGCTCTTGCACGGGAGCCGGGCTCGTTCGGCGCGAGCTATATTCCGGCAGAAGTAACGTCACCACCCACAGCAAAACACATATGTGATAGGTGCCTGCTGTCACCACTGGCAAAGTCTTCCAGGCAAAGTACAGCCCGTATTGCGCACGCAGTGCAGACAGTCCCAACTCAACGCTGGCGAACAGGCCAAATCCCAATGTTATTCCCATGATATAGCTGGTCCACGAAAAGCTAAGAAATCTTGCTAATAACACGAGAAGAACCAGCAAACCGCACTGCATGATGTAGACGGTTCTGTTTATGATCAGGAAGGTCACCGAGAGTTTGTCCATGTCGGGCCCGGATGTGTAGGCCACCATGATCACCCCAACGATCATGAGAATCGCTGTGGCCCAGCGAAACACGATGCCGCCAAACTCGTGCAAGGCTGGATAGGTCTGGAAAACCTCCCCAAATATTTCGTAAACAACCGCAAAGCGAAGGGCAGCCCCGATCACTCCTCCGACAACGTATGCGTTCGCGTACTGGCTGCCGGAGACGGAATCCATCAAGTCCAAAGTGACCAGAACCGCGCACAACAAGACTTGATAGATCGTGAAGAGAAAGAAGACGGGAAACCGACGAGCAAGTTTGCGATGGATCATCATGGCCGCTAAGCCTGCCTGCAGTACGGCAGGTGCAATCCACAAATACATGTAGACCCAGCGCGGAACGATATATTGCACCGACAAAATATACGTCGTCCCGCGCTAGACCTCAACCGATTCCTCACGGGTGGATCGTCCCTGCATCCAGCGGTTTACATCCACTTTTCTGATTCGGGCAAAGTGGATTTCCGTCAGCATGCAGGCGGATCGGGGTGGATACTGTTCCCAAAAGGACAACGGCTGTGACTAGAAACCACAGAAGTTTTTTCACGATGCAGCTCCTTTGCGAAGGACTCGCACCGTGATAACGTGCAATGTACCGGGGTATCGCGCCGGAAAATCAGGAATAGCGTTTGTTTCCGGAAACCGTAACAGCTATGGCGCTAAAGTCAGTCAAAGAGGACTTACAGGCGAGTACTTTGCGGGCGATTTCCGGACTGCTGGGTAAGCTCGAGTACTTTGCGAGCCTGCGCCAGGAGGATGGCAGCTACTCGCATTGGGGACTGGCGAGAGTTCACGGTGAAGCGGCTGCCCAGGAAGCTCTGAGTCACGCCCACCACAGCGTGGTAACGAAGATATTGCGTGCTCCGCTATGCAAGTTACTCGATGATGTGCAGGATTCTTGCGGCAGCAAGAATCTGCCCCAAGTGGCATTTCTGGGAGAATTAGAGGAAAGAGAAACTCAGGCACTTCCGGCGAATGCGAGTATAGGCTCCCGCCGCCACCTTAGTTCAGTGCTTCACGCGCTTTTGGCTCTGGCAAGGTCTCCACGGTAGTCCACTCGCCCAGTCGCATCGCCACACCCACTACCTGGCCAATTACTTCCGCCTCTTGCGGATGCTTCAGAACGCGCACCGGGACCGGGGACAGTGGATGCGACTGCAGCACCAGTCCCTCTTGCTGCAAGGTACACCAGCAGCAGGTGTAGCCATCGCGCGTTTCCACGAAGTAAATCGGCCGCTCATACTCCGACCGCCAGGCCCCATCGACCACCCGTGTTTTCGATTCATCAATTTGAACAAATGTACCCGGCGGCAGGATCGGATACATGGTGAAGTCGTCGCTGCCAATGTACCCGTAGGTGTAACGGCGATCTGCGAACTGATCCAGATAAGTCAGTGGGACCACTCCCCACTGCTCGACTACCCGCCCCATATTTACTGTGTAACGGGGATCGAAGCAGGGATCCATGCGCACCGGGATGCGCACGGACGACACATTCTCCAGGGCCTCCGACATATGCGATTTGGGTGGATTCGCAATATGCAAGTCTTCGGCAACCTTGTTCAGATCGACGCCGTACCATGCGAGAATCTCCCGCGCATCCTTCCGGTAAATTACCGACAGCGAATAAAGCCGGTAAATGCTGGGCACCACACCTTTCGTTTCAATGTCCGACAGGCGGCTGGGCGGAATGGCAAACTCATCGCTCTTACGTTTGGTGGCAATTGCGGCGCTGGAGGTCTCCACGTCCCGCATTGTGAGACCTAACCGCTCTCGTAATGTGCGCAAATTTTGTCCCGCAGATAGCATCCGTAAAATCCTCTACGTCGCAGATCTGGACCCCAATCAGGACAGGACTTCGAACGTCGTCCGAACGGCGCTGTTCCGGATTCGTAACAGGCAAGTTACTCCCTCCTTTAGCCAAAAACAAGGTTCCTTGAGCATGCTCACGTCCTGCGTATGTCCTACCGACTGCTGCAGTTGCCATATGCCTAAGTCGCCAGATTCTGATGAATGCCAATTCCCGCGCCCACAAATAAACGGCGAAGAACCTTGACCTGAGAATGGCTTTCCCGACAACATGCAGAGTTGCCGAAATATCGTCGCGAACCATGTTTACGGAAGCCGGACCAGACGTCGGAGAGGCCGCAGAACCTGGCCCTAGTGTGTATGCGATGCGCTGTTTGGATTGAATACACTGATTTTGGACCAGGTTGCCACTAAAAAGAGCCTAGAGGACGGCTGAGACTTCAAGGGTCGTCCCTTCGGGCCGGTCATCCAATTAGGCAGGTGGGGGGGAACACTTTTCATGGCACAGGAAGAGGTCAGGTTGTGGGAGTCCAACCGGCGCCAAAAACATTGGAAGCGCTGGGGGCCGTATCTCAGTGAAAGAGCGTGGGGAACTGTCCGAGAGGACTATAGCGCTCACGGTACCGCATGGGAGTACTTGCCGTTTGAGCACGCGCGATCCCGCGCCTATCGCTGGAATGAAGACGGTTTAGCCGGAATCAGCGATCGCCGACAGTTCGTCTGCTTTGCCGTATCTCTCTGGAACGAGAGGGACCCCATCCTGAAGGAGCGAATGTTCGGCCTGAGCGGCAACGAGGGCAATCATGGGGAGGACGTCAAGGAATACTACTTCTACCTCGACAACACCCCCACCCACTCCTACATGAAGTATCTCTACAAGTACCCCCAGGCGGAATTTCCATACGCGCGCCTGGTCGATGAGAACCGTAAGCGGGATAGGGGGCAGCCGGAATTCGAGTTGATGGATACTGGCATTTTTGAGGATGATCGCTACTTCGACGTGCTCGTCGAATACGCCAAGGCCGCCGTCGATGACATCCTGATAAAGATCTCCATCACCAACCGCGGGCCTGAACCTGCGAAACTTCACCTGCTGCCGACGGCATGGTTCCGCAACGTCTGGTCATGGGGACGCACAAATAAGCGGCCGCATCTTCGCCAGGTACTCTACTCTTCCACCGCAGTGGTTGAACTGAAGCACCCCCAATTGGGCACGCGCTGGCTGTTTTGCGAGGACTCTCCGGAGTTGTTGTTTACGGAGAACGAGACCAATGCGGAAATGCTTTACGGGGTCGCGAGCCGGACCACCTATGTAAAGGACGGCATCAACGACTACATCGTGCGTGGCGCCAAGAAGGCCGTAAATCCGGAGAAAGAAGGCACCAAGGTTGCGGCGCACTATCAACTGAAACTAGGCCCAGGTGAAACTTCGGTCGTCCGCCTCCGTCTCGCGGACGCTGACTTTCGCACCAGCGATCCCTTTCAGGGTTTCGATACGACCTTTGCGCAGCGGCTCGCTGAAAGTGACGAGTTCTATGCGACGGTCATTCCCGACGATCTTTCCCCCGATGCGAAGAACGTGATGCGCCAGGGCTTCGCCGGCATGCTCTGGTCCAAGCAGTTTTATCACTACGTGGTGAAGCAGTGGATCGAAGGCGATCCGGATAATCCCGCCCCGCCCGCCGGAAGAGAAAGAGGACGGAATCGCGAGTGGCAGCATCTCTACAACGCCGACGTCATCTCAATGCCCGACAAGTGGGAATATCCCTGGTATGCGGCGTGGGACCTGGCATTCCATTGCATCCCGCTGGCGCTCGTCGACCCGGAGTTCGCCAAAGAGCAGCTCATCCTCCTCTTGCGCGAGTGGTACATGCATCCCAACGGGCAACTGCCCGCGTACGAATGGGCTTTAGGCGATGTCAATCCTCCCGTGCACGCCTGGGCCGCGTGGCGCGTTTACAAAATTGACAAGAAACGTACCGGCAAAGGGGACCGCTCGTTTCTGGAGCGGATCTTCCACAAGTTGCTGCTCAATTTCACCTGGTGGGTGAACCGCAAAGACGCGGACGGAATGAACATCTTTCAAGGCGGCTTCCTGGGACTGGATAACATCGGCGTCTTTGACCGGAGCGCCCCGTTGCCCACCGGTGGCTACCTCGAACAGTCCGACGGCACGAGTTGGATGGCGATGTATACCCTGAATTTGCTGGCGATCGCTCTGGAACTCGCCAAGGACGATCCCAGTTACGAAGACGTGGCCAGCAAGTTCTGGGAGCACTTCATCTATATCGCCAATGCCATGAACCATCGCGGAAATGACAGCATGAGTCTGTGGAACGTCGAAGACGGGTTCTTCTACGATGTGCTGCGTTTGCCCGACGGCGACCACATACCGATGAAAATCCGCTCCATGGTCGGGCTGATCCCCCTGTTCGCTGTGGAAACGCTGGAACCGGAATTACTGGATCGCCTGCCGGATTTTCGCCGCCGCCTGGAATGGTTCATCGACAACCGGCCCGACCTCACTCACAATCTGGCTTCCATGACAACGCGGGGCCGAGGCAAGCGGCGTCTGCTTTCCATCGCCAACCCGGATCAGCTGCGCAGTATCCTGAAATACATGCTCGATGAATCGGAATTTCTGTCGCCCTACGGGATCCGCGCCGTCTCTCGCTTCCATCGCGAACACCCTTACGTGCTTTCGGTGAACGGGATGGACCATCGCGTCGACTATGAGCCAGGCGAGGCCACCAATGTTTTGTTCGGAGGGAATTCCAACTGGCGTGGCCCTATTTGGTTCCCGGTGAACTTTCTGCTGATCGAGTCGTTACAGAAGTTTCACCACTATCTGGGCGAGTCCTTCACGGTCGAGTTCCCAACGGGTTCAGGAAACTTCATGAACCTTTGGCAGGTGGCTGGTGAATTGTCGCGCCGGTTAAATGATATCTTTCTGCGCGACCGGGAAGGCCGAAGGCCGGTATTCAAAAACCTGGAAAAGTTTCAGACGGATCCGCACTGGCGCGACCTCGTCCTTTTCTACGAATACTTCCACGGTGATTCCGGAGCAGGGGTGGGTGCGAATCATCAAACCGGGTGGACCGGCCTAGTCACGAAGCTGCTCCAGCAAAGTGGAGAAGCCGACGCAACTTGCGGTGTGCCTCGCGAGGGCGTCGCCGCCGATTGATGCGGGTGTGTTTCTCATTGAAGCGCCGGGGGCAACCAGGGCTCAAGGTTGATGTTGCCGGCGGGCCAGCCGCATCACGACCCAGGTGAGAGAATTGATATCTTTTTTGTAATCAGCAATTTGAGTACCTATTTGAATGCGCACCTTGGTAACCCTGTCGAGTTCCACCCTGGCCTGCACCCTCGCCGGTCCGTTATATACTTTGCCCAATCTCCCGGTGGTCCTGCGGTCTGACCTCACGACCTGGAGCGAGGGTTTTGAAGCCAAAGTCCCGAAGTTTATTCGATCGTGTTGCTCGAAAAAAGCGTCCTAGTTGGGAGACATGTTCAAACAATTCGTTTCTGCGGTAAAGATCCTCACTCGCCAAGTTCAGCCCGGGATGACGCTGAAGGTCCGGCCCGACGACACGTTCCTGGTGTCTTATCCGAAATCCGGCAATACCTGGATGAGGTTCCTGATTGCAAACCTGCTGCAGCCAGATCCGCCCGTCGGATTGCTGGAAGCCGATTGCATCATTCCTTCCGTGGATGGCAAGGCCAAGAGATTCTTCGACGCCATGAAGTCGCCCCGCGTCATTAAAAGCCACTTTTCCTTTATTCCGGCCTATAAGCGAGTGATTTATGTGGTGCGCGATCCGCGCGACGTCATCATGTCGCAATACCATTATCAGATTAAACGTGGAGTACTCGAGCAGAACGCGCCCTTGGACCATTTCGTTTCACGATTCATTAAGGGGGAAGTCTGTCCTTATGGATCATGGGGTGAAAATGTGGGCAGTTGGACCGCCACCCGCCGCGATGACCCCAACTTCTTGCTGCTGCGTTATGAAGATATGTTGGCAAATGTATCCGCGGGAGCGGCGCGCATTTCGGATTTCCTCGGCCTCCCCAGCGATTCGAATCGGATCGCACTTGCGGTTGAGCGCAGCAGCGTCGACAACATGAGGAAGGTAGAAAAGTCAGAGGGCAAGAAGTGGGAGTCGACCAAAGGAACGCGTCAGGATATTTCGTTCTTTCGCTCGGCCAAGTCCGGAGAAGGCCGAGCGGCGTTGTCACGGGAATCGATTGCAAACCTCGAAAAGGCTTGGGGACCTCTCATGCGTTCCTTAAACTATACGGTCGCTACTCCCGAGCCATTGTCAGCCCTTGAGCCTGCGAGCATGCGCCCGTAAATGCGCGCCCATTCCGGGCTAGGCGTGCACCGTCTGGTATTCCTCATACGATCCCTTAAAGTCCGTGATTTTGTGATTGGTCTCGAAATGCCAGATGCGCGTCGCGACTTCATCGATCAGGTCATGATCGTGCGTCACAAGCAGCAGAGTCCCTTGAAAACGTTGCAGTGCGATGTTCAACGCATTAATTGATTCCAGGTCGAGGTGGTTCGTCGGTTCGTCGAGTACCAGAACGTTTGGTTTCTGCAGCATCAGCTTGCAGAAAATGACGCGCGCCGCTTCGCCGCCGGAAAGTACATCGGTCTTCTTATTTCCATCCTCACGGGCAAACAGCATCTGCCCAAGGAGGCCGCGGATCTCCTCATGCGAAGCTGACGGATCCCACTGGTGCAGCCACTCGAACACCGTCATTCCCGGTTGGATCAGTCCCTTGTGATCCTGCGCGAAGTAGCCCACCGCCGCTTCGTGTCCCCAGGTGACCTTGCCAGAATCTGCAAAGGCCCCATCGTATCCACTCGTCTTCCTCAACTCTGCTTCGGGCACGGTGGGAGAGTTCGATAACAGCGCGTTAACCAGCGTCGTCTTGCCCGCGCCGTTCCGGCCCATGAGGGCGATCTTCTCGCCGCGCAGCAAACTGACCGTAAAATTCCGTACAACTTCCTTATCGCCATACGCCTTGGCCAACTTCTCGATTTCAAGAATGTGCTTGCCCGAGGGCCGCCTCTGCTCAAACTTGATGAACGGACGTTGAATATTCGAGCGCGCCAGTTCGGTGACTTGCAAGCGTTCCACTTCCTTCCGCCGCGATTGCACCTGGCTGGACCGCGTGCCGGCCGCGAAGCGCGCAATGAATTCGTTCAGTTGCGAGATCTTCTTCTCGCGCTGCGCATTCTGTGCCTCGATCTGCGTGCGGACCTGCGTCTTAAAGACCACCATATCGTCGTATCCGCCGGTGTAGGTGATGATGGTCTCGTAATCGATATCGGCAATGTGCGTGCAAACGCTGTTCAGGAAGTGCCGGTCGTGCGAAATCACGATTACCACGCCGTCGTACTGATTCAGAAATCCCTGCAGCCAGTGGATCGAATCCAGGTCGAGGTTATTGGTTGGTTCGTCGAGCAGCAGCGCCTGCGGATGGCCGAACAAAGCCTGCGCCAGCAGGACGCGCACTTTCTGGCCACCCTGCAACTCGCTCATTTTCCGCTCATGCGCTTCGTCGGGAATGTCCAGCCCCTGCAGCAGAACCGCCGCGTCGCTCTCCGCGGTGTAGCCGTCCTCTTCGCCAACAATGCCTTCGAGTTCTCCTAGGCGCATGCCGTCCTCATCCGACATCTCGGGTTTCTCGTAAATGCGGTCGCGTTCTTCCAGCGCCGCCCACAGGCGCTTGTTGCCCATGATGACGGTGTCGATCACGCGGTACTCATCGAAGGCAAACTGATCCTGGCTCAGCACCCCCAGTTTGCGCGGCCGCACAACCGTGCCCTTCTGCGGCTCCATCTCGCCGGTCAGAATCTTCATGAACGTGGATTTGCCCGCGCCATTGGGCCCGGTCAGGCCATAGCGCTTGCCTGGCGTAAACGCCGTAGAAACTTCGTCGAACAGAACTTTAGCGCCGTAGCGCATGGACACATCACTAACTGAAAGCATGTTTTCTCAGGAAACTGCGGGAATTGCCCAAAAGGCGGGAACGCAGTGCTGCAAATAGAATATCACGCCCATCGCTGTGGACCTGCGCACACGCCAGGACCGTTCGAATCCGCCGTGATAGCCTTTTCCCGATCGAGAGTCAAGGTCGCGGAGCGTTCATGAACGATGTTCACCCTGTTCCTTCTTCGGGCTTACCCTTGCATGTCGATTTGCAGGCCATCGCCCGCCAAGTGATGATCGAACACGGTTTCGATCCCGACTTCCCGCCACAGGTGCAACAGGAATTGGCCAACCTCAAGTCCAGTCCCAAGCCTTCGGCCGACCGGGACGTCCGCGATCTCCGCTCCTTGCTCTGGTCCTCCATCGACAACGACACCTCCCGGGACCTCGACCAGATCGAAGTCGCCGAGCAATTGTCCGACGGCGATATCAAGGTGCTGATCGGCATTGCTGACGTTGACTATGACGTCCCGAAAGCCAGTGCCATCGATCAGCACGCTGCCTCCCAGACCACAACCGTTTACACAGGCGTTCGCAACTTCTCGATGATTCCTGAGACGCTCTCCACCGGCCTGACCTCGCTGCTTGAGAATCAGGACAACGCCGCGATCATCATCGAATACGTTGTCAGCAGCGACGGCCACGTCAAATCAAACGATCTCTACCGCGCATTAGTGCGAAACCGGGCACAGCTGACGTATAGCGGAGTAGGAGCATGGCTGGAAGGCACGGCTCCAGCGCCGCCGAAAGTGGCGGCATCCTCAGACCTGCAGGCGCAACTCAAGTTGCAGAACACGGTGGCCCAGGCACTGCGTCAGCAGCGCTACCAGCATGGTGCGCTCAATATCGAAACGATCGAGGTCCGTCCCATTCTCATTAACGATCAGGTTGCCGACGTCGTCAAGCAGGAGAAGAACCGCGCCACTGAATTGATTGAAGATTTTATGATCGCCGCCAACGAAGTCGTTGCTCGCACCCTGGCGAACATTTCTTCAATCCGCCGCGTGGTCAAGACGCCGGAGCGCTGGGACCGCATCGTTCAATTGGCGGCAGCGCAGGGAGGCAATCTCCCGGCGCAACCCGATTCCAAGGCTCTTAACAATTTCCTGATGCAACGCAAGGCTGCCGATCCGACGCACTTCGCCGACCTTTCCCTCGCCGTTATCAAGCTGATGGGGCCGGGCGAGTACATCCTTGAGCGGCCCGGCGATCCCGAGGTTGGCCACTTTGGCCTCGCCGTGCAGGACTATACCCACTCGACCGCTCCCAACCGCCGCTTTGCCGATCTCGTCACCCAACGCCTCGTAAAATCTTTCCTCGTCAAACAATCGAATCCATATTCTGACGACGACCTCGACGGCATTGCGAAGAACTGCACCGTAAAGGAAGACGCCGCCCGCAAAGTGGAGCGTGAGATGACCAAGCGCATGTCGGCGATCGCCATGAGCGGCCGCATTGGCGAGGTCTTCGACGCCATCGTAACCGGCGCGAATTCGAAGGGAACGTTTGTCCGTGTCCTCAAACCTCACGTGGAGGGCATGCTGGTTAAGGGACAGCAAGGTCTGGATGTAGGAGACAGCCTGCGTGCCCAACTCGTACGAACCGACGTGCAGCGGGGGTATATTGATTTCGCCCGGGCGTAGGGGATTATCAGGAACTCCGAACTCGCGGGTACTTAAACCTGCTTTTCCTCCAACTCGTGCCAGCGAGCGTAAAGCAGGTCCAAAGCCTTTTGCGCTTCCTCGATGTCCGCGTGAGCCCGTATAAGGGCGGCGGCGTCGCTGGCAATCGCTGGGTCCCCGGCAACAGCTTCGCGCGTTTTCAACAACCTCTCCGCCTCCGCGATGCGTTCCTCGATGGTCGCGTACTCACGGGCTTCCAGATACGAAAGTTTCTTCTTGGTCGGAGCAGCAGATGCCGAGCTTGCAGAAGTGTGCGGCTTAAGCTCCAGCGAGCCTGCCTTGCTCGCCTGCACCCGTTCTGCCTGCCACGCCTCCCACTGCGCATAATCGGCAAACCGCTCTACGCCCCCGAGTCCGTCCAGGCCCAGCACCGTCGTCGACACCCGATCGAGCATATAACGATCGTGTGTCACTAGCACCAGTGCCCCGCGGAACTCGAGCAGGCTTTCTTCCAGGATTTCGAGCGTTGGGATATCGAGATCGTTCGTGGGTTCGTCTAGCAGAAGGACATCGGCAGGCTGAAGCATCAGCTGTGCAATCAGAACCCTCGCCCGCTCGCCTCCCGATAGCCGCCCTACGGGCTGGTTGAGTTGCTCGCCGGTAAATAGAAATCTAGCCGCCCACGATGCCACGTGAATCACGCGGTCCTGATAAATGACCGAATCGCTATCTGGCGCCAAAGCACGCCGCAAGGTCACGTCCAGGTCCAAGGGCCGGTTCTGATCGAAGTAAACGACGCGCAACGCATCGGCTCGCCGGATCTCCCCCGCGTCCGGTGCCGCCTCGCCCCGAAGCAGACGCAGAAGGGTCGTCTTGCCGCTGCCATTCGGTCCCACCAGGCCCAGGCGCATGCCAGCCGTCAGAATGAAATCGAGCTCTTGAAACAGCCTCCGCCCGTCGATGCTGTACCCAACACCCTGCAATTCGATCAGCCGCTTGGTCTGCCGCTCGCTCGCCGAGAAGTCAATTCTTGCTGTGCCGCTGCGCGTGCGTGAGTTGAGATCGGCAAGCTCTCCCATGAGTTCGTGCGCCTTGTCGATGCGCGCCTTCGATTTACGAGTACGCGCCTTGGCTCCCCGCCGCAGCCATTCGATCTCGTTGTGCACGAGATTCTCGAGCGCTTCCTGCCGCTTGCCTTGAGCGTGCAGGAACTCCTCTTTCTTCACGAGAAACTCGCTGTAGTTTCCATGCACCCGTAAAATGCCGTCCGGATACACTCGGCTCAACTCCGACATTTCAGTCGCTATGTTCTCGAGAAAATAGCGGTCGTGGCTGACCACCACGCAAGCGAAGCGCCCCGTCTCCAATTCCGTCTCGAGCCATTCGATCCCCGCCAGGTCCAGATGATTCGTTGGCTCATCCAGCAACAGCACGTCCGGAGCCTGGACCAGCGCTTCCACGATTGCCAGCCGCTTGCGCCAGCCGCCCGACAACGAGGCGGCCTCGGCATCGAAGTCCTCAATCTGCACCCTGCCCATCACAGCTGCCATCCGGTTGGCGCGTTCGTCTTCGGGAACGCCACCCCGCCCCATCGCTTCCTCAACCACCTGTCGTACCGTCTTGCTCGCTGCGAACTGCGATTCCTGCGCCACATAGCTCATGCGCGCCCGCTTGCGCACGGCCAGCTCCCCGTCATCCGGATCGACCCTTCCTGCAAGAATTCCCAACAGCGTCGACTTGCCGGAACCGTTCGGCCCTATTAAGCCGATCCGGTCGCCCTCCGACACAGTGAACGACACGTTCTGAAACAGCGGATTCGCCCCATACGATTTCGCGAGGCTTCGGGCATTCAAAATAGGCGGCAAGGCGCTGCAATTCTCCTTATTGTCCGATCTGTTTGAGAATAGCAGGAGGTGCGCCGAGTGTTAGTCTGTAGTCCTCGAGGTGGACCTGTGAAGCGTTCTGGCCTTGCCATGTTTGCAATTCTGGTGTTTTGCCTGTCGTTCTTCTCTCTATTCGGATCGAGCCCTGTGGCTGCACATTCTTCGGATGATGCCAAGGCGCAGAGCCCGGAGGCGGAACAATTGATTGCGCTTGAGAAAGCCCTGCCCGACGCGCAGAAAAAGCACGATCGTGATTTTTACAAGCGTACCCTGACCGACGATTTCGTATCAGTCGGCACCGATGGCAAGGTTCACCCTAGGGAAGAAATCCTTGGCGACTTGCCATCCACACAATTAAAGGAATACCGTCCCTATAACATTCAGGTCGTCCCTCTGAATGATGGGGCTGCTGTCGTCACCTACGACGCGATCGTTCGCATGGAGCACTATGACGACGAGACCCCGCGCTACCAGCACATCAGCTCGATCTGGGTGAAACAGGGCGATCAGTGGCGGCTGAAGTTCCAGCAAGCAACAGCCGCAGACTGAGAAAAGTTGCCCAGCAGCGCCGAGTTCCTACCCGAAGAGCAAACCCTTCTCTGCGCCTTCTGCGGCATTTCTCCGCGTCCTCTGCGTTTTAAGATTTTCTTTGCCTCCCTGGCGGCCATCTTTCTTTGCGGTCAAAAGCTTTCCGCCGCAGAGGAAGCAATCCCCGTCCGTTATAATCACTAATTCGGCCCAAGGCCACATTCCAAACTAAGAGACATTCAATTTGCTCGACTTCCTAGGCGACCTAAGGCGTACTCACATGTGCGGCGGCCTGCGCGCCTCCGATGCAGGCAAAAAAGTCGTCCTCATGGGATGGGTCAACCGCCGTCGCGACCTCGGCAACCTGATCTTCGTCGACGTGCGCGACCGCTCCGGCGTCACGCAGGTAGTTTTCAGCGAAGAGGCCAATACCGCCATTCACGAAAAAGCGGAACTGCTTCGCAATGAGTTCGTAATCGCCGTCCTCGGTACCGTGAAGCTCCGTGACGCCGATACCATTAATAAGAACATTCCCACCGGCGAGGTCGAACTCGTCGCCGACGAACTCCGCATTCTGAACGAAGCCAAGCATCCGCCGTTCTTGCCCAGCGACACGTCGCTCGCCAACGAAGAGATGCGCCTGAAGTACCGCTACATCGATCTGCGTCGCGACGCGATGCAGTTCAACATCGAACTCCGCCACAAGGTCGCGCTGGCCATTCGCGATTACCTCGCGGCACAGGGCTTTTTCGAAATCGAGACCCCGTTCATGACTCGTTCCACGCCTGAAGGAGCGCGCGACTATCTCGTCCCCAGCCGCGTGCAGCCCGGCAATTTCTACGCGCTGCCGCAGTCGCCCCAGCTCTTCAAGCAGATTCTGATGATCTCGGGCTTCGACAAGTACTTCCAGATCGTGCGCTGCTTCCGCGACGAGGACTTGCGTGCTGACCGCCAGCCCGAATTTACCCAGATCGATCTCGAGATGTCGTATCCCCAGCCCGAGCGTGTGTGGGAGACGGTTGAGGGCTTTCTAACCGCGGCATTCAAGGCCGCCGGCCACGAAATAAAGTCGCCGTTCCCGCGCATGGATTTCGACGACGCCATCCGCCAGTACGGTATTGACAAGCCCGACTTGCGCCTTCCCGCGTTCACCGAAGTTCGTGACTGCTTTACGCCGGGCGATCTCGAGCAACTCGCCATCAATAAAGACTTGCCGGTGATCGCCATTCGGATTCCCGGAGTTGGTGAGCTTTCGCGCAAAGAGCGTGACGACCTCAAGCCCATGTTCGTCTCGAAAGGCGGCGCGCGTCTGTTCGAGGATTTCAAGCGCATTGAAAGCAAGTTCCCAGAAGCGGGTGCGAAGATTCGTCAGAAAGCCGCAGCCGGCGCAGATGATCTCATCGTGCTGGTAGTCGGATCGACGCAGTCCGGCAAAGATGACCACCCCGCCCAGAAACGCAAAGTCACTCCCGCCGAGCTCGCAATCTATGCTTCTGCCGGACTGATCCGTGTCGCGCTCGGGCAGAAGTATGCCGCCAAGCACGGCCTCTTCAAGCGCGGAGACTACCGCTTCCTCTGGGTGACGAATTTCCCCATGTTTGAATATGACGAGGGCGACAAGCGCTGGGTCGCCGCCCACCACCCCTTCACCTCGCCGCACGAAGAAGACATGGATAAGCTGGAATCCGATCCCGCAATGGTTCGTGCGCTGGCTTACGACGTTGTGCTGAACGGCACCGAACTGGGCTCAGGCTCGATCCGTATTCACCGCCAGGACATCCAGCGAAAGATTTTCCATGCCCTCGGCATGACGGAGGAAGAAGCGAAGTCGCGCTTCGGATTTTTCCTGGAAGCCCTCGAGTACGGAACGCCCCCTCACGGCGGCATCGCGCTTGGCCTCGATCGCATCGTGATGATCCTGGCCGGAGCCGACAGCCTGCGCGAAGTCATACCGTTCCCAAAGACGGCTGCTGCCAAAGACCTGATGGTGGACGCGCCCACCCCGGTGACAGCAGCACAATTGCGCGATCTGGGTATCGGGATCGTAAAGAAGTAACTTCAATTGTCGGCCGGGCGCCGGTGCATCAGTCTACACAGAGCGACGGTGCCCCACCTTCGCGCGTTCTTTGCGCTAACGTGGGGATCCTCCAAACGCGCCGGCGGCAGCGGATTTGAAACCCGACACACACAGGAAATAAACTTTTCCTTAACCCCCAATGATCGGCATCCGCATCGACAAATGGCTCTGGGCGGCGCGCTTCTTCAAAACGCGCACCCTGGCCGCTCGCGCCTGCGAACTAGGAAGAGTCGAAGCGAATCACCAACCGGCGAAGCCGTCCCGTGAAGTCCGAGTCGGAGAATCTCTGCAAGTCCGTACCGAAGGCGGAGACTTCGAGATCGAAGTCCTACTCCTGAGCGACGTCCGCGGCCCCGCGCCTGTAGCGCAGACGCTCTACCGCGAAACCGACGAGAGCAAGGAAGCTCGCCGCAAAGCTGCCGAAGAACGAAAGGCCATGATGCACTTCACGCCCGCGCCAGCGAAGCGTCCTTCGAAACGCGACCGCCGCAAAATCCATCGGTTCCGCGAAGGCTTTGATTGACGGCACAAGTGAGTGAGCGCACTCCACGCGCAACGTTGCGTTGGCAGGATTTGGGAGGACCCAGTTTCGTATTAGTGCAGGGCTTCAGTGGTGCCGTAACACGCTTTTTCTCAACTGCCCCTTTAGGGGCTGGGCGTCGACCTTGGAGGTTTTCCCCGTCAGCCGCCTAGGGCGTTGTCAATCGGTCTTTGGAGATCGGCTTCATTCCCCAAACCTCCAGCGATTCAAGTGCATCGATTTCCGCAACGTCTATCAGCAGTGGCGAACTCGGAGCCACATACACGCGAGCGGTAATCGCTGTCATGTCATTCGCGACAACTTCGACAACTGATCCATCTACAAACATGCGAAGTGTTATCGCGGACTCGGTCGCCAGCGCACCCGCAATTCCATTCACCTTCAGTTCGGCGTCTTTCTGTTGCGGCTCGAAGGAAATTTCGGTGAACTTCTCGCCCTTCTCAGAGAGCAATCGCAGATGAAATCCGCGCTTGGCTGCAAAGCGCGCCTCGATCTCGCTAGCGAGATCGCTGATCCGGACGCCCGCGAGCGCCTTTGCTCGATTGCGATCGTCCCGCTGCGCCACGCTGTGCGAAGTGCGCATCCCTTTCGCTTCGGGAGACGCCGACATTCGCAGACTCTTGTCCGGGGCAAGCGAGAGCACGCGCGGCAACGCCATCACGCCCGCCCATCCCGCCGCCCGGTACTCACTTTCCGGCCGCGTCTCGGGAATCCATCCCCACAAAATACGGTTCCCGTGCTCGTCGAGCATAGTTTTGGCCGCGTAATACGCTCCAAAGTCCACTACGCCTTCTTTTCCCGGCGTGAATTTCCGGTTGCGATAGCTTCCAGTCTTCCAAAACACCTTGCCCATCGCGGAGTACAACAGAACATGCCGATCGCCCAGCGGGAAAAAATCCGGGCACTCCCACATCTCACCATTGTCGACAGGGTTTGCCGCCGGATGCCCGGTGCCTTTGGCCTCGATCAACGGGTGCCGGTAAGTCCAACGGCGGAGATCACGCGACTCGTAAAGCAGCACCGCCCCGCCCTTCCCCTTAATGCCCGACCCTAGCGTGAGCAGCCACTCCTTGCCTTCTTTCCACACCCCCGGATCCCGAAACCCTGTGACCGCAAGATGTTCCGGCGGACGTAAGATCACCGGGTTCGGCATCTTTTGCCAGGTGCGCAACCCGGGATCTTTTGCTATCGCCATGCACTGCACTTCACGCCACTTGTGGTTACCGTCGTCGAGCGTGATCTCCGACGGCGAGCCTGCTGGCAAAACTCCCGTATAGATAACCGTTGGAGTCGTGCCATCGAGCACCGCGCTCCCGCTGAAAACACCATCGCGATCCCAGCCGTCCGTCGTGGGTGCGATCGCAATCGGCTCGTGTTGCCAGTGAATCATGTCGGGACTGGTGGCATGCGCCCAGTGCATCGATCCCCAAAAGGCACCGTTGGGGTCGTACTGAAAGAACATGTGGTAGCGGCCACGGTAGAAAATCGGCCCGTTAGGATCGTTCATCCAGTTGGCCGCGGGAAGCAGGTGAAACTGCGGCCGCAGCCGGTCCCCAGCCAGCCGCGAGCGTTCTGGACCGCGAAGCGGGAGTCCCAACAGGCGACCTGAAAGGACTCCCATCCCCGCAGAAACACTAGCTTTCTTGAGAAACGAGCGACGCGAGATTCGGCTCATGCTTGGTGACCCAGCTTACCTGAAAAAGCGGCCTCATTGAACCTTCCTGCCCGGCTCCGAAATGCCGCCCCCAACCCCGACTTCAGCGTACCGTAAGCTTAACGCCCCCTTCCGGGCCAGTTCTGCCAGTTCAACCTGCCGGGCTTCCTCCATCTTTCGCGAAGCCGCCTGCAGTTCCTCCATCTCGCAGATCCGGTACCGCATCACCATTTTCAGGGAGCGGTGACCTGTGAATTTCATTGCGGTGATCACCGGAACTCCGCGCCGGATAAAATTCGTGACGGGTAGCTGGCTTGCCATCGGTTCCCGGCCCGATCCACCTCATGTTAAGCGACACAAACTTTAGCTTGTTGCCGAGGGCAGCATACTTGACGGCAAGCCTTCCTGCACCCAAGTCGCAGTCATCGGGATGTGCGCCGAAGGCGATGACGTGCACCGGCTGATTTGCTTTTGTGTCGGCAGGACAGAGAACCACAGCGTAGCCAGAACGTACGCGGGCCACATCAAGCAAGGACAAGAGAGCGCAGAAAACGGTCCATTCACTGACTTCGACATTGGCATCCACTTCGGGCCAAATCATATAACGAACACTGTGGATAGAACTTGCCTACAGTTTATGCCGCGCAGCCGATCAACATCATCTGTTGGGTTGCGCCCGGATCATGGTCACAGAGTTAGAATGCTTTTTCCTCTCGACACAGGCCAAGACTTCATCGAAAAGCACTCCCGCAATAGAGCGTCGTCTGGAGTGAGGACTACTTCCTGTCCGTCCTGAGTGAGCCCCGCGCTATAAGATTGAGAACAACAGCAACGGAAGGGATTGGCCTTGCCGACCTGCTTCTTCGCCACGGATCTACACGGACATAACGATCGGTACGACAAACTGCTCGCGGCGATCATCAGGGATCGTCCCGCTGCAGTGTTTCTTGGTGGAGACTTACTTCCGCGTTCAGCATGCTCACCAAAACAATTGGGACAGGCTGATTTTGTTCACGACTATCTAGTCCCAGCTTTCGCGAGAACCCGCAATGCCTTAGGTCCGGACTATCCTGAAATCTTCACTATCCTTGGGAATGACGACCAACGCTGCGAAGAGGAGGGTTTCGTCGCGGCATCAATCGTTGGTCTCTGGCACTACGTCCACGGGCGGAAACTTCTCTGGAGAGATTTCCCCATATATGGTCTTGCTTATGTCCCGCCGACTCCATTCATGCTGAAGGACTGGGAACACTACGACGTCTCGCGGTACGTGCCGCCTGGCTGTGTTTCTCCGGAAGAAGGGCATCGAAGCGTGCCGGCGGATGAAAGCGAGGTCAAATGGGCCACGATCCAGAAAGATCTTACTTCGCTTGCGGGTGACGATCTTCTCGATCGTGCAGTATTTCTCTTCCATACGCCACCGTCCGACACGCCGCTCGACCGCGCGGCGCTGGATGGGAAGACCTGTGAGCACGTTCCACTGGATGTGCATGTGGGGAGTATCGCAGTCAGGCGGTTCGTCGAGGAGCGTCAACCCCTACTCACCTTGCACGGTCATGTGCATGAGGCTGCCCGATTGACAGGCGAGTGGAAAATTCGCATCGGGCGAACGGTCTGCATCAACGGCGCTCACGATGGGCCTGAGTTGTCGCTGGTGCGTTTTGACCTGGAATCGCCCGATGCTGCTACGCGCGAGTTGCTTTAGCTCACGCGCTGGGAATCCTTCATGGGCAGCTTACGGGCAGGATCGGTGACGGCATCGATCTTAACGGCGAAGCTCGAACGCTCGGCGATGTCCCTATCCGTAACGAGGTGCACGTCGAGAAGACCCTCAGTGCGATAGCCGGTCCGCAGGAAGTTGATTTCTGCTAGGCAGCGGCTCCAGCCTTCGAGCCAAAGCATCAGGTCCTTGGTCTGGTCTTCGTGTCCTCGGGAATGCAGCAAGATGTCGATGTCGCTGGCGGGACCGGCTGTGGCATTTTTTGTGCTCCCGATCAGGTAGAAGCCACTCACCCCAAATTTATCCGCATCAAGGTCCGCAGCTATCCTCTGCGCCATGCGAAAGCGCCAGCGCCAATGTTCATTGGTTCCCCGGTCAAAGGACTCAGCCTCGGATTCAATGGATCCAATCTCCTGCCGTGGGTGGGACAAGAACCCGACCGCCTGGCCCAAGTCGGCGTTCATGAGCACCCGCAGAACGAGGCCACCGGTTTCCAGCGCAACGTCAGTTACTCGCAGTGTGTCCTCAAGGTTAGCGAACTCAGGGAGCAAATCCTGGAGTACATTGCGCGACCGTCGAAAGAAGATTTCATTGAACGCGGTCGTCGGATCGTCGGGGTACAAGGGCAGGTAGCGGATCGAAGCTTCTACCAGGTCTTGGAAAAAGTGAGTCCCAAATGATAACTCAGGAAGGTAGTTCCCTCTCTGCCGCGCCACTTCGATCAACATCGCCGTATTGTTGATATCGGAATAGGTGACTGGTACCCCGAGTTTGATGTCTCCGCGGCTCCCCCAGCGTCCGGGCCCGACCAGAATGAACTGGCGCTTCGGCAACAGCTTGTTGAGCTTCCCGACCGCGCGCCCAACATCGCGCATGGCCGTCTGATCAGGAAGCTGGCTGTAGCCCTCGAGATCGACGTACACAACGTGCGTTATGTCGGGAACCTTGCCGTTCGAAACAAAGCGTGCAGCCGAAAAGATGACCTTGTCCGACGGCAGGTTCTGTGGGATCGCGACCGGAACGGCATCAGCGCCGTAGCTCTGAGGTCGGCACTGCAGCAAATAAAGATCCTTTCCATCGTAGGCGAACTCAATGTCCACCGGTGTCCCGAGCTTGGATTGCAGTAGGTCCAGCAATTCGCGAATGCAGCCTACGAAGGGTGTTTTCCGAATCAGGCCTTCGAACGTGAAAGCTGCACCCTGAGAGGTGAAGTCAGGCATCGGTCCGATGATTGGCTCGATCCGGTCATGGCTCACGAGCGACACCAGATCGCGAATCTGGGGATATGTGGCGCCAGAATTGCGCAAGAGTTCCGCGACGTCTACCGTCTCGAAGGCATTGCTTTCCAGGTTGATGAGATCGATGCGCTTGGGCGAATACCGGAGCACTTCGTCAGCCGTAACATTGACACGCAAACTCGGCTGACCCGGAGCGATTAGCACCGGGTAGTCGTCGGCGACGCGATCCACAGCACGCGTCCCCAACCCAGGTACTAGCCTTATGAGGCCATCCTCGCGCTTGATGCGGGCAGACCACCGGAACTCATTGTTGCTGAAGGCAACTCCAGAGCATGCCGGCAAGAAGTACTTGCCGACGGTCTGGCCGACGACCTCCTGGATCATGATGCCCATTTCTTCGTGGACATCCAGCAGTCCACGCTCGGCCCGGTATTCCGTCGGATCCGGCCCAAAGATCGAGGCGTACACCTCCGCAATCGCATCCATCAATGCGGCCAGCCGCTCTTCCTTGCTCCCGCAGTTCCCTAAGAACAAGCTCTTGTACTTTCCGGAGAAAGCCGATCCGGGACGGTCTTCCAGGAGACTCGAGCTGCGGACGATGAGAGGAACATCGCCGAGATCATCCAGAGCGAGTGCAAGCCCCTTGGCAAATTCTGAAGGGAAAGACGATCTCTTAAACAGAGCCACCAGGTGCGGGTACTCCTGCCGAACCTGATCGATCTCCATGTATTTCCGGTTGAGAACGTCTTCCAGATCGTTATGGTGCACGAAGTCCTGAATCCAATCGGAGGTGAGGTACCAAGTTCTCGGCACCTTCACTTCGCGCAGAAGCGTGCTCGCTTCAGGGGCTTTGTCTATGATCTTCCTGGCCAGAAACAAACCGGCACTCTTTCCGCCCAGCTTCCCGTGGCAGCCAGGCGGGAAAATGACCTTACCCAGCAGATCATAGAAATCCTTAACGTCGATGAACCTCTTAGCGACGTTGATGAAGTCGAGGCTTTCGGAAAAGAAGCGACGAATGAGCGATACCCGCAAACCCTTCTGGGTATAGAGCGAAAGTTCGTCCTCCTCGACACCGATGTGGCGATAGCGCTCGACACACTCCATGACCTCTCCGAGCGAAGTGTCCTGGTTTTCGAGCGCTCGCACCAAAAAGCTGGCCTTGTCCTCTTTGATCCATCGAGTCACACAATTGAGGATCTCGGTCTCGCTCAAATGTTCGCCAGCGATCCTGAGTGCCTGCGTTGTCAAGTCGGAGGAGTGGCCGGGAGTATCCTGAGGAAGAGGCCTGTTTCCATCAGTGGCAAGGCCTGGCTCGGGTGGCAAGATCGCCCCGCCGCTCCGCAGGAGTTCCTTGGCCTCCTCGACTCCGCTCCAGCTCAGGTGATTGATCAATTTGCGTGAAATCCGCTTCAACAGTGCGGGGTCCGTTTCGCGCAGAAACTCCAGCACGACACGCCAGTCCCCTTGAGCCGATACTTGATCCGCTGCTGCCCAGCCCTCGAACGCGGCTCTCAGCCGCCGTTGGGTGACGGAGCTTGCGATTCGCTCTGCAATCGTCCCAATCAGCTTCCGCTCTTCCTTGAGGAACGGGCCTTCGTCGGATCGCGGCAGATCTCTCCGGTAGGAAACTTCAACCGCTCCAAGCGTCTCGCCCTGCACGACGATGTCGGCCTTTTGAACCCATCGCGTTGCTTGGAAATCAGGAGGCTGGACTGTCAAGTTCTCAAACAGGATCCGAGCCTGACAGTCGTGTGGATATTGCCAGCCTGGCGGCAGAACCTCGATGATGCCGCGGAAAATCTCCTCCAGAGACCGGTTTGACTGGCTCAGGAGTTCGCCCACCTGATATAGACAGTTCAGTTCCTTGGCACGCTCTTGCAGTGCATGGAGCATGGTCCCGAATTGGGTTTCGTCGGTCTTCATTTTCTCGCTTGGCTTTTACTGCTCCCCATCTGCGACAGGACTACTCCTCTCGCGGTCCGCCCATCGACGCGTACCGAGAGCCTTTCGGTGGGGCGTACATGGCGGATAAGCGCCGACTCGTGCACAACCGGCTGCCGGTTCAGCCAATCCCAGTTGATTCCAAAGTGGCGCCCATGTTGCACCATGAAGTAGCTTGCCCGAAAGCTCGACAAGTTGTGAAAGAAATGCGAGCCCTGGCTCAGCTCCACATTCATTTCTGGCAGCGTGGCCTCGACGATTGCCCGTGCTCCGGAAATTTGGCTCCAGTCGACGGGAATGCCCAGCGACGGATGGGAGCTGCCCCAGCGGCCAAATCCGATCAGCAGGAAGGGCCGCTTCTGATCCCGCAGTTCCCCGTTGACCGATTCCAACTCCCGAGCGATCGCAGGTGTATTTAAAGGCGAAAACCTGTCAGGGCGAACGAAGACAATATCTTGAATGTCATCAGCAGTGCCGTTGCCCATGACCATGTCTGACGCGACAATGGCGCGTGGATCTGAAAGATCTTCGGCCGTAACATCTACCACCTGATCAGAAACCACCATGGAACGAACCTGCAGGAAGCCCAGACGCACCCGGAGGCGTTCCCCGAGCCGTCCGTGCAACGTGATAGCGAACTCGATCTCGACTTTGGCGTCGACGGCCTTCTCCGCTGCGCTGAGCAAAGTCTTCACCAGGTCGTTTAGGGGGAACTGGTCCTGCACCAGGACCGGAGCAAAATTTAAGACCCGCGGTCCGCGAGATCCAATTCCCGGGATGACGCGGTCGCGTTCTGGATCGTAGGTTGAGACGAGCAAATACAAGGCATCGTCAGCTTCGGCGTCGGCTAGACTCGCGTGCACCATGTATTCAGTTTCGCTGATTGGATCGTAAGCGGGGGGCTTACCCATGTTGACTGCCCAAAACTCGGTTTGGGTGCCCTTCAGCAGTTCCCCCACGGAATCGAAAGGTGGTGGCTTCTTCGGATAGGCAGGTGAAAACGTCCAGCCTATGCCGCCGTCCACAATCGTCTTGCCCAACCCCAAAGCCAACGTAACCACTCCTTCTTCAGGTCGTGCCGGTTCAAACGCATAGAAGTTATAGGAACGCGCCACGCCGGAAACGTCAGGATAAAAGCGATCTCCTCTGCGCTGTCCGACTATCTCCTGGATAATGACCGCCATCTTCTCTTCGCCCGGGTTGGTCCCGGTCGTCCGGATGTAGTCCCGTGCCTTGCGAAAGTACGTCGACGCGTACACAAACTTGATGGCCTCCACCAGTCGGCGGAATCGCGAGTCCGGATCGGGCTGGTTGTTGGGGATCATTTTGGTTGCGTAGACGCCGGCGAACGGACGCTCCAATGCGTCCTCCAGCAGACTCGACGACCGGATCGCCAGAGGGCTTTTGACTTGAACAATCAGCGCGCGAAGATCACCGAGCAGCTCAAACGGAAGCTCGGTCTTCTGAAAGGCATGGGCGATGCGGTCATCGGACATTTCGTCGAAGGGCAGCCCGCCAAGATGGTTCTGCGCTATGAACTGATCGAAACAGTCTGTTGCGATGACCGCCATGGTCGGAACGTTAATCTCAACATCGGGAAAGGAAGTGGCGTCAATCTGCGCGCCAAGGAGATCTTTGATGAACACCAATCCGCTGGCCTTGCCACCAATTGAGCCAGAGCCGATCTGCGTACACTGGAAGGTACCATCCCAGAACTTGCGGTCGAAGACCGGCAACTCAGCAACGAGAGGCTTCAGACCGCTCATTGACACCTCCCAGCGCATCATAGCGGATGCCGCACGTTTCAACGCGCACGGCCAGAGATCGCCCGTCAATTGTGGGGCTGGCGACTACCCGTTACACCCAGCCGCGTTCGTGGCACGCCTTGGCTACGCGGCCGATCGCGATGGCATAGGCAGCATCTCTCATGTACAACGCTTCCCGCCGTGCCAGATCGGAGACCGCGAAGTACGCGGATGTCATCTTCAAATCGAGCTTCCCGAGAACTTCGTCCTTCTCCCAGAAGTAGTTCATGTTGCTCTGCACCTGCTCGAAATAGCTGCAGGTCACGCCACCGGCATTCGCCAGAAAATCGGGGATGAGCAGGATACCGCGTTTCTGAATTTGAGCGTCGGCTTCCGGTGTCGTCGGACCGTTGGCGCCTTCAGCAATGATGCGCACGCGGGGGCTAATGCGGCCAACGTTGTCGCCGGTGATCTGGTTTTCCATCGCCGCCGGGATAAGAATGTCGACATCCTGCTCTATCCATGCCTCTCCCGGGAGTACTTCATAGCCCAGTTCCTTGGCTTTCGCTTTATTGATTCCGCCGAAGTGATCCGTGATCGACAACAGTTGGCTGAGATTGATTCCCTCACTCTTGCGGTAGGTGTAGGGACACTGGTCCGCTTGATCCCAGCAGCAGACGGAGATCACTTTTCCTCCTAGCCGCTGGTAAAGTTCGATTGCGTAGTGGGCCACGTTGCCGAAGCCCTGCACGCTCGCCTGAGTAGTCTCGGGTCGCATGCCCAATTCCTTGAGCGCCTCGCGCAGCGTAATGACGACCCCATAGCCAGTAGCCTCGGTTCGACCTAGCGAGCCACCCATTCCGACCGGTTTGCCGGTAATGAATCCTGGAAATCGACCGCCGTGGATCTTCTCAAACTCATCGAGCATCCATAGCATGTGTTGCGCGTCTGTCATAACATCCGGGGCCGGTACATCAGTCACTGGGCCGACGTCCCTTGCCACTTGGCGTACCCATCCACGGCAAATCTGCTCCTGCTCTCGCGCGCTGAGATTATGTGGATCACAGATCACTCCACCCTTCGCTCCACCAAGCGGAATATCGACCACAGCGCACTTCCACGTCATCCACATGGATAGCGCGCGTACAGTATCGATCGTCTCCTGCGGGTGGAAACGAATGCCCCCCTTGCCCGGTCCACGCGCGTCATTGTGCTGGACGCGGAATCCTCGAAAGACCCTCACGATCCCATCGTCCATGCGCACCGGGATCGCAAACTGGTATTCGCGCAGAGGATAACGCAGGAGGTCTCTGGTGGCGGCATCAAGGCCCAAGTATTCAGCTACTTTGTCGAACTGGGCTTGTGCGATTTGAAATGAATTGAAACTCTTGGGAGACTTTTTCGGTAGGCCAGAAGCCGCATTCGAGGCTTGCCTTTCGACGTTGACGGGCTCCGTCACTGCGCTCTGCGGCATGAGTTTCTCCTTGTCCTTTGCAGGCTACCTCAATTATCGCTCGCCCACTGGGAGCGCCTAATGTGATCGGGCGCACACCGGCTGGTGATCCCCAACGTTCACGGCCGCTGAGGATTGTGCCTCGCTCTACAGGTACTCAGGCGATGGAGTGCCAATAAGACCGCGGAGCGCCATTGGCAATCGTGCCCGGCTGCATGCGGTCGCGGAGAGAGAACCCGCGCATAAAATTGCGTCTCTTAAGTGGAGCTCCATCAATTGAACAGTTCATGCCGTGCGGTCTCGCAGATCGCCACCACTGCAGGATGTTTCAGCTTTCGCTCCACGGAGATTGCATAGAATCGATTGCGCACGGCCGCGGCACGTCCCACCACCCTAAGCTCGCGTTCTCTGCGAAATTGCTTCTCAAGCACCGAGGGCACCGCGAACATACCGGTGCCAGCTTCTCCGAAGCGACGCAATAGGGCGAAATCCTCAAACTGACCCACCACAACAGGCCTGACCTGCTGGGAATCGAACCACTGGTCAAGGGCACGTCGGACGTTCGTGTTGTCTGCTGGAAGCAATACCGGGGCGTCGTGAAGCACTTGCGGAAATCGCCGGCGATATTTCTTCGACAACTCGCGGGTCGCCAGGAACGTCATCCCGCACTCGCCCAGCAGGTGGTTATACGCGCGAACTTTTGCAGGTGGCCCAATCGGTGTATCGGACAGCACTACATCGAGTTCCTGAATGGCCAGCTCCGCGAGCAGGTGCTCCTGGTTGTCCTCACGGCAGGTAATCTGTACCGGTTCTCTTAACCGCAGTGCAGGCGCGATCAGTGCATGTGAGATTTCCTTGGGCACTACGTCGGCGATCCCGATCACCACCTGCAATGGATGTCCCGTCGGGCGGCCCTTGACGGTGTCAATCATCTCCCGACCGAGCGAAAAAATGTCGTCCGCATACCGATAAACGATTTGCCCGATCTCGGTGGGCTGTACGCCCCGTGCCGACCGTGTCAGCAGTCTCTCCCCAAGGCTGTCTTCCAGGCTCCGAAGCTGAGCGCTGATGGTCGGAGGCGCCAAGCGCAGCTGTTGGCTGGCGCGCCCTATGCTGCCGGCTTGCACGACAGTCCAAAAGTAAAGAAGGTGATGGTAGTTAATCCATTCCATGACGTCACCCCGCTGGGCGTTGCATTTCGCAGCGTTAGAAAAAACCGAACACTAACTGCTTAGATTATCTGCTTTCTCAATGGCCCGCGGAAGGAAAAGATGATTCTTGGAACGCGGCATAACGCGATTTGGAAGCACAAAGGAGGAGACATAACCATGAAACCGGATGCTCGTGACAAGGACGTTCCCACTGCTAGCCCCCCGGAGATCGAAGAGCAGATTCGCAGGCGGGCTTTTGAGTTGTTCGAGGCACGCGGAAAGGAAGAGGGCCGCGAACTCGAAGACTGGCTGCATGCTGAAGAAGAGATTGCCGGTCGCAAGAGCGATGCCGCGGCTGCCTGAGTGCAGATCTGCGGGGAGGAAGCCTATGGAAGTCGAGGTGCGGATACAAGGCACGGATCTCGCGGATGCAGTGCGTGGCTATGCGACTCGCCGGATACGGTTTGCCCTTGGTCGATTCGCCCCGCGGGTAGGCCGGATCGTGCTACGAATTTCGGACACAAACGGTGTCCGGGGCGGGGTCGACCAATGTTGCCATATCAGTGCAGAACTGTTGCCCTCAGGGAAAGTGGTATTGGATCAGGTCGATGCTGACCTGTTTAGCGCGATTGACCGGGCCTGCGAACGGATTGGACAGGCCTTCCGACGCGAGATCCAGAGAACGAGGCAAGCGCGAACTCGCCGCGAGTCGGTAAGAATGCAAGTTTAGCCAGGACAGCTTTTGGTGTGGGTGGGCACGCCAGCCCGTTTGCCCACAAGCATGATGTTCGCAGCTCGATGCTGGGCGACGGGCCCCATCGGGGTAAGTAGCGGATGGGTGTCTGGCCGATTCATCCACGGCCGAATCGCCGAAGCTTGGTGCAGGAGCGGCACAATGAGACGCGGTGCTACAACCTTTGCTGCAACGCTAATGCTTCTCCTGTGTTTCGCGCCAGTAGTTCCGGCGTGGGCTGGCGATCGGGCCAACGAGCCTCAACGCGAAGAACAGCCAAAAGCGAAGGCGGGCAGCAAGGATGACATTGAAGCCATCGGGAACCGCGACATCGGCGGTCGCGGACTGGGGAACTGGTATTCGCTGGAGGGAGAGATCCGAATGGGCAGGGAATACGCCCAGATGGTCGACACCAGCACGAAGTTGGTTCAAGACCCCATTGTCACAGAATATGTCAACCGAATCGGACAGAACATCGTCTATGTGCACTCTGGCTTATTGTTGGCCGCGGACGAAGAAGCGGAATTGGCTGGAGTTGTTGCGCATGAGGTTGCTCACGTGGCTGCCCGCCATGCTACCCGGCAGATGACCCGTGCGCAGTTTGCAGATATCGCCTCGATCCCCCTCATTTTCGTGGGGGGCGGTGCAGGGTACGCCGCTCGGTCGGCTGCCGGTATCGGTCTCCCGATGAGCTTTCTGAAATTCTCCCGCGGATTCGAGGAGGAGGCAGACTATCTCGGGCTGCAGTACATGTACAAAACGGGCTATGACCCGCAATCGTTCATGACTTTTTTCGAGAAGATCCAGGCGAGAGAGAAGGTCAAGCCGGGGACTCTCTCGAAGATATTCGCAAGCCACCCATCCATCGTGAGCCGGATCGCACAGACTCAGAACCAGCTCGAAACCAAGCTCCCGTCTCGAAGTGAATATGTCGTGACGAGGTCGGAGTTCGACGAAGTACGGACACGACTTGCAATGCTTGAAAACCGGCGACAGATTCCTGGTGAGCAAAAGGAAACAAAACCAACTTTGCGGCGAGGGCCGAAAACATCGCAAGACCCAAATGCTGAAGACGATCGGCCGAAGCTCAAGCGCCGCGAAGACTAAAGCGGACGGCGTTCGCGGTGGTGGGATTTCAGACTGAAGAGATCAAGACCATGAAAACAGCACGGAAGAGAATCCTGGTAGCCGATTGTCACGAGGAGGTCCTAATCGTCCTGGAGAAGTTGCTTGAGGATACGGGATTTGACACGACCACGGTATGGACCGCACAAGAGGCGCTCCGCCTTGTGGAGTCGCAGGCCTTCGATCTGGCGCTGATCAATGAATATTTGCCGGATGCCGAATGCGAAGACCTGCTGAGAGCATTTCGCGAGAGAGGAGCGCAAGTACCGTGCATCGTCATGCAACCAAGCGTGCCCGAGATCGCTGACATTCGGAGCCTCCAGAACCTCGGAGCCCGCGACGTCGTTTGCAAGCGTGCCTATCAGCAGGTAGTGGAGGCCGTAAACAAGTGCATGGCTTGCCACAAGCCGGCATCACTGGTCGCCTGAACCATGCCGGCGGTACGGCAGTTTGAACGCTGCCAGGGTGAGCTTCGAAGGAGATGAGACCATGTTCGACAATCTGGACGATCAAATCGCAAACGATGTCGCAAAGGACTCGACGCAAGCGGCACGTCTGATCCGCTATGTGGTGGTTGCGGTGGCCTCCGTGGTCTTGTTCGGAGGGCTCTTTCTTGGAGTCTGGCTGCTTGAATACTGAGGAGCCAGCTTGGACTGCGGCATCGCGATGGTGGCTGATGCGCCGCCCTTCGGAGGCTTTGCCATGAACCCGGATTACATGCTTGCCTGTGGGATCGTGTGGCGAAAGACCGCTGATCCAGAAGCAGGATTGGAGTTGGTGGAAGGGCTGGAATCTCCCGACCTGAAGGTGCGAGCGCTCGCGCAAGCTTTATTGATTGACGGCGCGGAAAACTCGATGCGCCTGTTGGAGAGTGCTCTTACCGCAGGCGTTGTAAGCGCTGAGGCAGCCGGCCCTTGCATGGCCGAGATTTTGCGAAGTGGCCATGACAAACGGACCGGGCGACGACCGACGAAGGAAGTATTTAACGATGTATCGATCTGTTGATGCAAAGGGCCTACGGTTATGTGGGAAACGATCGCCATCATCGCATCACTCGGCGGACTTGAATTCATCCTCTGGGTTCTGAACCGGCGCGCTGCAAGACTGGACCGCGAGATGCAACGCAAGCAAATGGAAATCCTGGATGGGATCCTGACCGAGTTGGCAATTCTGAACTCGGAGGACACAACTAACACCGGGCGACGGGAACCTGACGCCAAGGTCGGACATGAAGGTACTGGGCAACAAACCGACGATCGCAATCAAGAACATCTTGTTTGCAACTGACTTTGGGGTCTTGGCGAATCGGGCCCTGCCGTTTGCAGTCGCGTTGGCACACAGGTACGGGGCGAAGCTGTACGCGGCGCATGTGGTAACCCAGGAAGCCTATGCCCTAGCGCGCCCCGAATCCATGGAGCGAATCCTAAGGGAGGCGCAAGACTATGCCGGGTATGCGCTGAATCAGGTAATAGGTCCCTTGGCACATCGGGGCTACTCTTGCGAAGCTTTGGTCGGCAAGGGGAGCCCGGGAGAAGTGATCACCGAATTTTCTGAGACCTATGCTGCTGATTTGGTGGTTGTGGGTACGAGCAGTCGCGCGGGGTTGGGCAAATTGTTTCTTGGATCGGTAGCTGAGGAGATCATTCGCGAAGCGCCCTGCCCGGTGCTTACCGTCGGTCCGCATGTCGTAACGGATCCGTCCGCGGAAATTCAAAGGATTCTGTGTGCTGCTGATTTCTCAATGGGATCCGTGCGAGCCGTGGAGTTCGCCACCTCCCTGGCCTATGAGTATCGGGCACACTTGATGCTGCTACACGTTATCGAAGGAATTCTCAAGGATGCGCCTCACCTTGCCTTGCAATTGACAAAGAAGCGCCTGCTTGACCTGGTGCCATCTGAACCAGAACTCCAGTATGAACCGGAAGTGGTGGTAGAAATTGGGCCCGTAGCGGAACGGATTCTGGGCGTCGCGAATGAACTATCCGCGGACTTGATTGCTATGGGCGCACGAGGTGTAGGCGCTTTCGCACATACGGCCGGTCGCTTTGGCTCGATCGCACACAGAATTGTGTCGCTCGCCAGTTGTCCGGTATTGACCTTCGGAGGTCTACATCAGCCTGAAAACAACAACGAGAAGGAGCAATCATCATGGAACCCACAACGATCCTAGGGTTGGTCTTAATCGCTGGAGTCTTTGCACTGCTCATTTGGTTTGAAATTGATGCCCGCCAGAACGACGCTCGGATGAAGCAGAAGCTCAGCCACGTTCAGTCGGAATGGAGTCCGCAGAAGGAAGTCGAAAGCAACGTGCAATCCGAGACCGAACACAGGAAGGCTGCGTAGCCGTGGAAACTTTTGGTAGACGAAAAGGAGTTCATCGTGAAGAGCCGCGAGATTATCGTCACCGACGCCGACATGGAAAAGCTGAGCGGTCTGATTCGAGCTTTGCAGCACTCGCTCTTTCGAGACCAGCGGCAAGTTGATGCACTCGATCAAGCTCTGCAGAGCGCGGAGGTGCGACCTTCCCGTCGAATTCCCACAAGCGTCGTCAGGATGAACTCCAGCATCCGTATCCGGGATTGCCATACGGGGAAGCAAGAGTTGTACACCTTGGTTCTTCCTGAGGCAGCAGACATATCTAAAGGTCTCATCTCGGTTCTCGCCCCTGTGGGGATCGCGCTGCTCGGTCACAAAAAAGGAGAGGTCATCGAGGCCCGAGTGCCTGGGGGAACGAGGAGATTAAAAGTTGAGCAGATTCGATTCAAATGTGAAGCGCGCAAGAGATCTATCGAGGACGGGGCATCAGGCTAACAGAGCCCCTGGCAGCCTAGACCCTCGCCGCGCGTAGGGTTATGGTATCGAGCTACCGACAGCTTCGCGGACTCTCGCCTTCCCGAGCGTTAGGTTGACAGGAGGTTCGTATGCCGCCGCTTCAGATGATACCCGGCTGGGATAGTATCCATCCTCTGTTGATTCATTTTCCGCTGACCTTGTTCTTCTTGGCACCCGTGTTTGTCCTGTTTGCTGGCTTCGCCAAAACCACGACACGACAAACGTTTCTCATCTCTGCGCTGACTGTAATGCTCCTCGGAGTTGCCTCGACCTATGCCGCGTTTAAGGCCGGCCAGACCGCCGCTGCCACTGTGACTCCAACCGGAGAAGTACGGACTGTTGTCGAACGGCACCAGGAGCTTGCGAGTCTCGCCCGCAGTAGCCTTACCGCAGCAACTCTACTTTTCGGTCTGACATTGCTGATCTGCACGTGCTTCCATTTGCAGATCCATGAACTGACGGGAGTATTACCTTTGGGATCGGTCGTGCTTTATGCGCTCGGGCTCTTTTGGCTGATCAATGCTGCGTACTACGGAGAAAGACTTGTCCACGAATTTGGTGTCGGCAGTATGGGGAGTCCTTGATTGTCGTGCCGAGGCGTGGACCGGATCTCTTGCCCGACCATGACAATGGCCGACGAATGAGAAGGGACTTTCGGGAGATAGTGTGGAAACAAAAGCTAACAAAATAGCTCTACTCCTCTTCGGTTGGGGCTTCGTCCTGGTCGGCGTGATTGGTCTGTTTCTGCCCATCCTGCAGGGAGTGCTGTTTCTGATGATAGGTCTTCTGATTCTTTCTTCAGAATATGTCTGGGCCCATCGATTGCTATTAAAGATCCGGAACCGCTTCCCCACTGTAGCAACGCGATGGGACGAAGCGCGCGTCACAGCTCATAAATGGATTGCCAAAGTCTCCCGTAATACTGGACAGCCAGTTAGCTAGACGACTGAGCGGATCGCTTTGCAGTGCACTTATCTATCTTCGCAGCGGATGCATACACGGCACCCGGGTGCTGACTCTCCGCATTTGTTCACGTCAGGACGAAATAACTGCTAGCGTTAGAACGTTAAGTCTATGCTTCCCGATATCAACCCCAGTAGAGTTGCTGGCCTTTCAGAACAAGAGGCCGTTGCGCGACTGCGGACTGAAGGTGCGAACGAGCTTCCATCCACGAAGCCCCGTGGCTTGCTCGCCATTGCCTGGGAAGTGGTACGCGAGCCCATGCTACTGCTTCTGGTAAGTGCGGGAGCAATCTATCTGTTCCTTGGTGAGCTGAGGGATTCGATCGTCTTGCTCGTTTCCATCTTTGTGGTACTGGGGATCAGCCTCTACCAGCAACGTAAGACAGAACGTGCCCTGGAGGCTCTTCGAGATCTTTCGAGTCCGCGAGCCCTAGTCATCCGTGACGGTAAGGAAAAGCGCATAGCGGGACGCGAAGTGGTCCGCGGCGACATGGTTGTGCTCCAAGAGGGAGACCGCGTCGCCGCCGATGCTCTAGTTGTTTCGGCTGTCAGTTTATCGGTCGACGAATCCCTGCTCACCGGCGAATCAGTCCCGGTGCGCAAATCTCCGGGAACCGCAAACGTCACGATCAGCCGGCCCGGCGGTGACGACACCACCTCTGTTTTTTCGGGAACGATGGTCGTCCAGGGCCATGGCGTTGCCGAAGTGATGGCCACCGGCATCGGGACTGAACTCGGCAAGATCGGCAAAGCCCTAGTGACCCTGCAACCTGAGCAGACCCAACTGAAACGAGAAGTCAGCCGTGTGGTTAGAATCATGGCGATTTTTGGGCTTTCTGTTTGCGGACTCGTGGCGATCGTATATGGACTTACCCGCGGCAACTGGCTCGGCGGACTGCTGGTCGGGATCACGATGGCGATGTCGCTCCTGCCCGAGGAGTTCCCCGTCGTGCTGACCGTTTTCCTGGCGCTGGGCGCTTGGCGAATTTCGCGTAGAAACGTTCTCACGCGTACGGCCAGCGCCGTTGAGGCGCTCGGATCGGCCACCGTACTCTGCGTGGACAAGACCGGCACCCTGACCCAGAACCAGATGGCGATCCATAAATTGTTTGTGGGAGATCAGTCCTATATTGTGCAGACGGCAACGGCTAACGATCTCCCGGAACAATTTCATGAACTGGTTGAATTCGGCATCCTGGCCAGCCAGCGCCAGCCTTTCGATCCGATGGACATTGCCTTCAGGCAACTGGGCGAACACTACCTTGTCGACACCGAACACCTCCACCGAGATTGGGCACTATCGCGCGAATACCCGCTGTCGCCAAGACTGTTGGCGGTAGTACGCGTCTGGCAGTCACCGGGCGCCTCCAACATTGTTGCTGCTAAAGGAGCGCCTTCGGCGGTAGCAGAGCTCTGCCGCTTGTCTGCCGCGGAGCTGGAAGAGCTCAGGGGCCATGCAGAAGCAATGGCGGACGAAGGCCTACGCATTCTGGCCGTCGCTCGTGGCGACTTCCAGGGCGATGTATTGCCTGATGATCCGCATGCCTACCAGTTTCATCTTCTGGGTCTGGTTGGTCTGGCCGATCCTATCCGGCCGGAGGTGCCGGGAGCGATCCAGGAATGTAACACCGCAGGAATACGCGTCGTGATGATCACCGGTGACTTCTCTGGAACAGCACGGAACATAGCCCGACAGGCCGGCTTGAAGGAATCCGATCGGGTCGTCACTGGCCCCGAGCTGGAAAAAATGGGCGAGGCTGAGCTCCAATCCACCGTGAGAACGGCGAATGTCTTTGCCCGCGTGGTGCCAGAACAAAAACTACGCCTCGTAGAGGCACTGAAATCTCACGGTGAAATCGTGGCGATGACCGGAGACGGGGTCAATGACGCGCCTGCTCTGAGGTCGGCCCACATCGGCATTGCCATGGGGAAAAGGGGCACGGACGTGGCCCGTGAGGCGGCTCAACTGGTTTTGTTGGATGATGCCTTCTCCTCCATCGTTGCGGCCATTCGGCTCGGTCGAAGGATCTTCGACAACCTTAAGAAGGCTATGTCGTATGTGTTGGCCATCCATGTACCGATTGCGGGCTTAGCGCTGATTCCTGTTCTCTTGAAATGGCCGCTGGTGCTGCTCCCTGTGCACGTCGTCTTTCTTGAATTGATCATTGACCCCGCGTGCTCAGTAGCATTCGAGGCTGAGCCTGAGGAAGCGAACGTTATGAATCGCCCGCCACGCGACCCTCAAGAACCCTTGTTCGATCGCCGCACTCTGCTCTTGAGTTTGCTCCAGGGGATCAGTGTTCTGCTCATCACCTTGGGCGTGTATGTGATCGCGCACCTGCGGGGTGAGTCCGAGACCAACACGCGTGCTCTGACCTTTACCACTCTTGTGATTTCGAATCTCGCCTTGATCCTTGCCAATCGGTCGTGGACCCGCACGATCGTGGCAACGCTGCGTTTTCCTAACCAGGCTCTATGGTGGGTGATCGGGGGGGCCTTAACCGTGCTGGTCGTCGTCCTGTACTTGCCGTTTGCGCGCGATCTATTTCGCTTCTCCATACTCCACCGGATAGATCTTGTCATTTGTTCCGTTGCGGGCGTATTCAGCGTACTGTGGTTTGAAGCGCTGAAGATCTTCGGCAGCAGTCGGGCCGCCACTCGCACGTGAGACGACACTCCGGATACGCTTCTCCCATTTGCCTTCACGACTTGTCAGTCGACTCTCTTGATCCGCCGACGGTGAGGACCGGGCAATGCGCATGCGAGACCACCTTGTGGGCTATCGAGCCGAAATGCGAGGCCATGCGTGCGACCGCTCCTGCGCCCCGTGCTCCAATGACGATCAGGTCCGATCCGGTATCGTCAGCGGCCTTCAAGATGACTTTTGCTGGTGAACCCATCTCGACGATGACTTCTAAATCGGAAGTGAGATCATCACGCTTGGGAACCAGTTCGCGCAAACGTACCTTGGCCATTTGCGTATCGAGATAAGGCGACTCCGGAAGTCCTTCCAGCGCGTGCACCAAGGTCAGGCGAGAACGATAATTCTTCGAGAACGCCAAAGCGTATGGCGTCGCCGTGAGGGAGTCCGCGGAAAAATCTGTCGCGTAAAGAATCTGATGAAATTCGACTTCTTCCGCAGGGTGAGATTCCGGCCCCACCGTTAAGACCGGGCAAGGCGACTCGCGCATGGCCTCCTCGGCAACGGATCCAAGCAGGAATTTCCTGATGCCGGTTCGGCCGATGGTGCCCATCACCAGCAAATCGGCCGCGTGCCGCCGGATGAAGTCGCTCAGCCCCATCCAGATGTCACCGTTGCCAGCCAATCCCTCACAGGAAAGGCCGCGGCAGGAGGCAGAGTTCAGAAGGCTGCCCACCTTGAGTTCAGCGTTACCACGGGCTGCAAGCCCAGCCTCTTCTTCCGAGGCATGGCCGGAGGGATAGTCCTCCGGTGGCACAATATGGGCTACGCACAATCTAGACTGAAACTTGCGAGCAATCCCAGTTGCATACGGCAGGGCGTGCATCGACGCACTGGAAAAATCGGTGGCGAACAGAACATTCTTGAGCGATACATTGTGGCTCGTGAGGGATGGTGCTTTCATCGGCTACTCCTCAACTAGCTCTACACTCTAGCGGTAATCACTCACTTGAGTGCGTTCCGATGCTTGGTTCCGGGGTGCATTGTTGGCATGGTTTACGCGCATGGAACAAGGCTGCGGCTCCGTCTGCAAGTGCTGTCTCATGATGAGTGCGCCCTGCATATGCCTAATTCCCCATCATCAAGGATGAGCCGTAGAGGGTTATCGCGCTGTGCACCGAATCACTTGGGAATGTGACGGGAAGAGACCTGCATTAAGATGAAGCCGAAGTGGGCTACACCGATCAGCGGCTTTCTCCCTGACGAGCGTGCACGGTTGCGGTAAAGCTTAGCAGTGAGGTGTGCACAGGTAGAACAGGAACGCATCGTGAAGCTAGTCGCGGAAGGTCTTCTTCACGTCTGCCATTTGACTCCTCCTGAGTCGCAACAGCAGCTGCGCAAGCGAAAATTGTGATCGCGCTGATTTTCAGTGCTCAGGGTGAGTCGCTGGGGAGTTTCATATCGATGGTCAGCGATTTAAGTTCCCACGTACGCTTAACGATGGAATTTCAGGGGAAAACAAGGGCACACAAGGGCAACGCTTCACAATTCAGGGAGGTGCGTTTCAGGCAATAAACATGCGGAGATGCGACGTTTTTCGCGGGTTGGGACTTTCTGCGACGAGCGAATCGTTCATCCAGTTGGCCGCGGGAAGCAGGTGAAACTGCGGCCGCAGCCGGTCCGCAGCCAGCCGCGACTGCGGACTGCCGTGTCCCGCAAACGCGTTCGGAGGATGCATCCACGCCGCCGAAGCGGTGCATCCGGCCTGCCAGAGAAAACTACGTCGCGTAACTTTCATGCAATCCACACCAGCTTACCCGACGACGCTTTACCAGCACAGTTGTCATCTGAGAGACTTACGACGGACTCGACGGCCAGCGGTGGCACGGTGACGTTCCTGCCGACGACCGACGACTGACGACTGACGACCGCATGGGCCGCATCCACGTCCTCTCCGAAACCGTTGCCAACAAGATCGCCGCCGGCGAGGTGGTGGAGCGTCCCGCGTCCGTCGTCAAAGAGCTTCTTGAAAACTCACTCGACGCCGGCTCCACGCGAATTCGCATTCAAGTGGAAGCGGGCGGCAAGAAACTGATCCAGATCACCGACGATGGCTGCGGTATGGTTCGCGACGACGCACTGCTGGCCTTCGAACGTCACGCAACTTCAAAACTCAAGAACGCCGAAGATCTGCTCAGTATCGCCACCCTCGGGTTCCGCGGCGAGGCCCTGCCTTCCATTGCGTCGGTCTCGCGCCTGCGCCTCGAAACCCGCGCTCCCGACGAAGCTTCAGGAACGGTCGTCGAAATTAATGGCGGAAAAATCTTCAAAGTGGAAGAAGCCGGCCTGCCGCCTGGAACATCCATTACGATTCGCGATCTTTTTTTCAATACGCCGGCGCGCAAGAAATTCCTTAAAGCGGAGTCGACCGAACTCTCCCACATCGCCTCGCTCGTTACCCATTACGCTCTCGCCCATCCCGACAAGCACTTCGAGTTGCACTCGGCGACCAATGCAATGCTGGTCGCCCCGCCCGTTGCCGGACACAGCGAGCGTGTCTACCAGGTTTTCGGCAAAGACGTTCTCGACCAGCTCATTCCCATCGCCGCCTTGCAGCCGCTCGAACGTATCGGCCTGCCACAACCACCGCCCTGGCGCCGCACCGAGGACGACGAACCGAAAGTCCCTGGCGAACTCCGTCTCCACGGCTTCGTTTCGAAGCCGGAGATCCAGAAGCTCAACCGCAACTCAATCTACATCTTCGTCAACGGACGCCTCATTCGCGATCGCCTTGTCCAGCATGCGATCACCGAAGCCTACCGCAACGTGATCCCACCGACCGTCTTCCCAGTAGTGCTGCTGTTCCTCGAAATGCCAACTGAGGAAGTCGATGTCAATGTGCATCCGTCGAAGACCGAGGTCCGTTTTCGCCAGCAGACCTTCTTGCACGATTTCATCCGCGACTCGATCCGCGCCGCACTGATGAAGGCCCGTCCAGTTCCACAGTTTGTATCCGAAATCCGCGCCCACCCCACCGCCAGTCCGTCCCTCACCCCCGGCGCACACGCCACCGCGGATGGCGTAGCCACTTGGCAAAACCTCGACGCGACAGCCGCTCCCGGAGGCTTCACCCTGCGCGCGCCCGAGCCGCCCGCGGTCAGCCAGCGATTTCAATTTGACGGGGGCATTGCGGTCGAAGCGAATGCGGCGGTCTCTCTGGCCAGAATCGCCGAGGTCATCCCCGACAACGGATGTTCTCCGGCCTTTGCCGAGGAACCCGACGTCCCCAGCCAACTGGCTCCCTCGCTGGCCACACTCAAGCCACTGGGGCAGATTCGGGAATCGTTCATCCTGGCCGTCAATCACGAAGGCCTCTGGATCATCGACCAGCACGTTGCCCACGAACGCGTCCTGTTTGAAAAGGTGCTCAAGCAGCGCGCGGTCCAGGCTGTCGAAAGCCAGCGTTTGCTGATGCCGCTTCTCCTGGAACTGACGCCCGCGCAACTCGCCGTCTTCGCCGAAATCTCCGACGAACTCGCCCGCAACGGCTTCGAGGCCGAGCCCTTCGGCACGCGCAGTGTAGCGGTCAAGGCCGCTCCCGCCGGCATCGATGCCGCCCAAGTGGAGCACATGTTGCACGAACTGTTCGAGCAACTCTCCCGGGAAGATCAGAAGCTTAACCTCGACGCCCTCCGCACTCGCATCGCCGCCTCCATTGCGTGTCACGCCGCCATCAAGGTCAACATGCCGCTCGACCAGAACAAAATGGAATGGCTGCTCTCCGAACTCGCCAAAACTGAGTTCCCCATCTCCTGCCCACACGGAAGACCCGTCGTCCTGCGCTACTCAATGAAAGACATTCAGAGGGCGTTCAAGAGGATCTAGTTGTCAGCTCTCAGCCGTCAGCTTTCAGCTCCTAACCGTGACGTCAGCTCTGCCGCCAAAGTTACGATGGCTGGCGCAAACAAAGAAGCGGCAAGATCACCCTAATGACCAACGACGAACGACCAACGGCCTCGAGCAAAGACCGCAACCCCGCCTACAACCCAGGCCGACGAACCGAGGACCGGGGACCGACGACGAGTTTTCTGTGTTCTAATCAATTCATGACCGAAGCCGAACTCCAACTGGCCCGCACCGAAAAGTGGCATCTGAATGGCCATCCCGTGCGCACGCTCGAGGACGGACGCGCCTTCATGGAGTCGGTCGGATTCAGCCTGCTTTACCCGCTGCGCCCTCCGTTGCCCGTGCCCACATTTGTGGGAGCCTGGGTGGGAGCCGATGATCGCCTCCCCACCTGGCAGCATTCCTTCTCCGACCCGCGCGCCCGCGATGCTCAGGAACTGATGGTTCGTCTGTTGCGCGACCGCGCCGCCTTCGAAGCCAACCTGTTCGACGAGAACAACGCCTTCCTGGTCAGCGCCTCCGCGTTTCCGTTTTTTTATGCGCTGGTAGGAGAACGTAATCCCAGGCAGGCGCCCAAGGGAGGTTCGCGATCGGAATACTCACAGCTTGCCTGCGATGCCTTCGAGGTTATTCGTCGTGACGGCCCCATTTCCAAACAGAAGTTGGGTGAGAAACTGGGCGGCAGTCTCTCAGCAGCGGCGCTTGATCGCGGGCTCTCCGAGCTATGGTCGCGCTTGCGCATCACCCGTGTCGACTACAACCCGGAAGAAGGCGCGTTCTGGGACGTGCTCTATCGTTGGGCTCCCGATGCGGTGCGCGAGGGAATCAGTTTCTCGGTCGCAGAGGCTTTGAGCGCGTTGATCTCCAAGTACCTGGATTGCGTCGTAGCCGCCGACGAGCAGGAACTCGAAACGTTCTTCGGAAACTTCGTTCCGCGCTCGCGGGTGAAAGAGGCGGTGAAAGCCTTGCTGGCCGCCCGCGAACTAAGCTTCATTCATGTGGGCAGCAAGTCTTTGGTACAGGTAGCGCCTCCGCGCGCAGTGTTCTCGCCCGTGAACAGAGGACCCAAGCTGCCGCGTCCCGCCAGTCCGTCGTCACGCTCCTAGCAGAGATCCAAGTCGGCCTGCAGCTATGCGGTTTTTCCTCGTCTCCTGAGGATTCGTTTTTCAGCCGGTCTGGAGATTCTGCTACTCTGTATGCTCTTCAAGGAACTGCCTCTCACCTTGCCATGGACCAAAACCCCGCACGGAAACTGATCATCGCCATCGACGGCCCGGCCGGCGCCGGAAAAAGCACCATCGCCTCACGCCTCGCGCGCAAACTGGGCTATGTGAATCTGGAAAGCGGCGCCATGTACCGCGCACTGGCCCTCAAGGCGATTGAGTGGGACGTGTCTTTCGACGATGCCTTCGCCTTGCGCAAGCTGGCCGAAGGTGCCCGCATCGCCCTCGAGCCCACGCTGGGCGGCAATCGCGTGTTGCTCGACGGCAAAGATGTCTCCTCGCGCATTCGCGAACGAGATGTAACCGAGGCCGCCTCCCGCGTCTCCGTGCACCCCGCCGTGCGCGAGTGGATGGTGGCCAGGCAGCAGGAGATGGGTAAAGACGGCGGAATCGTGATGGAAGGCCGCGACATCGGGACGCAGGTTTTTCCCCATGCGGACCTGAAGATATTCCTCGACGCCGATCCTGTCATCCGCGAGCAGCGCCGCCTCGATCAGCAAAAGGTGAACGGCCCTTCCGCGGAATCGATGGCCGCCGACCTTCGCGAACGCGACCGCCGTGACCGCACACGAGCGACCTCCCCTCTTGTCCCGGCCAAGGATGCCGTGATCATCGATTCGACCCATCTGTCGGAGGACGACGTTCTGCATCAAGTCGATGAACTCGTGAAACACAAGCTCGGCCTGAATAGCTGAGCTTTACGCGGAGAGCTCTGCTCAGTTTGGCGCACCGCCGTAGCCGTCAACGGAAAAAACACTCACTGCGAGTTCTGCTAACCTTACCAGGATCAGCTTCAAGTGTCGGAGGGAACGAACTGTGCCAGCCGTGGCGGGAATCGATCTGGGCGGAACCGCGATCAACTACACCCTGCTCGATCGCGATGAGAAATTCCTGGTTGAGGGGTTGTGCGAACACCCTGCCCTCGCCAAGCAAGGCCCCGAAGTCTGCCTGCAACAAATCGCCGACGGGCTCAAGTTCGCCACAGAGAAGGCCGGCCTACGTCTCGACGACGTGGTCGCGATCGGCCTGGATACTCCCGGCCCGGCCAGCGCCGCAGGCCAGCTGAGCGCGCGGGGCTCCACCAACTTTGTGCACGCCCAGTGGGCGGGATTCGACATTCGCGAAGGACTGGCGCGCCGGCTCGGCAAGCCAGTCTCCTATCTGAACGATGCCAACGCGGCCGCGCTCTGGGGGCACTACGCGATCTTCGGGTCCAGCAGCCGGGAGACCTCCATCTCCATTGTCATTGGAACAGGCAACGGCGGCGGCATCATCCTCGACGGTAACGTTGTGAAGGGCAAGAACGGATTCGGCGGGGAACTCGGCCACGTCCTGATCCCTTACCAGAGCATCGCGGGAACCAGCGGGATCACACCGAAATGCAATTGCGGGCGGATCGGCGATCTCGAGTCGCTCTGCTCGTTGACGGCCATCGAAATGAACCTGCTGCCGTATTTTCTCCCGCGTTATCCCGGTCACGAACTCGCCGGGCTGAATCTCCACGAAGCCGCAAAACTAGTTCGTGGACTGGCCGACAAAGGCGACCCGCTCTGCCGTGATGTCTTCCGCGTCCAGGCCCACGCGCTAGGTCTCTTCTTCGACGAGATGATCAACACCTTTGACCCCGATGCGTTCATCGTCGGAGGAGGCGCGCTT
Source organism: uncultured Acidobacteriota bacterium (assembly GCA_963765755.1). GTDB lineage: Bacteria > Acidobacteriota > Terriglobia > Terriglobales > Acidobacteriaceae > Gp1-AA133. The sequence continues at coordinate 163,058 of CAVXXV010000013.1, read as the reverse complement.
GAGACGACTCCCGAGTTTCAGCGCTGGTTCATGAAAGAGATCCGTGCGGCGATGCCCAGCCAGAGAGAAGAGCAGGCGGGCATGCCCATCCACGTGATGCCCAACGGAGACACAGCCGGTGCAAGAGGCGCCGCTATCGAAGCATTAAAGCTAGCCCGCCAAAGCGGCTTGGCTTAGCGCGCAGCTCCTCATAACTTGAAATTAAGATCAAAAGACAAAAGCCGGGGTGGCCCATCCTTGCGCGTTCTATTGCGCGAGGGTGGGATTCCACGGCCTATCGTCTGTAAGATTTCCTGAAAGCCTAATTCTCAGTTGGCGCTTCCGGCCGAGCCGGCGCCGACTGTCTCGGTGGTTTCGGCGGAGCCGGTGGCGCAGGCATCGAGTGCGCATTTTCGGTCTCCCCCTTGTGGATCGTGATATTCCCGTGCTCACTGTTCAACACCAGGTGAATCGCGCCGTTGCCAAACGTTCCCAGAGCTTTTCCGGCATCGTCGTCGTTGGTAACATTTACTCCCGGGAAGTCTGCCTGGACTTCACCACCTCGGCTCCGCGCCTCCACTTTGAAGCCAACTTTGTCGGGCACACCTACCGTGATGTCGCCATTCCGATTGTCGATCTGAATATTGCCCGGTGACTTCAAGCTGAGTTGAACACCGCTGTTCTCATCCTGGATTCGCACATCGCCCGACACCGCTCCCAGCGTCACGTCTTTCGAGCGAGTGCTTAACCGCACTGGCCCGATAATGTCTTCGGCCCGCAGGCTGTCGGAATCCAGATCCAGATCGCCCAGCAGTTTTGTAAACTCAAGATCGGTTCGAGACGACTTGAAACTCACGGTCTTGCCGATCTTCGAGAGCCGCAGGCTGTCCGAAACATCACCATTCAGCCGCACCGCCCCTTTCACGTCCGAGATCGTCACATCGCCCGATCGTCCCTGTAGAGAAACATCCCCCGACACCTGGGACACGCGCAGGGAACTGTGGCCCATGTTCACCGAGCCGCGATCCAGGTTGAGGTTCACGTCTCCGTTGACATCATCCACGCTCACGTCGCCGCGCTGGTTGGATACCTCGACGGTTCCGTCGCGCCCCATTACGTTAACGTCGCCGCGCTGCGCCGCAATCGTCAAGGCTGCTTTTCTTGGCAACGAAACATTCAGGTCAACCGTCACTGGATGGTCGCCCGCTCCTCGCGTATTGGCATTGATCGTGACCAGGTTGCCCGACACCGTGATCTGGGGCTTGGTCTGCTCGTTCCACTTCTCCGCTTCGTCCTTGTTGTCGGAACGGACTTTCTTGCTTGCGCTGACTTCAATCTTGTCCCCATTGGAGACATTCACATTCACCGCACCGCGGTCGTTCACAATCTTCACTGCGGCTCCCGCGGGGAGATCGTGGCTCAACTGGTCGTCGAATTCATGCGTCTCGCCGAAAAATGGGACGTGATCTTCAATGCCCATTTCATCGCCAACGCCGTTCCAGTCAACTCTCGCCATCTGGCTCGCCGTAAGCCCGGCGATGATCAGGAAAATCAGGAGCACGATGCCGCCCGCGCCAATACCGGGCGCAGGGACTCCCTCTTGCTTAGCCTTGTAGTGCTCCACCAGTTTGAGCACGCCCCACAGGATCAGCAAGAGCGGCCAGTAGTGCGCAAACCACACCCCCAGCGTCTTCCACTTGATGAGGTGCAGATTTCCAAGAAGGAAAATCAGGCCCAAAATGATCAGGATCACCGATCCCGTCATCGAGCGCCGACGTCGGGGAGGCGTGACCACGGGGCTAGACATGGTTCACCTCGCTGGAAGCCTGCGCCTGTCCTTGTGGATCTTCGGAATTCGTGACTCCCGGCGGTGGTGGAGGCGGGGGCAAGGCTCCCGGGCCTTCGATGTGTCCCGCTTCCGATGCATTGCTCTGCAATAGCTTTACTCCGCCGATCACCAGCAGAATCAGAGGCCACGTCCGCTCAAATCCCGGACCATGCAGGTTGTCGATCAGGAACAGCACGCCCAGGGTCACCATGATCGCCGGCCACATGATGCACCGCATCTTGCAGCGATCGCAGGTGCAAGTGCCATCCACCTGTCCCAGCAGGCCCCATCGTCGAGCGAACAACCATCCTCCGAATCCGATAAGAATGATTGGCCAGAAGCGGTCGATGCCAGACTCGAACAAGCCCACCGTGTTCAAAAGGAAGATCAGGCCAAGCACAATGAGAATCACCGCTCCAGTGGGAACGCTGCTGCGGTAACGCGCTGGCTCGGCAGGCGCTGCGCTCGTGCTCACCACTGCACTCGAGACGCCAGGATTACCAAGTCGCGGTTGCGGCGTCGGTCCGAACATGCGTTCGAATCCGAATGGATCCGGCACAGGCTGTCCCAGTTCAAGAGCGTGCGCCGTCTTGTAAGCATCGAATACCAGGTAAAAGAAATACGCGAAGAAAACAGGGACCATGATGGGTCCGAAGTGATCGGCCATCCAGATCAGGCACACGAAGGCCATGACATGCACGAAGCCCTTCATGAATTGCCCGTTATACATGGCGCCCACGCCCGGAATGAATCCAAGCACGGCGGCCAGGCCCGGACTGGGCAGGCGTTCGCCCGCTGGAGGTCCTCCAGGAACGCTTGCTCCTGGCGGAAGGGGCGCGGGAAGCGCGTCGCCGATTCGATCGGCGAGGCACTGCTCGCAGAATTTCGTTCCGCGCACGTCGCGTGCGCAGGCTGCGCACAGCGGCTTACCGCACGTGCGGCAATAGGCCACTGCGGCAACGGTGTTGTGCGTGGCGCAGTTCATACCAACCTCCTGATCGTGGTCACCGACACGGCAGGTGTTTCTTCCGGCACGGATGCCAGCGTGGGCTGGTTTTCATCGCGGCTGTAATTCCTCTCCTGTCTGGGCTCGGGGTCTCCACTCGTGTTGTTCTTGTGATTCCTCTCCCGCTCTTTCTCTTCTCGCGTTTCGGCGGGTCGGGTTACTTTGCGAATCTCCTGCACCTTCGACTCGATCTCAACCACCAGTCGAATGTTCTCGTAGTACTTCACCACTCGGGCACTGGTGGTGTAGTACGTCCGGCGCAGGCCACTCCGGCTGAGATCGGCTTGCTTGATATCGCTCGGCTTCACCCCGGCCACGCTCAACGCGACCGACAGGGAGAAAAATGCCATCCCGAACGACATGGCGAAGCGCGGTTGACGCACAGTACTCCACACCGGCGTCAGCAGGGAATCCGTCCATTCGCGAATTCGCTCGCCAAGCGACGGCTGGTGTACCTTGTCCGCGATCTCGTGCAACCGGTAGGACGGGATTCCACTGGTTGCGGCCAGAATGTCATTCACCAGGTTGGCTGGAGGCTCCACCTCCACGAGAGACCTCAGCCAATGCTGCCCCGCCTCGACTTCTGCGAACAGGGGGCCGCATTTCGCGCAGATGCGAGCATGAGCCCGAAACTGCTCCTGTTTTACGCCGCTCAACTGGTTGTCCAGGGCGTCAAAAAGAAGTGCCTCGAACTCGTTGCACTGCATACCGTTATGGGTTTCACCTGGCATCACATCACCTGCCTGTAGATACGTTGGAGGAGCCTCGCAAGTTCCGCGCGACCCCGGTTAATCCTGGATTTCACAGTTCCTTCTGGAACCCGTAGAACCGCCGCGATATCTCGATAATCCATGTCTTGTAAGTCCCTTAGAATCACTGCTTCCCGGAGCTCCGGCGACAGCTTTTGGAGGGCCTCATGCACGACGTCGCCCGTTTCCCGGCTCTGCACTTTGGTGTCGGGCGCCGGCCCTTTGTCCGGGATCTGGTCACTGAGGGGCATGGAATCCTCATGTTCCGACGTGGTCGCGTCTATCGAGTCCGTAACGCGATCCTGCTTGCTTTTACGGAAGTGGTCGACCAGAAGGTTGCGTGTCATGGTCGTCAGCCACGTCATGAAGGCGCCCCGCTCCACGTCGTAGGAGCTTAGGGTTCGGTACATCTTGATGAAAACTTCCTGGGTCAGGTCCTGCGCGTCGTCGGAGGAGCCGGAAAACCGATAGCAGATGTTATAGATACGCCGATTGTATCGTTGGACGATCTCCTCCCACGCCACTGCATCGCCTGCAATGCAGCGCCGTACGAGACTGTTGACGATTTGAGCGTCTTCCAACCAGCGCTCCCGGAAATTCTGGCTTTAGGTGGAGACGGCGGTGCGAGACCCGGCACGCCCCTGGACTGACTTCTCGTAGTGCATACGTTGAATGCCCCAACAAAAGTTCCCGATGGCCCAGTAAGTCATTATGCGGCAGGGAATTGTAGCAGTCCCGAAAATTGTGCTCCCGGGGATGGGAATGCTTTCCGAGATTGGACACCGTCCGCCGCTGTCATCCCAGAGCGAAGCGAAGGCCTTATGCATTTTCTCCGCTGGTCGGCAGTGTAGCGAGGATTTACATAGAGCCGTTGCGCGCGGGATGACAATAAAACGAAACCCTAACTGTTCCCTCGCGTCGGGCACATCATGTGCCGATGCCCTCCTGGCGTTCGGTGATAAGCTCACTTCAATCGATTCAAACAGGCCTCGAGATAAACGCCGTCCGTCATTAACCCATGAAGGGATTTTGGGATGAAGACACGAGTTATCTTGTCCGTACTCTGCCTAACAGCATTTGTCGTATTTGCACAAAGCTCGGCTCCGAACTCACACGGCAACGAGGCTCTCCTGATTGCGCTTGAGAACGCGTGGAATCAGGCGCAGCTGCATCACGATTCAAAAGCGTTGGAAGCCCTGGTTGCTGAGAACTTCATCAGCACAGACAACGACGGTATTCTCTCGACAAAAGCACAGTTCCTCGCCGACAACAAAGACCCCACCTACTCCCCTTCTGTCATGGCCAACAGCGATGAGAAAGTATTCCTGTACGAAAATGCGGCCGTGGTAGCGGGCGTCTATCACGCTAAGGGCTCGTACAAAGGGAAACCTTTCGATCATTACGGTCGCTTCACCGACACCTGGGTTTTTACAAACGGAAAGTGGCTGTGCGTGGCCAGCCATACCAGTTCACTCAAGAAACCACGCTAGAGCAACTCCTGCGATTGGTCTCGTGCCGCTCCTATCCTGTCCCGAATTTTCGCGCGAGTCTCCTTCAACGGCCGGTGCGCACTTGTTAAAATTGAATGCTAAGGGAACCCGCTCTTGGCGGGTCTGATTGGAGTACGAGGCCAGCATGTGTAGGAATATCAAAACGCTTTTTAACTTTGATCCGCCGGTTACTGAAGACGAAGTACACGCAGCGTCTCTGCAGTTCGTGCGGAAAATCACAGGATTCAATAAGCCATCCAAGGCCAACGAGGAAGCTTTCCAGGCAGCCATCGAGGAAATCGCCGGGATCTGCTCGCGCCTGCTCCACTCGCTCGAAACCACGGCTCCACCCAAAAATCGAGAAGAAGAGGCGGCCAAAGCAAAGGCCCACGCGGCAGAGAGATTTGGAACATAAATGTGTCGCGTGGATGTGTTTCAGGATGGTTGCGGTGCGTTTGTATCGGGGCGCGCCCTCAGTCGCGCCGTAAAGGCCAACTGTCGGATGCGCCTTTAGGCGCTGCGCGGGACGCGCTCAATCTCCCAGCCACTCCCCCAACCCCTGCAGTGGCTCGATGTAATCGCAAATAATCTTCGTGGTCGCCATCAACGGAATGGCAAGAATCAATCCAAACGCTCCCCAGATCCACGCCCAGAAAAGCAACGACAACGCCACCGCCAAAGGATTCAACCGCAAGCGCCGTCCAATGACCTTCGGATACAGCAGGTTCATGGTGAGCACATGCAGAACCACCACCGATACGAATACGATCGCCAGTTGTGGCTTGGTTAGCACTCCCATTCCGGCGGCCACGGGCGCCAGCAGCGCGAAGAAAAGCCCAAGGTAGGGCACCAATCCGACGAACGCGCTGATCACACCCAGAAAATAAAAATAGGGCAAGTGCATCGCGCCAAATACTGCAGTGGATGCGATCGCGTTGAGAAGTCCCACGAACAAATTGCCGGCTATGAAACTCCGTACCATCTCCGAAATTCGCCCAATCGTTCGATACGCGACCAACCGCCTTTCCTTGGGAAAGATGCGCAGGGTGGCCGAATGCACGTGACTCTTCCAGGTCAGCATGAAATAGATCAGGAAAGGCACGAAACTGACGGCCAGCGCGATCTCGCCAAACTGGCTGGCGCCGGTGGAGATAAGCTTCGCGATGCCGTGCGATTCCTGCACCTGCACCGGGATCGGCTTCTTCCCGGCCTCGCTCGGCATTACCGCTCGCGTGCTGTTCTCAAACTTGTCGGCCTGGGCCTGCAGTTTTTCCAGGTCTTCCCGGATTGTGGCCGAGAACCTGGGTAGCTCCTCCACGAAGTCCACGGCGCGGTTGTAAAAGAAAAAGATCATCGCGGAAGAAAGTCCCAGCAACAGAAGCAGAGCGATCGCCGCTCCCGCGGCCCGTGGAATACGCACCCGCGCCAGCACAACCACCAGAGGATCGAGCGCGAACGCCAGCAGCGTTGCCACCAGTACGGTCACAAGAACAGGTTTCAGCAGATAGATCAGCCCGACGGCGGCGGCCGCCGCGATCACGAACTGGGCGACCACTCCGGCTTGCACCGACCCGCGAAGAAGTTCTACTTCCTCGTCTGGAGGAGCGCCGTTGGAAGCAACTCCATTCGCGATTACGTGTGGTTGCGCAGTGGCCATGGGCGGGATCAGTCGGGGAGAACCAGGATCGCTCGAACCGCGCGAATCTCACCGCGCATACTTTGGTTTCGCCCCAGACATCATCGAAACTAAGGCTCTCGCACAAGCACCGTAAATAGGGTTAAGGCTCTAGAAAAATCCCGACACTCTGGGAGAAGCGCGCAGAAGATCCGGACCAAGCCTTTTGCGCGTGGGGCGTGGGCCGGATTCTTCCCCTTATCGAGCTATCGACTGCACCCAGGTCGCGAAGGCGTGCCAGGCTTCGGTCTTTCCGAGCGGGACCCGGATCTGGTAGACAAAGACCATGAAGGCACCTGCCCACATCGTCGCGCGATGCACCTTGCGCGTGGCCCAGAGATCGTAAGCCACCAGCATTAGCAGAAACAGGTAACTGACCATCCCGGCATGCGCGGCATTTCGGTGAACGAATGTGATCGGCAAGCGAGCGATGGCGGCGATGAGCAAATCAATGGTCGCCACCAACATGATGCGTTTGTGGGTCGCCGAATCGCGGCGGGCGCGGAACCCGAAATAGATCAGCGTGGCAAATACCACCATGTCGGACAGCGGGATGATGTAGAAGAATTTCGGATCCCGGCCGACCGGTCCCGCTTGTCTTATCAATGAATCCGTGGCCGCCATGACGCCGATCGCCACCATCAGGCAGGCCCATAAAAATCCCGCCACGCCAAGCCGCCGGTGAATGTCCACGCGTCCCGCCGAAACCAGCGAGGTTTGCGCAATGAACAACAAAATCCAAACGCTGAAGATTGCGCCATGCAGATGAATGGTCAGGCTGGGCAGCGGTGCGTGATACATGCCGGCCAGGTAGTAACTGGGCGCGAAGCCGGCAAACACCGTCGCCGCCATGAGCAGTGCCATGCCCGTGAAAAAGAAATGATCGTAACGGCGCCCAGGCTGAACGGGTGCCGATTTCGCAGGGATTGTCGGCTGCGCGACGGCAGTGGCCATCGTTCCTCCTGATGCAGATTGAATTGAGGTCGTACGCCCCGGGGAAGTGTTAGCAGTGTAGGACAAAGAGTTTGGGATTGCCAGCCCCAACCGGCTTGCCGCCATTGCCGCCGCCTGGGGATCTGCCGCGTTTTTTTGCTTGACGGGCGCCTTTCACGGGCTCAATATGGCGTTACTCGACATGTCGTGTGAGAACCTATGGAGCCCGTAACGGAACCCGTCCTATTGATCCTGCTCAGTCTGGCCGATCAGCCCCGCCATGGCTACGCGATTCTCAAAGACACCGAGTCGATGAGCGAAGGCCGGGTGCGGTTGAGTACTGGCACGTTGTACGGCGCACTGCACCGTTTGCTGGGAGAAGGCTGGATCGAGCGTTTCCACGACGAAGACACCTCGCGCGGGAAACAGGCTTATCGGCTTACATCGCGGGGCCGCCGAAATCTCCAGCACGAAGTGAGCCGGCTGAAAAGCCTGGCACGCGTTGCCAGCCTGCGGGTGGCGCGAAAGGAGACCTAGATGCGCCTCCTCTTTCAGTCGCTCCTGCGGCTCTACCCACCTGGCTATCGTCACGTCTACGGCGAAGAAATGCTGAGCGTACTAACCGACGCGCGGCAGGACCTGCTCAAGGAGCGGATTTCGATTCGGATCCTCGAGGGTGCCCGCGAAGCCGCTGGATTATTGGGTGGCGCTGTGCGGGAGCATGTTCGATGGGCGACCGGGTCTTCCGTCCCAGTGTTTCCAGCAAGGAGAGTTTCTATGCGTTCCGAGTTTCGTTTCCCCAAGACAACGACCACGCTGATGACAGCAGTCCTGGCGGGAGTTTTGATGGCCATTGCCCAGGCGAGGGCCATCTCGGTTTCGGTGCCTCAGACTAGTTCGCCTGTAGGGCCGATTCGGCCGGTACTGGTCAGTTCGATGTTCACCCTGCCGGTGGCGCTTTTCCTGAGCGCCTTCGCGGTCGCGGTGATCGGCTGGGGAATTCTGTATTTAACGCACCGGTCGGGAATGCATCGGCTATCCGAATTTGACCCTGCCGACAGGCGCCCCTAGGATCTCGGGTCCTCGCGATCAGCGAAGAAGTGCCTCTGTGTCGATCAACGTGAGGTTGCCCTTCTCCCGCAGATGCAACGGTCTTGATCATCGATGGATTGTACGGAGACGGATCTTCCCCGGCTCAGGGGGCCTCAGGAAACAAGATCCAGGGCGCTTTTCGTTCCAACGATTCGCGCTCGCAGCTCGCTCTTGGTCCCGGGAACGATCGGCACGCTCAGCGCAAGCAACTCGCAAGTTTTCGCCATCCCGGCTGGATCCGGGTCCGCAATGGAGAAGGATTCCAGGCGACACCCGGCGGGAGCGTCTTGCGATGGGTGCACGGAACTCGCGTTCCATTCAATAAAAAACGGTAGAACACCATTGTGGTCGTCTGCAAGGTTCACGGTCTTCCACTTTAGAAACTTTCCATCGGGTCGTGCCCGAGAACCATTGCGAGGGCCGTCGAAAGCAATGTTGGACGCTTTCAATGCTTTTGCGAACTCGTCGAGATTTCCCGGATGCGCCGCCCAACCAACCAGTGTGGGCGTCTTCAGTGATTTCAGTTTATGGACGAGAGGGAGGGAAAAGTCAGCCACTTTGTCTTGCGCAGGATCAATCGAGATGATCTCGAGATACTGAAGTTCACCAAGCGAGAGCAGCGCATTCCTGGTGCCTCTTCCGGGGTGAACGCCTCCAATCATTGCGCGAACCCCGGTGTGTCTCTCGAAGAACTCAATTCCACTGTCGAGATCATTGCAGCCAAGCAGAATGTGGTCGAGCATAGCAGGGATATCTTTCTCAGCAGACCACCCAAGCCGCGCCGTCAGCGCCGCGCCGCTCGTCATTGCCATGAAAAGTCTGCGGGAAATCATGGGAAGGCAGGTCTCAGGTCCCAAGTGTAGGGTTTTGGGTGCCCAAGGCAACAACTCCTCACTCGCTCGTAAAGTAATCCACCGTCACTGGATTCTCGAACAGCGAGTAATCCCGCGTCACCACCGTGATGCCTTCTTCGGTCACAAAGTAGCGCTGCTTGTCCGCTTCGGCGTCGAATCCAATGGTGGTGCCCTCAGGAATATGCACGTCGCGATCGATAATAGCTCGCTGAATGCGGCAGTGCCGTCCCACGTTTACATGGGAGAACAAAATGCTGTTATCGATCTCGGTATACGAATTCACGCGCACGTCGGGGGACAGGATGCAGTTCTTGACCGACCCGCCCGAAACGATGCAACCGGCTGACACGATGGAATCAATCGCGGTGCCTGTTCTTCCGGCCTCGGCGAATACAAACTTCGCCGGCGGATACTGTCGCTGGTGCGTGCGGATGGGCCAGTCGGAGTCGTACAGGTTGAAAACGGGCGACACGGAAACGATGTCCATGTTCGCTTCGTAGAACGCCTCAAGGGTGCCAACGTCGCGCCAGTACAGCGCTTCTTTCTTGTTTTCGTCGACGAAGTCGTAGGCATAGACCCGGTACTCGTCGACCATCTTGGGCAGGATGTCTTTCCCAAAGTCGTGGCTGGAATTCGGATCCTCAGCATCCTTGAGCAGCACCGGGATGAGTACGTCGGTATTGAAAAGGTAGATGCCCATCGAGGCCGCAACTTTTTCCGGATTCCAGGGCGAGCGCAACTCCGTCTGCTTCGGCTTCTCCTGAAAACCGTTCACCCGATGATCGCGATCCACTTCGACCACCCCGAACCGCGAAACCTCGTCGGGCGAGACTTGAATGGTCGCCAACGTGACGTCGGCCGCCGAATGATTGTGCTGCTCAAGCATCTTCCCGTAGTCCATCTTGTAGATATGGTCGCCGGAAAGAATCAGTACGTGCTTCGGTTGCTCGGAGCCGATGGAGTAGATGTTCTGATAGACCGCGTCCGCCGTCCCCATGTACCAGTTGTCGCTCACGCGCTTCATGGGCGGCAGAATCTCGACAAACTCTCCCATTTCGCGCGCCACAATGTTCCAGCCTTCGCGGATGTGCCGGTTCAGCGACAGGGCCTTGTACTGGGTGAGGATGTACACCCGGCGCAGGTCGGAATTGATGCAATTGGAGAGGGTGATGTCGATGATGCGGTAGATGCCGCCAAAGGTAACAGCCGGTTTCGCACGGTCGCGGGTAAGGGGGTACAGCCTTTCGCCCGCGCCTCCAGCTAGCAGGACTCCCAGCGTATCTTTCATTCGGATTCCCGGTGAATGAAGTTGCCTACGGGCCTGACGATTGCGGCGGTACTGAAACTCGTACCGCAGCACTTAGGCTGCGGAAACGGTAGATGGTAGCACACGGGCAGAGGTTGGCTGCCGCCATTTGGGCCGCACATCACAATGATACGGCTGTCGACGGCACGGAGCCGCGCTACGCGACGTCTTCGTCGACTTTGATGCGCAGAGACTTTAAAAACTTGAGGTCCTGATCGTTGACTTTAAACGTGGGGTTGGTGGTCAGGGTCGTCACCAGGGAAGTCTTGTCGTTCGATTTCTCGCCTTGCTTGCTGACGCCGATCGTTGCTTCGAGCACAAGGAAGATGTCGTACCCGCCCTCTTTGATGCGCGACACCACCTCGGCAATGGAATCGGAGTCGGCCAGCGACTCGTTGATTGCTTCGCCCAGTTCTTTCATCAACTGTTTGAGTTGCTGGTCCACGGAACCCCCCTGGCGGGAGTCGCCGTCACACGGGATTGTGACCGGGCTCCTCGCATTGCGGATATTGTAACCCCGAACATTGATAAAATCGACCAGTGTCCGCCCTACCTTTAACTCGGAAACTCCGTATCCTCGCGCAGGTGGCCGGACAGCACGCGGGGCAGAGCCGGACCATGGGCGCGGTCCTGCAGGCGGGGCGGATTACGCTGCGTTCTTTCGCGCGCGTGCTGCACCAATTGTGGCTCGAAGTTACGGGCTTTGTTTTCCTTGCGTTGGCGGCCATCGGCGGAGTCGCCCTGAGCCGCGAGTTTACAAAGTACCAGGCGGGCCATGGTGAGCCTGCGCGCTTCGCGGTCGCGCTGTGTTTTTGCCTGACCTTTGGTTATTTCGGTGTGAGTTCCTTCTGGCGTGTGCGGCGGAAGAAGGGTTAAGCACACGAACATAAGGAATCCGGGAAATTGGGCTGAGGGCGGCGCCTTGAGTTGTCAGTAATTCAGGGTTGGGACATTTGAAGTCCTCAGTGTTCCTCTGTGCCACTGTAGTTAAGGCTTTTATGACGGAAAAGGTAAAAACCGCTCCCTCGTCGAAGAACCAGGCGGATCCGGAGACCTCCTCGCATATCCCGGTGCGCCAGCTCTATACGCCTGCGGACCTCAAAAAATGGGACCAGGAACGCGAGGCGGGCTATCCCGGCGAATATCCATTCACGCGCGGCGTGCAAGCCACCATGTACCGCGGGCGGCTCTGGACCATGCGCCAGTACGCCGGCATGGGCGACGCCGAGGAGTCCAACAAGCGCTACAAGTACCTGCTCGCCAACGGCACGACCGGCCTGTCGGTGGCCTTCGACCTGCCCACGCAAATCGGGCTGGACTCCGACAACCCGCTCGCGATGGGAGAAGTCGGCAAGGTCGGCGTTGCGATCGACTCTGTCGAAGACATGGAACGCCTGTTTTCCGGGATTGATCTCACGAAGATTTCCACGTCGATGACGATCAACTCCACCGCCTCGATTTTGCTTGCGCTGTACGTCGCGGTCGCAAAGCGGCAGGGCGCCGACATCCGCAAGCTTTCCGGCACGGTGCAGAATGACGTGCTCAAGGAATACATCGCGCGAGGAACATATATCTATCCCCCCAAGCAGGCGATGCGCATCATCACCGACGTGTTCGCCTGGACCAATGAGAACGTTCCCGACTGGAACACGATCTCAATCTCCGGCTACCACATGCGCGAGGCCGGTTCGACCGCAGTGCAGGAAGTCGCTTTCACGCTGGGCGACGGCATGGCGTACGTGCAAGCGGCCATCGATGCCGGGCTCGATGTCGACAAGTTCGCTCCGCGGCTTTCCTTCTTCTTCAACGCGCACAGCAATTTCCTGGAGGAAGTAGCGAAGTTCCGCGCGGCGCGACGCATGTGGGCGCGCATCATGCGCGAGCATTTCGGAGCCAGAAATCCCAAGTCCTGGATGCTGCGCTTCCACACCCAAACCGCGGGTTCCACCCTGACTGCCCAGCAGCCCGAAAACAATATCGTGCGCACTGCGCTGCAGGCTTTGTCGGCGGTGCTTGGCGGGACGCAATCGCTGCACACAAACTCGTTCGACGAGGCACTGGCGCTGCCCACCGAGCAATCGGCTCGAATCGCGCTGCGCACGCAGCAGATTATTGGCTATGAATCGGGTGTGCCGCAGACGGTCGATCCTCTGGCCGGTTCGTATTACATCGAAAGCCTGACTAATGAAATTGAAAAGCGCGCTGCCGAGTACCTGGGCAAGATCGAAGTGCTAGGGGGGATGTTGAAGGCAATCGAGCTAGGATTCGTGCAGCAGGAAATTCAGAACGCCGCCTACGAATATCAGCAGGCCGTCGATCGCGGCGAAGCCATTGTTGTGGGCGTGAACCGCTTCGAGTTGGAAGTAGAGCGGCCGATCCCAATCCAGCGGATTGATGAAGCACTCGAGCCCAAACAGGTGGAGCGCCTGCGGGCCCTGCGCGCTCGGCGCGACGCGGGTACGTGGCAGGCTGCGCTGCGAGGCGTGGAAGACGCAGCGCGTTCCGGAGCGAACCTGATGCCGCGCATTCTGGCTGCCGTCGAGGCCTATGCGACCGTGGGCGAGATTTCCGATGCGATGCGCCAAGTGTTTGGAGAGTACAAAGAATCGGTAGTGGTCTAGATGGAACATTCCTCTCCGGCTTTGCCTCGCCCGGGGCGAACCAAAGGCCGAAAACGGGAACCGTACCTAATCAATTTCTCGGAACCGCCGATAGCCACCACAGGCAGCAGAGGTCACGAAGCCGCCGCCCATATCACGCCAAGGAAGGCAAATCACCATGGCAGAGAATTTGTCGAATACCGGATATCGTCCCGACGCTTGGGGAGCTCCTTCGGCAGGAGTGGTCACCGAACAGGCCACGATCGGTGCTTCGATCGTCATCAAAGGCGAGGTCAGTGGGAGCGAACCCCTCTTTATTGACGGCACAGTGGAAGGATTGGTGCACTGTCCCGAGCATCGGGTGACCATTGGCCGTAACAGCACGGTTAAGGCGGATATTCAGGCGCGCGAAGTCGCCGTGATCGGTTCGGTGAAGGGCAACATCCACTGCAGCGACCTGGTGGACCTGCGCGCGGAAAGCAATATTCAGGGAGAGATCGTAACGCGGCGGATCCGTATCGACGACGGTGCCGTGCTGAAGGGTAGTGGAGAAATCCAGAGAGCCGAGAAAGGTGCGCAAGCGCCTGAAGCGTCCAAGGCTGCGCCCGTCGAGGCGGAAGCCAAGGCGCCGGAGGAGGCCGCAACTGCGATGGCGGAGACCGAAGCGGCCAAACCGCATCCATCGAGGGCGGAGGTTCTCGCCGCAGCGGTGGCGCGCCGGGTGCCAGGCAGCAGCGTGCTGTTCAAACCTGTGCGCTAGAGATTCGATGTGGGGGAGAGGCGAGCGTCCAAGCCCCGCCTCCATTCCCGCGGTCGTTATGAGCGAGCCAAACTTCGACATCAGCAATGAACGTCGCTCGTCCTGACCTTGCTGCCCCGGCCTCACAAGTAAGACAGCCACCACTCGTGCCGCTTTCTTTTCAGCTCTGCAAACCACCGGCACGGGAAGTACAAGAGCACCACCGCCGTGATCCACATCAAGTACACGAACGGCAGGTTGTACCCATAGCCGGCGGGCGTTTCCCCAAAAATTGCTCCGTGAAGCAGCCAGCCCACCGACTGCCCGCGTAGTGCTGCCACGATAATTGCCAACGAGTGGATGAGGTACAGGTGCAGCACGTAGAAAAACATTGGCACGCGCCCGAAAGTCCACAAAGCCCTTAACCCGCGTGGCACACTCTCCCGATCCAGCCAGGCCAGCAGCAGCAAAGAGGGTCCAATCGTCATCAGTAAAAACTGCAGCGAGGGCGGATATTTCTCCACGTCAAGAAACAGGATCACCGTCTTTGTAAACGTTGGCTGCAGATGGAAGTCGCCCTGAGAAACGCCGCCCAGTCCCGCCGGCGGATTGCCATACAAATTGGTCAGGCGCAGGAAAACAAACAGCGCAATCATGACCGCGCCTGCAGTCACCAGCAGTTTCTTCCTCCGGGCGCGCTGCATCGTATAGACCTGACCGAGGACATAGCCCCCCGTCATCACTCCAACCAGCGGAATCAGAGGAAAGAGCACGAACTCGCGAACGCCGAAAGGCAGCATCACCCCGCCCCGCCTGTGGAGGATGCTCCAAAGCCACGCCAGCGATCCAAATTGCGCCGGACGCAGGCGATCCAACAGATCGTGCAACACGATCATCGCCACTGAGAGGCTTGCTATCCATCGCATGGGCAGTCGAACGATGGCAGCCATCAACACCATCGATGCACCCAATGCCCAGATCACCCCGAAGAACCCGAAAGGAATTTGAAACGACCAGGCCGTCCCCACGATCGTGAATTCCAGCGCAATCAACCACAGTCCGCGCGACCAGAGGAAGCGCGTCAAGTCCGGCGGTGTGCGGCGGTGGCCGTAAAGATACGCCCCTGTTCCTGCCAGCAGAAAAAACATGGGCGCGCAAAAATGCGTGATCCAGCGCGTGAAGAACAGGGTGGGCCAGGTTTGCGGAAGCGTCTCGGGTTCAAAAGGCAAATTCGTAAAGAAATCGCGCGTGTGGTCGAGCGCCATGACCACCATGATCAGCCCGCGGAAGATGTCGAGCGAAACGATGCGCGACGACTGGGCGGAAATGGCGGACGTCGCGGCGTTGTTGGGCGCAGATGTAGTAACGGACATGGCGGTCTCGATCCGGCTGGGAAAGTCTCCCATGAGACGAAAAGCGAGTGTGAAAGGTTAGCGCCGGAAGAAATCTATGTCTTCCAGAGGTCTATCAGGATTACGGAATTTCGTAGGCGAACGAGGCTTTATGAAAAGGGAATTGGCCAGTGGAGGTGCGGACCTCCCGACTGCCGGACCGATGTGCAAGCGCGGCCTTCAGAGGCCTACATCGAGACTTTATAGTCGCAGGCTTCGCGGCAAGCGCCGCAGTAGAAAAGCCCGTCTTCGCACAGCCGGACGTCCAACTGGCTCTGGCAGAAGACGCAATACTTCTCGCAATCGCAGCGTTCTTCGACCTGCTCGCACTGGCTGCAGCGAACTTTGACTTTAGTGGTCGCCATGAGGGAACTCTAGCGCTGGTACGGAAAACAGAAAACGTTCCGTTGGTAACTAAGAGCTTCGAGACCCGAGCCACGAGCTACGAGCCTTAACACCAAGGGGCGAATGCTGTGTCGACCCGAGACCTGAGCTTGGGACCTGAGACCTGAGACCTGAGACCTGAGACCTGCTCCTCCCCGTTTGACCCCATAAAAAACAGCGTGATAGGGTTAAGAGTTCCACGACTCCGCAGCCCAGCCAACTGCGCATCTGATCGAGGGTTCCGCTTGCCTGCCGTTGAGGCGACTACGCCGACCATCCGCAAGACCGCGCTGAACGCCGTCCACCGCCAAATGGGCGCCAAGATGGTTGAATTCAATGGCTGGGACATGCCCGTCGAATACCCTTCCGCCGGCGGCATCATGGCTGAGCACAACGCGGTGCGCACCGGCGTCGGCATCTTCGACGTCAGCCACATGGGTGACATCCGCCTCGCGGGACCGCAGGCGCTGGCGGCCGTCCAGCACATTTCCATGAACGACGCGGGTCGTCTGGCGATCGGGCAGGCGCAATACTCCGCTCTTCTTTATCCCGAGGGCACGTTTGTTGACGACGTCATCGTGCATCGTCTCGGCGAAGACGAATACCTGCTCGTCATCAATGCCGGGACGCGCGAGAAGGATTTCAACTGGGTGCGCGATAACACGCGGAAGTTCGACTGCAAGGTCGAGCATCTTTCCGACGACTTCACCCAGATTGCGATCCAGGGTCCAAAGGGCGTCCACCTGCTTCAGAAGCTGACCGACGCCGATCTATCTGCCGTAAAATTCTACTGGGTAACGCGTGGCACAGTGTGCGGCTTGAAGAACATCCTGGTCGCGCGCACCGGCTACACCGCCGAAGACGGTTTCGAAATCTACATTCCCGCCGACGAGGCGACCAGCGCGCGGGTGTGGAAGGAAATCCTGGAAGCAGGCAAGGAATTCGGTGTGGTTCCTTGCGGCCTGGGTTCGAGAAACACGCTGCGTCTGGAAGGTAAGCTGCCCCTGTACGGGCACGAAATTTCCGACACCGTCAATGTTTGGGAAGCCGGGCTCGACCGCTTCATCAAAATGGAGAAACCCGACTTCATCGGCCGGAGTGCTCTCGAGAAAGCTAGGGCCGCCGGATTAAAGCGCACGCTAGTCGGCCTGGAGATGGTGGATCGCGGCATCGCCCGCGATGGATACAAGGTTTTGGACGGCTCGGGTAAAGAGATTGGCTACGTAACGAGCGGCTCCCCGGCGCCGTTCTTGAAGAAGAACATCGCGTTGGCCTACGTCCCTCCGTCCTTCGCCGAAATCGGAACGAAAGTGAAGGTGGAGATTCGCGGCCAAGGCGTAGGCGCCCAGGTAGTGCCGACACCGTTCTACAAACGACCGAAGAAGAACTAACCGCAGACGTACGCTCGAAGCTCAGAGGTCGAAGCTCGGAGCTACGAAGCCAGCAGCCAGGAGCAAGAAGCAAAAATGCCCTACCCAACCGACCTGAAATACACCAAAGAACATGAATGGATTAAAGTCGATGGCTCCGCCGCTACTGTCGGCATCACCGACTACGCCCAGGAATCGCTAGGCGACATCGTGTTCGTCGACCTACCCAAGCCAGGTTCAGAGATCACAGCGGGGAAAACGTTCGGAACCGTAGAATCGGTCAAGGCTGTCTCAGATCTTTACGCGCCGGCGTCGGGCACCGTCACCGAAGTAAACGGGGACCTGGCAACCGCGCCCGAAAAGATCAATAAAGATGCCAACAACACCTGGATGCTCAAACTGACGCTCAAGAATCCGGGGGAACTGAACGGACTGATGTCGGCGTTGGACTACGAAAAATTCGTGAAAGAGGAAGGCGGACACTAAAAGCGGACACTAAAGGAAGTTCGGTACGAAACGAAAGTCCGTGCGACCCGGTCTTAAAAGGCTGGGCTTCAACCCAGCCGAAAAGCGAGTCAGGAGAAGTTTCGGCTTTAGCCGCTGAGGTCGAAAGAGCATTCCATAGTTTGTTCATGTCCTCTTCCATGACTTTTAACTGCAACGCAAAATCAACGATGGAAGGCCGTCTCACCGGGCAACTGAACATCGCCGCCCATCAATCGTTCGGGTTGCTGATTACATCTATATAACTTCCTATGCGTTATCTACCCAAATCACCCGCAGACCGTGAAGCGATGCTCAAGGCGATCGGGGCACGCTCCATCGACGACCTGTTCGCGCCGATCCCCGCAGAATATCGGCTCAACCGCGACCTCAAGGTCCCGCGCCAGATGGCGGAATCCGAAATCGTTGAGTGGTTCCGCCAGCGCTCGCAAGAGAACGGCATCGAGTACGCCAGCTTTCTCGGCGCCGGCGCCTACATGCACTACCGGCCCGTAATCATCGATTCGCTGATTTCGCGCGGAGAATTCCTCACCGCCTACACGCCGTATCAGGCCGAGATCTCGCAGGGCACGTTGCAGGCGATCTTCGAATTCCAGACCATGATCTCCGAGTTGACTGGCATGGAGGTGGCCAATGCCTCCATGTATGACGGTTCGACGGCTGCGGCCGAAGCCGCCATGATGGCAGTTCGCGTAACGGGAAGAAACTCCGTCGTCGTCGCCAAGAGCCTGCATCCGGAATACTGCGAAGTGCTCGCCACTTACGCGCATCATCAAGGCATGCCACTCGCGACCGCAGGTTTCACCGACGCGGGACGCCTGGACTTGCAGGAACTGGAAAAGACCATTACCTCCGACACAGCCTGCGTGTTAATCCAGTCCCCAAACTTCTTCGGAACCATTGAAGACGTCGCCACAATCGCTGACATTGCGCATAAGAACGGCTCGCTGCTGGTCGTTTCGATTGCGGAAGCGGTCTCGCTTGGAATCATCGAGCCGCCGCGCCAGGCGGATATCGTTGCCATGGAAGCCCAGTCGTTCGGTGTGCCGGTCGGCTTCGGCGGCCCATACTGCGGGGTCATCGCCACGCACGAGAAGTTCGTGCGCCAAATGCCGGGACGCCTCGCCGGACAAACCACCGACCGCAACGGCAAGCGCGGCTTCGTGTTGACGCTGGCCACGCGCGAACAGCACATCCGGCGCGAGAAGGCGACTTCCAACATCTGCACCAACCAGGCGCTGGTCGCGCTCATGGTCAATATCTTTATGACGGTGTACGGCAAGGTCGGCCTCAAGGAATTGGCGAAGCAGAATCTGGCCAAGGCCGCCTATGCTGCCGATCAGTTCGGCAAGCACGCCCGCGTCCTGTTCACGGGTGCGCCCCGCTTCAACGAATTCGTCGTGCAGACCAGCGAAGATCCCTACGTAATCAACAGCCGTCTGCTGGGCCACAAGATCGTGGGCGGCCTGCCCTTGAAGAAGTTTTATCCCGAACTCGGGAACGCGGCCCTCTGGTGCTGCACCGAAATGACGACGCGCACCGCAATCGACACCGCCGTCGGTATGCTCGCCGAAAGTGAAGCCGAAGAACCTCATGGCGAGCGCGCGGTCGAGGAGGTGGCGCGATGAAGCATCCGACTCCCAAAGCCACGCGCCACGTCAATCAGAACGAAACCCTGATCTTCGAAAAGTCCTCAGCCGGCAAAGCGGCGTGGAAGCTCCCGCCGCTCGACGTTCCCGAGGTCGATACCGCAAAACTGCTGGGCAGCGCCGAGCGCCGCGATCTGGGTGTGATGCCCGAAGTCAGCGAGATCGAAATCATTCGCCACTTTACCCGCCTTTCGACCTGGAACTACGCCATTGATCTCGGCATGTATCCGCTGGGTTCCTGCACCATGAAGTACAACCCCCGCGTAAACGAAGTCGTCGCGCGCCTGGAAGGCATCGCCAACGGCCATCCCTACCAGCCGGAGAAGATTTCCCAGGGAGCTCTGCGCATCATCAAAACGCTCAGCGATTGCCTTCTGGAAATCACGGGCATGGAGGCGATCACGCTGCAGCCGGCCGCCGGCGCCCATGGCGAGTTAACCGGACTGCTGATTGCTCGCGCGTATCACCAGTCGAAAGGGAATCCGCGCAAGAAAGTCCTGATTCCCGATTCTGCGCACGGCACGAATCCTGCGACCGCCGCCATGGTCGGCTACGCGGTCGAAAATCTGAAGTCCAATTCGCGTGGCATGGTCGAGGTTTCCGCGCTCGAAGCCCAGATGAACGACGACGTGGCTGCTCTCATGCTCACAAATCCCAACACGCTGGGAGTCTTCGAGCAGGAGATCCACAAGATCGCGGAGATTCTGCACGCCAAGGGCGGCTTGCTCTACATGGACGGCGCCAACATGAACGCGCTGGTTGGCAAAGTTCGTCCGGGCGACTTTGGCGTCGACGTCATGCACCTCAACCTGCACAAAACCTTCTCCACGCCCCATGGAGGAGGCGGACCCGGCTCCGGCCCGGTCGCCGTGAAGCGCGCGCTCGAGCCTTTCTTGCCTACGCCGGTCGTGATCACCAAGAACGACGGTACGCTCGGCTTCGAATACAACCGCCCGCAATCCGTCGGACGCGTTCGCTCTTTCTATGGAAATTTTGGAATGTTCGTGCGGGCGTTGGCGTACATTCTTGCCAACGGTCCCGACGGCCTGCGCCAGACCACCGAAGACGCGGTGCTGAATGCGAACTACATCCGCAAAGGCCTCGACGGCGTTTTCGATCTGCCCTATTCGACGCCCAGCATGCACGAGGTCGTGTTCAGCGACAAACTGCAGGCAAAAAAAGGCGTCAAGACGATGGACATCGCCAAGCGTCTCATCGACTACGGCTTTCATCCCTACACCACGGCGTTTCCGCTGATCGTGCACGGGGCGCTCATGATCGAGCCCACCGAGAGCGAAGACAAAGCCGAGATGGATCTGTTTATCGACGCGATGAAGTCAATTGCGCAGGAAGTGGAAGAAGATCCGCAGACCGTGCTCGATGCACCGCACACCACGCGCGTTTCGCGTCTGGACGAAACCGCGGCCGCTCGCAAGCCCATTCTGCGCTGGAAGCCGGATCAAAAATAACCACAGAGGCCATAGAGGATTTTGCGGTCCCCCCTCCGTGTCCCCTGTGGTGAAAAGCTTTTCCCTTATTTCTTCTCCGTAATCTCGACGGTCGCCCGGGTATTCTCCCAGTCCAGGTACATGTGGCACCCGGTTCCCATCTCGTGGAAAGAGATCGTGAAGTTCTCCACCGGCGCGTCCGTCTTCGACACGCTCATGTCGTAGCGCCCCAGGTCCTCACCCTTGGGATAGTCGGTGCCCCACTCGCCAGTCTTCTTGCTGATGATGAGTGACCATTTTTCCTGCCCGGGTTCGGTGAACATCGTGTAGCTGCCGGCCGGGATGTCCTTGCCGCCGATGGTCAGATTGGCGTCGGTGACGAACGTCGTCGATTCATTGGCTCCGGTACGCCAAACTTGGCCGTAAGGGACAAGCCCGCCGTAAATCTTGCGGCCCTTGGCGCGCGGGCTTGAGTAAGCGATCTTGATCGACTTGCCGTCGGCAAACTTGCACTGCGCATTCGCCGCCGGGCTAGGACGCGGTTTGTCGCCGCCGCCCATCTGCGCAGCCGCAATCATCGAAAGAGCAAAAACAGTACACATCAGGATTGCGATACGTTTCTTCATGAGATCTCCTTTGAGCATTTAGCAGCTGTCACTCAGCATTTGGCCATGCAACGGTTGAGAAGGCTTCGCAAATCCCCACGTTAGACGTTCGAGATGAAATTGTGTGATCGCGAGGTCGGCATTGCGAAATGCCAGGTGCCAAATGCTAAGTGCTGACTTTTGCCCGCCAATTATCCCCCACCGTCCGCCCAAGATACAATCGACCCATGCCGGTATTCGACGACAAGCAGGAAGAACTTGAGCACTTCGAGACCATGATGGGCGTGCCGCGCGGTCGCCTCGCCGTCACCATGGACCTGGTCACCGACGCGATGGCCCTGGTCGGCCAGCACGGCGTCTATTGCCAAAGCCAGCGCTGGCCAGGCAAGCCCGTGATGGACATTCAAATGATAATGAAGAGCCTGACCGATGCGAAGGAACTGATCCAGAGCGTGATGGAGGAGTTAAAGACGAAGAATTCGCGCGTGACAGGCTAGCGCTCCAGTTTTGAACCTCGCTTCATCATAAAGTTTGCCGTGTTGCCCCGTCTGTCCGGCCAGACAAAGCCCGGCTGGTTTTTGCACTTGCGATAGCGGAAAAATCTCGCCGAAAAATCGCTCGGCCACAGAGACGGAAGCCTCTGTCCCTGCGTGCTCTTCTCCGGGCTGCTCCCCGCCGTGTGATCTCGGTCACAGCGAAGCGTGACAAGGCGGAATAGCCTGATCCGTAACTGCCGCCACCCGCTGTCGGCACAGAACTCATAACACTATGCAATTCCCCGGTGGAATGTCGATCTTCGGTTCCCTGGCCGGCCTTGCCGCAATCATCGTTTGGCGGGTTCGCGAAGGCCGCACTCCGATTTCGATCAAGAAGATCATCATGCCACCTCTGGGTATGGCCACCGGATTCTCCATGTTCGCTGTGCCCGCCTTTCGCATTCCAGTGACATGGGCAGGTCTTGCGTTCCTGGTCGGTACGGTCGGCCTCTCCTATCCCTTGTTAAGAACTTCCCGCCTGGTGCGGCAGGGCGAAGTGGTGATGATGGAACGCTCGAGCGCGTTCTTCACCGTCATTCTTCTGCTGGCAGGAGTGCGATTTCTGGCGCGCGGGTACTTCAATACGCTTGTTTCGGTGCAGCAATCCGCGGCGCTGTTCTTCGTACTGGCGTTCGGAATGATCCTGCGTTGGCGCGCTCAGATGCTTCTGGAATACCGCAAGCTCACCTACTAGAACATATTCTGGATTGTGATCCAACCGAGACGCGGCCGCGTCCTCAAGCGTTGGCGTGTCAAGAGGACGTGACATCCACGCTGCGTCGCTTTGCTAGAATTCGCGGAAAATTGAGGAGGCAATGACCATTACCAGCAAGCAATGTATCCAGGTTCCAGATCTGAAAACCATTGGTCCCTACTCGCAGGCGGTGCGTGCCCAGGGAAGTCTGTTGTTTGTGTCCGGTCAGCCCGGCGTCGATCCGGCCACAGGCGAGGCCCCGGGAGCAGGATTTGAATCGGAGGCCCGACAGGCGTTTCGAAATCTCGAAACGGTTCTGAAGGCAGGAGGGAGCCGCCTCGATCTGGTTGCTAACACGACCATACTTGTGACCGATATTTCGAACTTTCCAGAAATCAATCGCCTCTTTGCAGAGTACTTTCCCGCTAATCCTCCTGCCCGGATGATCATGCAGGTGCCCCTGCCCAAAGGACTGCTGATCTCGATTGGTTGTGTAGCTGTGATGGAGAACTGAGCGAAGGACGCGCCGGACCGAACTAAATACCAGCGTACCAGGCGTAGCCGCCGTCTGGATTAGCGCCCCCAAGACCCTTACCGAAGCGCTTGAGGGAGTCGGTGGCCGTCAGGCGGGTGATGAATTTGACGCTCTTGTACCCCAGTTGGCGCGGCACACGCATCCGCAGCGGACCACCGAAGGACGCCGGTAGATCTCCGTCGTTCATCGCCCAGGTCAAAAGAGTCTGGGGATGCCGGGCGTCGGCCATGTCGATACTCTCCCACCAGTCGGGTTCGATGGAGAAGTAAACGATATATCGTGCTTGCGGCAGAATCCCGCAGGCGTTCAGCACGTCGAGCAACGGCGTACCGATCCATTCAGCGACATAAGACCAGCCCTCTTCGCACACTACCTCGGTGATCTGGTTGCGGACGGGAAGACTCTTGAGGTCGGACAGCGCAAGCGATGCGGGCCGGGCGACCATTCCATCGACCGAGAGCCGCCAGTCAGCAAACCCACCGGCCTGGAGCCGCTTGAAGTCATCGTTCGGAGGTGCGGTTTCGTTGGGGAAAGGAACCTTGGAAATCATGCTGCGCGGAAACTCGCGGGCCAGCGAGTGTCTCATCAGAAGCCGCTGGGCGGCGTATGTGAGCGTCTCGCCGGGACCGTAAATTCCTCCGTTATCGGGCGGGATCAATCCATAATGCCGCGCCAGTCCCGCGGCCGCGGCGAGTCCCGACACGCCTGCCGTGGCGGCAAGACCGGCAGTGACGAACTTGCGGCGCGAGAGTTTGCTCATGTGCGCTCTCCTAATACGGGCTCAGGGTCCGCGGGGGCGCCGGTAATCATGCTCCGGATGCGGCTCCAGAATCCGGCCAGAACCACCATTGCGATGTGGATGATGAGGAAGAGCAACAGAAAAGCGGAGACGAAAAAATGAAGGGTGCGCGCGGATTGCCGCCCTCCCAGCACATTGACGGTCGCCGGTACCGCAGCATTGAAGCCTGGTGACATCGCGAGGCCCGTCCAGATCACGAGGGGAAACAGCACAAAGATCACCATCAGGTAGGCCGCCCTCTGGACCACATTGTAGGAAAGTGCCTCGTCTTCCCCCGGCCGCTTCAGGCGAATGTGCTTTGAAATCACTCCGACGAACGCTGCCCACGTTCTGTCCCCGGGCGCGGGAAACAGGTTGCTCCGGAAATGGCCAGTCCACAGACCCCAAGTCGCATAGACCAGACCGGTTAGCACTGCGCCCCAAGCCGCCTGGAAGTGCAGATACCGGCTCCAGCCATTCTGGTCGGGCAACACATAGCTATAACCAGTGGGAACCAAATTCCTGGAAGAGGGGATCGGTATTTTGAACAGGGGAGGCGTCAGAGAATTGCCGGTTTCGCCCCAATAGAAACGCGGGTGGGAAATGAGGATCTCAACTCCAGTAATCAGCAGGGCAAGGAAGCAGATTGCCGTGATCCAGTGCGTTACGCGCACCAACGCAGCGTGCCGAGGAGGTTCCGTATTTCCGGACGACATAGCGCCTGACACGGCGGAAGGATAGCATGGAAGGCAGGGGAACCGAGTTGGAGCCGCCCGGAGCCCTTAAGTTCTACGGCTTCACCGTAACCATCACTACCCCGTGCGATGCCACCGGCGCAGAGAACTTGCCCGTGAACTTCCCCAGGTCCTTTTTCTGCCAAAGATCGCGTACCGCCGCCGATACACTCGCCGGATAATCAAGATCCGTCCAGCTCGCCGTGACCTCGTTCTCAGTTTCGCCGCGATTGAAGAGGATCACTGCCCTCCCACCGCCTGCCAGGGCCTTCGACCACACTTCCAGGTCGCCGTTCTTCCAGACGCGTCGACCTTGGCGTCCCAAAGAATCCTGATCGACCGCGATCACTTCCTGGTTGGTCAAGATGTCGTGGATCTCCGGCTTCATGTCGCGCAGATCGTTGCCCGCGATGAGCGGCGCAGCCAGAAGCGCCCAGAAGCTGAAGTGCGATCGATACTCGTTCGTGGTCATGCCGCCGTTGCCGACTTCCAACATGTCGGGATCATTCCAGTGTCCCGGTCCGGCGTAAGAGTAAATTTCATCTTCGGCGTCCAGGATGGCGGTCACACCATAGGAGCAGCAGTTGCCCGGCTCCCATTCTTTCTTGCCCGACCAGCGATCCTGAATGTCACCGGTGGTGCGCCACAGGTTGCCGCCCACTTCTTTTCCCCACAGCCACGGCTTCGCCGTACCCCATTCGCAAATGCTGAGCACGATCGGCCGTCCCGAGGCGTCGAGTGCGTTGCGCATGTTCGCGTACGACGCGCGCGCATCCTGGGTGGTGGTGTTGCACCAGTCGTACTTCAGATAATCCACACCCCACGCTGCGTACTTAAGCGCGTCCTGGTACTCGTGCCCCAGTCCGCCGGGTCGCTTCGCGCAGGTTTTCGAGCCGGCGTCGGAATAGATCCCGAACTTCAGCCCGAGCGAGTGTACGTAGTCGGCGAGCGCCTTGATGCCGGAAGGGAAGCGCTGCGGGTCGGCGACGATGTTGCCGTTCTGGTCGCGCGAAACTTGCCAGCAGTCGTCGATCACGACGTATTGGTAGCCGGCGTCTTTCATGCCCGACTTCACCATGGCATCGGCCATCCCCTTGATCATGTCCTCGCTCACGTTGCAGCCGAACTTATTCCAGCTGTTCCAGCCCATAGGCGGAGTGAGGGCGAGGTTGGCGGAGGGAGAGGTTTTGGCAGTCGTGTCAGGTTGCGCGGAGGCTGATACAACGAACATAAGGAGTATAAGCGCAACAATCAGAGCAGATCTCATAAGTGAACCCGACCGTGAAGTTTTTGAATGCCTGGGGAAACGCGGAAATGATTTTACAGGTTGTAGACGAAATCCTCAGCGTATTCCAAATGAAAATCCCCACCCTAACATCGCACCAAACGCGACGTTAGGATGGGGTACCTGCTGTTCTCTGTGGTGAAAAGTTTTACGCCAGCGAGTACTTCCCAACCTCGATCGCCCGCTGCGCGATTTTCTGCCGCAGTTCGATCGTGTTGAACGGCTCGTACTTGGCCAGCCGCCGAAGAATCGCAAGTTGCGTGCGCAGCATGTCGCCTTCCGCCACCGCTGCGATGATGCGCCTGGCCGCTGACTCAACTTTTTCCATCGCCTGTGTCAGGTAGACGCGCGTCATGGCGATCGCGAGCTCAGCGTTCTTCTCGCCCTTCGCCTCCACCAGCTTCTGCGCGCGCAGTACGGCCGATTCCATGGCGTAGGTTTCAATCGTCATGTCGGCGATCGCGCCCATCACTTCCTGCTGGTCCTGGATTGTCTGCATGTATTTCTGCGTGGCCGATCCGGCCGCGAACAGGCCGAGCTTCTTGGCTTGCGAGACCAGTTTGCGTTCGTCCGCGAGCGGGCCTTCGATCTCATCGCCCATGCTCGGTCCCGACAGTACTTCGTCCATCAGTTTCTTGATGGCCGGCATCAGCGGAAGCTGGCCGCTCATGGCGCGCTTCAGCAGAAAGCCGGTGATGATCAGCCGGTTGATTTCGTTTGTGCCTTCGAAGATGCGGTTGATGCGGGCATCGCGATACGCACGCTCTGCGGGATACTCTTCGACGAAGCCGTAACCCGCATAGATCTGCATGGTCTCATCCACCACGTAGTCGATCATTTCCGAGCCCCAGACCTTGATGATGGAGCACTCGACGGCATATTCCTCGATCGCCTTCCGTGTTTCCTTCATCGCGTCGGCGCCAGACTTGTCGACTTCGCTCAGGGCTGCGTCCATCATGCCAACCGTGCGGTACACCAGCGACTCGCCGACGTAGATCAGCGCGGCCATGTTGGCGATCTTTTCGCGGATCAAGCCGAAGTCCGCAATGACTTTGCTGAACGCCTTGCGCTGCTTCGCGTATCCGATGGCATTTTCGAGCGACACTCGCGCCCCACCCACGCACATAGCGCCCAGCTTGAAGCGTCCGATGTTGAGGATGTTGAAGGCGATGATATGGCCTTTGCCGATTTCGCCCAGTAAGTTTTCAGCCGGAACCTTGCAGTCGTTCAAAATGATGGGGCACGTCGACGATCCGCGAATGCCCATCTTGTGTTCTTCCGCGCCCACCGAGAAGCCCGGGTAGCCGCGTTCGACCAGGAAAGCCGAAAACTTCTCGCCGTCAATCTTCGCAAACACGGTGAACAGGTCAGCGAAGCCGGCGTTGGTGATCCACATCTTCTCGCCGTTCAGGATGTAGTGCTTGCCATCTTTCGAGAGCTCGGCGCGCGCCCGACAATTCATCGCGTCCGAACCAGAGGTCGACTCTGACAGGGCATATGCGCCAACCGTTTCGCCCGAGGCGAGCTTAGGCAGATATTTTTTCTTTTGTTCTTCAGTGCCGAAGTAAACGATCGGCAGCGTGCCGATGCCCGAGTGCCCGCCCCAGGTGGTCGCGAAGCCCGCGTACTTGGCGATGTGGTCGGCGATGACCGCGGCCGTCACCTTGTCCATCTCAAGGCCGCCATAGGCCTCGGGGATTTCGACACCCGACAGGC
Source organism: uncultured Acidobacteriota bacterium (assembly GCA_963765755.1). Taxonomy (GTDB): domain Bacteria; phylum Acidobacteriota; class Terriglobia; order Terriglobales; family Acidobacteriaceae; genus Gp1-AA133. The sequence continues at coordinate 135,178 of CAVXXV010000013.1, read as the reverse complement.
CCAGCTCGCCGGCCTTCTTCAGCAGATCGCGTGTGACCTGAAATTCCTTATGCTCAATGCGCTCCACGTTGGGAAGAATCTCGTTAACTGCGAATTCTTCCGTGGTCTGGCCGATGAGCTGATGCTGCTCAGTAAAATCTTCTGGTGTAAAGACTTCTGACGTCTGGCGCTCTTCCAGCAGGAAGGACCCGCCGGAGATTTTGGACTTGGGCATTGCCGTGGTTGCCATTTGCAGAAAACCCCTTTTCTACGTCCCCGCAGTTTCCACCATATACGCGTTCGCTTGCCGGCGGCGCAAGTACCGCTGGTGCTTCGATTTGGGAAACTTTCGTTTCACCGCTTCCGTTGTCGAGCCGGAAAGAAAATGGTACTCACTTCTGTGGGATTCGCCAGCGACTCGCGGGCAGCCTCAGAAGGCGTCGAAAGAAAACAACTAAGAAATTCGTAGACCCCATGAAACGCTTTCCCTGCGACCCGCGTCTAAGCAGTAAGGCCTTTATCACCTGCTACATATCTATCGGGATGTGCCAAACAGGTATAATTTAGCGGGTCTCAAGTTTCGCGGAGGAAGTAAACATTATGGAATCGCGCGAAAGCGCTTTTTGGGTGGATTTGAAGGCCAAACGCTGGCTCTACACCCTCAGTATTCTCGCCACACTCGCCGTCGGCATTCTTATTGGCTCGGTTGTTTCCTACGGAGTAAAGGGCAAGGAAGGGCAGCAATCCGCCGACGCCAAGCAACTGACTGTGCCCGCGCCGCAACAGCTTTCCAATGCCTTCTCGCAGATTGCGAAGCAGTTGGAGCCGGCGGTCGTGAACATCAATACCGAATCGACCATCAAGAACCCGCACAAGCAGCGCCGTGGCGTACGTCCGGGACCGGGCGATGAAGATAATGACGGCAGCGGGGGCGGCGGCGGCGGCAGCCCGTTCGACGATTTCTTTGATCGCTTCTTTGGTGGCCAAGGCGGACCCGGTGGTGGTCCCGGCGGCGACATCAAGGAGCGCTCGCTGGGGTCGGGCGTTCTGGTCGATCCCAAGGGATACATCATCACCAATCGTCACGTGATTGAGAAGGCGGATCGCATTCGCGTTCGTCTCCAGGATGATCCTCCGGGCGTTCAGCACGACGCCAAAGTGGTTGGCTCCGATCAGGAAACCGATCTGGCGGTAATTAAAATCGAATCGGACAAAGGATTTCCTACCGCCAAAATCGGCAACTCCGACAGCATGCAGGTCGGTGACTGGGTGCTGGCCATCGGCAGTCCGTTCGGACTTCAGGCTACTGTGACGGCAGGCATCGTTTCCGCCAAGGGGCGCAACATCGTTCCGGGCCGGCAGTTCCAGTCGTTCGTGCAGACCGATGCCGCGATTAATCCCGGCAACTCGGGCGGACCCCTGGTGAACATGGCAGGTGAAGTCATCGGCATCAACACCGCGATTCTGACCGAAACGAACGCCTACGCGGGCGTCGGTTTCGCGATGCCTTCGAACACTGTCGTCTCGGTCTACAACCAGATCATCGGGCCCGAGCATAAAGTCACGCGCGGTTCCATCGGTGTGGAATTTGCAGCGCAGCCGGTACCCGCGATTGCTCGCGTTTACGGCGTGCAGTCGGGCGTCACGATTTCCAATGTCGTTCCCGGAAGCCCGGCCGACACGGCTGGCTTGAAGGTTGGCGACACCATCACCGCGGTGGACGGCAAGGAAGTGAAGAACGGCGATGAGCTTGTCGCTGACATTGCCGCACGCAAGCCGGGTTCAAAGGCGAAGCTCAGCTTCGTGCGCAATAGCAAGAAAGAAGAAACAACCGTCACGATCGCGGACCGCTCCAAGCTGTTCGCGGCTCGCCTCGGCGAAGATCAGCAGGGCAATGAAGAACAGCAGCCCAAGGAAAGCAAACTCGGTTTGAGCGTGCGTCCGCTGACCGCCGATCTGGCCGAGCGCCTGGATGTTCCCGCTGGGAAGGGCGTGATTGTCCAGGACGTCAAAGGCGGCTCGTTCGCGGATGACATCGGCTTGAATCGCGGCGACGTCATTCTCGAAATCAACAAGCAGCCCGTCAATTCAGCCGAGGACTTCACCCGTATTGAAGCTACGTTGAAGAGCGGGCAGGACGTGGTCTTCCTGGTCCGGCCCAGAGGGGCGGGGCGACAGGACGGCACGATCTTTATTGCAGGTACACTTCCGTAACCTGATTATCGCCCGACGGTCACTGGCACTGGGCTCCCAATTCAGGGATGATTTCCAGTGCCGGGACCGAACGGCATATTCCTTGACAACGCTTCGCGGGCAGGGCTCATCCCATCTGATGAGGGTGGGAAAACCTGCTTTGCTGGGCGATTGAGGCTTTCGAATGAGATTTGCGGGATCGTGGCTGAAGAGCACAGTGGCTTCAAGCGTTACGATCCTGGTGTGTTCGATCGCCTTCACGCAGGCAACCGCATCGACGGCTACGCCAGCCAGCAAGACGGCGTCATCGTCCGCGACCAGCCATTCCAGTACGAAATCAGCCAAGGCGAAGCGCACGAAGACGTCGACTTCGCGCAAGAGCAAGCATTCCAAAAAGCGCGGGCAGCAGAAGATTGACGGCGAGCGAACTCATCAGATTCAGCAAGCTCTGGTCCAGAAGGGTTATCTGAAAGGCGAGCCGTCGGACAAGTGGGACGCTTCGACCGAGGCCGCCTTGCGCAAGTTCCAGGCCGATAACGGCTGGCAGAATAAAACGGTGCCTGATTCCCGCGCCCTGATCAAACTGGGCCTGGGTCCGAATCACGATCATCTGCTGAATCCTGAAAGCGCCATGACCAGCATTCCTGACACACCGGGCGCTGCCGCGGTTCCCTCGTCCACCCCTGCCGGGAAGGGGCCTGCGGTTCCTGCCAGCCAACCCCGGCCGTAGCTGTTCGTCGGAACGCATGTGCGAGTCCCAATCATTCCACGTGTTCCGGGCTGTTCCTTAGCTATGGGTTAATAAAGTGCGTTACAAGGCCTTCAGGACAATCGCCGGGCTGCGGATGCCCCTAAGGGTGCCTGGAGGTACCAAGCACGATCCTTGGGCTCCTGTGCGCTCCTAGCATGCCTTCTGGGAGATGATCGGACGGCTATTTCCCGCCCCTCGCGACGCCAAACGGGTTTTCAATGACTTAGCTAATAGTAAAGTGTGTCCAGTGGCGAGCTACAGGGCGGCGCGCCCGCCCGTGCTACACGTGAGCTAGGGGATTTTTGCCCTCTGGCAGGTGTCGGCAATGCTGCTAGCAATTGAGTGCAGGCTTGGGCGAGTAAGGCAACGGCTGTGCGCTCAGAATGGCGCGGGGATTTCCCTCCACCAACGCGTTGGCGATATCTTCGCCGGCAATCTCTGCGACCGTCGCGCGCGCCTTGGAGAGGATTGGCGTTCGGTGCTTCGCGTCGTGCGCATCCGAGGCGATGACGTGGACAGCCTCGCGCTCAAGCAGCCAGGTGGCTACGCGCGCGACGCGCTGTCCCCAGAAGCCAGTGAGCGCGTTGGCCGTAACCTGGACGGCGCAGCCAAACTCGACAAACTCAATCACACGTTGCGGGCTTTGGCGGAGAATCGCGTTGCGCTCCGGGTGAGTGATCACGGCGGTTACGCCGCGATCACCCAGACGTAGAAAACAATCCCCGATCTGGGTTGGGATGCTGTAGTCGCTCAGCTCAACCAGCAGATAGTTTCCGCCCGCCACGGTATAGCGCGCCGGGTCCGCCAGCACGCTTTGCAGGTTGTCGTAGGAAAGATGAAAGTCGCAGCCTAGGCTGAGGCGCGGCGTTTCGCCGACCATCCCCTGGAGGCGCTGCACGCAACTGGTCAGGTATTCGTGGTCGTAGTGATAGCGGTCATTGGAGTGCGGGGTCGCGACCATATGCGTGACGCCATCGGCCGCAGCCATGCGGCACATCTCGACCGACACTTCCCATGACTTGGGCCCGTCGTCTACTTCCGGAAGAATATGACTGTGGATATCAATCAAACGACCTGCCCCAGAATTCCCTCAGGGTTGAGTGTAAAACAGATTTTGCTGGAAAGGCCAAAGGGTTATGCTGTGTGTAGGCTCTGGGTTCTGGCAGAGCCTACGTCTGGGGAATCCGGATCTCTTGCAGAAAAGGGAAGAGATTATTTTCCGGACGCGGTCTCGTGACCCGGCTCACAGCGCAATTCACCCAAAGTGTGAGAAAAAGTAGGCAGTCCATTTTCTTGCGAGGTGGCTTATGAACGACAGCCTCTTCTTCGCAACTTTTGATCCCCTTTACGTCAACGCTCCGGAGGCTTGCAGTCTTTGCATTGCGCAGCCGCCGGCCTTCACCTACGAGTATTGCATCGAGCAGCAGGATGGCAATCGTCACTACATTAAAGGCTTCTGCTGCACCGCGTGCGCGTCGGGACTAATGAAAAAGCTAGCCGGCCGCGAAGCGGAGGAATGGGCAGAAGAAGAAGCCGAACTCGAAGCGGAACATGTGGATGTCACGGACCTGCAAAAACGGAGGCTGGCCACTTTCGGCAATGTGCACGCGCACTGAGGCGCCGTCGCTGTCAGTGCCAACTAACGGCAGAATTTCTGAATTTTGGGTGGCGGCGGGTGCGGGTATCTCGCTGAACTCTCCATCCCACCCTGTACACCCATGAGCTGCGACCGAGCGGCCGACGGACTCGTCTAGCTTGCGCGCGTCCGTCTTGGCCTGATCGATCTGGTCTCTCGACAGGACACCCTCGAGCAGCCCGAGGTCGCTTAGCGCAGCTGGGTATCCTCCCTCCATCGCGAGCAGAAACCACGTATAAGCCTTCACTCGGTCCTGCTCGATCCCACGGCCTTCTTTCAAAGTCCACCCGTAGGCATATTGGGCCTGCGGGAGGCCTTGCTCGGCGGCTACTTGAAACCAATGCGGAGCTTTTGTGTAGTCCCGCTCCGACAGGATTCCGCCCAACAGATAGGCGGCGAAGGGGTTTCTCTGCTTGGCCGATAGCGTCAGCCATTTCTGTGCGGCGGCGTAGTTGCGTGACAACCCGGTAGCCGCGACATAGAGCCGTCCCAGAAGCCACTGCGCCAAAGGGTCACCCGCATCGGCCGCCTTGCGGTACCAGTCGGCCGCCTGGGATGTGTCTCTCACCACGATCTGTCCCGTGTCGTACAAATAGCCGAGCACGACCTGCGCCGGACCATAGCCTTTCTGCGCGGAACGGCGGAAGTAATCGACGGCGGCCAGATCGTTGCGCGTGCCGGCCGAACCCGACAGCGCGTTCATGCCGGCATCGAACAACTGTTCCGGAGTGCCGTTCAGCGGGGGACCTTGTGCGGTCGCCGCTAATGCGGCGGTGACCACGAATGCGAAACAGAGCGCAAGCGAACGTACGAACAACTGCCTCCTCCTTGACTACTTTTGTAGGCGATGGGGTGTCCAGCAACTTAGGGCGGGAACACTTTATTTGTAGCGCGCCTTCATGAAGTCCGCGATCCCCGCGTAGGCCGTGGTCAAGGTCTGCTCATCCGGCAGGAAGACAATGCGGAAGTGCTTGGTGCCTGCTTTCTGCCCGAAGCCAGAACCGTGTACGACCAGTACGTGCTTCTGCACCAGCAATTCCTTCACGAAAACATCGTCGCCTTCGGGAATATCGAGGCGCGGAAAGGCGTAGAACGCGCCCTTGGGGGCAACGCAGCTGACGCGCTTGGTGGAGTTGCACCACTTCATGGTAAGGTCGCGGCGCGAGCGCAGCTTGACGGCGACTTCTTTCAGATGGTCCTGCGGTCCTTCGAGCGCGGCTTTGATCGCGTATTGCTCCGGATGATTGGCACACAGGCGCGAACGCAGGAGGCGGCCAATGCCTTCGACATAGGGTTTGACAGCGGCCGCGTCGCCACTGACCACGCCCCAGCCGATGCGCCACCCGGGCGCGAGGTAATTCTTCGATAGACCGCCGAATGTAACGATGGGCACATCGGGCGCAACCGATGCCAGCGAGATGTGTGGATCTTCGTCCAGGATGAGCTTGTCATAAATCTCGTCCGCGAAGATGACCAGATTGTTACGGCGCGCAAGTTCTGCAATCGCCTCGAGCATGCGGCGCGAGCACACTGCCCCCGTGGGATTATTGGGATTGATGAGCACAATCCCGCGGGTGCGTGGCCCGATCTTCTTGTGCACGTCGATCAGATCCGGTTGCCAGCCATCATCTTCGTTCAACGCGTAGGTGTTGAGTTCAATGCCAAGCTTCGCCAGCACGGCAGAGTACAGCGGGTAGTCGGGGCTGGGCGTCAGCAGGTTGTCGCCCGGATTGAGCAAGGCGGCCAGGCAGATGTCGACGGTTTCGCTCACACCCGACGTCACGAAAATATCCTGCACGCTGGTGATGCCCTTGCGCTCGGCCTCGCCGCGGATGGCATCAATGGCTTCCTTGATGCCGGGCGAGGGAGCGTATCCGTTCTTGCCGTCCTTCATGGCTTTGTAAACGGCTTCGATCAGGTGGGCGGGCGTCTGGAAATCGAAGTTGATGGGGTCGCCGATGTTGAGCGGAAGAATCTTGTGGCCCTTTTTCGCGACTTCATCGGCCACGCATGCCAGGTCGCGAATGGCGTAACGGACATTGTCTAATCGTTGGGCGGCGGCTACTTCACGGGACTGAGTGGCTGGCATTTCAACTCCGGAGAACCCGACTTACAAAGCTTAACTGCAAAGGACTCGAAGCACTACCGCAAAGCAAAACCAAACATTCTCTGCGACCTCTGTGGCATTTCTCTGCGCCTTAGCGTTTTTAGCTTTTTCGCTACGAACGCGAACGTCAAGACAAAGCCCTAAAAAGCCTTTAAACGCAGAGTACGCAGAAACAGGCCGCAGAGAAAATCCAGCCGGCACGAAGTCTTAGGCAACGACCAACGGCCGAGCTGGCGACTTCTAGTCCGGCCGGTCGATTTGCGCCTTCTGCAACTTGTCCGAGTAATCGATATACACCGACTTCCACTCGGTGTAGAAGTCGATGGCGCCGATGCCGCCCTCGCGGTGGCCGTTCCCGGTGGCCTTGGTCCCGCCAAACGGCAGGTGCACTTCGGCGCCGATGGTCGGCGCGTTGATGTAAGTGATTCCGGCATACAGATCGCGCATCGCGGTGAAGGCCTTGTTGACGTCCTTGGTGTAGAGCGCCGAAGACAATCCGTACTCGATGCCATTCGCAATGTCGATGGCGTCTTCCAATCCGTCGCACGGGATGATCGAAACCACCGGCCCGAAGATTTCTTCCTGCGCGATCCGCATTTTGCGGTCGACGTCGATAAACACGGTCGGCTCCATGAAGAAGCCATACTGGTATGCGCCTTTCTCGAGCCGATTGCCACCACACGCCAGCTTCGCGCCTTCCTCTTTGCCGATGTCGACATAGCTCAGATCGGTCTTGAGCTGCGCTTCATTGACGGCGGGGCCCATGTCGACCGACTCATCCAGACCGTTGCCGACCTTGAGAGCCTTGGCGCGCGCAACATAGCGATCCACGAATTCCCGGTAGACACCCTTCTGCACGATGATGCGGCTGGTGGCCGTGCAGCGCTGTCCAGTGGTCCCGAATGCGCCCCACAGTCCGCCTTCGATCGCGAGTTCAAGATTCGCGTCGTCGAGCACGATCATCGGATTCTTCCCGCCCAGTTCCAGCGAGCAATGCTTGAAGCTCTTCGCGGCCGTGGTTCCCACGGTGCGCCCGACGGCGGTCGAGCCAGTGAGCGAGATCGCCCGCACATCCGGATGCTCGGTCAGCGGCCCGCCCACGCTCGATCCGAATCCCGAGACGACATTGATCACGCCCTTCGGGACGCCCGCATCGACCAACGTCCGCACGAGGTTGAAGGTCGAGAGCGGCGTGTCCTGCGCGGGCTTAATGACGCAAGTGTTGCCGCAGACCAGGGCCGGCAGCAGCTTCCACGACGGAATCGCCATCGGGAAGTTCCAAGGGGTGATCATCCCGCAAACGCCCACCGGTTGCCGGATGGCCATGGCGAATTTGTTGGGCAGTTCCGAAGGAGTGGTCGGCCCGAACAGGCGGCGGCCTTCGCCCGCCATGTAATAGGCGGTGTCAATGGCTTCCTGCGTATCGCCGCGGGTCTCTTTAATGACCTTGCCCATCTCGCGCGTCATGTCGCGGGAATATTCTTCCTTGCGCTCCGCCAGCATCTCTGCGGCCAGAAATATAATTTCCGCGCGGCGCGGTGCGGGCACCAGGCGCCAGCGCTCGAAAGCGCGCTTTGCGGCATCTACGGCTGCATCGACGTCTGCTTTACCCGACTTCTGGAAAATCGCGACGACTTCGCGGGTATCGGCGGGATTGCGGTCTTCGAAAGTCTCTCCGGTCGAGGACGCTACCCACTCGCCGTCGATGAAATTCTTGAAAACCTTGGTGGTGCCGTTGGCCATCTCGGCCGGGGTGGTCACGGTATCGGTCGCCATAAAGCCTCCTCATCAATAAGCCAAACAATCCATGCTACAGGCGGGGGTTCGGGATCGGCAAGTTAGAGCTGTGCTCGCAGAACGGGGCAATTTCCCTTTTTCTTTCAGGGCGCGGAAAATTCCTGTTGACCCTGGAGAGTGCTCCGGGGTCTAAACTTGGCGCGTGAAACCGAACACATCCTCGTATCTTCGTTCCGGCACTCTTGCCCGGCTGGTCGGGGTGAGCCCGGATACTTTGCGCCTCTACGAGCGGAAAGGCCTCTTGCTGCCGCCGCTACGCTCCACTAACGGATATCGATGCTATTCCCCTGAATCCGTCGCAAGAGTGCGTCTGATTCGCGCTGCGGTCTCGATCGGGTTCACGCTCGACGAACTTGCCGCCATTTTGAAGATCCGGAATGCAGGTGGGACGCCCTGCCGCAAGGTTCGCGATCTGGCAGCCTGCAAACTGCTCGGGCTCGAACATCAGATCCAGCAAATGAATGATCTGCGCGATCAGCTTCGCGCGGTGCTTGAGAAATGGGATGGACTACTGGAACACACCTCGAAAAATGAGCGAGCAAACCTGCTGGAAAAACTTGCGGCTAGTCCGTCCAGGGAATCGACGACTCTGCCGCGCCACTTTTATGCCGCGCTCACCCGGGAGATTCGTCGATGACTTCGCGCCTCCTCGTTATTGTTATTCTCGAGCTTTCTGCAACGATGTTCTCCATTTCGCCGACCATGCACGGGCAATCGCCTGAACCCTCCGCGCCACATTGTCAGCACAGTACTGGCCGTGACGCCTCCCACGATCACGAGGCCATGATGGGGCGGGGAGGAAAAGGGATGGGATTTTCCCAGATCAAGACGACTCATCACTTTCTTTTGACACGGGACGGAGGGGTGATTGCTGTTTCGGTCAACGACGCAAAGGATGCGGCTACCCGCGATCAGATCCGCATGCACTTGACGCACGTCGCGCACAGCTTTTCCGTAGGTGACTTCGACATTCCAATGTTTGTGCATGATCAGGTCCCGCCCGGGGTGCCAATCATGAAGAGGCTTGCGGGCGACATCACCTACCAGTTCAAGGAAACGGACAGCGGCGGGCGAATCGTCGTCTCCAGCGGCTCACCCCAAGCCGTGCAAGCCATCCACGACTTCCTCATTTTCCAGATTCGGGAACACAAAACCGGCGACCCACTCGACGCACAGTAACGGGGCGGGTCCGTTTGCACGATCGGACATGTTCTAACGGACCTGAACCCACCTCGTTACCCCGTTTTAGCCGCGGAACGCTTGTGGTAGTGTTGGAATTACCCCATATTCTCTAGGTTTGGCTGGGTTTATTTGGCCTCCGGGTCGTCAAAGCGCAAGCCGGGCGTTTACGTAGCCTGGAAGACGGTTACCTACCGCAGCGTGTTGCTGATCATGCTCGCGGTGGCTCTCGTCTTCGGGGTGGCGATGCACTTCGCCTTCCCGCAGTTCACCGACAACACGGTGAAGGCGGCCGGCAATATGACGACCAGCCTGCTCGAGCGGATCGCCGGGATGGCGCCCCCGCCCGACAAATCGTCCTCCGGAACCGAAAAGCAGGCCCGCTTCACCGCGCTTGAGGGCACCGTGAAGATCAAGAAGTCGAGCAGCAGCACCTGGATTAACGCGGACTACAACATCCCGCTGGAAAAAGGCGACGTGGTGCAGACCGGATCCGAGGGCATGGCGAAGGTCGTTTTCAACGATGGGACCAACTACACGGTCAAGCAGGACTCCCTGATCGTAATCGAGGAGAACTCGGCCAACGAACAGCAGCAGACGCAAGTTAAGGTCGCGGTGACCACTGGAACGGTGGACCTTTCCACGGCGGCCTACAGCCAGGGTTCCAAGTCACAGGTTAGCGTCGCTGGAGCGAACGTCTCGATCGGTCCTGAGAGCGCTGCCATGGTGCATAACGATCCCAAGAATGATCAGCACGAAGTCCTGGTCAAGAAGGGCAGCGGCGAGGTGTCACGCAACGGCGAAACCGTTCACCTGCTCGATTACGAGCGAGCCAGCTTCAAAGCGAAGTCCGCGAAGATGGCGAAGATAAAGGAGATCGGGCCGCCCACGCCGATTTCCCCGGCCAACATGATTCCGTTATTCCTAAGCGGTGGTGCCCAGACCAAGGATGTGCAGTTTACCTGGACGGCGATGACGACCGCGGCTGGTTACAGGCTGCGCATCTCTCGCAACCCGTATTTCTCTTCCACCATCGTGGACCGGCCGGTGAACGCGGCAGACGTTACCGTTACGGGGCTGGGGCCAGGGGCCTATTACTGGATGGTGCAATCGCTGGACGCCAGCGGCAAGTTATCGATGGAGAGCGAAAAGAGCCGTTTCACGATCCTGCCCAAGGGGAAGGACGGGGTGGCCATCGACCTCGAGATCGAACTGAGCCAGCATGGCCATGTCATTGAGGTGACCGGCAAGACCGAAACCGGGGCACGCGTCATGGTCAATGGACGCGAGGTCTTGATGGTGACCAACGATGGCAGTTTTCACTATTTCACTCCCCCCTTGCCGGCCGGAGAGAGCACTATCACGGTGACAGCGCAGAATTCCAAGGGTGGAGTGAATACCAAGCAGGAGAAGGTCGTCATTCAGTAGGTCTGGCACGGGGGATTTACCGGGGTTCAAGACCTTTCGTGTCCGGCAGGGAATGGGAATATCCCATAGAATGAACAAGTAACCCCCTAACCGGAAGTGTGAAGCATAGCAACGGACGGGCAGTCGTCCGACTTGAGTGAGAGAGAAGTTAACCGTATGTCATCCAACGGATTCCATTCCAGCGCAGGGCGCTTTCACAATCTCCGGTCGTTGTTCAGCATCTTTTCCAGTGATCTGGCCATCGACCTCGGGACCGCCAACACACTCGTTTACGCGCGCGGCAAAGGCATCGTCGTCAACGAGCCTTCGATCGTCGCCATCAACAAGAACACGGCGGAGGTCGAGGCCGTCGGCAAGGAAGCGAAGGAAATGCTGGGCCGCACGCCCGGCAACATCGTCGCCATCAAGCCGATGAAGGATGGCGTGATCGCCGACTTCAAGGTTACCGAGAAGATGTTGAACTACTTCATCCAGAAAGCGCACAACCGCAAGATGCTGGTGCACCCGCGCATCGTGATCGGCGTGCCTTCGGAAATCACGCAGGTGGAAAAGCGCGCGGTTATGGACTCCGCGTATCGCGCGAAGGCCAGCGAGGTTTATCTGGTGGAACAAGCGATGGTGGCGGCGATCGGCGCTGGACTGCCCATCACCGAACCTAGCGGCAATATGGTGGTCGACATCGGCGGCGGCACCACCGACATCGCGGTCATTTCTCTGAGCGGCATCGTCTACTCGCGTTCCGTGCGCATGGCCGGCAACCAGATGGACGAAGCCATCATGAATTATCTGAAACGGAAATATAACCTGCTGATCGGCGAGCGTACCGCCGAGCAGATCAAGATTGAAATCGGCAGCGCCTATCCCCTCGATAAACCGCTGACCATGGAAATCAAAGGGCGTAACCTGATTGAAGGCGTGCCCAAGACCATTACAGTGGACGACAGCGAAATTCGCGAAGCGTTGAGCGAATGCGTTTCGACCATCATGAACGCGGTGCGCGTGGCGCTTGAGCGCACCCCTCCTGAGCTTTCTGCCGACATCAGCGATCGCGGTATCGTGCTGACGGGCGGCGGCGCGTTGCTGAAGAATCTGGACAAGCGCATCCGCGAAGAAACCGGGTTGCCGGTTTCGATCGCCGACGATCCGCTGTGCAGCGTGGTGCTGGGTACGGGCAAGATGCTCAGCGACTTCAAGCTGTTGCGCAAGATTTCGATTGAATAAGGGTTTCGAGTTTCGGGTTTCAAGTTTCTGGTGTGCGGTGCAGCCCGTTACGGCCCGAACGACTCGACCAAGGCTGAGTATTCCATTCTGGAAACTCGAAACCTGAAACTGGAAACTTGAAACTGGTGTTATGGAATCCGTTCTCGGCCGTTACAAGAACCTGATTGTCCTGGTAGGAGTGCTGTTCGCGCAGGTGCTGGGACTTGCTGTTCAGGTGAAGCGCACCACCGACACCGAATCCACCCGCCTGATTCGTATCTGGACCGTGAACAGCGTCACTCCCTTTGAAAAAATTCTCAACTGGGTTCACGACGGCAGCGGCAATCTCTGGCACAACTATTTTTATCTGCGCGGTGTGCGCGCGGAGAACCGCGAACTCAAAGCACAAATCGAAAAGCTTCGCCTGGAACAAGTTCGGCTGAATGAAGACGCGGCCCAGGCGCGGCGGCTGCAGGCGCTGCTGGCCTTCAAGGAGCAATTCATCTCGCAGACTCTGCCCGCGCAGGTCATTGGCTCGGGTGGAACCGAGCAGTCTCGTATCGTCTATATCGATAAAGGGAGCCACGACGGCCTCAAGCCCGACATGGCGGTCATCACGGTCGATGGCATCGTCGGCAAGGTCTTCAAAGTTTTTGGGTCCACGGCGCAGGTTTTGCTGATTGATGACCAGTCGAGCGGGGTTGGGGGCATCCTCGAAAAATCCCGCCTGCAGGGCATCGTGCGCGGTACTCCCGGCGGCGAAGTCGTGCTGGAACACATCATGACCGACAACACGGTCCAACCCGGAGAAGAAGTGCGCACCAGTGGCGGCGATCGCATTTTCCCCAAAGGGCTGCCGGTGGGTATTGTGACAAAGGTGGGAAATGGCTCGGATTTGTTTCTGGCGATCCGGGTGAAGCCCGCCGCGAATCTCAGCAAACTCGAAGAAGTGCTGGTCGTGACCAAACTGGTGGAGCAGGAGCCCACCCAACTCCAGACCGGAACGGTTCGCGCGGCAGATATTCTGGCGCAACGGCTGCCGTCGGTTCCAGATAAGGCACCGGCGGAAGCGGCGAAGCCCAATGAAGGTGCGGTCCGGAATGAGGCTGCAAATCCGGCCCCACCGGCGGCCGGGAAACCCACGGGTACTGTTTCTCCGCCACGCGCCGAGGCCTCTCCGGCGGCTGCGAATCCTGGTTCGAGTTCGATTACGGTGGTTGCGCCGAAGAGTGCGGGCGCCACGCCGACCACGGCTCTGAAGCCGGCCATCACGCATGTCCCGGCTCCGCCGACGGTAAAGGTGGCGGATCCCACGGATACGGCCGTGCCCAAAGTTAAACCCGCATCTCCTCCAGCAACCGCGACTCAGCCCCCGCGCCAGGACGGACCCCAATAACGTGCCCATTACTTACACATCCGGGGAACAGGTTGAGGTATACCGATTTAACTGGCTGATCACGCTGGGGGTGCCCGCGACCGCGCTTTTTCTGCAGGCCTGGTTGCCGCAGCAGTTCCCGGCATTTGCCATGCTCGATTTGCCGCTGCTGGTCACGATCTTTTTCGCGATCTCGCGGCGCAATCCGATTTCGGGTTTGCTGACGGGCGGCGCGATTGGCGTTTTTCAGGACGCACTGACTCATCTGCCAATCGGCATCAACGGCATCGCAAAAACGATCGTGGGTTATGCCGCATCATCACTGGGAGTGAAGCTGGATGTCGAAAACGCCGGCGCGCGGCTGCTGGTGACGCTGGTGTTCTGCGTGACTCACAAAGTCATCTATTTCATGGTGGCCCGCGGCCTGGTGAACCTGAGCGTGCAATGGAATTGGCCTCACGAACTATGGTCGGCATTCGTGAACGCCATTGTGGGAGTGTTCTTGTTCTTTGCGCTGGACCGCTTCAAGCAAAGAACGTGAATAAAAACAGTTGTCAGTTCTCTGTTCCCAGTTCTCAGGGGGAGCCCGGAGAACGCTGGTTCTGAGAACTGGCAACTGAGAACTGAGAACTGATGTTCGGTCGCGACGAAAAAGTATCGTCAATCCGTTTGACGGCGGTGCAGTACATCATACTCATCGTCTTCATGATCCTCGCCTACGGGCTGTGGCGGCTGCAGGTCATGCAGAGCGACTTCTATGCGCAACTGGCCGAGAAGAACCGCATTCGGAACGTGCCGATTCTCGCCCCGCGCGGCAAAATTCTTGACCGGCAAGGCCGCATCATCGTTGATAACTACCCCTCGTACTCGGCGCTCCTTCTGCGTGATTCCACCCGCGACTTGAATGCCGATGCGGAAGTAATCGCGCAAGGCCTGCATCTGGATGCCAAGGAAGTTCGCGACCGCATCCGCAAATTCATCTCGATGCCGCAGTATCAGCCCATCTTTCTGAAAGACGACATTACGCCCGACGAACTCGCTTTCATCGAGGCGCACAAGAACGAGCTGCCCGAACTGGACACCATCATGGCGCACCGCCGCCTGTACCCGCGGAACGGGTTCATGGCGCACCTGGTCGGCTACGTGGGCGAGGTCACCGAGACCATGCTCAACCAGCCGCAATTTGAGTTCTACAATCCGGGCGACGTGGTCGGAGTTTCGGGCGTAGAAAAGCAGTACAACCAGATTCTGATGGGGCAGAACGGTTCACGCCGCGCCCTGGTCGATAGCCGCGGCAAGGAAATGGGCCGGCTCGATGAAACGCCAGCCGTCCCGGGTAAGCAACTCAAATTGACGATCGACATTGACTTGCAGATTGCGGCCGAGGAAGCGCTGGCTGGAAAGAACGGCGCCATGGTGGCGATGGATCCGCGCAATGGCGAGATCCTGGCCATGGTCAGTCGCCCGACTTTCGATCCCAACGACTTCGCCATCCGCGTCTCCCGCGATGAATGGAACCGCCTGGTGAACGATCCGGACAAGCCGCTGCTGAACAAAGCTATCCAGGCACAGCTCGCTCCGGGCTCTACGTTTAAAATTATTATGTCGGTCGCCGGTTGGCAGGAAAACATCGCACAGACGCTGAACGTGCATTGCAGCGGCGGCGCGACCTTCTACGGTCGTCGGTTCGGCTGCTGGGTCAAGGGGGGGCATGGCCCAGTCGATTTCACCAAGGCCATCTATCAATCCTGCGACGTCTTCTTCTACACGCTCGCCGAGAAATTGGGCATCGATCGCATTGCAAAGTACGCCACCGCGCTCGGCCTCGGTCAGAAAACCGGCATCGACCTGCCTAACGAAGTGAGCGGCGTGATGCCATCGGAAGAATGGAAAATCCGCAACTTCAAGCAGAAATGGTTCGCGGGCGAAACGATCTCGGTCGGGATCGGGCAAGGTGCCATCGCCACCACTCCAGTTCAACTGATGCGCGCTATCTCAGCCATTTCGATGGACGGCCGCTTGGTTGTGCCGCACGTGGTGAATCCAACCGAACTCCCGCCGGGCGTGGTCGATGTGCAGCGCTATACGCAAGTGAAGTCGATTCCCATCGACACTACTGGTTACACGACCATTACCGATGCGATGGCGCGCGTTCTGCTTCCCGAAGGCACAGCCCCCTCGGCGCACATCCCTGGTATCGATATTGCCGGCAAGACGGGCTCTGCGCAGATAGTTTCGCTGGCTCTGCGCGCCAAGCACGCCAACGATGACGAATTCGCGCAAAACGGGTGGTTCGTCGGATTCACTCCGCGCCGCAATCCGGAAATCGTCGTCTGTGTGTTGTTCGAAGGTGGCGAGCACGGGAAATTAGCAGCCCGTCTAGCAACCCAGGTCATCAAGGCGTATGTCGACAAGCAGAACCGCCAGCCCACGAAGATGGCGAAAGACGGTAATAGGGTCGACGTTGGAGCCTTGTGGACCGAGCCTGATGAGGGTGGAAATAAGAACGGCGGTCTCGGTGCCGGACATTTCCTGGTGGCAGCCTCAAAGAAAAAGCCACCGCTGGCCGCGGCCGCCCCGGGGCTGCAATGAATTTGGCCGATAGTTAGCGACCGATGATTAACGACTAATGTCCAGATACGTCTCATACCGCGATTTCGACTGGCTGCTGCTGATCTTCGTTCTCATGATCTGCACCATCGGTGTTTTTGAGATTCAGAGTGCCACGGCGCACACTAAATTTGCGGGTTCGCATATCCGGCAGATTTACTGGATCGGTGGCGGACTGATCGGCATGTTTCTGGTCAGCTTGCTCAATTACCAGGCCCTGCTCGATAAAGTTCACTGGATGTACATCGCGGCCATCGCCTCGCTGATGTCGGTCATGATCTTCGGCCAAAAATATCTGGGCGCGCGGCGCTGGATCAAAATGCCGGGTGGCCAACACTTCCAGCCGTCAGAGTGGGTCAAGCTGATACTCATTCTGGCGGTAGCGAAGTACTTCGCCGACATGCATCACCGTGACTTGTCCTGGTCCGACTTCGTAAAGGCGGGGGCGATCGTAGGCATCCCGATGCTGATGGTGCTGGCGCAGCCCGACCTCGGTACCTCATTGACCTACATGCCGATCGCCCTGATGGGACTTTTTCTGGGAGGTGTACGCGCCAAGCAGGCGCTGATTGTCTTGCTTCTTGCCGGCCTTATCATGCCCTTGGCCTGGCACAAACTGAAGCCTTATCAGAAAGACCGTCTTATCAGCTTCATGGAACCAGAAGCGGATAAGCAGGGCTCCGGTTACCAGGTCATCCAATCGAAAATTGCTGTAGGTTCCGGCGGAATCTGGGGAGGCACGGGAACCCAGACCCATCTTTCCTATCTGCCCGTGCCGCAAACGGACTTCATTTTCGCCGCGTTTGCCGAGGAACATGGCTTCGTAGGAGCTTTGGGGGTGCTCCTGCTATACTTCATTGTGCTGATGCGGTTGACGCAGAACGCTCAGACAGCGCCCGACCGCGCTGGAACGTTCGTGGTGATGGGTGTGGTGGCTGTGCTTAGCTTTCACATCCTGGTCAACGTCGGCATGGTGGTTGGCTTTATGCCGGTCACCGGAATACCTTTACCACTGATGAGTTACGGCGGGTCCTCTGTCCTGTTTATGTTTTTAGCGCTAGGCATGGTCATGAATGTCCGCATGCGCCGTTTCGTGAACTGACTCAGGATGGGCCCCGCGGCAGGATTGCAGAACCCGTGCTTAGGCGCGGTATAAACGAGATTACGATCGCCCTCGCGTAAAGAGGGCACTCACCGGCCAGGAGAAAGTGAAGGCCGGGCAGGATTGAAGCCCGCGCTGCCGGGCGGGAAACGGCCCCCTCCCCACTGAGGAGAGAGCGGCCACAACCCCGGAACGGCGCACACAATTGCGATAAGTGCAAAAGATTCCCAAGCTTTCGCTGAGGATTCGCTTCTGGAGTGCTTTCCAGAAGGCTCGTCCACCTCTGCGTGGACTCGGTACCCATCGCGACGCTCGATCCTCCCCTGCTCTATCTCGCTCTGCCCCGGTGACTCTGCGGCCCTAGAAGTCCGCAGAACCCGGAGTACGAATGAACAAGGAACTCTTTGTCACCTCAACGCCCCACGAAACCAAAGTGGGCCTGGTGGAGGATGACCAACTCGCCGAAATCTACCTCGAACGCGAAAACGAATACACCTTAGCGGGATCCATCTACAAAGGCCGTGTCACCCGCGTGCTTCCTGGCATGCAGTCGGCCTTCGTCGACATTGGCCTGGAGCGCGACGCCTTCCTTTACGTTTCCGATTTCATGGACCTAGAGGAGCAGGACGACGACCTGACCGACGTCGTGCCTACCAACCGTCCCCCGCTGCAAGAGAGCCGTCCGCAGCAGGAAGCGCGGTCGCAGACCCCGCGCCCCGAATTTGTGCCGTCAGCCGCGACCGAAAATGCTTCCTACGTGATCGAGTCGGAACCTTTTGAGGAGGAGCAGTCCACTGCCACCATATCTGCTCCTGAGCCCGGCAACAGCGACGGGCAACCCCGCGAGAGCCAATCCCGTGAGCGCGGAGGTTTTCGTGGGCGCCGCCGGCGTCGCGGGCGCCGCGACGAGGAGCGCCCGGAGCGCTCCGAACGTACAGACCGTTCCGACCGCAATGACCGCCCGGACCGCGTCAACCGCTCCGATGCGGGCGAGGCGCCTTCTGTTAGTTTCAGCCAGAGCCGGTCTCGCTCGCGGGATTCTGAGTACGGTCCGCCCCCGGGATACCAGCCGATGATCCTGCCGGGCGAGTCGATCTCCAAATATCGCGGCCGGCCGGGACAGATTGCGGCTGCCAGTATTGTTCGCGAGTCCGTTCCTCCAGCGGTCGTGCCCACCGGGGTGGCAAACAATTTTCCCGAGGATGAGCCGCTGTTTGCGACTGGCCTGACCGAGCCGCTGCATGAGCAGCACGGCGACATCGAACATCAAGACGAAGCCGTTCACCAGGAGTGGGAGCGGGAGCATGCGCTGCAGGACCGCATGAACCTGACGGCGGCCTTTGCCAGCGAACCCGCTATGGAACACGAGGACATCGTCGAAGAAGTCACCGCGCACGACATGGATGAGCCGGAAGCGTTTGCCGCGGCTTCGGGCGTGGTGGAGCCGGGGATCCCGTCTGCTCCTTACGACAGCCCGATGGGATCGGTGGAAGAACAAGTGATCGAAGAGGAAGAAGCCGACATCACGCACTACGTAGAAGATCTTGAGGAAGACGCGGTTTTCGACGAGATGGAAGAGGAGACCAGCGCCGCCGCCGACTACCAAACACCGCGCACTTTGGAAATCGCCGCTACCGGCGAACCTCCTTTGCACGCCGCGGCCGAGAGCGGTGACGCAAGCGGTGAGCAAAGTGTCGAAGAGACGGCGCTCTCCGCGGCGGCCGAGATTTTTGCCGGCGAGGGCGAAGCTGAAGCGGAAGGCGAAGAAGATAGCGCTGACGCGGAAATCGAAGATGCCCAGGCCGAGGCGGAAGCCCTGCTGGATGCCGAGGCTCATGGAAATGGCGATGTTGAAACGCGCGCGGAGGTTCGGGCGCCCGCCGGAACCGCCGCATACACGCAGCGGGCACAGCGTCCCGCATTTGACCGTCGCCGCGGGCGCCGCGGTGGACGCCGTTTTCGCTCGGGCGGCAGCAATTCTCCCCGGCGGCAGAATTCCCCGGTGCCCTTGATCAGTGATCTGCTCAAGGAAGGGCAGGAAGTCCTGATCCAGATCGCGAAGGAGCCGATCGGGAAGAAGGGCGCGCGTATCACCAGCCACATCGCGCTCCCCGGGCGCTTTCTGGTCTACATGCCGACGGTGAATCACACGGGCGTCTCTCGGAAGATTTCTTCTGATGAAGAACGGCAGCGCCTGAAGCGCATCATCATCAGCGAGCGCGAAAACGGGCAGGGTGGCTTCATTGTGCGTACGGCGGCTGCAGGCGCATCCGAAGAAGACCTTCGCGCCGACATCCGCTTCCTGAAGAACCTGTGGCATGAGATCAAGACGCGCTCTGATGAGGGGAAGGCCCCGGCGCTCATTTACCACGATCTGAACGTGGTCGAGCGCGTGCTGCGCGACCAGGTTACGTCTGACTTCTCAGCTATCTGGGTCGATACCGAGACGGAGTACGAGCGCATTCTGCGCTTCGCGAATCGCTTCCAGCCCGCGCTGGTACGGCGCGTGAAGCTCTATACGAAGGACACGCCTCTGTTCGAGCAGTTCGGCCTGAAGGAAGAAGTCGACAAGGCGCTCAAATCGAAAGTCTGGCTGAAGAGTGGTGGCTATATCGTCATCAACCAGACCGAGGCGCTGGTAGCGATCGACATCAACACCGGCAAGTATGTGGGCAAGACCGCGCGGCTCGAAGACACGATCGTCAAGACCAACGTGGACGCGATCAAGGAGATTGTCCGTCAGATTCGGCTGCGCGACCTGGGCGGCATCATTGTGATCGACTTCATCGACATGGATGAGCGGCGCAACCGTCAGAAGGTCATGCAGGCGCTGGAAGAAGAACTGCGCAACGACCGGGCGCCATCGAAGGTTCTCCAGTTCAACGATTTCGGACTGGTGGCCATCACCCGTAAGCGCGTGAAGCAGTCGCTGGAGCGCACCATCGGTTCGCCCTGCCCGCATTGCGAGGCCACGGGCTTCATCAAGTCGGTGACCACGGTCTGCAACGAGATCTACGTCGAAATGCGGAAAATGGCCAAACAGATGGAGCGTCAGGACATCCTGCTGCGGGTCAACCCGGAAGTCGGCAAGGCCTTGAAGGCACAGAACGGCCGCTGGCTGACCGAGATGGAGGAACTTACGAAGCGCACGATCATCGTGAAATCCGACGGCACGCTGCACGAAGAGCAGTTCGACATCAACTAAGTAAGAAACAATGGAGCGACGGGCGCCCCCGCCCGTCGGGCCGGGCGAAAGCCTGGCTTTTGTTCTTTAGGGCGGCAGCCCTGAACGAAGGCGAAGGGTCCCGTTGGCACTCGCGAGGGTGCCTCGCCTTCGCTCTCTTTTCCGGTGATCCCACCGTCTAAAGCAAAGATGACTCCTCGATTCCTGCGCAGTCTCTTGTTACTGGCAATCTTGGCGATCTCGATTGTTGCCCCAGCCCAGCAATCCACCGCCTTCCTCCACGCCCACGTGATCCCGATGGATCGCGAGCGCATCCTCGACGACCAGACAGTCGTGATCACTAACGGGAAAATCGCGCAGATCGGCCCATCCTCGACCGTCAAGGTTCCCGCTGGTGCCAAGAAAATCGACGCCACCGGCAAGTATCTAATCCCGGGCCTCACCGACGCACACGTCCACCTCTACTCGACCATCGAATTTTCGCTCTATCTCGCGAATGGCGTCACCACGGTCTTTAACCTCGACGGGCGCCCCGCGCACCTCCTGTGGCGAAAGCAGGTAGCAAGCGGAGACATCCTGGGGCCGACGATTTTCACAGCTGGCCCCATCGTCGACCGACGCCACAGCTCCGAGGAAGCCGTGCGCCTGGTCGACGAGCAGGCCGATGCCGGCTATGACGCCCTTAAAGTCTTCAATCACGTCTCTAAGGAGGAATACCCGGCGCTTATCGCAGAAGCAAAGCGCCGCAATCTCCTGCTCATGGGCCACGTCGCGCGGGAACCCGGCTTTGACCTCGCGATTCAATCCGGACAGTCCATCGCCCATCTCGACGAATTCCTCTACACGTACTTCAACCCGCAGCACGACGACAACAACGACCACGTGGTTCTGGATGAAGCAAAGATGGCAGTTGTCGCCAAAGAGGTTGCCAGTGCGGGCATTTACGTCATTCCTACCCTGTCCACATATGCGACGACGGTACAGCAGGCCACGGATCTCGATGGCTTTCTAAAAAATCCAACCCTGCGATACCTGTCTCCGTGGTCGCTCGAGCAATTCGAACCTGCCGCCAACAGATTCAAGAACACCACATCAGCGAAGCAGTCCGAGCGTATGCGCGCCGCGCTGACGTTCCAAAGAAAACTCGTGAAGACGCTATTTGACGCAGGCGTGCCGCTGATGGTCGGCACCGACGCTCCGGATGTCGGACCGATGGCCGGTTCGGGCATTCACGACGAACTGCAGGAACTCGTGAACGATGGCCTGACGTCGTATCAGGTTCTGCAGGCCTCGACAGTAATTCCTGCGCGTTATTTTCGGAAGTCGAGCGAGTTCGGCACGATCGAAGCGGGTAAGCGCGCGGACCTAGTATTGCTCGAGCAGAATCCGCTGAAGAATATTGCGAACACGTGCACCATTTCTGGCGTCATGTCCCGCGGCCAATGGTTCTCGAAGGAAGACCTGAGTAAGCGCGTGGAGCAAATCCCGGCCGCCTACAAACGCGAGTTGCAGCAGGTTGAGTCCGATATGGCGAGCAATCCCGGCGCAGCCGAGCAGTATCTCGCGGATCACGACCCGCTTCGAACGCTGGCGACCGCCGCAATTGTCGATTTGTTCCGATCTCAGGGTCCCGAAAAGTTTCACCAGATGGTCGGGAAGATGCGGGAAGCGAATCCAAAATCCAGGCTTGCGTCAGAGGCGGGTATCAACGCAATAGGTTACAACTTCCTGGGCCAAAACCGCTATTCCGACGCGATCGCGTTGCTGCGCATGAACACAGAGGATTTTCCCAAATCTCCCAACACCTACGATAGTCTGGCGGAGGCGCTATTTAAATCCGGCGACGTCGCACAAGCAACAGCAATGTACGCAAAGGCACTGGAGGTCGACCCTAAATACGTCAACGCCGAGTTTGCTCAGAAATTTCTGACTGAGCATAGCCAAAAATAAATCTGATTGACTCGGATCTCGCTCTTGCCGGGACTAACTTGTCTCGTTTCCGCGCGTCTATTCCAGCCAGGAGGGACGAAACCGTGGATCGCAGAAGTTTTGTGAAAAATTCCGCACTGCTGCTGGCCGGATCGGTGTGCTCGTCCCAACGTCTGGCCTGGGCGAGCCTCCCGCCGAAGCGGATCTTGGTCCTGGGCGGAACGTTCTTCTTGGGGCCAGCTGTGGTCGACGCGCTGGTCGCCGATGGCCACACCGTCACTCTTTTCAATCGCGGCGTGACCAATCCAGAACTCTTCCCGCATCTCGAAAAGCTGAGAGGCTTCCGCAGTGCGGACACGAACGATCAGGACCTTACTGCACTGTCGCACCGCCACTTCGATGTCATCGTAGATGTGTGGCCCAACGACCCTGCGGTCGTGGCCTCGGCTGCCGAATTTCTTAAGGATCGAACCCAGCACTACCTGTTCGTCTCGTCGGTGGCTGCCTTTGACTCGCACGAGTTCGCGAAATCCGATATCGCCGAGGACGCACCCATGGAGCCTTGGAGTGGCTCAGGCCGTCCCTACAATCGCAACAAGGCAGAAAGCGAGCGGCGTCTCCACCAGATCATCGGAGATCGGCTCACGATCGTGCGGCCGGGTCCGATCAAAGGCACTCGCGATACCACTCCTGACCTGTTGACGTGGCTGCTGAGAGCTCAGCAGGGCGGGGAGCACATTGCGCCTGGGGACGGTCACGATCCGGTGGAACTGGTCGACGTGAAGGATGTCGCGAGCTTCCTTGCCCTGGCGATCGGGCGCTCACTTAATGGCACCTTTAACCTCACAGGCAAATCGATGAGCTTCCGGGAGTTTCTGGAAGTCTGCAAGAGCGCCACGCATTCGGATGCCACCTTAGTATGGATCCCGCAGCAGTTCCTGCACGAGCACGGTCTGGAGCCCGACGTAGTCCTTCACACCTTCGCCGGCAACTTCCCCTTCTGGAGGCCCGATCCTGCGAACCAGGGACTGTACCGCGTCAGTAGCGAAAAAGCGTTCAAGGCCGGCTGGCGGACGCGCTCCTTTGAAGAGACCGGCTTCGATTGCTTGCACGACTTCTATTCCGCACGCGGTATCGACCGCCCGAACTTTCTGTCAGAGGCAAAAGAGAAAGAGGTCCTAGCAGCTTGGGCGCATAAGACGCCTTAGGAAACTCGCACTGGGCTGCTCGCGTTTCAGTTCGGTTGGGTTTAGCGCGAGCGCGAGCGCCATGGTGATCCATTGGCTCTGGGTGGGTTGGTGCCTTTGCTGAAGACTGACGACTGCCTAACCAGCCAGCGCCTTCACCACGAACTCGGCCCGCTCGCGCAACTTGCGCATCGAAACCTGCACGGCTTCTGCAACGGGTGGCTCGTCGTTTTGTGCTTTCGCGGCGACTTGCGATCCGGCTTCGTAGGTTGAGCGTGCTACGTCGAGCAAGACCACGAGCGCGTCGGCGCGAAGCTTCCAAAGCGAGGTCGCCGGTTGGCAGCGCTTCAATTCTTCGAGTTCGGTCTGAATACGGGCGATGACGGCGACGCTGCGCAGAAGCGCATGTCCAACCTCGGCGCGCAGGCTTTTCTCTTCCAGGTAGTCCGCGCAATAGGCTTCCACCTCGGCCGGTGTCAGATTCAGGTTAAAGAACCGCATCGGCACGACCTGCCGGAACTTGGGATCGGCCACGCGCACGAAAATGCGGATCGACTCTTCTACCCGCGCCAGTTTGGCCTCTTCCAGCGAGAGCTGTTGAGCCGTAACCGGAAGGGCTACATGCTTTACGGGAACCGCTGCCGGACGAGATTTCTCGCGGGCCATTTTGGCCGCGGCCGCCGCTCCGCCCGAACGCATGGGAGCCACAGAACTCGCGGCTGCCGTACGACGGATGCGCGGGCGTTTGTCGATTTCCTTTTTCAGTTTCGAGACTCGCCGGAACTTGTCGAGCGCCTCAACGTAGTCGATCTTCAGCAGTTCGCCCTCTTGCAGCGCCTGCACGTGCTCGACGGTTACGTCCACTCCATCGATGTTGCTCAGAATGCTGCCACCCAGCTCTTCGACCGCTCTGGCGAAGGTCTTGATCTCCCCGATCGCGCAGGCGAATAGTTCGTCGAAACGGCTGCCGAACGCTACGTTGTACGGAGCAATCGTCGCCAGAACCCCGGGATGATGGAAGGATCGTCCGAAGGATTGCTTGAGTTCGCGCACCCTTGAAAGCACGCCCGAATCGATGAGCGCGTTGAAATTCACAAAGCCCTGTACCTGTTGCCGCAGCGGCTCGAATTCCCGAAGGAGTTGTACGTGTTCTTCCGGCAACAAGGGCGCGTCGGAATCCGCCAGAATCTCGATCAGGGCAATTTCAAAGGGCGACAACGGAAGGCTACCATCGAGCCCATAGCCGCGCTGTTCCCATTGGCCGGGCACGCGAGGGTGCCGGTACAGAAACGTCGCCACCAGGTCGGTCTTGTCGCGATCCGCGTCGGTGAAGTCGCGCTTGCGCGTGTAATAGCGCAATAAAGCTTCGGCAATTTCAGGATCGGTGTCGGTGGTCAGCCCCTGGCGCACCATCGACGGCGTGATGGCCATGTCGAGTAATTGCAGCCAGCGATGCATCTTGCCAAGGATTTCCCGCAGGTTGGTGCTGGCCTGGTGAATCGCTTCGTCTTCCAGGCCGGGATGCACCGGAAGTTCGCCCTGAAGATAGTCGCGCAACAGCTTCTGATAGAAGCCGCTCACGTTCGCCAGGATCGACAACTCCCACTTTTGGTCCTCGACCAAAATGCACACTCCCGCTGAAGAGGATTCGCGTACGGACTGACTAGTAATGCAAAGGGTAACCCAGGCGCGCGGAAACGAAACCTTACTTCAGTGCCAGCACTTTCAAGGGAAACTGCTTGATTCGCAGCGGGATGCGGCTGTGATGCAACGCGTGAATCGTGAATGGGGCAGCCTATTTTGGATGCTGTAATCAATCGCCGCGGATCCGAGTAGGCAGGTCTGCTTCCCATCAAGGCAACTTGATGATAATAAACTTGTTAGTCGAGGTCGTAGATCTGTAACTAATCAAAAACGACCGTCTTCCGGTTTCCATAGAGCAAAACGCGATCGTTGATGTGCCAGCGGACGGCACGCGAAAGCACCACTTTTTCGAGATCGCGGCCCTTCTGGATGAGGTCTTCGACCGAATCGCGGTGGGAAATGCGCACCACGTCTTGTTCGATGATGGGGCCGTCGTCGAGTACTTCGGTAACGTAGTGGCTAGTCGCGCCGATCAGTTTGACGCCTCGTTGAAACGCCTGGTGATACGGCTTCGCTCCCACAAAAGCCGGCAGGAACGAGTGGTGAATGTTGATGATGCGATGCGGGAAGGTGGCGACGAAGTCGTTGGACAGCACCTGCATGTAGCGCGCGAGGACGGTGAAGTCGGCTTTGTGTTCGCGGATGAGTGCGATCTGTTTCTGCTCCGCCTCGCGCTTGTTTTCTTTCGTCACGGGAATCACTTCGAAGGGAATCTGGTAGAAGTCAGCGACGGGACGGTTGTCCTCGTGATTCGAGAGGATCAACGGGATTTCACAACTTAGTTCGCCGATCTTGTGACGGTAGAGCAGGTCGACCAGGCAGTGATCGTATTTAGAGACCATGATGACCATTCTTTTGCGCTCGCCGGGAGGAGCGAGTCGCCACTCCATGCCGAAGCGGTCAGCGATGGGATCGAAGTGACGGGCGAACTCGTCGAGCGAAATATCGAAGCCGGCGGGATCGAATTCGACTCGCATCAGGAACCACGTTGAATCTGCATCGGTGTGCTCGTCGGTGTGAAGGATGTTGCCGCCGTGGCGGAAGATGAAGTCCGAGACGGTTGCGACCAGGCCTTTCTGGTCGGGACAGCTGATGAGCAGAACGGCGCTGGTTCGCATGAAGTTCGATTCCTGCCTAAAGTTGAAGCACGGACGCAAAGAACGAACATTCTAGCGGTTTGGGTGCCAGCGCGGTTGGTCAACCCTTCTCCGAATCAATTTCTTCGGGAACGGCAATGAATCGACGGCGGAGGTCCCGCTTCCAGCCCTTTAGAAACCGCGAAGGAGACCCGGCCAAGTTCCCCGGCTTCATTGACTTGCCCTTTCCCCCCACGTAAGATGCGCACGCATGATCGATCAGACAATCTCGCACTACCGCATCGTCGATAAGCTCGGTGGGGGCGGGATGGGTGTTGTCTACAAGGCCGAGGATGTAAAACTGCACCGCTTTGTGGCTTTGAAGTTTCTGCCGGACGAAGTCGCCAAAGACCCCCAGGCATTGGCCCGCTTTCAACGCGAGGCGCAAGCCGCGTCCGCCCTCAATCATCCGAACATCTGCACGATCTACGAAATTGACGAGGAGCATGGGCAAGCGTTCATCGCCATGGAGTATCTGGATGGCGTGACGCTCAAACATCGGATCAGCGGGCGTCCCATGGAGATCGAGGAGATTCTCTCGCTGGCTATCGAAATCGCGGACGCCCTCGACGCGGCACACGCGCAAGGCATTGTGCATCGCGATATCAAGCCCGCGAACCTGTTCATCACGCGACGCGGCCACGCAAAGGTTCTGGATTTTGGACTCGCGAAGCTCGCCGCTGTCGGCGGGTCGTCGAGTGAGATTGGCTCCGCGAACACGCAGACACGTGCGGTAGACGAACCGCATTTGACCAGTCCGGGCACAACGGTCGGAACTGTGTCCTACATGTCGCCCGAGCAGGTGCGGGCGAAAGAACTCGATGGACGGACCGATCTGTTCTCCTTCGGGGCCGTGCTCTACGAGATGGCGACTGGCGCGCTGCCTTACCGTGGGGAGAGTTCGGCGATGATCTGCGAAGCGATCGTAAACCGCGCTCCCGTGCCCGTGGTGCGGCTCAATCCCGATGTGCCCCCCAAGCTGGAAGAGATCATCAACAAGGCGCTCGAAAAAGACCGCGACCTACGCTACCAGAGCGCAGCCGAGATGCGGGCTGATCTGAAGCGCCTCAAGCGGGACACCGGTTCCGGGCACGTGCCCATCGAGAGCGGATCGAGCCCCGCCGTTTTGGCCGCGGACTCGGGAAAACTCGCGTCGGCACAACTGGCCTCCGCTCCCGCCCAGACGCCGCCTGCGAAAAAAGGTCTGCCGAAAGTCGCGATCGCGGCTGGCGCCCTGGCCGTACTGGTTGCCGCTTTCGTTGGTTACATACTGATGAACCGCCCGCATGCTCTGAACCTGCAGAACATGCAGATCACGAAGCTGACCGAGAGCGGCAAGGCAGCTCTGGTGGCGATCTCGCCCGACGGGCAATACCTTGTGTACGTCTTGCGCGAAGGCGAGCAGCAGAGCTTGTGGATGCGCCATGTGGCCACCAAGAGTGACGTGCAAGTGCTGGCTCCCGATGTCGTGGACTTCAAGGGCGTGAGCTTTTCTCCGGACGGCAACTATCTGTATTTCGTTCGATCCGACAAGGCCACCGAGAACTACAGCTACCTGTACCAGATGCCGGTGCTGGGTGGGAATCCGAGGCAGTTGATTCGCGACATCGACACGCCGGTCGGCTTTTCACCGGATGGAAAGAAGTTCGTGTTCATGAGGGGCCTGCCCGATGCGCTGCAGGTGGAACTCCGTATCGCCTCCGCAGATGGAACGGGCGAGCGCCTGCTGGTGAGCCTCCCCGCGTTTGCGAATGTCATGTGGGGAGCCAGCTGGTCTCCGGACGGAAAGGCGATCGCCGTCAGTTTTCTTCAAAGTGGAAAGGAGCAGAAGTTCGTTTTGAGCGTCGTTCACGTGGCCGATGCCAGCGTGACGAAGCTCTATTCCAACCCGGCATTGTTAGGGCGCCCAGTATGGCTGCCTGGCGGCGAGTCACTGCTGCTTGCTGTCGGGTCGCCGAAAGAGAATCGGGCTCAAATCTGGGAGATCCCTTATCCCAAAGGCGAACCGCAGCGGTTTACCAACGATCTGTCCAATTACAGCCCCTACTTGGACCTCACTCGGGATGGACGGACGCTGGCAACGCTCGACAACACGCAGATCTCGAACATATGGACTGTGCCGGGCGGAAAAGCCGCGCTAGCGAAGCAAATCACATCAGGAGGCTTGGCTGACACTGCGGTGGCGCCTGGTCCCGCCGGGAAGTTACTGGTGCGGACGCGGGGCACCGAACTGGATCTGATCAACGCCGATGGCAGCCAGAGGACTAGTGTGATGCCGGCGGCAAGCAATTACGTCGCAATGGCAGCCTGCGGCGACCGCTACATCGTGTTCGATTCCTACTCCGGCAGCAACTCCGAGCTCTGGCGTACGGACGCCGACGGGTCGAACCCCACCCGGCTCGTCGCCGAGGATGTCGGGGCGCAAGATTGTTCGCCGGATGGAAAGTGGCTGGTCTATGACACCAACAGCAACGCGGGAACTAAGATTTATCGTCTGCCCGTGGAAGGAGGCACCCCTACGGAAATCGCCAGTGCGCCGGGCGCAGGCGGAAATTCACGCATCTCGCCCGATGGCAAATTCATTGCGTACGACGTCCAGGAAGGCAGCCCGGTGCCGCAAGGGAAGTTTGTCGTCAGTCCGGTAGAGGGCGGCGCTCGGGTGCACGAGTTTCTCCCGCCCAGCGGCGCCAGTTCACCGCACTGGTCGCCGGATGGCAAGGGGCTGCAATACCTGCTGACCCGCAAAGGCGCCACCAATGTTTGGGAGCAGCCGCTGGGCGGAGGAGAACCACATCAGGTCACTGATTTTACTTCCGGACGCATCTTCGGCTTCTCCTGGTCGCGCGACGGCAAAGTGTTGCTCGTCGCCAAAGGCAGCGATACCAGGGATGTGGTTCTGATCAGCAACTTCCGCTAGAGATTTCGTGGGCATATATTGCAGTGACCTTCAGCGGCAGAACCGCCTGCGGAAAAACTCTGAACAATCGGTTGATTTGAAAGGGCTCGGCTCCAGCCGAGCCGTAAAGCTGTGGATTACCCTTCTCGGACCGATTGAAGTGGGCCCTTCCGAGCGTGGCTACTTCTTCAGATCCTTCAGAATCTCTCTCGCGGCGTTTGCGCCCGAGCCTCCGGTCAGGCCTGCGCCGGGGTGCGTACCGCTTCCACAGAGATACAGATTTGCAATCGGCGTGCGGTATCGGGCCCAGTCGAGCAGCGGACGCATAGTGAAGAACTGGTCGAGCGCCAGCTCGCCATGGAAGATGTGGCCTCCGGTGAGACCGTAAGTATCCTCCAGATCCTTGGGTGTGATGATCTGGCCTTCGAGCACCATGCCGGGAAGGCTGGGCGCGTATCCGGCGAGCGTGCTCACGACTGCATCACCGAGGGCGCCGCGCTGGGTGTTCCAGTCGCCCTTGAGCTTGTAGGGCGCGTACTGCATGTAGATCGACATGACGTGCTTGCCGCTCGGGGCGAGGGTGGGATCGCTCAGCGAAGGGATCGTGACTTCCAGATACGGCTGTTTCGAGAAGTCACCATATTTCGATGCGTCGAAGGCGCGTTCGAGGTAGTCGATGCCATGGCTGATCTGGATGCGCCCTTTCAGCGCGGACGAACTCCCGTTCTTGATGGCGGTGAAGTTGGGGAGGCCGTCGAGGGCGAGATTGATTTTCGCCACTGTTCCCGTCATGCGGTAATGCTGGAGTTTCTCGGCAAAGCCCGGGGTCAGATGCGTCGGGTCAACCAGGTGCAGCAGGG
Source organism: uncultured Acidobacteriota bacterium (assembly GCA_963765755.1). Lineage (GTDB taxonomy): Bacteria > Acidobacteriota > Terriglobia > Terriglobales > Acidobacteriaceae > Gp1-AA133. The sequence goes on along the minus strand of CAVXXV010000013.1, from coordinate 104,985 downwards.
TGCGCTTCGGATCGGCGTTGGAGATGATTGCGTTTGCGGCAATCTCGTCGCCCGACTTCAGAACGACCGAGGTCGCCACACCATCTTTCACGCGGATCTCTGCCACTTCAGCATTCGTGCGAATTTCGGCACCCGCAGCTTTTGCGGCCGCCGTCATCGCTTGCGTGATGGCTCCAATTCCACCTGCTGCAAAGTTGGCGGAGCCTGCCGGATGCGGGTCGCCCGCGCCGCGAATCAGAAGCACGAGCGCGCTGCCTGCCGACCACGGACCCAGGAACGTTCCGAAGATGCCGCGGGCGGCGATCGTGCCGCGGAGCAAGTCGGTCTCGAAATATTCCGCGACCAGGTCGGCGATCGCCATCGGTCCCCAGCGCAGCAGGCGGTAGAGATCTTTCTTGCCCAGCTTGCGCAGGGCGCGGCCGGTTTGCAGCATGCCCCAGAGGTCGGTGCGGCTTGGACTGTCGATGTCGGGCGGGGTCATTTTGAGCGCGTCGGCGATGACGGCGCCCATCTTGCGCAACGATTCCTGAAGCTCGGGATATTTGGCGGCGTCTTTTTGCGAGAAGGCGGAGATTTCTTTGACGGACTTCTGTGTGTCGTTGTAGAGCGTGAGGGCGCGGCCGTCGGGGGTGAGCGAAACAACGCTGGTCTCGGGGGTGATCAGCTTCAGGCCGTGCTGCTCAAGTTGCATGTCGCGGACGATATCGGGGCGGATCGGTCCGGCGGCGTGCGCGAGCGTAGAGCAGCGGAAGCCGGGATGGAATTCCTCGGTGATGGCGGCGCCGCCGGTTTGGGCGCGGCGTTCGAGCACGAGCGGCTTGAATCCTGCCTTCGCCAGGTAGAACGCGGTGACCAGCCCGTTATGACCGCCACCGATGATGACGACGTCGCGTTTGTCGGCCATTACGCAGCCCCCTTGACGTCTTTGAGAATCTCGAGCGCTGACAGGCGTCCGGGCGCGCCCATGATGCCGCCGCCGGGATGCGTTGCCGACCCGCACATGTAGAGGTTCTTGATCGGGGTGCGGAATTGCGCCCATCCAGCGACCGGGCGCAGGAAGAACAGCTGTTCGAGTGAAAGCTCGCCCTGGAAGATGTTGCCTTCGGTGAGGCCGAACTCGCGTTCGAGGTCGAGCGGCGTGACGACCTGACGGTGCAGGATGATGTCGCGAATGTTGGGCGCGTACTCGGCGATGGTGTCAATGACGGTGTCGCCGAATTTTTCTTTCTCTGTGTCCCAGTGCAGGCCGGGCGCGAGCTTGTAGGGCGCGTACTGCACGAAGCACGACATCACGTGCTTTCCCGGAGGCGCGACGGATGGGTCGGTGAGCGACGGAATTACGGTGTCGATATAAGGGCGGCGGGAAAAGTGTCCGTACTTGGCGTCGTCGTAGGCACGCTCCATGTACTCGACGCTGGGCGAGAACGACATCGCGCCGCGCAGGTGCGCGCCTTCGCCGGGCATGCACTTGAAGTTTGGCAGGCCGTCGAGTGCGAGATTCACTTTGCCAGAAGAGCCGCGGTACTTGTAGCGGCGGATTTCGTCGAGGAAGTCGTCGGCGATGTTGCCGGGCTCGATGAAGTCGATGAACGTGTGCTTCGGGTCAACGCTGGAGGAAACGATGTCGGCGTAAATCTCGTCGCCGTTGCCGAGGACGACGCCCTTCGCTTTGCCTTCCTTCACGATGATTCTTGCAGTAGGAGCTTGCGTGCGGATTTCGACTCCTGCTTCGCGGGCCGCATCGGCGATCGCGTTCGAGATCGCGCCGGTGCCGCCGCGCGCGAATCCCCAGGCTCGGAAGGCGCCGTCGATCTCGCCCATGTAGTGATGGAGCAGGACGTAGGCAGTTCCCGGCGATCGCACGCCGAGGAATGTGCCGATGATGCCCGAAGCCGACATGGTGGCTTTGAGCACGTCGGTCTCGAACCACTGGTCGAGGAAGTCGATCGCGCTCATGGTCATGAGCTGGACCTGGTTGTACTTGTCGCCGCTGGAGAGGTCCTGGAAGCGGCGGCCAATGAAGAGCAGCTTCATCAGTTCTTTCGGATTCAGCGTGGCTGGATCGGGCGGGACCATGCCGAGGATCGGCTTCACGAAGCGGCACATGGCCTGCATGGCCTTGCCGAACTCGTCGTAAGCCTCGGCGTCGGACTTGGAGTGGCGCGCGATTTCGCGATGCGTGCGGCCGTGGTCGTTGACGCGCCAGAGGTAGTCTCCGCTGGGCATGGGCGTGAACGTGCCGTCGAGCGGAAGGATTTCGAGTCCGTGGCGCGGGAGGTCGAGGTCGCGAATGATTTCCGGGCGCAGCAGCGAGACCACGTAGGAACACACGGAAAACTTGAAGCCGGGGTAGACTTCTTCGGTGACGGCGGCGCCGCCGAGCACGTGGCGGCGCTCGAGCACGAGAACTTTCTTGCCCGCCTTGGCGAGGTAGGCGGCGTTGACGAGGCCGTTATGGCCTCCGCCGATCACGATGACGTCGTATTTGGTAGCCATGAGCTTCGAGCCTCGAGCTTTGAGCGTGCGAATCAGAGTTTGCGAATTACAAAGACAGAAAGCAAGTGGACGTAGGGCGAAGTACGCGGATCAGAGACCGCTGAGGCGAACGGACCAGACTATGAGGGTGCGACGCATGTCGATAAGTTTGACATTCTAGCTGAGGGTGGGCGATTTGTCGCGGTGGATTGTGGGGTCCCGTACTTAGGTTGGAGGATTGAGTCAATATCCCGCACGTAATTGCGTTTCAGTCGCGGAACCCCGCCAACTCCAGTACAGAAGTAACACGGACGGACACAGTGAGAAGCCGATACGCTCTTGCTATGGTCGTGTCGCAGGACGAGGCTTTCAGAGGCCAATGATGGGTAGACGCCGATGGCAAATCTTGGCGCTGATAGTGATGTCGCTCGTCGGTGTCGCTCTTGGAATCTGGCTGTTCCGCGCAGCCCTCACTATTCTTGGTTGTCTGTATATAGGTGTATTTCTTTGGCGCGGACAGCAATTCGCAGTTTGGCTCATTGCTCCTGCCAGGGCCCCCTCAGATGTCTCACCTCCCTTGAATTCATGGTGGCAACGCCTTCTCCTGTCAGCCGTATGCTTCTTAGGTGCTGTGGTCTGCGCCATAGGCGTCTACTTGTGGCGCTTATGGCCGGAGGAATGGCAAGCTGGTCTTGTGTTTGTTCTTTTTGGCTTGCTCGTATTGGCCCCAGTGACAATTAAGGAGATTCAATTTCGCAGAAAGGCGCTTGCGCACATCGAATCCCCCACAGCGAAGTAGATTTCCGGTTCTTGCAATTCGAGTCTCTCTGTCACTTCAAGATAGCTGTCCTTCACAGGCGTTAGCATCATTGATGGATGAGTAAAACCTTTCGGTTTCGGATCAACTTAAGTCCGCTGCTATAATCCGCCTTCGACACTTCACTGCGAGGGACTGCGTTGCCCATCGGAACCGCACTTCACGAACGTACCTTTCCTCTTTGTCACAGCCTGAACTACCGCGAGTGGTCGGGGTACTACACGGTCAGCGTGTACGAGGTGCATCACGAGCACGAGTACAACGCCATCCGCAATGCTTGCGCGATGATCGATATCTCGCCGCTCTACAAGTACCTGGTCACTGGGAAAGATGCGACCAAGCTGGTCAATCGCGTGATCACGCGCGACATCAACAAGGTGAAGGTCGGGCAGGTGATCTATTGTTGCTGGTGCGATGAAGACGGCAAGGTCATCGACGACGGGACGATCTCGCGGCTCGAGGAGAATGCTTATCGGTGGACGGCTGCCGACCCGAGCCTGCGCTGGTTCAAGCAGAACGGTTTGAACATGGATGTGCAGATCGAGGATATCTCCGAGAAAGTCGCGGCGCTGGCGCTCCAGGGGCCGACTTCGGGAAAGCTGCTCAAAGTTGCGGCCGAAGCGGATATCGCGAACCTGAAATATTTCCGAGTGACGCGCGGCAAGATCAACGGCGTGCCGGTGGACATTTCCCGCACCGGATATACGGGTGATCTGGGCTACGAGATATGGGTTCCCTGGAACGAGGCGGTTAAGGTGTGGGATGCACTAATGGCAAAGGGGAAGCAGTTCGATATTCACGCTGCGGGAATGCTGGCGCTGGATGTCTCGCGTGTAGAGGCAGGTTTGTTGCTGATCGAGGTGGATTACACCAGTTCGAAGAAGGCACTGATTCCGTCGCAGAAGTATTCGCCGTTTGAGCTGGGGTTCGGGAAGATGGTGCACCTCGACAAGGAAAATTTCGTCGGCAAGGCAGCGTTGCAGCGTGACGCGAAAAACGGTGTGCCACGGCAGTTAGTCGGGCTGGAAGTCGATTGGGTGGAAGTGGAGGAGCAGCACGACAAGTTCGGATTGACCCCTGCCGCCCCCGCGCAGGCTTCGCGCGTGGCGGTGCCGGTGTACTCGGGCAGCAAGCATATTGGAAAGGCCACCACGACCACGTTCTCTCCGCTGCTGAAGAAGTTGATCGCGCTGGCCAGTGTCGAAACGGCGTATTCGGCGCCCGGCACGAAGCTGCAGATGGAATTGACTATTGAATCGCAGCGGTTGAAGACGACTGCCACGGTGGTGAAGCTGCCGTTCTTCAATCCTCCGCGCAAGACGGCAGTTCCGGTGTAGGAAGGCAGTCGTAGGTCGTTCGTCGTTGGTCGTTAGCAAAATTTCTTATCGCACGCAGAAAACGCAAGGTCCCTCGACTGTGCTCGGCTGGCGCCTCGCTTCGCTCGGGATGACAGGGTGTGGAGGGGAACCACAAGTAGAGATCAACCAAAATACAAAGGGCACACCCGAAGGTGTGCCCTTGCCCGAGCTTTCATCCAGCGTTAACGCGCAGATGCGATCACGGGAACGTCATTCGAGCGCAGGCGTGCCGCTACCTCGTTCTCGTAGGAGCTCTTTGGCAGTTGCTTTCCAATATTCTTGCCTTGCACCCAGATCTGGTGCAGGAAGCAGTGCTCCCTGCCGTCGTAGCAGTGAAACACCAGCTTGGTGTCCGCGGAAGGCTTCAAGGTTTCCGCGTGGTTCGGAGTTACCAGCTTGACGGCCTTCAGGTCCCCGCTCTGAATCAACAGTGAGTCGCCAGTCCCGACGCTAGAGATCCTGTACTCACCCGCCGGCATCGTTGTGCGATTCACGCTGAAGCTGAACGGCACATTTGCCACAATCGAATTCTGCGCCATTGCCGACCCTGCGACCATCAACAGGCTCAGCACGCCAACCAAAGAGAGCACTTGCTTTTTCATATTCTCCTCCTCTGTGAAACGGCGGAAGCTCAGCATTGCTGATTTCTTCTCTTTTCCCCGAACCCATGTCCGGATAGGCCGCTTTCACTGCCCCACTGCGGCTTTGCCAGCCGCGTTGTTGTTGTAGAAGCACGGTGGGGGCCAATCCCGGAAAGAGGGCTCGGCCAATGATTCCCGGCGATGTAACTGTCTGAGAAGGCGATGATTCCCGATGCAAGCCGACCAGCCTGGCAGATAGTTTGTAACGATTCCCGCACCCGATTCACTAACTCATCAGTTAGCGTGTACTCGCTGTTTGGTTAGGCTTGAGGATGGCGGGTCTGGAGACAAGTGTGCTGGGCTGGGCGGAGTTCGACAGGGAGCATTGCGTGCGCCAGGAACCTGTTTCCCGGTGCGTGCCCGACGTCTTCGACCGCAAACACGAGATTGTGGGAACGAGCAGCAAGCTGCGCGAACTGCTCGAATTGATCGAGCGAGTCGCCGCAACTTCTTCTACCGTCCTCATTGAGGGAGAAAGCGGGACGGGAAAGGAATTGGTCGCGCGCGCCCTGCACAATAACAGCCCGCGCTGGGATCGGCCGCTAGTGGCCATCAACTGTGCCGCGCTCACTGAATCTTTATTAGAGAGCGAACTTTTCGGCCATGAAAAAGGTGCGTTCACTGGAGCGGTCGCGCGCAAGAAGGGCAAAATCGAGATGGCTGAAGGCGGCACTCTGTTTCTCGATGAGATCAGCGAACTCGCCCCTGGCATGCAGGCCAAGCTTCTGCGCGCTCTGCAAGAGCGCGAATTCGATCCCGTGGGCGGGACCCGGTCGGTGAAGGTGAATGTGCGCGTGATCGCCGCCACTAACCGGCATCTGTGCGAAGAGGTTCTGGCGGGGAAGTTCCGCAGCGACCTCTTTTACCGGTTGAATGTCGTGACCCTGACGACGCCACCGCTCCGCGAACGGCGCGAGGACATTCCGTTGCTGGCGGCGAACTTCATCGCCAAGGTTTGCGAGAAATACGTGATCCCGGTCAAGACTTTGACAAGCGAAATACTCACCCTGCTGATGCAATACGATTGGCCCGGAAACGTGCGGGAGTTGGAAAACGCGATCGAGCGCGCGGTGGTCTTGGGAACCACGGGAGAGATTCGCTCCGAAGATCTCCCGGCTCCCGTGCTCCAGTCACCGCATGCGGAGGCCACCGACGCCGGTTTTCAAGGCGCGGTCAAGGAGAACAAGAAGCAACTGGTGCTGCAGGCGCTTGAGAAGGCGGATGGCCACTACGTCGATGCGGCGAAGATTCTGGGACTGCATCCGAATTCCTTGCTGCGACTGATTAGAACACTGGGGTTGCGATCGGTTGGGGGACTGCCCGGGCCCGGTCAGGTGGGACGGCAAATCGCGTGAGACCCCGAGGAATCTTCACCACAGAGGACACAGAGGGTCACAGGGGAAAACTTAAATTCTCTCTGTGTTCTCGATGTCCCCTGTGGCGAATATTGGCGTTTACTATTGTTTCCTAAATTGCGCAAACGTACGGCGAATCTTTGGCCGGAAGAAAATCGCCACTCCGATCAGGACCATCAATCCGGATAGGCCAATGATCTTTACCACGGCGAGCAGCTTGTTGGGTTCGTCGGGCGGCGGCAATACCGAAATTGCGATGGTTACGGTGGTAGTCGCCAGGCCAACCAGCGCAACCAGTTTTGCCACCGGTTTGCCTCCGGGCACGCGAATGATGTCAGGATCGGCAGGTTCGGATTGCAGCTTGAACATTGCCGCAAACAGGTAGAGGTAGGGGATGAAGTAGGTAATCACTCCCATACTAACCAGCACATCGTAGGCGCCCTTCACGCTGGTGCCTGCCTGCCCTAGAAAGATGAAGAGGGCGCCAAAGAAGAACTGCGTCAACAGCCCCACCCACGGTGTTTTCCAGCGTGGATGCAACGCGCCGAAGGCGGGCGGCAGGTAACGATCGATGCCGGCTACATAGGGCAAGCGAGCCACGGCCGCCAGGAAGGCTCCCGCGGCGCCAACATTGCTCATCATGATCAGGAATGCGGCAAACGGGATCACGCCTTCCCAGTGAATTTTCTGGGCAGTGCTGGTAATTGCCTGCATCAGCCCTTGCAAATTTCCCACTTCTGCGGCGGGAAGAGCGAGCAACACTCCAACTGTGCCCACGATGTAACACAAGACGACCGTAATTCCCGCCAGAAAAAGCGCCCAGGGAATTGCACGACGTGCATTCTTGATTTCGTCACCCATCAGCGACGCGGTCTCGCATCCCGTCAATGCGTAGATCAATACCGACCAGAAAACTATGTCTTTGATTCGCATGCTGGGAATCATCGTGTGAACATTGAAGACGGTCGCGGAGCCGAAACGGTGAAACGCGATCGCGCCCATCACAATGACGATGATCGCGGGAATCCACATGGCTAGCGCGCCCAGGTTGTGAAGCCACGTGCCCACGTCGAGACCTACCAAATTCATCAAGGTTGCGGCGGCCAGCGCCACCAGGGCGAAGACGATATAGAAAGTGGGATCGTGCTCAAAATGGCGCAGCGCATCGTGCCGCATGTAAAGAGCATTGCTGGCTGCGAAATAGAGCACTGCAGGGAAATAGGGCAGGTTGCAGGTCCAGTAGCACCACGCGGTGATGAAGCCTGCAAAGTCGCCGAAGGCATGCTTGGTCCAGACATAGATGCCGCCTTCGCTTGGATAGCGGGACGAGAGTTCGATCACGGAAAGCGCCAGGGGTGTGTAAAAAACGAGCCACGCGCCGATCCAGATGACGATGGAACTGGGACCGGCGGAAGCAGCAGTAGCGATCCAGCGCAGGCTGATGCCGGTCACTACGTAAAAGAGCAGCAAATCGCGGAAGCCGAGAGCTTTGCGCGGACGATTCGGGTCTTCTGCTTCCGCGATGGAAATTCCCCGACTTAGCAGGGAGGCGCTTTGCGGCGGTTCCGGTGTCAGGGAGTCAGCCAAGGATGTATCCCTAGGTCGCAGTGGAGCGTGCGAGGGTGCAGAACAAATACCATCGGGGGCGCACGAGGGCAAGGTAAAAGGCGCTCAACGGAGAAAGATACGAACCGCATATCCACCGGACAGAGCGCCATCCGCGGCGCGTCGAACAATCTTGCATTGACAACGTGATACGCGCGAAATAGCGTTCCTACTGAGACGACTTTCTTCCATGACATTTTTCGATAGCCTTTTGCACTCAAAGCGGATGCGCAGAGCTTCAGCCCTTGCCGCGATCCTCTGCATTTGTGCGGGCAGCCTTTGCGCCGGTCCCGTTGGGCAAAATGTTGGTAGCGCCGATCCGAAGCACTATCTCGACGATGTAAAGGAACTCACAGAGCCCGCCATGGAGGGCAGGGGAGACGGTACGAAAGGGCTGACGCTCGCTGCGCACATGCTGGAGAAGCGCTATCGCCAGCTTGGATTGAAGCCTGCGGGGTCCAATTCTTACTTTCAGCCCTTCACGGTGATCACGGGCGCAAAACTCCGCTCGTCGCGCAATCGGTTTACGGTCGATGACGCCGCGCAAAAACGTGATCTGAAGTTGAATCAGGATTTCGTGCCGTTCAGCTTCTCGTCTTCGGATTCCGTGACGGCCCCGGTTGTTTTCGTGGGATACGGAGCGACGGCCGACGAATTCAGTTACGACGACTATGCCGGCGTCGATGTAAAAGACAAAATCGTGGTCGCTTTGCGATACGAGCCTGCCGGCTTTGCCGATAAAGCCGGGAATGCCGGCCTCACGCGCCACGCGCAGTTGATCACCAAAGCCATCAACGCGCGCAATCACGGCGCCAAGGCGCTGGTGCTGATCAACGGAAAGCTGGGCGACGGCGAGGAAGATCTGTTGACGCGCTTCGGAAGCGTCAGTGGTCCCGAGAACACCGGGATCGTCCTGGTGCAGGGGAAGAACGATGCGGCGGATGGATGGTTCAAGAGCGCAGGCAAGTCTCTCGCAGAAGTGCAGGGGCAGATCAACCACTCCACCAAGCCGCAGTCGTTCGCTTTTCCCGATACGCTGCACATGACCATCCACGTCGACATCGAAACGACGCGCGCCACCGTGAACAACGTCCTCGCTTACTTGCCGGGAAAGACCGATGAGTACGTCATCGTTGGCGCCCACTACGATCACCTTGGTCGTGGAAACTACGACTCGCTGGCACCTTCGCAGATTGGACAGATTCATCCTGGTGCAGATGACAATGCGTCTGGCACCGCTGGAGTACTCGAACTCGCCCGAATGTTTGCGCCCAGAAAAGGTGAACTTCAGCGCGGAATTCTTTTCATGTCGTTCGCGGGAGAAGAGCTTGGCCTTCTGGGATCCGCTTATTGGGTGCAACATCCCACCCTGCCACTCGACAAAGCCGTCGCCATGCTGAACATGGACATGATCGGCCGCATCAAGGACGACAAGGTGTACATCGGTGGCGTCGGCACTGGGTCGACGCTGAAGCCAGTCATCGAGCAGGCGGCTGCCAAGCAAAATTTCAAAGTCGAATATTCACCTGGTGGTTACTCGGCCAGCGACCACACGTCGTTCGTGGCCAAGCATATTCCGGTGCTTTTTTTCTTCTCCGGACTCCATTCTGACTATCACAAGCCCTCCGACACCTGGGACAAGATCAACGCATCATCCGCCGCGCGTCTGGTCGATGTAGTCGGCGACGCCGCCCAGCAATTGGCTTCGGCCCAGGAGCGCCCGACGTTTGTTACGGTGATGGAGGACAAGCCCCTGTCAGGAGCGGGCGGCAGCGGGTATGGCCCGTATTTCGGATCGATTCCCGACTTTGGGCAGGTGGAGAACGGCGTGAAATTCTCCGACGTGAAACCCGCCTCTCCTGCCGACAAAGCCGGGCTCAAGGCCGGCGACATCCTGGTGCAATTCGGCGACAAGCCGATCAAGAATCTTTACGACTTCACCGACGCGCTGCGGCGGAGCAAAGTCGGGGACATAGTGGAAGTCACGGTGATGCGGGATGGCAAGCCGGTGAAGGCTACTGTAAAACTGGAACAGCGAAAATAAAGGTGGGGAAAGACTTCGCGAAAAGAGACGTTCAAGTCTCCCGAATGGTGCGCTGGTTCGAGCGCGGCGAGGTGGCGCCGGGAGACCTAATCATCACGCAGCACGACATGTGCGCGTGGGTGCCCTTTGTCAGCAGCGCGGAACAGAAGGAGCCTACTAGGACTGAGGCGCGTCAGTAAACACCGTGCAGGATGCCTCGCTTATACTTCCTAAAGAATCGATGCAGACATCTCGTGGTCAAACACACGAGCATCATCTACCCTCACAACCGAGAATGCCATGAAAGTTCTGGTCATCGGCGGCGCAGGATACATCGGCAGTCACACGGCGCGCGTGTTGCGCAGCCATGGCCATGAAGTCATCATTTACGACAATCTTTCCACCGGGCACGACTTTCTGGCCAAAGGCTTCGAACTCGTGGTCGGCGACATCGGAGATGAAGCAAAGGTTCGCCATCAGCTGAGCCGCGTCGAGGCGGTTGTCCACTTCGCCGCCCATGCCTATGTAGGCGAGTCGACAGACAACCCACGAAAATATTTTCGCAACAATGTCGAGGCCGGGCTCACGTTACTGAACGCCGCACTGGATACCGGTGTGCGAAAATTTGTCTTCTCGTCGACCTGTGCTATTTACGGAACACCCGCCCAGATCCCCATCACAGAAGATGCGCCCAAACAGCCAATCAATCCTTACGGAGTTACCAAGCTCTTCATGGAGCAAGCGCTCAAAGCCTACGATGCCGCATACGCGTTGCGATACGCCGCCTTGCGCTATTTCAATGCTGCCGGTGCGGACGAAAGTGGCGAGATCGGGGAGGTTCACGATCCCGAGACCCACCTGATCCCTCTCGCCCTCGAGGCCACAGACAAGGCATCCAGTCCCTTGCAGATTTTCGGGACCGACTATCCCACAGGCGATGGTACTTGCATGCGGGACTACATCCATGTGAATGATCTGGCTGAGGCCCATGCGCTGGCGCTGCACCGGCTGTCAAATGGCCAGCCATCGTTCGCGGTCAATCTTGGCACGGGGAACGGACATTCGATCTTGGAGATTCTGAAGTCTGTGGAAGAAGTGACGGGCAGACGCGTGAATCGCAGGGAAGCGCCGCGTCGGGTCGGCGACCCGCCAGCCCTCGTTGCAGACCCTTCACGTGCTCAAGAGTTGCTGGGCTGGAAGGCAACGCGCTCGCTGCGCGATATTGTCTCGACCGCATGGAAGTGGATGCAAGCCCGTAACTCGCGCGAGCCCTAGGCGGGCAAAATGAGGAAAACCGCTCTCAACGCAACGTTATACTCGATGGGCTAGACCTGTGGGATCACAGCCGTGTGCGGAATCGTGGGGATCCCGGCGAGAGGATCCGAGGTGCCAGACGGGTTGCTTGAGCAGGCCACCCAGTCGCTCGCCTATTGCGGGCCGGACGATCACGGTACCGAAATTCTGCGTGAATCTGTTCCCGAGCCAATCGAACTGGGGCTCGGAAACCGCCGTCTCGCCATCCTCGATTTGTCGCCCTTAGGCCATCAGCCGATGCGGGACGAATCCACCGGCAACTGGCTGGTCCACAACGGCGAGATTTACAACTTCCGCGAAATTCGTTCCCGGCTCGAAAGCGAAGGTTCCCGGTTCAACAGCCAGTCCGATACGGAAGTCATCCTGAAAGCGTACGCGCTTTGGGGCGAGAATTGCGTGACTGAGTTTTGCGGCATGTTTGCATTTGCGTTATGGGACGCGCAGCAACACCGCCTGTTTATTGCCCGCGATCCGATGGGGATCAAGCCACTCTATTGCCACCAGAGCGATCGGCATTTTGATGGCCGAGCCCTGCGACTGGTCGGCCGGATTGCTCGCCTTGTCAACGGCTTTTGTCTCGTCTCCGATCCGGAGTCTGCGGGGCGGCAGCCTGGTCGGGGCTCTGTGGAGAAAAGGGGACTCGCCAGAGCCGGGGCCCTTCGTGTTCAAAAAGGGGAACACCATCTCAGAGAATCCAGATGTTGATTGCTAGTTGCTTTTCCACCCTGTAATATTTCCGAACGTTATCCGCCACCTCGAAAAATTGCTCGTTCATTTTTTTCAATACCATTACCTGATTGCGGTGCTCGACCCGCTCCGCATCGAGGACCACGCAGTTGACTGTTCTTTACCTTGGGATCTTCGTCCTGGCGCTTGGGCTGTCGTTCATCCTGACTCGAGCGATCAGGAATCTCGCAACCAACCGTGGCTGGGTATCTGCACCGCTTTCGGAGCGCCATTTACATGCCGCGCCGCTGCCGCGTCTGGGCGGGGTGGCAATCTTCGCGGCATTCGTTCTCAGTCTCGCGGTTGCGATCGCGATTTCGTCCTACCATCCCAGACTTCAATTCGGATCCTCGCTGCAGATCCTCGTCACCATCCTGGTGCCGGGATGCCTGGTTTTCCTGTTGGGCCTCTACGATGATGTTCGTAGCGTGGGCCCGTACGTAAAGTTTGCCGTGCAAGCGGTCGCGGCCTTCCTGTTGTGGCTGGGCGGTCTCCGGATTCTTGACCTGCCTGTCCTGTTCGGGGACCGGCAATTTCCCTGGTTCGTTGGATTGGCGCTGACCATTGTGTGGGTGCTGGGGATCACCAACGCCTTTAATCTGATTGATGGCCTCGACGGTTTGGCCGCCGGTTCAGCTCTGTTTTCCACTCTGGTGGTTTTTGTGGTCGCTCTGTGGAGCCACTCCGCACTGGTGGCCTTGATGACCGTCGCTCTGACGGGAGCGATCCTGGGCTTCTTGCGGTTCAACTTCAATCCCGCCACGATTTTTCTCGGTGATTCCGGCAGCCTCTTTATCGGATTCCTCCTGAGCGCATTGGCCCTGAAGGGCGCGCAGAAGGCGCCTACCGTCATCGCTGTTGCGATTCCGGTTGTATCTTTCGGCCTACCGATCCTCGAAACTTCGCTCTCCGTGCTGCGGCGCCTTATCGGCGGACGGCCCGTATTCACGGCAGATCGCGAGCACATTCACCATCGACTCCTGCAGCTCGGGATGTCGCATCGCAAGGTAGTGATCGTGTTGTACGCGGTTTCCGCCCTGTTCGCTCTATTGAGTTTGTTCCTGCTGTGGCCAACCGGGAGTTCACTCGGCCTGGTGCTCGCCGTCGTCGGCACAGGCATCTGGCTGGGGGTTCAGCATCTCGGCTATCCTGAATTCGGTGAAATCCGTCGTGTAGCCCAACGCACGCTCGAGCAGCGGCAGATTGTGATCAACAATCTCGCCATCCGCCGCGCCACGGCCGAACTGTACGTCGCTCGCGACCACGAGCAAATCTGCCGAATTCTCACCGCTGCTTTTTCGTCCAATGACTTCGATGCGTTCGAACTGAACATCAAGTTACAACTGGAGGAGTTTCCGGTCCTCGAGCATCTTCAGACCGTGCCTCTCAGCCCCGGCGAGATTCATTTCCGCTGGAACCGTCCGGGAACTCTTATCCTTCCGGGAACGACCTTGATGTGGGGCGTGACGCTCAATCTGGTCACCACCTCGAACCGCCGTCGCGGCGCCCTCTCGGTTCACCGGCTCTATCACGAGCAGCCCTTGCATCTCGACGTGAACCTGCTGATTTCGGAATTTCCGGTTGCACTGGCCGATGCGCTCGATCGAGTCATTAGCCATGCCGTAGAAGCGGCTCCCAAGACCAGTGGGCCACAAGTCCTGGTTGATACCCAGGTCGAAGCGCAGGCGGGATAAGCGTTCGGGCCGTTTGTTGAATTTCCCCCTGGGCTCCTAAAAATCCAAACGGAACGCCGCTCAAGCCCTCGGGTCTGCATCAGAACTCCGATGCGCTTAAAATATATAGATTCTCGGCCCTAAGGCCGGTTGATGTGATTTCTCATGAATGATGCATGGAAACAATGGGAGGGCCACGTCGTTGATGGCCGGTTCACCCTCCGTGATTTTCAAGGCAAGTCCGACCACAGCGCGCTTTTCAAAACTGCTTACGGTCCCTATGCACAGGCAGCCGCGCTCAAGTTCGTGGAATGCGCTCCGGCGAATGCGGCAGCCCAGCTTGCCCGGTGGGAACGAATCGCCAAACTCGAGCATCCCCACCTGTTGCGCTTGTTCCATTGGGGACGTTGCCAACTGGGCACGGCGCCCATGCTCTATGTCGTGACCGATTTAGCTGACGAGAACCTCGGACAAATTCTGCCCAGTCGCCCTCTAACGCCGTCGGAAACTGAATACATGCTGCGTTCCGTGCTCGAAGTGCTCGGATATCTGCATAACTCCGGCTTCGCGCACGGCCGCGTCAAGCCCGGCAACATCATGGCGGTGGGCGATAGTCTTCGCCTTGCGGGCGACACCATCCGCCCAGTGGGAGAAAAAGACATCTGTCCTCATCTGCCTACTCCCTATGACGCTCCTGAGACTGTAACCGTAGGCAGTACTCAGGCGGGAGACATCTGGTCGCTCGGCATCACGCTTGTGGAAGCGCTGACGCAGAAAGCCTCTCCCGCAGACGCCGTGCGCCTCGGGGACCCTGCTCTTCCCGACACCATGCCCGCCCCATTCCTCGAGATCACGCGCCAATGCCTCCGTCTTGATCCGCAGCGCCGGTGGACTGTGCCCGACATCGCCGCCCACTTGCTTCCTTCAGCGCCACCCGCCCGGAAGTCCCCGCGCGTCCCCTATGTGATAGCAGCCGGCGCGATCCTGGTCGCAGGCTTCGTTATCGGACCGAAGCTCGTGCACCGCACTTCCACACCCACAACACCGTCGACTTCGGCACGCGCAGCGGACCCGGATCGTGATGCTTCCGGGCATGCTCCAATCGTCCAACCGAGCCAATCCGCGCCGAAAGGCGCTCCGGACGCAGCCCAGCCTACCCATGCCAAGCCGGTGGAATCGGCGACTCCAATGCCCGCAACCGGCGGCCCGGCCAGCAATGCCGCGATGAAAACTTCTGAGGGAGCTGTCGCCGATCGCGTTCTCCCCAAAGTTTCTCAGCGGTCTCTGAATACGATTACGGGTAAGGTCAAAGTGACCGTAAAGCTGGCCGTGGATCCGAACGGGAAGGTCACGAATGCCGCGTTGCAATCGGCGGGTCCCAGCCAGTATTTTGCGAAGGTTGCGCTGGACGCTTCACGCCGCTGGAAATTCGACGCACCACAGACGGGCGGCGGCCCAGTTCCAAGCCAGTGGCTGTTGCGATATGCGTTTGGCAGAGGCGGAGTCGAAGTACAGCCGTCCCAGGTTTCACCCTAGCGCGTCTTCAACGACGCGCCAGAGGACCTGAACCTCTTTGTGAGAACCAATCCGGAGTCTTATTGCTGCGGCGGAGGCTGATGTTGCTGCTGCATCATCTGCCGACGAGTCTCGTAAAGATCCTGCAGCACCTGCGCGGGAGTCTTGTCCCCGGATCCGTTTCCCGCTCGCGGCGTTTCTGCCGGAGGCGGCTCGACGGCAGCGCCTTCAGACGCTCCGCTGCTTGTTGCTGCAGTGGGGGCGGCAGCTTCGCTCGAAGCCGCCGCCGGTTCAACCGGCGTGATGGGCTGCTGATTCTCCGCGGCCTCCTGCTGCGCCTGTTGCTGCGCCAGCATTTCTTGATAGGGCTGCATGACTGCGGCTTGCAGCGCGGTACGCGGCTGTACCATCGGCCGTCCGTTCATCATTACGGGGTTCGACCCAGCGACGACTTGCCCGCTGTCAGCTTTTTCGTTTTTCCCGGTCAGAACCACGCGCGCCACAGCATTCGGATCGCTTTCCGTCCCTACCATCACGTAATTGAAATGCGATCCGTTCAGCAGCGAAGCCATTACGTCGCGCGGAAGCCCGGGTCCCAATTGGCTTACCACGCGTTCATTCGCATTGTCAGGAACGTCAATGGCCGCTCCGGTCTTGGCGGCGATCGCTCGCAGAATGTCGCCCAAGGTCGAGTTCTTCGCTGAGATGCTTAGCTTGCCATTCAGATAAATCACCAGCGGCGCCGCGGCCGGTCTCTGCTCAGGCGTCAACGGCAATACTTCCTGTGGAGCGTCGACCGGGGTGTTAGCGGTTACCTGCACACCATTGCCGGTCACGCACGCAATCGCTCCCGGGCCAGGTGTCTGGCCATCGGTGGAACAAGGTGTCTGCTGGGCTAGGGCAACGAAACTCGAGATGCCGAACAGGGCACAGAACGCGATGGACTTTGGGCCGAAATTCATAAATGCCTTCCAGGGGAGCCGGGCGGCCGCTGTGAGAAATCGTTTGGAAGAACGCTTCCCACTCGCGGAAGGGGAGGAAACGATGGTACTACGACCTTCGGCACTGTTCAATCGAAATTCGTTACCCGGTTTTTAATCGCACGTTAGCGCTCGCATCTCCTGCAACTGACTCCATCATAATCAGTTAACCGCGATAGCAACCCTAGTACCAACTCTTAAGTAACAGTTACTTTCCACCCCTATTCCGGCTCCTTTTCCGGCTCATTTGGGAGTGGTTTTTCGATTGGTTTGCGCGGAAATTTTTGCTCGCGCATGGCCGCGTTGTACACAAAACTCGCCACGATTACAGCAGCCTGCTTCAGATCGTCTGGTTGCAGGCGGTCGTAGACATCCATGTTCGAGTGGTGTGTGCGGGTGTCGTAGTCGAGCGGGTCTTGGATGAACTGAAACCCCGGAATGCCCACCGCGTCGAAGGATTGATGATCTGTGCCACCCGTGTTGCGCATCGCCAGCGTTGTCATCCCGAGATCTTTGAATGGCTGCATCCATGCCTCAAAGATGGGCGCCACGGCTTCGTTCTCCTGCAGGTATACGCCGCGCAGTTTGCCGCTGCCGTTGTCGACATTCAAATAGACCGAGACCTTCGCCTGTTCAGGTTTCACCGTGACCGGCCCCGCCTGGCGCCGCAGCAGCGTCGGCATGTCTTTCATCTCCGGATCGTTCATTGCGGGCCGCGATCCGAAGTGTTGCTGCACGTAGAATTGCGATCCCAGAAGCCCCTGCTCTTCGCCCGTCCACAAGCCAATGCGAACGGTGCGCCGCGGTTTCGCATCCACCGCTTTCAGAATGCGCATCGCTTCCATCATCACGACCGTTCCTGCGCCGTTGTCGGTCGCGCCGGTGCCTGAGTGCCACGAATCCAGGTGGGCCCCGACCATCACGATTTCATCTTTCTTGTCGGTGCCCGGAATTTCGGCGATGGTGTTGTACTGCATGGGATCGTTGTCGTAGAACGTGTTGGCAACGTTCAGTTCCAATTCCACGTCCTTCTTCTGCTGCAGCAGGCGCGCCATGCGGTCCCATTGCTCCATGGCGATCGTTACCGCGGGGAAAGTAGCCGTCTCTCCCGTCTTCCACGTGCCGCCCTGGACAAACACCGTGCCGCCGCCGTAGGAGCCAATGCCGTGATCGACTAACGCGAGAATTTTTTCTTCGCCCAGGAACTTGTTCACTTCTTTCTGAAAGGCGATTCGCTTTCTGTACTGGGCGAAGCGAAATCCAGGTTTCTCGTTGGGGATCGGATACTGCTCGATATCAGCAAGTTCCTTGTCGGTGAGCCGCTCAAATAATGGCTGGGAGACCGTTTTTACTTCCGGATCAGAGCCTAGCAACACGATCATCCCGGCCAGTTTGCCGCGATACTTGTCGAAGTCTTTCTTGTCCTCGATCTTGACGCGGACGCATTTCCCCTTGAGCACTCCGTTGGTTCCGGGTGCCCACGCTTTCGCATAGGCGATGAGGGGGGAAATCTCGGGCGTGAGCATGCGCGCGCTGACGAATTCGTTCGACCATCCCCGCCCGAAGGGTCCCCATGATTCCAGGTGCGCATTCGCGAGGCCGAAGGAGGTCAGTTGGTCGCGAGTCCATTCATTGGCGCGCTTCACATTCGGCGATCCGGTCAGCCGCGGGCCGATTCCATCCATGAGTCCACTGGCGATTTCCATCACCTTGGAGTTCCGGAAGCCTTCGTAACGGATGCGGCTGATCATCTCGAGATCGATCGATTCCTGGGACCATGCCGGAAGGATTGTTGCGACGCTCAGAACAACGAGAAACAGCCAGCGCAGGACTTTCTTCATTCCAATTCTCCGTGCGGGATGAGACGAGCGACCGACCATACTACGCCAGCGGGGGGCGTGCTCCAAGCAAGGCAGGCATAAAACACCGCTTAATTTGTGTCGTGTCCCGACCTAAGCCTGCCTAGCTTTCGGGAACTGGTGGGCAGCCGGGAAAATCCGGCAGAAACGTGTTGCCGATGTACTGAAGGTCCTTGATTCCGATTTCACTCGTGTAGAAAGCATCGGTAGTCAACCTGCGCGTGAAGGCGAAAAACTCGACCCCCGGGCCCATGCTGCTGTCTTCCACCGCGCTCTTACGGAAAGCAATCAGATCAAGAACCTGCTTCCTTTGGGCTGCATCGCAATCGATCAGCGCCTTTCCGAACGCCTTGTTACAGTACGCATCGAGCCAGTCGAAGCCTCGTACGAGGGTTGCCTGGTACACCTTGTTCTCGCTGGTCAGGAGATCGATGAATTCAGGCGCGCCCGCCTGCACCGCCCCTCCGCTGTGCCCGTCAGGCGGGATGATCGCGTCGCAAACCACTGCAAGAGTGGCGTACTGATGCGCGTTGAAAAACTTTGGCTGGTATTTCCCGGCCGGCGTCTGACGCTTTTCCGCCTGCACCATGTGGTGCACATGCTCGGCGGCTTCGAGCGGGATCACCTGCAGTACCGAGCCTCCCACGGCTCCCATCGCCAGAGTTTTCAGAATGTCGCGGCGGCTGATCGAATTCGAGGGCATACCTACTCTTCTCCAAAATTGAACCGGCTACAGATTTCCCTTTTTCGCTTCTTCCAGCAGATGATCCGACGCGCGCCACGACAGCGCCATGATCGTGAGGGTCGGATTCTTGTCCGGATTGGTCACGAACGTCGCCCCATCGGTGACATAGAGGTTCTTCACATCGTGGGCCTGGCAATATCCGTTCAGCACCGACGTCTTGGGATCCGCTCCCATGCGCGCAGTCCCAACTTCGTGAATGATCACGCCGCCATCGAGGATGCCGTAAGGGTTGTCGCCGTCCACATCCGTCTCCGTGGTGTATGTGCCTCCCGCCGCTTCGATGATCGACTTGAAAACTTCCTGCATATCCTTCGCCATCTTGATTTCGCTGTCGGCCCACTTGAAATGGAAACGCAGCACCGGGATTCCCCATTGATCAACCAGGGTGGGATCCAGTTCGCAGTAGCTGTCGCGATTCGGGATCATCTCCCCGCGCCCCGAGAATCCGAGATAGGTTCCGTATTCTTTGCGCAAGCGCTGCTTCAGGCTCACGCCGTAGCCCTCACCGTCGTCGCATGAGTCATGGAACATGCCCACGCCGGGCATGTCGCGGCCACCCCAGAGTTCGATGTGGTATCCCCGGGGGAAATCGTTCTTGCGATCGAACTTCCACCACGGTACGTACATGTGCAACCCGCCCACGCCGTCGTGATTGTGGGGCTTCACCTTCTCCATACGCGGGACGAAACCGCCGCCATCACTGCCCACCGAATCCATGAGATTGCGCCCGACCGCCCCCGAAGAGTTCGCCAGGCCGTCGGGGAACAAGGTGGATTTTGAATTCAGCAATAGCCGAGCCGACTCGCAGGCGCTCGCCGCGACCATCACGGCCTTCGCCATCACCCGCTGTTCTGATTTCGATTTTTTGTCGACATAGGAAACCCCCTCGGCTTTGCCGTCTTTGCCCACGAGAATTTCGCGAGCCATGGCATTGGTGATAAGCGTGAACCTGCCCGTTTTTTGCGCGGGTGGAATCATCACCTGGCTGGAACTGAAGTTGCTCGCGCGCTTGCACCCTCGACCGCATTGCCCGCAGTAGTGGCAGGCAGGTCTGCCATTCAGGGGACGAGTCAACACCGCCAGCCGCGAAGGCACGCACAGAATGCCTAGTTTGTCACAGACCTGCTTCACCACCAGTTCGTTGCATCGTGGTTTAGGTGGTGGCTGGAATACGCCGTCTGGAGCGCTGGGAATATTTTCTTTGCTGCCAAATACCCCGATGTAGGATTCCACCTTGTCGTAATAGGGCGCGATGTCTTCGTACGTGATGGGCCAGTCGTCGCCCAGTCCGTCGCGCGTCTTGGACTTGAAATCCACCGGAGCGAAGCGAAGCGCAATCCGGCCCCAGTGGTTGGTTCGTCCTCCAACGATGCGCGACCGGTACCAGCGAAAATTCGATCCGGGGGCCGACGAGTAAGGCTCGCCTTCGATAGTCCAGGCGCCCGTGGGCGCGATAAATTCGTTCTCCATTCCGTTGCCCGGCTCCAGCGCGTGCCCGCCCACACCTGCCCCGCGGTGCGCCAGTTCATAAGGCCAGACGTGCTCTTTGAAGTCCACTTCCGGGTTCAACGGCCCGCCCGCTTCCAGCATCGCGACGCTCAGGCCGCCTTCGGTGAGAATCTTGGCCGCGGTTCCTCCGGCCGCCCCCGACCCCACGATGCAGACGTCATAAACTTTGGGAGAACGATTCACCTGCGCCATGAAACACGTACCCTCATGCGTTGGAATGAGCGGAATGCGGATTATAGACCTCGCAGTCCAGTCGCGGAGCGCTTTTTTGAACTGTAGTCCTTGCGCTTAAAATGTCCGTGTGACCAATCCCATCAATGTCGGACTTGTCGGCTTCGGAATGGCGGGCCAGGTTTTCCATGGTCCGCTCATCCACGCCAACCCAAATCTGCGCCTTACCCACATCCTCCAACGCAGGGGCAGCGAAGCGCAAAAGAAGTATCCCCAAGCGAAGGTAGTCCCCGATCTCAACTCTCTGTTGCGTGAATCTACCGTCGAACTCATCGTCGTTGCCACGCCCAACACGAGTCACCTGGAAATCGCCACGAAGTCTCTGGAAGCAGGAAAGCACGTGGTCGTCGACAAACCTTTCACCATCACGTCGGCTGACGCCGACCAACTCATCGCCCTGTCGAAAAAAGTGGGCCGCCTGTTGAGCGTATTTCAAAATCGCCGCTGGGATGGAGACTTCCTCACGGTGCGGCAGCTCCTTGAGCAGAAACGTTTAGGTCGCCTGGCTGAATTTCACAGCCGCTTCGACCGCTTCCGTCCCGGCGTGCGGCCCGATGCCTGGCGCGAGCAGTCCGGCCCGGGTTCCGGCGTACTGTTCGATCTAGGGTCGCACTTGATCGATCAGGCGGTAGTTCTGTTCGGGCGACCCACGGGAATTTGTGCCGACCTCCGCATGCAGAGAGATCGAGCCGTCGCGGTCGACAACTTCGAAGTCCAACTTCAGTACTCAAATTTGAAAGTTACGCTCCACGCAGGATCGCTCGTGTGCGAGCCTAGTCCCCGCTTTCTGCTTTACGGTACTGCGGGCACCTATCAGAAGTTCGGACTCGATCCGCAAGAAGAAGCGCTGAAGCAGGGAAGTATCCCCGGTAAGCCCGGCTGGGGCGAAGAAGTGGAAAGCGCGTGGGGCACAATCACCGACTGCAGCGGTGAGGCGGTTCGCCAGAATTATCGCACGCTCGCGGGCAACTATCCCGGCTACTACATGAATATCTACCGCGCGATCACAGGGCAGGAAGAACTGGCGGTGAAGCCCGACCAGTCCCGCAACATCATCCAGCTCATCGAACTGGCAGAACAGAGCGCGAAAGAGAAACGCACGGTCCCTGTGCCTGATGAGAGCCGGGTGGCCTAGCTCAACCTTCCGCAGTTGAGTTACGCCCGCCAGGCAGATCTTCTCTCAGTGAAGCCGGGTGCATGGGAATTGCTGCTTGCCGAAAGAATCTTAAAACGCAGAGGTCGCCGAGAACATCCACAGAGATCGCAGAGAAAAACTCTTCAGAGGAAAAAATGGACTGTAAGCCCTTCTCCGCGTTCTCTGCGCTTTTCTTTGCGCCCTCTGCGTTCAAAATCTTCCCTAAACGCACACCGTTCGATGTTTGCGTTCTCGCTATCCCAGTATCTCGCTCCGGACGTTCTTCAAAACATAAGCAGCGCGCTCCACCCCAACCTCGCCCGACAGGATGGGATCTTCATTCTCAATGCTGAACATTCCTTCGAAATCGACATCCATATAAGCCTGCAGAATCGCCTTCCACTGCCCGGCGCTGTGCCCATAGCCCACGGCCCGAAAAGTCTCCGAAGCCTCGGGCAGTTCTTCCGTCGTAAATGCAAAATTCAGAACGCCAAAACGATTCACGTTCTCTGGATAAAACGTCGTGTCCTTCATGTGCGCGTGAAACAGAGCGCCGTTTTTGCCCAGCAGATGAATGACTTCGACCGGATCGCATCCCTGCCAGAAAAGATGGCTCAAGTCACAATTGGCGCCGATTTCCTCCCCGACTGCTTCGCGCAGCCGCAGCAGCGTTTTCGGGTTGTAGACGACAAAATTCGGATGCATCTCGAACGCCAGCTTCTTGATGCCGTGCTCGCGCGCAAACTTCGCGGCCTCTTTCCAGTAGGGAACCACTTTCTCTTTCCACTGCCAGTCAAGCATCTGTCCGTACTCGGGAGGCCAGCGGTACGTCACCCAGTTCGGCATCGTGTCGGTCGGAGTTCCTCCCGGGCATCCGGAGAAGCCGACGATCACCGGCACGTCCAGCCGCTCCGCCAGCAGAACCGTGTGACGAAACGATTCCGCGTCGGTCGCGGCATGCTTGGGATCGGGATGGATCGGGTTCCCGTGGCAGCTGAACGCGCCGATGCGCATATTCTTATCCACGAACTTCTTCTTCCAGGCCTTAGCTTTCCCAGCGTCGGCTAACAGTTCGGCGACCGGGCAATGGGCAGAATTCGGGTAGCCACCCGTTCCGATCTCCATCGCCTCGAGGCCCAGACTGGAAACCTTCTCGAGCATCTCGTCTAGCGACAGCTTGGGATAGGCGGGGTCAAAAACGCCAATCGGGATTTTCTTCTTCTTGTGAGGTGTTTCGCTGGCCAAGGGACCCGAGGCTGCTGCCGCCTGTCCCTTCACGGCGGGAACGGTCCCTACCGCGGCCGCAGCTACTACGGCACTCGCCGATCCAAGAAATCCACGCCGGCTCACACGGGACGCCGTCTTTTCACCCATTCCGTCTTCCTCCCTCGCCTTTTTTGTCAAATGAATTTACATCTCGACAACACTTCTCATTTCAGTGTCGGCGATTATACGCATTCAACGCTTTTATTCCCCACGGATGAAACGCTGGACCTTCCTCTGCAACTATCAGATTCGTAGGCCAAACCTTGACTTTCGGGTGGTCGGAGGGCACAATTCGAACGCCGTGTTATAGATAGCAAACAGGTGAAACGCGGCTTCTGGCGGGCTTTTTCGTCAACGGACTAAAACGGCTCCGTCGGCTGTCCGAAAAGAACCAACGCGTATTTCGTTTGAGTAGCCTGGTTCGTCGTGATCCCCCCATCACGTGACCCCGACGGCGGAAAGTTCTTGTTCCGTCGATAAGTACCCGGTTGGTTGGTTCCCCTATTTCCAGGTTCGAGCTTTGTCGGAGGACAGCTTTATGGCATTCCATGATTCATTGTGCGCTCGCGAGAAAAACAGCGAGAGACAGGATGAGCATGAAGACCCTCGTGCTTCACGATTGCGCGCTCGCGGGACTGGCGGTGATTTGCGGGACCACGCCTCTCCTGGCGCAGAACCCATCATTCCCAATTTTACTTCGACCACCAATCCGGTTCGCAACGGCAGCGCAACCGTGAAGCCGGCGTGTTGCGCTTGAATCCCGCACTAGGAGGCCAAGCTGGTTCCGCATGGTATTCCACCCTGCAGCCGGTGGCCGGTGGGTTCTCGACGACGTTCACATTCCAGATCTTGAACCCTTCGCAACCCCTTCCGCGGACGGAATTGCGTTTGTGATCCAGAACCGCCGGATTGCAGGCCCTTGGCGATGGCGGTGGAGGGATTGGCTATCAGGGCATCACCAACAGCTTGGCGGTCGAATTCGACACTTATGCCAACGCCTACGACCCTGAGTTTCCCCCGTCCGACCAATTCGGGCAACACACCCGCCAATCACATCGCGATCCAGAGCTGTGGTGCGTCCGCCAATACCGCCGACCACACAACCTGCGAGCTAAGCATAGCCACCCCGAACTGTGAACATGGCAGACGGACAGCCGCACAACGTGCGGTCGAATATCACCACCAACGTGCCCACCGCCGGAAAGCTGTGAAGGGCCTTGTCCGAGCTTCCTTCATTCAAGTCACCATCGGCGGCCCGGCAATGTTTGAGGGTCAACTGGCGTGCCGTGTCGACCTCAGCTCGCTGCTTCACTCGCAAACACTAGCGACCATGGCCCCCTCGATAGCGCATACGTGGGTTTCACTGGCGGCAACCGGCGCGTTCTTCGGAGGCAAACGACATTTTCAACTGGACTTCACGCTCGCATACCGAACAGACCATCACGCAGACCAATTTGCCGCCGGCCACTTCACGCCCTTACATCTTCGGCAGCTATCTCTACAAGGTGAAGCCCGATGTTGGCATCGAGACGCTGTCGGTGACGGAAGTGCCAACTGATTTCGGGACCTTTAATGCCGGGACGAATTTCCCGACCGCGCAATGCATTGTCTACGACAGCACGGGCGGCAAGTGCATCGAGTTCCACGCGCGTGTGTACGGGAGCCACCTGCTAACAATGTGAATTACGAAGTCGTGACCAGCTACGACGTGCCGTCGGGCCCAGTACGATCTCGGCCCTCGGCTTCCTGAAGGCGACCGGCCAGAACTGCGAGCTCCAGCATCAACATTTGACTCGAATATCATTACTGAATTCCTGCAAACGCGCACCGATCCCACCACCAAGGGGTCGA
The DNA here is from genome assembly GCA_963765755.1 of uncultured Acidobacteriota bacterium. Classification (GTDB taxonomy): domain Bacteria; phylum Acidobacteriota; class Terriglobia; order Terriglobales; family Acidobacteriaceae; genus Gp1-AA133. The sequence continues at coordinate 79,907 of CAVXXV010000013.1, read as the reverse complement.
GCAGGCCAAGCTTCTCCTGCTTCGTGGCGGTGCAGGGCCTTCAGTACGGGAAGGCGGATCTGGACATCGTGAACCTTGCCAGCTCGAAAGTGAAGCAGGGTGCGAACCTGACCTACGTGGCTACGACGACGAACTTCGGTCCGTCGGGCGCGCAAGGCGTGGCCATCAGCAACACACTCCCTGCCGGGACCACGTACCTCAGTTCTTCCCTGTGTTCGCTGAGTGGCGGCTGCTCCAGCAATTCCTGCAGCTTTACTGCGGGCACGGCTAAGTGCACGGTCGGCAATCTGGACAAGTTCGGATTGGAATTCATGCTGGTAACCGTGAAAGTGACTGCCAATCCGGGCACCATCTTGAGCGACAAAGCCACCATCAGCGCGTTCAACCCGGATCCCGATCGAGTCCCAGATCGTTCCTGGACGATGAAAACAACAGTAACGAAGTAAGAGAGCAGTTATCGGAGTGGTGATCGAATCGGGAGTGTTGCCAACGCGACACTCCCGATTTATTCTGACCAGCGAAACTCGCTATCGCTTCCATTCCAGCGCGACTCACGCCGCGCTGGAATGAGGAGACCTCAATGTACAGGGAACAGCCCGTGAATCAGGCGGTCGTCCCCGCCCGCCAATGATTGTGGAGGGTCAGGAACAGTCTTCCCACCACAGAGTGTCCAGCAACCGATCGCGGTTCCCTGGTAGTGTGGGAAACGGTTCGTATCAAGGCACCGCTTCAAGGTGCCGTGATCTGCTCCTTCTCAACAGTCCCTGTAACAGGTCGGCCGTTACTTTGGACTATTTTCCGCCTTCTAGAAAACGTGCTTGGCCGTATCGCCGCGGAACACTAATTCTTGCAGTACCCTCTCGTTTCCCGCGTTCACCTGGTAAATCTTTCGGTCCTGATCCGCCTTCTGTGTGAGCGGGACAAGCGTGCACTTCACTTTGATCTCTTCTTTGCTGCCGGCGCGTTGGAACACCATGATGTGCTCCTCGCCTTCCATGGTGTGACGGACGACATATTGTCCGGCTGGCAACAGGGTCGCTCCCACCCGAATCGGCGTATCAAAGGAGATGTTCCGAACGTCGCGAATACCCATCTTGTTGGCTGCGCCTAGAGCGATCGACCCCAGCACCAGCAGGCACAGCAGCACCCCAAATACCTTAGAAAAACGCATACCGCCTCCTTCCAGAATAATTCCGTGTGTCCCGAGAACAAGTCCCGGGGCCACAACTAGTCTAGAGAATGGTGTTCCATGTGAATGTGTGCTGCGGCACCAGGCGGTGTGACGGAGGTGTGCTGCCGGACGTGTTAATCGGGAGGGGCCGGCTTCAGCCGGGCGGAAGGGTTGCCACAGAGCCGGGGGCTTCAGCCGCTGAGGATTGCTATCAGAATCGCTGCTCGCACATGCCTGCCACTGCGAATGATCGCCGCACCAGCAGCCGAGATACTAGTTCGAGGCCAACCGAGTGGCTTCGGTATACATCGCACTCAGGTCCGAGCGCTGCAGAACTTTTTCCGCGCCCTTTTGTTTCGACATCGGCTCGAGCAGGCGCACGACTTGCTGCGCATGATCCTTGGCGTCCGCGGAGTTTCCCGACGCGCGCGCAATCGTGGCGAGCAAGAAGTGTGCCTTCGCCGAGAGCGGCTGCAATCCAAGCTTGTCGGAACGAAGCAGAATCTGCTCCAGTTCCGGCTTCGCGTGCGCGTAGTCTTTGACCTGTACCATCGCTTCTGCCATCAGGAGCGAACACTGCACGGCGACGTATTTCAGTCCCAGGGTCTCAGCTTTCTGGGCGAGCGGCTTTAGGGTTGCGATGGCCTCGCGGCTGCGTCTCTCCTGCACTGCCAGCTTGGCCAGATTCAGTTTACCGATGAGTTTCTTGTCGGGCTCGGTGGTGCGCTCCGCCGCCTGCGTAGCCCGCTCGTAAAGTCCCTTGGCCGTTTTCAAGTCGCCGCGGTAAAAGGCGGCGTCGCCCTGGTATCCCAGCGTCTGGGCTGTCATCCCCTCATTCTTGAGTTCCCGCGCAAGGTTCAATGCGTCCTCAAGATATTTGGTGGCCTCATCTCCCCGGCCCGACTCGATCAGGACGTCGCCATAACCGCCCAGTATCTCGACCATCCAGAACGTGCGATCTTTCAGTTCCGTGAACGTCTTGAGCGCCTCTTCCTTGGAATTGAGCGCGGCGCCAAACCGCCCCTGGTTCTGGAACAACGTGCCCAGACTATACGACTCAATGGCGCCTCCGCGCTGGTCCCCGATACTGCGGCGCAGGTCAAGGGCGCGCAGGTATTGGGTGACCGCTTGGTCGAATTGACCCATCTTGGCCGACGTCTCAGCGACGTTGTGCACGCTGTCCACGATGTCTTCCGGTACCTTGGCCTTTTCGCGCAGCTGCAACGCCTGCTGGAAATAAGTCAGCGCGTCTTCGTAATCGCCCTTCGCGAAACGCGCATTGCCGATGTTGTTCAGGCAAATCGCCTGCATCCCTTCATCGCCGATTTCGCGTTCGATCTGAAGAGACTGCTTGTAGTAGTCGAGAGCCTTGTCGTGGTCGCCCTTGTCGTCGTAAAGATTGCCCAGGTCCAGCAAGGTGCCGCCCACACCGCGCTTGTCGCCAATTTCGCGCCGGATGTCGAGCGCCTCGGTATAGCTCGCCAACGCCGACTTGGCATCGCCCATCTGCGCATTCACCTTCGCAATTTCGTTCAGGCTGACGGCCATCCCGCGCTTCTGCCCGATACGCCGCCGGATGGCGAGTGACTCCTGCAGATTGCGTAAGGCCTCGTCGGGCTTGTTGAGCTGCTCATAGCCCACGCCCAAGGCGTGCATTGCGGCCGCATTCTGCTCCTGGTTGTCGGTCTGGATGGCAACGCTGCGGGCCCGCTGAAAGTATTCCAGGCCATTCTGCGCATTGCCGCTCATCACCTCAACACGTCCCATGGCCAGCAGCGCGTCAATCGACTTCGGATCGCGCTGCAGAACGAAGTTGTACCGCTCCCGTGCCTTGTCGAGGGCCAGGTTCGCTTCGTACAACCCGCCCAGATTCATTTCGACATCTAGATCCTCGGGCGCCCCTTTTACCAGGTTTTCGTAGTACTCGATCGCCTTCGTGTTGTCATGGGTGACGCGCGCCCGGTTGGCAAGGATCAGATACCGTTCCCGGGCGGGTAGCTTGTCGCTGAGTTCGACTGCCTTGCGCGACGACTCATCCGCGTCATTGTCATAACCGAGCGCTGACTGCGCCTCGCTTAGCTTCGAAAACGCCAGCGCGAATTGTGCGTCCTGCCCAGTGGCCGATTGCAGCGGCTTGATCGCCTCCAGCGTCTTCCCTTGCCGCATGAGCTCCACGCCGTGCGTGTAATCGCGCAATGCCTCCACCGAGCTGGTCGAGGGCTTGAAGGACTGAGCCTGCAGTTCCTTGATCAGGTCCGACGACAGCGCCAGATTCTTGCGGATCGAATCGGCCAATGTGTCGATCGCTGCCGGCAGCCCTTTTTCACTGGTCTCCGCCTTCAGCGTCGTGGTCTTCCCGCTGGCCAGGCTCTGGATGTTGGCATCGATGCGAATCTGATCGCCGAACTTCGCGTACTGCCCCCAGATCACGGTATCGGCATTGCTCGAATCCCCAACCCGGCGAAGAATTGTGGGATCCACCACTGTGTCGGCGCCGATGCGCAGGTCATGCAACACCTGGTGTAATCGGTCTGGTGAAACCATGCGCAGATGCGCCGACTGGCCAACATCGGAGCTGAGCATGTCGGCCAAGGTCGCGCCATACCAGTCGAGCGAAGGATCCTGCGACGCGTTGCGGAAGGGAAGAATAGCGAGGGCCACTTCCGGCTTTGCGTTGGCGGAGGGCAGTTTCGCCACGCTGCGCAGCTTGTCGCGGAACAGGAAGCCCGCGAGCGCCAGAATGATGACCGCAGCGATGCCGCCAATCCAGTGCCAGGGAATCGTCTGCCCCCATGGCCCCACACTCTGCAACGCGATCGCTCCCGCCGCACGCTTTCCCTCCCACGCTTCCAGATCAGCCAGCAGTTCCTTGGAGTTCTGGTAGCGATTCGCCGGATCGCGCTCCAGACACTTGCTGACGATGTTGCTGAGATTCTGCGGAAATGACGCGTCATGCTCGGATATGGGTTTCGCACGTTCCTGCGTTCGTCGGATCAAGCTGGCCAGCGCGCTGTCGGCGTGATACGGCATCTGGCCTGTCAGCAGTTCGTAAAAGATCAATCCCGCACTGAAGATGTCGGACCGCTGATCCAGTTCCTTGGCCAGCGCCTGCTCGGGCGACATGTACTCCATCGTGCCGACCAGAGCGCCGGTCTGTGTCATGCCGTCGCCTTCCAGCGTGCGCGCCAGTCCAAAGTCCATCACCAGCACGCGCCCGGTCGCGTCCTGCATCACGTTCTGGGGCTTGAGGTCGCGGTGTATCACCCCGACGTCGTGGGCCGCGTTCAGAGCCAGGCAAACCTGCTCCATGATCGCCACCGCTTCTTCCGGCGGAAACTTCTTGCGCTCATGGATGAGGGTGCGGAGGTCTTCGCCCTCGATGTATTCCATGGTGATGAACTTGACGCCATCACCCTCGCCGAGGTCGTAAATGCGGATAACGTTCTTGTGCGTGACCCGCTGGGAGAGCCGCAATTCCTGCTTGAAGCGGTCGATGATCGCAGGGTTCTTCGCCAGTTCCGGCCGAATGACCTTCAGAGCGACCAGCCGGTCCAGTTCGAGATCTCTCGCCTTGTAGACGGCGCCCATGCCACCCTGGCCAAGAGTCTGCAGAATCTCGTAACGTCCTGCCAGGATCGCACCCACTTCGAGGACAGACTGTGGCACACGCACCGCCCGCGTCGGCGCGCCGCCGCGGTTCGGGGCAGTGGCTCCATCCGCTAGAGTAGGGGTGTCGGAGGGGGAGAGGTCAGAGATCGGTAAAAGTGTAGGCGCCTCTGGCCCGAATCCGTCAGGTGCGAGTGTTGGCGCGTCCGAAGGAGGATGCAAATCGGAAGGTGAACTCTCCGGAACACTCGATGGGGAACGAACTGCTGCCCCGCCGTCACCTTGTGTCGGTGAATCCTGATCGCGCCGGAATCGACCTTGATCTCCCATGGGGTCCCGATGGCAAAGGGAAGCGAACCTCTCGCAAAAGGGGGGAACCTGGGCTGGCTGTCCCCCTCAGCCGCCCACGCGAGAAGCTAAAAGTATATACCGCGCTCCAAGCCATGTCAGTCGACTCAAGCACCCGGCAGGTACCATTCCGACTCCCTTTTCAGGGCCCGAAAACGGCCTGTCCGTGGTGTTTTTCGAATAGTGTTGCTACGAGTCGAGGCGTTACATCAAACATTGCGCTCGATACATCCCGCCGTTAATGTGACGCTTTATCCACAGCCCTGAACCTCTCGTGCCACTTCTGCCTGCCGCCCAGCACATTTACGTTTTCCGGACGCCACTGAACGTGGAGAGAGCGAGAGGCATGTACCTGGGTTGGGTGACAGCTCAAAAAGCAAATTTCCTGTCCCTTCAGAGCGCGGTGTTCTGCGCCGAATGCGAATTGATCAGTGAGAACACCACCCCTTATTGCCTGGCCTGCGGCAGCAAGGCCATGCTGAGCCTGTCCCGCGTTCTGGGTGGATCTCTGAAGGGAAAAGAGACCGCGCACCTGATCGCCGACGTCGAACTCGACCGCTTGGTGCGCGACCTCCTGCGCTCGGTGCCCGTGCCCATCCAGTTTCAAGAAAGGATGCCGGCGGCCTCAGTGGCCATGCACGCCGGCCGCCACCACTTGCGCACTGTCGGCATGTCGGACGGCTTTCGGCCGCAGGATGAACTCGCTGATCCGGTCATTCATCCCGGGGATTTGAATCTTGAGCCCGGAATCAACATCATCGCCGAGCGCGCCCAGTCACTCACCGGTGCCACCGGCGCAGCGATTGCGCTGCGCAACGGAGGCGAAATCGTGTGCCGGGCGCGCAGCGGACGAACGGCTCCCGACCTTGGCGTTCATCTTCAGACCGATTCCGGCCTCTCCGCCGAATGCGTGCGCACAGGGGAAATCCTGCTTTGCCACGATGCCGAGACCAACCCGCGCGTCGATCTGGCAAGCTGTCGGCGGCTGGGCGCCCGTTCGATCCTCGTTGCCCCGCTCCGTCATTTCCGCAGAACGCTGGGGCTGTTCGAAGTCCTGTCCGCCACTCCGTACGCTTTCGACCACCGCGACGTCGCCACCATGCAGTTGCTATCCAGCGTGATGGTGGCCGCTATGACTCTCCGCTCAGCGACCAGCCTGCACCGCCATAAATCGCCGGCGTAGTAATGCCAAGATTTCCGCGGTGCCCTCTGTGCCTCTGTGTCCTCTGCGGTTAGACTTTCTTGCCCAGTAACGGGTGACCTCCCCCGTTCACCAGTTTGACACTTTTTGGCAACCTGCCCTTTCGAGTGTGATCGGAAATACTTTTATTCTTCCGCGATCGGGGTAATATTAGATTTCCATAAGGGACATGCAACCAATCGGGCCTCAGTCCGCGACTTCTAGCCGGCAACTGAAGCCCCTTCCGCGCAATCGCCGCCAGTCTGTTCGTCAGCGCGTCCACTCGCCCGCCTACGCCAGTCTCAATGGAAGCGCCGATGACATGGTCCTCGACCTGAGCGAAGTGCTCGACATCAGCGAACAGGGCGCCGCGATTCAGACCTCTTCCTCGTGGAACATCAATCGCGTTCTGAACCTGTGCCTGGATCTCTCCGAAACGCAAACCTATCTCTACACCACCGGCTACGTTGTCTGGTCCGACAATAAGGGCCGCATTGGCGTGCGCTTTCCGGAACTGCCGCCTGAATCGCGCCGCAAGCTGAAGGAATGGCTCTTTCTGAACGCAATGGTCGGAGCCGCTAACTACGTCGCGCGCCATGGCGACGTGCAATCCGAAGTCGATCGCTGGAATACCGCTGTCCCGCAGCACGCTCCGGTCCCAGCCGAGCAGACGCGCGCCGACTACACAACCACACTGACCGCCTTGACTGCTGTCCGACGCGAGGTCGAAGCGCACGGCCTGAACCTGACCGCAGCTCTGCAGCTCATTGCCGAACGATGCCGCACCTTCACGCTCGCCGATGGCGCCGCCATCGCGCTTGCGGAGGACGGCGTGATGCTGTGTCGCGCCAGTTCCGGAGACGCTCCGCCGGTCGGCGCTACGCTTGAGATTGGCTCGGGCTTTTCCGGATACTGCGCCCGCACCGGTTTCCTGCAGCGCTGTGATGACACGGAAATGGATCCGCGCGTCGATCGGGAGAGCTGCCGGATGTTGGGAATCCGCTCCATCATTGCCGTTCCCATCCGCCTTGGCGATACGGTGGTCGGGCTGCTCGAAGTGTTTTCGTCAAAGGCGCACGCTTTCAATGATCGCGATGGTACGATCCTGCAGCGCCTGGCCGATACCGTGCTAGCAGCCAGGAATCGTGTGATGCGCGCTCGCATGACTTCGCCTCCTCCGCCGCAGCGTCCTCCGCAACCGCGCGTTCCGCAACAGAGAACCCAGCCAGAAAATCGAAGCACGGGAAGATCGGTCTCGTTCGGACCGCCCTCCCGAGGATCGTCGGGTTCGTACCCGTTCGCTTCCGCGCTCAAGGAATCAGAAAAAGAGGGACGTGGAATTCGCTTTCCGCAGCGCCACCTGGTGCTGTTACTCGTGGCCGCCGTCTCGATCGTGACGGTTCTCGGCTACCTGCTTGCGCCCTGGGTCGGTGAAAAGCTGCATCCGACCAGACCGAGCACGGTTGAGGCCGCCCGTCCCCAGCCGCCCGTCGCCGCAAAAGCCAGCGCTCCTGCTCTCCCGACGCTCAATCTGGATGAAGTGCGCAAGCGCGCCGAACTTGGCGATCCCTACGAGCAGGTTGCCCTCGCCACCCGCTATGCCACAGGCGAAGACATGCCACAGGACTACTCGATGGCCTTGCGTTGGTTTCTGAAAGCCGCCGAGCAGGGCCACGTCGGCGCCCAAGACACGCTGGGCGCTTACTTCTACCTCGGCCGCGGCGCTCCTAAAGATGTCATGAAGGCGTATTTCTGGTCCCTTCTGGCGCGTGCATCCGGCAAGTCCGCAAGCAAAGACCGTGTTGCCTTCATGACTTCGCAGCTGACGCGGGGCCAAGCACAAGCCATCCAGAGAGAAGCCAACAACTTCCTCAAACAACACCCTCCGCTGATGAACAGCGAGTCCACGTACTGACCCCTTGGAACGCAGTAAAATAGGCAGAGAGGCCCCATCATGCCGACCCTCCGCGATCTAGTCAACGAACGCGTCCGGGAAGGCGACTTGTACGAAAAACTGGATCGCAGCCGCGTACGCTGCTTCGCCTGCGGACACTGTTGCCCGATCCCTGAAGGCCAGCCCGGGGTCTGCAAAGTTCGTTTCAACCGCAACGGTACCCTCTATGTTCCCTGGGGATACGTCGGCGGCGTGCAATGCGACCCCATCGAGAAGAAGCCCTTCTTCCACGCCTATCCCGGAGCCCTCGCCTACAGCTTCGGCATGCTCGGCTGCGATCTCCACTGCTCCTACTGCCAGAACTGGGTGACCTCGCAGGCCCTCCGCGACCCGCAAGCCATCTCGCCTCCGCTGGACGCCTCGCCCGAAGCCCTGGTGCGGGACGCACTGCAGCAGGGAGCGCAGGTGTTGGTTAGCACCTACAACGAGCCGCTCATTACCGCCGAGTGGGCCGTCGCCATCATGAAGGAAGCCAAAGCGGCTGGACTGGTCACCGGATTCGTCTCCAACGGCAACGGCACTCCGCAGGTGCTCGAATACCTGCGCCCCTGGCTCGACCTCTACAAAGTGGACCTGAAGAGTTTTGACGAGCGCCATTATCACGAACTAGGCGGCCGCCTGCAGCCGATCCTAGACACCATCCGTCGCCTGCACGAAATGGGCTTGTGGGTCGAGATCGTCACGCTGCTGATTCCCGGCTTCAACGACTCCAACGATGAACTGCAGCGGTTGACCGAATTTATTGCCAGTGTCTCGGTCGACATCCCGTGGCATGTCACTGCATTTCACAAGGACTACAAGATGACCGATCCCGGCGACACGCAGCCCGAAGACTTGTTGCGTGCGGCGGAGATCGGCGCCCGCGCGGGCCTTCGCTACGTCTATGCCGGAAATCTCCCGGGCCACGTCGGGCACCTGGAAGACACGCGCTGCTTCCGTTGTTCCACCACTCTGATCGAGCGCTCCGGCTACCGGATCAGGTCGTATCGCATCAGCCCGGAAGGGAAGTGTCTGAAGTGCAGCGAAACCGTCCCCGGCCGCTGGGCGGTGAAGTTCGCCGGCCAAGCCATCAGCCATCCTTTCCTACCGCATCGCACCTCGGGTTTGGTTACAATCGCAAGTCGACGCTAATCCCGGTATGTGCGATTCCGTGTGTTGATGAGAAAACTCTGCCTCGTCGCGGTGTTGCTCTGTTCGCTGACGGCATGCTCGCCGCGCGACTTCCTCACGCGCCGCCTCGCCTCCACCCTCATCGCCGGCTCTGACGTTTTCACCACCCAGCAGCAGTTCTGGCTGCGCATCGGTCCGGTTTCTGGCAAGGATTTCTCCTCTCCGCAGTACACCGTGCTGCAGCATCATGGATGGATCATCGGCGCGCCTACTCCGTGCCCGCCGCAGGTTATGCCTCCGCCCTGTTACGAGGTCGCGCTCACCCCCGCAGGGGTGGACACTTTCCACGATCTGATTCGCGGTACCGAAACTGGCAAGGAGTACTTCAGCATTCCGACCGCGCGTCGTGAACTCGTCTCGATTACCGGCATCAGCAAGAGCGACAACCTCGCCGACGTCGACTTCACCTGGAAGTGGGTGCCGCTTAACGAAGTTGGATCCGCCTTGAACGTCGGCGGGCTGCAATATAAGTCCACGGTTTCGATGAAGCACTACGATGATGGCTGGCGCATGATCGAGGGCCCGCCAAAAACCAATCAATCGCTCGACGACTCGCTCAAGAACGCCGACCCGGTCCCCTAACACGCGCATAGAACCTAACCGGCCGAGAAAATCTTAAACCGCCAGAAGCTCAAAGAAACACCGCCAGATTGCAAAGAAATGTCTCCTTGGCGATCTTCGTGGATTTCTCAGCGACCTTTGCGGTCAAAGCTCTCCGCGCCCTCCGCGAGTCTTCTCTGCGCCCTCTGCGGTTAAAATCTTTCGCTCTTGACGAAGTTTTATCGGCCTCTGTGGTCAAAGCTCTTCCGGGATGGCCCGCGATCACACCCGCATCTGCTTCCAATTTGCGCCCCCAGCCTCGCCAATGCTCTAATGCACCGTTCCCTATGACTACTAGACCACAGGTTCTGCTAGCTGCCCTCCTGTCCCTCGGAACTTTCGCCTCCGCCGCCGACAAGCCGAAAATCACCCTCGACGAATTCTTCAACTACGTCGAATTCGACGCCGTGCAAATATCGCCCGACGGCCACTCCGTCGTGGTCGGCACCGAACGCGCCGATTGGGATCGCGAGATCTTTCAGTCCGATTTGTGGCTCTACCGCGAGAACGGGCCGGACGCGAACTCGCTTACCCGGTTCACACAGTCGGGGCATGACTCCTCGCCGCACTGGTCTCCGGATGGCCGCTGGATCGCTTTTCTGTCGGAACGCCGAGCACCCGGCAGCAAAGGCCGCGACGAGGACGAGGACAGCGACAGCAAGGACGACTCCAGCAAATCCGTCGCCCAGGTCTACCTCATCCGTCCCGAGGGCGGCGAGGCCTTCCCGATCACATCCGGCGAAGAAGAAGTTCATGCCTTCGCCTGGTCGCCCGACTCGAAGACCATCTGCTTCGCCACCCGAATTCCGTGGGACAAGAAGCAACGCGACGCCTACCGCAAGCTCTGGAAAGACACGGTGCAGTACCGCGCCGGGGAACGCGGCGACGTTATCTACAGTCTCGACCTCGCCGCGGCCATCGCGAAGCACGCCGCCAGCGGCACCACCGAGACGCCCAAAGAACAAAAGGAGGCGGGCACCACCACCGACGCCCGCCAGATCAGCAGCACTCCGTGGCGTATTCAGCAGCTCGCCGTCGCCCCCGATGGCCGCCGACTAGCTTTCGTCACGACATCTGTATCTGAGCGCCAGGAAAAAGTAGATGAATTCGAGATCTACTCGGTCGACTTATCGGTGACCTCGGCTGAGGTGAAGCCCAAACAACTCACCCACAACGAAGCCTTCGAACAGGACCTCACCTGGTCCAACGACAACCGCCACGTGTTCTTTGCGGTGCAACAAGGTTCGGTGGAAGGGAAGTACCGCGATTACCAGGAGCGCCTCTACTGGGTTGACGCCGACACAGGCGACGTCCAGCGCTGGGCCGCAGATTTCGAGGGTTCCGTCGGACGCCATACGCTTCTCACCGATGGCCACATTCTCTCTGCGGCGCGCCTCGGAACCGAAGTGCAGCTCTACTCGCAGGAAAATCCGAAATCTGCTTTCCAGAAACATGCAGGCTGGGCAGGAACCTACGCATCGATCTCGACCGCACGCAACTCACCGCGCATTGCGTTTGTACATTCCGCGCTCGGTCGCCCAATGGAAGTCTACGTCGCCGACAGCGTCGACAAGCTTGAGCAAGCACATCCCATCACTGCCTTCAACAAGCTCTTCACCGAACGCGATCTTCCGCAGGGCAAACCCTTCCAGTGGACCTCTGACGACGGGACGAAGGTGGAAGGCATGTTGTTGTATCCGCCGGGCAAGTTCGAAGCCAAGAGCCTTCCAATGTTGACGCTCATCCACGGCGGCCCCGCCGACGCTGATGGCAACCACTTCGAAGCCGACTGGTACCAGTGGGATCGGCTGGCCGCCACAAACGGATGGCTGGTGTTCGAACCCAACTATCGCGGCTCCACCGGATACGGTGACAAATTCCTTATGGGCATCGTTCCCGAGATCGTCTCGCGCCCCGGCAAAGACATCCTCTCGGGAGTCGATGCGCTGGTGAAAGCCGGCATGGCCGATCCCACCCACCTCACCGTCGGCGGGTACAGCTACGGCGGCTACATGACGAACTGGCTGATCACGCAGACCGATCGCTTCAAGGCCGCCGTCACCGGAGCCGGAGCCGTCGAGCACGCCGGCAACTGGGGCAACGACGACATGACCGTCGACGACGCCTACTTCCTGGGCGGGCGCCCGTGGGAGGCCTCCAAGCGCTATTACGATGAAGCCGCGATCTTCCAGATCAACAAGGTGCGTACGCCAACTCATCTAGTCGCCGGTGGCAACGACATTCGCGTGGCGGTCTCAGAAGACTACCTGCTCGATCACGCGCTGCACTCGCTCGGCATTCCCAGTACGCTGCTGATCTTCCCCGGCGAAGGCCACTCCCTGGCCAAGAATCCTTGGCACGGAAAAATCAAAGTCCGCGAAGAATTAAAGTGGCTTCAGAAGTACGGAGGGGTAGGCGACACGCCGGAGTAGGAGTTTGCGCGGAATGGAAACACGCTGCAGTAAGAAACACCGCGGAGCAGGCGAAGAACCCACGCGATTGGCCAAGCGTCCACGCTCATTGACTCGCCATGGCTCTGGTTCTAAGATTTCACCCCAAATCGGCCCAACAATAGCTCACCACCGCAGTTGAAGACTCGGTCCCAAGCTTGCGACTTTATGGGCAGTTCGAGAGGAGATCCTCATGGGCGCATCCAGCACAGCTATGACCTCATCCACCACCATGTACACCTCTCCCGCGTTCTGGGAACGCTTGTGGCGCACCGGCGGCATTCAATCCATTTTGTGCTTCATCATCGCCTACCTCGTCTACGGCAATCAGCCGCAGGTCGGTGCGTCGCCCGATGCACTCACCGCGTTCTACGACGGCGAGCGCACACGGATCCTGATCGCTGCGGTGTTCTCCGGGCTGGGGACCCTCAACCTGATGTGGTTCGCGGCTGCGCTCCGCACCACCTTGGCGGATGCCGGGCAAGACGGCTGGGGTTCGGCGGCAACCGCCTCCAGTGCAGCGGTGGGAGCGCTTTTCTTTCTGCTCACCACGGTGGTCGCAGCTCTCGCTTACTCAATCGCCGGTTCCGGAAATCAGACGCTCACGTCGGGACTGAACGACTTCGCGTGGGCCGGCGTCGTCTTGACTTCGTTCCCGCGGGCGATGCTGATCATGTCCGGGGCGTTCGGGCTCTGGCGCGCCCGGCTGATCTCGAACACGCTTTTTGCTGCGGGGGTCGGAGCAGTCGTGCTCGTCTTGCTGGGCGGAACTACATGGCTGAGCGGAGTCTGGTCCCCGTACGGTGTCTATTCGCGCTTGGTCTCGCCCCTCATCGGCGTTGTATGGGTCGTGGTCGTGAGCCGGGTCCTGTTGACCCGAAGTCCTGCTACGCGCGCGGGATGGTGACGCCGACGCTGGCCCGGAACTTCGAGGGCGAGCGAGGGAGGAGGCAACGCATGAGAAAGAGCGCTGCGTGGACCAAATGCTTCTCGCGTCTAGCTAGCACGAGTGAGCCGGAATTCTTCTTCCTGTTGCTGACGAATCTTCGCCTGTAGCCTGACGGTCAATTTGCGAAGACGTTCGTTTTCTATATTTCGCTCAATCTGTCGCTGATGAAGTAGCCTTTGCTGGGTATCTTTAGGCGGCGTCTGAATCGACTGGGTTGGATTCATTACAAGAGAAGTCTAGATGCGGCTCCAAGGAACGTCAAGGACATGAGTCACACCAACTGCCCGAACGGCTCTCGACACGGGGAGGCTCAGTCCTGCCAAAACCACTGGTCAATAAGCATTGTGGGGATTTACGTCAATCACTTTCTGCGGAGAATTATCGCAAGATCGGTATCTGCGTATCGCACGTCAAGGCATTTCGCAGGCTTCTGTACGCTCCGACCTCAACGCTCGCACCTCTACTGCCCCGCGCTCGGCCCCACATTCGCCGCCATCTTCACGCGGTGCGTCGTGGTCGCGAAGTGCTCAATGCCCTTGAACAGCGCTTCGGCGATCTGCTCGCGATAAGAAGGATTACGCAGACGTTCTTCATCGGCAGGGCTGCTGACAAAGGAAATCTCCGCCAGCACCGACGGCATCTCCGTCCCGGTCAGCACCACGAACGACGCTTCACGCACGCCGCGATTCCGAATCGCCGAATTTCCCGTAGCCAGCGTCCCATGCAACGCCTGCTGCACGCTGGCGGCAAGTTTCTTCGACTCGTCGACCTTATCTTTCAGAGCCCGCCCGGAGAGCTTCGCCTGCGTCATGACCGTGGCCGTGGCGTTCTCGCGATATTCAATCTCGCGCGCTTCCGGCGGCGAGAAGAAGCTCGAGTAATAGGTCTCCACTCCACGTGCCGAGGTTAAGCTGCTGTAGTTCGCATGCACCGAGATGAACAGGTCGGCCTGCGCCCGGTTAGCAATCTCAGCGCGCTGTTCGAGCGCGACGTAGTTGTCGTCCTTGCGCGTAAAGATGACTTCGCATCCCAGTCGGTTGGTTAGCAGGATGCCCAAGGTCTGGGCGACATCGAGCACCAGATTCTTTTCGAGCAACCCTTCGCGGCCCACGGTGCCGAGGTCCCATCCACCGTGACCAGCGTCGATGACCACGCGCAGCTTCTGCCCGTGCAGGCGCGACTGCGGATCTTCGCTGATCGGCGGCGCCGCTGACTTTGCTTCCGGAATCTTTACCTCCGGCGCTACCTCCGTCGGCACCACGCTGGGCGTTGTTTTCGGTTCCGATTTGACAGCCTCAGCGCCGCGCACTTCAATCGTGAGCCGGTTCGGATTCTCCTGTAGGGCATCCCAGAAACTCGATCCAGAGGTGGTCTCGAGCACCACGCGCGTCACGTTCTCGGACGGCTGCGCGATGCGAATACGGTTGATCAGTCCATCTTTCACCTCGGTGATCTGCCCGTTCAATCCCGGAGCCAGCGAAGTGTTGAGCAAGTCAAAGTAAATGCGCTCCGGACTGGGCAGCCGGTTCTTCCGGTACTGCACCGGAGCTTTCAGATCGATCACGACGGTGCTCACGCCGTTGGCATTGAAATGGCGCACACCGCCCACCACCGCTCGGCCCGATGCGGGCACAGCTTCCGCCGGCACCGGTACAGGCGGAGCCGGCAACGAGGCGGCGCTCAGCGCAGAACTGTCACTGACAGCCTGCCCATTAACCGGCGCGCCCACGTTCCGCGCATCCGAACTGACGACGGCGGCATGAGCCCCGTGCCGGAACTTCACCCAGAGTCCGCCGGCCAGCAGCAATCCCATGATGGCCAGGCCGGCGATGACAGCCTTGAAGCGCCCGTTCGCGCCGCCCTCTTGATAAAGATCCGGTGCGATATCCTCCTTTGAAAATTCGAGAGGAACATACTCCGCGACACTGGTGGCAACCGGCGCGGGTGGCGGCGGAGTCATCGGAATCTGCCGCAAAGTTTCCAATTCCGCCGAGCGCAACTCCGCCGCAGCCACCTTGGCCGCGCGCACGATGCGATCTTCATCTTCCGGCTTCAGCGCTGCCAGAATTAATTCCGCCAGAAGGTTCAAACTGCGAACGTCGCCGTCATTGAATCCGAATGGCTCGGTCGAAAACGCCTCGAGCAGGCCGATTACGCTTTCCTGTCCCAGCAGTGGTACCGCCACCATCGAGCGCGTGCCCAGCCGACGGCAGGCTTCCAGATTGACTCGCGGATCTTTTTCCGTGTCATCGCAGCGAACAATTCTTCCCGTACGGAAGCACGCTCCTGAAAATCCGGCCTTCGAATCCAGCCGCACCCCACGATCAGGTGCCATCGTCCCCGCCGACGCGCGACAGATAATCTCGTCGCCTTCGGCCAGCGCAATCGCGATTCCTTCCGCGCCTGTGATGGCTTGCGCGCGTTCTGCAACCAACTGCAGAACTTCATCCAAAACAAATTGTTCGTATTTCCATGCGTCATCCGTAGCGCGGTGACCCGCGGCATACGCGCGCGTTTCCTCGGCTCGCCGTCGACGAATCTGTTCGTGTAAGGTCGAAAAAGCCAGAAGCGCTTGCAGTGCTTCGCGCTGATCGGGAGAGCCGACACCGGGTGAGGCAACGTCCGGCGCAGCCATTGTTTGAATGGTTAGCGTTGGGTCCGTGTTGGACGGATTGGTCGCCATACAGGGATCTGCGTAGAGAGCTCAAGCTCTTGCCAGCCAGTGTGTTCGAACCGCAAGCCCATGTCAATGAGCCGCTTTTCCCATTACCGAAGTTCCGGCTACTTAGGGTTTCGCCCGGGTCACACCGGTTATCCCTGTAAGTTACCGGGCTTCTTCCCGGGTTGCAACGTCACGAGAGCACCATGGTCACCTGCTTGCCCGGGGTCCGTCGTAGACTGACTCACGTCCCATTTTGGAGCATGTAAGAAGTTTATTTTAAACGGATTAAGTGGATTGCCTGGGTTTTTCGCAAGAAAGCCACCCCCCTACTGGGACACGATCGCAGCGTCGCCTTCGCAAGGCAGTCGCGCGTTTCTGCTCGACCACTCGGTGGCCGACCTGCAAGAGGCGATCCTCTTGGGGAAGCCCGTGAAGGCGAAGGAAACGAAGGTTCTGTCGGCATCCTCAATCGAAAAAGGACCTCAACGGGAATTCTGGCGTTGTCTATCCCACCATTGTGTGATTGCCCTACACCCGGAATCGTCATATCCTGAAATGTAGCTAGACCCGAAGGTTTGTGGTGGAAACAGAGCAGGAACAGGAACCAGGCCTGAATTCGAAGAAAACCAAGCGCTCCCGCTGGCTGTGGCCCATGGGTTTGCTGGCCACCGGCATGGCTGGAGCCGCCGTCATTTTGCGCGGCTGCTGGCACAGCAAAATGAGCTGGCCTGTCCGCTCCCAAGGCTGCGCCTATCAGGTCTGCACCGGATGCGGAATCAAGCGCCTGTTCGATGAGGATGCCTTCCGCGGGTTCGGTCCCTACAGCTACGATCTTCAACGTTTACTTGCCTACGAGAAGGCCAGGCGGTTGAAAAATCAGCCTCAAGCGCCTTCCGACGAGCGCCGCAGCGCCTCCTGAAAAAAAGTCTGCCGCCTGCGGAACCATGCCCGTCACTGCGGGGTTCCTAGTCTTCGAGGCTAAGATTTCCCCCATGCAGTCTTTTTCCGGATTGGCTGCCTCACCGGCCCTAGCAGCCCCAGCGCCCAACCAGCGGGTCCACTATCGCCACCCGATCCATTCGCTCGTCTATGTGATTCTGGACGAAGGCAATGGCGGTATCATTCGCAACCTAAGCCAGAGCGGTGCCGCCATCCAGGCAGTCGGTGCTTTGCGGGAAGGCCAGTCGGTCCGCATGCGCTTCGACCTGCTCAACCCGCGATCGCGCATCGATGTGCGCGCAGTTGTGAGTTGGGCGAATCCTTCGGGACAGGCCGGTGTCCGTTTCCTCGATGTGCCGCGGCAAACCTGCCGCCAGTTGAATGATTGGATCTTTGCGAACCTCATGCGCGGGTTGGAACAGGCGTCTCCGGTGTTCCCCCTCCCCGGCGATCCCGACGACTTGATCCTTTCCACGTCGCCACGGCCGGCGATTCGCGTGGGCCTTTCTGCCCCGCGCACACTCCCGCTTCCGCAGAACCCTGCAATCTCGCTCCCCTGGTGCCCTGTGCGCATGCGGTCGAGCTCCCTGGCGAAGCTCATGGATACTCTCATCCTGTTCTCAGCCAGCCTGATGTTCTTCTGTACTTTCATGGCCGTGGCGCGTGTGCTACCTGCGTGGCCTCTGACGGTGCTGGTGGGAATTGGGGTGTGCGGATTCTTTACTTCGCTGTATCTCTTCCTCGGAGCATGGCTGGGATGTGGTACACCCGGCGCTCAACTGGCCAGAATCGCTATGCACGAATCCGACAGGCAGCCCCGCGAGCAACGGGCTCGCTTCCGCTAAAGGCCTGCTTGAACTTTTCGGAATTTCGCCCCGCGCCAGCTGAAGATTCTGCGCTAGTTGGCGAAGTATTGTTGCGCCAACCACAGTTGCAGGCTGCGCTGCAGCCGGTCCGGCAGATCAAGAAAGCGGATCCCCGCGTTGCCCTGCTGATCGGTCCAAGCGATTTCCCCGCGTGCCTTTACCGTGTACCGCGTGCCCGGCAGCTTGAACGATAGTTGGATTGGCTGGCGGACATCAAGATCGCGATCAATACGCACTCCAATGCCACCCTGGCTTAAGTTCAGAAGCTCCGCCTGCAGCTTTTTCTGCGGACCGCACAGTAAGGACACCGGGACATCGATGGTCTGCCGGTGATAGCGCAGTCTGCCATCAAGAATCAGGTTGCGAGCCGCAGACAGAGTCCGCACCGCTTGTTCCACGGAAATGGGCTTCTCAAAACTGAAGAGCGCGCCGGTTGCGTCAATCGCCTGGCGCTGGCGCGGTCCGCTCATCACGACTAGCGGCGTGCTCACCGGAAAATGGGAATCGCGCTGCAGGTGGCGCAGGAACTGATCTGTGCCGCTGAGGTCGCAGTCGACAATCAGCGCATCGACCTTCGACCTGGCGAGCTTCGCTTGTGCTCGTTCGGGATGCGACTCGACATCGCATTCAATGTGAAGACCACCGAGGATACATTCCAGAACACTGACTTCCTGCCAGTCCCGCGAAACCACCATCGATGAAAGTCCCATGCCAGTACTCTATGCGCCTGAGGTAACGGCTCCCTAGATCACCAAGGTAATGGGAAGAAAGTGGCACCCGCTGCGAGCTTCACGAAGGGACAGCATCATCGGGAGGTGTTTTTGTCTCGTTCATGCGGAAAGGAAAAAGATCTTCACGCGCGCTCCGAGGCTGCGGTATTGCTCGCCGTCGAGTTGCTCCCGGCGTTCGACGTACTGTTACAGAGCTTCGCGGGCGGCATTCAAACGCGCTTCGGCGGCTTCCACCTCTTCGATGTCGGTCATGAAGATTCTCTGGCTACAACGGGTACATGATTCCATATAGCTATGTACACACCAGGGGGAGAGTTAAGCCCCCGCCCCCTTCCCCTGCCCGCGATACCAGTCCACCGTGCGCTTCAGGCCTTCCTCAAAATTCACGCTAGGCTTGTACTGGAAGGCCTTCTCTGCGCGGCTGATGTCGGCCAGCGAGTGCTTGATGTCGCCTTCGCGCTCCGGCCCGTAATTCACCTTTCCAGGATACCCGGTCAGCTTCTTGAGGGCCTCAAAGGTCTGGTTCAGATCGACGCGCGTCCCGGTCGCGACGTTAAACACCCGCCCCGCCACCTGCGCGGCGGGCGCATGCGCGGCCAGCAGGTTCGCGCTCACGGCGTTATCGATGTAGGTGAAGTCGCGGCTTTGGCTGCCATCGCCGAAGATAGTCGGCTGCTGTCCTTCCAGCATCTGCGTAATGAACTTCGCCAGCACGCCCGAGTATGGGGACGTCGGATCCTGCCGCGGCCCGAAAATGTTGAAGTAACGCAGGCTCACCGTCTCCAGCCCATAACAGCGGTAAAACGAAATCATGTAGTGCTCGCTCGCCAGCTTCGCGACCGCGTACGGCGAGATCGGATTGGGCGTCATCTCCTCGTGCTTCGGCAAGGTCAGCGTGTCGCCGTAAGCCGAAGACGAGGCCGCATACATCACGCGCCGCACCTTCGCATCCCGAGCCCCCACCAGCAGGTTCACCGTGCCGTCCACGTTGGCGCGATTGCTGCCCACCGGGTCGAGCACGGATTTCGGCACCGAAGGAATGGCTGCCTCGTGAAAGACGTAATCCACGCCTACGCAAGCCTTTTTCATCGCCTCCGCATCCAGCAGATCGGCTTCCCGGAAGTCGATGCGGTTCGCAATCTCCGCGATATTCTCCCGCTTGCCAGTTGAAAAGTTATCGATGCCGCGGACTTGCTCGCCCTTTTCCAGCAGTGCGCGCGCAATGGAGGAGCCGATGAAACCCGAAATTCCCGTAATTAAATGAAGAGCCATAGGTTCTCCATCATAAACAATGGCGGGTGCGTTTCGGGCAGGGTCAAAACAGTACGACGGTAACTGGCGCAGAGTAGTGAACTCAGCCCAGCACCACCGCCACGACACTGTCGCAGGAGGGTCCGGGCGCGAAGTTTACCCGCACGTCCCGCTTGAGAGGAAACTGCATCCTTTGGTCGCCGCGGAGATTTAGGGTATGGTTCGTGCCGCTCCCGGTCAGCGTGATGATCGTGATGGACACGCCGTCGGAATCCGCGCTGAACTGCACGATGCTAACCACCCCGTTAACTGACTGCGTGCCCGGGTTGATCGCGCCGCGTACGAAGATATCTCCACAGGACACTGTCGTCAGAAGGAGAGCAATCGCAACGACGAGGAGGAGGCGATTCAAGGACGTACCTTCTGCACCGGCCGCTCGTACCGGTCAGGAATGAAAGAAGTCTACACCGATTGCAGCCCAGGGGTGTCAGCACAAGTAAATGCCGGGCACGAGGCGCCGGAGCGAAACCTGAGAGCCGAGAGCCCCCAGACCCAGAGCCCAAACCTACAGTCCCTGACTTTTGCGGAGCAGACGGACGAACTCTTCCTTGCTGAGTTGTACATGAACCTCGAAGAATTCAGCCAGCACCTGCAGGGCTGCAGCGGCATTCACGATAATGGGCATGGAACTGGCATGGGAAACAGGCTCGGCCTCGGGTGCAGGAGTTCTTCGAATCGAAGGACGCACCGTGTCGATCATGGCGTCGACCTGCTGGCGACTCTCCACGGTCATATCCCGGAACGCCACGCCCATTCCCAGGAACGGATAGCTTACGCAAACTTCGCCCTTGACCTGCGCGCGCACGCCGTTCAGTTCCAGTTCCAGGTCAACGATGGCGCCAACCGGAAACGTCGCCTTCAATTCGATATAGCAGCCGCCGATGCTGAGATCGGTAAACGTGCCCCAGGTGCGCACGTCGGTGCCCTGCACGCGAAAGGTTGCGCTGCCTTCACACTTGTAGCGCGGATTTTTGCACCTTTCCCCCGGCGCCTCCTCGGGAGCGTCCGGCTCCGGCGGTGATTCTGGAAACGGACGCGCTTGGCCCTGATCCTGTTTCAGACGCCGGAGATAGTCCGCGCCACTGGATTCGAAACTCATGCGCCTTCCCGTAACGCGAGGCACTCCCTCGCTTGAGGCACACTCGGCCTCCATGCAAGGTGCGGCCTGCAGACAGCCTGCTCACTAAGTTATCGGGAGAACTCGCGGAAGCCTCGGTCACCAAGGTCAGTTTCCGGGGGTCGGATGACTGGCGTTGTTCAATCTTGGGAAGCCGTCTTTAAACGGGAAGCCCGCTGCTCCTCCGCTGCCGTGCGAATTGCCTGCCACACTTCTTCCTTGCCTGCCCCAGTCTTGGCCGAAAATGGCACTACGCGCGCCCCCGCATGCCGCTCCCCCAAAGTCCGCAAGGCATTGTTCAACTGGTTGCTGGAAAGCCGGTCGCTCTTGGTGGCCACAACAAGGAAGGGCCGCGCCGTCGCCGTGAGGAAGTCGAGCAACTGCTGATCACTTTCCTGGGGCGGGATGTTTGAATCCACCAGCGCCACGCACAGCGCCAGCGTGGGCCGGTCCTTCAGATACGGATCGATGAAACTGGGCCACTGCGCCGAAATTTCCCGCGAAATTTTGGCGTACCCGTAACCGGGCAGATCCGCAAAAATCAGTTCCGGCCGCGGCTTGCCCGCAATTCGCAACTCGAAAAAATTAATCGCGCGGGTTCGCCCCGGGGTGGAACTAGTCCGCGCCATTTTTGTTCCTACAAGAGTATTGATCACGCTCGACTTGCCGACGTTGGAGCGCCCCAGGAATGCGATCTCCGGCAACGTCGGAACCGGGAAGTGCCCCACATCGGTGGCCGACAGCAGGAATCGGGAAAGGACGCGCACACTCCAGTGTAGCGCGGTGGCCCTCGTCCGCGGGAAGACTCCGCGTAAAATTACTCACCACAGAGACACAGAGTCACAGAGAAAGCGGCGAGGTGAAAATCGATTGCGCTCGTTTCTAGTATTCCGGCTGGTGTTGGAAGTCCGTTCGATTGGAGCCGCAGCACCCGCCACGGCATTAACATGCTCGTCGATGCGGAAGTAAAAGTCGTCCCGAACTCACTGGGCGCGTGATTCTGTTTAATCAGGGGCGTACTTCTCTGTGTCTTTGTGCCTCTGTGGTGAAAAGGTCCTCAGAGATGCTACTGATCCAGCCCCAGCGGATGTTTGTTGTCGTGTACGTCTTCGCTCTTCACGGGCTTGTACTTGTACCAGAGCTGCAGAAGGCCGAAGATGGCGACCCCGAGCAGCACGCTGATGAGGAAGAACACACGATAAGCGGGAAGGCCGATGAGCAGCACTGCGACCACGGCAATCGCCGCGATCAGGCCAGTTCTGCCCGAAAACATACTCCCAAGACGGTTGCCGGCAGACATGGAAAGTCCTTGTCTCTATTTTACCGCCAGCCCAAATGATTGTGTCGCCAGGCGCCCGACAAAAAGGAAGACCGCACAAGAAAAAGCCCGCCGAAGCGGGCTGATGTCTTTAAGTCTTCTCCTAGAGCCTAGAGCCTAGAGCCTAGAGCCTAGAGCCTAGTGCCTGCTACTGATGCGTAGCCGGACTCTCCCCCGCCTGCGGGGTGATAGCCGTGATCGTCTGCGGCGTCTCTTCCAGAATCTGCGGCAGAGGCCCTTCCAGCGCGACTTTCAGCACTTGGTCCATGGTCTCTACGAAGTGCATCTTCATTTCCTTGCGCAGGTTCTCGGGGACTTCCGCGAGGTCCTTCTCGTTGTCCTTGGGCAGAATGACGTCGAACAGTCCCGCGCGGTGCGCCGCCAGCAGCTTTTCCTTCAGGCCGCCGATGGGCAAAACTTTCCCCCGCAGAGTGATCTCGCCGGTCATCGCCAGATCGCGCCGTACTGGAATCTTGCTGAGCGCACTGGCAATCGCCGTAGCGATTGTGATGCCCGCCGAGGGTCCGTCTTTCGGAATCGCGCCTTCGGGCACGTGCACGTGGATATCGAGGTTGCGATAGAAATCGCGCGGCAAGCCCAGCCCAGCAGCCCGCGAGCGCACATAGGACATGGCCGCCTGCGCCGACTCCTGCATCACATCGCCCAGTTTTCCAGTCAGGGTCAGCTTTCCCTTTCCGTCGACCACAGTGACTTCGGTGGTCAGGATCGAGCCACCCACTTCCGTCCAGGCCAGTCCGGTGACCAGCCCAACTTCGCTCTTCTCGTTGGCCAGCGTGTCGCGGAACTTGATCACGCCCAGGAAGTCGCCAATATTTTCGCCCGTTACCGTGATCTTGTACTCCGGACCTTCCTTCACGACCTTGCGGGCAATCTTGCGGCAGACGTTGCCGATTTCGCGTTCCAGATTGCGCACGCCGGCTTCCCGCGTGAACGACCGGATGATCGCCGTGATGGCGTCGTCGGTGAACTTGATGTTCTTGTCGGTCAATCCCGCCTGCGCGAGTTGCTTGATCACCAGGAACTGTTTGGCGATTTCGACTTTCTCAGGCTCGGTGTAGCCGTGTAGGCGAAGCACTTCCATGCGGTCCTGCAGGGCAGGGGGGATGGTGTGCATCACGTTGGCGGTCGCCACGAAGAACACTTGCGACAGGTCGTATTCCACGTCGAGATAGTGGTCCACGAACATGAAGTTCTGTTCTGGATCGAGCACTTCCAGCAGCGCCGCCGATGGGTCGCCACGGAAATCCATCGACATCTTGTCAACTTCATCCAGCATGAAGACCGGGTTCTTGGTGCCGGCCTTCTTCATCATCTGGATAATCTGGCCAGGCAGGGCGCCGATGTAGGTGCGCCGGTGGCCGCGGATTTCTGCTTCGTCGCGCACCCCACCTAAGGACATTCGGACGAACTTCCGCCCGGTTGCCTTGGCGATCGACATTCCCAGGGACGTCTTGCCGACGCCAGGAGGTCCGACGAAACAAAGGATCGAGCCCTTGGGATTTTTTACCAGCTGGCGCACGGCCAGAAATTCAAGGATGCGCTCCTTGATCTTCTCGAGCCCATAGTGATCTTCGTTGAGGACCTTTTCCGCGCGCCCGATGTTGCGGATTTCCTTGGACCGCTTCTTCCATGGCACGGCCAGCAGCCAGTCGAGGTAATTGCGCGACACTGTCGACTCGGCCGACATGGGCGGCATGGCTTCCAGCTTCTTCAGTTCCTGGACGGCCTTGTCCTTGACTTCTTTCGGCATGCCGGCGGCTTCGATCTTCTTCTTCAGCTCATCGAATTCGCTCTTCTCGCCCCGGCCCAGTTCCTTCTGGATGGCCTTGATTTTCTCGTTGAGGTAATACTCTTTCTGCGCCCGCTCCATCTGCCGCTTCACACGCGACTGGATGGTGCGGTCCATGTTCAGCTTCTCGATCTCGATGTCGAGCACGTCGGCAATGCGGGTCAGCCGCTCCGCGGGATCGAAGATCTCCAACAGTTCCTGTTTTTCTTCAATCGAAAGCTGCAGGTTGGCGGCGATGGTGTCGGTCAGCTTCGCCGGATCTTCCATGCGGACGGCCGCAATCATGGTCTCGTAGTTCAGGGACTGGCAGAGCTTCACGTACTGCTCGAACAGTCCGGTTACCCGCTGCATCCCCGCTTCAATCTGCGGGCTGGTTTCGGTCGCGTAACGCGCTACGCGCACCGAGGCCTGCATGTAGCCGTCGGTATCGGTGACCTGCAGGATCTTTCCGCGCTCAATGCCTTCGACCAGGACTTTGATATTCCCGTCGGGCAGCTTCAGGCTCTGCACGATGTTGACGATCGTGCCTACCTGGTAAATTTCGTTGGCCTTGGGCTCGTCGATGGACGCATCGTGCTGGGTGGCCAGAAAGATCTTCTTGTCCGCCGCCAGCGCTTCTTCCAGCGCGTGCACGCTCGATTCCCGGCCCACCACAAACGGGGTCATCATGTAGGGGAAAATGACGACATCCCGAATCGGCATCATCGGGAGTTTCTTGGTTTCGAACTTTTCCTTCGACTGGGTCACTAAAAAATCAGCTCCTGGCTGTAAGCTTTTAGCCTTCAGCCCAATCCTAGTTTAACAACTCAAGCACAGTTTCCTTAGCGCTGTTCCCGCCCGGCAGTACATCCTGTGGCCGTCGACGCTAACAGCTACAAGCTAAAGGCTAAAGCTGCCCTACCCCGCCTTATCCATCATGGCAATCGAGACGTCTCGCTTCTCCACCATCTCGCGTGTCACTTCGAATTCCTTGACCTTCTTCTGGCTCGGTAAGTGATACATCAGGTCGAGCATCAGTTCTTCCAGGATCATGCGCAGTCCGCGCGCGCCCACCTTCCGCGCCATCGCCTGCCGCGCAATCGCCCGCGTGGCCTCGTCGCTGAACTTCAGCCGCACGTTCTCAAATTCAAACAAGCGCTGGTACTGCTTGATGATCGCATTCTTCGGACGGGTCAGAATTTCAATCAGCGCGTACTCGTCCAGATCTTCCAGCAGTCCCACCACCGGCAGGCGGCCCACAAATTCGGGGATCAGACCGAACTTGATCAGGTCTTCCGGTTGCACGTCGGTCATCAACTGAAACTTGGTCTTGCTGCCGTCGACGTTCTCGGCTTCCGCTGTTTCCTCGCCCGTCTTAAAGCCCAGTGACTTCTTGCCAAGCCGCCGGGAAATAATCTTGTCAAGCCCCACAAACGCTCCTCCGCAAATAAAGAGGATGTTGGTGGTGTCGACCGGGGTAAATTCCTGGTGCGGATGCTTGCGTCCGCCCTGTGGCGGGACGTTGGCGATTGTCCCTTCCAGAATCTTCAACAGAGCCTGCTGCACGCCTTCACCGGAAACGTCGCGCGTGATGGACGGGTTCTCATCCTTGCGTCCGATCTTGTCGACTTCATCGATATAGATGATGCCGGTCTGGGCGCGGCCCACGTCGCCTTCGGCTGCCTGCAACAGCTTCAAAATGATGTTCTCGACGTCCTCGCCCACGTACCCGGCTTCGGTAAGGGTGGTGGCATCGACGATCGCAAAGGGAACATCCAGCATGCGCGCGAGGGTCTGCGCCAGCAGCGTCTTGCCCGTGCCCGTCGGACCGATCAGCATGATGTTTGACTTGGTCAGTTCGACGCCGTCGCCGGTCTTCTGGCGATTCATAAAGATGCGCTTGTAGTGGTTGTAGACCGCCACCGCCAGCTTCTTCTTGGTCTGCTCCTGCCCGATGACGTACTCGTCGAGGAAGGTCTTTACTTCTTGTGGCTTGGGAAGCTGGTTCGGAGTGGATGACTCCGGGGTTGCCGTGCGGTCATCTTCCAGGATGGAATTGCAGACCGCTACACACTCGTCACAAATGTACGCCCTGGGATAGTCGCTGGGGGACGAAATCAGTTTCGCGACTGCGTCCTGCGATTTGTGACAGAACGAACAGCGCAAAATTTCGTCTGTGCCCGACCGGTTTTTCACTCGGCTCTACTCCTTCGATTTCATCCGGACTTGCCCGCCCCTTGGCCCCTTTTGCCCGGTTAGCCGGCAACCGCTTCTCGCCGAGACCTGCAGTAGAGCTGACCGGCGAACGCCGATCATAACTCTACTTCGTCTTGTAGATGATATCGTCGATGATTCCGTATTCCTTGGCCTGCTGCGCATTCATGATGAAGTCGCGCTCTACATCCTTTTCTACCTTGTCCAGCTTCTGGCCGCTATGTTTCGAAAGTAACTGGTTCGTAATTTCCCGCATCCTCAGGATTTCACGGGCATGAATGTCGATATCGGTTGCCTGTCCGGACAGCCCGCCCATCGAGGGCTGGTGGATCAGAATGCGCGAATTGGGCAGCGCCAGCCGCTTTTTGGCCTCTCCGGCTGCCAGCAGCAGTGCCGCCATGGAGGCAGCCTGCCCGATGCAGATCGTCGTCACGTCGTTTTTCACGTACTGCATCGTGTCGTAAATAGCCATTCCAGCTGTGATTGATCCGCCCGGAGAGTTAATGTAAAGCTGGATGTCTTTTTCCGGATCTTCCTGAGCCAGGAACAGCATCTGCGCGATCACCAGGTTAGCGATGTTATCGTCGATCGGCGTCCCGATAAAAATGATGTTATCGCGAAGCAGGCGCGAATAAATGTCGTAGGCGCGCTCGCCCCGTCCGGTCTGCTCGATCACCATCGGCACCAGCATCATCTTTGGATCGTTCACGTTCACCTGCCACACTCCTGTCTCAACTACCTGTTTCGTATGCGAGGGAGAATCGAAAGTGGTCCGTCTTACGCGGACTGGTGATACAAAAAGTTGAGGGTCTTCTCGTTGCGGATTCTGTTTCTAATCCTATCGAGCGCCCCATCGCGTGTCAATCGTGCCCGCACCGCCTCCGAAGTCTGTTTCGTCTGCGTGGCGAGCGCTTCGATCTCACGATCGATCTCCTCGTCGCCGACCTCGATTTTCTCCAGATCCGCGACCCTGTCCAGCAGCAGGGAAGCCTTGACCTCCTGCACCGCCTGGTCGCGCTGCCCGGCACGCAAGCGGTTCAAATCCATCTTCTTCATATCCTCGGCCCGCATGCCTTGCGACGCCAGCGCGCGCAACCCGCGCTCCAGCCGAACATCAATCTGCCGGTCCACCATCGCTTCCGGCACCTCAAACTCATTCCGCTTCACCAGTTCAGCGACCAGCTTGTCCTTGGCCTCGTGCTCGGCGGTATGCTTCTTCTCGGCCTCCATGTTTTCGCGGACGCGTTTCTTCACGTCATCGATCCCGGTGAAGTCCCCGAGTTCTTTCGCGAAGGCGTCATTCAGCTCTGGAAGATTCTTGTGCTTCAGGGACAGCACCTTCACCGTATAGTCGAAGGTCTTGCCCGCTAGCCGCTGATCCTGCGTGTCGTCCGGATACTTCACTTCGAACGTCTTTTCCTCTCCCGGCGACGCACCACGCAGGTGCTCGTTGAACTCCGGCATTGTATTCTTGCCGCCGATCTCTACCAGCACATCATCCATGTGGACGGGCTGTCCTTCGGCTCCCTCCTTCGGCCTGCCGTCGAGTGCAACCTGAGCAAAATCTCCGTCACCAGCAGGCCGGCCCTCAATCGCATCGAAGGTCGCGTGCTGCTCCTGCAGGTGATTCAATGCCTGATTCACTTCCTCGTCGGTGACTTCGATCACAGGCTTGTCGGCGCGCAGTTCCTTGTAGCCCGAAACTTCGATTTCGGGCAGCACCTCGAAACTCGCCTTGAAACGTAACGGCTCGCCGTCGTGAATGTGCAGGTCGCTCACGCGTGGCTGCGACACCGGCACCAGTCCTTGTTTATCCGCCTCCCGGCGGAAATAACGCGGCACCAGGGTCTCCACGACTTCGGTCTTGATGTCTTCCGCGAAGCGCTGTCGAATGATCGACGGCGGAACGTGTCCCTTGCGGAAGCCGGGCAGCCGCGCCAGTTTTTGATATTTCTGGATAAGAGCGTCGGTCTCGCGCTGAACTTCGGCGGCGGGAACCTCTACCGAGATTTCCCGCTTGGTGCTTTCTTTCGTCTCTGTGGCGCTCACGATAAGCCTTTCAATCCACGCTCTTCCAGGGCGCCGGCCGATCAAGCCAGCCGGCTGGAATGCGGGTTAACCCAATTCTTGAGTGTAAAGACTGGGAGAGACGACCGTCAAACACCGAAGGGCTGCTGGGACTGGCAGCGCCCGTCATATTTCCTTCCGCAAAGTAATCAGGCTGACCTTAGGCGGACAAAACAGTCGCACAGGCGGATCGATCACGCCCACCCCATGACTGGTAAACACCTGCAATTGCCCCACCCGGTTCAGGCCGGTGTGGTACTTATGCGCCAGTGCCGGCAGGATGATCGGCCCTAAACCCGGAATCCGCACCTGTCCGCCGTGGGAGTGCCCGGACAGTTGAAGGTCCACCGGAAAATGGGCGACGTGATCGGCAAGGTCGGGCTCGTGCGCCAGGAGAATGGTCGCATCCGTTCGCGGAATCTTTGCGATGGCCTGCGCCACGTCGGCATGACCCTCGAGCGCGTCATCGATGCCAGCTACCCACAAGATCTGTTTTTCGCGTTCAATGGCCTGGGCGGCATTTCGCAAAACCGGAATTCCGCGCTCCGTCAGGGCCCCCGCCACCCGGTCCGCGCCGTTCCAGTGGTCGTGGTTCCCCAGGATCGCGATCTTCCGAACGCCCTGCCAGCGCGCGAGGACGTCGGCGCAAGGTTCGGCGTTCCGAGCGCCTTCGATCCCGTTGTGCCCAAAGATAGGATGAGAGACGAAATCGCCGGTAAGCGCGAGCAAGTCCGGCTGAAATCCCTGCGCGATGCGCACCGACCGCTCCAGTTCGGGCTGGTCCATGTACGGGCCGAAATGAATGTCGGTGATCTGCGCAATGCGGAAGCTGTCGAAGGCCTCCGGCAGTCGCGCCAGTCGAACCTCGATGTATTCAGCGACCGGATGTTGGGGTTCCCGGAAAAAGCCTTCGACGGCGAGTGCGGTGCCCGAGAATGCCGCCAGTCCCACGACTGACCTGCGTACGAATTGCCTGCGTGTCAACACAGAATGCGCTAATGCAAGTTTAACATCCGCCGCGTTCTGCGCCGGGTGCAGCGCTCCCATAGAATGAGCATGTGGGAACTGCGAAAAACATCTCCGGGAATTGGCTCGTCCAGTTGAACCGCGAAGTGATCACCTGCACGAAGTGCCCGCGGCTTGTGACCTACCGCGAGATGATTGCGCGCGAAAAGCGGCGCGCCTATCGCGACTGCGAATACTGGGGCAAACCGGTTCCGGGATTTGGCGACCCTGATGCCCGGGTGCTGATCATGGGGCTCGCTCCCGGCGCGCACGGCTCGAATCGCACCGGCCGCCCTTTCACCGGCGACGCTTCGGGAAACTTCATGTACCCGGTGCTGTACGAGACGGGCTTTGCCAATCAGCCGACCGCAACCGCTTGCGGCGATGGGCTTGAGTTGTGCGATCTCTATATCACGGCCGCTGCTCGCTGCGCGCCTCCCGACAACAAGCCACTGCCCTCGGAACTTGCCAACTGCGCCCCGTTTCTCGACCGCGAGATCGAAGGCTTGAAGAGGTTGAAAGTGGTGGTGGCGCTGGGCAAGATCGGTTTCGATGCCTACCTGAACTTCATGCGCCGCCGGGACCTGCTACAGAGCAAAGCGGCTTACATATTTGCCCACGGCGCGAAATACAAGCTGCCCGACGGGAAAATCCTGCTGGCTTCCTACCACCCTTCGAATCAGAATACGCAGACAGGGAAGCTGACCAAGTCAATGTTTCTCAACATATTCAAGCAAGCGGCCCGTCTGGCCGATGAGTAGATTGGCGGGGCCCCGTCAGAACTGGCTCCTGAGCCATCTCAGGAGCGTCTTGGTTTCCAACCACAGTCGGGGACCGGGACGGCCTCTGCCAAATCCCAACTGAACCCTGAAATAGGGCGCCCCGCGTCTCGCGCGTTTCGAGACGCGGGGATTTTTCTGGTTGCGCCGACGCCGGGGGCCGACGACCGACAACTGCTTTTCAGAATCCCACCATCACCGGTTCCATCTCCAGCCGCACCCCCCATTCCCCTTCGACCCGTCGCTGAATCTCGTCCTTCAACGCCATGACCTCGGCCGCTGAGGCTCCGCCCCGATTCACAATGGCAAGTGCGTGCTTGCGCGAGATCCCCACGCGTCCTTTCGTGTATCCCTTGAAGAATCCCGAATGCTCCACCAGCCACGCCGCTGAGATTTTTCGCTGCGCCTCGAGCCCCGGATAGCTGGGGATTTCCAAGCCGCGTGCCGCCGCTCTTTCCTTCAGCGAATCGAACTCCGCCGTCGACAGCATCGGGTTCTTGAAGAACGATCCCGCGCTTCTGGAGTCCTCATCTCCGGGCGTAATTAACATGGCCTTGCTGGCTCGAATCTTGCGCACTCCTGCTCGAACCTCGGCCAGTGTCGGTTTACCGTCCTTCCGGCTACCCGCGCTGGCCGCGAAGTATTTCTGCAGATCTCCGTAGCGAAGCTGCGGTTCCCCATCGTGCACCAGGGCGTAAGTCACGTTCGTGATCAGGTAGCGCCCCTTATAGGTGGTGTTGAAGATGCTGCTGCGATACGCGAACCCGCAGTCGCCCTTTTCGAATTCCGCGTCCTTGCCAGTTTCGAGATCGATCGCAACCAGAGCAAAGATGGTCTCGGCAACTTCCTGGCCGTAGGCTCCGACGTTCTGCACTGGAGTTCCACCCACGCTGCCCGGGATCCCGCTCAGGCATTCGATTCCCGAGCAGTTGTGTTGCACTGCGATGGCGACAAAGTCGTCCCAAACCTCTCCCGCCCCGACGTCGAAGTAGGCAGTCCCTCGTCCATGCCGGTGATTGATTCCCGAAATCGCAATCTTCAAGACAAGGCCGGGCCAGCCCGCATCCGAAATCAGCAGGTTGCTGCCGCCACCAAGAACAAAAAGAGGAACGTCGCGGGTCCTGGCGAAGTCAAGCGCCTCACGCACTTCCCGAGCGCTGAGCGCTTCCACAAAAAACCGTGCCGGCCCGCCCACTCCTAGGGTAGTGAACGGAGCCAGCGGCAAATTTTCCCGAATCTCCATGGATAGGCAAATATAAATGAGACGGGATCGTTGGAGCGGCGTGCCGGGAGCTCCGTGCGTTCCTTAGAGACTGACAACCTGAACTGGCACCAGCCACCCGAAACTCGAAACGTCACACCTACCCCAGCATGCTAGGATCTAGTGAACGCTCTTCCAAGGAGTCCAATCATGTATCCCGAACTCATGCTGGTCCCAATGCGCGAAGAACTCACGAAGGCCGGCGTCCAGGAATTACGCACCGGCGCCGAAGTGGACCATGCCGTCAGGGCGCCCGGAACTACCATGATCATTGTGAATTCGGTCTGTGGCTGCGCCGCCGGGCGCATGCGTCCCGCAGTTCGCATGGCGATGCAGCATGGCACGCGGCCTGACCACATTTACAGCGTGTTCGCCGGTCAGGATAGGGACGCCACCGACCGTGCCCGCTCGTACTTCACGGGATACCCGCCGTCCTCGCCCTCGATCGCAATCCTGCGCGACGGCAAGCTCGTCTACATGCTGCAGCGTCACCAGATCGAAACCCGCGAAGCCCAAGCCATCGCCGCCGAACTAACCAACGCCTTCGACGCACTATCCGCCACCACGTCGGCCAACGACTAAAGGAGTGTTTCGTCCCTACTCCTCAATTGTCATCCCGAGCGAAGTGAGGCCCTCAGCCGAACGAAGTCGAGGGACCTTGCGTGGCCCGGCGGTGCTCCCGGCCTGAGTAGCTTTTTGCACCACGCACCTTAACCGAGCCCTTCCCGCTCTTCAGGCGCTCATGTTCTAATGCCGACCCATGACCTCAAAGTTCCTTCTGCCTTTGGTCCTGGTCCCAACCTTCGTCTTCGCCGCCGAAGCCTGGCGCTCTCCGACCCCACAGCAAATCGATGCCATCTACCCGCAAATGCGCGCGCTCTACGAAGATCTGCATCGCAATCCCGAGCTCTCGCTTCACGAAGAAAAAACCGCTGCCAAAATCGCTGACCAGCTCCGCAAGCTTGGCTTTGAAGTCACCAGCGGTGTGGGCAACACCGGCGTCGTCGGTGTCCTGAAGAACGGCGCGGGCCCGACCGTCATGATCCGCGCCGAACTCGATGCACTGCCCGTACTCGAGAAAACGGAGTTGCCATACGCGAGCCACGCCACCACGCATAACGACCAGGGTCTCGAAGTCCCGGTGATGCACGCCTGCGGCCATGATCTCCACATGTCGGCGGGCATAGGCACGGCCGCGCTGCTCGCGCAGAACAAGGACCGTTGGCACGGAACGTTCCTCTATGTCGGCCAGCCCGCTGAAGAGCGCATCCAGGGCGCCACCGCCATGCTCAAGGACGGCCTGTTCACGCGCTTTCCCAAGCCCGACTTCGTGTTCGCTATCCACGACACGTCGTTCGCGCCTGCCGGTGCTGTCTACTACGTCAGCGGATTCGCCATGTCGAATGCGGATTCGCTCGACGTCACCATCTTCGGCAAAGGGGGACATGGTTCGGCACCCGAAGTCACAATCGATCCTATCGTCATCGCGGCCCGCACCATCCTCAGCTGGCAGACCATCATCTCCCGCGAAAAAAATCCGCAGGATCCCGGCGTCATCACGGTGGGCACGATTCATGGCGGTACGAAAAACAACATCATCCCCGACGACGTGAAGCTGCAACTCACCGTCCGCTCCTATACCGACGCAGTGCGCCAACAGCTGCTCACCGCTATCGAACGCGTCGTCGATGGGGAAGCAGCCGCCGCGGGCGCCGAGAAAAAGCCAACTGTCACGCGCACCGAGGGAGTCCGGGCGGTGTACAACGATCCGGCCGTCACAACTCGCGTCATCGGCGCGTTGGAGTCTGTGCTCAGCAAGGGTAATGTGATCCTCGGACGCCCCAACATGGCCAGCGATGACTTCGCGGAGTATGCCCACGAAGGGGTGCCTTCGCTGATGCTGAATCTGGGCGCCGTAAATCCGGTCAGATTTGAAGCCGCCAAGAAAAGCGGCGAGACTCTGCCTGGTCCTCATTCCTCGCTCTTCGCGCCCGACGAAGAGCCCAGTTTGAAGACCGGAATCCTGGTAGAAACCACCGCTGTGCTGGAATTGCTGGGCAAGTGAGCAGGTGTGTATCACCGGCGCACCGCAGAATAGATTGCCCACCACTTCGGTGATGTTGAGGCGCATGCCGGGTCTTGCTTTCAACGCGAAACCCGATCTGCAGCTAAGCGTCTTCCGCGGTATCGTTTAGGACTTCGAGATGGCGAAAGAATTCCTCCGTCACCGCTGTGCCGTTCTCCGCAATGGTCCGCAGATCGGGCTCAATCCATTCCGCCCTGGCTGCATCCGACATCACGCGATCACGGGTGTAGTAGGAATACAAAACGTCTTTGCTGGCGAAGCGCTCAACCGCGCCATTTACTTTGCTGGTGATGGTGGATTCCTCTGATGGCTGGCACAAGTGGTTGCATAGCAATTCAATCCAGAACCGAGTAATGGTTTCGTGATACCCCTGCTTTTGATGATGGGCGATAAACCCCTGCAACGCGTATCGCATGCGCCCCAGCGCTTGGTGGCGGGGCAATGTGCACAGATACCAGCAAGCCACCGTCAGGTGGCGTGCGTGCGTGAATTCCTCCAGAGCCAGTTCACAACGCTCGAATTTCTCAACGACTTCCCGAATCTCGCATTCATCTGCATAGGTGACATGCGCCATACCGCAGCTCCTTTTGAGCAAAAAAAATCGCCCGCGCGCGACCTGCGCACGGGCGTTATCTTCTCGAAGATTCAGGCTACCGCGGGAGGAGACGTTTGTCCAGTTGTTAGGTCAGGTCTCAGGTGAGGTATCAGCCGGTTATCAGCGCTTAGACCGCGCGTTGATCCAAGAGCAGGATTCGCAGTTCCAATTCCTGAGAACTGAGAACTGACATCTACTTCCGCGCTGTTCCACCAATCCGAAACGCTTTGACGACAATATTCCGAGGCTGCACTCCCACCGGAATCATGGTGAGAAGCGAGTACTCGCTAGGCTCCAGCTTTCGCGGCTTACGTTTCTGGATAACCGTCACATCTCCCGATTGTGAATTGAGCACCAGTAGATAGTTCTGGCTCTGCGACAGGGCCAGCCCGTCGGGCCCGCTTCCCACCGGCATGATGGCCACGAGCTTTCCGATATCGATGTCGTACACGGCCACGCTATTCGATCCGAAATTGCTGACGTACATGCGCGAATTATCCGCTGATACCATCCCGCGTACCGGTTTGGTTCCGATCAGGTAGCTGCTGGCCACTTCGTCGGTTGAAGTTTCAATGATCGAGATGCTGTCGGCATCGAAGTCGGTCACCATTAACTCGCCGCCGTCGGGCTTCAGTGCGAGATCAGACGGAGTCGGCCCTACATCGAGCAGCGCCAGCACCTTTCCGCTCCTCAGATCGATTGAGGCAACCTGCGCCGAGCCGCTGCAGGCCACGAAGGCCTTCGTCGAGTCGGGCAGAATCGCAATATCCTCGGGTTGCTTGCAGACAGGTAGGGTCGTGCGGACAGATAGTTTCTCAGCATCCAGCAGCGCCACGGTGTTATCGCCGCGATTGCTGACCACCACTACCGCCCCCGAAGGTGAAACCCGCGCCAGTCCTGGTGAAGCGCCCACCCGGACGGTTGCGATCACAGCGCGCTTCTCGAGATCAACCACAGACACATTCGCCGAGCCCGAGTTCGCCACGTATCCGCGTTTGCCGTCGGCCGATAAGTCGATAAAAAGCGGATGTCCGTGTACCCCGATCGCCCCGACCACCTGGTTCTTCTCAGCATCGATCACGCTGATATTGTTTGACCCGGTGTTGACGACGTAGATCTCATTCTTCTTCGGATTGGCAGCCACCCCGGTCGGCTCGCTGCCCACCGTGATCGTCTTCGCCGGCTGGAACGTGCGCAGATCGATCACCGTGACCGTGTTGCTCTTCCCATTGGTGACGTATGCATACTCGCGATACGTGGGACCGTAGTCGGGAAGCGGGCTTTCGGAGAAATACCACCAACCCACGCCTGCCACCACGGGAAGCAGAACTGCGATGAAGAGGATCTTTCTCAAAGAATGGCTTGGCCCCGGAGGAAGAAGATTACGCTACGGGTAGAGTGGAGATCAATAAAGGCGATAGGTTACTTCGATGCTGACGCGAACTGGTACAGCCTCTCCGCGAAGCGTCGCCGGCTGAAATTTCCACTTGCCAACGGTTTGCATTGCGATCGCATCCAGTCCCAATCCAGCAGCCTGCACGATACACAGATCCGAAAATGTACCGCCCACATCGACGGTACCACCAACGACCACCTCACTCTGATAGGCGGTTTGGCGAGCCTCTTCCGAGAATTCCGGGTCTGGAGAAAAAGTGGCATGCGGAGGCTCGACTCCGTTTCCTACCTTGTGCAGTACTACCCCCTCACCCGGGTGTGCGCCCAGGTCAGGGCCATCGCACGCCGCGGTTCCCGCATCAGCTGCTTGGCTATATCCAAAATGCATGCGGAATATAAGCTGTTTGTCCACAGATGCCGCTGGAAACACAGCGAAAGGAGCAGACGAGAGAACGGATCCGTAGGCGGCATCATCCAGGACAGAGCTTCCGGAAGATTCAGAAGTTCGCACTGATCGAAGCGAGCCGTCATTCTTGATGGAGAACTCGATGACTGTATTTCCGGCCTTTAATTTGTTGGTATTTTTGAGAGCCGGAATCTGTGGATACCATTTGCTACGAACCTTGCTAAGGACTTCAAACGGATATCCACCCAATTTTTCGCTGTCTCCTGAGTCTATTCGTTCCAAGCCACTGGTATGTGCCACCGAACTGTGCGCAGCCATTGACGGCATGTGGGTGGGAGCCGTCGAAGGGCTCGAAGACACTGTGTTTTGAGACACAGACCCAAGTGCGTGCCACAAAACGAACATCAAGGGTACTGTCCGAATGCAGCATCTCAAGCAGATCTACCTCACGCGCACAGGTTCAGGGGAGCCCACAGCCTTCTGATTCCCAATCCCCACAATCTCGCGCCCCACCACCGCCGCGATCTGGCGCACCTGCGCCATCAATTCTTCAAATTGCTCCGGATACAGCGACTGCATCCCGTCCGATAGCGCCTTGTCGGGCTCGTTGTGGACTTCGACGATCAATCCGTCCGCGCCAACCGCCACCGAGGCTCGCGACAGAGGCGTGACTTTGTTTCGTTTCCCCGTTCCATGACTGGGATCGACTACGATCGGCAGGTGACTCAGCCGCTGCACCGCAGGCACGATGCTCAGGTCGAGCGTGTTGCGCGTGTGATCGGCAAATGTGCGCACGCCGCGCTCGCACAGCACAACGTTGTAGTTGCCTTCGCTCATGATGTATTCGGCGGCCATGAAGAATTCTTCCAGCGTGGCTGACATGCCGCGCTTCAGCATCACGGGCTTCTTCGCCCGCCCGGCGCGCTTCAGCAAGGAAAAGTTCTGCATGTTGCGCGCGCCGATCTGGATCACGTCCGCATAGGCTTCCACCAGGTCGAGCGACTCGTTGTCGATGGCCTCGGTAATAATCTTCAGCCCGAAGCGATCGCGGATCTCGGCCATGATCTGCAGTCCAGCCTCGCCCATACCCTGAAATGAATAAGGAGAGGTCCGCGGCTTGTACGCTCCGCCGCGAAAGAACTGTGCTCCCGCCCGGGCTACGGCCTCGGCTACCGCAAACGCCTGCTCGCGGCTCTCGATAGCGCACGGCCCCGCAATGATGGCGAGATTTTTCCCGCCGAGGGTAGCCGGCGTGCCTGGAAAGCGGATGACGGTGTTTTCTTCTTTAACGTCGCGGCTGACCAGCTTGTAAGGTTTGCTGACGCGGATGACTTCCTGCACGCCCGGCATGTCGTCAAGCGTGCCTTGCTCGACTTCGCCCTGGTTGCCGGTGATGCCAATTGCGGTGCGCGTGGCTCCCGGCATGGAGTGCGCGCGATATCCGAGCGATTCAATCTTCTGACAAACGGCGCGCACCTGTTCTTCGGTAGCATGCGCCTGCATGACGACCAGCATGACCCCACCTCAAGTTCGAAAGTCTATCAAAATGCCGCACGGGGAATGTC
This sequence comes from uncultured Acidobacteriota bacterium, assembly GCA_963765755.1. GTDB lineage: Bacteria > Acidobacteriota > Terriglobia > Terriglobales > Acidobacteriaceae > Gp1-AA133. Next base: position 42,373 of record CAVXXV010000013.1, on the reverse strand, counting down.
GCCAGCCTATTGAGCGCGGGCGCCCCCTCCCGCGTCTCGCGGATCAGCACCTACTCGGTGGTCAGCGCGCCCCTTCAGCCCAATAACTGTTTCGAGCCAGCACAGTATGTTTCCCCGGCTCTTTCAGTTCCACGTGAATCGCATGCAGCCCGGGATGCGGATCCTTAGGCTCGAAGCTCAGCAGATACCGGCTGTGCAGGTGATTGGTGAAGTCAGTCATCCGCCGCTCGAAGCTCTTGCGGGAACTGAACAGTTCGTATTCCCCGCCTGACATGTCGGCAATAGCCCGCGCCGTATTCCGCCGCATGGCCTGCGAAGCCATCAGCAACGGCGACAGCAGGTCTCCGGTGGTGCGCCACTCATCCTTGTTGCTGCCGCGCTCCGTGTCGAGCACTTGCGACAGCGAGGGAGAAAACGGCAGCGCATAGACGATCACATTGCTGTTGCCCACTGCCGTCACGACGTCTTCGATCTTAGCCGCGTGGCTACCGTGATCGCGCGTCTCACCAATGAGCAGCAGTACGCGGAGGTGTCCCTTGGGCGACTCCTCGAGCAGTCGCACCGAAAGCTGTACGGCGTCGAGAATGGCTGCGCCACCGTCCCCCGGCTCGAGATGCTGCAATGCCTGATCGATGCCGATGGAATCGTGACTGAAGGGCTGCGTCAGGTTAGGGGTGCTGTCGTACTCGATCAGTGCGACGCGCGATCCCGGCTGCGCGAAGATCGGATTAAGCATCGCCCGCAGTCCCTGCACGCGGGAAAACTCGCGGGCTGCCCGGCGTCCACTCTGCAGCGCTACCACCATCGAGACCGGCTCCGACTCGGCGGCTTCATCCATCTGTACCGACTGTGCCACTCCATCATCTTTCACGATGAAGTCCCGGGCCTCGAGACCATAGACGGGCTTGCCCTGGTCATCCCTGACAAGCACGGGCACCGTGACCACGTTCGACTGCGCACGGAAGGTTGGCTCTTGCGCGCCCGTGGCGGCCCTTAACAGCAGAACCACGGCGCACGCGGCCTGGGTAATCTGGCGAAAAGATAGCTCTCGGGTAACGGAGTTCATGCGCGCACTCTCCATCTCCGAATTTCCTCTGTTACTCTGATGCAGAATTCCTTTCAGCACGGGGTCGCCAGCATTGGGATTTTTTCGCCGCAACACAGCCCACAGTCTCCGCACGGTCTGCCTGCGCCGGGTCGCCCGCCTGTGTGCGCTCGTTCTGGTCGCGGCCATCCTCCCGCTGCACTCCGCCGACGAGAAGCACATCATGATCTACGCCCCCAGCACAAGCTTTTCGCTGGCGGTGAGTGATCGCGATGGGCGCGAGTATGTCGGTCTGTTGGAAGCTATCGAGCCTCTGGGCACAGTCACCGCGCGAACGGAAGGCACGCGTTGGAAACTGCGCTACAACGACAGCGAGTCCGAATTTACCGTGGGCAAGAATCGCGCCAGGATCCGCGGCAAGGACATAGACTTCCCGGGAAACTTTCTGCTCGAAAACAGCCGCGGCCTTGTTCCTCTGGTTACGCTGGGCACACTTCTGCCGCGCATCTTAAACACCTCTGTCAGCTTCAATCCCGTGTCGCGCCGGCTCTTTGTCGGCAACGTGGCCACGCACCTCACCGCGCAGCTCAGCCACACTACGCCGCCGCGGCTGGTGATGAATTTCACGGCTCCGGTGAATCCCACGATTGCTACGGAGCCGGGCCGCCTGCGCATGAGCTTCACGCGCGAACCGCTGGTCGCTCCCGGCACGCCCACGCTGACCTTCGGCGACAAGGCGATCCCATCTGCGACCTATACGGAAAACAACGGCGTTGCAGAAGTCACGGTGAACGGCACGGTCCCGTTGATGGCCAGCTTCAGCAATGACGGGCGCACCATCACCGTTGCTCCGGTTCCGCAGCCGGTCGCAGCACCGCCACAGCCGCCGCCAACACCGGGACAACCAGCCGCCATACCAGCGGCAGGAAACACACCCGCGCAGGCACCGCCAACCGCACTCCATTTCTACGCGGTCATCGATCCCAGCCATGGTGGAGACGATCGCGGCGCAGCCCTCAGCGACGCGTTCGCGGAAAAGGATGTCACGCTCGCGCTGGCACGCCGCCTGCGCCAGGAGTTTGAATCGCGCGGCATTCCGACCCTGGTTCTCCGCGACTCAGATGCCAACATGGCCCTCGACGATCGCGCCGCCCGGACCAACACCGCCAATCCCACAATTTATGTTTTGTTGCACGCCGCCTCCGACGGCAAAGGCGTTCGCCTTTACACCTCGCTGCTCCCCGCCGGCGGCGAGAATAACGGACCGTTTGTTGCCTGGGAGATGGCGCAGACCCGCTTCGTTCCCATCAGCAAGGCGGCCGCTCAAAACGTTGCCGCGGAATTTCAGCGGCGGCAGATTCCGGTTCGCACTCTGCAGGCGCCCCTTCGTCCTTTAAACAACGTGACCAGCGCCGCTATTGCGGTCGAAGTGGCGCCCCCTGCCAACGATGTCGTCGACCTCACCCTGCCCGCATACCAGCAGAATGTCACGGGCGCGATCGCGACTGCCATCGCCGCCATGCGCAATCAGCTCGGAGGTCCGCCATGATCCCGCGCCACTTACGGATTGCCGTGGGAATCCTGCTGCTCGCGGTGTTGGGAATGGGTTTCTACGTGGGGCGTGTTCGCGGCCGCGCGCAGCAAACCGGACCAGCCGCTGACGCGCGTCCGGTTGCGCCTCCCGCCGCCGGCCCCACCGAGCGAGTCACGTTGTATGTAGCCAATGACGCGGGTGGGGTTCTGCGCGCGCAAGGAGCGAACATCCCGCTGCCCTCAGCCCGTCAGCAACGCGCCGAAGAACTTTTGCGCGCCCTGCTGGATATCTACCTCTCCAAAGACTCGCCACACCCGCTGGGCCCGGGTTCGGAAGTACGCGCTGTCTATCTCGTAGATCCCGGTCTAGTCGTAATCGACCTGAACGCCGCCCTCGCCAACGGCCACCGCTCTGGCGTGCTCGAAGAGGAATTAACGATCGCATCGTTGATTCAGACGCTGGCGGCCAACATCCCGGGTATTTTGAGAGTGAAAATTCTCGTAGAAGGCAAAGAACGCGAGACGCTCGCCGGCCACGCAGACCTTTCCGCCACGTACGACACGATCGCAGTTAGCCAGCTTGTAGCGCAGATGCAATGAGGCAGGTGTCAGGTCTCAGTCTCGTCTTAGGATGCTCTATGGACACGTAGGCCCAGATGGGCAGCCGGGCGCCAGCCCTGCAATGCTATGGACGCGATGCATTCAGACTCGCGGATGCATCTCTCAGCACTGTCATCTCGAGCGAAGTGAGGCGTCAGCCGAACGCAGTCGAGAGACCCCGCGTTTCCGGAGTCCAGCAAGACCGCCGATACGCATCTTCATTGCTAGCTTGAACCCAAACATGCAACGGCAACCGCGTCTTAGATATTGAACAAAGTTCCGCCACCCCTAAGCCGAACACCTGAGCCCCGCCACCCCAAATCCTGATTTACAATCCTCCCAAATGGTTTTTCGCTCCGACAATCGCACCCCCGACCAACTGCGTCCCGTGACCATCCTCCCCGACTTCATCCACACCGCGGAAGGTTCCGCGCTGATCGAAGTCGGCAACACGCGGGTCATCTGCACGGCCTCGGTCGAAGAAGCCGTGCCCGCGTTCCTGCGCAACAGCGGCAAGGGATGGGTCTCGAGCGAGTACGGGATGCTGCCCCGCGCCACCCTCACGCGCACGCCGCGCGAAGTCAGCAAGGGCCGCGCGAGTGGGCGCACGCACGAAATCCAGCGTCTCATCGGACGCTCGCTCCGCGCAGTGACGGACCTCGAAAAGCTGGGGGAGCGTACCGTCTGGATCGACTGCGACGTGATTCAGGCCGACGGCGGCACGCGCACAGCCTCGATCACTGGCGCGTTCGTCGCGCTGGGCCTGGCGCTGGAAAAGTTGGTGGAGGCCGGCACCCTGACAGCCGTTCCGCTGCGCGACTTCGTAGCCGCCATCAGCGTGGGCATCGTCGACGGTGAGCCGCTCCTCGACCTCAACTACGAAGAAGACTCCCGTGCCGACGTCGACATGAACTTCGTCATGACCGCCGGCAAGAAGATGGTGGAAGTCCAGGCCACCGCCGAGCACCGCGTCTTCGACGACCAGCAATTCGCCCAGATGCTGGCGCTCGCCCGTAAAGGCGTCGACGCGTTGATTGCGAAGCAACAGGCGGTGATGAGTACATTGACACTGCGGCAATGAAGGAAGCGGAAGAGCCTCAATCCGCCGAGAATTCAAGAGCTTCGCATCAGGGCGCGCCTTTAGGCGCGCCGTAAACCGAAAAATAGTCCGGCTTTAGCCGCTGGCTTCTGCTCCGAACACCCGCTCCGTGATCGCCATCACTGAACTGCTCTTTCCCCGCGGCCTACAAACGGGAATGTCGTACCCGCACCGTCACTCTGACCCAGTCAATATTGTCGCTGGAGAACGCACATTCTTCGTCACATCCTCAACCTGGGGACGGAGATGTCTTCTGCAATCAGATCGTTCCGCCACTTTATTCGTGCAAACTCTTCGCGACTATCGTGCCACCGGAAAATTTCGTTTACACGCATACGTTGTCATGCCCGATCACTTCCACATACTGATCACGGTTGGTTCAGACATGACCATCGAACGCGCCGTCCAACTCGTAAAAGGCGGTTTCGCCTTTCGAGCGGGGGAGGAACTCGGCCTGAATGCGCCCGTCTGGCAAAAAGGCTTCTCCGAAATCCGCGTCCTAGATGAGCAAACATTCGAGAATCAGACCGCTTACATCCACGACAATCCAGTGCGTGCGCGATTAGCAAACAACTCGGAAGAATATCCCTATTCGTCGGCTCGGAATCTGTTCGACATCGATCCGCGTCCCGCATCGTTGAAGCCCGCATTGGGCAGCGCCTGAAGGCGCAACAGGGAACGCTGCGAAACGGCGCGCCTGAAGGCGCGCCCTGATACGAATCCTCCCAACGATTCGGCCGTGAGGCGCAGGCAAGCGCAATTGCTTCGAAACCGGGGTTTGGATGCGCAAGACCCGGAGCCGGCGATGTATTCTTGGCACTGTCAGACGCGGTGAGATTTTGCTTCATATCCGGGCGCGCCTTCAGGCGCGCCGTACCCTCCAATGCCAATGCGGCTTTAGCCGCTGCGCGGTTGCCCTGCCCAATGTTCATCCGTCACACCCCGTCCCTTCCCCCCGTATTACAATGAAACTTCGCCTAATCCAGCTCCACGGGCGGAGTGTCTGTCCCCATCCGCACTCATTTTTGGAGGAAAGAACAATGAAGCTCACCCCCGGAAAACTTGCCGGACTCAAGAAAGTTTCCAATGACCGCGGCGTCATCGCCGCCGCCGCCATGGATCAGCGCGGCTCCCTGCAGAAGTCTCTTGCCAAAGAAAAGGGTGGCGATGTCACCGACGCCATGATGCAAGAATTCAAAACGCTGGTCACCGAAGTCCTGACCCCGCATGCCAGCGCGATCCTGCTCGACCCCGAATGGGGACTGCCCGCCTCGAAGCGTCGCGCCAAGAACGCCGGCCTGCTACTCGCTTATGAGAAAACTGGATACGACAAGACCGGCCCGGGCCGCCTGGGTGACCTGCTCGATCACTGGTCCGCACGCCGCCTGAAGGAAGCAGGGGCCGATTGCGTGAAGATCCTGCTCTACTACACGCCCTTCGACCCGAAAGACGTCAACGACAAGAAGCACGCCTGGGTGGAGCGCATCGGCGACGAGTGCCGCGCGAATGACATCCCGTACTTCCTCGAGTTCGTGGGCTACGAAGAGGGCGCCGACGAGAAGGGCCTCGAGTACGCGAAGAAGAAACCGCAGATCGTCACCGAGAGCATGCGCGAATTCAGCAAGGAGCGTTACGGCGTCGATGTACTGAAAGTCGAAGTGCCGGTGAACATGAAATTCGTCGAAGGCACGAAGTCATTCGCTGGACAAAAAGCCTACACGAAGAAAGAAGCCATCGACCTGTTCCACAAGGCAGCCAGTGTTGCGACCAAGCCATTCATTTATCTGTCGGCCGGAGTCAGCAACGCCGAATTCAGCGAGACGCTTGAACTCGCCGGCGAGTCGGGCGTGAAATTCAATGGAGTGCTTTGCGGCCGCGCCACCTGGAAAGAAGGCATCCCGGTCTACGCCAAGCAAGGCGCCGACGCATTCCGCAAGTGGCTGGAGACCGAAGGCGTGAAGAACATCGACAACGTTAACAGCAAGCTGAAGGCAGCAACTTCGTGGCACTCCATCTACGCGGCCGAGCCCGCATTGGTGGGCGCGTAGAAAACCACTGTGGATCGATTCAGAAGGATCCCCATCCTGGCGTGTACTGTGCCAGGATGGGGATTTTCGTAGCAACTCTAAAAATCCAGAACACTCCTTACAACACAATACTCAGCGCACCCGCCACGACCCCCATTGCCACGACCGCTCCATATACTCGCGCGGCCGTCTTCCACGACATCGTCCGTCCCACGATCAGCACGGAGTAGACGCTGAAAGCGCCCAGCGTACACAGCAGCGTAACGACGTAAGGCATCGGTACGCCGCGCGACATCAGGATGAAAGCGGCCGCCACATCGAATGCCATCGGCACCGGAAGGAAGGCGCCGGCCAGAGCTACTAGCACGATCCCTAGAAGACTAACGTGCGACGGAATCACCTGCGCGGGAACCAGTTCGGCCACGATGGCACCGAGCAGCGCGGCGAGGATCATGAAGGGAATCGTGGTCGCTGCCAGGCGTAGAAAATTCTTCACGTACTGCTTCACAGTTCCAGTCGCTGGCACCAACCATCCTGCCGCGGGAACGGGACACGCAACTTCGACGGACTTCGTTTGCCCGACCAGCCACGGCACCAGGGCGATGAGCACGATGGGCAACGCCACGCGCAGCAGTGCTACGCCCGGCGGAAACAACGCGAACACCATGGTCAGCACCACAACGTTCAGCATGGGCGACGAGATCATGGTGGCGAGCACAGTTGCGGAACTGGCGCCGCCTTCGTACAGGCTTTGACCAATCGGCGCCACGCAATTCGCGCACACGCCGAGTGGCACTCCTGTGATCACGCCGAGCGACGTGTTGGCCGCTGGGCTGGCAAATCTCCGTCGCGGCAGCAGAGGCAGCAGAGTGAGCACGGCCGCGCCGAAGAACAGGCTGAACGTCATCCCGATGCGGTTCGTCCACATCCAGTTGACCGTGGTGTGCTCGATGCGCGTGGCCAGTGGCATACTCGCCGTGACCGGCATCTTTGCGTCGAAGCTCAGCACTCCGCTGGTCTTGATAGCCGTTCCGCTGTGCAGTTTCTTCACCAGCGCTGGATAACGGGAATCGATCCAGAAATAAGAAGCGATGCCGAGCGCGAGCAACGTGGCGATCACGATCGGCACGCGAAGCGATCTGTGTTCCGATGCGGAAGCAGCGAGAGAAGTGCTTGCAAGAGTAGAAGCCATAGCCACCCCAAAAGCTAAGGTCAACGACAGGTGCCCGGAACGGTAAGGGATTGGCAGGGAAGCGGCAATAATGAAAACCCACTACTCCTGTTGGCGCGGACGCCTTCGGCCGCGAAAAATATCGAATCGCCGGCGCGCCGGTCGATTCATCTCAAATCAACTTAGCACGAATCCAGATCGCTCATGTCCGCGCAAAACGAGTGTTGAAAGGATTTAGAATGTCGGCGCATGCCCAACGATCAAACCGCCCTGATTACCGGAGCCTCAGCCGGGCTTGGCTTCGAATTTGCGCATCTGTTCGCGCGAGATCACTACAACCTGGTGCTGGTGGCGCGCAGTGGGCCGAAGCTCTCGGAACTGGCCGAACAACTGCGTCAGCGGCACGGCATCCAGGTGAAGACGATCCCACTCGATCTCGGGTTGCCGCAGGCTTCGCAAACGCTATACGAAGAAACACAGCGCGCCGGGATTCATGTAGAGATTCTGGTCAACAACGCAGGCTACGGTTTCTCGGGCGAGTTCGCGAACATTCCGCTCGAAGAGTCGTTCGGACAGATTCAGCTCAACGTTATGGCTCTTACGCTGCTAACGCGGCTTTACGTGCGTCCCATGCTGGAGCGGCGGTCAGGGAAAATCATGAACGTGGCCTCGACGGCGGCCTTTCAGCCGGGACCTCTGATGGCGGTGTATTACGCGACCAAGGCCTATGTGCTTTCTTTTTCAGAAGCGCTGGCCGACGAGCTGAGAAATAGTGGAGTCCAGGTCACGTGCTTCTGTCCGGGCGCGACCTTGACAGAATTTCAGAAGCGCGCGCAAACCGAAAATTCGCGGCTGTTCAAGCAAATGTCGCCGATGGACGCAAAAACGGTTGCGGCCGATGGATACGCGGCATTGATGGCAGGGAAGACGCTGGCAATCTCTGGGTTCAGGAACTGGCTGGTGGCTGAGTCGGTGCGCTTTGCGCCGCGGAAAGTGGTCACGGCGATTTCGCGATGGGTGGCGGAGCCGGCGAAATAGCGCGGCCGCAGAACGGGATGACGCGCCGAGTCGTTATAGCTGCATCCCCATATTTTGTTTCGATTCTGTTTCAGCTTCACTTCCTTCGTGTCAGCGATTGGGCCGACCTTTCAGATTTCTTTCCCATCACTTAGTAAGTGATGAGGAGTGATCACTCCCACTGCGGGTACGCCTTTCGGCGGAGCCTACGCCGCTCAGATGTTGGTATGGTTCTCCCCTCGGGTCCGGTGTCCACAATCGTCCGCTCGGTTCTGCCTAGGACGGGCGGATCGTTCCATCTCTGGCTCCTAATTTTAGAATAACAATTTCATGGGGGTGATTGTGACACGGTCGCGAGAATTATATTTGGCGCGAATTGAGGCAGATGCGGGGAATTCGTGCGTTTTGCGGGCTTGACAAGATTGTGGGGAAGAGCGGTCGGCCCCCAAGCGGGCAGTCTAGGCGTTGCTTTACGGCACGCCTGAAGGCGTGCCCTGATACGAGGCATTTGATTTCAGTGACAATGCATGAGCCCGGGTTAGCGTCCAAAGAACGGATGGGAACCTGGGGACCGCGCTTCGGATGGAGACCTGGATTGTCGTGTACCTTGTTGTTATTACGAAAATCGATTACCGGGGCGCGAAGAGAATGCCGACTCTGATTGCTCAGCCGACGCGGATTCAGGCCGCAGGGAACAAGCCGAAGCTTATCGACGAATACGTGGGACGGGTCAACTCGAAGACTTCCGCGCTCAGCGTGGCTCACATGCGCAGTCCACAGGGCTGGGTGGAACCGGGGCAGAGTCCGGAGTTCGACGAGTTCACGATCGTGCTGAAAGGGATGCTGCGCGTGGATCACAAGGCAGGAACGCTCGACGTGCGGGCCGGGCAAGCGGTTGTTGCGCACGCCGGAGAATGGGTGCGGTATTCCACTCCCGAGGAAAGTGGCGCGGAATATATCGCGGTGTGTTTGCCGGCGTTTTCAATGGAGACGGTGCATCGGGACGAGAGCTAGCGTGAGAGACGGTGATGTCGCCCCTGCCGGGGCTTAGCGTTGTGTACGCGGCATTCCCAGCGCTTACGCGCTGGGCTAATGAATGTCGCCGCCTTAGGCGACTGGATGGAGGTCGTACTGCTGGGAAACGAGTGCCAGCTAGGAGATGCAAAGTGCTTGATAGTTTCGAAGTGGATCCGCCCGCCCAGCAAAAGCAGGTCCTTCGCTACGCTCAGGATGACAAGTTATATAAGAAATATCTGCCTGTAATTCTCGAGCTGTGAGCTTTTGCCTGCGACCTGTGACCTGCGACCTGTGACCTGTGAGCTGTGACCTAAGACCTGTGAGCTCTGACTTCCCGCTTCTACTCCCACTCAATCGTTCCTGGCGGCTTTGACGTGATGTCGTAGACCACGCGGTTCACGCCTTTGACTTCGTTCACAATCCGGCTGGAAATTGTTTTCAGGACTTCGTAGGGAAGTTGGACCCAGTCGGCGGTCATGCCGTCTTCGGAGTGGACGGCGCGGATGGCGCAGGTGTTGGCGTAGGTGCGCTGGTCACCCATCACGCCGACGGACATCACCGGCAGCAGGACCGCGAACGACTGCCAGATTTTCTGGTACAGGCCGGCTTTCTTGATTTCGTCGACCACGACTTCATCGCAATCTTTCAGGATGCGCAGGCGCTCTTCGGTGACTTCGCCAAGAATGCGCACGGCCAGGCCCGGGCCAGGAAACGGCTGGCGCTGCAGGATTTCTTCCGGCATGCCGAGGTCGCGGCCGATGCGGCGGACCTCATCTTTGAAGAGTTCTTTCAGCGGCTCAATCAGCTTCAACGACATTTTTTCGGGCAGGCCGCCCACGTTGTGGTGGCTCTTGATGACCTGCGAGGGGCCGCGCACCGAGCGTGACTCGATCACGTCGGGATAGAGCGTGCCCTGCACCAGCCACTCGACTTTGCCTTCTTCTTTTTCGATGCGCAGCGCTTCCTGCTCGAACACCATGATGAATTCGTTGCCGATGATCTTGCGCTTGGCCTCGGGATCGGTGATGCCGGCGAGGCGGGTGAGGAATTTCTTGCTCGCGTCGACCGCGACCAGGTTCAGGCCCAGCTTGTCGCGCAGGGTCTTCTGCACTTTTTCAAATTCGTTCTTTCTCAGCACGCCGTTGTTGACGAAGACGCAGGTCAACCGTGTGTTCCCTGACTTGTCCCGCATCGCGCGATCGACGAGCACGGCAGCTACGGAGGAATCGACTCCGCCTGATAGGGCGCAGATGGCGCGGCCTGTGCCGACTTGCTTGCGCACTTGTTCGACGGTGGCGTCGATGAAGTGCTGGGCAGTCCAGGTCGGCTGGGCGCCGCAGATGTTCAGGGCGAAGTTGCGCAGGATGTCTTTGCCGAGCGGCGTGTGGTGCACTTCGGGGTGGAACTGTACTGCCCACATGCGGCGCTCGGCGTTCTCGATGGCGGCGACGGCATTGGGGGATTTTGCGGTCAGCTTGAATCCGGGGGGCAGTTGCTCGGCTTCGTCGCCGTGCGACATCCAGACGGACAGATTCTTCGGGAGGCCCTGAAACAGCGCGGAGTTGCCAGCTTCGATGGCAACGTCGGCGTGCCCGTACTCGCGCTTGTCGGCCGGACGCACCTTGCCGCCGAGATTGAACACCATGTACTGCAGTCCATAACAGATACCGAGCACGGGCAGTTTCAGATCGAAAATGGCGGGATCGGTGACGGGCGCGTCCTTGTCGTAGACAGACGACGGTCCGCCCGACAGGATGATGCCGACGGGCGAGAAGCTGCGGATTTCCTCGAGCGACGCGTTGCAGGGAAGGACGGCGGAGAAGACGTTGAGTTCGCGGATGCGGCGCGCGATGAGCTGCGAATATTGCGCGCCGAAGTCGAGGACAACGATTGATTGAGTTTCCACTGATGAGTTTCTCAGAAGATGGGAAGAGTGTAAAGGAGGATGGCTTCTGGCTTCTACCTACTGGCTACTAGCTCGCTTTCCCGTCATCAGTCGGTTCTGGCGGTGGCGATGCAAAGGACTGATCGCCGGCTGAATCCAGGTCCTTAATGGTGAATTGGTTCTGCACGGCATCTGCTGGCGCCAATTCGAGCACGTCGCTGAGGATGGTTTCAGTCTGGTCGACCATGGCCGAGTCGTGCTGAATGGCCAGTGGTGCACCCGTGCTCAGCGACATTATCGGCGGCACAGGAGGCGCAGGCGGGGCTTCCAGGATGGCTACGTATCCAGCGAGGCGTCCGATGTAGAGAGCGTCGACTATCGCGAAGTAGACTAGAGTTAGGAACAGGACTGCGCTGAAGACGATCAGCGGCGGTACGAAGCTGGTGAAGGCGAGCGGGAACACTACGACGGAGCTGGCGGTGATCAGGAGGATCAGGTGCGTGACTCCGAACCAGCTGCCCACCGAGATGACGGGGCCGGGGCGTTTGCGAAAAAGGGTTGCGGTTTCCAGCAGGGCGCCAAATGTGTCCTTGCCTTCACGGATCACGAAGATCGGGGCGGCCGCCAGAAACCAGCTCACCGAAGACCACAGGGCCCAGATCAGTAACAGCATTGTGCTGGCCAAAAAAAAGACGAGGCCGGGGCGCGGCTCTGACTTCGGGGACGCCATGCCGGCGAGAATCATCGCGCCGAGGATTGCGGCACAGGCGGCGACTCCCAGCGCTACGCGCAGGAAATGCAGTCCGGCGAGGGAGCGCAGATGGCTTCTAGCGCCAGCCTGGTTGGACTCGAGGTCTCGGATCGGAATGGCGCTCTCGTCAGCTGGATGAGCGCGATCGCGAATGTAGGCAAGCAACGGGCGCAACGTGGCGGCGCGGCCGACCGATGCAATCACGATCCAGAGAAATGCGAGGGCGGTAAATAGAATGATCCCGGCCAGAAGTGCGCGCAGAGCGCTCCCATGGAAAACGTGGCCCATGGCCTGCGACACCAGGAAAGGGTAGCCGGTGCGCAGCATCCTCAGGTCGCCATTCGAGACGGGCAGCGTGTCGAGGTAGGCGATCAGCACCATGCCGGAAAGCAAGCACGCGGCCCCGCCAAAGCTCCAGCGCCAGATGATCTCAGCGAGAGACAACGAGGGCCGGCGAAACATGGCGCGGAAGCCTTCGAGTGTGGGAGACCAGCCAGTCATTACCGATCGAGGATAACCCAGGCGCGCTGTGCAGAGAAGCAACGCGGTCTTAACAAAAAATTTACGCGCCATTCACATTGATTACGGTTTTTTCCGCGACCGATTCGTTCCGCTGTCATCCAATCTGCTAAACAGAGCTCTGAAAAGCAAAAGTCTCTAATCGTTCACGCGCGGCGCGGTGTGTCCGCTGTCGCCCTTCTATCAGGAAATTACCAAGGAGAAGAGAATGAAGTCGATGAAGTACTTTGCGCTGCTCGTATTCGTCGCCACGTTGACACTGGGTGCTTTCGCTAAGGGCCCGAACGAAGGCAAGTTCACCCTGAGCGATAACGTACAGCTGGGTTCCACACAGCTGAAGCCGGGAGACTACAAGGCGACCTGGGAGGGAACAGGGTCTGAGGTACAGGTGAAGATTCTGAAGGGCAAGGAAGTTATTGCAACTGTTCCCGCAAAGCTGGAAGACAAGCCGTCGGGCCAGAGTTCCATATCGGTGGGAACCGCGAACGGAGCGAAGACGCTAGTGGGCGTTGATTTCGGCGGCTTGCGCAAGGGCCTGGTGTTTGATTCGACGGTGACCGCTCAGAAGTAGGTTAGCTGCTATTGGATGATAAGGCGGGCTGCGTGCCCGCCTTTTTTGTTTGGGGACTTGGCCGAACTCAAAAGCTTAACCACGGAGGACACGGAGATCACGGAGGAATTCTGTGTACGCTCGCGGTTGCTTCAGTGATAGTGCTAGCGCACGACCAGGTTGAGCAGTTTGCCGGGCACGAAGATCACCTTGACGATCTGCTTCCCGGCGATGGCGGCTTTTATTTTTTCGTCGGCGAGGGCACGGCCTTTGACGAAGGCCTCGTCGGAATCGGCGGGCACGAGGACGCGGCCGCGCAGTTTGCCGTTCACTTGCACGGGGATTTCGATTTCTTCTTCCTTGGCAAGCGCGGGGTCGTATTTTGGCCAGCGTGCCTTCAGGAGATTTTCTTTTTCGCCGAGCGACTCCCACAGTTCATGCGCGAGGTAGGGCGCGAACGGCGCGAGCAGGAGAACAAACGTCCGTTGCACTTCGGCGCGGAAAGCTTTGGGCGCCGATCCTGGGGTATCGGGGCGGAACAAGGCCTGTGCAGCATTGAGTTCGTTGAGCAATTCCATCAGTGCGGCGACGGAGGTGTTGAAGTGCCAGCGTCCTTTGAAGTCTTCCGTAATGCGGCGGATGGTCTTGTGAAGTTTTCGCAAGACGCCGCGTGCGTCGGGCGATAAATCAGCCGGTGTGTAGCCTGACGTATAGGCTCCAGCGAGCACCGGTTCCTGCCGGAAGAAGGTGTAGACGCGGCCGATAAAGCGGCGAATGCCTTCGATGCCGGAGTCCTGCCAGTCGAGGTCGCGGTCAGGCGGCGCGGCGAACAGGCTGTAGAGACGCGCGGCGTCGGCACCGAAGCGCGCGACCATGTCATCGGGCGAGACCACGTTGCCCAGATTCTTGGACATCTTGGCGCCATCTTTAATCACCATGCCTTGCGTGAAGAGTCGCTCCACCGGTTCGTCGTTCTTCACCATGCCCATATCGCGCATGACCTTGGTCCAGAAGCGCGAGTAGATGAGGTGCAGAATGGCGTGCTCGACTCCGCCGATGTACTGGTCGATACCACGATCGCCGAACCAGTAGGCGGCGATCGTGCTGTCGAAGGGTGCGCGGTCGTTTTTCGCGTCAGTGTAGCGGTAGAAGTACCACGACGAATCGACGAACGTATCCATCGTGTCGGTTTCGCGGCGCGCCGGGCCGCCGCACTTGGGACAGGTGGCGTTGACGAACTCGGACACCTGGGCGAGCGGCGAGCCACCGGTTAGAGAGACGTCCACGTTGTCGGGCAGGATGACAGGCAAATCTTTCTCCGCGACCGGAACGATGCCATCTTTCTCGCAATAGAGCATCGGGATGGGCGTACCCCAGTAGCGCTGCCGAGAAATTCCCCAATCTTTCAGGCGGAAGGTCACGGTCGGCTTGCCGAAGCCATTCTTCTCGGCGAATTCGGCCATTGCCTTCAAGGCTTGCTGGCTGGTCAGTCCGCTGAACTGGCCGGAGTTCACCACCAAGCCGTCTTCGGTCACGAACGGGAGCGGCGGATCCATGACGGTTTCGTCGCCGTCGCCGGTGGAGGTAGGAAGGACCACGACCCGGATGGGCAACTTGTATTTCTTGGCAAAGTCGTAGTCGCGGTCATCGTGCGCGGGCACGCTCATGATCGCGCCTGTGCCGTAATCCATCAGAATGTAGTTGGCGACCCAGATGGGCAGCGGTTCCTGATTGAAGGGATTCTTCGCGTAGCGGCCGGTGAAGACGCCGTGCTTCTCGATGGCACCGATGTCGCCCACTTCTTTGGCCTTGCGCTGCTCGCCAATCAACTCATCAATTTTCGGGCGCAAATCGGGATTCTTGGCGATCATGTCGGCGACGATGGGATGCTGCGGGGCGAGCTGCACCGAAGTCGCGCCGTAAATCGTGTCGATACGCGTGGTAAAGACGGTGATCTTCGACCCGGCGGGACCCACGCTGCCGCCGAGTTCGAAGTCGACCAACGCACCCTGGCTGCGGCCGATCCAGTTGCGCTGCATGGTGCGGACTTTTTCCGGCCAGTTGTCGAGCTTCTCCAGATCGCGCAGGAGTTCCTCGGAGTATTGCGTGATGCGCATGAACCACTGTTCGAGTTCGCGCTGCTCGACGGGCGTGTCTTCATGGCGCCAGCAGTTGCCGCCGACCACCTGCTCGTTGGCGAGCACGGTCGCACATTTCGGACACCAGTTCACCAGGCTCTTTTTGCGGTAGACAAGGCCGCGCTCGTACATCTTCAGGAAGAACCACTGGTTCCACCGGTAGTAGTCGGGCAGGCAGGTGGTGACTTCGCGCGACCAGTCGTAACCGAAGCCGAGGCGCTTCATCTGCGCCTTCATGTTGGCGATGTTGCCGAGCGTCCACTCGCGGGGTGGCGTGTTGTTCTTGATGGCCGCGTTCTCGGCGGGCAAGCCGAAGGAATCCCATCCCATGGGATGAAGGACGTTGTAGCCGTTCATCCACATGTAGCGCGCAAGGGCGTCGCCGATGGCGTAGTTGCGCACGTGGCCCATGTGCAGCGCGCCCGAGGGGTACGGAAGCATTTCGAGCACGTAGTACTTGGGCTTGTTGGAGGTGGATTCAGCGGCGTAGAGGGCGGGGTCCTGTTGCCAGCGATCGAACCACTTGGCCTCGACACTCTGGGCGTCGTAGCGTTCGTCGCGGACAGCCGTCTTGTCGTCTTGCGGCATAGGAGGAATCGATCGAGACGTGAAGAATCCTATATTTTATAACGTTTACTGAAAAGTCGGTTGGTCGAGGCGTGTTGGAATTGCGGGTAGAACGCTCACGGTTTCCAGACGCTACAGAAATAACCGTGCGGGACAAACTCGGAAGAGTTCTGTGTTCAAGTGCATCCTCAGGCTGCCCGATTCGGGCGGATCTGCACAAGTTCATCGCCTTTTTGATGCCCGGTGGGCATGTTCCATCTGCTCGGCTTCTCCGCAGGGTTGCGGAATCGGTTGAGCAATGAACCAACTACGACCGATCCCTTTACCAGGTGTCCAATCTTCAGCGGACCTGCGACCCGGATGGTTTGAGCGTAGTGCAGGCCAGCGGAGATTACGCACCCGCACTGCGTGCAGTCCGGGGTACCTCCAAAGATGCAGGGCTCGACCCGCGACTTCAAGTCAGCAGAATAGTTCGTCGACATCTTGGAAAACAGGCATTCCTGGGGATTACTCGGTGGGTGCAGCAATGCGTGCGCGATGCCCGGGCTCATGAGGAGTTTGGGATAGCGTTCCCGCAGCGGCGGCATCGTCCTCGCCAACATCACGCGATGCTCCCGCAACAGCATCTCGGGACTGTGTTCGCCCTGCTGAGGGGAGTAGAGACTGACCCAGATACGGTTGACCTCGCGCCGCGCACTCCAGAACGATATGTACTCCTCCATGTATTCGGCGCGCTCCATCATGGGCCGCGTAATGGTCCAATGGATATTCACTTCGCGGTCGCGGATATTCTCCAGGATGCGATCGTAGGTTGCGGGCTTGCGGCGTTCATCGTGATGCTCCGGGAGTCCGTCCACCGACACCGCCACCCGGCTCCGCGGCAACCCGATCCACTCCTTAGGGATCGGAATTACCCCGCTGGTGACAACCAGAGTGAAGACCCGGCGGTGGCTCAACTCGGGCAGGATGCGGCTGAGTTCGCGGTGCCGGACGAGAGGTTCGCCACCGACCAACGACACGTGCAACGCACGATGCTTCACAACCAGATCCAGCACGCCCGATACCAGCGCATCGCCACGCAGGTCCGAGAGTTCGCGTAGCGTGTGCTCGCCTCCCAGATGATTGTCACCATAGGCATAGCATCCCGGGCAACTCAACGGACACTCGCGCGTGACTTCGATGGAAAGCATTGGAGCGGAGCCGCGAAGAATGCCGCCCCATGCGGCCATCAATTCGCGAAGCGTGAGGCCCGGACGCGATTTTACGGACATGTTCCTTTGATGCGGTTCGCGGGCGGATGACTGTTAAAAAACCTCCCTTATTGACGAGCTTCGGAAGCAGCCCTAAAGGGGCGACCCAAAGAGCTTTTCATAGCTTCGATGAATTGGCAGGAATCGGGTGAACTTGCGAGGCGTAGAGATTCACTAGTCCAGAGCGTAGATTGTTAGTCCGCTAAGGAGCTTTGGGTAGAAGTCGGTGGACTTTTGCGGAAGGACTTCTCCGGCGAAGGCGATGTCGCGGACCTGGCTGATGCGGCAGGGATTCATGAGGAAAGCGACGTTGGCTCCGCCGGTGCGGACTGCAGACAGGGCTTCCGCCGCATCGCGCACGTAGGCAAGGTTCTGTTGTTCGCGAATCGATTCCTCCGACAGCTTCAGCACGCCTTCCAGAAGAACCTTGTGGAGCTGCACGACGTCGAGCGCCTGCTGGCGAATGGAGAGGTTCGGGAACATGGAAGCGGGGGCTTTCGGCGTGTGCAGCAGGCAGACTTGGGAAGACGTGGCGGCCAGGATGGCGGTGCCCACATGTCCGGCTTCGCGAAGGATCGCAGCGGCGCGGGTGGCGTCGACGGAGGGATCAACTTCTTCGACGTTGAAGTACGCTCGCGCGGCGGAGGCAAAGTCTGTTGGGGAGAACGACGAGAGGCCGCTAACGACGCGATGTGTGGGCAGAATCACGAGGCCGGGACTGTTCATGTTTACGAACGTCATCATGACCAGGTCGTAGGGCGGGACTTCGGTCTCGAGTGTGCGGAGCATGGTGGCGGTGCTGCCGCGCTCACGCGGAACCCCGACGGGTTGGGGTTCGGCAACGCGGCGTTCGTTGCGGTAATTTAGCGCGGTCTCGTAACGATGATGGCCATCGGCGATGATCAGCTTCTTGTCGCGCATCTTGCCGCGCACCAGTTCTACGAGGCTCGGATCAGAGACGCGCCACATGCGATGGCGTACGCCGTACTCGTCCGTGACCTCGGTGGTGGGCGAGGAGTCCTGGGCGAGGAGGACATCAACCTCGCCGCTGTCGTTGTAGAGCATGAAGATCTGGCCGAAGTGGGAGCGGGTTGTCTGCAGGAGTTGGAGGCGATCGGCCTTCGGCTTGGCTAAAGTCTGCTCGTGGCGGAAGACGACACCCGCGGCATAGTCCTCGATCCGGCCGAGGGCGATGAAGCCGCGGCGCTCCACTTCCGACTTGGTACCCGGAACGGTAAAGGTCTGGGAGTAGACATAGAGCGAGGGCTGCGCGTCTTGCAGGAAGATGCCCTGCCGGCGCCACTCGCGGAAGAAAGCGGATGCGCGGGTGTAGACGTTGTTCTGATCGTTATCGCCGGGTTCGCGTTTGCCAAGGATCAGGCGAACCAGGTTGAATGGGCTGGCATCGTAGTAGCGCTCCTGGGATTGGGGTGTGATCTTATCGTAGGGCTGGGTAACCACATCGGAAGGGGTTACTCGCTCGGGATCGTAACGCAGGGCGCGAAAAGGATGGATGGCAGCCATGGAAGGCAGCTATTTTAACAGTCCAGCGGACGACGCGCAGTGCGGTCCGAATAGGCTCTGGCTGGGCGTTTCCCGAGAGCGGCATTCCTTACAAAATGATGACAAAATACCGGATTTCTCCGAGTCTGGCGCAATAAAACTGTGATACGATCCGATTCACTGAGGTTGGGCTATGCCCCGCCATCGTGGGTGCTGGTCTTTCTCCAAGACCAAAGTTCGGGATCGCCACTCGGTCCACTCTAAAACCGGGATCAGAACGATGCTGTGCTCAAAGCATTTCCCTGTCTACCTGTGTCTGGTTGCCTTGTTGACGATGCTGTTCGGCCTGCAAGTTCCGGTGGCACAAGCACAAAACACCGATGATGATGTTCACATCAAGCCGCGCATCGAGCCGAAGCCGGCGAGCGACACTGCCAACATCAAGGAACTGGAAGCGAATTTCAGTCCACACACCCGGCCGCTGAAGGCTTCGGCAGAATTGGTCCTGGTTCCGGTCACGATCACCGATCCAATGAACCGCCTGGTGACGGGTCTGGATAAAGATAACTTCACGGTTTTTGAAGGCAAGAGCCAGCAGGAGATCAAGTCGTTCTCGAGTGAAGATGCGCCTGTGTCGCTGGGCGTGATTTTTGACATGAGCGGCAGCATGAGCTCGAAGATCGAGCGCGCCCGCGAAGCGGTGGTGGAATTTTTTAAGACGGCGAATCCGCAGGATGAGTTCTTCATGATCACCTTCGCGGACAAGCCGGAAGAAGTCAGCGATTTCACCAGTTCGATCGAAGACATCCAGGGCAAGCTGGTGTACACCGTGCCGAAGGGTCGCACGGCGCTGCTGGATGCGATTTACCTGGGCGTCAACAAGATGAAGCATGCCAAGTACGCGAAGAAGGCGATGCTCATCATCTCCGACGGTGGCGACAACCACAGCCGCTACACCGAAGGCGAGATCAAGTCGATGGTGAAGGAAGCCGATGTGCTGATCTATGCCGTCGGCATTTACGACCACTATTTTCCGACCGAAGAAGAAAAGCTGGGTCCGGCGCTACTGAGCGATGTCACGGAACTGACCGGTGGGCGCGCGTTTACGATCGACAATCCGAATGACCTGGCGGATGTGGCGACAAAGATTGGCATCGAGCTACGCAACCAATATGTGCTGGGATACCGTCCAACCAATCCGATAAAGGATGGCAAATGGCGTAAGATAAAAGTGAAATTACTTCCGCCAAAGGGGTTGCCTCCTCTCCGGGTTTATGCGAAGACGGGATACTATGCACCTGCGGAGTAGCCGGATTTTCCTGGCCGCTCTGTTCTTGATTTTCCTCGTCGCGAATGCAGTGCCCCAGAGTGCCGCACCTGCGGGCGATGCTTTCCCTTCAGGAATTGCCCAGCCTGCGTCTGCACCGCCTGCGCGACAGGATCCAGCTAAACCCGATCCGGCAAAACAAGATCCACCAAAACAGGATCCGCAAAAACCGGAAACGTCGCCTCCGGCTGCACCGCAGGAGCAGTCCGCGCCCACGGCGCAGGAGGAAGAAGGCGGATTCCGGTTTCACACTTCGGTGGAAGAAGTGGTGCTGCACGCGACGGTAGTGGACGACAAGCAGCGCATGGTGACGAACCTGAACAAGCCGGACTTCACCGTGCTGGAAGATGGCAAACCGCAGAACATCGTTTCGTTCCGGCACGAAGATATTCCGGTGGCGCTGGGCATCGTGATCGACAATTCGGGCTCCATGCGGGAGAAGCGCGACAAGGTGAACAAGGCAGCCATCAACCTGGTCAAGGCGAGCAATCCGCAGGATGAAGTGTTCATTGTCAATTTCAACGACGAGTATTACCTCGACCAGGACTTCACCGCAGACATCGGGAAAATGAAAGAAGCGCTGGAAAAGGTGGATACGCGCGGGGGGACGGCGTTGTACGACGCGGTGGTGGCGTCGGCTGGACACTTGAAGAAGAACGCCAAGCTTGAAAAGCGCGTGCTGCTGGTGGTCACCGACGGAGAAGATAACGAGAGCCAGGAAACGTTGGAGCAGGCAATCCGGCGACTGCAGGAAGAAAATGGTCCCACCGTGTACGCGATCGGGTTGCTGGGCGAGGAAAAGGCGCGGCGGGCGCGCAAGGCTCTGCAGTTCATTGCGGAGAAGACCGGCGGGATGGCCTTTTTTCCGAAGGGCTTGGACGAAGTAGATTCCATCACCCGCAACGTGGCGCACGACATCCGCAACCAGTACACGCTGGGGTACAAGCCAACGAATCCGAAGAGCACGGGCGGGTATCGCACGATTCGCGTGGAGGCCAAGGCCAAGGGTTACGGAAAGCTGACCGTACGCACCAAGAGCGGGTATTACGCGGGGCAGGACCGCGCGGCGGCGGACGCCGATGTTCAGAAAAAGCCGGCGCACTGAAGTGACATTGACGCTGGTATCCCGGTTTCCTTAGTCTGTATTGTGCGAAACGCAACCACGATTTCACGCCTGCGTGTGGCCGACGACATTACCCAACTGGTCGGCGAAACTCCCATGTTGCAACTCACACGACTGGTTCCCGCCGGGGCGGCCGCCGTATTTGCCAAGCTCGAGTATTTAAATCCGGGCGGCAGCGTGAAGGACCGCGCCGCGATTGGCATCATTCAGCAAGCGGAGAAGGAAGGGAAACTGCGCCCGGGCGGGACGATTGTAGAGGCTACGGCGGGTAACACGGGTATTGGCCTGGCTTTGATTGGAGTGAAGCGCGGATACAAGGTGGCGCTGTTTGTGCCGGAGAAGTTTTCGGAGGAGAAAGTGATCATTATGCGGGCCCTCGGCGCCGAGGTGACTCGCACCCCGGAGACCGAGGGCATGGCGGGCGCGATTGCCCGCGCGAATGAATTAGTCGCCTCCACGCCTGGATCCTTCATGGCCGGGCAGTTCGAAAATCCCGCCAATCCTGATTATCACTACGAAACTACGGCACGCGAAATCTTTGAGCAGATGGATGGACAGATTGACGGGCTCACGCTCGGGTCGGGAACTGCGGGCACGTTTACCGGCGTGGCGCGCTTTGTGAAGGAACGGTTGCCGAAGGCTGTAACAGTGCTGGTCGAGACGGAAGGGTCGGTGTATGGCGGCGGGGAGCCAGGACCGCATAAGGTGGAAGGGATTGGGGCGAGTTTTATTCCGAAGAATTTCGATCGGTCGGTGTGTGACGAGATCATGATGGTCACCGACGAACAAGCGTTCGGCATGGTGAAGGAATTGGCCGCGAAGGAAGGGGTGCTAGCCGGATCGAGCGGCGGGGCGGCGGTGTATGCGGCTTTGACCTTGGCTCAGCGGCTGGGAGCGGGGAAGCGCGTGGTGACGATAGTGCCGGACTCGGCGGAGCGATATTTGTCGAAGAAGATTTTTGAGGGTGGGATCTAAAACAGCAGTTGTTGGCTGAAAATCTAAAACGCAGAGAGCGCACAGAAGGGCCGCAGAGGGCGCAGAGAACGTCATACGAGACTGCGAACATCAATTACCAGGAGTGGGAATCCCTCTGCGATCTCCGCGGAAGTTCTCTGCGCTCTCTGCGTTTTAAAGATTTTTTCGTTCCCAGAAAACGCACAGGTCCTTCGCTGCGCTCAGGATGACAACTCGCGGGATTAAAATTGGAACATCAATCTACATATGAAGAAGAATAAAACGCCAGGCTTCGCAACACGCGCCATTCACGTTGGGCAGGAGCCGGATGCTGCGACGGGAGCGGTGGCTCCCCCCATTTATGCGACTTCGACCTACGTGCAGGAGGAGATTGGCAAGCACAAGGGGTACGAGTACGCGCGCGTGTCGAATCCGACGCGCGACCGGCTGGAACAGAATCTTGCGGCGCTTGAGGGAGGGACTGCGGCCAAAGTGTTTGCCAGCGGGATGGCGGCGATCAACGCGATTGTTACGACGCTGAAGGCCGGCGATCACGTGGTGTGTGGCCACAATCTTTATGGCGGGACGCCCCGGCTGTTCAACCAGGTGTGGGCGGATTTTGGGCTGGAGTTCAGTTATGCGGATACGTCGGTGCCCCAGAACGTCGAGCGGGCGATCAAGAAAAATACGCGGATGGTGTTCATCGAGACGCCGACCAATCCGCTGATGGCCTTGACCGATATCCGGGCGGTGAGCGCGATTTGCAGGAAGAAGAAAGTGGACCTGGTCGTCGACAACACGTTCATGTCTCCGTATTTCCAGCAGCCGGTTGCCCTGGGCGCGGACATGGTGGTGCACTCGACTACGAAATTTCTGAATGGACACAGCGATGGTTTGGGCGGAGTGGTTGTTTGCACTCGGCCGGAACAGGCAGAAAAGCTGGCGTTTCTGCAGAAGGCAGCAGGCGCGATCCTGTCGCCGTTTGAATGCTGGTTGATCTTGCGCGGAGTGAAGACTTTGGCCTCGCGCATGCGCGTTCACGATGAAAGCGGGCGTGCGGTGGCGGCGTTTCTTGACGGGCACAAGAAGGTGAAGAAGGTTTTCTATCCTGGGCTTGCGGATCATCCGCAGCACGATTTGGCGAAGCGGCAGATGTCGGGATTTGGGGCGATGATTTCGTTCGAGACCGGATCGTTGTCGAACGCGAACAAGATGCTGCGGAAGGTGCGGGTGTGCTCGCTGGGCGAGTCGCTGGGCGGAGTCGAGACGCTGATTTCGCATCCGGCCACCATGACGCACGCCGCGGTCGGGGAGAAGGGGCGGAAGGCGATCGGAATTACAGATGGGCTGGTCCGGATTTCGGTGGGGATCGAGGACGTCGAGGATATTATTGACGATCTCGATCAGGCGCTGGGGGCAATTTGAACACCAAGCCTTAAGAGCTCTGACCAGAGCTGGGATTGTTTGGCGTGCTATCCTCCCGTGCATGTCTGCGCGGCGATTCATTGTTGGTCTTCTAGCAGTTGCTTCCTTTCTTCATCCACCCTGTCCAGCTCGGGTGACCCGCGTCGAAATTACTTCGCGTCGCGATGTGCTCGGCGGGAAGACTTTCGGCGAGGCCGGAGCTTACGAGCGCGTGGCTGGGCGCGTGTACTTTTCCATTCCGGTAGCGAATCAGCACAATCAGCGCATTGTGGATCTCGCGAATGCAGAAAACCTGAAGAACGGCGAGGTCGAATTCTCCACCGACTTCGTGGCGGTGCATCCCAAAGATGTTCGGAAGGGGAACGGTTCCATGCTGCTCGAGGTTCCGAATCGCGGGCACTCGCGCATTCTTTCGCTGGTCGATGGCGGGGACGAGGACCTGTCGAAAGATGCCGGAGATGCCTGGTTTCTGCGGAATGGATTCACAGTCGTCAGCCTGGGCTGGCAGTGGGATGCGGCCGATGCCGACGCACTCAAGTTATACGCGCCGATCGCGAAGGAGAACGGGAAGGCCATCACCGGTCTGCTGCGCGGCGATTTCATGCTTCCGAAGAAGATGGATGACGTTCCGCTGGGGCACTACTTCGTCGGCCGGGTTGGTGGACTCGAGTATCCGGTATCGGCACCGCACGATTCACGCAATACGCTGACAGTCAGAGATACCCGGGAGGGGCAGCGCACTACGATTCCGCGCAATGAATGGGACTTCGCGCGGACGGTTGAAGGCAAACTTGTTCCCAGCAACAGACATATTCATCTCAAGGGCGGATTTCAGCCCGGCAAGATTTACGAGTACGTGTATGCCGTGTCGGATCCGGTGGTGGCGGGGTGTGGGTTTGCGGCGATTCGTGATTTTGCTTCGTATGCCAAGCACGCGGCCGACGCGGTGACTCCGGCGGCGCGTGTCTATGGCGAGGGTATTTCGCAGAACGGGCGCTTCCTGCGCGATTTTCTGTACCAGGGCTTCAATGCCGACGAGGACGGCTGGATAGCGCTGGATGGCGTGCTGGCGCACGTGGCGGGCGCGGGCCGGGGAAGCTTCAACTACCGCTTTGCGCAACCCTCGCGCGACGCGCAGCCGACCTCGTCGATTTTCTTTCCGACCGACATTTTTCCGTTTACCGACCAGCCGGAGACCGATCCGGTAACTGGGGAGACTTCTGGGTTGCTGGATCGGGCCCTGAAAGACAAAGTAGCGCCGAAGGTATTTTTCTCCAACACTTCGTATGAGTATTGGGGACGCGTGGCGGCGTTGATTCACGTGAGCGCTGATGGGAAGCGGGATGTGGCTCTATCGGAGAATGTGCGCATTTATCACTTCACCGGATTGCAGCACTATTCCGGACCGTTTCCGCCTGCCAAGGGAGAAGCCGACACGATGGGACAGCTTCCCCAGTCGCCCCTGCCGGTCAAGTATTTCTGGCGGTCGATGATCGCGAATATGGACACCTGGGTCCGCAATGGAACGGCGCCGCCCGCGAGCAGCTATCCGAAGATTGCAGAAGGGACGCTGGTTCAGTTCAGCGAGTTTGCGTTTCCGGCGATTCCGGGAGTGAACCGGCCACGGGAAGCGAACGCGGCTTATCGCATGGACTACGGGCCGAAGTTTACGCAGGGGATTTTCGAGACGCAGCCCCCGAAAGTCGGCGCGGCGTTTCCGGTTCTGGTGCCACAGGTGGATGAAGACGGCAACGAACGCGCCGGCGTGCGGCTGCCGGAATTGACGGTTCCGCTGGCGACTTACACGGGTTGGAGTCTACGCGATTCCTCGATTGGCGCGCCCGACCAGCGGTGTGCCTTCGTGGGTTCGTACGTGCCCTTTGCGCGGACGGCGGAAGAGCGGAAGAGGTCGGGCGATCCGCGGAAATCGATTGCGGAACGGTATGCGGGGCGCGAGGAGTACATGGCTCGATATACCAAGGCATTGGATGAGTTGGTTGCGCAGCGATGGATTTTGGCGGAGGATCGGTCGGTGATGTTGGAGGCGGGAGAACGCGAATGGGCAGAGGCGACGAAGTGAGTCGTCGTGGGAGCGGGTGTTCCGAAGTTTTTGGCGCTTGAGTCAGTCGTCCACTAGACAGTCCGTATTGAAGACCGCCGGGAAAGCCGCTTTCTAAGTCCAATGAGTAGAGGCAGCATCCCCGTTCCCACCAGCATCATGGTGGCGGGTTCAGGGGTACTAGTCAGCGTCGCCCCCGTAAACTCGTAAACAGAAAGGCCGACGTCAGGCTTAAATTGCGCGGTGATGATCCAATGCTGGTTGGGATTGACCCAGACAAACGGACCGGTTAGCTGAGAGGTTATAAGGTCGCTGAGGAAGAGGTTCAGGTCGGCGATCGCCGTGTACTTGACGGTCAGGATGCCGTTGGGGGCAAGGCTCGATACAAACGAGACAGCGTTGAACTGGATGATCCCATCGAGAACCTGACTTCCCACGTAAAGGAACGGTCCCCCGGCTATAAAAAGCGGGTTACTCAAATGAGTCGGGTCACATGGAATGCAAGTCACCAGGGCGCCGTTGAAGAGATCGAGGAATTGGGGGATGGAGAAATCGTACCCGCTGCCATGAAAATGAAAGGTATATCCCGGAAATACTAAGTAAGGGTATATCTGCCCGGAGCCGGAAGTTAGCTTGATTGTGTCAGCGCTACCGAATGCGGCGAAAGCTAAGAGCACTACGAGCAGAAGTGAAAGCTTTTTCACGGAGTACCTCCTGCAGGGACAACGTAAGGAGAGAACCCTTTCGCCAAGCATCACGGCTAAACGCCGGCAAAAAGATAGGCAACGGATTGTGCTCCGGTTTGAGCGGCGAGTCAATGACTTTCCGGACTAAAACAGGTTGAGGGAAGGAAAATGCCGTAATTCAGCGGTGATGGTTCCACTCATAGGTTGAGGTGGTAAGTCTTACCGTCAATCCACCGACTCACTAATCCAGCGTAAGTAAGGGAGGCTGCCTTCTTCAATCGCGAGGGCGATACATTCCGGGACATCGTAGGAGTGGAATTGATGAATCGCTTCGCGCAGACGGGGGAAGGTTTCGGCTGTTGACTTGATCAGCAGCAGGTACTCCTGGGCTTCTTCGACTTTGCCCTCCCACCAGTAAACAGACTCGATTTTCGGAACAATGTTGACGCACGCTGCCAGGCGGCGCTCCACGAGTTCGCGGGCTATTTTCTTGCTTTCTTCGAGCGACGAGGTGGTGGTGAGGACGAGTGTCTTGTTTGTCATATAGAATCGGGCACCGTGCGGGCCTGCAACCTGCGCGCGTTACATCACAGGCGGACGGTCGAACCGTCACTGCGCAGAGCGTTGCGGGTCCATAATATGCAACCAGAATGACGTGGGGGAAGTGAAACCGTCGTTTTTGCAGGATTCGAGCCATGACAACACAGATCAAGTTCGGAACTTCCGGCTGGCGGGCGGTGGTGGCGGAAGAGTTCACGTTTGCCAACGTGCGGCGCGCGGTGGGCGGCATCGCACGCTACGTCGTTTCGCAAAAGCCCAAGGGCGCAAAGGTCATCGTGGGACGCGACCCGCGGTTTCTGGGCGAGACTCTCTGTGCCATGGCTGCAGAGATTTTGTCGGCGCATGGCATCACGCCGCTCGTGATTGCTGATGCCGCGCCCACCCCGGCGATTTCCTACGCGGTGATGCAGGCGAAAGCTGATGGCGCAATCAACTTCACCGCTTCGCACAATCCGCCAGAGTACAACGGCATCAAGTTCTCCACGCCGGATGGGGCTCCGGCGCTACCGGAAGTGACGAAGCAGATCGAAGCGGAAATCGTGGCGGCGGATGCGGCGCCGAGCAAGGCCGTGGCGGCCCCAGCCGCTCCGCAGGCGATTGATCCGCGCCGAATGTATCTGTCGCGGCTGCGGGAAATTGTGGATCTGAATGCCATTCAGAAGGCGGGAATTCGTGTGGTATTTGATCCTTTCTGGGGTGCGGCTCGCGGATATTCGGATCAACTGTTGCGCGAAGGCGGAGTTGCAGTGGAGTGTGTGCACGATTACCGGGACGTCTTGTTTGGGGGACATGCGCCCGAGCCCGACGATCACCTGCTGGAAGACTGCCGCAACAAAATGCGCGGGACCAAGGCGCACATCGGGATTGCGACCGACGGCGATGCGGACCGGTTCGGCATCGTGGATGAAGACGGCACGTTCTTTCAGCCCAATTACATCATTGCGCTGCTGTTCGACTACCTGGTGGAGAGCCGAGGCTGGAAAAACGGAGTAGGAAAATCCGTGGCCACCACGAACCTGATCAACGCCCTGGCCAAGCATCACAAGGTGGAGCTGCACGAGACGCCGGTCGGTTTCAAATACATCGGGGAATTGATTAAAGAGGACAAGATCTGCATTGGTGGGGAAGAGAGCGCGGGATTGTCCATCCGGCACCATGTGCCCGAGAAGGATGGCGTGCTGGCCGGGTTGCTGTGTTGCGAGATGGTGGCGAGGCGCGGGAAGTCGCTGGGAACACAATTGCAGGAGCTATTTGTCAAAGTTGGTTCCTTTTATCCGCAACGGGAGAACTTCCGCTTGACGCAGGAAGTGAAAGAGAAGTTCACTGAAAAGCTACGGTCTGAGCCACGGGATTTCTTCGGCCGCAAGGTCGGAGAGGTGGTTCGCAAAGACGGCCTGAAGCTGGTGTTTCAAGATGGTTCCTGGATTTGCTATCGCTTATCCGGAACTGAGCCCGTCGTGCGAGTCTATTCCGAAGCTGCGAATGCGGCTGAACTCGCCAGGCTGAGCACGGCGGCCAAGCAATGGATTTTCGAATAGACAAGCTATCCAGGGTCCGGCCCTTTCTGAAGCCCGAAGACGGCCTGCGCGCGATGGTGGACAAGGTTCCACTGGCGGAGGCGCTGGCGGAGCGCTGGGTAGAGAAGTCGCGGCCCATCTGGAGCGTGCTCCACGCTGAGCGACGGCGGTTGGCAACGGCCGGCGTTGCCATGCTGGCCGCATGGTTGTTCTTGCATGTTATGTTCGGCGCCAATGGTATGGTGATTTACCGGTCGAAGCGGGCCGAGCGGCAGAAGCTTCAGGCTGAGATCGATAAGTTGCAGAAAGAAAACGACCTTTACACGCAGCAGATCCGGTCGTTGCAGAACGATCCGAAGGCGATTGAGAAGGAAGCTCGCGAACAGTTGCACTATGCGCGTCCGGGCGAGGTCGTCTACGTAGCGCCCGTTCCGCTAAGGCCTGCCAATAACGCGGCGCGGAAGTAAACCTCTGGAGTGCCTTCTTGCGACATTCTCAGGGTGGAGGTGTGGTAGCATTCTTCTCACGCCCCGTCTTCAAGATCCCAAGATAAGGTTTGAGCCGCTAGGGGAGCGGTCTCTGGCTGCGCGTGTAAGGCTCGCTTTAAAGCACTAGCGTCAAAACCAACGATTCGATGAGGAGGACTCAGTTCGATGAAGAAAGTATTTTCGCTTTGTCTGCTGTTTTGCCTGGTTCTGTCTGTTGCATCATTCTCGTTCGCGGCCGACGATAAGGCCGACACGGTGAATGGCTGGATCAGCGACTCGAAGTGCGGGGTAAAGGGAGCCAACGCGGGAGCCGCTGCCTGCACCAAGAAGTGCCTGGACGAAGGCGCGAAGATGGTGGTGGTTACCGACGGCGACCAGAAGATCCTGAACGTGGAAAATCCCGACGCGCTGAAGGGCCATGAGGGCCATCACGTCGCGGTTAGCGGAAAGGTTACGGGCGACACGATCCACGTGACCGGCGTGAAGATGTTGTGAAGTAGGATTCACCATGAAAAGAGCGGCCTTGCTGGCCGCTCTTTTTGTTTTGGGACACATTTCATGCGGTGCGGAAGAAGTTGTGGCGCTAGCGCACCACTCCTTCCAGCGGGGAACTGGCGGTCGCGTACAGTTTTTTCGGCATGCGCCCGGCGCGATATGCCTGCCGGCCGGCTACGACGGCGTTCTTCATGGCTTCGGCCATCAGTACCGGATCCTGGGCTCCGGCAATCCCTGTGTTCATGAGCACCGCATCAGCCCCCAGTTCCATGGCGACCGCGGCGTCCGAGGCAGTGCCCACGCCCGCGTCGACAATGACTGGAAGGCTGGTGATCAGTTCGCGCAGAATGCGGATGCTGGCCTGATTCTGAATTCCCATCCCACTGCCGATAGGAGCGCCGAGCGGCATGACTGCTGCCGCGCCAGCGTCTACCAGGCGTTTTGCGAAGACGATATCGTCAGACGTGTAGGGAAGGACCGTGAAGCCCTCCTTCACCAGGACGCGAGTTGCCTCAAGCGTGGCCTGAACATCGGGATACAGCGTGGCCTGGTCGCCGATGACCTCGAGTTTGACCCAGTCTGACAGACCGACCTCACGCGCGAGACGGGCGGCGCGGATGGCTTCATCGGCCGTGTAGCAGCCGGCAGTGTTCGGGAGCAGAAAATACTTTTTCGGGTCGATGTAATCGAGCAGCGATTCCTTGCTGCGGTCGAGATTCACGCGGCGCACGGCGACGGTCACCATGTCAGCGCCACTTGCCTCGAGCGCGCGCGCAGTTTCTTGAAACGACCTGTATTTGCCTGTGCCTACGATCAGGCGGGACTGAAAGGGGCGTCCGGCGATGAGCAGGGAGTCCGACATATCTTTATTGTAATGAAACGGGCGCGTGTCGGCAGGAAATCGGATCACCCGCTAATGTGACCGACCAGCGGGGCGGCTTCGGCGTGGGTGTAGACGTCTTCGATCAACTTGCGGTAGCGCTCTTCGACGGCGCGGCGGCGGACTTTCATGGTGTGGGTCAGGGTACCGTCAGCGGGGGTAAATTCGTCCGGCACGAGGATGACTTTCTTCAGCTTTTCAAAGCGGGCGAGGTTGCGATTAACGTCCTCGACGATGCCCTCGTAAAGTGCCTGCACTTTGGGATGCGCGATGAGTTCGGACCGCGATTGGAAGGCGACCTGATTGTTCCGCGCCCAATCTTCCAGCAAGGCGAAGTACGGCGAGATCACGACGGCAGGGAACTTGCGCTTGTCGCCGACGATGATGGCCTCGGCGATGAGTGCATTGTGCTTCAGGGAGTTCTCGATGGGCTGGGGAGCAATAAATTTTCCGCCCGAAGTCTTGATCAGATCTTTCTTGCGGTCGGTGACGGACAGAAAACCGTCAGCGTCGAGATTGCCGATGTCCCCGGTCTTGAACCAGCTATCGACGAAAGCGTTGGCAGTTTCTTCCGGCCGTTTCCAGTAGCCTTTGAAGACGGAAGGGCCGCGCACCAGAATTTCGCCGTCGTCGGCAATCTTCACTTCCACGTTGCCGAGCGGCTTACCGACCGTGCCCAGTTTGTGGTCGTGCGGCGTGTTGACAGCGATGACGGGCGAGGTTTCCGTGAGGCCGTAGCCTTCATGAATGCGGATTCCAATCCACGAAAACCATTCGGCAAGTTCACGACCGAGCGGAGCTCCGCCTGAAATAAAGACCTGCCCGCGACCGCCCATGCCCGCACGCACCTTGGAGTAGACGAGATTGTCAGCCAACCGCCATGCGGCGGCGTTGGGGACCTTGCCTTTGAGAATTTCGCCCGCTTGCGAGCGCCCCACCCAGAGCGCCCAACGCAGGATCATGTTCTTGGGAAAGCCCCTGGCTTTCAAGTCGGTCTGTGCATGGATTTTCTCGTAGACACGAGGCACGGAAACGAACATGGTGGGCTTGACTTCGAGGAGCGCTTGCGGGAGTTGATCCACGAATGGGCAGTAAGCCAGTGTGACTCCGTTGAAGAGCATGGCGAAGTCCACATGCCGCGCCGTGATGTGGGAGAGCGGCAGAAAAGACACGCTCACTTGTTCGCCGATGAATTCGAAGCCTTTCAGCGAGTACTCGATGTTGGACGTGAGATTGCCGTGAGTCAACATCACGCCCTTGGAGACGCCCGTAGTCCCCGAAGTGTAGATGAGCGTCGCGAGGTCGTCGGCCACAATAGCGCGGGCGCGGGCGTCGAGCGCGGTATCGCGTGCGGCAGGCCCTTCGTGCATAAGGTGAGCCATGCTGAAGGCATGAGCCGTTTCGACGGGATCCATGACGACTATTTTTTCGACAAGAGTTTGCGGCTGCGCCGCCTGGATCTTGCGCAATTGTTGTTCGGAAGAGACGAAGACGGCGCGACACTCGGCATCTTTCAGAATGAATGCGGCCTGCTCGGTAGTAAGGGTGGAATAAATGGGAACTGAAATTATGCCCAGGAGTTGGCAGGCAAAGTCCGCGGTAGTCCACTCCGGGCGATTTTCGCTGAGAATGGCCACGCGATCACCCTTGCCGATTCCCCACCGATCCAGTGCGCGAGCTACTCCCACGACATTCCGATACAGCTCCTGCGAGGAGATCGACACCCACTGGATGGCTTGGCGATGCATCATCACGCGCTCGCGGCCGCGATCGACAATCGCCAAGAAAATGTCGTTGAGGGTGGAGAGGCTCATCCCCGAAACCGAGCTCCGGAGGCGCGAACCATCGGCCGGTTGGGATGTGAAATACATGTTCTGGGTTGCAAGTGGGCGGAGACGCGAAGGGAGGCGCGGATGCGAGGAACTCCCATCTCAGGACGATTGCGATCAAAATGAAAGGAAGGGTTCGTTCTTAAAATGTAATGGCACGAAGACGTTCGGCGCAATGCGAAACGTCGTGAGGATGTTGTAAATGAAGCTGCGCGGGATCAGGGTGATGCGGAACATTCCGACGAAACACGGTCGAAGGCAAGCGTAGTGAATCGCATCACCTTGCGAGCCAGATAAGAGCAAACGCAGCGGCCAGCGGTTTGACGCATAGTGGGGTGGTTGTTATGATCAATGCGCGGGGTGGAGCAGTCTGGTAGCTCGTTGGGCTCATAACCCAAAGGTCGGTGGTTCAAATCCACCCCCCGCAACCAAAACTCCTTTCGCTTCTTCTCGTTACGACCACCCGTCAAAACGGTAGTTGCCTCTTCTATCTTCTTATTGGGGGTCTGCTGGTACTAGCGCCCAACAGGATGATTCTCGGATGTGTATGAACGATAGGCTGTTGAATTCAAAATAGTCACGCCTGACCTTTGGGAATTGCGCACAACGATTTTGAATACGTTCCTGGGGGAAAATCGGCGAGTCGTGAGAAGTTGGCTGGGGAGAAAAGCTGATGTGCTTTCTGGGGAACGCTGCCCTGTCACGGCACGGCCAGAGGGTATAGCAGGGAACGAGAGGGCGTCGGAGGGAACTGGAAGGAATCAGACGACCCTTATTATGCGGGGGCGTAGTTCAGTTGGTTAGAACGCCTTATAGTCACCCAGAACAACAGATCATGAAAGAGAATTTCCACAGCAGTCGCCGCGCGCGGCGCTGTGGAAATCGCTGTGAATGGTCTGCGGATGAAGTGGTCAGTTGGCTCGATAGAATCGCAGCCAACAGGCATCCCCCTGCTACGAATAAGAACGCCAAGCATGCGATGTTTTCAGGCAGAGTCTCGAGCAGGGGGATGCGCTTTGTTCCCGAAACGAACACTCGGATGTGGTCTGGGAATTCCAAGACTCTACTATAAGGGCTTCGCGGGGAGCAAAGTGCCTGTGCGATTCGATGGGCAAGGTAGGGGAAAGGTAAATCATCATGTCCGTAGACAGATCAGGTGAGCAAGAAGCGCAGTTCGCTGCCTTCGTAGGCATCGATTGGGCAGATCAGAAGCATGTGTGGTGCTTGCAAGCCGCCGGCTTGCAGAAGCGGGAAAGCGGAGAGTTGGAGCATTCCCCGGAAGCGGTGGAGGTCTGGGTTGCCCAGCTCTGCCAACGATTTGCTCAGGGTCCGATTGCGGTGGCGCTCGAGCAATCGCGGGGAGCTCTGGTGTTTATGCTCAGCAAGTACGAGCGGTTGCATCTGTTCCCGGTGCCTTCGACGATGGCCGGCAAGATGCGAGACGCGCTGTATCCATCCGGCGCTAAGGATGATCCCCGGGATGCGGACCTGCTCCTGGATCTATTGTTGCAGCATCGCGACAAGCTACGCCGTTTGTCACCCGATACGGAAGCGACCCGTCGCGTGCAAAATCTGGTGGAGGAACGGCGCAAGCTGGTGGATGAGAAGACAGAGCAGATCAATCGATTGACGAGCCACTTGAAGATCTACTTCCCGCAGATGCTGGATTGGTTCGATCGATTGGACAGGGAAGCAGCGTGTGCGCTGCTGGAGCGCTGGCCGACCCTGGAGGAATTGCAAAAAGTTCCGCCCGCGAAGCTGCGAACGTTCTTCTGCAAGCACCACTGTCGCGACCAGGAAGTGATCGAGCGGCGCATAGTTGGGATCCGCCAAGCGGTTCCGGCCATTCGGGATCGAGCGGTGATCGGGGCCAAAAGTGCGGTGGTGAAAGTAATCGCGCAACTGATTCGAATCTTAGTTCAAGGTATTGCGGAGTTAGACCGCAAGATTGAGGAGGAGGCGGCCGCACATCCGGATTTTTTCATCTTTGACTCGCTGCCGGGAGCGGGCCCGGCGCTCGCGCCGCGTTTGCTGGCGGCGTTTGGTTCACAGCGAGCGCGTTATGGAAGCGCACAGGAAGTCCAGGCTTACAGTGGGATCGCACCGGTGATTGAGAGGAGCGGGAAAAAGAAGTGGATACATTTCCGTTGGGCGGCCCCGAAGTTTCTGCGACAAAGCTTTCACGAGTGGGCTGGGCGCTCGATCACGCAGTCGCAGTGGGCACGAGCTTACTACGAGCAACAACGCCAACGGGGCAAGGGGCACCACGCCGTGGTGCGGGCACTGGCATTCAAATGGATCCGTATTGCATTCCGTTGCTGGAAGAATAGCGTTGCCTATGATGAGAGCAGGTACTTGGCTACCCTAGTCCGGCGCGCTTCTCTGCTGAGTGCCTCGATGGTCGCCTCTACTCTAGCGACAACGCTGTGAAATCTTTGTGGAGATTCGGAGGAAAATTCGTGCGGGTCCACCAACAAACTGTTGACAGAGCTACTCAGATGTCTGCCTGTCACGCAGGAGGCCGCGGGTTCGAGTCCCGTCGCTCCCGCCACTTCTCGATTCGACCACCGTCCGGGCTGCTCTTCTGAACAGCTGAACAGCCTCGATCCTGACTTGTGGGGTCGCTAAAGCCGTGTCACAAAACAATGCAGCGTCCGGTCTTAGCTAAAGGTTTGTGTGATCAGGTGCGCTGCTGACGGGAAGGTTCGGTGACTACGTCAGAAGGAGCCTCCCAATGCCAAACGGACGCCAAAAAATGGATGGACAACAATGCGTCGAACTCACGCCCGACTTTCCTGGAGAGAGCCGGCATGAGTTCGTGGCAAAACTTGCTTACCAACACTGGGTGCGGAGGGGCATGCCACTTGGCTCGCCTGAGGTTGACTGGTTTGCGGCGGAACGAGACCTATACGAGTCTCTCGTAGCGTCTGGGTTGGTTTCGCCAACCGCAAGCAACAAGCAAGACATGGATCAGCGGATATACCGTTAGAGAATTTGCCGTCCAGGTACAATGATGGGTGATTGGATCCAGACTCTCGAATGCCTTCATTTCTCATTTCCAACGGGCTGACGTCGGCCAGCAAGTTCAATCGCGTAACCCTCCTCCAATCTTTGGTCTGACTTTGAAAGTTGAGGGGAACTTGCTTGGTCTCATGATTCAGATGACCTCATTGATGCCTTACGCCGAGGCATCAATGGTCGCGAGCGCAAGAGGAACGTCATCGCGGCGCTGCGAACGGCCACCGGTCCATTTGCCTCGGCCCAGGCAAGCTTCACGCCTTTCAGAAATCTGAAGTGACGGCGGCAATGAACGTCGCCACACGCTTGCGCCAGAAACTGGGACCCGCGGCAAGCGCACAAGGCCACCGCCATCCGAGTAAGAGACAATATCCTCTGCGAAGAGATTTTCCAATCCAGCCATGTGTCCTTTTTGGGCGGCAGCGATAAAAGCCTCCAGAAGACGCCGGTGCTCGCCTGAATTGACAGGTGTGCGCCGGCCATCGGCGATATGCTTACGGGCACGGGAGACGAGTTGGCGAGTGTTTGCTTCCTCCATTTGCAGGATATCCGCGATCTGGCAGTAGGAGTAATCGAACGCTTCGCGCAGAATATATGCGGCGCGCTCTGTGGGCGAGAGTCTTTCAAGCATTACCAGAACCGCAAGCTGCAATGCTTCACCGCGCTCCGCCCTTAAGGCGGGATCGCCGCTGGTGTCCACTGGTTCGGATAGCAGGGTCCCGATATAGATTTCGCGACGCGAGTGGGCGGACTGAGCGAGGTTGATACACAATCGTGTGGTTGTCGTCGCTAGATATGCGGGAGGGTCCTCAACTGCGCTCCGATTGGCAGACTGCCAACGCAACCAAACGTCCTGGACGATATCCTCCGCTTCCGCCGCACTTCCGAGCATACGGTAGGCGATACCGAACAGACGCGGCCGCACATCGAAAAAAACTGAAAGGCCGTCGTTGTTTTCCGTGGTCTCCATGGAAAACGGAAGGGACGAACCAGTCTGCGATAGTGGTTTCCCCGCGGTTGCCATAATCATCCCCTTCGAAATACGTGTGCGTGTTTGTTCGGTATGTCTAACGGTTGATCTGTTAGACCTTCAGAGACCCGGCACGATTTCGGACAGAAACCACGTTCTGCGCTCCGTTTCGTCAATCCATGCCTCGATTAGGCTCGCAGTGGCCACATCATCGTGCCGATCGCAAACTTCATGCGTGGCCCGGAGAAATCGCATCAGCTGGAGGTTGTCCGCGCATAACTCCTGCAGCATTTTCTTGGGCGAGATACCTTCATCGTTGTTGTCTTTAAGGCGTTGGTGCCGCGCAATATCGCTGATGGACCGAAGGCTTGAGCCTCCAGTTTTGCGTGCTCGTTCCGCAATAGTGTCCGTCATGGCGAAAATCTGATCGGCATGCTCGTCCAGAAGAAGGTGGTAGTCACGGAAATGGCTTCCTGTCATATGCCAGTGAAAGTTTTTCGTCTTCAGATAGAGGACGAAAACATCGGCAAGCAAGAGCCGCAAGCTTCCGGAGATCTCGATCGCGCCGGCGCGGGACAAATCAGTGCGGAGATCAGAGGGCGTGTCCGCTATCTTTGCGGTTTCTGTGGGTCTTTGTCTCATAACCTGCAAAGGGCAATTGGCATGCCGCTCCTGCTCGGCTTCAACTCATTGAAACCCAAGGACCGAACGCTCCGTGGATACCACGAGTTCAGGAGGGCACAACGACGAATCGTTGTTGGGCGCCTGCAATCGGGTATAGCCTCTAGGGCATGGATTTAGAGCTCCTCCAGTCGATCTCTCTTGCCGTGAGCCAGGCGAGGACCGTGGATTCGGTCCTCAAGATGATCGTCGACGGGCTTGTCGATAAGGCTGGCTTGGCCCTGGCCCGGATCTGGTTGATGGGGCCCGGCGACATCTGCGCGACCTGTCCGATGGGCGGAGAATGCTCCTCGCGGATTCGCTGTCTACACCTCGCCGCGAGTGCTGGCCGCTCGCGCGTGAATGGAACGGCGTGGACCGGGATCGAGGGTGAGTTCCGACGGATTCCCCTCGGCGTCCGAAAGGTGGGTCAAGTCGGATCTACCGGAAAGTCATTCCTGATCGAAGATGCTGCTGTGCATCCGGAATTAACCGCGCACCCAGAATGGATAAGCGATGAAGGCATCCATGGCTTTGCCGGCCATCCATTGACCTTTCGCGGAGAAATCCTTGGCGTTCTCGGGGCATTTGGGCGCACACCGTTTCTCGACGAGCACTTCAGATGGCTCCGATTGTTCGCCGATCAAGCCGCCGTATCCATTGCGAATGCCCGGGCATTCGAAGAGCTCAATGCGCTGCAACAGCAGCTAAAACAGGAAAACGACTACCTCAGGGCTGAGGCAAATGAAAGTTTTGGAGGCTTGCTCGGCCAAAGTCCTGCCTTGAAGGGGATTCTGTCACAGGTTGAATTGGTCGCTTCGACTGATGCGAGCGTGCTGATCCTTGGTGAATCAGGTACAGGGAAAGAGCTGATCGCGCGGGCTCTGCACGATCGCAGCGGGCGTGCCCACCGTGCCCTGGTCAAAGTCAACTGTGCATCCATCCCACGAGACCTGTTTGAAAGTGAATTCTTCGGGCACACGAAAGGTTCGTTCACAGGTGCGGTGCGCGACCGCGTAGGCCGGTTTCAACTTGCAGACGGAGGCACTCTATTCCTGGATGAGGTTGCCGAAATTCCTGTCGAATTGCAGTCTAAACTCCTCCGCGTGTTACAGGAAGGAGACTTTGAACGAGTCGGAGAAGATCGTACGCGGCACGTTAGCGTCAGGGTGATCGCCGCAACCAATCGCGACTTGGAACAAGAGGTCGGAGCAGGTCGCTTTCGCCACGATCTCTATTTTCGTCTAGGAGTCTTCCCGCTTAAGGTACCGCCGCTTCGGGATCGCCTGGAGGACATTCCAATTCTCGCTGCCAGTTTTCTCGCACAAGCCGCAAGGAGGATTCATTGTCCCGTCCCCGTTTTGACACGGAGCAATGTGGATGACCTCACGCGCTACGCTTGGCCGGGCAACATCCGTGAGCTACAAAATGTCATTGAGAGGGCGGTGATACTGGCGGGAGGCGGGCCGCTTCGCTTCAGCCTACGTGAATCAAATGACATAGCAACTGGCGGGCTTAAGCCAACGACTTCAGTTTCGACGCGTGCGCAACTCCTTGAAGTCGAACGCACAAGCATCGTCAAAGCACTCGAACGAAGTGGTGGGAAGATTTACGGTCCGGGCGGCGCTGCCGAGATCCTGGGCATGCGTCCGACAACTCTAACGTCAAAGATCGCCGCGCTGCAGATCAAGCGTCGTTAAGGCAGAACTCTTGCTGCCCGTCAATTGTCTGGATCCGGACATGTTTACGCTCAACCAGAACGTGTGACGTGACGGTAATTAACTGTTGCTACGCGGCTGCGCCCAGACACTGGGAATCATCCTCGCGAGGGGCCTCAACTCCACACGCACAAGAAACAAGATCCTGAGTGAGGAGACCTTCTAGAGCGGCCATTTCCCCTTTCTGCGCGGCAGCGACAAACACATCCAAGAGGCGCCGCTGCTGTTTCGTACTGACGGGGCTGCGACGGCCGTCGGCGATATGCTTACGGGCACGCGAGACGAGTTGGCGAGTGTTTGCTTCCTGCATGTTTAGAACGTCCGCGATCTGGCGGTAGGAATAATCGAACGCTTCGTGCAGAATGTATGCAGCACGCTCTGTGGGCGAGAGTTTCTCAAGCAGTACTAGAACTGCAAGTCTCAATGCTTCGCCGCGTTCCGCACCTAATGCAGGATTACTGCTCGTGTCCACCGGTTCGGGTGCCCACGCATCGATACAGGTTTCGCGGCGGCTGTGAGCAGATTGGGCTAGATTGATACACAGTCGTGTAGTTGTCGTCGCGAGAAACGCCTGCGGGTACTGAACCACGCTCCGATCTGCAGACTGCCAGCGCAACCAAACGTCTTGCACGATATCGTCGGCTTGCGCCGCGCTTCCAAGCATGCGGTAAGCGATGCCGAACAGACGCGCACGCACTGGGAAAAAGGCTGAAAGTCCGTCATCGTACTCGCCCATCTCCACGTCAGAGCCAAGTGAGGAAGCGCTCCGCGGTAGAAATTCTCCTTGATGAATTTCCGTCATTGCATATGAACTCATAACTCGCTCCTTGACTCGGCCCGCGGCTTGTTGCTGAAGAACCCACGGCGAGGATCGTTGGTGAGTATCTGATTGATGCCGACTGTTCGGAAACTCCAGATGCAGTGATTAGCAATGACTATTTCTGTGCACTTCGGGGACTCGTTCGAGTGATCGTGAAACACTGGTTCAAGAAGGTTCAATCGTGATGCGTAAGTCCATTAGTTAGGGTCAAATCGCTTCCATCCGAGCAGCCAAGCGTCAAACGACCACGCGCCTGGTCCAATCATCGACACCGACGCACGGAGCGCTGCCAGCAGAATGCAGACGATTATGTGTGCGCGAAAAACTATTTGGCAGTTCCCATCAGTGCATGAGGGAATTGCTCCAAACCAGGACGATGCGAATCTATCGATTGTGGGGATCAATGCGCTTCCAGCCGTAGCGGCGAGCATCCGCAGACCAGGCGCCAGGTCCGATCATTACTATAGATATGCCCAGTGCACCCAGCAATACGCACATCCAAGGATTGTCCGCGCGTGCGAGGATGTTTCGCAGTTCAATCGGCGCCGTGAGTGCGCCGCTGATTGGAGTCCAAACCCCTACGAGCAAAAGAATCGCTACTATCGCCGTGAGTATTGCGACTACAGCAGACTGCAGCGAGTGCCCAGTCGGCAACGTGTCAATCGCTTGATACACGAGAGCAGCGGCAGTGACCAGGCGCAACAGCAAGAGGCCAGCACCAGGCCATCCATGGGCGAACGTTGAGAATAGTCGTCTCAAAAGGGTACTACCGCACTGAACGCCCCTACGGGGCGGAACTACGAAGGATGCCATGTTCAAGATTGGGAGGAACAGCCCCGAAATAGGGAAATCCGCTCACCCTTTAGAGTGATTGCAGTTCGATGATGCCTCGCTTCAGTGCTATGGTGACCGCTTGGGTGCGGTCATTGGCGCCCAATTTAGAAAGGATGTTCTTAACTCTACTCTTGACTGTCTCTTCACTGATCGAAAGCTGAGCGGCAATCTGCTTGTTTGCATTCCCGTCAGCGATCAGGCGTAAAACGGAAATTTCTGCAGGAGTGAGAGAATCATCTGCCGCGTGGCTAGCAACCTCACCGGACAACTCTGGGCTAAGGATCTTTTTGCCTGCATGAATCTTCCGGATTGCATCCAGAAGTTCTTTGTGCAGAAGGTTCTTTATCAGGTATCCCTGAGCCCCTGCTTTTAGAGCGCGTACCACCTGAACGTCGCCGGTGTAGGTGGTAAGGACGATGATTCGTGCTTGAGGAAATTCATCGCGAATCGCAATGATCGCGTCGACTCCGCTCAGCTCCGGCATCTGCAAATCCATTAAAGTCACATCCGGCCGATGAGCCCGAAACTGCTGTATAGCCTCGCGTCCGTTGGAAGCTTCGCCGACTAAAAGCATATCGGCCTGATCTTGCACGAGTCCCGCGATACCGTTGCGGACCACAGGATGGTCATCGACCGTCAAGATCCGAATCGATTTGAGATCATCACTCACAGGCTTATTGCTGTTCTTTTTCTCGTTGTCGAGGAACGGAGGTGAGATAGGCAATCGAGGCGGGAACGCTGAGTTGAATCTCCGTGCCAGAATCTAGCTCACTCCAGACTTCCAATTGCCCGCCCAGAAGTTTGGCGCGCTCGCGCATTCCCTGCAGTCCCCAATGTCCGGAGCGTCCTTCAATGAAGACGTCCGAATCTACACCCCTACCGTCATCCCGAACCCGCAGACGCAGATGATTCTTGTCGTATTGTATCTCCACCTCGATGCGCCGTGCCTCGGCGTGGTGGAATGCATTGCGCAGTGCCTCGCCTGCAATCCGATAGACGTCGTCACGCAGGATCGGATTGAGGTCCCGTGGCGTGCCCTCGACCGCAACATTGAAGAGAGGAGCATCCTGGCTAGTTTGCTGGGCCGCAAGCTCCTCGCCGAGAGTTTGAATAGCTACAGCGAGATCGTTGGTGACGATTGTGGATAGTCGCAATCCCTGAACCGCCTCCCGGCCTTCGGTGATCGCCTGAGCTGCTTGATCGATCGCGCCTTCCAGTCTCTGTTTCGCGTCAACCGGCCGGTCCGGCAATAGGTTGGCGGCCCGTTGAAAACTCATCAAAAGACCATGCAAGCTCTGTAGCACTGTATCGTGCAGCTCCCGAGCGATACGTGTGCGCTCGTCGACTCGCGCTTCAACCACCAGTGCAAACTTTTGCTTCAGCTGGCGAACACGTAATTGATAAAAGGCCCAAAGCAGTCCCAAAAAGGCGCCGATACACAGTGTTCGGAACCATGTGGTCTGGTAGTACGCTGGGGGGACGAAAAATTTCAAAGATGCGCCCGCTTCGTTCCAGACGCCATCATTGTTGCAGGCGATTACGTGGAATGTATATGATCCGGCATCCAGGTTTGTATAAACAGCCTCGCGTCGCGTGCCGGGTTCCTGCCAGTCCTCGTCTTGTCCTTCAAGCTTATAGCGAAAGCGAACCCGTTCGGGAATTGTGAGACTGGTAGCCGTATAGGCGATTCGCAAATTTGCGGTTCGGGACGGCAACCTCAAAAATGGAGAGTTATCGTATTTCCTGCCATTAGCAACAACAGACTCAATCATTACTGGCGGTGGCACCGTGTTCTGTACAACACGCTTGGGATTGATCCAAGCTAAGCCGTTTGTTGTGGCGAACCATATGCGGCCGTCCGTTGTTTCCACGGCCGACGGTGAGGCGAGAGGGCCCCTAAGTTCTGCGGTCAACCCATCCAGCAAACCGAAGCTCTCGAATTCGACTTTGCCGGAGCCCAACTCTCGAAGCTGGGCTTCATGAATGTGAATCACTCCCCGATTTTCGGAAAACCATAGCCCACCTTCAGGATAGGCAACGATTCCGGAAATACCGCCGAAGGTACTGCCATCGGATGGATTTACCGGTTGAAAGCGGCTGCCATCAAAAAATTCCAGACCGAACTCGCCACCAATCCAGATCGTCGTCCCCTTGGCCCCGATAGACGTGACCGCCCCAATCTGGACGCCGTCCTTGCCAGAAAAAATCCGGACTCTGTCTCCATCCAGCATCGCGACCGTGTTCGCGAGTCCGAACCATATACGCCCCTCTGAGTCCGTAAACTCCGCAGTTGCGTTGCCCTGCGGGCCACCCAGGCTCTCGAGGCTGGTCCAACTG
>CAVXXV010000012.1:0-251240 GCA_963765755.1 uncultured Acidobacteriota bacterium | reverse complement strand
GCTACCGGTTGCCGGTGGGCTCTCCGATTGACCGCGTGGATACATAGAGCAATCGATTGAATGGTAGATCCCAGACACTCAGGTATTCCGGGGAGTCCACGGGAGCGGAGCGGAAAGAGCTCTTCTCGGGCTTCAATGGTCTGAGCATGGGATCATCCATCTCCGCAGCATCCGACTGAACTACGAGGGGTCTCCGTCCAGTGGGTTTTGCTGAGGGGTTCACGTGTTCCAGGATCATCGGCGGGTACAACCGCTCTCCACGAAACGTGGATTTACAGTGGAACAAAGAGGTGTCACAGTCAGTCTGCATTTCGGGCACCGACCGAAGTCTAGCTAGGCTGCCATCAGGACGATAGCAATAGTCCGTATACGACCGTCCGTTGCCGCCGCCGTCCTTTTCCGTGATCGCTACCCGAGCCACCGCGTCGTCCTTGTACCAGACCAGCGCAAGGGGCTTCGGCTTTCCTGCTCGTGTCCACGCATCTCTGCTAGCAAACTCCACCCAGTGCGAAGATAGTGCGAACCCTGAAGGGAATTGGGCGAACAGTCGAGCCTGTTGAGAATTGGAGAAATCTTCGATCGCGTCACAATACTTCGTGAGGGTGACCAGCGCATATCTCCCTTCCTTAATTGTGTAGGAGTCAGGTGATTGCGCCAGCAAGGAAGCCACCAATAGCACGGGTGTGAGCGGCAGCGTGAATCTGTGCATTAGATCACTCCTCGGTGTGATAGCCCACCCACGAACAGCCGATATAGGAAGGTTGTAGCGGATTACTGTCGTAAACATGCGTTTACACTGACAACCCGCCAATCGGGGAACTATTCCAGAGTGATGGGTGTCTGTAACGATATATCGGGACGCGTTGCGTTTCGCCCCTGCTGTCCGCATCTGTTCAGGTACGTATGCCAGACGACGTGGGAAAGGAGCATCAGTATGTCTGGTGTGGTTTATCACTGTCCTTATTGTAGTTTTGGCGATCAATACAGGCCGATGATACCTCTAGGGCAAAGTGATAGCTACAGATGCAGGGGATGCCGTCACACGATTGTCGAGAGCAACCCCTCCTACGGATGTGGCTGCGTGAATTGCAAAGCCACACGTGCAAAAGTCGATTCGGTCAAGGCCGCCCAAGTGTCCTGAGAAACCCCCAGAACGACTGCGGTGTCCCCTGGCTGTTGAAATCAGGCGACTGATCTCGTTAATCCCGGCAAGAGGCCGGCACTGGACTAATGCATGCCAGGTAATTCCTTAAATCCCTTCCGTCTCTGCTCGCTATATCCGTGCAGCGCACTCATGATGATCGGAAAGGCCTCGGCGGCCGGGCGAATCTCGTCGACCTCCACCGCTTTCCCTTCCAGCTGTTTGTAGTCCTGAAAAAATCGGCGCAACATGATCAGCCGGTGCGGTGGCATTTCGTTTGCTTCGTGGTAGCTGTTGAACTCCGGATCCTCGGTGGCTACTGCGATGATCTTGTGATCTTTCTTGCCCGAGTCGATCATCGTCATCAGCCCGATCGCTCGTGCATGGATGATGGTCAGCGGCACCACCGTCTCCTGGCACAGCACCAGCACGTCGAGAGGGTCGTCGTCTTCGGCCAGCGTCTGCGGAATGAAGCCGTAGTTCGCCGGGTAGTAGACGGCGGAATAGAGCACGCGGTCCAGTTTGATCAGGCCGCTGGTCTTGTCCAGTTCGTACTTCACGCTCGAACCGAAAGGGATTTCAATCACCGTATTGAATTCGGCGGGCAGCTTGTCGTCCGGGGTCACGTCGTGCCAGGGATGGATCATCAGGGAGCAGCTTTCTTTGCCAATGTAACGTTCGATTTTACCAATCCGGCCCGTTTCAATGAGCAGGAACGCATGATTTAATCTATAATAATCAATATGTTACGTCGACCATGCATCGGTCGATGCATGCCCGTTTGCGTCTTGACCCTGTCCCGGTGTGCGGGTAGAGTTTGAAGACGGGGCTCGGGGGAATTACCTATGTCGAGTGAAACCAGCAAGTTTCTGAAGTTCGGTGGCGCCACAGTTGTGATCCTGATGATGCTGGGCTATCTCGCCTACACGGGCGTTCAGGAAAGCAAGAGCTACTACGTCACCATCAAAGAACTGAAGGGCCTGGGCGACGGCGCGTACACCAAGCGGCTTCGGGTCGCCGGCAACGTGCAGCCTGGATCGATCAAACGCAGTGGCACGCACGTCGACTTTATTCTGGTTGAGCAGAACCTTTCCTTGCCCGTGACCTATGCTGGTACCGAGCCTCCGCCCGACACCTTCAAAGACAATTCCCAGGCGCTGGCCGAAGGCAGTTTCGGCAAAGACGGCGTGTTCCACGCAAAGGCTCTGCAGGCGAAGTGTGCGTCCAAGTACGCGCCGGCGAAGCCGGGCGATCCGGCCACGGGTACTCCGAACACCGACCCGCCCA
Source organism: uncultured Acidobacteriota bacterium (assembly GCA_963765755.1). Lineage (GTDB taxonomy): Bacteria > Acidobacteriota > Terriglobia > Terriglobales > Acidobacteriaceae > Gp1-AA133. Next base: position 248,812 of record CAVXXV010000012.1, on the reverse strand, counting down.
AGAGCATGACCGAAAAAGAAGGCTCGAAAGGCGTGACCCTGTAACACGCGGTTGGCTTCTCTGACGAAACCAATTCGATTGTGAACGATTCCCATACGGCGCGTCCCCAGGCCGCTCCCATCATTGCTGTCACCGACCTAGTCAAGCAGTTCGGGCGTTTTGCTGCCTTGCGCGGCGTAAGCGCGTCGTTCGAGGCGGCCCGTCTCTACGGCATTCTCGGGGACAACGGCGCCGGCAAGACCACACTGCTTCGGATGATGGCGGGATTGGTCGCTCCCACGCGCGGCCAGATCACCATTCTCGGAAAGCACAATCCCCGCGACGTCTGCCGCGAATTTGGTTACATGGCCCACCCATCGCTGCTCTACGACGAGATGAGCGGGATGGAGAATCTGCGCTACTTTGCGCGGCTCTATGGCCTGCAGGATCAAAAGCGCTGCGCCGAAAGCATCGTGGCCGTAGGACTTGACCCGGAATTGCAGCGCCCGGTGGGCCAATACTCGCAGGGCATGCGGCAGAGGATGTCGCTAGCGCGGGCTTTGCTGAACGATCCGAAAATCCTGCTGCTCGATGAGCCCTTCTCGAATGTCGACATCCGGTCCGCACGCGAAATGGTCAAACTGCTCGGCCACATGCGCGACGCCGGCAAGACCATTTTCGTCGTCACCCACCAGGCGTCATTGCTGGACGGCATGGCCAACGAGTTTATCTGGATGGACTCCGGGCAAATCATCAACCGCACGCCCGACTTGAAGTTCATGGAGACCGCATGAGCGCGCCGCACGGGATCATGCGGGCAACATTGACGAAGGACATTCGCCTCGAGTGGCGATCGAAAGACGCCATCAATTCGATGCTGTTCTTCGCTCTGCTCGTCGTCGTGGTGTTCAGCTTCTCGTTCGACCCCAACGCCGAGGAGTCCCGCCTGATTGCCGGCGGGCTGGTTTGGGTAGCGTTCTTGTTCGCGTCGGTGGTCGCGCTCAACCAGACTTGGGCACGCGAAATTCGCAATCAGGTGCTGGACGCGTACCGGGTTTCGCCCGCTCCCGCGAATGCGTTGTTTCTCGCCAAAGCCGTGGGAAACTTCATTTTTGTGTCTGTTCTCGAAGCGCTGATGGTTCCGTTGTTCGTGGTTTTTTACAAGCTGCGGGTCCTGGGCCCGGCATGGCAACTGATCCCGGTCGCAATACTTGGTACATGGGCAATCGTGGTAAACGGTACGTTCTTCGCGGCCATGTCGCTGCGCACCCGCAGCCGCGAGATCATGTTGCCCCTCTTGCTATTCCCAATTACGATTCCAGCGTTATTATCCACCGTAGAGGCGACCACTACGATCCTGGTCGGAGATCCGGCGACCTCGGCGAAGTTCTGGATCGTGCTGCTAGCCACTTACGACGTAGTGTTTACGATGGCCTGTCTCGCGTTATTTGAAACGGTGTTGCACGCGGAATGAAGAAACTTTTCCCCATCCTCGGAGTGCTGACGGCGATATTTCTGAGCTACGCCCTTTATTTGGCGATGGTGGTGGCTCCGCGCGAACAGACGATGGGCGACGTGCAACGCATTTTCTACTACCACGTGCCGTCGGCGTGGACCGCGTTCCTGCTGTTCTTCATTAATTTTCTCGCGTCGATTCAGTACCTGGTGCGGCGCAATCCATCGAACGACAAGGTCGCAAACTGGGTCGTCATCACCATGGCGGTGGTGACGTGCATCGCCTCGGTAGTGATCGCCATGGTGCCTGATCTCAAGGAATCCATGCCGAAAGACGTGTATCCGTCCTCGATCGCAACCACGGGTCTGATTATCGCGGGCGCGTACTTCCTGGTGCGCAAGCTCTTTACCGTGGAGGCCGTCGACGCGCTGGCCGTCACGACCGCCGAAGTCGGCGTCGTGTTCTGCACGGTAGTGCTGGTCACCGGGCCGCTCTGGGCGAGGCCGGTGTGGGGCATCTGGTGGACGTGGGATGTGCGGCTGACTTCCACGCTGGTGTTGTGGCTGATCTATGTGAGCTATCTGATTTTGAGGCGTTTCTCCTCAAGTGGCCAGACTCCGGTCATGGCTGCGGCGCTTGCAGTGTTCGGAGCGCTGGACGTGCCGCTGGTGTACTTCTCGATCTGGATCTTCCGCACGCAACATCCGCAGCCCGTGGTGGGTGGGGGTGGCTCGATCGATCCGCGCATGCTGCACGTTCTGTTGATGAACTGGCTCGCCTTCCTGTGCTTCGCGTATCTGGTGTGCTGGTCGCGTTACCGCCTGGAGATCGTGAAGCGTGCAGTCGAAGAAGCGCAGGCCCTTGAATCCCTGATGGAGCCAGGGAGCGTCACGCGATGAACTTCCTCTACGCCGCCTACGGCGCCACCTGGGCTATCCACATCGTCTACCTGATCACCGTGGTCCGCCGTTACTCTCGCCTGAAACAGGAAGTCGAGGAACTGAAGAAGAAGTGAATTGGCTGCTGGCTACTAGCTAGTAGCTTCTGGCGAACGTCGAACTACGAGCTCCACCTGCGTTGGATTCCTTTTCTGAAAACTCTTAGCCGGTGGAGCAGTGGTTGTCAACGCTCAGCGGCTGGTGGTGAGTTCTGGCAAGATTTTCGTCAACGAAAAGCCTTTGACCGCAAAGAGCGCAAAGAACTTCCGCAAAGAGCGCGAAGGCTTGTGCGGTTCCGACTCTGCGTCCCCTGCGATTTTTCTCGGCGAACTCTGTGGTTAAAAGCTGTTACTGCCGTGATATCAAATGCTTAACTACAAGATATTAATATCCACAGCCCCGTTCGTGCTTTTTCGGGTTGAAAAACACCCCACCAAAGCTTTCTAGAATGCCTGTTAATGGCGTTTAGAACGCTTACAGGCTCGTCCCGAGGTCGGAATGATGGTTTGGGTCACCCGCGGGCTCAAACGTCGCTCCTGGGGCTTCCTTGCGAAACTATAAGCTTTAAGAAAACGGAATTCTATGCTGATCGTTGATTTTCGATCCGTCGAAAGAAAGCGACCGCGGCAGCGTGGTCACGCAGATAAAAAACAAAAGCTAAACTGCAAAGACCGCCAAGAATTGTGAACTCGCGTCCTTTGCGGATATTCTTTACGAACTTTGCGGTTAAGAGCTTTTTGCGAACCAAGACAGGGGAATCGCACTTTGCGGAAAAACTACCCCGGCGCCTTCCACTGAGGCGGGAACGCGGCGGCGAAGTCGGGATTCGGGGCCGAGCGCAGGAATTCGTATTCCTCAATCATGGCGGCGACGCCGATGCGCGAAGATGCCGATGGCGTTTCGACGCGAATCACACGCGCCGCAAAGCGCACGCGCACCGCGTCGGTCAGGGTCACGTGGGGCGGGAAGGTCAGGGTCACTTCGATCCGCGATCCGGCGGCGACTACCCGGTCGAGGTAGAAGAAAACTCCGCGCGCGCTTACGTTCTGGGTTTCGGTGAAAAACTCCCCGAGCGTGGCTTCCGAGAAGCGGATGGAAGCGGGCAGGCGCATGTCAAAACGTCTCATAGAACGGCGATCTGTCGACTCTTGCGGCATCGAACGCCTTTCACAGCTAAAGGTCGTGAAGCGAAATTCATCCAGTCCTGGAAAGGCTGGGACTGAAACCGCAGGGCATTTGGACCAGGATGGTACGGGCCGGTCCCTGACTTTAAGTTCTTAGTGAAACGCCAATTTCCATTATTTATCAGCAGTTTGCAACAGCAAAAAGCACCGGGAACTGAGTCGGTTACCTCAGTCGCGCTGCTGATGTCCGCCCAATGGAGGACTGTGAGGGAGGCACGCGGGAACGAATGCGCGGCGTTTTCGGAAGCAATCGCGCTGCCAGAGAGTTTGTGCGGAACCGCTGCAAAGATGCCGATTCTTGAACGTTCCGGCTACCGAACGGAATGCTCCAGTGCAACGGATTGCTGCTTGCTGCGAAAGAGTTTCTGTTCAGGCTGGCGCTACGCAACTTTTTGGAGTTGGACCGCGGCATCTTATTCGGGAGGTCTCCGCATCTCATCACGCTTGAACGGCGAGGGTGGGAGTGCGCTCGCTTGACACTGCTATCCACCGGATGTTTAAGTAGTTATTTATTTTTCACTCGAAGTTGGAGGCTGTACCTGCCGTCCCGCATACCCGGGGCCGCGGGAAACTTTTGTGCCGTTCTTCATCCCTCTCCACCTGAATTGAATATGCCGGAGGAACTCGTGAGACTGAATCGCCGTGGGTCGGGTACAGGCCTGTTAGGGAGCCGCATCGCGCCGGCCGGGTTGTTGTTGGTGACTGCCGCTTTGTTGTTGCTGAGCTCCCACCCTCGAACTCCCGCGAACGGCTTGGCCGTGGATCGCCCGGCGACAATTCAACCCGCGGTGGCGGCCAAGAGCAAACTGAACTATGGCCGCCTCCCATTGATGTTCGAACCCAACCAGGGACAGACCGACTCCAAAGTGCGATTCATCGCCCGCGGCGGCGGTTATGGACTTTTCCTGACCGAGCAGGAAGCCGTGCTGTCGCTGCAGGCACCAGTGGCCGGCAAGTCCGAGGCGCGGCAGACTTCCGTGGTTCGCATGACGCTGGCGGGTGCGAATGAGCACCCCGCCGTCAGGGGCGCCGAAAAGCTTCCCGGCAAAAGCAACTACTTCATCGGCAATGATCCCGCCGGGTGGCGGCAAAACGTTCCGCAGTACGCGCGGGTCGAGTACGCGCAGGTTTATCCCGGCGTCGACCTGGTTTACTACGGCAGCCAGGGACACCTGGAATACGATTTTCAGGTTGCGCCCGGAACCGATCCCAAATCAATTCAATTGAGCTTTCATGGATCGCAGGCTCTGAAACTCGATGCGGGCGACCTGGTGCTGGAAACAGCGGCGGGAGACATTCGGCTGGAAGCTCCGCGCGTTTACCAGCAGGATGGGAATGCCCGCAAACTGGTGGCGGGCCACTTCGCGATGTTGTCCGACAATCGCGTTGGATTCGACATCGGGGCATACGACCGGAATAAAACGCTGGTGATTGATCCGGTGCTGAGCTACTCCACTTACCTGGGCGGGAGCCTCAACGAATTGCATCCGGCGATCGCGGTGGATTCCGCGCTCGACCTGTACGTGACCGGGGCCACGAGCTCTACAGACTTTCCGGTTACCGACGGAAGCACGTTCAAGGCAGGTGCGACCACGAACGTATTCGTGGCGAAGTACGATCCGACGGGCGCAACTTTGTTGTTTGCGTCTTACATCGGTGGCACCGGAGCCGATTCACCAGTCGGCATCGCCGTGGATGCGGCGACCAACATATATGTGGCAGGCACGACAACCTCCACCAATTTCCCGACGAGCACGTCTGCTTTTCAGACGACGCCGAACGCGCCCGGCAATGCGCATGCTTTCGTGACGCAACTGATCAGCACCACGAATGCGTCCACCTACTCATTGGGCTACTCGACCTACCTGTCGGGCGGCAAGACCGACACGGCGACCGGGATGACGCTCGACAATAAGGGCTTCGTGTACGTCATCGGAATCACCGACTCGACCGATTTCCCGCTGGCGCCCGTGGCGGGAACATTTCAGTCGACGCTGCAAGGCGCGAACGCGTTTTTCATCAGCAAGGTCGCGCCGACCAGCACGGGTGCCAACAGCCTGAATTTCTCGACCTATTTCGGCGGAGGCTTCCCGACCACCGGAAGCGTGAGGGGCGGGGCGATTGCTGTCGACAATAACGCCAACGTCTCGAATATCTACTTCACGGGCGGCACGAACTACATCTACACGGGACAGAACAGCCAGACTGATTTTCCGATCCGCAATGCTTATCAATCTTGCTTAGGCCTTGCGCCGTCAGCCACGCAGCCACAAACTTGTGACACCACGGTTACGCTGCCCGACGCCTTCATCGCCAAACTGGATCCGGGCACGACGACTGGAGCGCAGCTGCTCTATTGCACCTACCTCGGCGGGAGCGGGACAGACGTCGGCCTCGGCATCGGGTTAGACGCTTCCGGCAACGCCTACATTACGGGGTCGACCGATTCGCCGACTTTCCCGGTGTCGACCGGGGCCGGCAAAACCCTCATCGGACCGCAACAGACTCCCGCCTCCGCAGGAACGCACGCTTTCGTGGCCAAGATCAACAACCCGGCGACCGGGACCGGCAGCAACGGCAGCACGAACGTGCAGTTCACCTACTTCACGTATCTGAGCGGTTCGGGAACCGATGTCGGCAACGCGATTGCGGTCGACAACGTTCAGGGTGCGGATGTCATAGGCACAACGCAGTCCGCGTCGAGTTTTCCGGTGACCCCCAATGCATTCCAGTCGACTCTGAAGGGGACGCAGGACGCGTTCGTGGCGCGGCTTGATACTTTAGGCACGACCACCGGCGCCAGCCAGTACGTTTCGTTTCTCGGCGGGGGCGCGACGGAAACCGGGACCGGAGTGGTCCTGGATAGCGACTCCAATGTTTACCTGACGGGCGAGACGACGTCGACCGACTTCCCGACCAAGAATCCAAAACAGCCCAACAAGGCCGGCGGTCCCGGAGTTTCCGACGCGTTCGTGACCAAGGTGGGGCCTAGCCTGGATTTCGATGTGCAGGGGCACCCGCCGGGTTCGAACTCGGTGAACGCGGGAAACCAGATCGCTTTTAACTACGTCATTACGAATAACGGAGATACCACCGCCAACGTTGCCTTCACCGACAACCTTTCCGCCGGCAATGGCAGCGCGCCCGTCACGTTTGTATCGGCATCGGTTTCGGGAGGCAGCTGCGCTTCGACGCCCACGGATAACAAAGTGCTCTGTAACCTGGGAACGATCAAAGGGGGCGCCACGTCGACCGTGACTATTAATCTGACGCCCACAGGCGGCGGCACGGTGGGCAATAGCGGAACATTGACCGTAGGTGCCTTCTCGAAGACCGCAGTGGCCCAGGCGGTCCCCGTCAATACCTTCAGACTTGAGGCTTTGAAATCGAGCAACACCGTGGTGGCAGGAAATCCGGCGAGTTACACGATCAAGCTGACGCCACAGACGAACTTCACGGCTTCGGTTTCCCTGGCGTGCGGGTCCGGGCTTCCACCCGGAACGTCCGGAACCCAGTGTGTGTTCTCAACGACTCCAGTGACACTGCAAGGCTCCAGTCCCTCCACCGTGACTCTGGTCATCAATACCACTGCGCGTGTAACAACCACCGCAAGCACTTCCCATGGCAATGGGTTGTTCTATGCGAGCTGGCTCCCGATCACGGGCATTGCTTTGCTTGGCATGGGCGTGGGAACTCGTCTCCGTCGCGGACGCCGGGTGCTGGGAGGCGTGCTGTTCGTCGTGGTGGGCACCTTGGTCCTGCTCCAGCCCGCTTGTGGCGGACACAGTTCGAGTACGACGACAAGCGGAACCCCTGCGGGCACATACACGGTCAATGTTACGGCGAGTTCGGGATCGTTCTCCCAGACCACTCCGATCACGCTGGTGGTGCAGTAAGCTCGGCCGTATCATCGTCGGTGACTGTGCATGTCCTCGTGTTATCCAGGCGATGACATTGGAAAAAACCCTTTAGCCGCCAAGTTGGCAAGGAGTTCGATCAAGAAGGCGAAGGGTGTCCGCACTCCCATTGTTTTGATACCTGGTCGAACCTTTCTGTCCGGACTGGCCAACCTGCAGTAAAGAATTGCCGCGGGACGCACGGTCATCCTGACTGGCCCACACACAATTGCCCTAACCGGATCGGATGAGCATCACATTGGCCTTGCTCCTGCGGAATGTTCAGCGCACCGGACCTGTCTGTTACAGTTAAAGCCCGTATTGCAAAACTTGCAGGAAGACATCGGAGGCCCGCACGGAATGTTCGAAATGCGAAAGGAACTCATCCCCCCGGACACCGCTGTGCTTCATTTGTCGGGTCGGATCTCGATGGGCAAACCCTGCCAGGAGATCGACACGCAGGTCGATGAACTGATCCGCGAAAAGATTTTGAAAGTGGTCCTGGACCTGGTGCACGTGGATCGCGTCGACAGCACAGGCTTCGGAACCATTGTGATGTCTTCCGGCAAACTTAAGAAGTTAGGCGGCGAACTGCGGGTGGCGGGCGCCACCGGAATTGTGGCCGAGATTGCGCACTCGTCGCAGATTCCGAGAATTGTTCCGTTTCATACGACGGTCGAGGACGCGGTCGCGAATTTCGCGAAGGTGTGAAAATCTCGAGCGGTTCTTGTGGGGTTCTACGGCTTTCGCTGTATTGCGGGTTTCGATAGAAGGCGTAGGTTGAGGAAAGACGAAGTGGCGCAGACCCCACGTCAGGGGAAATGTTGAACGGGAATTCTCCTGACGTGGGGTCTAAATTTTGTCGTCTACGCGGTAATCAGTGACTCGAGCGCAACGCGGTTGGAAACTACCAGCGTTGCTCCTTCCTGCTCAATCATGTGTTGTTTCCGGAAGCCGGCCATCAGGCGCGTGACGGTTTCGCGAGACGTGCCAATCATCTGTCCAATTTCCTCGTGAGTGAGAGGGACCTTCATGCGGTCCGGAGTATGGGGAAGGGTGTTCTCATCGAGCCAACCCACCAGCAGGCGCGCCAACTTCTCGCTGGCGGAACCGGAGAGCATCAGGGTCCGGATTTCACGGCAAGTGAAGTTGTAGTCGCGGCTGAGCAACTGGGTGATCCAGAGCGCAAACTCGCCATGGATGCGCATCATGCGCAGCACATCAGCCTGGCGGATGAAGGTGACGTCGCAGGGCTGCTGCGCTTCGGCGGTAGCTTCGTAGTCGCGGCTTCCGATGGTGGAAGCAACGCCCAGCGCATCGCCGTCGCGCGCGATCCGCAGGATTAAGGTCCGGCCATCGCTAGCGCACACCGAGAGCTTTACCAGTCCGCGCTGCACCACGTAAATCCCACGAGCGGGCTGTCCTTCACCGAACAGCACCGCGCCCGTGGGATAGTGGTTGGTCAGGGAGAGGGTCTCGAGTTCACGAGCGATAGCGGGAGACAGATCGCTGAACGCCGACTGGGCTGTCGAGGGTTTCTGTGGGGGTTTGATCGGTTGAGTTGCCATTCGTCTGCCTCCGTACACGCCTGCTACTAAGGCATCTGCCGGGCCAACTCCCAAAACGTATTTCCATCTACGGGTATATCCAGTTAAGTAATTTAGAATTAGCAGGTTAACCTGCATATCGGAGGGCGGTCCTTGCCCGCATTTCGAAACGTGGGCAGTCCGCAGTGGGTTATTTCCCACAGTTGTGTGTGATCTCCATCACCACACGCGCGTGATTTCGGGGTTGTGGTAAGGGAATGGTTACTGAAGTGCCTTGTCGAGGATCTGGTACAAGGCAGCCCGGGTAAACGGCTTTTCCAGGAGAGGAACCGATTGGGAGGCGGGCTGTGCCTGGGCAATCAATTCCCCGGTATAGCCGGACATGAAAACAGGTTTTACCTCGGGGTGGGAACGCTGCACCTCAGCCACCAGTTCCGGGCCGCCCATGCCGCGCATGACCACGTCGGTGAGCAGGAGATGAATCGGCTCCGTGTGGGAGCGGACGATTTCGAGCGCAGCGTTGCCGTCCCTGGCCTCCAGCACGCTGTAGCCGTTTTCGAGAAGCAACTGGCGGGTCAAGCTGAGCATGATTTCGTCGTCTTCCACCAGCACAATGGTTGTGCCTTCGCGGCGTCCAACCGGAGCTTCGGTCATAGACTCGGTTCTTTCGCCAAGCTTTTCTTCTGCGCTGGGCAAATAGATTTTGAAGGTGGTGCCGCGATTGGGTTCGCTGTAGACCCACACCAGGCCGCCATTCTGCTGCACGATGCCATAAACGGTGGCCAGTCCAAGGCCAGTGCCTTTGCCGATTTCCTTGGTTGTAAAGAACGGTTCAAAGATGCGCGAGGCGGTCGCCTGATCCATGCCGACGCCGTTGTCGCTGGCTGCCAACACAACATAGTGGCCTGGCTTCATGGGACGATGCTGCTTGATGAACACATCGTCTAGTTCAACAAGAGAAGTTTCCAGAATGAACTTTCCACCACGCGGCATCGCGTCCCGGGAGTTGACGGCAAGGTTGAGCACAATCTGATCGAGCTGTCCGGGATCGATTTCCACGATCGCGGATGGGCAGCGCGGCTGAGTCACAATCTCGATGTCGTCGCCCATGAGCGGCCGGATCAGCTTGGTCACGTCTTTCAAGTGCGCGTTCAGATCAATCATCTGCGGCTGAACGGCGGACTTTCTTGTGAAGGCAAGCAACTGGCGGGTGAGAGAAGTGCCGCGCAGGACAGCCTTGCGGATGTTCACGATGTAGGGCGAGGGTTCAGAAGTGGAGCCATCGCTTTCCCGCAGGAGTTCGGTGCAGGCGGTAATGATTCCAAGAATGTTGTTGAAGTCGTGGGCGAGGCCGCCGGCCAGCCTTCCGACCGCTTCCATCTTTTGAGCCTGGCGCAGATGCTCTTCGGTGCGCTTCTGCTCGGTAAAATCGCGCGCAATCGCCGAAGCGCCTACGATTTTTCCGGCGCCATCGCGAATCGGGGAGATCGAGATGGAGACATTCAGTTGACGGCCATCCTTGGTGACGCGCACGGACTCATAGTGCGTAATGTACTCACCTTGGCGAATGCGTTCCAGGATTTGTGGAATCTCGTCCGGGCGATCGGGGGGAGTTAAAAGGGAGATATTCTTTCCAATGACCTGATGGGCGCTGTACCCATACATTTTCTGGGCGCCCTGGTTCCAGGCCGTGATGGTCCCGTCGAGATCCTTGCTGATAATGGCGTCTTCGGAGGAGTCAATGATGGAGGCCAGACGGGCGCGGTATTCGCCGATTTGCTGCGTGGTGCGGCGATTGAGTTCCTCGTTGGCCTCACGGAGCTCTTCCTCGATTCGCTTGCGGTCACTGATATCCCGAATGGCGCTGAGCACGATCAGGCCATCTTCGGTCGCGACCGGACTTAAGCTGATCTCAACATCGAACTCAGAGCCATCGCGGCGCCGGCCCTTCAGGTTGAGGCCCGCGCCCATGCGCCGTGTCTTGGGTGAGACCGTGAAAGAATCGCGATGGTTTTGATGTTGTCCGCGAAAACGTTGCGGTACCAGCATCTCGATTTTCTGTCCAATTAATTCACCGCGTGCGTAACGGAACAGTTCTTCGGTTTGTGTATTGACCTGGAGCATGGTCCCGTCGGTGCTGACGGCAACGATGGCATCCGGGATGGCCTCGAGAAATTGGCTGGAGAGAAGAATCTCTGCGGCCGTGCCAGTTGGGAGCGGGGATCGCGGATTGTCTGCAGCGGGTCGTGCTATGCGCATGCTGCTGCCGCTCTCAGGAAACGGGGCGGTTCCTTACTCTAAATCGAGCTACGAGGAAGAGTAAAGCGGCGGTGCCGCTCTATGCGCCTGCAGAGAGCCGGTGGTGGCCTCCGCGGGCCTCGGCAATGCCGTACTGGCGGATCTTGTAAAGCAGCGCCTTGTAGCTGATCTTCAGCAGCGCGGCAGCCTGCTTGCGATTCCAATTGGTCTGCTCGAGCGCCTGGGTAATGGCGGCGGCCTCGGCTTCGTCCTTGGCGCTGCGCGACAAAGATTTTAAGCCTCCGGCGGACGAGTCGGTGCCGGCCTTGGCGCCTCCGTCGGCCCGTTGCCCGCCGTTGACGTCGTTTTTGGGATTGAGTTCCGCGATGGCCAGCTTCTCATCGCCCAGAATCAGGTAGCGCTTGATGAAGTTGCTCAATTCCCGCAGATTGCCCGGCCAGGAATACTCGAGGCAGGCGTTCATCATGGTCGGCGAGAGGGGCAATGGAGCGCGCGCGTACTGCTCGGCCATGCGCGACATGAAGTGCTTGAGGAGAATGGGAATTTCTTCCTTACGCTCACGCAATGGAGGCAGGTTCAGGGTGAAAGCGTTCAGACGATAGTAGAGATCTTCGCGCAGGCGTTTGTTGGCCAGCGCTTCGGGGATGTTGATGTTGGTAGCCGCCAGAATGCGGACGTCCACCTTGACCACGGTCCGGCTGCCCAGACGGGAGAATTGCTGGTCCTGCAGCACGTGCAGCAACTTTGCTTGCAGGCTGGGCGGCATCTCGCCGATCTCGTCGAGCAGGATGGTGCCCTTATTGCAGAGCTCAAACTTGCCGGGCTTGGGGTGGGTTGCGCCCGTGAAGGCGCCGGCTTCGTAGCCGAACAGTTCGCTCTCCAGTAGATCCGCGGGTACCGCGGCGCAATTGACCTTGAGGAACGTGCGATGAGCGCGTGGGGACAGTTTGTGTACCAGGCGCGCAAGAACTTCTTTGCCGGTGCCGCTTTCGCCCAGCATGAGAACCGGAATGTCGACGTTGGCGACCAGCGCGGCCTGCGAGCGGATCTTGCGCATGGCCGGGCTGGCGGCTACGAAGAAAACGTCGTCGCACAGTTCTTCGACTTCGCCCGCGTAATTCTGCTGATTCTTGCCGAGGCATTGATCGATGACGGCATCGAGTTCGGCTTTCTGGAAAGGTTTGGTGAGATAGTCCTGCGCGCCCAGGCGCATGGCCTGCACTACCTTGCGGGTGTCGCTCACGCACGAGAGCATGACGACCTTTACGCCGGGCTTCATCTGGCGCAGTTGCTCGAGAGTCTCCAGGCCATCGATGCCGGGCATGAGCACATCGAGCAGCACCATGTCGGGCTCGAGGCCTTTTTCCACGCGCTGCAGCGCTTCTTCGCCCGTCGAGGCGGTCTCAACTTTGTAGTCGTCGACTTCGAGCAAGGTCCGGATGTACCGAAGCATTCCCGGTTCATCATCGACCAGCAGAATGTTGGTCGTTTCACTCATTTCGTTTTCCCTTTAGCAGAGCTGTTGAGGGAGGGTTTGAGAGGAACGAGAAATGAAAACTTGGAGCCGGCGCCTGGTTCGCTTTCTACCCAGAGCTTACCACCCATGGCATTCACGAGGCGGCGAGCGATCGCCAGGCCCAGACCCATTCCGTCGGACTGGTTTTCATTGCTCGGTAAGCGAAAGAAATCGTCGAAGACTTCTACGTGGTATTCAGGTGGAATGCCCGGGCCGGTGTCGGCGACGCTAACTTTCACAGCGTTGGGAGTTGAGAGCGGTTGCCGGCGCCGTTCGCGTTCCACACCCGACTTGGGCGCTCCGCGGCGTTCCCACATGTATGGCTCAGCGTGCAGCCAGACTGTGCCGCCCGAGGGTGTGAACTTGCTAGCGTTCTCCAGCAAATTTGAAATCACTCGCTGAATCTTGGGCGAGTCAAATGGAAATGGAACCAGCTTGTCGTTCGCCAGAAAGTACAACGCGAGACCCTTGTCCTGAAAGCGATGCGACCACAAGCGGCACACCTCCGAAAGACAAGCGTTGACGTCACCCTGCTCGAATTGCATCCGGAGTTCTCCGGTTTCAAGCACCGTATAAGACAGGAAATCCTGGATGAAACGTTGCAGCCTTTGTCCGCTGGAGTGCATGTCCCCGATAACTTCGCGCTGGCGATCGTTCAGGGACCCGAGTTTTTCACTTTGCAACAGCTCGATGTAGCCATTCAAGATGGCCAAGGGGGTCTTGAGGTCATGGGCCGCTGAGGCGAGCGCATTGGTGGTGCGCCGATATCGTTCTGACAGCTGGTTGTAGTTCTGCAGCAGATCCTGCGGATAGTCCGTACCTTCGCCACCCCCGCCGGGCACAGGGCCACTGGAGCGAGGCTCGACCCCTGCTTTCGCCTGTAACGCTTGGGAAAGAGTAGCATTGTCCGAGTTTGCAGCCATAGTCAGAGACACTCGTGGCTTGGTCAACGGGGAGGGGGCAGAATGAACTTTCTTACTTCACGTTTGGGGATGACGTGAGTAAATCGTAGGATGGGTGTGCTGGGATTGTCAACGAAAATGCACCGGAATTGCCACACTAGGGTAAATGATTGCACTTTTCAACAGGATAGGGACAGCGATCCAGAATTTCAGGAGAAACGCCTGAGAAATCCCACAAAAAGGCCGAATCCGGTGCAGGAAGCGATGTTTCCCGGGAGAATTCAGCCGCTGTAGGGTGGGAACCATGGGTTCAAAGGCTTGAACATAGATTTGGCCCATTAGATGCGAACTAGTCCGTGTAAATCGCTAGTGTCAGGGAGCAGCCTTTGGTGCGACGCAGGGTCGAGAAGGAACGTCGGAAGTGGACCCGACTGCCATTGGCGATCCCGGTTTTTGTGCGTAGCCGGGACGAAAAGGGCAAAGAATTTCTGGAGTTTGCTACAGCATTGAATGTCAGCGCGGGGGGTGCGTTGGTGGCGGTGCGACGCTCCTTGCCAAAAGCGGCGCAGGTCATGCTGGAAATTCCCAGTGCTCCGCTGGCAGCAGCCACGGGCCTTCCCCGGGCGGCGCGCACCTTGCGAGCACGCGCGGTGCGGGTGAACCATTCCGACGGATACCACCTCCTGGGTCTGAAATTCTCGCGGCCGTTGCTCAACGGCGCAGCCAAGCCTCGATTCCCGAGAGGGAAACTTGGTTCTGCAGTGTGAAAGTTTTTTCCTACTGTTTTGTCCGGTTTTCGTAGCCGGGGCATGTCCTCTCTCCGTTACTAGCCTGGTTGATGAATCCCTAGTAAGCCTTTCAAACCAAATAGTTTAGGTCTGCACGCAAGGGTCCGGAAGCGGTAGCCGATGGCTTTGGCGTCCGGGGTGCACATACACCTGTGACAGCGGGCAAGTCCTGCTGTTCAAGCTATGACAACGACAAATCCTGTCAGTTCTTTGGTGCAATCCATCGGGGAAATGCCACCCGAATCCATCGTGTTCGGACACTCGGACGCCATGCAGGCGCTGCGCGCGCGCATGGACAAAGTCGCAGCGGCGAACGTTCCCGTGCTGATTCACGGCGAGAGCGGAACCGGCAAGGACATCATCGCGCGCATGATCCACGTGCGCTCTCCCTGGAAAACAGGGCCATACGTGAAGGTGAATTGCCCGGCGATTCCGGGAACGCTGCTGGAAAGCGAACTGTTCGGCTATGAGAAGGGCGCGTTCACGGGCGCATACGGAATGAAGCCGGGGCGCGTGGAGATGGCGCATCGCGGGACGCTGTTTCTGGATGAAATCTCTGAGCTCGATCTAGCCCTGCAATCCAAGCTTCTGCAACTTTTGCAGGACGGTCAGTTCTGCCGCATCGGCGCGCAGGAAGATAAGAAAGTCGAAGTGCGGGTAGTTTGCGCCACCAACCGGGTTCTGGAAACCGAAATCGAAAACGGAACGTTCCGGCAGGACTTGTTTTATCGCATCAACGTCGTGAACTTAGCATTACCGTCACTGCGGGAGCGCCGCTCCGACATCGAGGAACTGGCGAACTACTTTCTCGAGTACTACAACCGCAAGTACAACTGCCGGGCTAAGTCGCTGTCGAATGAATTAATGACGGTGCTGCAGAAGTATCACTGGCCCGGAAACATTCGTGAGCTTGAGAACCTGATCAAGCGCTACGTGATCCTGGGCTCGGAAGAAGTAATCTCGGGCGATCTGGTCACGCGACAGCAGGATTATTTCAATCCTGAAATCAATCTCGACGGGCCGATCTCGCTGAAGAAATTAACGCGCCAGGCCACGCGGGAACTGGAACGTAAAGTGATTTTGAAAGTCCTGCAAGCCAATCATTGGAATCGAAAGCAGGCAGCGCGCGCCCTGAGCATCAGCTACCGCGCACTGCTGTATAAGATTCGTGACGCCGGTCTGCCATCGAATCGCACGGTTCGCCGCCGGGAGGCTTCTAATTCGGGATTGGCGGCTGACTAGTTATTGTCTGACTAACAGGAAACCTATAGCGCGAGGCGCAGCAGTATCTCTCGAGATGCTTGCTGCGCGTTCGTTTTAGGGCAAGTGGAAAACATACGATGGCCGAAGGGAAGTTGTGTTCATGCGCATCACTTTGCACCTTTAGTATCAACGAGGTAACGTTACCTACCCTAAACACATGATTAGACGCGTGTTGTTTTGCAACGCTTTTGGTATGATGGGTGCTCTAGTGAGTAGCGGGTGTTGTTGTATTCTCTTTCCCTGAGAGATGCGATGCCCCAAGAAAGGTCTCTTCCCCCGGAGACCGGCGATTCGGAACCTTCCTAGGAGGCAGTACATCAATGTTTAAGAAAGTGTTATTGCTGGCTGTACTGGCACTGGCCCTGCCATTGGCAGCTTTTGCAGACAGCAGCATCGACATCTCAAACGCTGGGGGCACAATCACGGGGAATGCAAGTGGCTTGTCTCTCTCCGGCTCCACCTTGTTCAAGGTTGGAAGCGCGGTGGGACCGAACCTCGGGACTTTGACCTTCAGCACGGGCGCATTCACGAGCGGCGACGCTCAGAACGGCGGAACGCTGGCGGCAGGCGGCAGCTTCGTGATCACGGGCAACGGATCCAATGGCGTTCCGAATGGCGTGATCTTCAGCGGCAGCTTCAGCTCAGCGACCTGGACCCTGGTTACGCTCGCGAACGGAACGCACAACTACATCCTGAACGGTGCCATTGTTAGCGGCGGCGGCCAGGTGGGTGCGACCACGCAGATCACGATCAACACGGGCAAGGGCCTGTTCAACGGAAGCACGAACCTGTCGAGCGGCGACACGAACCTGGCAGTACCTGAGCCCGGAACGTTGAGCCTGTTCGGGACCGGTTTGATCGGTCTGGCTGGTGCAATCCGGCGCAAGCTGAGCTTGTCCTAGTTCCAGAAGTAAAGCGACTCCTGAACGAAAAAACCCGCCGCGGGGATGCGGCGGGTTTTTCTTTTTAGGGGTTAAGACTGCAGAAGCTGCGGAAAAATCCACCACAGAGTCAACAAGGATCCTCAGCGGGTAAAGCTGCATTCACTTTACGGTATTTCCGACACGACTGAAGTGCCTTTTCAAAACCAACACCAGCCAGACTTTTTCCGCAGCCTCCAGTCGTGTCGTGGGCGCTCGATTCTCGTCTAAAACGAGAAGGAGCATCCGGTTCTTGGGATGCTCCTCTTGTGTAACTGTCCCGGTCCCGGGCGAGAGAGAACCAGCCGCTAACTAGTTTCCACTCTGCTGGGGCTGCGCCTGCTGGGCTTTCTTCAAGTGATCCTGAAACGTAGGATCGTTGGGAACCTTCTTAAGCGCCTCCTTGAACAGGTCGATGGCGGTCGGATAAAGGCCCTTCTGATAGTAGGCCCAACCAAGCGTGTCGGCCGCGTTCGGGCTGTCAGGCATCAAGCGGCGGGCTGTCTGCGCTAGCGAGATGGCGACGTCGATGTTGCCACCGGTTTGCAGCATGACGTAAGCGAGGTTATTCGAGGCTACCGGATTGTCGGGCTGGAGGGTTAGGGCCTTCTGATACATGCCCCGCGCGTCTTCCCACTTCTTCTGACCTTCGTACAGTTCTCCCAGGAGGATGTAGAAGGAGACTTCATTGGGATTGTCCTTGACGGACTGCTGGTAGGTGGCGATGGCCTTGTCGGCGGAACCTTGTGCGTTCAAAACCTGGCCGAGTTTCAGCAGCGCATCGGAGTTTTTCTTGTCGAGGTCAGCGGCTTTGCGCAACGCGGTTTCGGCAGCCGGGTAGTCTTTCTTGTTGTTGAAGAGCGCGGTTCCGAGGAGGTCGTAAAACGCACTGCTATTGGGAACCTTAGCGATCTGGGCGTTCGCGACCGCGACGGCTTTGTCGGCCTGCTTCTGTACCAGGTACGTATTCATCAACCCACCCAAAGCGTCGGAATTCGACGGGTCGACGTCCAAGGCTTTCTGGTAGGACTTCGCGGCCGGGTCGTATTGCTTCTGGAGCAGGCGTAAGTTGCCGAGCTGGACATAACCGATAGGACTTTGGGGTGCAACCGAGATGGCTTTGTTGATGTCCTGCTCTGCGTTGGCGAACTGCTTCTCGTTGATGTAAGCAATGGTACGCATGGCGTATCCATCGGGAGAGTTAGGCTGTGCCTGGATGATGGTAGAAGCAGTCCGTCGGAGACTGTCCCAATCACCCTTGCGGACCGAAACGGCAGCCAGTGCGCGCTGCGCTTCGATCAAGTCCGGCTTCAGGCGCACGGCGTCGCGCCACTCGGATTCGGCGCGGGAAAGACTTCCTTGCTGATCAAACGCCAGCCCAAGATGGTAGTGCGCCACGGCGTTGTCGGGGTCACTCTTGAGCGCGGTCTGCAGAGCATGGACGGCATCTTCGAGATGACCGTCCCGCATCTTGATCTGACCTTTGTAGATAAGGGCTTCATTGTCAGCGGCGTTGGATTTCAGGATTTCATCATCCAGCTTGCGCGCTTCGTCCAGACGGTTCTTCAGAATCAGAAGCTGAATGTAGTTTTTCTTGGTTTGGATGTCCTTGGGATGATCCTTGTAAACGGCTTCGTATTCGGCAACCGCTTTGTCGAGATCGCCGCTGGCGAAGTAATAGTCGCCTAACATGCGATAGCCGGCCGGGTTTTCCGAGAGATCCTGTTTCGACTGCTTGAGGAAGGACTCGGCCTCCGCCTTTTTGCCTTGCATCATGTAGAGACGGACCAGAGCGGAGCGCGGGTCGGGACTCTTAGGATCGATGGAAATCGCGTGTTTGAACTGCTCCTCGGCTTCGGGCAGCCGGCCGCGAGTCTGGTAGAAGCCGCCCAGTGCCAACTGAGCATTCATGGCCTTGGGATCCAAGGCGGTAGCCTTTTTAAGGCTGGCTTCGGCCGCGTCGAATTGCTGAGACTCGATCTGCATCATCGCGAGATTCAGGAAAGCCTCGGAGCGATTCGGGTCGAGGCTGATTGCCTTCTGCATCTCCTGCAGAGCGCCGGGAAGGTCGCCCTGGCGGGCCTTAAAATTTGCCAAGGCGGAATGAACGTCAGGATTGTCGGGCTGCTTGGCGGTCAGAATGTCGAGCTGTTCCTGGGCTTCCTTGTAGAACTTGGCGGCGATCAGCATGTTGGCGATATCGACGCGGGCCGCATAGTTTGCGGGATCGATTTCAATGGTGCGCTGCAATTCCTGATAGGCGCGATTGGGCTCGCCCAGGCGCAAGTAGGTGAGCCCGAGATGGTAGTGCGCGTCCGCAAAGCGCGGGTCCACCTGGATGGCGTTGCTGTACTGGATGGCGGCTTCACGGTATTTGGCTTTCTCGAAGTAACGCTGGCCACTCTCGAGGTATTTTTGTTTGCGCACGTTGGGATCGCGCGAGCATCCGGCCAGCAGGCCGAGGGTGATAGTCACGACAAACAACAAACGAAGAGACGGAGCACGCCTCATGGCTAGATCTCCTGGAGCGAGCGAGTCGCGCGCGCAGCGATAGATGGAATGATGAAAACAAAGATTTCAGATTGCAAATCCAGATTGGTCCGTCGGCAAATGTCGCGGGCGGAAGCTGCGAAGAAAAAGTACCGGCTTGTAGAACTGAAAATTCTCCGATGGTTCATTGCGGGATGTATTCGTTCAGCAACGGAACTACTTGTCCGGCAAAAGGAGTGAGCCTGGCCATAGCCGCCTCGACGGATTCTCCCGGCAGCATGCGGGTGTTCAGGCGCACCAGCGATCCGTCGCTGCGATTCATGCGGATCGAGTCGGTAACCAGATAAATTTTCGCCCAGTACTCGCTGGCGACCGCGCGGTCATGTGCCAGGTACCAGTAAAGGACGAGCAAGCGGTCGGTGCCCTTTGCAATCACGTAACGGTTTACCGGAAACGGGGCACGGCCCGGCAAGGAAAGTGCGATGCGCGACGAGTCGATCGGAGTCCAGCCTGCACCCGGCAGGCAGTTTTTGGGGGAATGAATCGTATCCCCGGCGCGCTGGCTGGGAAAGTAGGCGATGAACAGGTCGGTGCCGGGCTGCCTGGCGTCTGGGGTGCGATAGACGCGCAGGATGAAATCGCCCGGGCCAAGTACATCCAGAATTTCTTTGCCAATGGGAACGCTCGTGCCGGTCCAATCGCCAAGCTGTTCGGGAAATGCGGACAAAGGCTTGCGCGGCGGGAAAATTTCCCCTCGATTGCGCGCCTGCAGCAGCAAGGCAGTTCCTATTAAAAGGAGCAAGGCTGCGACGAAACGGACGTGAGCTTTCATCGGCGCGCCGCTCCTTCCGGCCACATCCACTGTAATGCGCGATGCAGAAGGAACAGCATCGCGAGAGACACGACGAAGATCAGCCATCCCGAGAACGCGTGAAAGAATCCTTCGGCCTTTTCGGGATCCCAGTACTGCACCAGCAACCCGGTTCCGAAGATGCGGAAGCTGTTCGCCAGCACGGCAATCGGTATCGAGGCGAGCCCGAGAATCACGCGGATTGAGGTGCGTGGTTCGAGGAGATAGCCGTAAATGATGGCCAGGGTCGCGAGCGACATCAGGGAGCGAATCCCGCTGCAGGCCTCGGCAACTTCAAGGGCCATTGCCGGTAATTGGATGACGTTGCCTTCCCGCAACACCGGAACGCCGGTGAGCGGCAACGTGACGGCCGCGACCTTTGAAGCCAGCAGCTGCAAGGGAAAGGTGATCTGGTTGAGGACGATGGTCGGGATGGGGATCATGAACAACAGAAACACCCAGGGGAAGAAGATAGCGCGCAGGTGGTTCCATCCGTAGCTGATGACCACCAGGCCCGCAATCGTCACCAAGAGTGAAATCCTGGAGAGAAAGAGTTCGGCGCCGAGAATGCCTGCAGCCAGGACCACAAGTCCAAACAGTAGAACCAGCAACCCTGACCAAGAAGGTTCGATGGCCAGCTTGCGCAGCTTTTCCCGCTCACTCCAGATTACGAATAGAGAAAACAGCGGAACAAAAAAACCGTGGGAATAGTTTGGGTCGTGAGCCCATTGCCAGACCAGGTGGCGCAGCACCGAAGCGTATAGCCAACCAAGTACGACGACCAAGGCGAGGATTTGCCACCACGGCATTCTCTGCTGGGACAAAGGCTGTGATTCAACGGTCAGCGGCACGGATTGGACGGCTTGGCTCAAAACACAAGGTATAGAAGGAGATACCAAAAGCATATGCGAACTGTGAGCGAGGTGCAATCAGTGAATGCACAGGTGTGACTTTCGTTACGTGAGATGACCCCGCAAAGGTGGCGCCAAATCAAGAAGACCTTTAATCCCTGGGTTTTACGAATTTAAGGCTCATTTGCTTGCAGGCGACTCAACCTCTACCGGCGAAATTTCCCGAGTCCGAACGGAGGCAAGGGAAGTTATTGAGAAACAGAATCCCCGGGAAATTAAGGTGAAGAGTCGAGCCCGACTTCAAGCAATGACTCGGGAAAAAGGGAACTGCCGCGCTTTCCTTTCGGGTCACAGAATTATCCAATTTCGTCGGCCATCCGACCGACGAATGTCATCCCACCACAGTGTTTAAAGGGAAAATGTTTGCTTACAGCTTGAGGGTGGACTTTGGGGTGAAAGGACCTGTCTGGGAGAGTATTTGTCCCGAAGATGTGGTTTTAGAACCTGTCAATTACGGGCGAGCGGGGACGTCTTGGGGAAAAGTAACCAATTGAGGTTACCATCGAGTGGGTAAAAACTTTCCCTTCCGATGCCCATGTTGTAGGCTGGGTGACGTTGATCACAGTTGGTGCGTCAGGTTGCAGCCATCCTCCAAGCTGCTGAAAAAAATAAGGTTATCTTGTTATGGTGCGGATCGCGGGAAAGAGTGCGGATGGCACCCGCCTTGCTTCCGACTGGAACAGGAAAAACATCCGACTCACTGGCGTTATTCCCCCGGCTGCCAACTAGGGCCAATATGGCAAAAGAATTCCCAGAATTTGTTGAGACGAAAGCCGTTGCCTGCAATGTGGACGGGAACGGTTGCAGCTTCGTTGAAGGACTCGGCCAAAGTATGAAGGCTTTGGACGTGGTAATTCGGGAACTGGCCCGGAGCGAAGTGCCGGTGCTGCTGCTGGCGGAGACGGGCACAGGGAAAAAAGCGACAGCGGAGCGGATTCACCAGATGTCCGCGCACCAGGCAGAGTCTTTCCGGGTTGTCTCTTGTGCGGATGTGACGCCACCGATGCTCAGCGAAGACGGCCGTACAGGGGGCGGACTCTTTGAAGCCGGCACCGTGTATTTCGAGGAGCTGGCAGATCTGAATGCAGCTTGCCAGGAACTTCTTCTGTCGGTTCTGAGGGTGGGGGAAGGCAATGGCCATGGTCACGCAGTCCGGGCGCGGCTGATCTGTGGGAGCTCGCGGGACCTCGAAGCAGAAGTTAGGGCAGGACGTTTTCGTGAGGACATGTATTACCGGGTCAGCGGAGTCTGCCTGCGCTTGCCACCCTTGCGGCAGCGCCGAGAAGATATTCCGGCGCTGGTGAATTTCTTTTTGGCCAAGTACGCGCGCGATTTCAGGCGGCCGGTTCCGCAGTTGAGCCAGGCCACACAGCTCCTGTTCCATGACTACGGGTGGCCGGGAAATATCCGGGAGCTGGAAGACGCGGCCAAGGCGATCGTGGCACTGGGCGATGAGTCGGTGGCCATGGGCGGATTGCGATCGCTGCTCATGCGCTCAGAGCGCAATGGGAACGGCGAACGGATTTCTCTAAAGCAGGCTTCGCGAGCAGCGTCGCGGGAAGCGGAGAAAGAACTGATTCTCAGAGTGCTGCAACGTACGCGTTGGAATCGCCGGCGGGCTGCACAGGAACTGCAGATCAGCTACAAGGCGCTGCTCTACAAGTTGAAGCAAATCGGGTACCAGGATTATTCAGCTTCCTAAAGGTTCAGGAGAAGACATGAAGCGCACTAAGAATCTCGCAATCTTTCTGCTGGCAGGAACCATGGTCACCAGCGGCTGGGGCCAGGCGACCGCAAAAGCCGCGGACGAGGCGAAGCCGGCCGGCGAAGCGAAACCCGCAGCCGACAAGCCGCAGAGCGAGCCGGTCTCTGTGGCCGGTCCTGACTATGTAATCGGCGCGAACGACATGCTGCACATTTCCGTGTGGAAGGAACCGGACCTGACCGAGGCAGTCCCCGTGCGGCCGGACGGAAAAATTTCTCTTCCGCTGCTCAATGATGTAGTTGCCGCTGGATTAACGCCCACCCAGTTGGCCGAGTCGATCACGACCAAGCTGAAGAAATATATGGCGGACCCGCGCGTAACGGTCGTCGTCACTGCCATGAACAGCCAGAAAATCTACATCTTGGGCGAGGTCCTGCATCCGGGCAGTACGGCCTTGCAACCAAATATGACGGTGCTGCAGGCGCTGGCTTCCTCGGGATTCTCGCAGTTCGCCAACACCAAGGGCATTTACATCCTACGCACGGAAAGCGGGAAGCAGCAAAAGATTCCGGTCCACTATCGGGAATTGCTCAAGGGCGAGGGAATCAATTCGAACATCATCCTGAGACCTGGAGACACGATTGTCGTCCCGTAAGGATCGGACCACGAAGATGAAGAAAACAGTGAGCGTGCTGATGTGGCTGGCGATTACGGCCGGGGCCGCGTGGGCGCAGGACAATTCGCAGCAGCAGCCGTCGCCGGATGACTCGCAAAGAACGCCGCCTCCGGCTGCCTTCGGCCAGGACAACCCGCCCGTGGTGGTAAATGAAAATCCACCGATCTCCGGTCTGGATCAGCCGTCGCTCGAACCGAACATTCAACCACGCAGCATGTTGCTTGGAGGAGTGGAGGCAAGCGAGGCGCTGGATTCCAACATTGGCAGCGATGCGCGTCCGGCGCTGCACTCTGTGACGCGCGGTCTGGGTGGTTTGACGATGCAGAGGTTGTGGCGCCGTTACCAACTCGCCGCAGCCTATGTGGGCGGCGTCGGGTATTACAACCGCGCAGGCACCGGCCTGAAACAGATTCAGGAATTGCAGGCGCAGCAGTCCGTTCTGTGGCGAACCGGCCAACTGACGATGCGGGACTCGTTCAGCTACCTTCCGGAAGGATCGTTCGGCTATGGCTCATACGGCGGAGCCGGAGGATTTCAACTGGGCCTGGGCGGGCTGGGCGCAGGCATGGGCATGCTGGGGAGTGGTTTTGGAGGCCACTACGGAGTTCTGGGATCGCAACAGCTGGGCTCACTCGGGCAGTCGCCGCGCATCACGAATGTCGCGGTGGTGGATGTGGTGCAAGGTTTGAGTCCTCGGTCGTCGGTCACGGCGGCCGGTTCGTTTGGATTGGTCCACTTCACCGACAGCACAGAAGGCTTCATTAACAGCCGCCAGGCAGGCGGGCAGGCTGGATACAGCTACCAGCTCAGCAAGAAAAATCAGCTCGCTTTCAGCTACGGATTTCAGTCGTTTCACTTTCCGGCGGAGGTCGGCTCTGACGATGTGACTGCCCACGTGGTACAGGCAATGTACGGGCATCGGGTTTCCGGCCGGATGGATCTGATTGTTGGCGCCGGTCCGCAGTGGACACTCATTCACGATCCTCTGTCCGGGAACACCAACCGGTTGTCGATCGCAGGCCGCTTCTCATTGCGGTACCGGTTCCACGATTTCGGTTCGTCGCTGAGCTTTGAGCGCTACGACACCAGCGGTTCGGGATTTTTTGCCGGAGCCCAGAGCAACATTGCGCGCGTGACCCTTGAGCGGAAACTTGGCCGAAGATACACGGCCAACGCGTCCCTGGGCTTTTCGCATAACCAGCGCCTGCAATCGAGTCAGCTGGGCGTTGCCGCGACGTCTTACAATATTGGATTTGCCGGGCTGGCTTTACGCCGACAGTTTGGCTACAACTGGGGTGCTTTCCTGGCGTATCAGTGGACCGACCAGATCTTCGACACCTGTCCCGTCGCAGGGCAAACCAACTGCAATCGGATTTCCGTGAGACATGTGCTGACGCTGGGCGTCGATTGGCACTTCCGCCCGATCCGGATCGATTAATTCAAGGCTGCCTGAAAAGGGGCCAGAACGGAAATATTGGAATGATTGAAAATCGTGACTTAACCATTGATGACTATCTGGCGATGTTACGCCGCCGCCTGAAGATGATCCTGATCCCGGCGTTGCTGGCGCCCTTGGTCGGGTTCCTCATCTCTTATGCCTTCACCGCAAAGTACACGTCGCAGGCGCTGGTGCTAGTCGAGGGACAGAAGGTTCCCGAGGGCGTGGTCGCGCCGGTCGTGACCGCGGATCTCGCACAACGCATTGCCACCATGCAGCAACAGGTCATGGGACGGAACCGGTTGCAGCCCATTGTCGAAAAGCGGCCGAACCTTTTCAAGGGCGGAAAGAACCTGGAAGACGTTCTGGAAGAAGTCCGGGCGGGCGTTCAAATAGAGCCCGTAGTCACGGATTTAGGGCAGATTGCCAACACGGGCGGAGGCAAGCGGAAGGGGCAGGGCAGCGTCCCGGGTTTCTATGTAAATTTCACGACGGCCAATCCACGCGATGCGCAGGACATCTGTAACGATCTGACTTCGGCGATGTTGACCGAATTCCAGAGCACCCGCGAAGAAGCGGCGGCCGGCACCACTGCTTTCATTAGCCGGCAACTGGAGGAAGCGAAGCGCAATCTGGACGACCAGGATTCGAAGCTGGCTGAATTCAAGCGTCAGTACTCCGGACAACTGCCCGGGGACGAGGACAACAATCTGAAGGTGCTAGGCACGTTGAACTCGCAGATGGATGCGAACACGCAGACTGTGAACCGAGCGCAACAGGATAAGTCGTATACCGAATCCCTGCTCTCGCAACAGTTGGCGGCATGGAAGTCTTCGCAGGGAAGCAACAATCCGCAGAGTCTGGAGGCCCAACTCACCAACCTGCAAACCCAGTTGCTATCGCTGCAGGCGCGTTACACCGAGGACCATCCGGATGTGATCAAGACCAAATCCGATATCGCCGAAGTGAAGAAGAAGCTGGCGGAGGTAAATGACGCCGCGGCGAAAGGGCCCGAGGCCAATGCCAAGGCGAGCGCTACCGAGCCGCCGGAAATCCGGCAGCTGCGGCTGCAGGTTCACCAGTACGAAGACGTACTCAACCAGGCCACGCGCGAGCAGAAGCGAATCGGCGACCAAATCCGCATGTATCAGGGCAGGGTCGCCATCAGTCCGGGGGTCGAAGAGAAGTACAAACAACTGACTCGGGATTACGACACCGCGCAGAAGTTCTACACCGATCTTCTGGCAAAGAAGAGCACGTCGGAAATGGCGACGGACATGGAACGGCGGCAGCAGGGCGAACAAATGCACCTGCTCAATGCCGCCAATCTTCCCGAGGCTCCGAGTTTTCCGAACCGGCTGCTGTTCGCGGCCGGAGGCTTGGGAACAGGCCTGGTGATCGGCATGGGACTCGCGCTCTGGCTGGAATTGAGAGACAAGTCGATTCGCAACGAAGCGGACGTCGTGGCCAGTCTGCAGATGCCGGTTCTGGTCTCGTTGCCATGGGTGACCGAGGCAGCGCCTAAGAACGGCGGCGGCAAGTTCTGGAACCGCGAGAAACCTGAAGCGGAGCTTGACAAAGAAAAGGTCGGGGTCTAGGCGACGGTATGTATAAAGAGTTTTTCGGACTACGAGCGAACCCGTTCAACGTCAATCCGGATCCGCGCTACCTGTTTTTGACGCGGCATACGGAAGAGGCTTTGGCCTGCCTGACCTATGGTATCCAGAGCCGGAAGGGTTTTGTTCTTCTCACCGGCGAGGTTGGCACCGGCAAGACGACGCTGATCAACAAATTACTGGAGTGGTTGCGTCTGCAACAGGTGGCAACGGCCTTTGTCTTCAACTCGCGCATGAATGTTCCGCAGTTCCTGGACTATATGATGGCGGACTTCGGCATTCCATGCGATTCGAAATCGAAGAGCCAGATTCTGCAGCGCCTGTACAACTGGCTGCTGGACCGCTACCGGGCGGGCGAAACGGCGGTGCTGATCGTCGACGAGGCACAAAATCTTACCGATGAAGTGCTGGAAGAAATTCGTATGCTTACGAATCTCGAGACCTTCACGGAAAAGCTGCTGCAAATCGTGCTGGTCGGCCAGCCTGAGCTGGAAACCAAGCTGAAGCAGCCTCAACTGCGCCAGTTGCGGCAGCGCTTGACGCTACGCGCGAAAACGCATCCGCTCACTATCGAAGAAACCAAAGCTTATGTGCAGCAGCGTCTGAGAATTGCCGGTTCCGATGGGCGGCAGATTTTCGACGGGGAAGCGCTCAGCGCGGTGCATAAGTACTCCAACGGCATTCCACGCGTGGTGAATCTTTTGTGCGAACACTGCCTGGTAAGCGCCTTCGTCGACCAGAAGGCGAACATCAACGAAGGCATAGTGGACGCAGTTGCCCGCGATTTTGACCTCAGCGACAACGTGGCGTCGGGAGCCATGACGGTTCCGGCGACGCCTTCCCCGGCGTCCGGAGCCGAACGATTCGATCTAGTAGAAGCCTTGCGCACGCTGGCCACCTTGGCAGACCGGCTGCGTCAGAGTGAACAAGATCTGCCCAAAGAGAGGAAATCATGAGCCGAATTCACGAAGCACTCAAACGAGCCGAACAGGAAAGGGCGGCATCGCAGGGAACCCGCACGGATTCATCGCCCGTGATGGACCTACCCGCCGCCGAACCGAATCCTGTGTCCGCGGAGGTGGCGCAGCCGGT
Organism: uncultured Acidobacteriota bacterium; assembly: GCA_963765755.1. GTDB lineage: Bacteria > Acidobacteriota > Terriglobia > Terriglobales > Acidobacteriaceae > Gp1-AA133. The sequence goes on along the minus strand of CAVXXV010000012.1, from coordinate 221,386 downwards.
GGCCCCGGCAGCAACCGCTGGCGCGGCCGCGGCTCCCGGAATCGGCCATCCGATGCCTTCCTTCTCGAACCCCTATACCTTCGACACGTTGCTGGCGCGCTGCAGTCAGGCGGAGTGGAAGCCGGACGCCACGACCATGCTCTTCTTCAACCACGAAGAGAATGCGTTGGGCACCGAACAGTTCCGCACGCTGCGCTCACGGCTCTACCAGATGCGCGAGAAAATTTCGTTGAAGAGAATTCTGGTGACCAGCGCGCTCCCGCAGGAAGGGAAGTCATTTGTGTCGGCGAACCTGGCGCAGGTGCTGGTCCGCCAGCATGGTCGGCGCGTGCTGCTGATCGACGGCGACCTGAGAGTGGCGCGCTTGCACTCCGCCCTGGGCACAACCTCTTCACCGGGGTTAGCGGACTATTTGCTGGGTGAGAGCGACGAGTTTTCGATCATGCAGCGAGGTTCCATGGAGAACCTGTTCTTTATTCCGTGCGGCCGCACGGTGGCACATCCGGCGGAGTTGATTGCCAACGGCCGCATGAAAATGCTGATGCAGCGTGTCGAGACTCTGTTCGATTGGATCATCGTGGACTCGCCGCCGGCAGTGCCGGTCTCGGACGCCAGCCAATTGGCCAACTACTGCGATGGCGTGCTGATGGTCGTCCGCAGCAATGCGACTCCGTATGACACCGCGCAAAGGGCCCGCCAGGAATTTCAGGGCAAGACCATGGTGGGAGTTGTGCTGAACGGAATCAGCCGCGCAGATTCGTATTCGCGGTATTACTACGAAGTGTACGAGAAGAAACAGAAGTAACAAGGCCCCCTTGATCCGACTGTTCAATGTCTACTATCCGGTCCGCTCGCTGGTGTTGCTGGCCGTCGAAACGATGGTGGTGTTTTTCTCGTTTCTGCTGGGGATGGTGCTCGCCTTCCCAGATGATCGTTACATTGTCCTGAACTACGAGAATGGGTACCTGAAGGTCGTCGTTGCCACACTGGTAGTTCTGATTTGTTCCCACTGGTTCGACCTGTACGACTCCTCCCGCTTTGAAGCCAAGGGCGAGATGTACTTCCGCCTGTTCCTGGTGCCCGGGTTGCTCGCAATCCTGCTGGCAGCAGTGAGCTGGATTTATCCCGAGGTGCTTCCGGGAAACAACGCGTCCCTGTTTGGATTGGTGCTGCTCACTATCGGTCTGGTGGGTTGGCGCGTTGCCTATGGCTGGCTGGTGCAACAGCCCTTCATGCAGGAGAAGGTTTACGTTCTCGGTACGGGAGACCGGGCACAGCGACTGGTTCAGGGTTTACGTCAGCGCAAGGAATTGGGCGTAGAAGTAATTGGATGGAGCGGGAACGTGGAGGGTGCGCTCACGCGCGATTCGGCGGCGGCACACCTGATGGAAGTGACCGGTTCGCAACGCGTGCATCGCGTTATCGTGGCGATGACAGATCGGCGGGGTACGTTCCCGGTCGAGGAGCTTCTGCAATTGCGCCTGAATGGCGTCCGCATAGAAGAAGCTACTTCGTGGCTGGAAAAGATTTCGGGACGGATCGAGGTGGAACAGCTTTATCCGAGCTGGCTGATTTTTGCGGAAGGCTTCCGCTTCAGCACAAGCTTCAACGTGATGCGGCGCGCGTTGTCGATGTTCGTTTCCTTGATTCTTCTATTAGTGGTTCTGCCGTTCCTGCCATTCGTGATCCTCGCCATCAAACTGGACTCGAAGGGACCTGTGCTGTACCGGCAGAAGCGAGTGGGCCGCGCGGGCAGCACATTCTTCTGCTACAAGTTTCGAACGATGCGGCAGGATGCGGAAGCCGATACTGGTCCAACCTGGGCGGGAGATGACGACCCGCGCATCACGCGAATTGGCAAGTTCCTGCGCACGTCGCGCATCGATGAAATTCCGCAGCTCTGGTGCGTGTTCAAGGGGTCGATGGCATTTGTCGGGCCGCGTCCCGAGCGTCCCGAGTTTGTAGAGTGGCTGACCAAAGAGATTCCGTATTACGGAGTGCGGCACGCGGTGCGTCCTGGGATTACTGGCTGGGCGCAAGTGCGCTACAAGTACGGCAATACGATTGAAGACGCAAAGGAAAAGCTTCAGTACGACCTGTTCTACATCAAGAATGCGTCGCTTGGCCTGGACATTCTGATCATGTTCCAGACGATCAAAATCGTCCTGCTGGGACGAGGCGCGCAATGAGGGGGATTTTCTGGAGTGCGGTGGTTTTGATCGGCTACACCTATGTCGGCTATCCGATGTGGCTGTGGATGCGCAGCCGCTGGCAGCCGCGTCCGTTGCTGACCGGAGCAAATCAGCCATTTGTCTCCATCATAATGGTGGTGCGCAACGAGGAGAGAGTGTTGGAGCGCAAGATGGAAAATCTGCTGGCGCTCGAATATCCAGAGCAGGCCGCCGAGATGGTCGTGGTTTCGGACGGATCCACCGACAGAACGGAAGCTATCCTCCGCGACTATGCACGGAATCCACGGGTGCATGCGGTGCTGAACCAGTTATCGCGGGGGAAAGCATCCGGGTTGAACGATGCACTGGAACTGGCGCATGGCGAGATCGTGGTGTTTACGGACGTACGGCAGACACTCGAACCCGGCAGTTTGCGAGTACTGGTGGCAGACTTCGCCGATCCGCAGGTGGGATGCGTGAGCGGCGAACTGATGCTGGGAGATCCCGATGCCGGCGAGAAGAATCGGGGTATGGGTCTGTACTGGAGGATCGAAAAGACGATTCGGGAACTGGAATCGGCCTCGGGTTCCGTGGTGGGCGCAACCGGAGCTTTCTATGGTGTGCGTCGCGCACTGCTGGAGCCCATTCCGCCGGAGACCTTGCTGGACGACGTGTACATCCCGATGCAGGTGGTGCATGCGGGAAAACGCGTGGTGTTCGAGCCAAAAGCGCGTGCGTGGGATCTGGCCGATCAGGGAACGGAGCGCGAATTTGCCCGGAAAGTCCGAACTCTCAGCGGCAACTACCAACTACTGCAGCTGCAGCCGTGGTTGTTGAGTGGCGAGAACCCGATCCGCTTTGAGTTTGTCAGCCACAAGATATTACGGCTCGTGGTTCCATTCGCGCTGGTGACGGCATTGGTGGCATGTGCTTTTCTGCCGCAGCCTGTTTATCGTGCCGCGTTGGTGCTGCAGATTGCTTTTTACGCGTTGAGCATGGCGGGACTGGCGGGGTTGAAATTAGGACCGGTCGCCCGCGCAGGAGACGCTGCTTTCACCTTCGTGGTGTTGAACACCGCGGCGGTGGTGGCGTTTGCGAATTTTGTAACGGGAAGAAAGGTAGCGTGGACGCGCTAAAGCCAATTATGAATCAGTTCACTCTGGCTCCGGAACCCGCATTGGTCGGCGCGCCTCCCCCGCAGACACGTCGCACAACGCTGGCGTATCGAGCGCTGGTGTTGTTTTCGCTCCTGTATTTCTTCCGACCCGAGGACTTTATTCCCGGCCTGAGTCATGTGCCGCTCGGAAAGATCGCGGGAGGCGTTGCGCTCGCGGGCCTTATCTTTGGGGTGAAGGGCAAGGATCGAGGACGGCTTCCGCTCGAATGCAAAATTCTGCTGGCATTGCTGGTGCAGATGATTCTTACGATTCCGACCGCGTTCTGGCGGGGAGGATCTTTCGATACCGTGTTCAACAAGTTCTCCAAGGGGGTCATTGTTGCGCTTTTGATCACCCTGGTGATCACGAAAATGAGCCATCTGCGCAAATTGCTTTACATTCAGGCCTCCGCAGTGGCATTGATCACGGTGGGCTCTTTGCTTGTGCATCACACGAAGGACGGTCGTCTGATGGGGATCCAGAAGGGAATCCTCGAAAATTCAAATGACCTTGCCATCAACATTGCGATCAATTTTCCGCTCTGTATGGCATTCGTGTTCGCCGGGCAAAGGGGGATTTCGGAAAGTTTTGTGGACGCTTTCGCTGATCGCGCTATTGGTCGGAGTGGTGGCGACATACTCGCGAAGCGGCATGATCGCAATGGTGATCACGTTCCTCATCTGTCTGTGGGAGTTTGGAGTGAGGGGCCGCCGCTTCAGCCTTCTGGCGACCACGGCCATATTGGGTGTGTTGTCGGTAGGCTTCCTGGTCGCATCGCCCCGGTATCTGTCTCGCCTGATGAGCCTGGTGGTGCGCCCGGCAGGAGCGGAGATCAGCGGCACCATGGAGTCGCACGGCGAAGGATCGTTACAGGCGCGCTCGGAGTTGCTGAAGGAAAGTATCAGCCTGATGTTGCACCATCCCATTTTTGGCGTCGGGCCGGGCAATTTTCCGGCGGTCACCGCCACGTGGCGAGTGGCGCACAACACGTACACGGAACTCGGAGCCGAGGCGGGCGTTCCCGGGCTCCTGTTGTTCCTGGCGCTGCTGGGAGTTTCGATGCGGCGTATCCGTAGTGTGCGCAAACTGCCCAGCTATGCGGCTGACCCGGAAATCCGCCTCTGGACGAGTGCGTTGTGGGCGGCCATAACCGGCTACGCAGCAGGAGCGATGTTCGCCTCCACGGAATACAACCTTTTCCCCTATTTCATTGTGGGCTACATATGCGCGCTCCATCAGATCGCTTCCAAACCCGAAGGTGGCATAACGGGAACGGATCGGCAGATTGGAGACGGAGGTCGGGAAGAACTTGGATATGGTGGAAACAAAGAACGCGAACTCGCCTGGAGTCGCTGAAAAAGTTGTTGCGATTCTGCGTTGCCTCAGTTGCCAGGGAAGATTGAACTCCGGGGGCAAGGGCCTGTTCGCGGCCAAGAACCTCGCGGACCGGCCGGCCACGATTTTTCAGGCGGACGTGTTCAAATTGCCCTTCGCTCCCCAGAGCTTCGATTACATCTACAGCATAGGGGTGCTGCATCATACTCCGGATTGTGAACAGGCCTTCAAAGGACTGCCCCGGCTGCTGAAGCCCGGTGGACGCATCGCAATCTTGAAAAAAATTCCTGTGCTCGGCCGGCGCGCGAGCAGCGCACTCGCCTGGGCGATCCCGATGTCGCATAATCCGGATCCGGAGTGGCGTGTGCTGGACACCTTTGACTGGTATTCGCCGTGGTATCAGTCCAAGCACACTTATGAAGAAGTATTCCGCTGGTTCGAAAGCTGCGGGCTGGAAGATCTGCGCGTAATCGGAGAGCCGATCGCGGTGCAAGGCACGCGGCCGCGCACGGCCGTTACGGATTCAATCCCCCAGGCAACGGAGGTTGCGCAGTGTGCGGAATAGCCGGGATGGTGGGGCGGCGGGATGAAGCGGTCGACGCCGCTGATGTCCATCGGATGTGCCAGAGCATCGTGCACCGCGGGCCGGACGACGAAGGGATCTATGCTCGAGGCCCGGTCGGCCTGGGCATGCGCCGCTTAAGCATCATCGACCTCGCGGGCGGACACCAGCCCATTCACAACGAAGACCAAAGCATCTGGCTGGTCTACAACGGCGAGATCTATAACTTTCCTGAGCTGCGCCGCGGTCTGGTGGAACGCGGTCACAAGTTCTATACGCATTCCGACACAGAAGTGATCGTCCATCTCTACGAAGAGATGGGTGCGGACTGCGTGAAGGAACTGCGTGGAATGTTCGGCCTTGCCTTGTACGACGAACGCCGGAAAGCCTTGCTGCTGGCCCGGGATCGCCTTGGCAAAAAGCCCGTGCACTACGCTCTCCATCAGGGGCGGCTGCTTTTTGGATCCGAAATCAAAACGATACTTGCCGTAGCTCCTGAGTTGGCTTCCGTGGACCCGGAAGGGCTGCTGCAATACTTCTATTTTGGGTACATTCCGGATCCGTACACGGCGTTTAAACCGATTCATAAGCTGCCACCCGGACATCTGCTCGAGTATGTGGACGGCAAAATCAGCATTCGTCAATTCTGGGATGTTCCGGAATATGGCACGCACGCGGCGATGTCGGAAGAGGAATGCCTGCAAGAGCTGGAAAAGCGGCTGGAAGAGGCAGTCCGGATTCGCTTGATCAGCGATGTTCCGCTGGGTGCCCTACTCAGTGGCGGGGTGGATTCGTCAATCATTGTGGCCCTGATGGCTCGCGTCAGTTCGGGGCCGGTGAAAACTTTCAGCATCGGGTTTCAGGCGGAAGCATTCAACGAGGCCGAACATGCGCGCCTGGTGGCCGAGAAGTTCGGCACCGATCACCATGAGCTGATCCTGGATCCGAACCTTGAAGAGACGCTGACGTTTTTGACGTCGATGTTGGAGGAACCGTTTGGCGACTCTTCGATGTTGCCAACGTACTACGTCAGCCGCATGGCGCGGGAACATGTGACGGTAGCCCTTTCGGGCGATGGCGGCGATGAATTGTTCGCCGGCTACGACCGCTACCTGGTGGCAATGGACCGGAAGAAGTACGATCACATCCCGGCGTGGCTGGGGCGCATTTACCGGGATCAGTTACATCATCGCTTGCCGGGTGCGATGTATGGAAAAAATCGGGCCTGGAACGCCTCGCTCAGCCCGCGCGATCGCTACCTGGACGACGTTTCCTATCTGCCGGCATTGCACCGCGATCGAGGACTGTTCTCGGAACAGTTCCTGGAACAGGCCAGTGCGCTTCCCAATCCCCTGGAACAGAGCCAGCGTTTCTATGACGAAGCGCCGGCCAAGGATTCGCTGAGCCGCCTGCTTTATCTGGATACGAAGACTTATCTGACCGCTGACATTCTCGCTAAGGTGGACCGCATGAGCATGGCGACATCGCTGGAAGTGCGCGTGCCTATGCTCGACCACGAATTCGTTGGTTGGGTTGCTGGTTTGCCGATTGAATGGAAAATGCGCACGGGATCGCGCAAGTTCATTTTGAAGAAACTCGGCGAACGGCTGGGGATTCCGTCGGCGCTGCTGCACCGGCGTAAACAGGGGTTCCAATTGCCGCTGGTGGATTGGATGCGGGACTCGATGAAAGATCAGTTCCTGCGGGTACTACTGGAACCGCGCACCCTGCAGCGGGGTTACTTCAAGCCGGAAGCGGTCCGCGAGTTGGTCGAAGAACACACGCGCGGCCGGCGCAATCGATCAGGCGTCCTGTGGCGCATGCTGGTGCTGGAGTTGTGGCATCGGAATTTTATGGAGGCGAGATCATTACGACAAGACGTCGCGCCCCTCGTATCATCTACTGCAATGCACGGAGCGTCTGCGTCCTCGTCGCCAGCGACCCCAGGCGGAACTAGTCGCTAGCCAACCTGCGAACAAGAAATCAGCAATCATGCCGACACAGACCACCGAGAAGACGACTCTCACCGGCGCAAGATCCGGCATCCGAAGCAAGGCTCCTGTGTTTGTGCTGGGGTGTCCCCGGTCCGGCACAACGCTGCTGTATCACATGTTGTTGTCGACAGGAAACTTTGTGGTCTACCGCGCTGAGTCGCAGGTTTTCAATTTGCTGGAACCCCGTTTCGGAGACCTGCGAGTGCCGCACCATCGCCGTAAGCTGCTCGCGGCTTGGGAAAACAGCAGCCTGTTCACGAAAACTGGTCTCGAAGCCAGCCAGATCGAACAAGAGGTAATGGCGAATTGCGAGAATGCGGGTGACTTCCTGCGTATCGTGATGGAAGCGATGGCGCGAAAGCAGGGAGTTGAACGCTGGGCCGAAAGCACGCCCGATCACCTGCTGGCCCTGCCGCGCATCAAGGAAACAATTCCGAACGCGCTTGTCATTCACATTATCCGCGACGGCCGGGACGTGTCCCTTTCGCTGGAAAAACAGCATTGGATCCACCCCTTTCCGTGGGATCACGGCAAGGAGTTGCTGACGGCTGCGGTCTATTGGGAATGGATCGTCAATCAGGGACGCACCCATGGACGGGCGCTGGGGGAAGATTACAAAGAAGTGCGGTACGAGGATCTGGTGGCGGACCCGAGATCGACGCTTGCCGGGGTAGGCCAGTTCATCGGCCAGGAACTGGATTATGACCAAATCCGGCGCGTCGGCATCGGTTCGGTCAGCCGGCCCAACAGCTCATTCGAGGGGGATAAGATATCAGGCGGCTTTCACCCGGTAGCCCGCTGGAAAAAATCACTTTCCGAGCAACAATTGCGGCAGGTGGAGGGTTTAATCGGCCAGACGCTCGATGACCTCGGCTACGAGCGGCAGATTACCCGGCCATCGGAGAAACGGCCAGCCGCCCTGAACAGAATGAGGAACCTGTATCACACCTACTTCCACGCCAAGCTTGCCATGAAGACAAAGACACCCTTGGGGCGATTGGTTGGCGGGGATCTGCAATTCCTCGGCGGGGTGGCGGAAGTTCCGGCGCAGTCCTCCGAGGCGTTTGAAGAGCCGGTGCGGCTATTACAAATTGGCAACTACCCGCCGCCGATGTGTGGTTGGGCCATCCAGCTCAAGCTGGTGACGGAGGAGTTGCGGCGTCGAGGCCACGTTTGCGAAGTGCTCAAAATCAACGAAGGGCGGCAGATCAAGAGCTCAGAGTACGTTGACGTGCAGAGCGGGCCTGATTACCTCAAAAAACTTTCTACCTACGCCCTGCGCGGCTATCGCCTGAACGTCCACGTGAACGGAATGTCGAAGAAAGGCTACTGGCTGGCTATGGCTGCGGCGCTGACCGGTCGTCTTGTAAACCGGCCCGCGCTGGTAACGTTTCATGGCGGTCTGTCGCAGGATTACTTTCCCCGCCCCGACCATAGTCTCGCGCGCAATGCTTTCTATGTACTGTTTCGGCTGGCGGGGGAGGTTGCATGCGACAGCGACCCGATCCGCAACGCGATCATCGAATACGGCATTCGGCCGGAGAAGGTTTCCTCCATTGCGACCTTCTCGCCCCAATACCTCGAGTTTACCCGTGTCGAATTAGAAGAGCGCGTAGAGGATTTCCTGCGGCGGCATCCGCGCATCATATTGTCGTATGTTTCTTTTCGACCAGAATACCGTCTTGATGTGTTGCGCGAGGGAATGCAGCGCTATCGCGCGATGGATCCGGAAACGGGATTTGTCTGGCTGGGTTTTCCCGGAAAGGAGATGGCCGCGGCCCAGGAGTTTGTCCGAACCTGGCCGGCCGACGAGCAGGCCACCCTGCTCCTTCTGGGTAATCTCACGCATGACGAATTTCTTAGCCTGCTGAGCCGGTGTTTTGTCTATTTGCGGACGCCCGCGTGCGACGGCGTCGCGGCATCCGTGCTGGAATCGCTGGCATTGAAAATTCCGGTAGTGGCCAGCGCAAATGGGAGGCGTCCGGATGGTGTCGTTACCTACAATGATACCGACGCGGCCGATATGGTGGCGAAGCTACGCTTCGTGCGCGAGCACTACGACAAAGTCAAAGAGAGCTTGCAGTCGGAAGCGGGCGACGACAATGTTGGCCGGATGGCCGATTGGCTGGTTGGAAATCTCGTTCTCCGCACCTCAGGCCGTCGCGACCAAAAACAGTTAGAGCGAATCCCTGTATCTCTGAGCGGGTTCATGGAGGCTCCGTGATGAGGTTTTTTCTTCGTATCGCATTCACTGCTCCGATGTTCGTTTCAGCGCTTGCCTGGAGTGCGGCCGCCGGGGCGAGATCCCAGCAAGTTCGATGGGCCGGCGGAACTTCCGCGGGTTTATGTCAAGAGCGCCCTTTCGGATACTCCAGTGCCCGGCAAATCGATTCTCGTGAAGGACTCCCGCGAGCTGAAATCGGCACTCGAGAAGGTGGCGTGCGGGGAAACAATTCGCTTGCAGGCGGGCGCGGAATTCCCTGGAAACTTCAAGCTGCCTGCCAAGACCTGTGACGATGCGCATTGGATCGTGTTGCGCACCAGCGCGGACGATTCCAGCCTTCCGCCCGAGGGATCGCGGCTCAATCCTTGTTATGCGGGTGTGGCGTCTCTTCCAGGAAGGCCGCGTTACTCCTGTGCGTCGACCTCCAATGTAATGGCAAAGATTATTTATGACGGCAAAGGCAGCGGTCCGATTACTTTCGAGGGAGGCGCGAATCACTACCGCTTCATCGGTTTAGAAGTTACGCGCGGCTCTCCGGGCGCAACCATCTACAATCTCGTTACCCTGCCCATCAATCAGGCAACCGACCATGTGATCTTCGATCGCGTGTGGCTCCACGGTACGGCCCAGGATGAAACCGTACGGGGGGTTCTGCTGGGAGGAAGCCGATACGTGGCCGTAGTGGATTCCTACTTCAGCGATTTCCACTGCGTGGCGATGGGCAACTGTACGGACGCGCAAGCGATTCAGGGAGGCATGGGCGACCTTGAAATGGGTCCGTACAAGATCGTGAACAACTATATGGAGGGCGCGGCGGAAACTATCCTGTTCGGCGGCGGAGGGGGTACGGCGAGCCCGGCGGATATCGAGGTGCGGCGCAACCACATGTTCAAGCCAACGATCTGGCGGAAGGATGCCCCGGGTTTTGTGGGTGGAGCTTCCGGCAAACCCTTCATCGTGAAAAACCTTTTCGAACTTAAGAATGCCCAGCGTGTTCTGCTCGAGGGAAATGTAATGGAGAACAGCTGGGGAGGATTCAGCCAGACCGGATTTGCCGTCTTGATTATGGCGAAAAACCAGTCGGGAAAATGCCCGGCGTGCCGCGTCACCGATGTGACGGTTCGTTACAACCGCATCGCGCATACGGCCAGCGGATTTCAGATCGCGACGGCGCTGGCAGGCGAGGTTGCTGCTCAGCAGTGGAACCGAGCGCATTAGCATTCATGATGTCATTCTTGACGACTTGGGGGCCCAGCCTATGGAGGGCTAGGAATTCTCGCACAGGTGAGTTCTTCGCACCCTGTTTTAAAGGATGTCTCCTTCGATCACGTCACTGCGTTTCCGCCGCATGCGCTGTTCATGATGGGCGGTGTGATTGAGCAAGGCCAGATGAGTAACTTCACGTTCACGAATAATTTGGTAGGCGCGGGGAAGTACGATATCGTGCCGGTCGGTGGAGGACCAAAGAATTGTTCTTTCCAGCCGGCGAAACAGACGCCCGCAGGAGTTCTCAAGAGTTGCTTCAACAACTACACGTTCAGTCACAACGCGATTTTGGCTTCAAAGGGTGGATGGCCGAACGGGAACGTCTACCCGTTAGACCATGCGGCGGCCGGAGTGGTCGGGTTCAACGAGGGGCGGTATCGGCTGTGCCGCGACAAAGACAAAGATAGCGACTGCAAGAAACCATCTTCGGCGGCACGGGCCGGTTCGGATGGGAAAGATCTGGGCGCGGACGTCGAGGCCGTATTTGCTGCGACCAAGGACGTGGACTAACGAAAATTCCGATCGATGGCTACTGCACGCCCGCCACGGCCGCAGCTATCGCGGCCACGTCCGCTCCCAGCGCCTTACCGTCACTGCCGGCATGAGCATAAGGACTGGTTGGCAGGATTTGGTAGTGCGCCAGCAGTTCCTTGGAGTTCGCAAATTTCACCTCCGCGGCTGTCGCGAGAACATAGTTTTCTGCCGGCCATGTGCTGGTCGCACCAACCAGTGCGTTGTGCGAAAACTCGGAGTCCTTAAAGCAACTGCGCCAGCAGGGCTGCCGGTGCGCCCATACGATAGGCACAATTCACCGCGCCGCCGCCGGTGGTGTCAATTCCGCCGTTCCCGCTGAAAATATTGTTGGTCCAGACGAATCCATACATCCCAGGGTAGGCCTTATTGTCCCCGACAATCATCATCGCAGCCCAGGTTTCCTTCTTGAAGGCGGTTACATGGTTGATGGACACGTCGTGCAGAGGCGAAATATGACTGCCGCTGGAGTGCTGGAAGAGATGTCCACCGCCGGCGTAGGTCTTGCCGCTGATGTCATCCATTACCACGTCGTGAATGCTGACGTTCCACATGCCCATCGAGAACACACCCGGCATCGATTGGGCATTGGCGATTTGGAATCCGTTGCCGGCATGACTGATGAGGTTGTAGCGGATCGTGACGTCGTGAACGACGCAGCTGGGGCAGATGCCCTTCTGGTTTTTGGGCGTCAGCAAAATTGAAAACCCGGCTTGGCTGAAGCCGCCCCACGAATTTTCCAGGATGTTGCCTTCGAACAGCACGCGCACGGCATTCTTGAGTTCGAAGTGATTCTTGACGATGAACGGTCGACCATCCCGTCCGCCGACGTAGCCGGGTTGTCCTTTCATCCAAATAAGCGGCTTGTAAAGGAAATTACGGCGGACTTCGATGTCTTCGGGATTCTTCTCGGCGCCGCCGCCGCCGAAAAGAATATTTTCACCGGCAGCTTCCAGGAAATTGTTGACGATTTTGTAGGGACCCATGGGGTTGGATCCGAGGCCTCCGCCGATCGCTTGCGAGTCGGATGCACGAGCCTGTGAGGGCAACACAATGGAAGTCAGAGAAGAAAGAATCGACCACGGCAACGTAGGTCCCGGAAGAGAGCATCATTCCCCGGGTCGTTTCATCCTGCGCCGTTCCATGCAGCCAGGAGCGGTCGACTACAACGTGATCGAAGGTTCCATTCTTCTCGCGCGATGATCAGGTTACTGACGAGCGCCTTGGGCTTGTCTCGAGTAATCTCCAGGCCCACCAGTCGATAATGGTTCGCGCCTGCAGCGAGAATGATTGGGCCGCTGCCCGTGTTCGAAAAAGCGATTTTGGCCAGAACATTGCTTGCCTTGGCACATCCGAACGACGGACGTCCGGGCAATGACGCGACTCCCGCATAGCAGGGAGTCAAACGGCTTCCCTCCGGGGGCAAGGCGCTGTCGGGTGCGCTGGTTCGAATCACGATCCAGTGGTTGTCGTCGCAGTTCTTGGCGGGAAGAACGAAAACACCGTTGAACGTTGTGCCGGCCTGCAGGGCAATCGTGTCGCCGCACTTTGCGGAACTCAAGGCCGCCCGCAGGGCGGCGCTTGTCTTCACCTGATGGGTGGCTCCAGGCGCCGGTGTGTCGGCCAGTGAGCTCTTCATGAAAACCCGCGGAAGCTCGGCCGGGCCGTCGGTCTTTGCGGCATCTGCGAGGGCAACACTCAAACTTAATTTGCGAGTAACGCTCTGACCGGAGGCATCGCTGGCTTCAACCGTAAGCGGGAAGCCGCCGTCCTGGCTGGTGATGCCGTTGATCGTTCCGTCTGCCGGGTCGAGGACAAAGCCGGCAGGCAGGGCGCCGGATGCGATTTTCCAGCGGTAGGGCGTCGTCCCGCCTGAAACGCGAAGAGCCGCCGAGTAGGGAGTGCCTTCGACAGCTTCGGGAAGGCTGGTATTCGCCATGCTCAAGGGGGCAACGGATGCGGCCGCGCTGACGTTTACGGTCGCCAGAGCGCGCTTGCCGGGATCTGCCTTGCTGGTGGCCATCAATTGCACAGCGGTTGCCGCGGTTACATTCGGCGCCGTGAAGAGTCCCGTGCTGGTGATAGTGCCGGCCGAGGCGGACCACGCCACATCCGGCGAACTCGCGTTTAAGACCTGAGCGGCAAACTGGTGGCTGGCACCTGAGGCCAATGCAAAACTTGCGGGTGAAATAGCGACGCTGATCTGCTGGGCTACGGGTACGGGCTTGGTGACGGCGATTGTGAGAGATCGTATGCCCTCGGCCGTGTGTGACCGGTCAGCAACAGAAACCATGAATGGAAACGAGCCCGTTCGACTCGGTGTGCCCGAAATAGCTCCGGACGAAGGATTCAAACTCAATCCGGGCGGCAGAGCTCCTGATCGCACCGCGAAAGCATACGGAGCAGATCCGCCGCTGACGGCGAGGACCGTGCTATAGGAGGCGCCTACAGTTGCCGCCGGCAATTGACCCGAGATCGCGATCGGATTCGGGGCCTTCGTCGAACCGGCCCCCCCAGCATTCAGCGAAGAGCAGCCGGGAGCAATCGCCAGCACAACAATGACGAATATCAATGAATAAAGGTTGATGGAGTTGCGGTCGGAAGAGGTCTTGGGCGCTCTGGATCGGGGGGCCACCAGGGTGTACATCACACATCCTCAGTAACGAATTTGAGGGACTGCAGTGCTTGCGAGTCCGGCTCCGATAATGTAAAGAGCTCGTTGTTGAACACATAGATAACCTTAGGGCAGTGGACCGTCGAGACACAGAAGTACATTTGTCATTTTTGAGTAACCTGTGGAAAAGAGTTTGGTAGGTAACTTGTTACGAAGCCATATCGCGGTTCCACAGTGCTCGAGAACCCGGGGTTTTTTGCAGATGCAGAATCGTGGAGGATGTAGTCCGCGAGTGAGAGGCCGATGACTGGGCCCAGGCCACGGGATGTTGCACGCGAAATTTAGTTCGCATCGTCAGAAGGACATGTCCTTCTGAGTAACGCTTCGGGCCGGTGGACTATTTTGTAAACCTGATGGAGACCGAAACGAACGCCTGCATTGGTGGAACTAGGCGTTTGTTGCTTCCGTTCGCAGGGTGATCGCCTTGGCCTGCGCGGCGTCGATGGTTTTTTGCAGAACCTCGATAAACCGCGGAGCGATCGCGGACCAGTCGTACTTGCCGGCCGTCGTGACCGCTCCGATTTCGAGGCGACGGCGAACGTCCTCATGCTGCAAAAGAGTCACAATCGCTTCTGCGAAGCCAGCCGGCGAGTCTTCCAGCAAAATGTCGCGACCGTGTTCGACATCGAGACCTTCGGCACCCACTGTTGTTGAGACCGTGGCCTTGCCCGTCGCCATGCCCTCGTAAATTTTGATGCGCGTTCCTCCGCCAATTCTCAGGGGCACCACGATGGCTGTGGCCTCGCGTAAGTGATCGACGATCGACGGAACGCTTCCCGTGACTTCCACCGAGTCCGAGGCCAGCTTCTTCACGCGCGGATGCGGGTCGCGTCCCACGATGCGAAAGTGGGCTTGCGGAACTTTCCGCAGGACTAAGGGCCAGATCTCACTGCAGAAGAATTCCACCCCATCAATGTTTGGCTGCCAGTCCATAGATCCCGTAAAAACCACCAGGGCACTCTGTGGACGAAGGGTAGAGTCGTAAGGATATTTGCTGAGATCGACTCCCGTCGGTATTACGCTGATATGAGATGAATCAACCATCCTGCTCATCGCCTTGCGATCGGCCTCGGAAACAGCGATCACGTGGTGGAAGCGTCGCACTTGCTGGGGTTCAAACCTCAGCATTTTTGCCAACTCGAGTTTGAAAACTGCTCGATCGACCCAAGCGGGTTCGACTTCAGCCTTTCGTTTCCAGAGAATGGACTCGACATTGTGCTGGAACAACGCCGTGGGCGTGGCTAGATCGCGCGGGAAGTTCAATGTGCAGTGGAGAAAATCACAGACTGCCACATCGAAGCGGCGTTGCGGTATCCACTTCTTCAGGAGTTGTTGCACCTGCGCATCGGCAAATCTGCTGACCGCGTACGGGGCGCTCCACGTGACGTGGCGCAGGTAGTCGAGGTGTCGCCTGAAGCCAGTCAGACTTTGTCTCGGTGTGTGCACGACCATCGTACCCGGGATGTGCGTTGGGATCTCACGTTCGTAAGACTCGTCACGCGCGCCGTCGTAATAAGAAAGGTAGGTGAGCTCGTGATTCGCCGAGAGGTGGCGAAGGATGTTGTAGGTACGCAGCTTGCCGCCGGTATCGAGCGGAAGAATCTTGCCCGTCTTCACCCACAAGATCTTCATCGCGGCGTTACCAGCAGATGCCTTCGTAGGAACCGTTGAACTCAATCCGCCGCGACTTCTCGAGGTTCACCAGGTCGACGACGATCTGACCGGCGTGAATTTGCCGGGTCAACACTCCGCGATCGATGCCTCGCGTAGCGATCACAACGACCTCCGCCTGTGCCAGCGCGGTCTCAAGATCGGGGCAGAGCAGGGAACCGACGTGGGGAATGACTTCGTCGATGTATTGGCGGTTTGATCCGATCAGGTGGCCGAGAGAAACGTTGTCGTCCCAGATTTTCAGGTCGCGGCCTTCGCCCAGCAGACGTTTGGCGAGCTGCACTTGCGGACTTTCGCGCAGATCATCAGTGGCGGCCTTAAAGCTCAATCCCAACAGAGCGATTTTCCGTTTACCGGTGGCAAGCACCATCTCGACGGCCCTTTCCAGATGCTCGTCGTTGCTCGGCATTATCGACTGGAACAGCGGCAGTTCCAGATCCAATTCTTTGGCGCGATAGTTCAAGGCGCGGACGTCTTTGGGCAGGCACGAACCCCCGAATGAGAAGCCCGGCTTGAGGTACGTGGGTGAGATGTTGAGCTTTGTGTCGGCCGTGAAAATTTCGACGACGGCTTCTGCGTCAACTCCCAATTCCTTCGCCAGCGTGCCGACCTCATTTGCAAACGAGACCTTGACCGCGTGCCAGGCGTTGCAGACGTACTTGGTCATTTCGGCAGCCCGGAAAGATGTTTCAAAAATGCGGCCGGGAGCCCATTTGTAAATCTCGCGAAGCATGCCGCTGTGATAAGCATCAGCCGCGCCGATGATGGTCATGGCCGGCTCCAAAAAATCTGCGACTGCCGTGCCTTCGCGCATAAATTCCGGGTTCACGCAAACGCCGAAATCCTTGTCCATCTTCTTACCGCTGGCTCTCTCGAGAGCCGGAACCACGATAGTCTCGGCCGTTCCGGGTAACACAGTGCTGCGTAACACGACCAGGTGAAAGGAAGTCTTGTTTTTCAGGACCTCGCCAATCTCGCGGCAGACCGGCTCGATGTGTCCCAAGTCGAGTTTTCCATTACGCAGGCTTGGAGTGCCGACGCATAAAAACGAGATCTCGGAGTTCATGACGGCCGATGTCGAATCTGAAGTCGCCTTCAGTCGCCCGGCGGCGTGCGTTTCAGAGATCAGCGTTCCGACGCGCGGCTCAACGATAGGGCTGCGCCCTGCAGCCATCGCTTCCACCTTGGTTGGGCTGAGGTCCACCCCGATCACCTTGTGTCCCATGTGGGCGAAACAAGCAGCTGTGACCGTGCCCACATAACCGAGTCCGAAAACGCTGATCGAACGGCTCATATCAGTGCAGATTTCCTTCGCTGTTCCTGGGAGTGTTTTCCGACGAAATTCTTCTCCAAAAAATAAACGGCGATAACCTCTTATGTATCAATTATATACAGGAACTGTTCGCTCCGTGCGCAGGCCCGTTGCATGTTGCGACAAGAAATCAAAGCGCCCTTCAAACTGACGCTCCGAGGTGCAGTGCTGCCTTTGCGGAGACCAATTCTATTTAAACGTACACGCCTCGCTTTGCAAAGGTGATGATTCACTCTTTAGTAACTAAGTCGAAGCGTTTCAATGGGATGACATCGGTACAATGGGTGAGATGCAAGGGGCCCCAGCGTCGGATTCGTTTTTGAAAGCGGCGGGCAGCGCTGGGCCGCGTTCCCGGCGGAAGGTTTTCTACCTTCTGGACTCTCTGGAGGTGGGTGGCACAGAGACGCAGGCGGTCGAGTTGGCATTGCGGCTGCCGGCTTCCGAGTACGACGTGACCCTCGCCTGCTTGCGAGTGGAGGGTCCCTTGCTTGAAAAGCTGAAGGGATCGCCGGTGACGCTTCGCGAATTCCATCCGTCGGGCGGTCTGGACACGCCAGCGGGAATCTACCAACTGGTGCGGCTTGCAGGGCATCTGCGACGCGAGAGATTCGAAGTCGTGCACACGCACGACTTGTGGTCGAACCTGATGGGTGTTCTGGCGGCGCGAATGGCGGGAGTGCCAGCCATCATCTCAAGCCGGCGCGATCTCGCGAACTTTGACTGGTACAAGGGCGCCAAGCGTAAGTGGCTGCGAAGAATTCAGAACCTCTCGAGCGTTGTGCTTGCGAATGCAACGCCGATCCGCGACGCTTTGATTGCCGAGGACGGGTTTGCGCCCGAGAAACTCCGGGTCATCCATAATGGCGTAGACACGGCAAAGTTTCAGCGCGCCAAACGCGATCGCGAGCGCCTGTTTCCCGGCATGGAGAATCAGAAACTGGTCGTGCTGGTGGGGAATATGCACACCGATGTGAAAGGGCATCCGTGGCTGATTGCCGCCGCCCCCGCGGTGTTGCAGGAATTTCCGCAGACGCAGTTTGTGTTTGCGGGAGATGGCGATGCCAGGCCGGTGTTTGAGGAGCAGGCGGTGAAGTTAGGAATGCAATCCAATTTCAAGTTCCTTGGGCGCCGGGGTGATATCCCGGATGTGCTGGCCAGTTGCGACATCGCGGTTCTGCCTTCGCGCGCCGAAGGCCTTCCGAATGCGGTACTCGAGTATATGGCGGCCGGGCTGCCGACGATCGCAAGCCGAGTCGGCGGCAACGCGGAACTGGTCGAGGATGGAGTCACTGGATTGCTCGTCTCGCCGGAGAATTCGGAAGAGCTGGCAACTGCTTTGTTACGTCTGCTTCGGGATCCGGAATTGGCGCGCCGGATGGCGGCGAGCGGACAGAAAATCGCGGTGGAGAATTACAGCTTCGAACGGCTGATTCATGAAGTGGACATGTTGTATACGGAACTGTTGGATCATCGCAGGAGAAAGACCAGGCTGTGAGCACGCAATCCAAATGGGCTCGTCGCGTCGCGAAACTTTGCTCCATGAGCAAAGACGAGATTGTCGACCGCGTGTCGCAGCAAGTCCATGCGCGGGTTGATGCGTACCGGTCCAGCCGCGGCTACGATTTTACGGCCGTGGCCCTGCACGAAGTCCTGACGGAACAGCGTGGCCGGTTCTTCTTTTCGCCGGCAGATGCCCCGGCACTTGCGGAAATGTTGAAGCTCCGATATCCGTCGATGGCGGCCGCGATCATCGCCAATGCGGAGAGGATTCTGCAACATCGCTTTGACTTGTTGGGCTATCAGAACCTCGACTACGGACAACAGATTGATTGGCACCTCGACCTGGTTCATGGCAAACGGGGCCCAGACAGGTCCGCATTCAAAATCAAGTATCTGGACTTCGGCGAAGTCGGCGATGCAAAAATAACGTGGGAACTAAACCGCCATCAGCATCTTGTCACGCTTGCGAAAGCCTACTGTTTCACCGGCGACCCTCGCTACGCGCGCGAAATCCTCAACCAGTGGAAGCACTGGCGTGCGGCGAACCCTTATCCGAACGGCATGAACTGGGCGAGCAGTTTAGAGGTCGCCTTTCGCACCCTGTCGTGGATCTGGGTCTATTTTCTGATGCAGCACTCCGAGGAAATGACGGCGGACATCCGTTCGGAGTGGATCAAGGCGCTGGCTTTATCGGGCCGGCACATCGAGACTTACCTGTCGACCTATTTCTCGCCGAACACGCATTTGCTTGGGGAGGGCGTTGCTCTTTTCTTTCTGGGCGTGTTGTTTCCTGAACTTCCAAAAGCACGACGATGGAAGGAGCGCGGATGGGAGATCGTGTTGGAAGCGGCCCGGAAGCAGGTTCGGACGGATGGCTTCTACTTCGAGCAAGCGACCTACTACCATGTGTATGCACTTGATTTTTTTCTGCACGCGCGGATCCTGGCTGCGCTCAATGAGGTGCAGATTCCAGCGGAGTATGACTCCACGCTGGTCAAAATGCTGGATGCGCTTTGCCTATTCGGCCGAGCTGGAGTGGTTCCCGACATAGGAGACGACGATGGAGGCAGATTGTTTGACCCCGGGCGCAACCGCTCCCAGCATTTACTCGATCCCCTGAGCACGGGTGCTGTCCTCTACCAGCGCGGGGACTTCAAGTTCATCGCGGGCAATCCGCGGGAAGAAACGCTCTGGCTGCTCGGCGCCGAGGGACTGCGGAAGTTCGAGGAATTACGAAGCGAGGAGCCTTCCGGAGCATCTACCGCTCTGAAGGACAGCGGGTTTTACCTGATGGCGGAGCCCGAAACTGGACAGCAACTGTTGATCGACGCTGGTCCTCAGGGACCGGGGAATGCCGGCCACGGTCATGCGGATGCTTTGAGCATTCACCTGGTCGGTGGGGGAGAAACTCTGTTGATGGACCCCGGCACTCTGGAATATGTTGGCGACACACACGCGGACAGGAACTTTTTCCGCGGGACGGCTGCGCACAATACCTTGCGCGTGGATGAACGGGATCAGGCCGAGGGCGTTCCGCCTTTTGCCTGGCGGGAACTGCCGACGGTGAACGCGGGGCAGTGGGTCGTCGGAGAACGGTTCAATCTTTTTGTCGGAACCCACGATGGGTACCGGCGGCTGCCTTCGCCAGTCGAACATGAGCGATGGGTGTTTCATCGCAAACAACACTTCTGGCTGGTTCGCGATGTCGCAACTGGTGAGGGGGCACATCAGCTGGAGGTGTCTTGGCGCCTTGGCCCGACCCTTTCCCCGACTTCCGCCAAGGATTACGTGTTTGGAACCGGAAGCGATACTCTGGGGCTGATCACCGCGGAAGGGCATGGCTGGTCACAAAGCGCCCAGCGGGGTATCTGGTCCCCTGTCTACGGGCGCCAGGAAAGAACGATGGTGGTAACGTTCGGCAAGGTCGCAGAGCTTCCGGCGGAATTTGTGACGCTTTTGCTGCCGAATGCGAGCGAGCGGATCGGGCGCCTGGAAAAAATGGGCTCCAATACGCGCGTGTGTGCTTATCGCTACCGGCGCGATACGGAAGAGCACTGGTTCTTTTTTGCCGAGCCAGGCAAGGCATGGGCAACCGGTGATTGGGGAAGCGATGCTTACTTTCTATACTCGGCATACAACCGAGATCAAGAGCATCGGAGTCTGATCATTTGTGGCGGCAGTTACGCCGACCTGAGAGGTCGTCGCGTCGTCACAGGCGACAGCCTGCTGGATTTCATCGAAGTCACCGAAACAACCGGAAAAACCGAGTTCTTTTCCTCCGATCCTCAGCGCGTGCACATCGAGACGACGTTGGAACCGGTGGAAGAGAAACTTGCCCAGGACGATCCCAGGCGGATTGGGGTATAGGTATGTGCGGAATTTGCGGCGTTTTCTATACCGATGGACGCAGGGCAGAGCCGGAAACGCTCGCCCGTATGAACCAGCAGATCGTTCATCGCGGACCGGACGATGATGGTTTCTTCGTCGAAGGAAGCATCGGCCTCGCCATGCGCCGCCTGAGCATCATTGACATCAAGACCGGCCACCAGCCCATCAGCAACGAAGAGAATGACGTCTGGATCGTCTACAACGGCGAACTCTATAACCATCAGGAGTTGCGCAAAGGCCTGGAAGCTCGCGGACATCGTTACCGGACTCATAGCGACACAGAGACCATCGTTCACCTTTATGAAGAATATGGGCGCGAGTGCGTTCAGCACTTGCGCGGAATGTATGCCTTTGCGATCTGGGATCGACGCAAGCGCCGCCTGTTCATCGCGCGCGACCGGCTGGGCATCAAGCCGCTCTACTACCATTTCGATGGCAGGACGCTGCTTTTTGGTTCTGAGATCAAGGCGCTGCTCGCGCATCCGGGTCTAAAGCCACAGCTCAACCGCTCGAAACTCGCAGAGTGCCTGGCGTTCGGCTACGTGCCGGAAGCGGAGACGATGTACGCCGGTATCAAGAAACTGCTGCCCGGCCACACGCTCGAGATCACGGAACGCGGCCAGCCCGACATCGCCCAATATTGGGACTTGCAGGTGCCCTCTGACGAGGAACTGCGGGCGCGCCGGTACTATGTCGACAAATATCGCGAGCTGCTGGAAGGCTGTGTGACCAGCCACCTGATGAGCGACGTACCGCTGGGCGTATTTCTGAGTGGGGGGCTGGATTCGAGCGCGGTGGCGGCGCTGACCACGAAGATCCGGCGTGAACCGATCGAAACCTTCGCCGTAGGCTATGGCGAGGAATCGTTCAGTGAACTGCCCTTTGCGCGGACGGTGGCGCAACACATCGGCTCCAAGCATCATGAAGTGCGCTTGAGCCGCGAGGAATTTTTTCATTCGCTTCCGCACCTGATCTGGCACGAGGACGAGCCGATCGTCTGGCCCTCGAGCGTAGCGCTCTATTTCGTCGCGCGTCTGGCGCGGGAACGCGTCACCGTGGTTCTGACGGGTGAAGGCAGCGACGAGACCCTGGCCGGTTACACACGCTACCCGTGGACGGTGTTGAACTCGCGGATGGATTCTGTTTACCGTAAAGCCGTTCCGGGATTCATGCGGCGATGGGTTCGCGAACTGATGCAGTCGGGCACTCTTGGCAAGGATCTGCACAGGCAACTCGAACACACATTTTTTATCCGCGGTGGTGAGTCGTGGACGTCATTCTATTTCGACAACTTCTATTCAGCCTTTTCGGCGGCTGATCAGGAATCATTGCTGACCCCGGAAGCGAGAAGCGGCGCCGGCGATGCATATGCCGGTTCGATGAACTACTGGAACTCCTCATCGGGCGATCTGCTGCACCGCATGCTTTACACCGACATCAAGACCTACCTGGTGGAACTGCTGATGAAACAGGACCAGATGAGCATGGCCGCCTCGGTGGAAAGCCGCGTGCCTTTTCTGGACCACGAACTGGTGGAGTTCACCGCCAGCATCCCATCGAAATATGACACCGACGGTTTGGCGGGAAAGTCGATTCTCAAAGCTGCCGTCGAGGATCTGCTGCCGAAAGAAATTATCCACCGGCAGAAAATGGGTTTCCCGACACCCTGGGCGTACTGGTTGGGCGGCGAGCAACTGGACCAGTTGGAGAAGATGCTGCTCGACCCACGCACGATGGATCGGGGATACTTCCGGCCCGACGCCGTCAGGAACTTGTTTGCCGAACACCGCGCTGGTACGCGGGATCATGGCAATCGCATCTGGCGTCTCTTGAACCTGGAGATCTGGGAGCGTGTTTGTCTGGAGGGAGATCCGGTGGAAGAAGTTCCCCAGCCACAGAGTGCCGTGCTCACTCGGTGAAGTGTACGGATTCGCGCGGCAGAAAAGCTACTTGTCGGAACGCTGCGCGGCGGAATTCAAATGCGGCTCCAGCAACGTGAGCAGATCATTGCGCAAGTGCGGGCCGCTTGCGATCAACCCGGATAATAGGGGATTCCGGTTATTGGCGGTAAAAGGAGACCCATTTAAGGTCGCGACAAAGCCGCCCGCGCTCAGGACCAGCGCAGCGCCGGCCGCGACATCCCACTCGTTTTTCGGAGTTAGCGTAAAGGTGATGTCAGCCAGTCCAGCCGACACGAGTGCCAGCTTGTAGGCCACCGATCCCATCGCACGAATCTGGAGCGGGCCATTTTCGAACGGCTTCCATTCACCGCGCTTCACCTCGCTGCGACTGGCAAGCGTCACCGCTCCCTGCAGGAGGGCGCGCTGGCTTGGTTGGGCAGGCTTGCCGTTGTAGAGAACCCCGGTGTCTACCGAGCCGATGAAAGTCTCGTTGGTCGCGGGATTGTGAATTCCGCCGGCCACCGGGCGTCCGTCCTCCACGTATCCAATCGAAACGCAGAACTCCGGAATCCCCTTTACAAACTCGCGCGTCCCGTCGAGGGGATCGACAACCCACACACGGGTTTTTCCCAGTCGAGAAAGATCGTCGACACTTTCTTCCGAGAGCCAGCCTTCGCCGTCGCCCAGCAGGTTCTGGCGCAGCACAGTGTCGATGGCGCGATCAGCCTCGGTGACGGGATCGTGCCCCGCCTTGAACTCGGCGTCGATGGCGCCTGGGGTAAAGCGGGCAAAGATGGCGCGGGCATCGCCGATGGCAGCTTCGATGCGCTTCAGAATTTCGTGGTAAGCGGAGGTCATCAGGTCCTTTGGAGTCGATTCGAGATCAGGCCCAAATCATGCGGGCACCGGTGATCAAAAGTATGGCGCAGAGGATGCGGCGCAGCCAGACCACCGGAACCCGCGTGCTGAGATACGATCCCACTAAGCCTCCAGGGATCGAGCCCACCAACAGCGCGGACACGAGGCTGGGATCCACGTTGCCAAGCCGGAAATGGAGGAAGCCCGTTACGCCCGTCAAAACCACCGCATGCACAATGTCGGTTCCAACGTTCACCTTGGGCGGGTAGCTGTAGAATAGCAACAGCATCATCATGATGATGCTGCCTGAGCCCACCGAGGTCATGCCCACCAGAAAGCCGGAACCCAATCCAATAATTGTCATCCCCGCGAAAGATTTCAGGGTTGGGGAGCGATTCACCATGCGCTCTTCGATGCGCGTCTGGAACATCAGCAGGATTGGTATACAGACCAGCAGGATGCCGATCGCCAGTTTGATGACGCTGTTGACGCCATCTCCGTATAGATGGCGAAGGTGAGTGAGGTAGGCAACTCCCGCCGCCGAACCCGGAACACTGCCGATCGCTAGGGCCACGACCACCTTGCGGCGGACGGTGCCTTTTCTCAGGTGAACAAGGCTGGCAGGAATTTTCGTGAAGAAGTTGAAAAGCGCGTCGGACCCGACGGCCACGATGGCGGGCACGCGCAGGCCGAAGATCAGGATGGGCAGCAGCAACACGCCGCCGCCCAGCCCGGTCAGGCCGATCAAAGTGCCGACACAAAAGCCCACCAGAATTTTGGCGGCAATCAGCGGCATTTGGATTCCAGGTCCATTCGCACTTGCGTTCTGCTCGCTACTGCGCTCCGATGAAGCCCTGCTGTTCCAGGTGCAGGATGATTTCCTGGGCAGCTTCTTCTGGAGAAAGCTCGGCCGTATTGATTACGACCTCCGCCTTTGACGGAACTTCATAGGGATCAGAGATGCCGGTGAACTCCTTAACGATTCCGGCCCGAGCTTTGGCATACAAGCCTTTGCGATCCCGTTGCTCACACGTTTCAATCGGAGTCGCGACGTGCACCAGGACGAACCCGCCCACCGGTTCGACGATGTCCCGCACTGCCTTGCGCGTTGCTTCATAGGGAGCGATGGGCGCACAGATGGCGATCCCGCCATTCTTGGTGATCTCCGACGCGACGTATCCGATGCGCCGGATGTTGATGTCGCGATGTTCTTTGGAGAACCCAAGCTCGGAAGATAGATGCTTGCGGACCAGATCGCCGTCAAGAATAGTTACGGGGCGGCCTCCGGTCTCGAGGAACTTGGTGAGAAGGACATTGGCGATGGTCGACTTACCGGAACCTGATAGACCCGTGAAAAAGATCGTCACGCCCTGCTTGTGCCGCGGCGGATAGCTCCTTCGCAATTCCTGGACTACTTCCGGATACGTGAACCAGCTGGGAATGTCGCGGCCCTCGTTCAACCGCTGGCGCAGTTCAGTTCCGGAAATATTCAGGACGCGCGAATCTTTCGGCACCTCATTGTCGGGAACGTATTTGTCCTGATCTTCGAGGTAGACCATCATGTTAAAGGGAACCATGGTGACGCCGATGTCGGACTCGTGCTTCTTGAAAAGTTCTTGCGCATCGTACGGACCATAGAAGGGCTTGCCGTCAGTGTCGTTGCCCGGACCCGCGTGGTCGCGTCCGACAATGAAGTGCGTGCAGCCATGGTTCTTGCGGATCAGGCCGTGCCAGATTGCTTCGCGGGGTCCGCCCATGCGCATGGCCAGCGGCAGCAAGGAGAGCTTCACCGTGCCTTGGGGGTATTTGTTCAGAAGAAGTTGATAGCAGCGCACGCGCGTGAAGTAGTCCACGTCTCCCGGTTTGGTCATCCCAACCGAGGGATGAATGAGCAGATTTGCTTCCACCTGCTTAGCCGCGCGGAAAGTGAGTTCCTGGTGCGCACGATGCATGGGATTGCGAGTTTGAAAAGCAACGATGCGACGCCAGCCCAAGCGCGCGAATTCTGCACGCAGTTCCGCCGGGGTGAGACGCAAGGAACGAAAATCGTAATGCGAAGGGCCCTGCAGGCCTTCGAGGGTTCCGCCGACGTTCCATGGATTCGCCTTGTTGATGGCATAGTCGGCTCCCGGATGCGCCTTACTGGTGGTTCCGAAGACGCTCTTGGCTTCCGCAGAATGGTCGGGCTGCCACACGTCCTCGACGTTCAAGACGGCGAGCATCACGCCCTCACCATCGCGCAGCGCCACTTTGCTGCTGCCCGGCTTCAACGACTTGGCGAACTCCTCGGTGACGTCGAGCGTGATCGGCATCGGCCACAGCACGCCGCTTTTCAGCCGCATGTGGTTGCAGACTCCCTCGTAGTCCGCGCGATTCATGAAGCCGCGCAAGGGAGAGAAACCGCCGCTAAGCAGCAATTCCACGTCACACACCTGGCGGCCTGTGAGGTCCCACGACGGCCATTCTTTGGAGTGGCCCTTGAGTTCGGCCGCGCGGGCTGAATCAACGATGAGATTGATCAATTCCCCGCCGTGCGGGGCAATAAGATGGCTGGTAGTCAAATCCGTGAACCTCCTGGGTTCCTGTTATTTTTGGATTGTGCCGGCACCAAGTCCGGCCAAAAAACTTGCTCACAATTCATCCCGCCTCTGAGGTGTCCAGTTGCGGATGCTGCACTGCCCGTGAGCCTCACCAATTACGAAAATCGTTGATGTTTTATTGTTACATACCGGACTCCACCCGACATTAATCTTCCCGTTTCGCTGTTGCCGTTCGAGGACGGCGTGCCGCCCTGGAGGTTCCGGAAAATTCGAGCTCTCGGCATATCGATTATGGTTCTCCCTGAACAGTATCGATGAAAGCAACGGCGACCTCGTCCGGGGGCGCGACCGACAACTCGCCGACTCGCCACGCGCGCTTCGTCCAGGTTGCCCATAACAGACCCAGACCATAAGGCAAGAAGCCAATCAGGATCTGCAAGGCGACTTGAAAATAGTTGTGCGCGAAAAACCAGCTGCGCATCAGCAGAAGCGTCGCTACCAGCGGCAGCGTGAGAAGCAGAGGCAGAGTGTAGGCTTCCCGAAGATAAGTGCCGATGCGTACCCCGAGAAGCCGGCACATGTGGCGAGGCATGAAAACCAGCGACGTGCACATCAATGGGATGGCCGTTCCAAACGCGTCCCCGACGATACCAAACGGGCGGATCAGCACGATGCTCAGGATCAAGTTGGTCACGCTTTCCATCAACGTGACCCATGCCAGGGTGCGGTGTTTCGCCATCCCGTAGAGGATGCGCGCAGAGGCGCCCTGAGCGAGCGTGAACATCATGGGTATCGCGAGTACCACCAGCACGGGGTAGCTGGCAGCCACGTATTTTGCGCCCACCCATGCAGTGATAACGGATTTGCCCAGGATGACCAGGACGGCGGTGATCGGAAAAATGATCAGCGCGCAGGCGCGGTTTCCGGCGATCCAGATTGTGCGCAGTTGATTCGTGTCCCCCTTAGCGTGGGATTGTCCAGCCATGGGTACGAACAATTGTGCGAGGCTGCCCACCAACTCACCCGCGTAATCGAGCAGGCGGTCACCAATTGAAAAATATGTGATGGCAGTGACTGACAGGAATGTGCCGATCACGATTTCGTCAGTCTTGTAACGCAGCTTGTAGCCGATCATGAGCAGGAAACTTACCGCGCTATAGTTCGCAATCTCACGAAAAGCCTTCCGGTCGACGTAGGTCCAGCCAAAACGAACCGGCAGCACACGCAGGGCAATGAAGGCGCGCGCCAACGAGCTGATGAGCGGGAGAACAACTGTAATGGCAGCCACGGTCAACAATCCGTAGCCCCGATGCAACACGAAAACGATGAGCGCCGCGCGCAGCAGAGTGGAGATGACGTTGGTGAGGTTGACAAAATAAAATCGCTGCAAGCCTTCCAGAATTCCGCCAAAAACGCCGCTTGGGAATCCCAGCGCGACGGCCGTTCCCACCATCAGGAATAAAAGGCGTGCGGTTCCCAGGAAGGCCGTGGGAATGCGAAACAGCTGATCGACGAACAAGCTGCCTAACAGGGTGACTACCATCGCCACGGCGCCGATGGCGGTATAGGTGGCCAGGCTGGTATTGATCAGCTTGGCCAGGCCTTCCTGATCCCCGGTTGCCGTGTAGGTCGAGACGTAACGAACGACTGAGGAACGGATGCCGAGATCAAAAAGACCGTAGTAGCCCGTCACCGAAAAGATCAGGATCCAGATGCCGTAAGCGGTGTCGCCCAGTCGATGGAGAATAAAAGGCGACAAGAAGACGCCCACGAGGATGTTGACGCCCAGGCTGAACCAGCTGGAACTGACATTCTTGAGAATTTCGATCTTCCGCATCAGCTGGGGGTTCCTTGAACCTCGGCTCTGGCTCGCCTTCGCGATGTGCGTTGGCTGGCAGAATCGGCAGGGTGTTCCCGAGAGCGCATGTTATTCAGGGTTGGCATGGATCTTGATTTCAGCGCACCGGCTCGGTTACGCGAGCAGTTGCGATTTCGTATCCGAGAGTGTTCATCAGATCGCCCCAGGCGGCCTCAATTTGTCGGACACAGCTTGCCGGCAGGGCAGTATGCCAGCCTCCTGACTTGGCGACCCGAACGAACGGGATATCTTTGCGACGGTTCTTGGTGGCGACCCACTTATCCGCTTCCAGCTTTTCCAGGGCGCGCATGTGATCGGCTGAGCTGCGGGTGATGGCCCGCTGTAGGCGCTCTCGGGAGGGATCAATTCCCAGAAATTCCGCGATGCGCGCCAATTCGCTGGCCGTGTCTCGCATCATGTCCTCGTACCGCAGCAGGAGGAAATTCTTTTGCTTGCCGCGCGTAAACATCCAACTGGCAACGTTTTCGCCCCAGGTACCCCACCCGATGGATATCAATTTGCCGTTCACGAAGTCGTCCACGTACCGTTCGAGCGGATATTGATCGTCAATTTGCCTGTATTTACGCTGAAAATCGTAATAGGAAAGAGCCACGTCGCGCGGGTCCCGTACGATATAGATGATTTTCGGGTAGCGATGATCGAAGTATTCGTGCGTCTTAATGATGCGGGGCCGCGCAGTCCTTTTGAGTGCTTGGTTCGACTGCGAGGAGGTGTCGGGAATCAGCTTCTCGATGTTGGTGAAGCTTACGTCTTTGTCCGCATGCACCAGATTGGCGATCAGAAAGCGTGTCCAGGTGTTTCCGGAGCGCGGGTAAGACACAACAAAGGTGTCGTCCGCGTAAACCGCAAAATTGCGTCCGGCCACATCAATTCCCAATGCGTACTTCACTACCGTCTTGATTCCGTAGATCATCGAGGACGAAGCTCCAAAGGCATTTCTGTTTTCGCCGGCACTTTCTTTGTCTTGCGGCGCTTGTGACAAGGGGTCAATGGTTTGTCGTTCATGTGAGAGTCGGGTCTCCGAACGTCTCGGTATTCGGGGCCAGGCCGTCGAATCCTACTTTTTTGAGGGACCGCGCGTTGCGGTCGCGATATTGCTGCTGGAGCCGTCTGAGATGGATGCGATACAGCGATTGCAGCAGGCGAGGGAAGCGCCGAAGCCCGATCTGCGCGAGGGCCAATTTCCAACTCGGGTCTGAGGTTTGCACCTTTTGCACACTCTCTAAAGCGGCTGAAAACTGCCCTTCGAGGAGCGCTTGCTTGGCGTCCTGAAAGTCGATTGCCATGCAAATGCTGTGAATTTTTTGGCGGACGAAACCAGCTTGTTGCTCGTTCAATGTACCCAACGCTAAATGCTTTTCGTAAACCTCGATAAGAGCTCGGCGCATGAGTTTCCAGTTGGCGGCCAAGCCATTCGCTTGCCGGTGACGAATCTGAATCTCTCGTGTAAAGGATATCCGGCCGCCGGACTGCACCAGCCGCAGCCAAAGGTCATAATCCTCAACGCGCCTGAATTGTTCGTCGAACATTCCAACGTTAACGATCGCCTGCCGCAGCGCGACCACAGAAGATGTAATTACCGTAGATCGTTCGTGCAATAGGCAATCGAGATCAATAGGCAGGGATTGCGGAGACGTGTCGAACAAAATTCCCGCCGGAACGTCGCCCCGCAAAAACAGTCCGTTGGCATAAACCATTTGCAGGGACGAGTCGGCCTGCAAATGCTCCACCTGTTTCGCCAGATGGTGAGGAAGCCAGAAATCGTCGCTGTCGAGGAAAGCGACATACTTCCCCCGCGCCGCACGGATGCCTGCGTTGCGGGCACTGCTTGGACCGCGATTTTCCTGCCGGCTATAGCGAATTCGCGATTGCCGAGGCTCCAGGGCAATTTCCAAATCAGGTGTGTCAGGGGAGCCGTCGTTCACAACAAGGACTTCCAGGTCCGTGAAGGTTTGCGCAAAAACCGAGTCGAGGGTAGCTCCGATAAAGGGCGCCGCATTGTAGGCCGGGACGACCACACTCACCAGCGGTGTGCGCTCAAGAGCGCCGTCGATGCGAGATGGAATGTCGGTCCCGTTGCTCACGATTGCGAGCCTTTCTCCTTCACTGCGTAAAGCGCGGTGTGCGGATTCTTCGCGCGCAGTATTTGTAGCTTTCTCTTTGCTTAGATACTACGTGAGCGTGGGGCCATTCTTCGCTGGTTTCGTCATACCCCCGATGGCAGTGAGGGTACCTTGGTAATTCAAACATTTATCGAGTATCTAATTGATAACGAATGGGTTACGGGATGCCCTTGGCGCGGAAATTCTTAATTTCGCTTCTGAGATGCGCTTTCCCGGGAACGAAGCAGAAAATCGGGGATTCTCGTCGAAAAACATGGCCGCGAGTCACGGAGGAGTGAGTAGCGAGAGGACAGATGTTGTTCCGCCTCGCAATCCTTCGAACTGGCCGTCCATCGTGGTATTTGCCGAGTTGTAAACGAGTGTAAATGGTTCCACTCGGCTTACAGGCACGTGCACTTTTATCCTAAGGTCTTGACCTTACCGTCGTGATACTAGGCAGAATCCTCAAGAAAAATTCAAGAAAAGTTTCTGCACTCAGGGAAAGACTGGGGTCGTTCTCACTACAGTGTTGCCCGGAGGTCCGCTTTGAGTAAACGTAAACTTCGAGAGTTCGGCTGGGGCTGCAAAGACGTTTTCTATGAGGGAGTTGGGGAAGATCTCATAGGGCACGGCGGACTTGGAATTTCCCCGAACCCAAAACTTTCGTACTCAAAATTCGGCGGCTTCGAGATGATTTCCACAGCCTGAGCTGTTTTCGGAAGCCATCGACCAAGACGCAAAGCCTCGCCTGAGAGTGCTGCATTGGGAAAGTTGGCAAAGTGAGTGCTATGAAAATCAATAAGAAGCTCACCACAACTTAAACCAGTGAACGGGCAGGTTGTTCCGTCGTTCAGAACACCGATCTCGGGGCGATCGTACGGTCACAAAGCACATTTGAGGGGGAACTCAATGAGCGAAAGGCCCATACGTCTGGGGCAGCGCGAACAGCAGATTGTCGAGCTGCTGTTACAAGGCTGCGATAACGACGAAATCGCTCGGCAACTCAATATGGCTCGAAGAACCGTGAAGGCACACTTTAACCGGTTGTTCCTGCGATTTGGAATTACGAGCGGTATCAAGCGAGTAAAACTCGCAACACTCTTGTATCGGAGGCAGTTATGTTTGGAGGCGAACGTTACGGAAAGCGAATCCCCAGTGAACGAGAGAGTAGAGTCATTGAACTCGTTGCCCAAGGACTCAAGAATAAAGAGGTTGCTGACGAAATCGGAACCACCGAACACGTCGTTAAAAACTACCTCCGAGTCATCTATGACAAGCTTGGACTCTGGAATCGAGTTGAGCTCGCTCTCTGGTACGAGGCTAGAAGATTCGAAACCGTCGCCCGAGCATGATCAGCCTGAAGCCTGGGAGCACAGCATCCTGGGATTGGGAGATTCACCTGCAGAAACGCATCACCACTGAGGTTTAAGCGCGGAACGATTGGCGCAGAGAGGGGCTGCCCGCTACTTCGGGCAGCCAGATCTCAGAAGATCACGAAGCTTGTCAGCTGCTTGGGGTACACCCTTCCGGGACGCGGCACTCAAAAGCAATCTGGCCTGATCGCAACTCTTCGGCACACCATCGCCCACCAGATACATATCTGAAAGCAAGAGAATCGCAGAGGGATTCTCTTTGCCAACGGCACGCCAAAGATACTTGGCGGCTTCTGCGCTATTGCGGGGATGGGTTCTGCCATTCAGGAAATCTTCGGCCATCGCCAACTCTGCGGCGCCGTTCAGCGCGTTCGGGACCGACGCAGGTGCCGGCGGCTCGGCCACGGGCGGAGAAGTTTTCGTGGCGCCGGAGGCAGTGGCACGAGGCGATGGACCAGGCTCGCCAGCTGTCTGTTTTGCTGCAGCTTCTGGCCTGTCATTCCCAGCCGGTTCTGCCGGCACCGGGTGGGAGGCCTTCGTGTCTAGCGTCGACGGTGCGGTGGCCGCACTCGCGGAGGCACGTTCCGAGGAATGATCCGTGGTCTTTAAGGGCGCATTCGCGGATGGCAGAGTGGGCGCAGGTGTTTCGGTCGGGGACTGCGCTGGATTCTGCGGGGTGCCTGGCGCGCTGTTCGCGGACTGCTGACTTTGCGCAGTGGGACCTCGTTGTGGACGCGTTTGTGCGTAAAACAAAACTCCAATCGCCAACACGGCAATGATCGCGGGCGCATAACGCGGCCGCCAGGAGGATCCGGATTCACCGCTCAGGCCTTTCTCACGAAGCCAACGGATATCGGAAAAGGTGTCGTCCGCAGCAGGCATCGATTCATGCGCAGGAGAAAAACTTGCAAGTTCGGTATGAGTGAGAATCGGTTCCCGGGCGAGCGGCGTCAATGACGTCTCTGTCGTCTTTGGCTCCGCCTCAAGAGATGCCCCGCACATACCACAGAAGCGTTGAGGCCTGGTGTGGACGTGTCCGCAGGCTGAGCATTGGTAAACGGGTGGTTCGGCCACAACCGCCTCAACAATGCGAATCGTTTCGAGAGGTTGGGAGTGGGTGATGACGGGGTGATCCGGCTCGGCCTTCGGCGTGTCCTGCACGCCGGCAGGCTGACCCTGCAATTCGCGCAGCAACTCGCCGACCGCTTCTTCGCGCTTCTCCGGTGGACTGGTGAAGTAAACCTGGGCCCAACGTCCTAGATGACGACCCAGGGTGGGGTTCAGAAGAGGATTCAACTCCGGATTGGGAAGCTCAGTTTCCGGTTCCGGGGTCTTTTCCTGCGATTGTGGCACGAATGTTTCTCCCGAAGCACTCTCAGGATAATTCCACTCCCGCGCGAGCCGGTTGTCAAATCCTACTCTGAGGAAAACCCTGTATGTTCTAAAGAAAATTCATGGTCCACAAATCAGTCGCAGACCTTACGGGAGGCGGGTTCAAACTGATCCTGCTGAGCATCCCGCTGGCTGGCAATCTTACCTTGGGGCGTCTTGCCATAGAGGTCTGTGCCCGGGCAGTAATACAGGGCGGTGTGAATGTCGACCCAGACGGGAATGTTCGGATTGCCGCTGTAGGAAGGGGCAGGTGGAGGCTCGGCCAAGCCCATGTTTACGAGAAGCTCTTCGAAGAAACCGAGCTTGGGTGGGGAGGGAAGCTGCTTCCGTTTGGGTTTCGCCTGGGCTCCGGCTACGGGGGGCGTGGCTGCACCCGTGGCGGCCGACGTGGTCGAATGATCGACCGAGACGGCCCAGATAATCGTGATCAAGAACAGAACAAACGAAGCTCCCAAGGCAAGATCCCCGCGATGGGTACGCGCGAACACTTTTGCCTTCTGCCAGAATCCCCGGAGCTGAACAGCAGGCGGCGAAACGGCAATGGATCGCAGCCAGACTCGCGATTCGACTTTGGCCGTGGGCGCTGGAACCAGCGCGTGGTCGGTAGGCTCAGGCGCAGTCAACCCATCTGTTTTGTTCCCGGAGGATGCGAGGGAATCGTTGCTCGTCTCGAGAAGCGAAGATTCCGAGATTTGTCGGGTCACACTATCGCTGGCTTCGAGCTGGTCGGTCCTGGTTTCCGGGGTATCGAGTGCTGACGATTGTTGGTTGGAATCTGCAGCCTCTTCGGGCACAGCGCCTTCGGTGGCTTGCTTCAAGTTCCACAACGTCGCCCACTTGCTCTGCAAATCCTTTCCCGGAACCGCAGCCCGAGAGGTCCCGCACGATCCGCAAAAGACTTCGCCTGCGGCCAACTCATTTCCGCAGTTTTGACAGGGGGCTTCTGCGAGCAGGGACTCCGCCGTTTCGGACTGGTCTTTTGAAAGCGCGAGCGACGAATCAGGACTGTTGGCGAGCCGTGCCAATTGGGGTTTGATCTTTTCCAGAACTTCCAGCATCGAGGCGCGCTCGGCGGCGACGCCTTTGCGCCACTCTTCCTCTGCCGTGTGCGTCAGCGTCTCGGTAACCAGACCCGCCATCAGCTGGCAGGTCCGCACATCCTGATCGTGGAATGCGTCGGGCTTCGCAAACGCCAGTTCGAGCGCCCCCCCGGTCTTGCCATTATGAAGAACCGGCACGGAGATGAACGATGCAATGCCGAGGCGCTTGGTAATTTCGGGATTCACGCGAAAATCCGTGCCCGCGTCAGGACAGCGCAGGATCATGTCATGCAGAAGCGTCGACGAAGAAAGGGCGGCTTCGGGCCTTACAGTCTTTCCCACTTGCCCGATCAGAACTCCGCGGGCTGCGCGATAGTGCAGCATGCCTGCTTCAAGGATGCCAATTGCCGAACCCTGCGCGCCGGTGATCCTCACAATGCGTTCCATCACCACGCTGGTCGTGCCGTCAAGGTCGAGGTGATTGGATTGAATCTCGTGTTGCGTTTCGACAATCTGCGCCAGGATGCTGGTATCGGAATCGGTGTCTGAGTTCTCGGCTTTCGTCTCGGCTGGGGTCGCAGGCTTGGTTTGGTCGTGATGTTCCTGCAAGACGTACGCCGCCGCCAGCAACTTTTGGAAAGTTGCTTCGTCAAGTACAGGGCCGCCACTCTTGCTGAAGGCTGCGGTCATTACCGTTCCAAGGTGCCCCCTTTTAGAGCAGGCAAAGGGCTTTCAGCGCCCATTGTAGTGCAATTGCTGCTCCAAACGGAATTGCACGGGCGGGCCATTCCTTGCCGGGAAGGGCTCTGTCGCATCGCCGCCCCCCTGTAAACGCCGACTAAGGAAGCGAGTCGAACTGAAGATCAGTGTTGACCCGGCGGTCGCATCATGAGTTCCGGGATAAGTTGAACCGAAAGCCGTAATCTTCTGCACATCGAGCGTAGAGAGGAAATGTTCGCGCGGACGCGAGAAAATCCCTCAACAGCCGGGGAGATGAATTGCTTTTAATCCACCTGCCGAATTCGGGCTGACAGCGCATCGATTTTCGCCCGAAATGGGAGCGGATTTTTGGCCGCAGTACACGCGGTTTCGTTAAGTCCGCGAAATCATTGGTTCTAGTCCAAACGCTCCAGGCGGCGAAGAATTGGCGAAAGACGTGCTATCTGTTGCGGTGCGGCACATACGCCCCAAGAGGTAGTGGCAATGATCAATCTGGATGCGGTCAAGATCACGCCCCGCGACCAAGAGGTCCTCCTCCTTCTCGCCCAAGGCTGCGGCAACAAGGAAATCGCTGGGAGCCTTCATATCAGTCCACGCACCGTCAAACAACACCTGCGCACTCTGTTCTTGCGCGCGGGAATCACCGCGGGCCGCAAGCGCGTCAAGCTGGCCACCGCAGTATTTGCCACGGAGCAGATGGAACAATGCAGCCAAGGGATCAGTTAACTGCCAAGGAGATTCAGGTGACGACCCTGGTATGGGAAGGTCTCACCAACCGGGAAATTGCGAAGATCGTCGGCACTACCGAACAGGTGATCAAAAATTACCTGCGCACCGCTTTCGACAAGCTTGGTGTATGGAGCCGGCTCGAACTGGCTCTTTACGTCGCCAGCCACGGAGGTGCCGACTGGGCTTCGAAGCGAGCAGCTGCCACGGAAGGTGAGGTCTCGATTCCAGTGGAGACCGCGGCTGTGGCTTATGCGGGAAAGTGAAACAACTGTAAGTTAGCGCGCCCGCGTGCCAGGTACCATGCGGGAAAGCCGGGCGGTCTCTCCGGGCATCGCGGTGGATGTGCCTGGAGAGGCCGCTCAAGCCGACGTTGCGGCCAGAGGCTAAGAGGGCGGGAAAGGTATTCGGTCAGCGGATCCGAGATTGCAGCACTACGACAATGATCTCCGGTGCGTTATGGATCGAAGGGCGGGCGTGTGGGCGTCCGACGGGCGAGGAAGCCCGCTGCTCCGCGGCCTGGGTTACTGGACGCTCTGATCTCGACCTTCTGGACTGAATCCACAGAGTTCACGCCACCAGATCCCACGGTCAGTGGATTGGTGGGAATAGGACCGGGCAAAATTGCAGGAACTTGCTGCAAATTATTGCAATTGCACACGTTCCCGGCCTAATAGATAACTGCTGAAAATCGCTGCGCACGCAAAGTCTTACCTTCGTCGATTATCCGGCCCATGAATTGCACAAAAGGGGAACGACGTTCTTTGAGTCCCCTCTGGAACGGTTGTTCCAAAACCTATCGCGCGGGCGAGGCTGGCAATGGCTTACAAGGAAACCTTCTGGATGGCTTGCGACTCTACGGATCAGTTGCGGGCCGAATATGGGCCATTCCACACCCGCATCGAAGCTGAGGCGGAGGCCCGCAAACTGGGTTTTGGATATCTGCTGCGCTATGAACACCTGATTGGGGCGAACGAGGAAATCGAAGAAGTCCGGTGCATTTTCGTAGAACTGCCTGAAGGGCCAGTTGCGGTGCCGAGCCCAAGCGGTCCGGCTGTTAAGCTTCATACCCGCTGCGCCACCTGC
Organism: uncultured Acidobacteriota bacterium; assembly: GCA_963765755.1. GTDB lineage: Bacteria > Acidobacteriota > Terriglobia > Terriglobales > Acidobacteriaceae > Gp1-AA133. The sequence goes on along the minus strand of CAVXXV010000012.1, from coordinate 184,984 downwards.
GGAGAATCGGCCGTACACGAGCAACCGTGGCAGGCCGAAGTCTGGGCCGACATCCACGAGTTCGAACACTCGCGGCACATGGTCCGGCTGTTCGCGCATACGTTGGGAGACGGTTTGAAGGAAATTGCCGACTGGCGAAGCGCTGCCTAGGACGAACCAGACAGTTGGGTAGCCGCAGCCCGATCCACCATCCAGATCAATTCACCGTTTGAAGGCTTGATCAGTTTTGAAGGAAGATGTTCGCCGGGTTGCGTGCCCTCGAGCACCTCCTTCAGAATGCCTGCTTTGTCCTGCCCGCTTACCAGAAACATGACGACCGCCGCGTTGTTCAGCACGGGCAGTGTTAGCGTGAGGCGATCCGTTTTAAACTTTTCCACCCAATTCGACACGACCCAGCGGGCTTTCTCCTGCAAGGCAGCAGTGCCGGGAAACAACGACGCGGTGTGTCCGTCGGGACCCATGCCGAGCAGAATCATGTCAAAGCGCGGAAAACTCCCCGGGGCCGTATTAAAAAACGTGCGAAGGGTTTGCTGATAGGCTTCGGCAGCTTTGTTCGCGTCAGGATTCTCAGCGGGGACTCGAAATATATTTTCAGGAGGTATAGGGACTTTTGAAAGCAAGGATTCCCGCGCCATCCGATAGTTGCTCTCAGGATTGTCGGGTGGCACGTGACGCTCATCGCCGAAAAAGAAATAGATTTTGTCCCAGGGAAGAGAAGCCCTGGTGGCCAAGAGACTGTAGAGACTTCTTGGGGTGGAACCTCCCGAGAGTGCGACCGTGAAGCGTCCACGGGAGCGCACTGCGGCGGTGGTCTGGCTGGCGAATTCCTCAGCCGCGCCTTCGAACAATGATTGGGGATCTTCGAAAACCCGAATGTCAGGCTGGCCGCTCATGCTCTCCTCAATGTTGCTGTATGCCTTTGGCGACGGCGTAGCGCGCGGCTCCATACAGGGCAATCTTGTCATTCGTGATCACGCGCACGGGGATTGATTCCAGTAACGGCTGCATGCGGCCCTTGGAAACGAAGGCTTGCATGAAGAGCGTCCCGGAAAGTTTTGCGATGAGCCTTGGCGCGATGCCTCCGCCCAGGTAGATGCCTCCGGTCGCCATCAGCTTCAGGGCGAGGTTGCCGGCCTCGGCTCCGTAAATCGAAATCCAGAGATCCAGAGCATGCTCGGCGAGCACGCTTTTTCCTGCAACCGCGTTGCGGGAAATCACCGCTGCCGGATCGTTGTGCGCAAGCTCTTCGGTAAGCCACGGGGATTCTTCACCGCGACCGGTATCGCGCAGGAAGCGATAGACGTTGACCAGGCCCGGACCGGAGACGATACGCTCGTAGCTGACGTGGCCAAAGCGGGCCGCCAGGTAACGCAAGAGTTCAATTTCCAGTTCAATGCGCGGCGCGAAATCACAGTGGCCGCCTTCGCAGGCGAACACGTCGAAGCCCTTACCGTCCCAGTAGAGGCCAGCTTCTCCAAGGCCGGTGCCTGCCGAGATCACGCCCTGGTTGCCCACTGGCACGCCCTTTACGCGATTCAGAGCCACCAGATCGTCTTCGGACAAGCTTGGAATTCCCCATGCATTTGCTTCGAGATCGTTAATCAGCATGGCGGAGGGGAGTTTGAGTTCGCTCGCAAGACGGGAGGCTTCGACGGTCCAAGGCAAGTTGGAGGTCTCTACTTTGCCGTTGCGGACTGGTCCCGCAATTCCGAAGCAGGCGACGTCGGGAGGTCCACTCTGCGAGTCGACGAACTTGGCGACAATCTCGTCAAGCCCGCGATGTTCGCGGCTGGGGAACACTCCCTCCGCTGCCAGCGAAAGATGTCCATTTTGCGACTGAAAATATGCGAGGCGGGCGTTGGTGCCGCCGATATCCCCGGCCAGAATCATTTTTCGAAATTTCTCCAACGACGGCCGTCTCGTTCCAGCAGCTCGTCGGCATCCTTCGGACCCCAGGCTCCTGCCGCGTAGTTTGGAAAGTTCCGCGGTGGCAGGGCGCGCCATACATCGAGCACCGGGCTGACCACACACCAGCCGGCTTCGACCATATCGGCGCGCTGAAACAGAGTTTGATCGCCGATCATGCAATCGTGCAGCAAACGCTCATATCCAGTACTCGACTGCACTCCGAAGTAGTCTGCATACTCGAAGTTCATGTCGACCGTGCCCAGGCGCATTTGCGCGCCCGGCGCCTTGGCGGCAAAACGCAGCGAGATGCCTTCTTCGGGTTGAATGTGCAACACGAGCTGATTCGGCATCAGGTTTTCAACCGGCGTGTCGCGGAACAGGACGAAGGGTGCGCGGCGGAACTGGATCACGATATGGGTGTTGCGCATCGGCATGCGCTTTCCGGTGCGCAGGTAGAAGGGAACATCCGCCCAACGCCAGTTGTCAATCGCCAGCTTCATGGCGACGAAAGTTTCGGTCTTTGAATCCGGCGGCACTCCGGGCTCGGCCCGATAGGCTGGCACATGCTGTCCGCCGGAGACGCCTTCCCCGTACTGGCCGCGTACGGTGCGGGTCAGGACTTCCTCGGCGCTGAGCGGCTGAATCGCGTGCAGGATCTTCGATTGCTCGTCGCGCACGGCATCCGCGCGAAAGGATACCGGCGGTTCCATCGCGGTGAGCGTGATGAGCTGCATGATGTGGTTGGGAACCATATCGCGCAAGGCGCCGGCCGTGTCGTAATAGCCGCCGCGCTTTTCCACACCGACCGTTTCGGCCACAGAGATCTGGATGTGATCGATGTAGCGGCGGTTCCAGATGGGCTCGAAGATGCCATTCGCGAAGCGAAACGCCAGGATGTTCTGGACGGTTTCTTTTCCGAGGTAGTGATCGATGCGGTAAATTTGCTTTTCGTCGGCGACCTTGAGAAGTTGCTGATTCAAGGCGCGGGCACTTTCGACATCATGACCGAATGGCTTTTCGATAATGACGCGCCGCCAGTGACCGCCGTCCTGATGCATGAGTCCGGCTTCGGCGAGGCTCTCAACAATGGGCCCGAAAGCGTCAGGTGTGGTGGCAAGGTAGTAGAAGTAGTTGCCCTGTGTGGAGAGATCTTTGTCGATCTTTACAAGTTGCTCTTTGATTCGTCCGTAGGTTTCTTTCTCGTCGAAGTTACCGGACATGTAGAAAATCCGACGTTCGAACCACTCCCATAGATCGGGATCGACATCTCCGGTGGCGAACTTCTTCATGTCTTCGGAGACTCTCTTGCGATAGTCCTCCGAAGACATGGGGCTGCGCGAAATGCCGACTACCGCGAATTCGCGGGACAAAAGTTGCGCCTTCGCGAGGTTGTAGAGGGCAGGGATCAGCTTGCGCCGGGTCAGGTCGCCCGACGCACCGAAAATCACCATCACGCAGGGGTCGGCATTTCTTCCTATCGGTTGCCCGGTCGTAGCGGGCGCAGTTTCGGTCTGGGCCATAATTCCTTCGTTTTTACAGCGCCGATCTCCAGGCTTGACGGACTAGGCTGGTTTCTTCGCCGCCTTGGGTTCCACGTGTCCGCCAAATTTCTGGCGCATTGCAGAGAGCATCTTTTCCGCGAACGTGTGTTCTTGGCGAGAGCGGAACCGCACGAAAAGCGCAGCCGATAACACATCGACGGGCACAGCTTCGTCGATGGCAGCCTGAATGGTCCAGCGTCCCTCACCCGAATCCTGAACGAAGCCGCTGTACTCAGCCAGGGTCGGATTCTCTGTGAGCGCCATGGCTGTCAGGTCAAGCAGCCAGGAACTCACCACGCTGCCGCGCCGCCAAACTTCGGCGATGTCGGGCAACTTGAGATCGAAGCGCAACTCTTCGGGCAATTCCTGGCTGTTGGCATTCTTGAAAATGTCGAAGCCTTCCGCATAGGCCTGCATGATGCCATATTCGATTCCGTTGTGGACCATCTTCACGAAGTGCCCGGCGCCGGATGGGCCGCAATGGATGTAGCCCTGCTCGGCGGTGCCGCCAATTTTCTCGAATCCGGGCGTGCGCGGAATGTTGCCGATTCCGGGCGCTAGGGTTTTGAAGATCGGATCCAGCTGCTGCACGGCTTGTTTCGGACCGCCGATCATCATGCAATAGCCGCGATCGATACCCCAGACACCGCCGCTGGTACCGACGTCGACGTAATGCAGGCCCTTCTCTTTGAGGGTCTTGGCGCGACGGACGTCGTCTTTGAAGTATGAGTTGCCGCCATCAATGATGGCGTCCCCGGACTGCAGATACTGGGCGAGGTTCTGAACGGTTTGTTCGGTCGGGCCGCCTGCGGGCACCATGATCCAGACGGCCCGGGGAGCTTTCAGCTTGCTGACCAGATCCTGAAGTGAGGTGGAGGCAACGGCGCCTTCCCCGGCGAGACCCTTCACCGCTTCGGCGCTCAGATCTGAAACCACTACCTGGTGACCACCACGCATGAGGCGGCGCGTCATGTTGGCGCCCATTTTTCCCAACCCAACCATTCCCAGCTGCATGCAAGTTCTCCTAAGAAAGAAGTGCCCGCGCCCGCAGCGCTCGTGACGCATACGGTGCGGGCGGGGAGGTACCGCGTGTGAAATTTAGCCCAGTGCTTCCTTGATGGCAGCCTGGAGGGTACGGAGGCCGGCAGCGAGATCGGCTCCGAGATGCACGCGCAGCGCGCGCCGGCCGCGTTCTGCCAGAACCTGGAAGTCGCCCCGCGCCTGCGCCGCTTTCACGATTCCGAACGTGTACTTCTGTCCGGGCACCGGAAGATCCTTGGCGTCGTCACAAGTAAGTTGCAGGAAGACGCCAGAGTTGGGTCCGCCTTTGTAGGCTTGCCCCGTGGAATGCAGGAAACGCGGACCGAATCCGAGGCAGGTGGCGACGTGTTTCTTGTCGCGTACCGAGTGGCGCATCTCCTGCAGTTGCTTTTCGTGCTCGTCGTTCATCTGGATGTAGGCGAGCAGCGCGAAATAATCGCCGGCCTTGATTCGTCCGAAATGCGCTTTCAGGTAGGCGGTCAGGGATTTCTCAAAGCCGGCAGCTTTTGCGAGTTCGGCGGCGTTCTTATCATCGGTGAAGAGTTTGACCCCCTTGTTGTCGAGAATCGGTTTCTCGCTGGGTAGGGAACCAGTCTTCTCGTATTCGGTGGTCAGGTTACGAGTCACAATCTTGCTGGCTTCGACGTCGGGCTGGTTGAAAGGATTGATGCCGATGATCGAACCTGCTACGGCCGTGGCAATCTCCCAACGGAAGAATTCCTGGCCGAGATCGTAGGTATCGGTGAGCGAGATGCGGATGACCGGATGTCCTGCCTTCTCGAGCGCTGCAACTTTGGCGTCCTGCTGTGCTTCGGGCTCGGATTCCAGCCGCAGGTAGGCGAATACGCGATCGTTGCCATACACGTCCGGAGCGCCAATGGTTTCGCGATCTACCGGGATGATTCCTTTGCCTTGCTTGCCCGTGGATTCGGCGATCAGCTGTTCGAGCCACGCGCCCAGATCGTGGATACCGGGTGAGGTAATGATCGTGAGCTTGTCGCGGCCAGCCTTCGCGGCCGAGCCGAGGATCAATCCCAGAATCACCCCGGGATTGGCTTCGACCGGTACACACGACGCGCAGGCCTGCACCATCTCTTCGGTGCGCTCGAGAAATTTCTTGGTGTCCATGCCCAATATGGCGCCGGGGACCATGCCGAAGTTTGAGAGCGCCGAGTAACGGCCTCCGATGCTGGGCAGTCCGAAGAAGATGTGCCGGAACTTGTCGGCCTCGGCCACCTTCTGCATTTTGGAGCCGGGATCGGTGATGGCAATGAAACGGCTGCCGGCCTTTTCCGCGCCGATGGCTTGTTTCACGCGTTCGAAGAAATATTGTTTAAAAATGTTGGGCTCCAGCGTGCTGCCTGATTTGCTGGAGACGATGAAAAGTGTCTTGGCGGGGTCAATCTTGTCGTCGAACGATTTGATCTGTGCCGGATCCGTGGAATCAAGTACGTGAAGCTCCGGGTAGCGGGCAAACTTGCCATAGGTCATGCGAAGGACTTCCGGACAGAGACTGGAGCCGCCCATACCGAGCAACAGGACATCGGAGAATCCGCCGTTCTTCGCGTCTTCAGCGACCTTGCGGAGGTTCTCGTGCTGGGCAAGCTGGTCTTCGGTGATACCGAGCCAGCCAAGCCATTCCGCTTCATCTGTCCCGGTCCATAAAGTTGCATCGCGCTGCCAGAGGCGCCGGACTTTGCCGTTGGCGCGCCAATCGTCGGTGGCGGTTTTTACGGATGCCGCCAAGGGCGCAGGAAGAGTGTAGGTCTGGCGACTCACCTGAGGCGCCACGGGATTGCTGCTCGATTTCTCGACGGCGGCCAGCAGCTGATCAAACGCATCCGCAAACAGCTTCACGCCGTCTTTGGTCAGTTTGTCGGTGACTTCCTTCATGGAGATGCCAACCTTGGGGAGCGCCTCCATGGTTTCGTGCGATGCTTCAATGTTCTCGGTAAGGCTCTCGCGAAGCTTGCCGTGATCGCGAAATGCATCGAAGGTCGCGGGCGGAATTGTGTTGACGGTGTCTTTGCCGATCAATTCTTCGACGTAAAGAACATCGCGGTAGTTCGGATTCTTGGTGCTGGTACTGGCCCACAGCACTCTTTGAGTCTGCGCGCCTTTCTTCGCCAATGCCTCCCAGCGTGGTCCGCTGAAAATCTGCAGGTACTTCTGGTAGGTCAGCTTCCCGTTGGCAATCGCGACCTTCCCAAGGATGCTCTTTAACAGAGCTTGCTGCGCGGGGTCATTGGTAGACTTCAGCTTCTCGTTGATCATTGAATCGATCAGCGTGTCGATGCGGCTGATGAAGAAGCTGGCCACGCTGGCGACGCGGCTCAGATCGCCGCCGCTCGCGGCAAACTGTTCGAGGCCCGCAATATAGGCCTCGGCCACCTGTTCGTAAACTTCCTGCGCGAACAGGAGCGTTACGTTGATGTTCATGCCTTCGCTGACCAGTTGCTGGATAGCCGGCAGGCCTTCGGCAGTGCCCGGAACTTTGATCATCACGTTGTCGCGGCCGACCGCTTTCCATAAGCGGCGCGCCTCGGCAATCGTTCCCTGCGTGTCGTTGGCGAGGTATGGGGAAACTTCGAGGCTGACGAAGCCGTCCTTGTGGTTGGCGCTGTCGTACACGGGACGCATCAAGTCGGTCGCGTCCTGGATATCGCGAATGGCGAGCAGTTCGTAACGCGCCTTGGCGTCGAGATCGGTCTTGCCTTTCAGGGAATTCAGGAAGTCGGTGTAGTCGGTGCTGCCCGCGATCGCCTTTTCGAAGATCGAGGGATTCGAGGTCATGCCGCGCAGCCCATCTTCCTCAATCAGTCGTTTTAACTCGCCGGTCGTGATCAGGTTGCGCCGGATGTAGTCCAGCCACACGGACTGGCCATACTTCAGGAGCTCTTTCAGGGGATTAACAGCTTTACCGGTTTCGAGTGTTTCGACGGGATTCATAACGATCCTCCATGGAGAAACTTTGTTGGACGCGAAGCGCTGTGCAGCGAGCCGATGGCAATCCTGAGGACAAATACATGGGCGAACTTACGAGAATGATTTCGTTCCCGGTGATTCGTTCGCCCGTTCCGAAATGTTATTTCGACGCTGCGATGGTCTTTCGAGCCGCAGCGATTACCGCGTCCGTTGTAAATCCAAAATGCTTTTGCAGATCCTTCCAGGGCGCCGAGGCGCCGAAGCTATGCATGCCAATCATCTGCCCTTTGGGTCCCACATAACGTTCCCATCCCAGGGGCATCGACATTTCTACCGAGACGCGGGCGGTGACGCTGGGCGGCAGAACGCTGTCTTTATAGTTCTGATCCTGCTTCTCGAAGAGCTCCCATGACGGCATGCTGACCACGCGGGCCTGTACACCCTCGGCTTTCAGCTTTTCGGCTGCATCCACGCAAAGAAATAGTTCGCTCCCGGTGCCCATCAGGATGACATCGGGCTTGCCGCCCGGGGCGTCCGCCAAAACGTAGGCGCCTTTGGTCAGGCCGGAGGCTGGAGCGTACTTAGTACGGTCCAGCGTCGGGACTGCCTGCCGCGACAGAACAAGCAGAGTGGGGCCATGCGAGGTTTGCACGGCCACCTTCCAGGCCTCGACCACTTCGTTTGCGTCACCAGGTCGCAGAACAATCGTATTCGGGACGGCCCGCAGCGCGGGCAACTGCTCGATCGGTTGATGAGTGGGCCCGTCTTCTCCAAGACCGATGGAGTCATGCGTGAAGACATCAATTACGGGTGTTTCCATCAGGGCGGCGAGACGAATGGTCGGACGCAGGTAGTCGCTGAAGTTGAAGAATGTCCCGCCAAACGGACGCAGCTTCGAAACTGACATGCCATTGAGGGCGGCGCCCATCGCGTGCTCGCGCACTCCGAAATGGATGTTGCGTCCGCCATAGGAACCCGGAGCAAAGTTGCCCGCGCCTTCGAACTTCAGACTCGTCTTGTTGGAATTGCCCAGGTCGGCGGACCCGCCAACCAGCCACGGAATGTTCTGGGCCAGGGCGTTCAGCGCCTTACCTCCGCTCTCGCGTGTGGCGATGCCCTTGGGGTCGGCAGGGAATACTGGAAGGTTCTTATCCCATCCGTTGGGCAATTCCCGGCGTTGCATAAGTCGCAATTGCTCATCCTGTTGCGGGTATTGCTTCGCGTAATCCGCGTACATTTTCTTCCACTGGGCGTGGAGGTCGCGTCCGCGCTTGCCGATGCCGTCTCGGAAATGTTCCTTCACGCCTTCCGGCACCAGGAACTTGGCATCTTCCGGCCATCCGTAGTTGCGCTTGGTCAGCCGGACTTCTTCTTCGCCCAGGGGTTCGCCATGGGCTTCGCTGCTGTCATGCTTGTGGGGCGAGCCGTAACCGATGTGACTGTCGACGACGATCAGAGTCGGTTTGTCTTTGGTGTCAAGGAAAGTCCGGTAGGCTCGGGCCAGCATATCGAGATCATTCGCGTCGCTGACGCGGGTGACGTTCCAGCCGTAGCCGACAAAGCGGGTCATCACATCTTCGCTGAAAGACCACTCGGCGGGACCATCGAGCGTTACTTTGTTGTTGTCGTATATCCAACACAAATTACTGAGCTTAAGGTGCCCGGCGAGCGAGGCCGCCTCGGCGGAGACGCCTTCCATCAGATCGCCATCGCCACAAATCGTGTAGATGTTGTAATTGAAAATTTCGAAATTGGGACGATTGAAAGTGGCCGCCAACCATCGTTCGGCGATGGCCATGCCTACGCTGTTTCCACACCCCTGCCCAAGGGGGCCGGTGGTGGTTTCAACGCCAGTCGTGAGATGCGACTCGGGATGGCCCGGTGTGCGGCTGCCAAGCTGACGGAAACGCTTGATCTCTTCCAGCGAGACAGCGAGATCGTTCGTGACCTCCGTGTCGTTCTTCACCTGCCGTACGCCCGCCAGGTAAAGCAGTGCATAGAGCAGCATGGAAGCGTGTCCGGCGGAAAGCACGAAGCGATCGCGGTTGGGCCAGATTGGTCCCTCAGGATCGTAGCGCAGCACGTTTTGCCACAACGCGTAGGCGACGGGCGCCAGGCCCATCGGTGCGCCGGGATGTCCGGAATTTGCCTGCTGCACGGCGTCGATGGCCAGGGTGCGGATGGTGTTGATGCTCAGTGTGTCCAGTTGGGCCCCGGTCACAACCGTTTGCTCACTCACCGCCATGGAACGCTCCTCCCGGAAGGCGACGCAATTGTCGCAACCTGCAGAAATTAGCTTCAACTCATTGGATTGCCAACAACAGACGGAGGTTTCAACCCAAATGTGGCTACGAGTGTATCAATTTCTCGAGGAACTGTGCGTCGGGCGATTCCCGGGGACAGAAATGGAGGAATGCGTAGGTAGTTTGCAAACCAGCAGGCACTGGAAGGACTATTTCTCGAGCCTCTGCAGATAGGTATGTTCGCTGCGTTCGGCTTTGGTGCTGCTCTCAACGACCTTAAGGAATTGTTTCATGCTCTCGCGAACCGATGGTTCCAGCTCAAACTTAACGCGCACGCCGAAGCATGGATTGCTCTTGATTACGATTCCGTTCAGCACAAAGCCCTTCACCCAGACTTTTCCGTTCGCGACCCAGAGGCCGATCTGAACGTCAGCTCCGCTCTTTACAGGGGTGACGGTTTCAACGTAGCAGCCACCCATGCTGGTGTTGGAAAGATTGCCCCAGATCGGAGTTTCCGATCCTTCCACTTTCAGTTCCACGGCCACGAAACACTTGATACGCGGGAAGCGCCGTCGGTCATCGACCCAGGATGGAGTAAAAGTATCGGCTTCAAACGGCGGCGTGTGAGCCGCCGTAACCGGAGTCGGAGCTTGAACGGGCGCGGGTTCAGCTGCAGTTGCGGTCGGTGCAGGCTGGCTCTTGATTTCGCGCATAGCGGCGAGCAAGGCTTCCTCGCGCTTGTCTGCCGGTGCTTCGCGATACGTTTGCAGGAGCTGGCCGAGATGGCCCACCAGATCAGGATCCGTCAGCAGCCGGGTCCAATCGGTGCCCGGGGCAGTCTTGGTATTCGAATCGTTCATAGAAATTTGCGCACGTCCGGTGGTCCCATTTTCGACGATGGGTCAGCGTATAGGTTGAGGCAGGATCGAATATGAAACAAGATGACGGAGGTTACGACCGTAAGTAACCTAATAGTACCCAGCGACGGTAGCGGCTTTCAATCCGAAGGCGTCAGAGTACTGCAGAAGGTATCGATTGCCTTCCGTTGTTCGTCCGTCAGGCCCAGAAACTCCAGGCCGTGCAGAAAGCCTTTCCGGTAGCGCACGATCGAGCGGACCTCAAACGGTGCCGGGCTATCGGGCAGGCTGAACTCCAGCGAGACAACTTCACCCTTCACGCATTCTGCCGTGAATACCGCGCCTATGCCGCCGTGCCCAATATCACCACACCGGCCCTGCAACTCCTGGTAGCCGGTTTCGCGCAGGACTTTGGCTTTGAGGGGAAAATCCGTGCGGTATCTTTCATAACGCCGCCTCCAGCTTTTCTGCTTGGCGTGGAGCGATTTTTCAAGGGAAGACGGGCTCATCGGAATGGCCAGATTCGTGCCATGAAAGACGTTCGCACTCTTCGGTTAGGGCGAATAACGCGGCCATTTTTTGGACGCTTCGCTCCCAACATTCAGAATATCGGCCTGCACCGTTGACAGGAAGTATCGAAGGTAGTGAGACTCATGCCGTCTGATTGAGCTAGACTTGGCCGGGCCTTGCGGAGGATAGAAAAAATTCGAAGGACCATTTGTTGGAATCAAGATTCAGTGCGATGGTTAGCAAAATCGTCGATGAGACGAGCTGAAAACAATTTCTGAAATCCCACCATGCGCTCTAAGTGTTTCAGTCGGCTGTTTGAAACGTTACTCTCATTGAGCGTTCTACTTGTGCCGGTAGTCCCGGCCCAGACTGCCGGGTCGGCGGGGCAGTCGGTTACCGTGACCATCCCACCCTCGGTCACCCAGAACGGATTTACAGGAAGCGTTCCGGCGTCTGGCCCGGTGTCGGCTCCGCTCTCGATTTCTTTTCTCGAGGCGATCGACCGCGGACTTAAACAGAATCTCGGCCTATTGCTTTCGGATGACAACACCCTGGCCGCACGCGGTGCCAAGTGGAAGGAATTGAGTAATCTGCTTCCCAACATCGTAGCCAAGGGCCAGGAGGATGTTCAGCAGACCAATCTGGCGGCCTTGGGCCTGCGAATTCCCGGCTTGCCGCGGGTGATTGGCCCCTTCAACTATTTCGATGCGCGCGCATTCCTGAATCAATCCGTCTTCAATTGGAATTACATCCAGAAGGAACGCGCGGCCGCCCAAAGTTTGAAAGCCGCAGAGTATTCGTACAAGGATGCGCGCGAGTTGGTGGTGCTGGTTACTGGAAACGCGTACCTGCAAGCCATTGCGGGCGCGGCTCGCATCGAGACGGCCGAAGCGCAGGTGAAGACCTCCCAAACCTTGTTTGATCGCGCGTCCGATCAGCAGAAAGCAGGTGTTATTCCCGCCATCGACGCCCTGCGTGCCCAAGTCGAATTGCAGAGTCGTCGACAACAGCTCATCGTTGCACGTAATGAGTTCGCGAAGCAGAAACTCGGTCTGTCTCGCATTATCGGATTACCGTTAGGTCAGGACTTCGTCCTGGCCGACAAGGCGCCTTACGAGCAGTACGCACCGCCTTCCCTGGATGAGGCTCTGCGGCGCGCCTATGCTTCCCGCCCGGACTATCAGGCAGCCGCGGCACAAGTGAAGGCCGCGGAACTTTCGCGGCGAGCGGCGAGTGCCGAGCGTTATCCCAGTTTTGACCTGGAAGGCGACTACGGAGATATCGGGGTCAATCCAGGGAACTCCAGCGGCACGTTTCATGTTGCGGGCACCGTCACTGTTCCCATCTTCCAGGGCGGAAAAGTGCACGCCGACGTGCTGCAGGCGGAAGCCACTCTTCGACAGGCTAGAGCCCGTCTCGATGACCTCCGTGGCGAGATTGACAATGATGTCCGGACGGCATTGCTGGACCTGAACGCCGCCGCTGATCAGGTGGAGGTTGCGCGAAGTTCTGTCGATCTCGCCGAGCAAACACTGGCGCAGGCGCAAGACCGGTTCGTCGCGGGTGTCACCGACAATCTGGAAGTCGTGCAAGCCCAGCAGTCAGTTGCGAGCGCGCATGAGAGCTATATTTCCAGTTTGTACGCTCACAACCTGGCGAAAGTGGAACTTGCCCGTGCCATCGGCAATGCCGAGCAGGGTGTGAAGCAGTACCTGCAAAAGAACTCGACAAGGATTCAACCATAAAATGCCCGAAAACGAGGTTGCTGCTCCCCCAACTCCTCCTGGTCCGGCGGTAAGCGATTTACGCAGCCATCTGCGACGGCGGAACGATCCGCGCTTCCGCATCTTTGTGATCATCGCTCTGGTTGTTTTGGTGATCGCGGGCATCTTTCTGTGGCGTTACTTCGCCAGCTACGAGTCCACCGATGACGCGCAGATCGACGGCCATGTGAACTCCATCAGCCCGCGGATCTCCGGGCACGTCATCAAGCTCAATGTGCAGGACAACCAGTACGTCGACGCGGGAACGGTATTGGTGGAGATTGATCCGACCGACTATCAGGTCGCGGTGGCACGTGCCCAGGCTGACTATGCGGATGCGAAAGCGACAGCCGATGCGGCCTCTGTAAACGTTCCGGTCACTTCGATTAGCACATCCAGCCAACTGTCATCCGCGGACGCGGATGTTTTGAATGCGCAGGCCGGCATCCAGGCGGCGCAGCAGCAATTCGACGCGGCCAAGGCGAACCACCAACAGGCCGAAGCCAACAACGTGAAAGCACAAAACGATCTGGCACGCTACAAACAACTGGTCGAAAAGCAGGAGATCTCGCAGCAGCAATACGACCAGGCGGTAGCTGCCGCCAGGGCGGGATCCGCCGGAGTGGAGGCCGCGCGTGCGAGTGCCGATGCGGCCAATGCCCAAGTCACGCAGGCGGAAGGCAAACTGGCGCAGGCCATGGCAAACCAGCGCACCGCGGGCACCGCACCCCGGCAAGTCACGATCGTGCGTGCGCATGCGGCCTCGGCCCTTGCCGCAGCCGCCCGCAAAAAGGCCGACCTCGATCAGGCTCAGTTGAACCTCTCATACACAAAGATCATTGCGCCTGTTGCCGGGGTAGTCAGCAATCGCACGGTGGAGGTTGGCCAAAATGTGCAGCCCGGCCAGGAACTGCTGAAGCTCATTCCGCTCGAAGATATCTGGGTGACGGCCAACTTCAAAGAGACCCAGCTTCGCAAAATGAAGCCAGGGCAGAAGTCCACGATTTACGTGGATGCAACCGGCAAGAAATACAAAGGACACGTGGATAGCCTCGCCGGGGCTAGTGGCGCGCGCTTCAGCTTGTTGCCGCCCGAAAACGCTACGGGCAATTACGTGAAGGTCGTGCAACGTATTCCGGTCAAGCTGGTCTTCGAACAAGGAGAAACGAAAGGACACGAGTTGCGGCCGGGAATGTCAGTCGAACCCAAGGTGTGGACGCGGGAATGAGCACGGCAGCACTCACGATGAATCCGGCGGAGGAGTGGCGGCCCGCCGTCAATCCCTGGATCATCGCGATCGCGGTCACGCTGGCCACGTTCATGGAGGTGCTCGACACCAGCATTGCCAACGTGGCTTTGCCGCATATCGCTGGAAGCCTTTCAGCCGGGCAGGATGAAAGCACCTGGGTTCTAACTTCGTACCTGGTTTCGAACGCGATTGTTTTACCGCTCAGCGGCTGGCTTTCGTCGATCGTCGGACGCAAACGTTTCTACATGGGCTGCGTGGCTCTGTTTACCATCAGTTCGTTTCTATGCGGCTTTGCACCGAATCTGCCCGCATTGATTATTTTTCGCATTCTGCAAGGCGCGGGCGGAGGCGGGTTGCAGCCCAGCGAGCAGGCGATTCTGGCCGACACATTCCCGCCTGCCAAACGTGGAATGGCATTTGCCGTCTACGGAATTGCGGTTGTCATGGCGCCTGCGATCGGTCCCACCCTGGGCGGGTGGATCACCGACAACTACAGCTGGCGCTGGATTTTCTTCGTCAACATCCCGGTCGGCATTCTTTCGTTGGTCCTTACATCGCGCCTGATTCAGGATCCGCCTTACTTCAGGCGTCGCAAACTGAGCGAGACCAAGATCGACTACATCGGTCTCGGTTTCGTTGCTCTCGGATTGGGGGCGCTGCAAATCGTACTCGATAAAGGGCAGCGCGACGACTGGTTCGAATCTAACTTTATCCTGATACTCGCGATTATCTCCGCGGCATCGTTGGTGTTCGTGATCTGGTGGGAATGGCGACACAAGGATCCCATCATTGATCTCCATTTATTTAGCGATCGCACCTTTGCCGTCTCAAACCTGCTGATGTTCATGCTGGGCTTCGCGCTGCTCGGGAGCACGCTGCTGCTTCCGTTGTTTTTGCAGACCTTGATGGGATACACGGCTGAGCTTTCAGGGATGGCGCTGTCTCCGGGCGGCTTCGTCATTATGGTTTGCATGCCCATTGTAGGATGGCTGCTGTCGCGCTACGACGCACGTTACCTGTTGCTATTCGGTCTGGCGATGCTGTCGTTCTCCCTTTTTCACATGACGAACTTCAACCTGCAGATCGATTTCCGCACTGCCGTGCTGGCTCGCATGCTGCAAGCGGTAGGACTTGCGTTCCTGTTCGTCCCCATCAACACATCTGCGTATGCCTACCTTCCGCGGGAAAAGAACAATGCGGCGTCAGGCCTGATGAACCTCGCGCGAAACATCGGGGGAAGCGTCGGAATTTCCTTCGTGACGACCATGCTCGATCGTCGCGCGCAAAAGCACATGAGTGACCTGATGAGCCATCTGAGCAGCAGTAACGCCCAGTTTCAAGCGACGCTGCGTGGCATGGCGCAGCAATTTGTAAGCCATGGCGCCAGCCCAGCCGACGCACAGAGGCAAGCTTATGCCATGATCCAGAATGCGGTTCAGCGCCAGGCCACCATGCTCTCGTATCTGGATAACTTTCACATCCTGGGCTACGCTATCCTGGCGATGATCCCGATGGTTTTCCTGATGAAGAAGACGCGTTCCAGCGGCGGGATGGCGGTACACTAAGGCCATGGGAGATGGCATGTTCCGGATCATCACTCTGGAGCGCGAGTATGGATGCGGCTGTGCCGGAATCGCCAACGCACTCGCACACCGCTTGAATTGGAAGCTTTGGGACCAATCCCTGACTGAAGAAATTGCCAAGCAGGCCAATGTGGATTGCGGCACGGTCGAAAAGCGCGAAGAACGCATCGATGGCACGTTCTACCGCCTGGCGAAGACGTTCTGGCGCGGAAGCTACGAACGCCAGATGCCGATGGATAGCCGGCAGACCTTCGACGCCGATTGCATGGTTCGCATGATGGAAGACATCACGGCTAAGATCGCCGAGGAAGGGAAGGCGGTGGTAGTGGGGCGCGGCTCTCCTTATTTTCTACGGGAACGCAAGGATACCTTCCGAGTCTTTCTTTATGCTCCGCGTGAAGAGAAACTCCGGCGCATCGTTGCAGGCGGCATCAGCGCAAAGGAAGCGGAAGATTTGGTGGACACGGTCGATCGCGAACGCATGGCCTTCATCAAGCATTACTTCAATGCGGACTGGCCCACGCGCTCGCTGTACCACGTCATGCTGAACACCGTGGTCGGCGATGACCAGGTCATCGCAACGATTCTGAATACGATGCGCCTGCTGGAGGGCTCGCCCGTTGGCGAGTCATCGATGCGCGGCGTGGCCTTGAAGTAGTCACCGCCGGACTAGCGTGCGGTTGTCGGCGGCCGCGGCGGGGCAGGGCAGCAATCCTCGGGGCAGACGTCGTGGCTGGCTCCCATAGTGCCGAGGGCAACTCGCTCGCCCGTCCTATCCATTCTTTCTACAATCAACCCTCGAATCATGCTCACGAACTTCGGATGTGTTCCCACCGTTCCGCCGCGCACCATGGGAAGTTGGAGTTCCGCACACAATTGGGCTGCCTCGGTGTCGAGATCGTACAAGACCTCCATGTGATCCGAAATGAATCCGATGGGAGCGATGACCACGCCGGTCGCAAGATTCTCCTGCTTTACCTTCCTCAGGAAATCCAGGATGTCGGGTTCGAGCCAGGGCTGCATGGGCGGGCCGCTCCGGCTCTGAAAGACCAAACGATCGCCCGTCCGACCGAGCTCTTCGGACACCAGCCTGCGAGACTCCTCAAGCTGCTTGCCGTAGTTAGAAGACTGCGCCATCGATAGCGGGATGCTGTGGGCCGTGTAAATCACGAGCGCTTCTCTGCGCACATTCGCTGGCAAGGTCTCAAGTGCCGTGCGCACTCGATCGGCCATTGCATGAATGAAACCTGGATGGTTGTAGAAGACGCGCAGCTTGTCTACATCAGGCGAGCCCAGCCCGACTTGTGCCTGCGCCTGTGCAACGTTCTCGCGATACTGACGACATCCGGAATAGGAGCTGAAGGCCGACGTCATAAACGCCAGCGCCCGGCGAATGCCGTCCTGCTTCATCTGCTGGAGCGTATCCGGCAGAAGCGGATGCCAGTTGCGATTGCCCCAGTAAATCGGCAGCTTCGGACCGTGGCGATCGAGTTCGGCTTGCAGAGCAGAAATCAATTGACGATTCTGTTCGTTGATCGGACTCTTGCCGCCGAAGTGGTAATAGTGCTCGGCAACGGCCAGCATTCTTTCGCGCGGAACGTTTTTGCTACGCAGCACATTTTCGAGGAAGGGAATTACCTCCTCGTTCGACTCGGGACCGCCGAACGACACCACCAACAACGCGTCATAGTGCATACCTTTAGATTGTGCTTGGACTCCTCACGAGAAGACAAGTTCGCTTCGGGCTTCGACGAAGCAGGCATGTTCTCCGTAGGAAACAACGGGGAGGAAAACTTCCAGCCAAGCAATTCTCCAAGGGAATAGCGGCCGGGTTAGTGGACTAGCTCCGATCAATCAAGCAAGGCGAGACTGCAAAAGAATTTGCGGAAGAAGAGGGCTGGCGCGCCCGGAGAGATTCGAACTCCCGACCTACAGCTCCGGAGGCTGCCGCTCTATCCAGCTGAGCTACGGGCGCGTACTTTTCAGTTTACATGCGGAGTCGGGCGTCATCAAATGCGCACACGACAAAGCAGACCTGCGCGTTAGTAACGACCCTAGGGGATGCAATGAGGAATCTACCAGCGGTTACGGCCGCCACCACCACCACCGCTGCGCTCGCGTCCCCGCCCACCGCCGCCACCACCGCCACCGGTGCGTTCCGGTTTCGGTCGCGCTTCATTCACATTCAAGGTGCGTCCGCCGACTTGGGAGCCATTCAGTGCCGCGATCGCTTTCTCTCCGTCCTCGGCGCTTGCCATCTCGACAAAGCCGAAACCGCGCGAGCGTCCGGTGTCCCGGTCGGTCATGATGCTGACCCGGTCCACCTGTCCATGCACTTCGAAAAGCTGGCGCAGTTCTTCTTCCGACGTGTTGAAATCCAGGTTTCCAACAAAGATGTTCTTCAAGCGAGTGCCTCGGGGGTGAGCTATTTGAGTGTGGACGACTTCGGCGGGGAAGCAGGTGGCGCCTGATGCCCTTCCTGGAATCGAGGCCGAGTTGACTGACAGTCAAATGCGCTGGGAAGTATAGCAGGAATTATTCCGGACAGAATGGCAGGTTCTTACAGGTCGAGCGGGACCGGACGCGCGTGATACCCAAGCCTGAAAACCTGCGCAACCGAATGCTTACCAGTTAGTCAGCATTCATCGACGCCCCAGTAACCAGCGCGGTGATATCCAAGTTGTAGCAGGCGATTCTTGGGATCGTGCCGCTTTCCGCAATTCGGACACGCCAGGTACCGGCTCCATTGCGTGCCCTGACGATCATAGTTCTCAGCGACGGAAAAGCTCGTCCCGCAACTGCAAGGGACAAGGTACATGCGCAGAGGCTTGTCAGGGGCGTCTCCCCGGCGCTCCCGCCGCCTGGCCACTACTTCACTTCCTCCGCCATGACGGCGCCCGTGCTCTTCTTTCGCTTGTTCGACTGTAAGACCTTTTTACGCAGACGGAGAGCTTTCGGGGTTACTTCGACAAACTCGTCGTCGGCGATGAATTCGATAGCCTGCTCCAGATTCAGTTGACGGAACGGCACCAGGCGGATCGCTTCGTCGGAAGTGGAGGCACGCATGTTGGTCAGTTTCTTTTCTCGTACGACGTTCACGTCGAGATCGTTGTCCTTAGCGTTCTCGCCGATAATCATGCCTTCGTACACTTCCACGCCCGGGCCAATGAAGAGTTCTCCGCGCTCCTGCAGATTGTACAGAGCATGTGAAGTTGATAGTCCGCCACGATCCGCCACCAGAACTCCCGTCGGCCGATGGGGGATCTCTCCTTGCCACTCGGTGTAACCGTGGAACAGCGAGTTCATCACAATCGTTCCCCGCGTGTCGGTGAGCAGTTGGCTGCGCAATCCGATGAGCCCTCGGCTGGGAACATTGAACTCGATGCGCACGCGCCCGTAACCGTGATTGTGCATGTTGGCGACTTCGCCCTTGCGCGTCCCCAATTGCTCCATCACAACTCCGACGAATTCTTCCGGAACGTCGACGGTCAGGTGTTCCACGGGTTCCATGAGCTTGCCGTCGATGCGCTTGGTAACAATCTCCGGCTTGCCGACCATCAACTCGAAACCCTCGCGGCGCATCATTTCAATGAGGATCGAAAGCTGCAATTCGCCGCGACCCAGCACCTTGAAGGAATCCGTGCTGCCTGAATCCTCCACGCGCAGCGATACGTTGGTAAGAAGTTCTTTCGTCAGGCGGTCCCGCAGATTGCGGGATGTGACATAGCTGCCTTCGCGTCCCGAGAACGGCGAAGTATTAATGGTGAACATCATCGCAATCGTGGGCTCGTCGATGACGATCGGTGGCAGAGGCGCGGGATTTTCGGCGTTCGTAATGGTCTCGCCAATCGTGATCCCCTCCACGCCTGCGACGGCTACGATGTCGCCCAGTTCGGTCTCGGTAATATCCACCCGCTTCAAGCCGGAGAAGGAAAACAATTTCGTGATCTTCGTTTTCTGGAACGAGCCATCGCGCTTGGCGATGCTGACTTCTTCCCCGGTCCACATTTTTCCGTTGAAGACGCGCGCAATCGCCAGCCGTCCCAGGTAGTCGCTATAGTCGAGATTGGCCACCAGAATCTGAAGGGGGCCGTTGTGGTCGCCCTGGGGAGGCGGAATCGTCTTCACAATTGCATCGAACAACGGTTCCAGATCCTGTCCAGCACCTTGAATATTCGTGGTGGCCGTCCCGGCCTTGGCATTCGTGTAAAGGATCGGGAACTCCAGTTGATCTTCCTTAGCGTCGAGGTCGATGAACAGATCGTAAATTTCGTTGAGCACTTCCTGGGGCCGGGCATCGACGCGGTCGATCTTGTTGATGACAACAATGGGCGGGAGTTTGGCCTCCAGGGCTTTTCCGAGTACGTAGCGAGTCTGTGGCAACGGGCCTTCGCTCGCATCCACCAGCAGCATGACGCCGTCGACCATCTTGAGAGCGCGTTCGACTTCGCCGCCAAAGTCGCTGTGGCCCGGCGTGTCGACAATATTGATCTTGACGCCCGCGTGAAAGACCGAGGTGTTCTTGGCGAGAATTGTGATGCCGCGCTCGCGCTCCAGTTCGTTCGAGTCCATTATGCGGTCGACGTGAGCTTCATTCGAACGAAAAGTTCCACTCTGCTGCAGCAGCGCATCGACCAGCGTGGTTTTGCCGTGATCAACGTGCGCGATGATAGCGATATTGCGAATGCTTACACTCAAAATAATAGGTCCTTTGCCTGGTTCCCGGGGAACGTGGAAGTGTCATCTTCTACTTTACTATGCCGTCCGAATTTGGCGCGGATATCACTGGGGCGAAGCCCGTTAGGGCAGGGATTTGAAGCGGAAAAAGGAACAGAAAGATGCAGAAGAGCGGCGAGTTGGTGGGTAACCGGACCACACCTAAGACGCCAACCGCCCTGGCTCATGACACGGTTTATCTTTTGAGTGAAGGGTGGCAGGCAATCAGCCGACCGCGGTTACCGCTTCATGACGCCGCGGCGCGTGTCCACCGGCCAGCTTTTGTTCCACTTCTTTCGCTACGCGCCGGGCTCCCGTGATTGCCTGCGTCGTGCTTGAAACCGGACCTTCAGCATCCGTATTCGCGAAGAATATCCGATCCACGGGTGCGCGCAGCAACGGTTGCACCTTCGTATACAGTCCCGGAGTCGTCATGTACATCGGATGCCCGCGGCGGTAGATATGGACCTCGACCGGATCCACGTTCGTACTCGGCAATAATTTCTGAAAATCCTTCAAAACATCGCCCGCAAGTTTGCGTGAGCTAGGCTCATTGAGAAGTACCTTGCGTTGCTCTTCGTGGAGAGGCGTATAGCAACTCAGAATGTTGTATTTCGGCTTAAATCCTGGCTGGTTGCGGATGACCCAGTCGGCGACGATAAAGTCGGTGAAGGAATTTCCCGGGCACCAGTTGTCGTATCCCTTGCGGTAGATTTCCTTGTCGAAGATCAGATTCACAAGCGCGTACGGGATGTAGCGCATCTGCTGCATGGCATCGTCCTGCTTCTCCGGAATTCCTTCCACGATCCGCCGCGTGATGAATTTTGGAGTTGCCATAATGACGGCTTTCGCGGAGACCGTCTTCAACTCGGTGCCTTGCATGTAGGTGACATTCACGGCATTTTTCTCGTTCGATACCGCAACGATGGTCGCACCCGTTTGCATGCGCTCGGCATGTTTTGGTTTGAGTACTTCGACCAGATGCTTGCTGATGGCGCCCAGTCCCCCCGGCCACGTATAGCGGTCGTCCTTGCGATTCTCGCCGGCCATCCATCGCATTTCAGCTACGCCTATCACGGCGGGAGAATCCTCAGAGCGCGAGCCCCAACTCGACGCGCCAAAGCCGTCCCACCACAGCCTGATCTCGGGTGGATATCCCTTCAACAAATCGGTGAGAGGCATATTGGAGAGTTCGTCTTTTCGGCTTGCGAGGTCGATCGCCAGCCATTCCTTGCGTACGCGCTTGAACGCCTCTTTCACCGGCGGCGGGTAGGGAAGCTTGTCGATGCCGTCGCCCCAGGTGTCGGCGACGAACTCCCCGTTGACGATGGTGGGATCGAAATTGTTCACAGCCAGAGGCTCGAGGCCGACCTCTTTCGCGAAGGCGACCACAACTTCGTTATCCCCGAAGGCAGAGCCTGTCGCATACGCTTGCCCCTCGAACTCCATCAGGTAAGCGTTGCCGCCGAAGTGAGGTTCTTTTTCCAGCAGGAGAAAATCGCGGTTCTGTAACAGATAGGACGCCGTTAGCCCGCTTACGCCACCGCCGACAATCACCACGTCGTGACTGGCCGACACCGGAGGCCGTGTGAACACTTTCCCATCGCGCACCTGGTGGCAGATCTTGTTCTCTTCGCCTTCAATGGCGGGCGCGACTTCGGACGGCGTGGCGAAAAGAGCAGTGTCAATGGGACAGCCCGACGCAACTGCGCCTGCAACCACGAACTTGATAAAGTCCCTGCGGTTGGAACTCACGATGGTTCTCCTTGGAGTGCGGGTTCGATCAGTTCAGCGGCTATTTCCGGTGATCCTTCCGCGCTCCTGCGCAGCCGGTACCAGAGAACAATTGCCGCTAATGAAAAGACAAAGATAATGGTTGAGATGGCGTTAATTTCCGGAGTGATGCCTCGCCGCAGTCGGCCCCAGATTTCCAGGGGCAGCGTGTTGTCCCGGCCCAACAGGAAAAAGCTCACTGCGATCTCATCCATGGAAAGGGTGAAGATCAGCAGGGCCGCGCCAATGATCGACAACTTCAGGTTCGGTAAAGTGACGCGCAAGAATGTCTGCCGGTAGTTCGCTCCCAAATCAAGGGAAGCCTCTTCCTGCGCCCGGTCAAGTTTCTGGAGCCCGGCGAAGACTTCGGTGGTCGCCACCGAGATGAGTGCCGTGCCGTGACCCAAAACGATGGTGAGCAAACTGAGCTTGACCTTCGCCTCGTTGAACAACATCAACAGCGACAAGCCCGTGATAATCCCGGGAAGAATCAGAGGCAACAGCACGAGCCGGCGGAACAAAGCTTTGCCGGGGAAATGCGCTCGATCCAGCGCAAGCGCCGCAGGAATTCCGAGTCCTAGCGCGATTCCCACCGCACACGCCGCTACCAGCAAACTGTTGCCTACCGATTCCCAGATCGCTCCATCCGCGAACAATGTGCGATACCAATCAAGAGTGAGATTTCGCGGTGGAAAACCTCCCACGCCGGCGCCGTTGAATGAATAGACAATCAGAACTGCAATCGGCAGATAAAGAAACGCGAACACGACCAGGGCATGCAATCCCAACCACCGAGACCCGCGCACTGCGTTCGCTCCGCTCATGAGAAGCTCCACTTCTTTTCAAGGCGCTCCGAAACAAAGAGCAGGCTGATCACGAGCACGAGCATACAGAGCGAGATCGCAGCGCCGAGCGGCCAGTTATACGCGGCGCCAAACAGGCTGACCACGATGTTCGAAATCATGATGCCGCTGGGGCCGCCCAGGAGCAGCGGAGCCAGAAAGTCCCCCAGGCTCAGCACGAATGCGAAGGTCGCACCGGCGAGCACGCCAGGAATCGAGAGCGGAAAGATCACCCGCCAGAATGTCTGCGCGGGCGACGCGCCTAGATCGTGGGACGCTTCGACCAGGTTCCGTGGGATATGTTCGAGCGACGCGTAAACGGGTAAGAATGCGAAAGGCGTGTAGATGTGTGTGAGCGTGAGGACCACCGCGAACGGACTATATAGCAGGAAATCGAGCGGATGGCTGGTCAGATGCACGTACTGCAGGAGCGTATTTAGAACGCCGTCGCTCCCCAGAATCGTTTTCCAGGCATAGGCGCGCACCAGGTAGCTGACCCATAAAGGAATGATGACTAACTGGTAGAGCAGGTCCTTCCTGGCGCCGGCGTGAAAGGACAGGAAATATGCCAGCGGATATCCCAGTAACAAGGAGAACAGCATCACTCGGGCGGCGATCCACATCGATCGCAAAAGCGTTTGCCAGTACACGTCCACAGTAAAAAGCTGGTGGTAGTTCCGCAGATTCCAGGAATGAACAATTTGCTGCGACGGCGAAACCGACCAGAAGCTGTAGCAGAACATGAGCAGGTAGGGAACGAGCAGAAAGACTGTGACCCACAAAAGAGGCGGCACGGTGATCACCGTTTTATAAGCCCGTGAGAACATGCGTCAGGTTCTCTCCGCCGATTCGCGGACCGGCACAGCGTCCGCGGGATCAAACTCAAATTCGACCTCACCCTGCCAATCGCTACGCGCGGCCGCCCGCACCGAGAACTTGAGGCCATCTGCACACTCGATCTGCAATAGTTCAGTCGCGCCGTGAAAGGCCCTGTGTCCGAGCTTGCCGCGGAATCGTACGACTTCCTGCATCGGAGAAGATCGGGCGACGTGGATGTTTTCCGGTCGCAACGAGAGCAGCGCAGGGCCATCCGGTAGCGGCGCGGGCCACGAAAGCGAATGGCAGCGCACCACACCACCGCGGACCTCGGCTCGCAGAAGATTCGTGTGTCCGATGAACTGGGCTGCATACGCTGTCGCAGGACGGCTGTAGATCTCGCGCGGGGTTGCGACCTGTTCCAGTTCGCCCATACGCAGAAGCGCAATCCGGTCCGACATGACCATCGCTTCTTCCTGGTCGTGGGTTACGAATACGAAGGCGATTCCCACGTCGCGCTGCAGGGCTTTCAACTCCACTTGCATCTGGCGGCGCAAGTTTGCGTCTAACGCCGACAGTGGTTCATCCAGCAGCAGGAGTTGTGGACGTTTCACGAGTGCCCTCGCCAGCGCTACCCGCTGTTGCTGGCCGCCGCTGATCTTCGACGGCTTTGCCTTCGCGTGGACGGTCATCTTTACCCTTGCAAGAGCCTGCTCCACCCGCGAAGCGATTTCTGCGTTGCTCTGTTTCTCCACGCGTAACCCGTAGCCGACATTCTCTTCAACGTTGAGGTGCGGAAACAACGCGTAGTGCTGAAAAACCGTATTCACTCGCCGCTTGTATGGAGGCAGGCGGTCCAGACGCTCCCCACCCATCCATACTTCACCCGACGTCGCCTGCTCGAATCCCGCAACGATCCGCAGCAGCGTGGTTTTCCCAGAGCCGCTCTCCCCGAGGATGGTGAGGAACTCGCCTTCGGCAACCTTCAACGAGATGTCGCGCAACACAACGCTTTTTCCGAAACTCTTCGCCACATTGCGAAGGTCGAGCAGAATTGCGCCAGCGGGCATCGCGGCGATGGTGGCTGCGGATTGTTCCTTGGTAAGCATTCTCGCGTACGGTACGAGGTTCACTTGTCGATAGGGCTCGCGTGCCTGAGCACCGCCGCCAAACGAGATCCCTACTGCGCAGCCTTCACTTCGTTCCAGATTTCGTTGTATTTCGTGCGGCGCGGGACATCCTGCCAGAAGTAGATGCGTTTCTGATAGGTCTCCACATCATCGAGGTGTAGACCCTGACGCTGCTCGGCGGTCATCAGCGGTCCGGCCTGCGGATTAGCCGGGACGTAGTTGGTAACGTCCGCAACCAGTTTTTGCGTTTTGGCCTGCACCATATACTCGAGAAAGCGATAGGCGAGGTCTTTGTTTTCGCTGGCCGAGGTAATCATCAGATGATCAATCCAGCCGGTCGTGTTTTCTTTTGGGATCGTTTCTCCGACGGGAAAGTTCTTCTTCTTTAATTCGACCGTGTTCAGCGGCCATCCCATCGCCGCAACTACCTCGTGGTTCTGGAATAGATTCGTTAGTTCGCCGCCCGACGACCACATCTTGCGAATGTTCGGCTTCAGTTCGAGCAGCTTCTTCTTTACGGCTTCGAGTTGCGCATCGCTCAGGTCGTAAAGTTGATT
Organism: uncultured Acidobacteriota bacterium; assembly: GCA_963765755.1. Lineage (GTDB taxonomy): Bacteria > Acidobacteriota > Terriglobia > Terriglobales > Acidobacteriaceae > Gp1-AA133. The sequence continues at coordinate 159,530 of CAVXXV010000012.1, read as the reverse complement.
CGGGTCGGGTTTGTCGTAACCCAGAATCTGCGCCGCCATATATACCGTCGAGAGATCGTCCCATACCGAGATCCTCCCGCGATACTTTGCATCCCACATGACGTTCCAGCTTTCAGGAGGCTTAGGAAAAACCGTTGTGTCGTAGATCAGCGGATTTGGACCCCAGGTGAACGGCACGCCGTAGACATTGCCTTTAACGCGCACCAGGGGCAGTGAAGTGAGCTTCGGTGAAAGCTGGTTATAGGTTGGAACGCGCGACAGGTCGAGAGGAGCCGCCAGGCCAGCCGAGGCAATCATGGTGGCTACATCGCTGGACGGGGAGATCACGTCGTAGTTGCTCGCACTACCCCCGCGGAGCTTGGCGACCAGTTCATCACTCGATCCCATGTAGGAGGCAGAGACCTTGCACTGGCACTGCTCTTCAAATCCCTTCACAAACAGAGGATCGGCGTAGCCTTCCCAGACCAGTAGATTCAGCGTGGGCCTTTTCTTTGCGCATGAGCCGAAGACGAGAACCGCGATCAGTAACGCGGTGAGAGCAACCAATCTCCTCATACCTTATTTCGCCTCCGTAGCGTGCGCGCGAATTGCAGGTTTCCAGTTTGGCGACTCGTACACTATTTTTCCTCCGACCATGGTCAGCAGGACTTCCGTCTTGCCGATCGCCGTGGGTTCGATTTCAAACACATTGCGATCGACCACGATGAGGTCCGCGAGTTTTCCTTTCTCGATCGATCCTTCTTTCTGCTCCCGGTGTCCCCCGATCGCCGCCCCCAGCGTGTAGCCTCGAATCGCATCGGCCACGCTGATTCTCTCGTTTGGGACAAAGCCTCCGGGAGGATCACCTTCCACCGTCTGCCGTGTAACGGCGTTCTGAATACCTTCCCAGGGGTTCAGCGTCACAATCGGCCAGTCGCTGCCGAATGCCAGCACGCCCCCGGATGCCTCGATGCTATGCCACGCCCAAGCCCGCTTGCCGCGCTCCGGTCCTGCGTTCTTCAGCCACACCAGTAGCGTGTCGTCATCCGGATATGCGTGCAACGGTTGGAAGCTCGCAATCACGCCCAGTTTGCCGAAGCGCGGGATATCCTCGGCTGTGATGGTCTCGATGTGCTCAATACGATGCCGCCGATCTTTCGTGCCGTTCTGACTTCCGGCGTTGGCGTAGGCGTCCAGTGTCAGGCGCACTGCGCGATCTCCGATGGCGTGCGTGAAGATCTGTATGCCGCGCTTATCGAGATCGGCCACCGCATTCTTATAGATCTCGGGATCCCAGAGCAGGCTGCCCGTGAGCTTCGGATCGTCGCTGTAAGGCGTGAGCATCGCAGCGGTGTGCGATTCGATCACGCCGTCCATGAAAAACTTCACGGCGCCTGCCGAAATCCAGTCGTCGTGATATTTGCTGCGACCTTCTTCGATTTCCTTCATCTGCTGCGGCGTGAGAGCCGGCGGCTCCGCGCGATAGGCAAGGTAGATCCGCAGGGTGAGATCACCAGACTTCCGCAAGTCCGCAAGCAAGTCCGCGTTCATCAGATCACTCATCCCAACCCCGACTCCGCCGGCGCTGTGTACGCGTACCAGACCGGCGCGATTAGCTTCCCGAAATCCGGCTTTGTAAGCAGCAAGCTTTTCTTCCCGCGACGGCAAGGGAAGCACACGCAGCATGAGTGCGTCCGCGGAATCCTCTTTCAATGCGCCGGTAGGTTCGCCGCTGGCATCGCGCACGATCTCGCCCCCGGGAGGATTCGGCGTGTCGCGGGTGATCCCAGCCAACTGCAGCGCCTTGCTGTTGGCCCACCAGGTGTGGCCGTCGAACGCTTCCAGATACACCGGACGGTCCGAAATGATCGCGTCGAGATCCTTCTTGTCAGGAAGATTTGTGGGGCCGACCGCGGGATAGGTCCACCCGCGCCCGCGCACCCACGGCTGATCCGGATGAGCCTCGGCATAGGCCTTTATCCGTCGTTGCATTTCAGGGACGTCTTTTGCATCGTCGAGGTGGATTCGTTCGAGGCTTAGAGCGCCATCGAGAAAGTGCGTGTGGGAGTCGGTGAAGCCGGGCAGAACCAATCTTCCGCCGGCGTCGATCACTTTTGTTTTGGCATTGCGATAATGCTCGACGTCCTTCACGCTACCGACCCCGATGATCTCTTCACCGCGGATTGCAATCGCTTCCACCCACGGCCGCTTGGCGTTCACGGTATAGGCATGCGCGTTAAGAATTAGAACGTCAGCAGCGATTTTTTGCGCGGATGCACTCAGTGCTTGACCCATGGTCACTGAAGCAATAAAAACCACTGCACATTTACGGATTCGCAACCAGAATCGGAGGTTAGGTGCCAAGGTCTCCTCAGGTGGAACCGAGAACTGACGACAGTCACAGACCAATATTTCTAAAACGTGGGCGGCGTGTTCACCCAGAGAACCCAGGTTTCCGAGCGTCCTGGATTTTTCCAACGGTGTGGCGTAGCACTTTCAAAATAGAAACTATCGCCGGACTTTAGACGGAATTCCTGACTGTCCAGCGCCAGATGCAACTCGCCGCGCAGGACCATCAAAAACTCCTCGCCTTCATGGGTGTACGACTCGCCACTTCCCGCCTTCGGAGCAATCCGAAACAGGTGCGGTTCCATGACTTTGTTGCCCCAGGCCAGCAACTCCATGCGCACTCCAGGGCCTGCCTCAAGAACCTTGCGCTCTTTCGGCCGAACCAGTCGGCGATTGGTCTCCGCCGGATCAAAGAAATCAAGGATATTCGTTTTGTAAAAGCGCGCCAGCCTGCGGAGGGTGCCGATTGATGCGCTCATCTGGGAGCGCTCGATGGCGCTGAGAAATCCTACAGAAATCTCCGCCGACTTTGCCACCTGCGCAAGGGAAAGCCCACGACGCATGCGCAGTTGCCGCAGGCGGGCGCCGATCGCGCCGACTGCACTGTCGGGCGCGGGCCGCAACAAGCCCTCTCGCTTCAACAGTTCAACAATCGCCGGCGCATTCAGTCCGCGTACCCGGCGCAGAAAACGCGCGCGCTTGAGAATTTTGACGTCCTCGGAACTGTACAGGCGATATTTGCTTTCAGTGCGCTGCGGACGCGTGAGACCGAGGCTCTCCCAGGTGCGGATCACCGAAGGGGAAACCCCGACCATGCGGGCTACGTCCCCGATTTTCAAGTAAGGTTTGGCGCCGTTCGCCTTCATCGTAAGAGGCCTGTTTTCGCGGTTTTGCTTCTGCTCGAGATCGGTATTTTTCGCTTGACAGTGCGCGGCAGGTTCTCTAACCTTGCGCGATTATAGCAAGGTTTCATCTCTGTGCAAGCTGATCTGCTGGCGAACCCGATTGAAAAATTTCCCCCGCCTCCCGGAGGTTGTTATGCGGTCGTTGAAAGCGACGCAAGCGCTGCTTGTCCTCTTCGTCTGTGTCATCTGTTCCACACTCCTGATCGCACAAAGCACCGGTGGAAGAATTCTGGGGCACGTGTCAGACGCCAGCGGCGCGAGCGTGGCAGGGGCGAAGGTAACGCTAAGCAATGAAGCGACTGGTGTCGGCCGGGATGCCAAGACCAATGACAGTGGCGACTACGTTTTACTGGAAGTGCAGCCTGGACAGTACAGCATCAAAGTTGAGCAGCAGGGTTTCACCACCATTCTGCGCAAGGGTGTCACTGTTGAGGTGAACCAGGTTGTCACTCTTAACCTGACATTGCAGGTGGGGCAAACCAAGGAAGTGGTGGAAGTCACTTCGGAAGCCCCGCTCGTAGATACCACGAGCACGCAGCTCGGTGCAGTCGTCAATGACCGATCGATCAGTCAGCTACCACTCAATGCGCGGGACACCTACCAGTTTCTGCAGCTCCAGCCCGGCGTAATGTCCACGGTAGGATCCTCCAACTCGGTCGTTTACGGAAACGACAAAGCCGGGGCGGTATCGGTCAATGGCGGGCGCGGACGCTCCAACAACTTCAGCGTGAACGGCGGCGACGCGAATGACCAATTCGTCAACCTGCCGACCGTGCAGCCCGCGCCTGACAGCATTCAGGAGTTCCGCGTTCTGACCAATACCTTCGACGCCGAATATGGCCGCAATTCCGGCTCGGTAGTCAATGTCGTTACAAAATCGGGAACCAACGAGATTCACGGCAACGTGTATGAGTTCTTCCGGAACACGAAGCTCAATGCGAACGCTTACTGTTTCATTGATATTGCCTGTGAGAAGCCGCAGTTCAATCAAAACCAGTTTGGCGGAACTTTCGGTGGACCCATCAAGAAGGATCGGACTTTCTTTTTCACCTCGTACGAAGGAAGGCGCATCCGTCAGGGAATGTCATCGCCAGCGGTAACAGTTCCTTCCGCAGCGGAACGTCCCGCTGACGACGACGCGCACAAAGTGAATGGTCACATCGTTGCCGATTTTTCTGAGGAGTCAACCTTTCCGGGCACCCTGAGCAGTGCATACGCATTGCTGGACGGAGGGGGAGTCGGTCAGCGGCCGGGCTGCCAACAGGCTGCAAGCGATGTCGCTGGCCATTCTGTTACGATCGAAGATGGCGCTAACTACTCTGACATCTTTCCCACCAATAAAATTCCCCTGGAATGCCTCGACCCAACCGCCGTCGACCTGCTGCAATTTGTTCCGCTCCCCTCGGCGGCCAGCAACCTCAATCTCATTCAGACTGTTCCCGTGCAACCGACCCGTGGCGACCAGTTCACTGTGAGGCTCGATCATCGCATCAATGACAAACAAAACCTCAGTTTCTACTACTACTTCGATGATCACCACGTAGTCTCGCCATTTGCGCAGTTTCAAGCGGCCGGGGCGAATGTGCCCGGTTTCGGATCCATCACCGACGAGAGATTCCAACAGTGGAACATCAGTCACACCTGGACTATTAACAACACTACCGTTAACGAGTTTCGCTTCAACTACAATCGCGAGGCGCAGAAAACATTCCAACATCCGGTTCGCACTTCTTTAGTGCAGAATTCCTGCCCAACGCCGCCTTCATGGCTCACGGATGTGTTCCCGGATTTTCATTGCTTCTCCGATGGCACCCCAGACAACGCCCTGGGCATCCATCCTTTCCTAGGCGCAGCCAGAGAAGGCGTTCCCTTCGTCCAGCTGAGCGGCGGATTCACCATCGGGAACAACGGTGAGGGTGAGCTACCGCAGGTGGGCAATGCATTTCAATGGTCTGACAGCCTTAGCAAAGTGGTGGGAAATCATTCCTTGAAGTTCGGGACAGACGTCCGCCGCCAGAAGTTTGACCAGACTTTGTATTTTGATGTCAATGGCGAATTTTTTGTGGACGGCACTTCAACCAATAGCACGATTGGGGATACGGTATTTTCCGATTACCTGCTCGGATTCCCCGGATCGTACGGCCAAGGCTCCGCGCAGGTGGAACATGTTCGCAGTACGGCGCTGTATCTGTACGCGCAGGACAGTTGGAAGATCAAGCCCAACCTGACTTTAAATTATGGCCTTCGCTGGGAACTCAACACACCACTTGCCGATGTCAGCAAGCACGTACAGACGTTCCGGCCAGGACAAACGAGCACGGTTTATCCGTGCATGGATACTGCCAACACGGATTGTTCCTCGATGACTCCGGTCGGCCTGGTGGTGGCTGGGGATAAAGGTATTCCTACTGGCATGACGCAGACTTACTACAACGCCTTTGCTCCGCGGATTGGAGTCTCGTGGAGCCCGGGAAGCTCAGGCAAGACCAGCATTAAGGCCGGGTGGGGGCTGTTCTACAATCCGATTGAGCAGCTTGTTCTGGAACAGTTCAGCGCAGAGCCACCGTTCGGCGGGAGCACTTTTCCGTTCAATACCTTCTTCAATACTCCATTCCTTGACCAGAGCGGGGAATTCTCTTATCCCAATCCGTTCGGCCTCGCCTCCCTGTCCGGCACCAACGGTATCCTGAATCCACCACGCAATCAGGGAGTGGACTGGGGAATGTTTCGCCCCATTCTCTTGTTCGGACAGTTTCAGCCGCACTTGAGAAGTCAGTACTCGGCGCAATACAACTTCACGATCGAGCGTGAACTAACCAGGGATCTGAAACTGCAGGTGGGCTATGTGGGGTCTCAGGGACACCGGCTACTCGCTACACACGATTTGAACTATGGAAATCCACAAACTTGCCTGGATCTGAATGCCGTGCTCGGCGACGGTACGTGCGGCCAGTATTTCGCCGACAGTACTTTCACTATTGACCCAGGAACTGTCCTCCCAGTGGACTTTCACTTGCCAAATAATTCGGTAATTCCTGCTAACACGACCCTGACGAATGGTCTGACTCTTGTTGGCCTTCGTCGGTACTCCTCCCCGCAATGCGATCCGCTCACTGGCGCCGGGTGTCCTGCCGACGGAATTCCGGTTTTCAGCAGCATCTTTGCCCAGGATACGATTGCCAATTCGGCCTACAACTCTTTGCAGGTTTCCCTGGATAAACGCTTTGCGCATGGATTGCAGTTCACGACGGCTTACACCTTCAGCAAATCCTTCGACCAAGCCTCCAGCTTCGAAGGAATCTTGAATCCGATCGATCCTCGTATCAGCCGGTCTCTCTCCAATTTTGATGCGAGGCATCGCATCGTTTTCAGCTATTACTGGGAGTTGCCCATTCGCCACTACGACGGCTTTGCCGGGAAATTGCTGAATGGATGGGCGGTTTCCGGCATCACGACTTTTCAGACGGGTTTTCCAATTCGCATCCAATCCGTGGCAGACAACGAGTTGATGTACAGCTTCGATTTCGAGCTGCCGGGCGAACCCAATCAAATCGCGCCCTTCCATACGATGAAGCCGCAGTCCAACGGCAATTACTTCTTCGATCCCAACAGCTTCACCGAGAATGCTAGTGATTCTTCCCAGCCGCCGTGCAGTGATGGCGCGGTATACGGATGTTACGATCCGTCATTGTTCGGGTCACTGGGCAATGCTCGCCGCACAGTCTGCTGCGGGCCGCATATTAGCCAAACGGACTTAGCTGTACTGAAAACGATCCGGTTGTCGGAAACGAAGCACTTTGATTTCCGTGCCGAGTTCTTCAATCTTTTCAACCACACACAGTTCTATACTCCCGACGGAAATACGTCGGATGGCTCTCAGTTCGGCCAGGTCACCCAGGCTCGCGACCCACGGCTGGTACAATTTGCCTTGAAGTTCTTTTTCTAGTCTGAGTTTTTGTCAATCCCGGGGTGGCCCTTTGCCGCCCCGGGACCCAATCTAATGGCCGATCTGGCCTGAGCTTTTTGGAGACACCCGATGTACCCCGAACTGCAAAAGGAGCTCGAAACCTTCGAGCGCCGCACGCCGAAATCCGCCGAAGCCCATAAGCGCAACCTGAAACGCCTTCCTTTAGGCGTTGCCAGCAACTACCGCGCCTATGATCCTTATCCGATCTTCGTGAAAGAAGGGCAGGGCTCGCACTTTCGCGATCTCGACGGCAACGACTACATCGATCACAACCTCTGCTTCGGCGCGCTTATGGCCGGGCACTGCCATCCCGCGGTGATGAAGGCCGTGGAAAAGCGGCTCTCCACCGGCACCATGTTTGGCATGCCGCACGACATGGAGTGGCAGCTGGCGGAAGAAATCTGCAAACGCTTTCCAGTCGAGATGGTCCGCTTCGGCTCTAGCGGAACGGAAGCCACGATGCACGCCGTTCGTCTGGCCCGAGCGGCTACCGGGCGCGACAAGATTCTCAAGTTTGAAGGCGGCTATCACGGCCTGCATGACTCGGCGCTAGTCAGCGTGAAACCGCATGAACCCGACTTCGGCGACATCAAGAACCCCGTTTCCGTTCCTGGGGGACTGGGCGTGCCCAAGGCTTCTATCGCGAATGTGCCGATCGCGACCTTCAACGATCTCGGCACGGTCGAGCGCCGCTTCCAGGAGAATCCCGGGCAGATTGCCGCGATCATCCTCGAGCCAATCCTGATGAACGTTGGCTTGTGCATGCCGCAACCCGGCTTCCTGCAAGGACTCCGCGAGATCGCTACCAAAAACGGCGCGCTGCTGATCTTCGACGAAGTGAAAACCGGCGCGAAACTCGGCTGGGGCGGGGCCTCGGAGTATTACGGCGTCACGCCCGACATGATTTGCCTGGCGAAATCGATCGGCGGCGGTTTCCCGCTGGCCGCGTTCGGCACCCACAAGTCGGTGATGGACCTCATCTCGCAACACAAGGTTTTTCACGGCGGCACCTATAACACGAATCCCGTGTCGATGGCCGCGGGCCTGGCGACCTTCGCCGAGGTTCTGACTCGCGAGAACTACGCGCATGTGGAGAAGCTCAGCAAGAAGCTGGTCGATGGCTACAAGAAAATCATCGCGAAGGTCGGCTTGCAGGCTTACATCGCGCAAGCCGGGGCGAATGGCGCTCTCATGCTCTACCCGCAGGAGATTCGCAATTACCGCGACTGGTTAACCGTGGACGTCGATCTGTGGCGCCACTACTGGTTCGGCATGGTCAATCGCGGCGTGATGGCGCAACCTTACTGGCAGGACGAGCAGTGGACGATGTCGGTGCAGCACACCGAAGCCGATATCGACAAGCACATCGCCGCATTCGACGACATTGCCGCGTCGCTCGCAAAAGCGCAGCAGGAACGCGCCGGGAAGGCTCCAGCTCTGGCCGCGCATTAAAAGCGTTGCGTGTGGGGCGGGCGCCCTCGCCCGCCTTGCATCGCTTATGCACTCGCGGATCCCCCGCCGCATGCGATCCACGAAAGTTCTGAATCAATAACTGTACCACGGAGTTCCTGATTTGCCGGAGAAACATCACGAGACCGAACAACCCCATCTGAAGCGCGTCCTCGGACGCTGGGATCTCGTGCTCCTGTTCGTGGTGGCAGTCTTCAATCTCAATGTGGTTCCTTCCATCGCTGCCAACGGTGGCGTCACTGTTTGGCTGTGGCTCATCTCGCTGCTTCTATTCTTCTGGCCACAGGGCATCGCCGTCATTGAACTTGCGCAGCGCTACCCGGGGGAGGGTGGCGTTTATTTGTGGGCGAAAGAAGTCTTCGGCGATTTTCACGGGTTTCTCTCTGGATGGTGCTACTGGACCAACAACATGCTGTACGTGCCGACCGTGATGCTGTACTTCGTCGGTGTATCAGCGTTTGCGATGGGGCCTGGACACGCGGCCTTGGCGGATAACAAGAACTTCGCCATGATCACGTCGCTAGTCCTGCTCGCCCTGCTTACCGTGTTGAACATTGTGGGTCTGGGTGTGGGCAAGTGGCTGAACAACGTTGGTGCGATCGGCACTTTCGTTGCGGCCGCGGTGCTGATCGTTCTCGGTCTCACCATTTACTTGCGTTTCGGGACCACGGTCACCGCGAGCGATTTCCACATCTCAGCCGACCCGCGCTTTGTGCTGAATTCTTTCGGCGTGATTTGCTTTGGATTGGTGGGACTGGAATTGGCCTCAATCATGGGGGATGAGATCCGCGATCCCCAGCGCACGCTGCCCGGAGCCGTGGCATGGGGAGGGGTATTAGCGGGAGCACTCTACATTGGTGCGACGCTGACTTTGCTGGTCTCCATTCCTAAAGACGAAATCAGTGTGCTGCAGGGCATCGTGCAGTCGGTGAGCCACATGGCGGCAAAGGTCGGCGTGGCGTGGATCATTGCACCCTTCGCGATCATGCTCAGCCTGTCGATCGCGGGCATCGGATCGGCCTGGATGGGCGGCTCTGCGCGCATCCCGTTTGTGGCCGGCCTCGACTCGTATATGCCTTCGTGGCTGGGCAAGATTCATCCGCGTTATGCGACGCCATACGCCGCACTGATCGTGCAGGCCATCGTTTCACTGATCCTGGTTGTTCTCAACTTCTATGCTTCAGGTGGCGTGCAGGAAGCGTTTCAGAGGATGCTGTCGCTCGCGGTCGTTCTGCAGTTGGTGCCCTTCCTCTACGTGTTCGCTGCGCTGCTGAAGTTTGCGATGAAGAAGCCGCTGGAAGGCGGTCGCTATAGCCGAGGGACGCTTCTGTTTGCGGGAGGCGCGGGGTTCGTCACAACCACTCTTGGCATTGCCTTGGCTTTTTTCCCGTCAAAGCAAATCACTTCCGTCTGGAAGTATGAAGTCAGCATGATCGGTATCACGTTGGCATTTCTTCTGCTGGCAGTCTTTTTCTTCTTCGTGTATGGCCGTCTGAAGACGCCGCGCGCCGTACCGGCCGAGCCGGTCGAGGTAGCAAGAACCACGTAGGGACAGCCGCCTCGGCTGTCCACCGGGTCGAAGCCCGGGAATGATTCGAGGCAACGCCAAGATTCGGAGGTTTCCATGCCCAGCGGAGTTCAGACCGAAGTGAAGACTTACCAGATGTACATCAACGGCGAATGGGTCACTAGCAAGTCGGCGAAGACCTTTCCGGTCTACGACCCCGCGTCGGAAGAAATCATTGCCCAGGTCCCCGATGCGAACGCGGACGACGTGAATCGCGCCGTTGCCGCCGCAAAAACGGCGTTCGAAGACGGACCATGGGCTACCACCACCGCGCAGGAGCGGGGCCGCGTGCTCTTCCGGCTGGCCGACAAAATCCGCCAGAACCTTCCCATGCTGGCCGAGCTCGAAGCCCGCAATTGCGGCAAGCCCATCGTCGAAGCCGAGTTCGACATCAATGACACGGCCACCTGTTTCGAATATTACGGTGGCCTCGCCACAAAAATCCTCGGCTTCGTCAATCCCGTTCCCGACAACGCGGTAAGCCTGACGATGAAGGAGCCGATCGGCATCGCCGGGCAAATCATTCCCTGGAACTATCCGCTGCTGATGGCAGCCTGGAAACTGGCTCCCGCTCTTGCCGCGGGATGTACCTGCATTCTGAAGCCCGCCGAGCAGACCCCGCTCACCGCGCTTGAATTGGCAAACTGGTTTGCCGACGTCGGTCTTCCGCCCGGAGTCGTTAACGTCATCACCGGTTTCGGTGAGTCCGCCGGCGCGCCGCTGGTTCAGCATCCGGACGTAAACAAGATTGCCTTCACGGGCAGTGCGGCCGTGGGCAAAATCATCGTGAAGCAGGCGGCCGACACCGTGAAACGCGTCACGCTAGAACTCGGCGGCAAGTCCCCTAACATCTTTTTCGCCGATGCCGACTTCGAAGCTGCCATCGACGGAGCGCTGTTCGGCGTGTTTATCAATCAAGGGGAAGTTTGCTCGGCGGGCAGCCGCATCCTTGTCCAGAAGCCGATCTACAAGAAATTCGTCGATGCCATGGCCGAGAAAGCCAAGAAGATCAAACTGGGTGCGCCGCTCGACCGCGAAACCAAGATGGGGCCGCTGGTCAGCAAGGATCAATACGATCGGGTGCGCTCCTATGTAGAAATCGGCAAGAAGGAAGCCAAGGTGGCTTTCGGCGGCAACCGGCCGGAGCAGTTCGCCAAGGGCTACTATGTGCAGCCGACCATCTTTTACGATGTCGACAACAGCGCCCGCATCGCGCGCGAGGAAATCTTTGGCCCTGTGGCTTCCGTCATTCCGTTCGAAGACGAAAAAGATGCGATCAAGATCGCCAACGATTCTCCGTATGGTTTGGCCGCCGCGGTGTGGACTCGAGACATTTTTAAGGCGTTCCGCACCGTGAAGTCTCTCCGCGCCGGCATCGTGTGGGTGAACCACATGCAGCCCACCTACGTCGAAGCACCCTGGGGCGGGTACAAGCAATCTGGCTTTGGCCGCGAGCTCGGTCCGTGGGGTATCGAGGAATATCTCGAGACCAAGCAGGTCTACATCAATCTCAATGAAGCTCCAATCGGATGGTACTGAGATGGCGACGATACAACTGAAGACGTCGATTCCCGGGCCCAAGTCAAAAGCACTTTCCGAGCGCCGCACCAGCGCTGTGCCGCGCGGGTTGTCGCATGCCACACCAATTTACGTCGCGAAGACCGAGGGCGCGATCCTCGAAGATGTCGACGGAAATCGCTACATCGACTTCGCGGGCGGCATCGGCTGCCTGAACACCGGCCATCGCGCGCCCGGCGTGCTCACGGCCATTGAGCGGCAACTCGATAAATTTCTGCACACCTGCGTGCAAGTCACTCCCTACGAAAGCTACATCCGCCTGGCCGAGCGTCTGAACCAGATCACGCCCGGCAATTTTCCGAAGAAAACGCTGTTCGTGAACACCGGTGCCGAGGCTGTCGAGAACGCGGTCAAAATCGCGCGCGCCGCAACTGGAAAGCCCGGCATCATCGCGTTTGAAGATGCTTTCCATGGCCGCACCATGATGGCTTTGTCGCTCACCAGTAAAACGCATCCTTATAAAGCAGGATTCCAGCCTTTTCCCGGCGAGGTATACCGCATCCCCTATGCGTATTGCTATCGCTGCTCCTACTCGCTGCAGTATCCCTCCTGCGACTTGTACTGCGCACGTCATCTTGAAGACACGTTCAAGCGCGTGGTCGCTCATGAAGGCGTCGCGGCCGTGATTGCCGAGCCTGTACTTGGGGAAGGGGGCTTTGTTGCGCCTCCGCAGGATTTTTTCCGCGTTCTGATGGACATCTGCCACAAGCACGGCGTTCTGTTCATCGCCGACGAAGTACAGTCCGGATTCGGACGCACGGGCGCGCTGTTTGCCAGCGAACGCTACGGCATCGAGCCCGACATTATTGTCACCGCGAAGTCGATTGGTGGAGGACTGCCGCTGGCCGCCATTACCGGCCGCGCCGAAATTATGGACGCTCCCGGGCCCGGTGGTCTGGGTGGAACGTTTGCCGGCAACCCGGTCGCCTGCGAAGCCGCCCTCGCCGTGCTCGATATGTTTGAGCAGCAAGACCTGAACGCGCGCGCGAACGAACTGGGCGACCACTTCCAAAAACGCGCTCGCGAGTGGCAAAAGCGCTGGCCCATGATTGGTGAAGTGCGCGGCTTGGGCGCGATGCAGGCCCTCGAACTCGTGCAGTCGCCGGACAAACGGGAACCGGCCGCGGAGGAAACCAAGCAGATCACGCAATATTGCTATGAGCATGGCGTGATCACGATTTCCGCCGGCTCTTATGCGAATGTCATCCGCCTGCTGATGCCGCTCGTGATCACCGATGCACAGATGACTGAGGCACTCGATGTGCTTGAGGGGGCGTTGAAGACGGTTTACGAAAAGAAACACGAAGCAGCCGCGCAGCCGGTGTAATCTAAAGGACAAAGAAAAACGCTGGCGAGCCGGATCTTTGGATCTGTCGCGTCCCGACATCCTTCACGATAGTTGAGGCAAATCACCATGAGCACTGCCATCATTACGGAAGCCAAAGTTCCGCATTACATTGACGGCCAATGGGTCGAGTCGAATGCCGGGGAATGGTCTGAAATCGTTAATCCAGCAACCGGCGAGACCTTGGGCAAAGTTCCTCTATCGGATGCAGGCGAAGTGACCAAGGCCATCGACGCCGCGGCGGCAGCCTATCCCGCATGGCGTCGCACGCCGCCCGAAGATCGCATTCAGCCGCTGTTCAAGTTGAAGCAGTTGCTCGAAGAGCACGTCGACGACATCAGCCGCCTCATCACGCAGGAAAACGGCAAGACCTTCACAGAAGCGAAAGCCGAGATGCGCCGCGCCATCGAGAACGTGGAAGTGGCCTGCGGTATCCCGACTCTCATGCAGGGCTATAACCTGGAAGATGTGGCACGCGGCATCGACGAGATGATGATCCGGCAGCCCCTCGGAGTCACCGCCGCCATCGTGCCCTTCAATTTCCCGGGCATGATTGCGTTCTGGTTCCTGCCTTACGCGATCGCGACCGGAAACACTTTCATCCTGAAGCCATCGGAGCGCGTTCCTCTAACCATGCGCTACGTCTACGAGCTTCTGGAAAAGACCGGACTGCCCAAGGGCGTGGTCAATCTCGTGAACGGTGGCAAGGTCGCTGTCGATACGCTCATCGACGATCCGCGGGTGCGGGCGATCAGCTTTGTCGGTTCGACTCCTGTGGCCCGTTACATCTACGCGCGTGCAGGGGAAAAGGGCAAGCGTGCCCAATGCCAGGGCGGCGCGAAGAATCCGGTCATCGTTCTGCCGGATGCCGACATGCAGATGGCCACGCAAATCATCAGCGACAGTGCGTTCGGTTGCGCAGGGCAACGATGCCTGGCAGTTTCCGTCGCCGTCACGATCGGCGAAGCTCAAAAGACTTTCCGCGACGCGATTGCCGACTCCGCTTCCAATCTGCGCGTCGGCAACGGCCTGGAAGATGGCGTGCAGATGGGGCCTGTCATCACCAAGCAGAGTAAAGAACGCATCGAATCACTCATCGGCGCTGGTGAGAAGCAGGGCGCAAAAGTCCTGGTGGACGGACGTAATCCGAAAATTCCGCGACATGAACAGGGCAACTTTGTGAAGCCGACAATTCTCGATGGCGTGCCCGCAGCCAGCGAACTGTCACACACGGAGATCTTCGGTCCGGTGCTGAGCCTGGTCCATGCCAATGACATGGACGAGGCGATGGCGTTCCTGGAGCGCAACCCTTACGGCAACCAGGCGTCGTTGTTCACTTCGAGTGGCGCCGCTGCCCGCCGCTTCCGCTACGAAGCGCCGGCTGGCAACGTCGGCATCAATATCGGCGTAGCCGCTCCCATGGCCTATTTCCCATTCAGCGGATGGAAGGACAGCTTCTTCGGCATCATGCACGGCCAGGGTCGAGACTCGGTCGAGTTCTACACCGAGAAGAAGGTCGTGGTCGAACGCTGGGCCAAAGAGCATTCGCGAAAGTTCTGATCACGTCGGTGGCTGCTTGTCGTCACTGAATTCTGTACGTGAACTCGGTAGCGTAGCTCTCTTGAGGAGGTCGAAAGTGAGAGGTTTTCTGCACCACAGAGCCACAGAGACACAGAGAAAACGAAGAAAAGAAGCAAAAGACCATCGCACCAGTTCAATTATTGCGGCCGCTATTGAAGTTCATCGGTGGCTCGGACCCGGTTTGTTGGAATCTGCCTACGAGGAATGTCTTGTGTCACGAATTGCATTTGCGAGGGTTCGCAGTTCGAAAGGCAGGTGGACCTTGCCGGTCTCGTATAAGGGCGTCCTAGCTCGATTGCGGTTACAAGATGGACTTGGTGGTCGATGATTCTGTAGTACTGGAACTCAAGTGCGTTGAAAAACTTATTCCGGTACACGAAGCTCAGGTGCTCACTTATTTGAAATTTCGGGTAAGCGTGTCGGCCTTCTGATCAATTTCAATGTGCCGCTCTCGACGCAGGGAATCATCCGCCGAGTCCTTTAGTTTTCCTCTGTGTCTCTGTGACTCGGTGGTGAATAAGTCTTGGTAATCGAGCTAACGAGGAGACCATGACTACCGCTACTGCAAATCCTGCCCTGACCGGCCAGGAAATCGTCGACCTTACCAAGAAGCACACCCTGTTCGAATGGTCTGCCCAATCGAAGGTCGACCCCATCCCCGTCGCCCGCGCCAAGGGCATCTACTTCTGGACGCCGGAAGGGAAGCGCTTCATCGACTTCAACAGCCAGTTGATGAGTGTCAACATCGGTCACGGCGACGAGCGCGTGATCCAGGCGATTAACGAGCAGGTTGCCACGCTGGCTTACGCAAACCCGTTCATGGCAACCGAGCCGCGCGCCCGGCTTGGGAGCGAAGCTCGCCGAAATCACTCCCGGCGATATCGACACCTTCTTCTTCACCAACGGCGGCGCCGAGGCCAACGAAAACGCCATCAAGCTGGCACGCTTTTTCACAGGCCGGCACAAAATCATGGCGCGCTATCGCTCCTATCATGGCGCCACCGCGGGCAGCATCACGTTGACGGGTGATCCGCGCCGCTGGGCTGCCGAGCCTGGAATTCCGGGCGTCGTGCGCGTGCTCGATCCTTACCACGGCATTGAGCGGGGATGGGAATCTGCCGAGACCTCGCTCGCGATGATCGACGAGATCATCCAGCTTGAAGGCCCTCATACGATCGCGGCCTTCATTCTGGAAACCGTTGTTGGCACGAATGGCATCCTCATCCCGCCCGACGGCTACATGCAGGGCGTGCGCAAGCTGTGCGACAAGTACGGCATCCTGATGATTGCCGATGAAGTGATGGCCGGTTTCTGCCGCACCGGCGAATGGTTTGCCATCGATCACTGGAAGGTCGTTCCCGACCTGATTTGCATGGCGAAAGGGCTCACTTCCAGTTACCTGCCTTTGGGCGCGGTTGGCATGCGCCATCACATTGCGCAGCATTTTCAAGACAAGGTGTTCTATGGCGGCCTGACCTACAACAGCCATCCCATGGGATGCGCCGCCGCGCTCGCCACAATTCGTGTGTACGAAGAAGATGGCTTGCTTGAGAACACTCGTAAAATGGGTGCCATCCTGAAAGATTTCGGCGCGGAAATGCAGAAGAAGCACCCTTCGGTGGGCGCAGTCCGCTCGATTGGTCTGTTTGGCATCTTCGAGTTGATTCGCAACCGCAAGACCAAACAGCCGATGGCGCCTTTTAACGGCGCTTCGGAAGAGATGGCTGCGCTCGGAAAATTCTTCCGCGAGAACGGCCTGTACACACTAGTGCGCTGGAACACGTTCTACACCAACCCACCTCTCTGCATTAACGAGCAGCAGTTGCGCGAGGCCTTTGCCATCATCGACAAGGGTCTCGAGATCACTGACAAGGCTGTGACCGACTAGGCAGCAGGGCACAACCGCTAATACCCGGGCCGCGCGCATGCGGGGCCCCTTTCTTGTGACCGAAATCACAAACACCTGTGACAAGCGCAACTGCTCTCCCGGAACTCTCAGGCAATACTCCGTACAAAAGCGGACAAGACGGTCCATTTTCAAAGCTTGTCCGCCTGTGCCGGAGTCATGAAATGCACCGACTGAGAGTAGTCTGGAGAAATCCGAAACCATCTACCCGCAAACGCCGCTGGCATGCGCTGGCTTGCGATGTGGGGCGGCGGTTATATGTGGTCGAGGAACTGGTGGCGCAGGGCCAAGACAAACGTTGGGCTCAGGCGCTCGCCCTGGAGGTCATCACCGGCCGTCGGGCGGTCGCATAACGATCGCATCCTCGGCAGGTGGCGAGTGCGCGCACTCGCGCTCTCAAGTTATTTCACAAGCCGGTTGTATTTCTTGAGCACTTCGCGCAGCCGGTCGTGTGGCAACGCGATCACCTCGAAGTCGTTAATCCCCTTCATAGTTTCAGCCGCCACCATCGCATTGACGACTGCTTCTTCTGTAGCCTGAACAGTCGCCAGGAAGAGTGGGTTCAATTGCTCATTCGGAAGCATGGACAGCTGGCGTATCCCTTTCGACTTGGAAGCTTCCGGATTCGCCGTGGAGAAGGCCACGAAGATATCGCCTGACCCGTCCCCCGAGAAGCTTCCGTCCCGCCCAAGGCCCAGAGCTGCCCGCCGGACCAGCCGTTTCAATTGAGTCGGAATCAGGGGCGCGTCCGTGGCGACTACGATGATGATGGAACCCACATCATTGTCGCGGACCTTGTGGTCTTGAAGTTCCTGCCCCACCGGAACGCCAGCAATCCGCAACTGGCTTCGCCACCCGTAATTGCATTGCACGAGCACACCCACCGTGTATCCGCCGTACTTCGCGTCCAGTACACGGGATGACGTCCCGATGCCGCCCTTGAACTCGTTGCAAACCATGCCCGTGCCGCCGCCCACATTGCCTTCCTCCACCGGGCCACCATGCGCGGTGTCGAGCGCGTGCCAGGCGTGTTCCGGTTTGACGTGAAATCCGTTGATGTCGTTCAGATCGCCGTCATACGTTTCGGCCACGACCGGCAGCGACCAATCATAACCATTCTGATCCGGCGGAGCTTTCTTTACTCGCCACGCGATGACCGCATCCCGCACCACCCCTACGCTGTGCGTGTTCGTGATCATGACCGGGCCATCCAGGAAGCCCGAATCTTCCAACCAAGTCGTGCCGGTCATCTCCCCATTGCCGTTCAGCGTGAACCACGCGCCAAACACAGGATCTGTGGAATCTTTCCCGCGCGGCAGGACGGCCGTGACGCCAGTGCGCACTGGCCCCTGGCCAACGACCAATTTCCCGGAACCCGAGATCAGAGTCGTATGTCCCACCTCCACACCCTTGATATCGGTAATCGCATTGTTGAGTCCCGGCGTTCCATCGAAAGGCACTCCCAGGTCACGCGCTCGAGGCTTCGCTTGTGCCGCCGAGCGCGGGGGGAAGACGGAAAAACAAAGGGACACGGCAAAACAGAAAAATGACATCTTCGCAGTCCATGGGTGGGACCTGAGCAACATGCATGTCTCCGGGATCGTTGATTCTGGATTCAAAGCGAACAAGCCCGCGAAGTATAAAGCAGGGAACCGGTCAGGGGTTTAGAATCGTGATACAGGGGGCAGCATGGAAAGTTGGAAGAAAGCAGTGGTTGCGGGGTCCGCCGGAGCTTCAGCGATTCTTTTCCTCAAAAAGAAGTACCCTGCTGGAGTCCTTACGGCGGGAGTTGCGCTGGCAGTTCTCGCTTCCGAGTATCCCGACAAATTCGAGGGCGTACGCCGATCTCTTCCGGAATACTTCGACCGCGGAATGCGTCTGCTGGAAATGACCTCGCGCGTCGGTCAGAAGATCACGCAGTTCGCTCAACAAGGCGGGCAGGGAATCTGGGACGAACTTTCTTCCTGACGAAAAACGCTTATTCGATCCCCAACTGCTTGCGCGCATCCATGCTGAGCCGCTCCGGAGTCCACGCCGGACTCCAGACAATGTTCACGTGGGCGGTGCGGATTCCGGGCAGCTGCTCCAGCCGCGAGCGCACCTGCTCGCTGATCTGCACATGGGCGGGACATCCCTGCGCCGTAAGGGTCATATCCACGGTAACGTCCTGTTTATCCTCGGGCACTGGTTCGAAGCGCACTTCGTAGATGAGTCCCAAGTCCACGATGTTGACCGGGATCTCCGGGTCGTAACACTGCTTCAATGCGCTTAGCACTTCCTCTTGCGTGACGGGCATCCGCTTCCTTGTTATCTCGTAGTGATGCAGCCAAACCCTGCGTACCTCTTATTTTACCTGACGAAACCGAGAGAGGGACCGTCGTCAAAACCGCAGCGCCATTCCGCCCGCATACAACCCCACGGATCGCCCAATCATCAACTGTCGCGCATAGGTCAGCTGAAACGAAGTGCCGGTCCCAATGGTCAGCTCCATTGGCTGAAAGCCGAATGCGAGTGGGGCCTTACGGCTGCTCCCAGGGGAGCCCCAGTCCATTTTTAGGATGTTTTCTGGGCACTGGCAAAGCGCCTGTGAAAGCAAAACAGAATGACGGCCAGGCTGGCTTTGATTCGCGAAGGGAATTCCCAGAATTAGCGACAGCCATCTGATTCGCGGCCAGGGCAAAGTTACGCGGGTCCACGGCCTCGAAAACTTCTGTTAAGTTGGAGCGATGCAAATGGATCCTGGTGCTAAGCGGAAGATTCAGATCGCGTTGGCGTTGGCAATTGCCATTGCCGGGATTCGGACGGCGTATATCCTCTTCGAACGCCACGCCTCGAACGCGAAGGACACACCGAAAGAGAAAGAAGGCGGCGGCGCAACTCCGCTCAATCCCGACTATTACGTCACTCCGAAGAAGCTGTATCCGTTCGATCTGAAATCGGCGCGCCAACTGACCAAGCAACCGGTGTGGGTGAAGGAAGGCTATCGCTACCCGTACTACGCGTACAACACCGCGACGCACCACAATGATTTTGAGCATGAGGCGGGAATGCTGCTCCCCATCCAGAAGCTTTCCATCAAGGATGTCGTGCTTGATACCGCGCCGAATGGCGGAGGGCAAAAGCAGGTGATGGCGCTCTTCGAAGACGGAGGAAAGACCTACTCTTTTCAGATCGGCTATCTGAAAGACTCGGAGTACAAGATCTACTCCGACGCGATGCTATACATTCAGGACCCGCGCGAGTTGTATCAGCATTGGCCGGCGGACATTTGGCAGTCCGTCGAACAACATCAAGTGATGCAGGGGATGAACGAACTGCAGGCCGACTTTGCGATCGGCATGGGACGGCCCGACCGGCAGGAGGATCCGTCCTGGAAAACGGTGCATTATCCCAACGGAGGAAATCCCATCGCCGTCACCTATCACGACGGGAAGGCGGTTGAGATCAAGTCAGAAAAGAGTCCTTCGTAGTGCGCTAGAGCCCAAAGCCCAGAGCCTTTTACTCCCTACTTCACCTTCGGCGACGATTCATCGGCCGCCTTGGTCTCGTCGCCATGAATCACGCCATCCTCATCCGCGTAAAACGAGCGATGCTGGGCATCCAGATTTTTCGGCGTCATGGTCAGGACGTATCCATCTTTCTTGCCTTTGAACGCAACCGTGTAATCGCCTCTTTCGGTGGTTTTCGCCATGCGCTTCGTCATGGATCCGGTGTTCACCAGATCGGCGAGCGACGTTGCGTAAGTGTCATGCTTTTTATTGTAGAGCTTTTGTGCGCGAACCACGACCCGCATGTACCCAAGCGCGCCTGCTTCGGAGTCCGAGCGGGCTGGGTCTCCGGGAAATTTGGGTGTGTATTGTCCTTGCTCCGCTGCGGGAGTCTGCGCAGGTGCATTCTGGGCCGCGTCGCGGCCCAGTGCCAAGGTGGTCACTACCACCGGAAGTATCGAGAAGAATAAGGCCAAATTCCGAATTTTCATGGTCTCCTACCGTCTTTGAGGGCGTGTACTGATGTTACTCCCGTAATTTCCCTTTTGTTACGGACCCTTTGCAGGGCGTGCCATTACGTCTATTCTGAGTGCAGTTTCATGCTACCAAGGACCTGCTAATGAAAGCTGCAATGGCGAAAAAGCCTCTCATCCGAATTGCCGTAGTCGAGAGCGACCCGCTGCGGTTCGTGGGCTTCAGGGCCCTGTTTGATTCCGAGTCGGACTTCGAACTCGTGTCCGCCACCTTACCCGACATTAGCGCCCTTCAGGGGATCGATCTGGTCCTGCTGGGCAGCCGTGCCGGCCAGAACCTGTTTGACGTCATGGCCAGCCTGAAAGCGGCCCGCCCTGACCTGCGCATTATCGTGACTGGCTCGGGCATCGACGAGGAGACCATTCTCAAGGCCATTGCCTCGGGGGCGAAGGGCTATGTTGACGAGGCCGCCACCCCAGCAGAATTCGTGCAGGCCATCCGCATCGTGAACCAGGGCTCGGTGTGGGCGCCGCGCCGCGTTTTGTCCATGTTTATCGAGCGGGTCAGTTCTTCTCCGGGCCGTATCTTTCCGGCCGGCCGCGTAACCTTTACCGACCGGGAAAAGGAAGTTCTTGAGATGCTGGTGGCTGGCCGCTCGAACAAGGAAATTGGCGCCGCCCTGGGCATCGAGGAACGCACCGTGAAGGCCCATGTCGCCAAGCTAATGCGCAAAGTCGGGGTCCAGAACCGGATTGCCCTGTCGGTCCATGCGATTACGCATTCGCTGGTCACGGCCAAGTAGACATGCCGACAGTTACCAGGGGACAGTGCCCCCGGTAATCTTGCCGGTCAGGTGGATGTACCGCATACTCGGTTCACCTACCACAGAACCTGGGAGACGGGGTTGGGAGTGGAGATTAGGGTCGCCACTGTCAGCCCCGATTTTTTTGTCCCCAGCACTTGATTCCCACCAGTTTCCATCGCCCTTCAGTCCTCGACTCAATGCTTTGCGCTTATTCGACCGCACCCACAAAATGGTTCCTACCTGTTAAACTCCGTGGAATACCAACACTCCTGGAGAACTGAGTAGCAATGAAAAAGACCCTCGTGGTTCTGTTGATTCTGGCTGTGTCTGCATTGGCTTTCGGCGCAGACGACAAAGACGAGAAGGACGCGACCAAGGCCGAAGATCGCATCCAGGCTGCCGGTACGGTCCTCGATGAAATCGAGTCTGCCCCGGACACCGGCATTCCCGAAGAAGTGCTGGGTTCGGCCGAATGCGTGATGGTCGTGCCCTCGCTGCTCAAGGGCGGCTTTATCCTGGCGGCGCGCTATGGCCGCGGAGTCGCGAGCTGCAGGACTCCCACCGGCTGGAGTGCTCCCGCATTCATTTTCACCAGCGGCGGAAGTGTGGGTTTCCAGATCGGCGGCCAGGCAATTGACCTGGTCATGCTGGTCATGAACAAGGATGGGTTGAAAAACCTTCTTTCCAGCAAATTCCAACTGGGCGCCGATGCGTCCGTAGCCGCCGGCCCCGTGGGACGCCACGCCGCCGCCGACACGGACTGGAAGTTGAGAGCGCAAGTCTTGACCTATTCGCGGGCTCGCGGAGCGTTTGCGGGCATCAGTCTCGCGGGAGCGGTGGTCAAGCAAGACAAGGACGCGACACGCCAGTTCTACGGGCGTATGGTCCCCTTCCGAACGTCGCTGACCGGCAAGGTCGAGGCGCCGAAGAGTGCTTTTCCCTTCCTCAATGTACTGGCCAAGTGGGCCCAAAAAGCCGCCGACAAAGACAAGCCGGCACAAAATACAAAACCGGTCGACACGTCAAAACCGGCCGAAAAGCAAAACTAACCACAACAACTTATCAGTGCATCGGCGGGCGCCCTCGCCCGCCGTGCCCCTCTCTTACTTGTCTCCAGTGATCCCATCGACCGTGCCTGGTGGTCACATCCATTTACCCACTCGTTTTGGCCAACACAAATGCCCATCGCCATATCGTTCGCATCGATTCATTGACAGTTAAAAATCCCCGATGATACGGTCACCGCTTCGTCCGATGTGGACTCGAATTGAATACGCGCTGGCATGGTGTGTGGTAAAGACAATCGGCGCTCTTCCGCGACCGTTGGCACGGGCTGTGGGGATCGCCCTGGGACAAACCATCTACCTGCTCCATGGGAAGCTTCGGCGCGTCGGTATGCGCAACCTTGCGCTAGCTTTCCCCAAGAAATCCGTTGGCGAACGCCGCAAGATTGTTCGCCATGTCTTCACCTCTCTGGGACGCCAATTCGCCGAAGTCTGCCTTTTTCCCCGATACACGCGCGAGAACGTCAATCGCACCGTCACCTACGACGGTTATGAGAATTTCGACCGCGCCTCTCAGCGCGGCAAGGGTGTGTTGTTTCTTACTGGCCACGTGGGTGGCTGGGAACTCTCCGCATTTGCCCACTCCCTCTACGGCCACCCTCTGCACTTCGTGATGCGTCCGCTCGACAATCCCTACCTCGACGCCCTGGTGCGCTGCTACCGCACCATGCACGGCAATACGCCCATTCTCAAGGATGACCCCGCCCGAGAGCTCTTGCGCGCCATGAAAGCGGGTGCCACGGTGGGCATTCTCATGGACACCAACATGACTCCGCCCGAAGGAGTATTCGTAGATTTTTTCGGGATTCCCGCCTGCACGGCCAGCGGTCTGGCGCGCATCGCCCTGCGCACCGACGCCGCGGTTGTTCCCGGCTTCACCATCTGGGACCCGATTCTGCGGAAATACCGGCTGCGCTTCGATCCAGCCGTGCCGCTCATTCGCACCGGCGACAACGACGCCGACATCGTCGCCAATACGGCTCAGTTCACGAAAGTGATAGAAGAGGTCGTGCGGCGCTATCCCGACCAGTGGCTTTGGGTACATCGTCGCTGGAAGACGCGCCCTCCCGGACAACCATCGGTGTATTAGAACCAGTCGCTGCGGTAGGCAACCCACCACGCGATCGCCACGATTGGAATAATAGAGAACACCTGGTACCACATTGGCAGCCAGAAAGTCGCCAGTTCCAGGATGATCACGATGAGCCAGAAGATCTTTCGTTGCATGTGGGGATTGTATGGATGGCGAGGCCTGTCGCGGAAACCTTTCCTTTCCGGCTACCCGGCTGCTATACAAGAGCCATGAAGCGAGCGCTCAAAGACGTCGCGGAGTTCCTCGACGCCAGACTGATCGGCGATGGAAAAGTTGAGATCTCCGGAATTGCCAGCTTATCCTCGGCCCAGCCGGGCGATCTGGTCTTCGTCGAGAGTGCTAAGCATCTTCGGCAAGCTATTGACTCGCCAGCGACAGCGATCATCGCCGGAGCTTTTGCGGACAACGGCGCTCATGGCAAGCCTATCATCATTGTGTCTCAGCCTCGCCTGGCGTTTGCCCGAGCAGGCGCATGGCTTCAGGACGCAGAAAACTCTGCTGGTACCAGGCACGCAAGCGCTGTGATCGATTCGTGCGCGAAGCTGGCGAAGGATGTCACGGTCGAAGAGCGCGCAGTGATTCAGGAGAGGGTAACAATCGATGAAGGCACGCGCATCGGAGCCGGCTGCGTGGTTGGTCCTGATGTCACGATAGGCCGCGATTGCCGCATCTATCCGAACGTCACGATCTATCCCCACGTTCGGCTTGGCGACCGCGTCGTCGTTCACGCCGGAACAGTGTTAGGCAGCGACGGCTTCGGCTATGTGGCCGACGTCAAGACCGGACGCTACGAAAAATTCCCGCAGATTGGCCGGCTCGAGATTGAAGACGACGTCGAAATCGGCGCGAACTCGACGGTGGACCGCGGCGCCCTGGATGTCACCCGTATACGCAGGGGCACGAAAATCGACAACCTGGTGCATGTCGGCCACAACGTCGACATAGGGGAAGACGTGGTGATCGCTGCCCAGACCGGCGTTTCGGGCAGCTCCGTGATTGAGAATGGAGTGATTGTCGGCGGCCAGGTCGGCATCGCCGATCACGTGCGCATCGAGTCAGGAGCCATACTGGGTGCTCAAAGCGGTATCCCCAGCAAGAAGGTGATCCGCGGAAAGGGAATTGTATTCTGGGGAACACCCGCAAGACCAATCAAGGAGTATCTGAAAGAACTGGCAATCTTGGCGCGATTGCGCAAGAAAGAAGACGAGTAGTCGCCATCAGCCAACGACTGAAGCTGACGACTGGCTACTGAAGACTGACGGCTGCTTTTCCATGTCCATCGTTGTCATCGGCGGCCATTCTCGGAGCGTGGGTAAGACCAGTGTCGTTGCCGGCCTCATTTCGGCGTTGCCGGAGTTTGCCTGGACCGCCTTCAAAATCACGCAATACGGCCACGGCATCTGCTCCGCGAAAGGGCAGGCCTGCGACTGCGCGACCGGCGATCACTCCTGGGCAATCACGGAAGAAAAGAACCGCAACGGGGATTCCGATACGTCTCGCTTCCTGGCGGCCGGAGCCGAGCGCGTGTGGTGGGTGCGCACCGAGCAGGGAAGGCTGGCCGAGGCGATGCCCAAGATCCGTGAAAAACTAGACCACGCGCAGAGTGTCATTCTGGAATCGAACAGCATCTTGAAATTCCTCCGCCCAGACCTGTACGTGACCGTGCTCGACCCCTCGACCGCCGATTTCAAAAGCTCCTCCCGCGAGTTTCTCGACCGAGCCGACGCCGCGATTCTTCATGAAGCCAACGATGGCGACCTGGCATGGAAAGATGTTTCCCTGAAGCCGGTGTCAGGCAAACCGATCTTTCGGATCACGCCACCTCCATATGTGACGCCAGACATCGTGAGCTTCTTCCGCCAAAGACTGTTGCCACCAACCGAAGCTAACAGCTCTTAATCGCAAATTTCTGCCCGGCTGACCAGGAATCGACCACAATGGCTCACCGAGCAGCCACCGCGCATCCAGTTTGCTATCCTTCCACCGTGCACCAAATCCGCAAGCAAGCCTGGCTGCTTGTTCTCTTCTCAGCAGCATTGCAGATCCTGAGTTTTCCGCTTCCCAATTGGTACGCCCTGTCGTGGATCTCCATTGCCCCGCTTCTGATCGCCATTCTCCACGCTCGCGATCCGGAAACGCTGCAGCTCGACGAATCCCGCAAATTGGTTCCCGCCCGCCCCTGGCAAGGATTTCTGTTGGGTTATGCGTGTGGCGTGCTCTGGTATCTCGGCACTTGCTATTGGGTCTACGACACGATGCATCAGTACGGCGGTTTGAGCGCGCCCGTAGGTCTCTTGGTGCTCTTACTGTTCGCACTGTATCTCGGGCTCTACCACGGCCTGTTCGGGTTGCTGGTCACCGTTCTCGCTCGCAAGGACTCCGGAAACCGCCTGGCCCTTCTTGCCGCGCCATTTCTCTGGGTTGCGATCGAACTGGCACGCACACGCGTCAGCGGTTTCCCTTGGGACCTGATGGGCATCACGCAAGTCGACAACATTCCGCTCACCCGGATCGCCACCGTGACCGGAGTCTACGGCCTGTCGTTCGAAATCCTGCTGGTGAACGTTGCCTTCGCCGCGACTTTTCTTGTGCATCGAAGCCGGCGAAGAATGCTGATGATCACCTCTCTGGCGGCCGCCCTGCTGCTGCAAACAGGGCGTTGGCTGGCGTTGCCTCCCGTCTTTGCGGACCACACGGCGGTACTCCTGCAACAGAATCTGTCTGTGGGCGGTACCGAAGCCTGGACCGACGATCAGATGCACAGCGCTCTGCGCGAATTCTCGGCGCTCAGCCTGAACCCACAGGCCAAGCCGCCCGATCTGATCGTCTGGCCGGAATCCCCAGCCCCGTTCCAGACCAACGATCCCAGCTTTCGACAACCCATCAGCGAACTGGCGCGCAAGGCGAACACCTGGTTGGTGATTGGCTCGATCGGCGTCGACAACCCGCAAACCATTTTCAATTCCGCTTCCCTCATCAGCCCGGCGGGCGACTGGACGGCGCGCTACAGCAAGATTCATCTGGTGCCGTTCGGTGAATATGTTCCCTTCGCATCAGTGTTCTCTTTCGCGAGCGGCCTGACCCAGGCCGTCGGAAATTTCACACGAGGCACTCTGCACGAACCCCTGCAAGCTGGGAACCAGAAGCTCGGCATCTTCATCTGCTACGAATCCATCTTCCCCAACGAGGTTCGCCAGTTGGTTGCCGATGGCTCCGACGTGTTGGTCAACATTTCGAACGACGGCTGGTACGGCGACTCTGGCGCTTGGTCGCAACACCTGAACCAGGCTCGGATGCGTGCCGTCGAGAACAATCGCTGGTTGCTGCGTGATACCAACACTGGCCTCACCGCATCGATTGACCCTTACGGACGCATCGTCGCACGCCTGGAGCGTAAGACCCGAGCGGCACTGGTTGCGCCCTACGCCCTCACCAAGGTAACCACGTTCTACTCCCGGCACGGCGACTGGTTCGCCTATCTGTGTGCGATAATTTCTATAGGAGCGCTGGTCGCGCGCTTCACACTCCAGCGAAAGACAGAGTCCTAGTGCATGTTTGAAGAATTCGAGCAGCAGTACAACGGCCTGAAAGACAAAGTTCGCACTCTGCGGGAGTATCTTTGACGCGGGCAAACTGCGTCAGCAGCTGACCGAAATCGAGAAGCAGGCTTCCGACCCGAATCTCTGGTCGAACCCCGAAAGATCCCAACAGGTCATGCGCGAGAAAAAGCGCATCGAAGAAGCCTTGTCCACGGATGCAGAGTTAGTCCGCCGCGTGGACGACATCGGCGCCTATTTCGAGTTGATCCGGGAAGGCGAGAGCGTCAACGGTGACTTGCAGCGCGAAATCGGCGGCCTGCAAAGCCTGGTCGATCGTCTCGAGACGGAAACTCTTCTTTCCGGCGAGAACGATGCACGCAACGCAATCGTCACCATTCATGCGGGTGCCGGAGGCGTCGACTCGCAGGATTGGGCCGACATGCTGCTCCGCATGTATCTTCGCTGGGCCGAACGGAAAGGCTTCCCAACCGTCGTTTACGATTACCAGCCAGCCGAAGAAGCCGGCATCAAGTCCGCCACCTTCGGCGTAAATGGGCAATACGCCTTCGGTCTGCTGACCAGCGAGATCGGCGTGCATCGCCTGGTGCGCATCTCTCCGTTTGATCAGGCCAAGCGCCGCCACACTTCCTTTGCCAGCGTGTTCGTATCTCCGGAAATTGACGACAGCATCGATGTTGTGATCAAGCCAGAAGATCTGCGGGTCGACACCTACCGTTCCAGCGGCAAGGGCGGACAGCACGTCAACACCACCGATTCCGCCGTGCGCATCACGCACATCCCCACCGGACTCGTATCCAGTTGCCAGAACGAGCGCTCGCAGCACAAAAACCGCGACCGGGCCATGAGCATGCTCCGCTCCAAGATCTACGAACTTGAGCTGGAGAAAAAACGCGAAGCGTCGAAGAAGATCGAAGACTCGAAACTCGACATCGACTTCGGGTCCCAGATCCGTTCCTACGTCCTGCAGCCCTACCGCATGGTGAAGGATCACCGCACCAAGGAAGAAGTCGGCGATGTGGATCGTATTCTCGATGGCGACTTGCAACCGTTCATCCAGGCCTACCTGCGCATGCGCCGGGGAGAAAAATCGTGAGCGCGTCCCCATCGTCGATCAAGCTGGGACCGCGCTTCAATGAAGCATTTCTTTTTGCCGCTGAGAAGCACGGCTTGCAGACGCGCAAGAAGACGGGCATCCCTTACATCTCGCACCTGATGAGTGTGTCCGCCCTCGTTCTTGAAGCCGGCGGCAGTGAGGAGGCAGCAATCGCCGCGCTTCTTCACGACGTCGTGGAAGATTGCGGCGGCCACCCGGTTCTGGACGAAATCCGTCAACGTTTCGGCGAGAGGGTCGCCAGCATTGTTGCGGGATGCACCGACGCCTACACGGCTCCCAAGCCGCCGTGGAAGGCGCGCAAATTAGAGTATCTCGATCATTTGCGCAGCGCCAGCGAGGACATCCGGCTGGTCAGCGCGGCCGACAAACTTCACAATGTGCGCACCATCCTTGCCGACTACCGCACGGATGGCGATTCTGTATGGGAGCGGTTCAGCGGCTATCGCGAGGGCACGCTCTGGTATTACCGCGCGGTTCTCGACGTGTTGCGCGAAGGCAAGCCGAACCGGCTGGTCGATGAACTGCACCGAGTAGTTACTGAGCTGGAAACTTTGGCAACGAATGGCACCGCTCGCGCCCATTCGTTGCCATAAATTAGGACTCCTTTTCATGCGAAGCATGATCGACATGATTCGCTCGTCATCGGTGTCTGCCACTGTCATGCAGGCGGCCGCTCGCGGGGCCTTGGCCGTCCCGGGCGCCGAGATGATCGAGATCCTCGTTCACATCGCGAACCACAATAAAGTGTTCGGCCAGCAGGCCCGCATGACTCTGGCGGGATGGGAGTTGAAAACTTCTCTGGAAGCGGCTTCGAATCCCGCCACATCGCAGGAAGTTCTCGACTACCTCATCGCCCCGGAAAATCTGCGGCCGCCCCTGCTGCCCGCCTTGCTCGAGAATCCCAGCATTAAACCCAAGACTCTCGCGGAGATGGCGGCCAACGGTTCTCGCGAAGTCGTCGATGCGATGCGTGCCAGCAGCCGAGTGCAAAGCTCGCCCGACATCCTCCGCGCGCTGGCAGCGAATCCAAATTCCTTACAGACAGAAATTCCCCCAGTCGAACAAGTGCAGCCGCCTGAGCACGAACAGCTGGCGCCCCCCCTGGAGGAATCGTCTGTCGCACCGCAGGCTTCCGAGGAAAATGTCCTTGAGGACGATACTGTTGTCCATGCTTTTCTGACCGAGCACGCGCGCGAACTTGCGCTGGAAGGCGAGAAGCCTTTCCAGCCACTGGGGGGAATTCAGGAGTTTGAAGTCGTGGCACCCGACCACATACCGACTGCCGCCCAGCCCGAAGAGATGCAGGTACCAGCTCCGGCCACTCCTGCGGTCGAATCCCTCGTGCCCGCAGCAACGGCAAAGGAGGCGACTACGGCGCGGCCGACCCCGGCCAGCAAGAAGCCACACTCAGGCATGGAAACGGAGCGGGGCAGTGCGCTGCAGAAGATTTCCAAACTCGATATCAAAGGCCGGATTCAGCTTGCCATGAAGGGAACCAAGGAGGATCGGTCGATTCTGATCCGGGATAGCACGAAACTGGTCGCTCTGGCGGTCCTGGAATCTCCGAAGATCACCGACGGCGAAGTGGAAAAGTTCGCCAATCAGAAGAATGTTCTCGAAGCCGTGCTGCGCCAGATTCCCATGAAGCGGCGCTTCGCCAAAAACTACGGTGTCGTCCGCAACCTCGTAGGCAATCCGCGCACGCCCTTGGATGTTTCGCTCGGCCTCATTAAGAACCTGCTCGTCGCTGACCTGAAAAATCTATCCGCCAACAAGGAGGTATCCGACACCATCCGAAAGCTGGCTACGAAGATGTTCAAGCAGAAGTTGGAACCCGGCAAGAAGTCGTCGTAGCCGCCTGTCTGCTTTAGAATGAATCCACGAGTCGCCGGCTGGACTTAGCCCTCGCCGGAGGCGCCCAATTCGATCCGAGGACCCGTATGGCTGCCCCCGCCGTTCCAGACCAGATTTACGAGATTCTTCAGCGCGCCAAAACCATTGCGGTGGTCGGCTTGTCCGATAACCCGCTACGTCCCAGCCACGGCGTGGCCGCTTATCTGCAAAGCCAGGGATACCGCATCATTCCCGTGAATCCCGAAATCAAAGGCTCGCTGGGAGAGAGGGCGTACGCATCGCTGCTGGACGTGCCTGAAAAGATCGACATCGTCGACATTTTTCGACGGCCGGAGTTTGTGGAGGAGGTCGTCGATCAGGCCGTTCAGTTGAAGGTTCCCGCTGTGTGGATGCAGGAGGAAATTATCCACGAAAAAGCCGCGCAAAAAGCCCGCGCGGCCGGAATCTTCGTCGTGATGGATCGTTGCATTCTACTGGAGCACCGGGCGCGTTTTCGATAAACGGGCTTACTGTCGCCGCAGCATAATTACGGTTGCGTCATCGTGCAGTCCCGCGCCGTTTGCGAAGGCTTTCACATTCTCAACCAGCATTTCAGGACAGCTTCCTCCGCTCAACAAGTGCGCCGCCAGCCTGGCCGGCCCATACTCCTCGTCATTTTGATTGGTGGCTTCCGTGATGCCGTCGCTGTAAAGCGCAAGCCGAGCTTTTTCGCAAAGCGGAATCGTCGTCTCCGAAAACGACCCGTGCCGGATTCCCAGCGGCAATCCCATCTCAGTTTCTAGGAAGCGCGCACCTGTGGAGTCAACCAACAGTGGCGGCAGATGGCCCGCATTCGCATAGGTGAGCGTGCCCTTGTTCGAATCGAGCACTGCGTACACCATGGTTACAAACCTTCCGGAAGGGAAGTCCTCCACAAGAAGTTTGTTCAGCTTGGTCAGCACTTCTGAGGGAGTGCACGCTGCTTCGGCCAGCGACCGCAGCATCGCCCGCGTCGCCGACATGAGCAGTGCGGCGGCGGTCCCCTTGCCTGCGACATCGGCCAGCACCAGACCCCAGCGCCCTTCGCCGAGATCGATGAAATCGAACCAGTCGCCGCCAATGGCACCCGCGGAAATCGATACACCCGATACCGCAAATCCCGGGATAAAGGGGGAACTCTTCGGCAGCAGCGCCTGCTGGATCGAGCGCGCTTCCTGCGCCTCGCGGTTCATCTTCTCGCGTTCGCTGCGTTCCTCCTGAAAGCGCAGTGCGTTCTGCACGGCCACGGCAATGTGGCTCGTGAGGCCCTGCAGAAGCCACAACTGCTCGGCATCAAATCCGTCCAGTTCATCATGGGAAGCGGTGAACACCCCGACCAGCTTTCCATCGACATGCAGCGGAATCGCAACTTCACTGCGAATATCATTCCCGCACGAGACGTAGTACGGGTCGACGCTTACGTCCGGTGCGTATCGCATCTGCCCGGTGGCCGCGACATAACCTACGAGCCCTTCCTTGCCGACCTTCAGCTTGTGTCCTTCCTTGTGCGTGGGGCAACTCCGCACTCCGGCCAGCACCATTTCGCTGTTTTCCGGTTCATGCAGGTACACGCTGATATTGATGCATCCGAACGAACAAGCAATGTCATTGACGATCTTGTCGATTAGTTGATCCAGGTCGAGAATCGAATTGATCTTCTGCGCCGCCTTTTGCAGCTTGAGAAGCTGGTGCACGCGATCCGGCGGGAGCGTTGCCAGCAGATCGTTGCCAGCCTCGAAGGTCGCTGTGCTACTGGTTTCCATCGCTTGAGCCCCTGTGTAGTCTCTAAACCATTGGAGAAACGCTGTTTACCACTCCGTATGAGATGACGGCTACAGTCTTTACGACTCTTTTTTCGGCCGCTGTTTGGAACGGGCGGGAGCCTCTGTTTCTTGAGGAGGAAGGCCTGTTTTCAGCCGCTTGATCTCTTCCAGGCGATCCCGGATGCGCCGCTCGATTCCTTCATTGGTAGGCAAATAATACTGCCGCTCTCGCAAATTGTCAGGCAGACACTGCATGTCAGCCACTTTGTTCTCAAGTTCATGCGCGTACTTGTATCCCTGCCCGTACCCGATATTTTGCGTCAGTCGAGTGGGTGCGTTCCGTAAATGAAGTGGAACTGGTTCTGCCGCCGTGCGCTCCACATCGATCTGCACATCTGTATATGCCGTGTAGAGCGCATTCGACTTTGGCGCCACCGACAGATACACGACCGCCTGTGCCAGCGCCAGATTGCCCTCCGGCATTCCGATGAAGTCCACCGCGTCGCGGGCTGCCATGCACAGGGCCAGCGCGTTCGGGTCGGCCAGACCGATGTCCTCCACTGACATACGGACTACGCGCCTCGCAATGTACAGGGGATCTTCACCCGCCTCAAGCATGCGCCCAAGCCAGTACAAGGCCGCATCCGGATCGCTGTTACGTACGGACTTGTGCAGGGCGGAAATCAGGTTGTAGTGTTCCTCGCCCGCTTTATCGTAGAGCAGGATGCGTTTTTGCAACGCGTCCTGAACAATCTCATCGCTAATCTCAGCCCCGGTTTCCTTCCCCGAATTTTGCTTGGCGATGTTCGCCGCGACTTCCAGGACGTTGTAAGCGCTGCGCGCGTCACCACTGGAGTAGCTGGCGATCTTTTTCAGGACTTCGCCTGAAGCCTGCAGCTTCATCTTGCCCAGGCCCCGTTCTTCATCCGCCATTGCGGCGCACAGCAGTTGTTCGATTTGCTCTTCGGTCAGCGGCTTCAGCACGTAAACCCGCGTGCGTGACAGAAGCGCGGGATTGATTTCAAAAGATGGATTCTCTGTGGTCGCACCGATCAGGCGGATGTTCCCCTTCTCGACGTGCGGAAGAAACGCATCCTGCTGGGCTTTGTTGAAGCGGTGAATCTCGTCGATAAAAACGATCGTTCGGGTTCCGTACTGCTTAGCTCGCTCCGCATCAGCCATTACTTGTTTGATTTCCTTGATGCCGGCCAGCACCGCCGAGAACTCGATGAAATCCGCCTTAGTCATGCGGGCGATGATCTTGGCAAGCGTGGTCTTGCCGGTTCCAGGCGGCCCCCAGAAGATCAGTGATCCCGGATCATCGCGCTCGATCTGCGTTCGCAGCGGCTTTCCCGGCCCGACCAGGTGCTCCTGACCCACATACTCATCGAGCGTGCGTGGCCGCATCCGGTCCGCCAGCGGCCGAGTCTCATCCGCCGAAGAACCACCGCCGGGAATTGTCTGAAAAAGACTCATTCGCGATTATTAACCCGTAACGTCAATTCACCACAGAGACACAGAGCCACGAGGAACCTAAGTTAAGATTGAGAAACTCACCGAACTGGGGGTGGCCCTATCCCTGCGCGTCCCGTGCGCAAGGGTGGGATTCCACAAATGCCGGCAATGTAGGATTTTCGGTAAGCGAAACCAAGCGTTGCAAGCCCATTCATCGTACCAACTTCCGCCGAGCGATCTCGTACAGTACGATGCTGGCCGCCACGCCCGCGTTCAACGATTCCACCTGGCCACTATGCGGAATGGCAACGATCTCATCGATCTTCGCCATGACATCCTTTGGGATTCCCGCCCCCTCACCGCCGATAAGCACTGCGATCGGCCAGTCAAGGTCAGCCTCGGGCAGCGGCACTCCTTTGTGCGACGACGTCGCCAGCAATCGCACTGACTTCTCGCGTAACTGCGGCAAAACCTCAATCAACTTCCCCCGCACCACCGGCAGCCGAAAAATCGATCCCGCCGACCCCCGCACGACTTTCGAGTTGAAAGGACTCACCGTCCCTTCCCCTAAAATCACGCCAGCCGCGCCAAATGCCTCGGCCGAGCGCAGAATCGTTCCTAGGTTACCCGGGTCCTGGAGCCCCGTTACGACTACCAACGGGCCGGCCGCGAGTTTCGCCAGCACATCCTCGACCGAATTCTGTCGATAGCGCACCAGTGCCGCAACCCCCTGCGGAGTCTCGCTCGGCACGATGCTCGCGAAAAGCTTGTCGGGCAACACCGCCGTTTCGACATGCGCGCCGATCTGGGGCAGCAGTCGATTGGCATGTCCCTCAGCCGACTCGCTGAAGAACACCGCATGAAAGCGCAGCCCGCTGCGAATGGCCTCCTCGAGGATTCGGACACCCTCGATGGCGCAATCCCCCGCCTCGGTCAACTCGGCGTGCGAGAATGCTCGCCGCATTTCTTTCACCAGGGCATTGTGTCGCCCCTCGACGCGCCGGAGGCGTTCTGGCGAGGTTTTCCTTGATCGAGGGGGTGGATGAGGGCTGCGCATGGCGGGTTCGGTAGCAGCATCATACGCCGTTTGTTCGGCTTGCAGCGCCTCGGCGTGTTATGTTAGCTTTCGCCGTCTCAACTGGAAAAACTGGGGAAACGCTGTGCTCGCGGAGATCATTAAGATCCATCACGACAATCCGGAAGCATCGCTAGTGAAGTATGCGGCCGAGCAAATCAGGGCGGGACAGGTGCTCGGGATGCCTACCGACACCTTTTACGGTCTCGCCGCCGATCCATTGAACCTGCGCGCCGTCGAGCGCGTGTACGAGATCAAGTCGCGTTCGCGTCACAAGCCGCTCTCGCTCCTGATCGAAAGCGTCGATCAGGCCGAGGATCTCGCTCGCCCGCTGCCCAAAGAGTTTTATGATCTGGCGCGCCGCTTCTGGCCTGGACCTCTCACCATCATCGTGCGGGCTGCTTCGGGCCTTCCGCTGAAAGTAACCGCGAACACGGGCAACGTGGCGTTGCGCATTCCATCGGCAAGGATTCCGCTGGCCGTGATTCAGGCCGCCGGAATTCCCATTACCGCAACCTCGGCAAACCTGAGTGGCGCCTCGGAATGCACGACTGCGGAACAGGTCCGCGACCAACTGCAGGACCGGATCTCGATTATCGTCGACGGCGGCACTTCACCTCGCGAGGTCGCCTCCACCATCGTCGATCTCAGCAACACCGACGATCGCTGGCGTGTGATTCGCGAGGGCGCAATTCCCGCCAAGGAGATCTCCACGTTTTTTGCGCAGGGATGAAGCTCTCGATCGCCAACCGGTTGCCACGCAAGCATTGGCCTCTGTGGACGCTGGCGGCGGTCGCCCTGTTGGTAGCTCTCTTCCTCTTTGTCACCAGCCTGCGCGTGGTCACGGAAGCTGGCAAACAGGAGTTGCACGCGGCAGATGCTATCGTCGTGTTTGGCGCAGCTGAATATTCGGGACACCCTTCTCCGGTTTTCCGCGCACGGCTCGATCACGCCTACGACCTGTACGCAAAGCACCTCGCTCCCGTAATCATCACGACGGGCGGAGCCGGCGACGATCCGAGCTACAGTGAAGGCGGCGTTGGGCGCGATTACCTCATGCACCGCGGGGTTCCCGAGCGCAACCTGATTGCCGAAACATTGGGGACCGATACTGCTCACTCCGCCGAACGCCTGGGCGTCATCCTGCGCGCCAATGGCATGCGCAGTTGCCTCGCTGTGAGTGACGAGTACCACGTATTCCGGATCAAGAAGCTACTGCAGCACGAAGGCATGCAGGTATACGTGTCGCCCCGCACCGGATCACGCCCGAAAGGCGTGTTTCAAAGAATGATCGCCGTGCTGCGGGAAGCGGTGAGTTACCTGGTGTGGAAAGTCAATATCCCGGCGTAAAAGTTTCGAGTTCAGGCTTCAGGTTTTGAGTAAACACTAAGCGCGCACGGTGCGACAGAAATCGTCTTCAATTCCTAGAAACACGAAACTCAAAACTGTCCCCTCACCACCCCATCTTCTCCCGTAAAGCCGTAACATGCGCCACGTGATGCCGCCCATGCCATGCATAAAGGGCAAGATTCTTTTCCAGAGTCATGGGCCCTATCTCCGGATGGCGGAATGTGCGCTTCCAATCCTCTGCTGAGAGGGCACGCAGCATCAGCATCCAACGCGTGTGCAGTGACGACAGCAATTCCAGCGACGGTGCGATCGGTGCGCTCTTCGCTTCCGGCAGTTCCGCCCAGCGATCTTCCATGTAAGGACGAATGGTCGGCTCGTCCTCGGTGAGCGCGAGCTTAAACCGCATATAGGAGTTGAGATGGCTGTCTGGCACGTGATGGACCACTTGGCGCACCGTCCAGCCGCCATCGCGGTAAGGAGTGTCGAGTTGTTTTTCGGAGAGTCCACGCACCGCAGCCTCCAGCCGTGCCGGAGTCCGCTCGATGTCGTCGAGGAACTTCGCCTTTTGCTCTGCCGTGGGTGTGCCTTCGTAGGAAAACTTGCCAATGGGATACCGGGGATCTGCCATGCTCGCCTCCTCGCAGGATTAGATCACGCCAGATGGCCATGGTTTCCAAAAGTTACAGAGGAAAGCCCGTGGGCCTTCCCCTGTCTCGCTGGGTTGATTGTTGAGTGGCGCCGGTTCTATTGCACGGCAACGGCAATGTTTGTGGTGTGTGAAGTAGTCCCGTCCGTGCCCGTGACGCTGACGACATAACTCCCTGCTGGAGTACCCGTGCCACCGCCACTGGATTTGCTGCTGCTGCCACCGCATCCGAGGGCAGAAAGAATCAAGGCAATCGTGACCAGGGTGAGCGCCATCGTCAACTTCCTGCGCCGTGACGGCACTCCTAACACCAACACGCCGGCGAAAATCGCACCGCTTCCCCCGAGCCACAGCGGAGGGCTTGCCGGCGCGAGCCCGGCTGCCGCAGTTGTGACGCTCACGGTCACGGTCCCGCTTGTCGTCGCACCCCCAAGGGTGAGCGGGCTGCCGCTAACCGTGCAGCCAATCTTGGCCGAAGTGGGAGCGGTGCATGTGAAGGTAATCGTCCCGCTATAGCCGTTGCGGGCATCGACTGTGATAGTCGAAGACCCCGACCCTCCCGCTGCTGCGATGCCCACCAAATCGCCAAACATGGTGAAGTCCGCTGCAGTCGGGTTTCCATGGCTCCAGTTATTGACCAGCACGGCTGCATCGATCGATCCCAACCCGGTCACCAAATCGTATCCGGGTCCGGCGCTGAATCCGTACTGCGCCGTTCCTGAGGTTGGACAGTCAATCGTCGCCGGATCGCAAGGCACGATGTTATTGCCCGTAGTGATGTCGTGGAACGCGCCCACATTCGCGGCCGATAGGGCGTACAGTGCGGGATTGATGTTCCCCTGCCGCGGACCCGACTTCTGATTCAGAATAGCGACGATGCCGGCAAACGTAGGGGCTCCGAACGACGTTCCTCCGGCCACACCGTTGGTCGTAAAGGTGTTGCCGGGGCACGAATTCCCTTGAAGATCAGTCACGCAGAAAAGATATCCATCATGTTGAGGGTCAGCCGCCAAGGCGATGTCAGGAACATCGCGCGCGCCATCGCTAGGAACGCCTGTGCCAGTCTGCCAACTGGGCTTGGAAAACAAGAGGCTCGCACCGCCGCCGCCTGCTGAAAGCTGGTTAAGAGCGATCGTGTTGTTCCAGGTCGTTTCGCCGATGTACGACTTGGCCGATCCGCTGCCGGCGTTGTTGCCGGCATTCCAGAAGTTCGAGGCGTTCGCCAAGTCTCCGTTGAAACTCGCTCCGCCCACCGATGTCACGTAAGGGGATGCGCCTGGGATATCGACGCTAAGTCCGCCCTGCGCAGGCAGC
Organism: uncultured Acidobacteriota bacterium; assembly: GCA_963765755.1. Classification (GTDB taxonomy): domain Bacteria; phylum Acidobacteriota; class Terriglobia; order Terriglobales; family Acidobacteriaceae; genus Gp1-AA133. Next base: position 121,810 of record CAVXXV010000012.1, on the reverse strand, counting down.
GCGGGCAGGTCATCACAATCTGCCACTCCAAAATCACCGCTTGCCGCCGCGATTGTCTGGCCGTGCATCGCCGCTTGCTGCGTCATTTGCTGTACTGCGGTAAGAAAAGACGAAGGCAGATTCTGTTCGCAGTTTCCGTAACTCATGCTGATGACGGCAGCCACATTCTGATCGATCGCATACTGGAAGGAGTCGAACACGTTTGTGCTCGAGCTGTTGCCAACGTATACGTATTTAATGGTCGCGCCCCTGGCGATCGCCTGCGTCCACTCCACATCGATGCTCGCTTCGTCCTGGTCGCAGTTGCTTGGCGTGCACACCACCACCGAAGTTCCCGAATTTGGCACGAGCACTCTCTGGAAATTACTCGTCGTCCTGGCAGGAAGTCCGCCCGCCGCGCGAAAAGCGTCGAGATCCGCATTAAGCACGTCCGATTGCCCGGCAACCGCGATGGTCTGCCCGGCCCCGTCTGCGGGAGCAGGGATGGATTTCACGTTATAGATCGTCCCCCAATCATCGGGTGCCAGGAAATGCGTACCGCCGCTGGTCGTGAAGTTTGGCCGCAGCATCTCACGCGCAACCCTGCGCGCTCGCGGCTTGGGCCGGAAGTTGCTCAACCCGTGAACCCCCAGCACCACTTCTCCCAACCCGCTCGGCACAGATGGTTCCACGCTGTTAGCGAAGTGCGATTCGCCCTTCACCATAAAGTGATGTATCTCGGTGCGAAACACCGTCTCGATCTGTGAGACAGTTCCGCTGAACCACACCTGCGTACGCCCGCGCGCGGTCCGGTTTACGGTGAAGCCTTGCGACTGCAGCCACGTGGTGACCTTGTTCATGTCGGAGGTGCTCAGTCCGAATCGATCCGCGTACTGCTCCGGCGTCAGCCACTTGTGATAGCTCGGGGAATTCGGATTCTGAAGGTCTTCGAGGAGTTTGTCCGCCGCCGCATCCTGTTCCGCCGTCCGTTTGAATATCAGTGAGACGCCCTCGAGCCTCGTCGCGCCGTCCATGCGTCCCTGATCGGTAGCCTTTTGCAGCATCGGATGGACGCTGCCACGCAGCGCGATCGTGTTCCGGTCGTCGATAGCTTGCGTGATGCGGCTGGTAGCCCTGGTCTGCGAAAAAGCGCTGAGGGCAACGCTCAGCGTCAGAAAAAACAAACAAAACTTCAGATTTGAGCGCACGGGCGACTCCGAAAGAATTTTGGTTCTTGCTGTTGAGGCTTTGCTAATCAGGAATGGATTCATACGGGAGGGTGAAGGATGCCTCGCCTGACCTAGCGATTGTGAACGGTGACTTGATTCTATGCCAGGAAACGTACCCTTCAAACTCGCCGGAAGGACATTACTGTACTAACGGCGCGTCAGGGCGAGAATGCGGACGGGGCCGTCGACTTCGCCTTCCAGTTTCATCGGAGCCACTACCACCACGGCGCCCGCGTCGGGCACCCGTTCGAGATTGGCAACGTTTTCCAGATGGTAAACGCTGTGCGCTAGCGTGTACTCGTGCACAGCCATCGTGCGTGACGATCCCGGATCGACGCTCAACGTATCGATGCCTAGCGCCAAAGCGGTGCGGCCTTCCACCAGAAAACGTGCCGCGTCTCTTGAGTACCCTGGGAAGTGCATGACGCCGTTCTTGTCGGTGTTGCGATATTCCTTGGGGGAGGCCCACCGCACTCCCCATCCCGTGCGGGCCACGACGACCGCTCCCGGAGGGATCTCTCCGTGAATCTGCTCCCACTGCGCGATATCTTCAACCGACACTTCGTAGTCGGGATTGCGTCGTGCTTGCGCCGTCACATCAAGCACGGTCAGAGGCGCAATCAGACGCTCCGGCGGAATCTGGTCCACCGTCCACATGCCGCGCACCAGCCGTGCCGGAGAATCGATACTGGTATTGGTGGACGTCGACGCCGAAACCCTGCGCAGTCCGTCCTTCTGCACCAGTCCAGCAGAGCGAAGCGGCGAGTGGTCATGAATGTTCGGCAGCTCTCCGTGCCCCATCGGATGCGTGAGGTCCACGACTCCCGAAAAATTTCCCGCGGGAATTGCATCCGGACGGCGCTGCGCAAACAACAGCAGCGCCAAAGCCAGAGCGTAACCGATAACTAACGTCTTGATCCTCATCGCTTCCTTACTAGGACGCCTATCGAAAAACTTCGGTAAAAATTCAAGTTTTGCCGCAAACAATGGTCCGCGGCCGAACAATCCCGCCTGCCTGGTCGACACCCATTTCGACCGCTGGGTGGGCCAAACAACATTGAATTTCAGGAGGAGGTGACACAGAAATTGTCGCCTGTCAGTAACCAACTGCTCAAGGTACCAACGGACATGACCAGCCGGTGGAGCCGTCGGAGCGCCCCATCCCGCCTAGGGACAGGCGCCCTCGACCTGTCCAGCCGGGCGTTAGCACGGCTAGCTTTCCTCTCCGTGGCCGAGGCCCAAGCTCGAAACCCAAAGCTCGACACTTCTTACATCCCCGCGACCCCAGCCGCCGCCACCGCAGCTACCACCGTGCTGATGAAGTTCACACTATCGTTCCCAATCCATCCGCGCCGTTCGAAGAGCGCGCCGAGAACGCTGTCGATGACCATGCCCGCCACGCCCGCCAACGCCACAATCCACATCCATCGCGGCGAAAGCAGCCCCACGCGCCATTCGACCATGCTGACCAGAAGCGCTGCCACCGCTCCTGCTGCGGTCCCCGCGAGCGTAATTCCTCCGTTTGTCCCTGCCGGCACGGTCTGGAACGTCGTGATCAGCCGCGCGTCGCGTTTTAGCGCCTGTCCAACCTCGCTCGAGACCGTGTCAGCCGCCGCCACTGCCAACGCAGCCGCCATTCCCAACAACATCAGAGGAGCGTGCCACGCCGAGTAACAAACCGCGCACGCCGCAGCCATTCCGGTATTGGCCAGCACTTGCGAAGCGCTCCGCCCCTCCTTGCGCTCCGCGACCCCCAGCCGTAGCTTTCGTGCCTGTCCAAACCGAGTCGCCCACCATGTCACTGCGAATACTGCCAGCAACCCTGCGAACGCGCCCGGACCAACGCTGGCCAGCAGCGCAAAGCAGACGACCGCTCCGGCTACCGCCCCCGAGCGCGAGACACCGCGCACAAGCCATCCTAGGAGGGCAAAAGCCGCTGTTATGGACGCAATCAGGGCCAATCGCGACGCGGTATCCGCCCACCATCCGGATGGAAGCGTTGTTAAGTTCAATAGATTCAAGTGCATAGCACGCAATCGCAACTTCACCATAGCCCGCACAGGGTGGAATCGAACTGATAACTACCACTGGTTGGGCCCGATTTGTGCCCAGCCCATGGGCTCGGGCTTTTTCTCTCGATTACCCCGCCAAGTTGATGCATCAAAAACTAAAGTCGTGCGCTAAACTTTCGACGCTGGGCGCGGCTCTGGCGCCTTTTTGAAGCTTCTGGGGAGAACTTATGGCGGCCTCCGTTTGGTCTGGATATCTGACGTTTGGTTTGATCTCGATGCCGGTGCGCCTGTTCTCCGGTGCCCGCAGCAGCGGTATCTCCTTCAACATGCTCCATCGCCCTGACCATCAGCGGGTGAAGCAGCAATACATCTGTCCCGCTGAAAATAAAGTGGTCGAGCGCAGCGAGATCGTCAAAGGCTACGAGTTCCGCAAAGACGAGTACATCGTCATCGAGCCCGAAGAAATCAAGAAAATCGAACCGCAGACCGCCAAGACCATGGAGATCCTCGAGTTCGTCAAGACCAGTGACGTGGATCCAGTCTACTTCGAGTCCTCGTACTACATGGTCCCCGACGAAGCTGGCCGCCGTCCCTATGCACTTCTGACCAAAGCGCTCGAGGAAAGCGAGTACGTCGCCATCGCGAAGCTCACCATGCACAATCGCGAGTACACCGTGTTCCTGCGTCCCCACGAGGGTGGGATGATGCTGCACACCATGTACTACGCCGAAGAAGTGCGCCAGGTCGAAGGCTTTGGCGCTCCCGACGTCGAACTCAAGGACGCCGAAGTCAAAGTCGCCCACCAGTTGATCGAAGCCTTGGCCGCTGACTGGGACCCCGAAAAATACCACGATACCTTTCAGGAGAATTTGAAGAAGCTTATCGAGACCAAGCTCGAAGGTGGCAAGGTAGTCGAAATCGACCGGCCCAAGAAGCTGGCGCCGGTCGTAGATCTAATGGCAGCCCTGAAGCAGAGCCTGGCCGAGATGGAAGGGAAGAAGAAGCCCGCCGCTACGACCAAGTCGGCTCCCGAAACCGCAGCCGCCGGAGGGAAATCCCGCCGCGGTAGGTAGAAATTTCGAGTTTAGGGCTTCCGGTTGCGAGACATGCAACTTCCCCGCGAATCATTCGCGGCCTCGCATTTTCGTACAGTGCCTGGAAAGCACGAGGACGACAGAAGCGACACGACAGACCCGAACTTCGAAATACGAAGCACAAATCAAAAGACAGCCGAAACACTAAGTTCAAATCAGGAACTCAAAACTGGAAGCTCGAAACTCGAAACCTGAAACCCCAAAACGCGGAACTCGAAACCGGAAACCCGAATCTTGAGCTGACTAGCAGCACGATCCTTTCCAAAATGCCCCCGCGAAGTCGCGAAGCGGCGACAGTCATTAGCCCAGCGCGTAAGCGCTGGGAACAAGAGCCAATTGGTGTCGAGCCCCGCCAGGGGCGACATGCCGAGGGCGTAAGTCCGAGGTCTGGCAAGTGAAAGCTCGGTCCCCAAGGCAACCCGCCTCCTGCCTCGCGCCACTAACTCCAAAGGCCCCGAGTAGCTAGAATCTCGCTTTCCCGATTACAATGTTCAATTCTCCTAACGCCTTCATTCTTCATGAACGTTCACCGCGGGGTGCCGATGAGTTTGGTGTCTAAGGGCCGATTGCCTGGTTTGATGTTCCTGTTCCTGATTTGTATTTCCTGTGGCGACGTTTACCGCCCCACCATCATTCCGCAACCGGTCCCTACGCCCGACCCGAAGAATGCCCACTCCACTTTCACCGTCAACCAAAACGGCGTCGTAACGGCCGGTACAGGCATGCAGGTCGATGTCTCGGGCGACTCGGCCGCGCTCGTCACCAAGGTCGCAATCATGCCGGTGCACGCCGTCGTCCTCGGAAACCGTGTCTGGGTCGCGAATCAGGGCGCCGATTCGGTCAGTTCCTTCGCGGTCGCGGGAAGCACGACGACGGGCGGAAATGCAGTGGAGATCAATCTCGCCAGCGGCGCCGCTCCTGACTTCGTAGAGAGCACAGAACCCGGGACCATGTACGTCGCCAACTCAGGCACCGGCACCGTCAACGCCATCAACTCGATCTCAAATGCGATCACCAATACGATCCCGGTTGGCTCGCATCCGATCGCCATGGTGGAAACGCCCAACAACACGTCAACCACTGGTTTGCCCAAGAAGCTTTACGTCGTAAATCGTGATTCTGGCGACGTGACCGTAATCGTCAGTGCTGACAAGACTGTTCTCCCGCCGCTTTCCGTTGGCGCCTCGCCCCGATGGGCCGCGATGCGCAGCGATGGAGCGCGCGTCTACGTTTTGAGCCATGATGCAGGGACTGTAAGCATCATTAATACCCTGCTTCCCACCGATGCCGTCATCGGCTCCGTTTCCGTCGGCGCAGGCGGAGATTTCCTTCACTACGACAGTCGCCGCAACCGCCTGTACATTCCGAACCCAACGAACGGCAAGGTTGGCATTTACGACGCCAGCACCGACGCCCTGACGCAACTGGCTACCATCGACTTGACCGCCGCCATTCCGGGTGGAGGCGCTGCTCCTTGCCCAGCCACCGGCTGTAATCCTGTCTCCGTGGTGGCGTTGCCCGACGGTACGCGTGCCTACGTCGCGAGCTACTACCTCGACACTACTTCCGCCAACTGCCAGCAGACGCCCTGTGTCCAGTCCCAGGTCACGGTGATTGACGCGCTGACCAGCCAGGTGACCAAGGCCATCTCTCTGCCGCAGGTTTCCGTGTCGCCGGTCGCGAATTGCTCGGCCGCGCGCTTCCGGATCTCCGCTGCCACCGCGATCGACGGCTCACGTGTCTACGTTTCCAGTTGCGATGCCAGCGCAGTCTGGAGCATCAACACTTCCGGCGACGTCTTCTTTGCGACCGTGCCGGCTCCGGGGAGCGCCTATGCGCCCACACTGCTGAACATCACCGCAGCGGTCGAGAACGGTTCCGACACTACCTATACCTACACCTACGACCCGAACAGTGGCACGCCGATCTTCCTCGGCATGGTTGTGAGCATCACCAACATGTCGGTTGCCGCCGACAATGGAATCTTCACGGTCACCGGTCTGGGCAACGGCACGTTCACGGTCAGCAATCCTAACGGGCAGACCGCATCCGGCGAGAACGCGACCGGAGTGGGCGAGCCTCCCCGTCAAAACCCAGTCTTCGTGCTGACCGGTACCTAGCAAGGAATTCAGAATTCCCTTGTGTCCTCTGTGGTGAAAATCTTGGGAATGGGCGGCGCGAGAAGCTCAGGGCCCTGAGAAGGACGAAGGTCCGCGCGCACAGGAAGGTGCGCTTGAAATGATTCCCCTGTCTTAGTGGCCTGCCGCGGCGGCCTCAGCGTGACGCCGCCGGTTGTAGCGGAGCGCGATATTCATGAACACGCTACCGACCGGAGTCTCAAAGCACATCACCAGCGCTTCGGTATCCTCGCTGCTCTTGATCCCTTCGGCGGATTCGTGCATGACCGGCGGGTGCACGCGGAAGTGAAATCCCTGATCATTCAGCGCCGTGATGGCATTGCCGATGATCTGGTTCGCGAGTTCACACGCCGTCTCTTTCACGAGCAACTCGGATTCAGGTAAATCCGCACCCGCCATCTTGCCGGCTACGCGCACTGCTGTTTCGGGGTCGAGGTCGATGATGATGCGCCCCTCAATATCCCCGGTGACCCAGACCATGGCCGCTACACCCTTCCGGCGGTAGGCTTCTTCTTCCATGCTCAGGCTGCCAACGGCAGTCGTGCACTGCAGGCCCTGTGCCAGGACCGCATCCGCCGAGTTGATGAACGGCTGGATCAACTCCATCTTCATTTCGTTAGGCTCCCGCGCCGGCCGCAGTCGCGACCGCACCGTCTTCGCCCAGCACGTATTTGATCACTTCGTAAAGCACTTCCGGCTTCACGGGTTTCTGCACGAAGTGCCGCGCACCCCGCTGCAAAGCGGCCACAATGTTTTCCTGGTAGCCGACCGACGACACCATCACGATGCGCGCTTCCGGATGCGACTGCACGATCCGTTCCGCCGCCTCGATTCCTTCCATCTGCGGCATGGTGATATCCATGAGCACGATGTCGGGATGCGTCCGGTCATACTCGGTGATGGCGGTCAGGCCATCGCCCGCCTCGCCGGCCAGATGTCCACCAAAGGACTCGACCATGCGGGCCAGGTTCTTGCGCGCAAAGACCGAGTCGTCCACGATCAGGTAGCGGACCGGCTGCCCGTCCTTGCTGCGTTTTACTGGCGCAAACTGCTCCATAACGACCTCCTGTTGCTTACCTTCGTACCATGCGGCGTTTCCGCCGGCTAGATGACCCTAGTTTTGCCCGGCGCTTGCGCCTTTTCCGCCCACGCCGTGCCCAGACTGCGTGTCTCCCCGCCCGGCTTCCGATGCGCACAGAGACACAAGCGTGCTTGCCATGCCCTCCAAACCCACAACCCGAAGGGCGTACCCTCGATCGACCGCCGCCTTCGGCATCCCGTACACCACGCAGGATTCTTCGCTCTGCGCGATGGTTACTCCGCCCGCGGCCTTCACCGTTCCCAGGCCTTCGGCTCCGTCGTCGCCCATGCCCGTCATGATGACGGCCACCGTTTGCGGCCCGAACTCTTCGGCCGCACTACGAAACAGGACATCTGCCGACGGGCGATGCCCTCGAATGCGTGGCTCGTCACTGAGCAGAGCCACATTGCCGAGCGGCAGTTTCTTGACTTTCAGGTGACGGCTTCCCGGGCAGATCAGCACCCGGCCCGGCATCAGCAAGTCACCCGACTGTGCTTCTTTCACACGTAGCGCGCAGGTTTCGTCCAGCCGGCGGGCAAACATCTCGGTGAAGTTCTCCGGCATGTGCTGCACGACCACGATGCTGCCTGGAAAATCTGCCGGCAGTTGCGAAAACATGTACTGCAGCGCGTGCGGGCCGCCCGTCGAAACGCCGATGGCCACAATCTTCGTGGGCGCCTTGGTCGATGCCACCGGCGCTTTGCCATACTGCATGGTGCTGGCCAGCGGTTTCAGCGTCACGCTCTTGCTGTTGGCGGCCGCCTTGATCTTGGAAATCAATTCGGCCGCGATCTCCGGCATGCGCGTCGAAACATCTTTGGGCTTGGCCACGAAATCAAACGCGCCAAAGCCCAGAGCCTTCAGCGTGATCGACGCACCTTCCGTGCTGTGCGAGCTGACCACAATGACTGGCACCGGATACAACTTCCGCATCACCTGGCGCAGCATATCGATCCCGTTCATGCCCGGCATCTCGAGGTCGAGTGTGATCACCTGCGGCTTCAGTTCCTCGATCTTCTTCAGACCGAAGTTGCCGTCCATGGCCGTGCCCACCACCTCGATCGAGCTATCGCGCTCGAGAATCTGCGGAATCAGCTTCCGCATGAGTGCCGAATCGTCCACCACCAGAACGCGTACGCGAGAAGTCGTCATGGTTGTCCTCCCGCCGCTCCCTGGCTTAACCGCGCCCGGTCCGCGTGCGAAAGGAGCAGCCCGGAGGTGACCGCTCCGGCTTCGCTCGGCCGCGTGCGCGCAAAATGATCCACCACTGCAGATAAGTTCAGTATGAGTACAACGCGCCCGTCTCCCAGAATTGACGCCCCGCTTACTAGATCGGTTGAGACCGCATGGTCGTCCAACGCCTTGATGACCAACTCTTCCTCACCTTCCAGCTCGTCCACAATGAGCCCGAATTTCCTCTCCCCCACGCTGATGACCAGCACAAAAAGCTTGGCGTTCGTCCAGTCCGGACCGCTCGCTCGCGGCCGTCCCAGCCGTACCAGCGGCAGCACCTGATTGCGCAACTGCAGAACTTCGCAGTGATCGACTTGATGGACTTCCGCTTCCCGCGTACGCGCGATTTCGACCACTGAATTCAGCGGGATCGCGTACAGTCGGTGTTGCACCTGGAACAGCAGTGCCTTGATGATGGCGAGCGTGAGCGGCAACTTCAGCCGGAAGGTCGTGCCTTTTCCCGGATGCGTCTCAATGTGGATGCTGCCTTTCAGACGGTGTAGAACGCTCTGCACCACATCCATTCCGACGCCGCGCCCGGACACTTCCGTGACCTGTTCCGCCGTGCTGAATCCCGGGCGGAAGACAAACTCAAAAATCTCGGCCTCATTCAGGCGGCCCGCGTCTTCTTTCGTGACCAGACCCAGCTCGACGGCTTTCGCCTTAATCCTCTGCGCGTCCATGCCCCGGCCGTCATCGCTCACTTCGATGATGACCTGATTCCCCTGGTGATATGCGCTCAGACGCAGCGTTCCTTGCGGGGATTTGCCCGCCTTCTTGCGCTCCTCGGCCGGTTCAAGGCCGTGGCCGATCGCATTGCGCACCAGATGGGTCAGGGGTTCAGCAATCGCGTCCAGAATGCTCTTGTCCAGATCCGTGTCCTGCCCGCTGACCACCAACTCGACGTCCTTCCCGCACTGCAATGCCACGTCCCGTACCATGCGCGGGAAGCGCCGGAACAACTGCTCCACCGGCACCATGCGAATCTTCATCACCGAGCGCTGCAGGTCGTTCAGCACGCGCGCCTGGAAGCCCATGGCATCCGCCAGCCGTCCACGCAGCGCATCCTTGGGATAGATCCGCGTGAACTCATTCAGAACTTGTTGCAGCATCGACTTGCCGATAATCAGTTCGCCCACCAGATTCAACACGCTGTCGATTCGCTCGGCATCCACGCGCAAGATGTTTTCCGCGGGCGTGGTATGAGTCTGCGGCAAGTGTTCGGTAATACTTTCGTGTGTTTCCCGAGACAAATGTGGTTCCTGCAAAAGGTAAGTTTCGGGCGCCGCGGTGACGTCGACTTCGGCAGTCTTGACCGGGTGCTTCGCTGCCTCCGCAGCTGGAGCAATCTCGCCCGGTAACAAATCGGTCTTGACGCTGGCCACGATGGTCGGAATCCGGCACTTAACGGAAATCTCCTCGGCCGTCCTCGAAGTAGCGACCAGGAATTCCACTTGCTTGGTGGCAGCCGGTGATCCCGCTTCCGGACGCGCCGCGAGCACTTCTCCCAGCCCCGCCAGCGCATTCTGGACAAGCTGTCGTCCCGCAATCGGCATCGCGCAGTGCGGGTCGATCTGCGCCTGCACGTGGTACACGTAGTTGCCGTCTTCCTGCGACGCTTTCTGGACCGCGAGCTTCTCGTATTCTGTCCACCCCAGGGCTTGGGCGCTCACCGTCGCTCTCTTTTTGGCGCCTCGCTTCGTCCCCGGCTCCGCACCCAACTTCTTCACCATCTTGCGTAGAGCATCCCGTGCCGGAAGCTTGGCGTGCCTGCGATAGGCCGCAAGCATTGCCGCGAACAAGTCCGCCGCCGTGAAAGCCACTTCCGCCAGGGTCGCATGCGTGGCTGCCGATTCCAGCGCCAGAGCATCTTCGAGTTCATGCGCCACTTCGCTCAGTTCGCGATAGCCGCAGGCCGCCGCATCGCCTTTCAGCGTGTGCACGATCCGCCGCAGGCTGCGGACGATTTCCGAATCGCCCGGATGTTTTTCGAGCTTCAGCGCCTCGTCATTCAAACTCTGCAGGAGTTCCTGCGCGCTCTCGAAAAACAGTTCGCGGAGTTCCGCCATGCGCTCGTCAGCCTGGCTCATAACTTCACCTCGACGCGCTGATAGGCCGTCCCGCTGTTACGGTGGACCATCTGGAATTTATCGGTCAGCCCGAGCAGGCTCTCAGCATGTCCCACGAACAGGTAGCCCTCTGGATTCAAGCAGCGGTAGAACTTGTTGATCAGGCGTTTCTGCTCGGCCTCGTCGAAATACATCATTACGTTCCTGCAGAAAATGACGTCATTACGCTGTGGCAGATATTCGGTCTTCAGGTTATGGAAGTCGAAGTGAACGACTTCCTTCAGCGCTTTCTTGACCGAGTAGCGGTCTCCGACCTTGTCGAAGTAGCGCAGCCGGTAGTTGTAATCGACCGTCGCCATCTGATGTTCGTTGTAAGCGCCTTCCTGCCCGGCGCGCAGCACCGAGTAGCTGATGTCGCTCGCCAGGATTTCCACTTTCCAGGGCGGCGGAATCAGCGGCTTGGGCGATGGCGATTCCACCGGCAGGGGATTGCGCATGTAGTAATACGCCAGCGCGTCCGCTACCTGCATGGCCATCGTGTAGGCTTCCTGCCCGGTCGAGCAGCCCGCGCTCCAGAAGCGCAGCGAGAAATCCCGGCGCTCCTGTTTGCGGTGCAGAAGATCTTCCAGAACATACTTATGGAACAGATCGAGTTGTGCGCGATTGCGAAAGAAGCTGGTCTCGTTGACGGTGAGATTCTCGAGCAACTGCGCGAGTTCTCCGCGCCCGGCATCGCTGATCAGCAGCCGGTAATAGCTGTAAAACGAATCCACCTGGCATTCCCTCAGGCGGCGCAGCAGCCGGTCCTGCAGGAAATGCGTGCGGCGCTCGTCGAAGTGCATGCCGCACTCCTGGTAGATGAGCGCCTGCAGAAGTTTCAGTTCCGCCTCGGTCAGCGCGGGTGCCGGTGCTGCTCCTGATGTCCCCATGCAATGTCGGTCCAGGCCTGCCTAGCGGGCGGCCGCGCCGAGGGCCTCCGCCTTCGAAGTGGCCGCCGGCTTAGCCTCGGCCGCAGCTTTCTGTGCCTTGACGCTGCCGAACTCCAGAAGCTTGGTCGTATCCAGCAACATGATCAGCCGCCCCTTGTACTTGCCGAGCCCTGTCACGCAACTCATCCCGCCTTCCTGCAGAACCGCCGGCGGCGGTTCGATATCTGCGGCGGAAATCTTCAGGACTTCAGATGCCGCGTCCACGATCAGGCCTGACAGCCGCCCGTTGAACTCCACTACCAGGATGCGGTTCCTGCGGCTCAATCCCGTTTCCTTGATCCCGAAGCGCTTGCGCAGATCGATGACCGACACAATCTTGCCGCGCAGGTTGATCACGCCTTCCATATATTCCGGCGCGTCCGGCACGGCCGTGATCTCGGGCACCCGCACGATCTCGTGCAGTGCCGTAATGGGAACGCCATAGGTCTCGTTGCCCACCTGGAAGCCGACAATCTGCAGTTCGCGGGTAGTATGCCGCTCGACGCTCATCGCTTAAGCTCCCGCGGTTGCGCGCCGCGCGACCTTGTTGGAACTGCGATCGTTGCTGCGCCCGTGCTCGACATCGCCCGTGCGGCCGGCCACGCGCTCCAGCGCGTCCAGCAACTCGCGCGACATCTTCGACATCTGCTCCGCCGAAGCCGCCAGTTCGGTCGATCCCGAAGTGCTCTGCTGAATCAGCTCGCGCATGCGTTCCATGGCCTTCACCACTGCCTGGGCGCCGGAGGCCTGCTCCTCGACTGCCGAGTTGATCTCGTGCGTGATTTCGTTCAGGCGTGTAGTGGCCCGCGCGATCTGCGAAGACCCGTGCGACTGCTCATTGGTGGCCGCGCCGATCTCCTGCGCGAACTTGTAGACCTCGGTGACCACGTTCGAAATCTTGCGCAGCGCCCCGTTCAGCTCTCCGCCCAGCTCCAGGCCTTCGTTGACGATGGTCGTGCTCTCGTCCATGTTCTCGACCGCTTTGCGGGCTTCCTTCTGGATGCTTTGAATCAGTTCGGAAATTTCCTTGGTCGACTGCGCCGACTTTTCCGCGAGCTTGCGGACTTCGTCCGCCACCACCGCGAACCCCAGCCCGTGTTCGCCGGCGCGCGCCGCTTCGATGGCGGCGTTTAAAGCCAGCAGGTTGGTCTGCTCGGCCAGGTCGTCGATAACCTCGATGATCTTGCCGATGTCGTCCGCACGCTGTCCGAGCGCATCGATGATCGATCCTGACGACTTGATCGTGTTATTGATCTTGTTCAGGCCTTCGGTCGCCTTGTCCATCGTCGTGATGCCGCTGTGGACTTCTTCGCGCGACCGGTTTGAGATATCCAGCAACACCTTGGCCGTGTCGGCCACGCGTTGGATCGAAGCCACCATCTGGTCGATGGAAGCCGAGGTCTCGCTCACGCTGGACGCCTGGGTCTGGGTGCTCTTCACCATGTTCTGCACGTTGACGCTCATCTCGTGCATTGTGCTGGTGACTTCGTCGATCGCCGAGGAGCCCTGCAGGCTGATCTTGGCCGACTCGTCGGACGCTCCGGCCACCTGGCTGGAAGCGCTCGCCACCTGGGAAGCAAGATCGCGCACGCTGCGTACCAGGCCTCGCAAGCTCTCCACCATCTGCTGGAATGCGTGGCCCAGGGTGTCCTGCTTCGAACGCGGCTCGACTTCGACCATCAGGTCGCCATTGGCGATGGCTTCTGAAACGGAGGCCATCTCCTTGAGATAGGTGACCATGTTGGCAAAGGTCCGCGCGAGTTCTCCGATTTCGTCCTGGCGCTCGGTATCGATCACGACGTTGTGGTCCAGATCGCCGGTGTTGCCGATCTTGTGCGCCACCGTCATCAGCTTCGACAGTGGCTCGGTGATCGAACGCGACGTGCGGAACGCAATGCCGATGCCTACTCCCAGCGCGATGATCACGCTGAAGAAAGACGCCACAATGGTGCCAGTCGCGGCTTTTTCGTCCGAAGCCCGGCGCTCCTCGACGATCTTTTTGTTTTCTTTGTCAGCCGCGTCCAGGAATTCCGTGGAGTTCTTGACCCAGGACGATGCGTCTTTCTGCAAATAAAAAATTTGGAGTTCTGCGACGGTCGCGTTCCCGCTGTCCACGTCTTTACGCTTATCGACCAGGGGCTGGGCGAACTCCTTGGCCCAGCTCTGCTCCATCTGCTGAACTTTCTCGAGTGCCGTTTTTTGCTGGTCCGACGCCGCCAGGGCCTGCGTCTTGTCCAGTTTGTCGTTCAGGAGCCGGATGCCCTCATTCATCCGGTCTACTTCGCGGGTATCCCCGCTCAACAGGTAGTTGCTCAGATAAAGACGGTTCTGCATCATCTGGAACTTGACCGCGTCGGTCGCTTCCGCCAATTGCAGCGACGTGGACGCCGCCTTCTTCGCCTCGTGCTCCCGGCTGACCGCTCTCCAGTTGACGAAGAACATGACCAGGACCATCACCAGGACGGCGCCAAAGCTCATGTAAAGTCTGTTGCGCAGCGTCATCGCTGTTTCTCCCTCGCTGGCCTCGAACCCGCCTGCGTACGGATCGTCCGTAGGCGTCGCCTCCCCGGCCTACTGAGTGGCAACATTCGGATCGAACTTGAACTCCACGACTCCCGTGGTTTCTTCCGAGGCGGCATCGAACCGCCATTTCTTGACCGCATCGACCGCGGCATTCACGAGCAACGGATGCCCGCCCACAACCTTGGTGCTCTTCACCGACCCGTTCGGCGCTACTACGACCTGAACCTTGACCACGCCCGATATCGCCATCCGGCGCGCCAGTTCCGGATAACTCGGTGCTACCTTGGACTTCACCTTGCGCGAGATCTCTTCCTGCTGCGCTCGCCCCGGCAGCGGATGCAAAAGGCACACGGCGGCGACGCCTGAGATAACGGCTCCCGCCAGCCAGCGTTGTAGTTGTTGTCGAGACACAAGTCCTCCGTGCAAAAATCCTACCCCGGGAACTGCAAAGCCCGTGCCAGCTTTATCGTTGGGAACGTTACTTTGGTGACCGTGATAAGTCGCTGTGCCAGAAGGGAATGTACCGTTGGTGATGGCCTGTCAACTCGCTCTGACAAGTTAGTAACGTCTCATCATCGGCATCTGCCCAACCCGAATTCTCAGGGTGAGATTTAAAGACACTCCCCAAACGTGGGATTTCACAGATCGACACCTTCACCCTTATTCACTTGACTCAAATTGAGATTGCAAGGTACTTTCCCCTTATATCTAAATAACTTGGGAACGCAGGGAAGGGTCCAGGCGGTGTTTTTCTAACCATGCGCGCGGGAGACACGACGCTCGTCCAGGGGCCAAACCCCAGGTCCGACGAAGGTTTTCAGAAGCTGCTCTTGCGCTTCTCCGCTGCTGCCGCGCAAGGCACCGATGTCGCAGCGCTCATTCGCCTGTTTTGTCAGGAGACCCGTGAGTTCTTCCAGGTGAGTGGCGTCTACTACTGGCAATGTCTGTCCCCCGACGAGATGGTCGGAGCGGAAGCCGACGGTCTCATGGTGGAAAGCTTTCGTGGACTCCGCTTGAAGGCCTCCGAGAGCGCCGTTTCCGGCGAAGCGGTTCGCCGCCGCCGTACGATCTTCGTCAATTTCCTCGACTCGGCTCGCTACCCCCGCGCCTTCGAGTTCCGCGCGCGCGCTATCATGGCCGCCCCCTTAGTCGTTTCGAATGAGGTTCTCGGCGCCGTTGCTTTCATCCACGATTCCGAACCGGGTTTCTTCAACGAGGACCTCGCCGCGAAAGCGACCATAGTTGCCGGCCAACTGGGGAGCCTGCTCGAAGCACGGCGCCTGACCGAGGCTTCCCGCGAAGACCATCGCCGTGCCGAAATTCTGGCCGAAGTCGCGCATGCTCTTCACGGCAATCCGGACGTCGCCGCCGTGATCGAAGCCCTGGCGGATCGCATCCGGGTCCTGTTGCGCGCGCGCCTGGTCTGCGTCTTCATGCGCCAAGACGGACCATTCGAATTGCGCGGCATCGCTGCCGAGAGCGCCCAGCTAGGCAATTCCGCGCGCGCCCGGCACGACCGCACCGCGTTACGCTTTGCGGCCGACGTCGCCTCCCGCGCTGTTTCCGCAGGGGAACCGATCACCGTCTCCATCGATCCTGCCTCGCATGCTCTTGGAGATCTGGTGCCCGCCGGCATGCTTCTGGCCGCGCCCTTCCGCACCTCGCGTACGCAAGGCGCCATTCTCGTCTATCCGCGCGCTGACGGCATCTTCACCAACGATGAGCGATCGTTGGTTTCGGCAGTGGCCGGCTTCGGCGCCGTGGCCGTAGCCAATGCCGAGCTCTACGCGACCGCCCGCAACCAGGCCCACGAACTCCACCAGCTTCTGGAAATCTCTTCGGAGTTGCGTTCGGTAGGCAATCTGGAGAAATTCCTGGAAGCCTTCGTCGTGCGCGCTGCCGACTTCCTCGGCTTCGGGCGATGCTTCATCGGACTGTTGGAAGACGGCAAGTTCCGCGTGCGGTTGGGTGCCGAGAAAGGCGAAGCCCGCCATGTCGATCTTACGTTTCCAGACGGTATCGCCACGAAAGCTCTCACCGCCAAGGAGGCCTTCTGGACCGATGACGCCAGCAAGCTTCCCGGCTCCAATGCGCAGGCGATCGCGGAGTTCTTGATTAAGCAGATCCTTGCCGTCCCCCTGCTGGGCTCCGACGGCGAGGTCCTCGGCATGTTCGGAGTGCTCGACCGCCTCGACCACGCAGGCATTTCCGAGGAAGATGTCCGCCGGGCGCGCGCTCTCGCCGCCCAGGTATCGGTCGCGCTTGAGGTGATGCGTAACTTGCATCTTTCCGAGCAGCACCGCAAACACGCCGAAGCCCTGATGGGCTTGTCGTTCGAACTCAGCAGCCTGGTGCACCTGCCCGACTTCAACCGCCGCTTCCTGCTCCGCGCCGCGGAACTGTCGGGCGCCAGAGCTTCCGCCTTGGCCCTGTTTGAGGAGGGGAGTCTCGCATCCACCGTTTTGTACGACTCTTCGCGCACCGAGCTTTCTGATCGCAGCCTGGAACGGCGTCTTAGTCACGCCCTCTCGGAATCGCTGGCCCAACATCCCGAGCGCCTTTATTCCGGATCCGCTGCGGAACTTCTCGGCACCGCGCTCGCGGCCGCTCTCGAGTGGCAAGATTGTTCGATACTGCGGCTCAGCGGATCCGGCGAAGAATCGGTCGGCGTGTTGTGCCTTGCTGGTCGCGGCCGGCCCCTCACCCGTGCCGACCAACAGTTACTGCACGCCATTGCCAGTCACGCGTCGGTTGCCCTTGAAAACGCCCGCCTCTTCACGCGGATGGATAAGGCCAACCGCCACTGGATGGAGATTTTCGACGCCATCACCGACTTCATCGTCGTGCATGATGAGTCCCAGGATGTTCTGCGCGTGAACCGCTCCCTGGCTGAGTTCATCGGAGTGCCGCCCAGCGAACTGATCGGCGTCAACATGCGTGCCCTGGTTTCGCTCGCCAGCGACAGTCCCGCACCCGGGTGCCCCTTCTGTCGTAACCCGATCGACGGTCCCGATGAGTACGTGCACCAGGTCCTCGAACGCATGTACCTGGTTTCCACTTCGCGCATTCACGCCTCGGCGGGAGAAGGCCAGCACACCATCCACGTGCTAAAGGACATCACCGACCGCCGCGAAGCCGAACGACGCTACCGCGAACTTTTCGACAACATCCAGGAAGGCCTCTTCTTCGCGGTCCCGGACGGGCACTTCATCGAAGTGAACGATGCCCTGGTCCGCATGCTCGGCTACAACGACCGCGAAGAACTTCTCAAAATCGACATCCCGAGCCAGCTCTACAGCTCACCCGACCGCTTGCGCCGACTGAACATGGTCATGCAGCAACACGGGGTGCTCCGCAATCATGAAGAAGTCCTGCGGCGAAAGGATGGCAGCGCTATCCATGTGCTGATCAACGCCTTTGCCGTTCCCGACGCTCACGGACAGGTTCTGCAATATCGCGGCCTGATGCTCGACATCACCGGCCTGAAGACTTACCAGTCGGAATTACAGCACGCGCGTGACTTCTCCGAGAAGATTCTGAACAACACGCAGAGCCTGATCCTGGTGGTTGACACCGCCGGACTCATCAGCTACGCCAATCGCCGCTGGTACGACGCAGGCTACGAACAAACGCAGCTGGTGGGTTGCCCGCTGGCCGAACTGGTTTCGCCCACCCGCCGTCCCGTGCTTGCGGACGCGCTGAACTCAACCCTCTCCGGCCACCCGGTTGACAACCTCGACCTGCAAGTTCTGCGCGGCGATGGCCGGGTGGGCCAGTTCTCCGTAAACCTAAGCCCCATGCGCGATGACCAGGGAATCGTGACCAGCATCGTGGTCGTGATGACCGACATCACCGACTCCGCCATGCTGCAGTCCAAGTTGATGCACGCGGAAAAGATGGCCGCCGTAGGACAGTTAGTCTCCGGCGTGGCCCACGAAGTCAACAACCCGCTGACCGCCATCCTGGGCTTCGCCGATTTGCTTATCGAAAATCAGGACACGCCCGAATCTGCCCGCAAGGATCTGCGCGTCATCCTGCAGGAAGCGCAGCGCACCAAGCAGATTGTGCAGAACCTGCTCAGCTTCGCGCGCCAGATGCCGCCCCAACGCAAGCCGGTGCAGCTCAACGGTATCCTGCTCCGAACCATTCAATTGCGGGCCTACGATTTCAATAGCCACGGCGTCGAGATCGTCGAGCACTTCGATGAGAGCCTGCCTCAGGTGGTGGGCGATTCCCACCAGCTGCAGCAGGTCTTTCTCAACATCATGAACAACGCCTACGATGCGGTGCGCGAAACTGGCCGTCCCGCCCGCATCGAAATCATGACCGCAAACCTCGGAACCTACGTCGAGGTTTCTTTCCGCGATAACGGGCACGGCATCAGCCATCCCGACCGCATCTTCGATCCGTTCTTCACCACCAAAGAAGTGGGGAAGGGAACTGGCCTGGGCCTGAGCATCTGCTACGGCATCGTGCGCGAACATGGCGGCGAAATCCTGTGCCACAACAATTCTGGAACCCAGGGGGCGACATTTATTGTTCGCCTGCCGAGCCTTTCTGAGTCGGCCTCCAAAGGTGTGGCCGCGGGAGTTCTACAACGATGAGTCTGCCAGCCATGAAGCCTGAACTTTTGCCCATCCTTTTAATCGAAGACGAGCCGGCCGTCATGGCTTACGTCTCGGCCACGCTGGAGCGCAGCGGCTACCAGGTCGTCAGCGCGAAATCCGGCGCGGAGGGCGTGCAAATGCTGGAGTCAGGAGAATTTCTCGGGGTCGTTTCTGACATGGTGACACCCGGCGGCGTCAATGGCGCCGACGTGCACGCCTGGATTGCCACCCATCGGCCGGAACTCGCCTCGAGGCTCGTGTTCATCACCGGCGACATCGCCAACGAGCAAACCGTCGAAACGCTGCGCCGTACGGGCGCTCCCTGCGTGGAGAAGCCCTTCCGGGTGCAGCAATTCATCTCGGTCGTTGAAAAGACCATGGGGAAAGCGCTGTGAGTGAAGACCTTCGGATCCGGTTGTTGATTGTCGATGACGAACAAAGCATTCGCCGTTTGTGCGTCACCGTAGGTGAGGCCCTGGGATTTGTCTGTTTGGAAGCAGCTAGCGGGGAAACCGCTCTGGCCCTGCTCGAGGAGCAGCCCGCGCACATGATCCTCACCGACATGGTGATGCCGCACATGTCGGGACTCGAGTTTTTGGAAAAAGTGAAGAAGATGTTGCCGCGGACCGAGGTAGCGGTCATGACCGGCCACGGATCGGTGGAAACCGCCGTTCAGGCCATGAAACTCGGAGCCTACGATTACATCGCCAAACCCTTCTCCCCGCTGGAAGAACTGCGCCTGTTCCTGCGCCGCATGGCGGAAAAAATTCGCCTGGTCGAGGAAAACCAGTTTCTGCGCGATCGCATGGACACCGAAACCCAACTGCACGGCATCGTCGGGTCCTCGGCGAAAATTCAGGATGTCCTGCGCATGGTGTCGCGCCTGAAAGACACCCGCACTCCCGTCCTGATTACAGGTGAAAGCGGCACCGGCAAAGAGTTGGTCGCCCGTGCCATTCACTTCCGCGGCTCGTTCGCCAATCGCCCATTCGTTGCGGTCGACTGCGGCTCGCTAGTCCCCACGCTGATCGAGAGCGAATTGTTCGGCTACGAAAAAGGCGCCTTCACCGGCGCTTTGAAGTCAAGAACCGGCCTGTTCCAGTCGGCCGACGGCGGTACCATCTTTCTCGACGAAATCGGAGAGCTGCCGCTCGAGATGCAGGCCAAGCTACTGCGCGTTTTGCAGGAAAAGGAAATACGCCCGGTGGGCAGCAATCAGCGCGCGCGTGTGGACGTCCGCGTTATCGCCGCCACCAACCGGGATCTCGAACAGGAATATCGTGCTGGTACGTTCCGCAAGGACCTCTACTTCCGCTTGAACGTTGTGACCGTGCACGTCCCCGCTCTGCGCGAGCGCCGCTCCGATATTCCAATGCTGGCTCATTGGTTCCTCGAACGCTGTGCCCCGGGCCGCAGCGTGCAGGTATCGAACGCAGCGATGAAGTGCCTGCTGCAATACGACTGGCCGGGCAATGTGCGCGAATTGGAAAATTGCGTAGAACGCGCCGTCGCGCTTGGAGATCAGCAGCTTCTCGATGTCGATGATCTACCTCCTGCCATCGCGTCCACAGCGCAGGCTCAGGAAATCGACGAGGTTCGCGCAAACTCAGGGCTGTCCACCACCGATCTCGAAGACATTGAGCGCACGACCATCGAAAGAGTCTTCGAACAGGTCAAAGGCGACAAAGCCCTGGCCGGAAAAATGCTGGGGATCAGTCGCGCAACCCTCTATCGCAAGCTAAAGCGTTACAACATAGGTGGCCGCACCCACGCAGTATCGAGCAGTCAAGCCCTTCAATGATCCAAGTCGCCTGTGGAGCGGAGGGCGTCTCACGCCCGCCGAGGCGCGCGAAGAACGCGCACATTAAGGATCAGACTCGATAGATCGCGACCGAATTGTTAGAGAACTTGAGACAACCGTCTCACCCTGAGACGAACTCGGCGAGAATTTGCGACGGCAACCTCTCGGCAACCTCGCACCCTCTCCGTCTTTTCAGCAACTTATCTCCGCGTACTTCCGGTTTTTGCTTTGGTTTCACCCGTGCATACAGGATATCCGTAGCAAGCGGACCGAAGGCTCCCGCACAACTCTTTCAAACCGGGAAGAGGGGGAGCCCGTCACCGCCTTACGAGGTTCACCTTGGGAAAACTGGCCCATGTTGTCGAATCTTCCACGCTGTTTGTCGTGCTGGCGCGCCTAGCCCGATCGCTGCGTAAACTTTCGGCCCTCCCTCCCTCCCCCGTCTCGATTTCGCTTTGCCTGTTCCGACCCGGATCCGCAAACCATGACTGATTTGAGCCAACTCACTGCCGAGTGGAATGCCGCTCGCATCCTTTATCCAACCTACTCCGCGCTGGCCCGCGAGTTTGTCATCGACCTGACGCCCTGTAATGATCTGGAAACCGGCGTCGAGCAACCGCCGCAGGAATCGGTCGAGCAAGCCCGGCAATGGCTGGACGATATGGATGAGCGCATCCAGATCCATCAGCTGCGTCAATTCCTGCAGACCACCACGATGGTCACGCCCCAGTTGCTGCAGACACTGCTCCTCCATCACCTGCACAAGGACGAAAAATCTCCTTCGGATCGCGACAAGATCGATTTCCTGATTGTGCAGCTGTTCTCGCTGGCAGCGCCCTCGCGCCTGGAAGACACTTCAGTCACGATCGAATACGTGGCCAAGACTTTGACCCCGGTGCTGGGTGCGGTCGATACCACGATTCCCGTCTGGCTGAAGCCGCTCGAGAACGTGTTGCAGTCGGCGCAGAAGGCCCGCACCCTCAACGAACTGCTGCATAGCGGGATTCTTGAGCAGGGACGCAAGTTCAAGGTGCAGAGTGGTGAGAACTATTTCCTTCCGGTGGCGATGATTGCCTTCGCGCGCTTCAGTTTTCTGATGCGGCGCGTGTTCTTCCGCCTGATGCATCAGGACCTGAACGCGATTTTCGACGGCCTGCGCGAACTGGAACAGCAGGGTGTCACGACCATTGACTGCCGTCGCGCGCAATTCTCCGCCGAAGAGCCCATCTTGCGCCTGCGCATGATCTGCCAGTCCTGGAAGGTGATGTTCCAGGCCGAATACTCCTCGGGTCAGCCGTTGCGTATGCTGGTTGATCTACGCGCCGCCATCGATGACGCTCTGGGCCGCGGCGCGGCGCAAGCCAAGGCGAAAACCGCCGTCGCCTCCCCAAAGAAATCGCCGGCAACGGCTCCGAAGTCAGCAAAACCGGCACCCATGGCGGCGCGTGCTGGCGCTGGAGCTTCTGCGTCGGCGAAATTCAACACGCATCCCGACGCGACCCCGGAATTTGAAGTTTCCACCGACGAGTGGAATCCCAACGGAGACGGCAACTGACGATACCGACGATGCTTACTGTGAACCAGAAGAAGATTGGCATCATCTCCGACGACGCCGATTTTGCTGCTCAGATTTCCGGCCGCTGGCAAAGCGAGCGTGTGCTGCCCGCATTCACCGTGCTGGGCAGCCAGGTGGTATCTGCAATCCATCCTGAGAGTTTCGATCTGGCGGTCATCGATGTGCGGGTCGCAGACTCGCACCGTGCATTGCGCCGCTCGTTGGAAGCCGCCGGCCAGCCCGCAATTCTGGTGTGCGGCACGTCCGAAATCACGCTGACCGTCCGGCGGGAATCTCCGCGTGCGCCGGTAGTCACTCGTCATGACGGCTGGCCCGACTTTGTTGTCCTGCTGGCAGTGGAGACATTGCGCCGTGTGGACGCCCTCCATCGCGCCGATCGCGCCGAACAGGTCAGCGCGCTGCTTCAGCGTCATGCCACGCTCGGCCAGTACATGATCGAAATGCGGCACTCGCTGAATAACGCCCTGACTTCCGTTCTGGGCAATTCGGAGTTGCTCTTGCTCGAGCCGGGAGCATTCTCGGCGGGAGTGCGCTCGCAGATCGACACCATGCGTAATATGTCGATGCGGATGCACGAGATACTGCAGCGCTTCTCCTCCCTCGAAAAAGAGCTGACCTTCGTCGAACAACAAGCAGTAAAGGAGCAAAACCGAAAACCACAAATGGCAGCGGTCCGTCCGTAAGACTCTGCGCAAAATAATTCGTATCATCGCGGCGCAACGCCCTCCCTCAAGCCGCGAACCTCCCCCATGTAAGCAGCACCTGAGGCCGCGCTACGGAAAGTCCGCTCTCAGAGATCGCGATGAACACCAGCTTCCATTCCGGACGCTCGAACCGGGGGCAAAAAGGCCCCCTCCGCCTCGTGCTGGATCACGAGCTTTCGGAACTGCGCCTGCTCCTCGAACGCCAGGCCGGAGTTCTTCTGAACAGTCCGCAGGACGTGCTCATCGCCAAGGTCACTGACTACCTGCAAGCCCGGCGGCTGACTTCCGTGGCCGACTTGATCGGCCGCCTGCAGGCTTCCGACACCGAATGTGAGCGCCTGCTCGAGCAGTTGCTTGACGGGGAGACGAGCTTCTTCCGCCATCCTGCCGCCTTCGCCACCTTTGAGAAGGAGGTTCTTCCCGACCTGCGTGCCCGCAAAGGTACCGAAAGCGGGCAAAGTCTGCGGATCCTGAGTGCCGGCTGCTCCACCGGCGAAGAGGCATACTCGATCGGGTTGACCGTCTGCAATGATTTGAACGAGTACGGCGGAGCCTGGACCATTCATATCCTGGCCAGCGATATTCGCCAGAGCGCGCTTACCTTTGCCGAACGCGGGCTCTATTCCTACCGGGAACTTGCCCAGCTTGCTCCCGCGCTATTGCACACGCACTTTGCGCGGGTCGACCAGCACTTCCTGGCCAAGCCACGCTTGCGCAATCTCATCACCTTTACGCAGATGAATCTGGCCCGCCCCGCTTACCTGGGGCGTTTTGATTGCATTTTCTGCATGGACGTCTTACCGCAATTTTCGACCGCCCAGAGGATCGCCCTCATCCAACGTCTGCATCTGTACCTGGAGCCAGGCGGCTACCTGCTGCTGGGCGACGGAGAAAAGCTGCCGACTGCCGACGTTCCCTTCCAGTCCGAGACTCACAAGGGCTGCATCCTTTACAGAAAGCCGCTAGCCGCCGCTGCCCGTGTCGGTAAGTTTTCTTAGTCTCTCCGCGTCCAACGTCGATATTCATCTTCCATCTAAGCAACACTGGTAACCGCACGAGTCCCAACTCGGGAAACGGAACCCAGTTTATTCCCACTTTGTGTTCCCCATCACGCCCTTGTCTGCTAACACAAAAGGAGAACCGCAAGGCTCCCCTTTTCAACTTCCAAATTCTTATATTCTCCCAAGAAGGGATCCCGTCCTTCGCAATGTTAGGATGCGCACTCAGCGTGGTCTCTGGTCGCTCACAAATCCGTCGCCTGCAGCCACCGATCCTGCCGCCGGCAGCGAGTACTCGTCGCGTCCTCCGCGCGCAGTGTGCTGATCCCGGGCCGCCAGTATCCCCAAATTCCGTTTCGCCTCCGGCAAGCCGTGGTCGGCCGCCACGCGATACCACTTCGCCGCCTCAGCGAAGCTTTGCGTCACGCCCTTGCCATGCTCGTAGGCATACGCAATCTGATTTTCCGCTGGGGCCGATCCGTGTCCGGCTGCTTTTTGAAACAGCCGCAGTGCTTCGGCGCTATCCTGCGCGATCACCGTGCCCTCGAAGTAGAGCAGGCCGAGCTTGTACTCCGCGGGTGCATAATTCTGGGCGGTCGCTTTTCGGTACCAACGCACCGCTTCGTTCCCGTCTTGCGCTACGCCGCGTCCCACCGAATACATGAAGCCCAGGTTCGCCTGCGCGGGCGCGTAGCCTTTCTCGGCGGCCCGTTGATACCAACGCGACGCTTCCGCATCGTTCGCTGGAACTCCACGCCCCGAGGCATGCATGAAGCCGACATTGTTTTGGGCGGGGAGGTAGCCTTCCGCGGCGGCGCGCAAATACCAGCGCAGCGCTTCCTGGTCGCTCTGCGGCACACCCAGTCCGCGCAAAAACATTCCGCCCAGATTGTTCTGCGCGGCGGCATCGCCCAGATCGGCGGCCTTGCGATACCACTTCACCGCTTCGTCATAATCCTGGTCGGTGCCCGAGCCGGTCTCCAGCGCCACGCCGGCCTGAAATTGGGCAGTCCGATCTCCAGCCTGCGCTCGCGCCAGAACTTGTTCGAAATGTAGCCTACGTTTGGGAGCGTGCTGGAAGACCACATCCACTTTGCACGCCGCGCCCGCCCACCCGGTCAGAAGACAGGCCAGACAAATACCGAGAAGAACATACCCGAGGCTTCGCAAGCTTCACCCCCACCCGCGAACGTCCTGCCAATTGCGCGCAACAATAGCGCAGCCCGCAAGCCCGGTCAAAGAAAAACGGCCCAAAGGAGCGAGCTATTTCGCAGACGAGTCGAAAGCCATTACACCGCAAGCGACGAGAGATGCTTGTTGCAGTCGGGTGTGGATCCGTGCGTCGTCTCAACCAACCCGATCAGCTCCGTTTGTTGTTTCTTCCAGCATCGTCCCGGCAATCCTCTCGGCACGAGGCGAATTCTTGCGGCATCCCCCGCTACTCTCACGACATCCAACCTATGTATCCTGAACTCGGGAGACCCGGCTATGCGCATTCGTGATTTCTGGAAAGGCTTGAAAACCCCCGAACACCGGCTGGCCTGGCTCGTGGCCATGGCGGCGGACGCGATCCAGATCGCGGTTGTCCCCATGTTCGGGGAAGGTGTTTTTTCGCCCGCCGACACCGCACTCGACGTGATTGTCGCCGCGCTCCTGATCCGCCTGCTCGGCTGGCACTGGGCGTTTCTCCCGAGCTTTGCTGCCGAACTGATTCCCGGCTTCGACTTGTTTCCCACCTGGACCGCTGCGGTCTTCTTCGTAACTCGCCGAGAAGTCATGAGCAGCGAGCCGGAAATCCTGCCGCCCGGCCCGGCTCCGGCGCCCCGGCGATAGTGTTTTAAACTACCGACGAGTCTTCCAGCGAGGCATCGATGACAACGCCATCCCTGTCTCGTCCAAGATTGTGCAGCTGGAATGACTTCGTCTGCGTAGCACGTTCATGATCAAAGTCTGTTTCCCCATTCTTCTGACGACCGTGGTGTTCGTGAGCACGGCCGCCTCTGCCCAGGTACAGCCTCCGGAGCGTCTCTCTCCGACGCAACTGCAGTCGATCCGCGCGCTCATCGAAAAAACGATTGCGGCCCACAAGGCTCCGGGAGCCACCTTCGCGATCGGGCTCGGCGGACAACTCGCATGGTCGGAAGGATTCGGGTACTCCGACGTTGAGAATCACGTGAAGGTACTTCCCGACACGGCCTATCGCACCG
The DNA here is from genome assembly GCA_963765755.1 of uncultured Acidobacteriota bacterium. Lineage (GTDB taxonomy): Bacteria > Acidobacteriota > Terriglobia > Terriglobales > Acidobacteriaceae > Gp1-AA133. Next base: position 95,591 of record CAVXXV010000012.1, on the reverse strand, counting down.
CTTCCATCGGCAAAGCCATGACGGCCACTGCGGCGATGGAGTTGGTTGAGCAGCACAAACTCGACCTGGACGTTCCCATCCAGACCTATTGCCCGCGCTATCCCGAGAAGCAATGGCCCATCACCGCGCGAGACCTGATCTCGCATACCAGTGGCGTTCGTCACTACGAAGGTCCCAACGTGGACGCGGAAGCGTTCAACACCCATCACTATGAGCACGTCTCCGACGCCATCGACCAGTTCAAGGACGACCCCCTCAAGCAACAACCCGGCGAAGACATGCTGTACACCACCTGGGGATATGTCGTGCTGGGCTGTGTTTTGGAAGGCGCGTCCCACGAGGAGTATCGATCCTTCATGCGCAAAACGATTTTCGATCCCTCGGGAATGGCGGCGACCCGGGACGACGATCCGCGCGCCATCATTCCCAACCGTGCCCGAGGCTACGTGTTTGAAAACGGAGAATTGAAGAACTCGCGCTGGTCCGATATGAGCAGCAAGATGGCTGCGGGAGGCTGGGTGAGTACAGCCCCTGATCTGGTGCGGTTCATGAACACCTGGATGCAAGGCCGCCTGGTTTCCCAACCGACCATGAAGCTCATGCTCGAGCCCTACAAACTGCGCAGCGGAACCATCGACAATTTCGGGCTGGGGTTGTTCATCGATGACTATCATGGAATGAAAGCAGGGCTCTACGGAGGGGGCACGGCGCAGGTCTCGGCATTGATATTTTTCGTTCCGGAAAAGCAATTGGCGATTGCTGGGATGTTCAATCTGGAAGGTATCCCGGGCCCCGAACGGATTGCACTCGGTGAGGCCATCGCTGACGTTGTGCTGGGCGAGACAAAGCCCAATCCCGATCACTTCAGCCCTCCAAAGAAATGACCTGCGAACGAGGCCGTCTGGATTGACGCTGATGGTAGTCTTTCGGGTGGCCTCGGACGACTGGGCGCCCGCTAGTTCCCAGATATCTTGGTGCCCCAGGTTCGCGTCCGCCTTTCGGACGCTAACCTGGGATTCTCATGGAACCATGTTCGCCCGCGGCCACACTCCGAGAGGTTTGAGGCCTGTCAGTGTCTGCAAGCTTTGGATCGCGCGTCGTCAACATCTCCGATTTCCGCCCTCTGGCCCAGCGACGTCTGCCGAAGTCCGTCTTCGACTATCTCGATGGCGGCGCCGACGGCGAGATCACGTTGCGCGAGAATTGCCGCGCCTTCGAGGACATCATTTTCCGCCCGCGCTGCGCGGTTGCGTCTTCTGACTGCGGACTGAAAACCACCGTCCTCGGACAAGAGTTGTCATTTCCGGCAATGCTCGCTCCCATCGGTTACAGCCGGCTCATGCATCCGGGCGGCGAGGTTGCCGCCGCAGGCGCCGCGGGCAAAGCCGGCACGGCCTACATCCTATCCACCATCTCCGGTCACCCGATGGAAAAGGTGAAGTCGGCTTCGACCGGCCCGGTGTTCTATCAGCTCTATCTTCTGGGTGGGCGCGCCGCCGCGGAAGCTGCGATTGACCGCGCCCGCAACGCCGGATTCTCCGCTCTCGTCGTCACCATCGATACTCCTGTCGCCGGTCTGCGCGAGCGAGACGTTCGCAACGGCATAAAAGAGTTGCTCGGGATCAATCCGGTCGCGATGGTTCCGTACCTGCCCAACGTTCTCGCGCATCCGCGATGGCTGCTGCAATTCCTGCTGGATGGCGGCGTGCCGAAGCTGGCCAACGTGGTGATCCCGGAAAAGGGGCCACTGGAAATGGTCGACGTGGGCGCCGCGCTGGCGGCCTCGGCCGTGAAGTGGGAAGACCTGCGCTGGATCCGCGAGCACTGGCGCGGGCCCATCGTTGTGAAAGGAGTCTTGACCGGGGAAGACGCGAAGCGAGCCGTCGATGAAGGGGCTGCAGCCGTCAGCGTGTCCAATCACGGAGGCCGGCAACTGGACGGCGTCCGTCCGTCGATCCGTGCCCTGCCCGAAGTCGTGGCCGCAATCCAAGGCCAGGCCGAAGTCTGGATGGACGGGGGTGTGCGCCGCGGTTCCGACATCGTCAAGGCCCTGTGCCTGGGCGCCCGGGCCGTCCTCTGCGGACGCGCCTATGCGTATGCGCTTTCGGCGGCGGGGGAACAGGGGGTTACTCGGGCGATTGAACTCTTACGCGCTGACGTAGAAAGAACGGTGAGGTTGCTGGGTTGCCCGTCGATCGGGGCGCTGGACGAGTCGTACGTCGAGGTTCCGGCAAGCTGGAAGAAATAATTCTCGCGCGCACTGTCATCCTGAGCGAAGTGAGGCGCCAGCCGAACGAAGTCGAAGGCCCCCTGCACCGTCCGCAATATCAGTGCAATCGGAAACTCTCTAAGGAATATCTGGTTCTTCTCTGTGCCTCTGTGTCTCTATGGTGAAAGGGCTCTTAGGCGAACAGGAATTCCTTGGTTCGCAATTCCTTGATCGTGTCCCGCAGCTTGGCCGCCTTCTCGAACTCAAACTTCTTGGCAGCTTCGCGCATATCGCTCTCGAGCTTGGCAATGAAGCCATCCAGCTCTTCCTGTGACTTGAAATCTGGCATCCCGCTCTCTTCGACCGAAGTCAGATCCGCATAATCGGCCGCCACAATCGAGGCCAGGGACATCTCCAGCGGCCGCACGATCGACTCCGGCGTGATCCCGTGTTCTTCGTTGTAAGCCGTCTGAATGGCCCGCCGCCGGTTGGTTTCATCCATCGCCCGCTTCATCGAGTCGGTCATCCGGTCGGCATACAAAACCGCGCGGCCGTTCAGATTGCGAGCACACCGGCCAATCGTCTGGATCAGCGATCCGCTCGAACGCAGGAAGCCCTCCTTGTCCGCGTCAAGAATCGCCACCAGCGACACCTCCGGCAGGTCGAGTCCCTCGCGCAGCAGGTTGATCCCGATCAGCACGTCAAACTCGCCCTTGCGTAAATCGCGCAGGATTTTCACGCGCTCCAACGTTTCGATCTCGGAGTGCATGTAGCGGCAGCGCACGCCAACTTCGCTGTAATATTCCGCGAGATCCTCCGACATGCGTTTGGTCAGAGTCGTCACCAGCACGCGTTCGTGCTTGGCGACGCGATCGCGAATCTCGTGCAGCAGGTCGTCAATCTGCCCCTTCACCGGCCGGATTTCCACCGGAGGATCGATCAGTCCCGTGGGCCGGATGATCTGCTCGACCACCACGCCCGCCGACTTGGTCAGCTCGTATGGTCCGGGCGTCGCCGAGACGTAGACCAACTGGTTCATGCGGTGCTCAAATTCCTCAAATGTCAGTGGGCGGTTGTCGAGCGCGGAAGGCAGCCGGAATCCGTATTCCACCAGAACTTCCTTGCGCGAGCGGTCGCCGGCATACATTCCGCGCAACTGCGGCACGGTCTGGTGGGATTCGTCGATGAACATCAGGAAATCGCGCGGAAAATAATCAAGCAAAGTAGGCGGCGGCTCGCCGGGGAGGCGCCCTGTGAAATGCCGCGAGTAGTTCTCGATCCCGTGGCAGAAGCCCATCGACTTGATCATCTCGAGATCGAACATCGTGCGCTGGTGGACGCGCTGCGATTCCACCAGCCGTCCCTGTTTCTCGAGTTCCACTTCCCACCACGCCAGCTCTTCTTTGATTGATGCGACCGCCGACGCCTTGGTCTCTTCCTTCATCACGTAGTGCGTTTTGGGATAGATCGGGAGTCGTACGTAACGCTGCTTGACCGTTCCAAACAGCGGATCGATCTGCGAGAGCGCGGAAACTTCATCGCCCCAGAGCTCGACGCGATACGCCATGTCATCGTAGGTTGGGTAAATCTCGATCACATCGCCGCGCACGCGGAACGTTCCGCGCCGGAAGTCGCCATCGGTGCGCTCGTAAAGAATTTCCACCAGCTTGCGCGTGATGTCCTGCCGCTTGATCTTCTGACCCTTCTCCAGGAACAGCAGCATGCCGTAGTAGGCTTCCGGCGATCCCAGGCCGTAAATGCAGCTTACCGACGCCACGATCAGCACATCGCGCCGCTCAAACAGCGACTTGGTGGCCGACAGACGGAGTTTGTCGAGTTCGTCGTTAATCGTGGATTCTTTTTCAATATAGAGATCGGCGGCCGGGACGTAGGCTTCTGGCTGGTAATAGTCGTAATAAGAAACGAAATACTCCACCGCATTGTGCGGGAAGAAGCTTTTGAATTCGTGGTAAAGCTGCGCGGCGAGGGTCTTGTTGTGCGCCATCACGATGGACGGGCGGTTTGCGGCCTCGATCACTTTGGCCATCGTGTAGGTCTTGCCCGAGCCCGTCACGCCTAACAGCACCTGGTGCTGCTCGCGATCGAACACCCCGCGAACCAGCGACTTGATCGCGGTCCCCTGGTCCCCTTGCGGCTTGTAGTCACTGACGAGTTTGAAATCCATAAAAAAGCAGCTGTTAGCTCTCAGCTCCTGGCTCGTAGCCCAAATCACCTACTGCCGGCCGAGTGCAAACCGCCCACGGCTCTCACAGAGAGCGATTTTGACGATAGAGAATCTTTTTATTATAACGCGTGGCAATGCTCACAAATCTGCCCCACGATGGAGCGACCGGCGTCCCCGCCCGGTGAGCCATTTTGAGAAGTTGGCTGCCCCTAGAAGCCGCAGTTCTCACCGCTCCAGCTTGTTCTCCTGCGCATTCACGGCCTGCCACCGCCGATCTCGAAAAACGAAGACATCGGTGAAGGTGCTGCGATCCAGTTCTTTGCCGGACTCGTCGGTGGCGATCACCATCCCGTTGACGATGGCCGTGTCGCCGTAGAGCCGAACTTGCAGATGATCGAACCGCGTCTTGCGACTCACGGGCGGAAGATGTTGAGTGAACCAATCGATATGCTGGGTCTTGGTGAGGAACAGCCCCTGCGCGACCGGGTGTACAAAATCGTCCGCCAGGATACGATCGAGAGTCCTGGCGTCGCGGGCATGCAGCCATTCGTCCTCGAGGGCGAGAAGTTCTTTCTTGTCGCTCTCAGCGTTGCGGCCCGACTGCGCTGAGAGGGAAGAAGCGACCCCGTGGATTGCGGCGGCCGATAACAGAACACAAGCGAAGACTGGAACCGCGAGAGCACGCATAAGAAAACTCCAACAAGGGGCTCTCAAGATTTTAGAAGAACTTGCCAGGGAATTGAGCCAGCGCGAGACTCGGCGTCTGAGACCCGAAACTCGAACAGCTACTTCACTTCCTCCATCCCCGTAATCCTCGACGCGGCATGGAACTTCTTGTAATCCTTATAACTAATCTCTTCGTCGACATTGAAATTCTTCAGCAATGCCAGCCGCACATCCACGTGCACGGCGACGTGCCGGGGCAGCCAGACTTCGTCGTTGACGCGGGTCGTGTCGATCAGTATGCGCGAGCCTTTGTGAATGCGCGCGATGAAGAGTCCGAAGGACACCGTATCGATACACTGCGCATCCAGCTTCACCCACTGATTCTCGGTACGATCGATCCACACCCGGAAACGGAACTTCGGCAGAATTTTCGCCTCTTTGCGTTTGGGCTCGAAGCCGGGACGGGGCTCACCGTCAATCACATAGGTTTCGCGGCCATCCACGGTTTCGATGCCGGCCAGCTTGAAGTCGTAGGCGTCGGCAACCTCTTTCACGAACTCGCGGTTGTCTGCGCGCTCTTTCTCCTCTTGTTTCAAGCGTTTCTCGCGCTGCGAGTCTGATTCGTTTTTGCGCTTGTCGATGATTTTCTGGATTTTTTCTTCTTCTTTGGCTGCATCTTTGGCGGAGAGCGGCTTGTCATCCTTCGCGGTCAGGCGCCGGACCTGCTCGCTATAGATTTCCAGCACGTCGTAAGTGCGTGTTTCGGTGGAAGTAACTTCGCCTTTGCCGTTGAGTTTGTGTTCTTCCACGCGTTCGACGTAGGTGTAGTCGCGCTGCCGCTTGTCGTTCTCCAGATCCTTCTCCGCCGATAACCGGATCATTTCCTGGATCTGCTCTCGAGAAAGGTTAATGGGAGCCGGCACAAGCGCGGTCGCGTTCAATTGTTGAGCCGATGCCGCGTCTGAATCGGCGACGCCACTCGTTTGCCCGACGGCAGCCGATGTAATAAGCAGAATGAAAGAGATAGTAAGAGATCGCATTTCCATGATTTACGTCACCCTACGGCCCGCAGTTTCGCAGAAAAAACCCGGCGCGTCGCCGGATGTTTCGGCCAGCGGCCGAACCCCGTCTCAGGGCGCGGTTTCCCAGAGAGAAAATGGTCGCAACAGATTTTTATCTCCACGAATCTGACTTTACGTTTCTTTACAAGGTTTTAACAAAAAAGAGACCGGCTTGTTCTAAGCTGAGCATTCCACTTAGGCCTTTTCCTTCGGAAGGGGTATATCCCGATGACGCATCCGGCTCACCGTATTCTTTGCGTCGACAGTTCGCCACGGCGCCTGCAAGATCTTACCGACACTCTGCAGAAGGCTGGGTTCGATGTCTGGACCGCGCGCGGCGCGAGCGATGCCGTGTGCTTGGCAACATCATTGAATTTTGACGTGATGGTGCTGGACCAGGCTTCGTCGCTGGCGCGGCCGGAGATCTGGCATTGCCTTTCCGACTCAAGGCCGAACCTGCCCATCCTGGTGCATTCGCGCCCGGCGAAGGGAAGCGAACTCTGTCGGCACCTGCGGTTGGTGGCGCCATCGGCGCCTCCGCAGAATCCGGAAGTGGTGCTGGCGTTGCTCCTATTGTTGCTAGGAGACGGAAGCGGCTCGACCCCCAAGACGCAGGAGTGGGCTGCTGCCTGAGCGATCGCCGCTAGCGAGCTTTCTTCTGAGTTTTCCCCGGCTTGTAAGCCTTGCCTAGAATCTCTGCCTGGTAAACCCGTTCGTCCACACGGTGCAGGCGTCGAGCGATCCGCTTGCTGAACAGACTCTCGTGCGGAATCTCGAGCAGGTGATACACGATGAACCAGATCGGTTTCTCGGTCGTCATCCACTCGAGCCGGTCGAAGCGCGCCAGATTGACGGGGCGGGAGAAGCGCCGCAGCGTTCGTTCGCGGCGCAAATTGAAATAAATGTTGAAGTAGCTGAGCGCCAGCTCGCGCAGCGTGCGATAGACCGGCTCGCGATAACGGCAGCCGGTGTAGTTCGACTTCGCAACGGAACCCCAATGTCCGTCAACGCGATAGACCGCGATCACATGGTCGGTGTCATGCTCGGCCTCGAGATCGACGATGAGGGGCGGGAAGCCATTGGCTCGCAAGGCGGCAGCGCCAAAGATCGCGCCTTCCAGGCAATGCGAAGTGTTTTCCGCCAGAACTTTGCGAGGGGACCAGGCCGTGTCGGCCAGATGGTAGGGCATCGCGTCGAGGTGCTTTTGAATTCCGTGGGGATCCTTCAGGCTGCGCAACTTGCGCAACTCCCTGGGCGTGAAGCCGGAATGGTCGCTCATCATCGTCAATTGACTTCGAGTGTAGCGCACCCCATCCTCCGCCTCCGTTATCGGACAAGGTCCCCTCGCGATCGGGACCAACCCCGAAGCGAGTTGGCGACTGCGCAGACGAACGTGAGGCGGATCCCATTGCATCAAACGGCTGCTCGTTAAAAATCAATGACATAGCTTATAGATAACTAAAAACCACTACCTTCGCGGGTTGGTAGGCAGGGGAAACCAGGTCCGCGTGTCTCGTCAAATGGCCATCAATGGCGATTAGAAGTCCAAGGCTGCGAAGTTATCGTCGTCTCCCGGCTGAGGGGTCACCCGCAGTCTCGGAGGCCGCTCTAATCCGCCCGTACGCTTAAAGTAGCTTATAGCTAAGTTGGAACGGTGGATCTCCAGCCTTCGTCCCTCTCGGGAGGCATTTCACGTTGCGCGGTATGTAGCGAAGCGACGGGAACGCGGTCTCCTGTCGCGAAGCTTACGATTGCATTTCAGCCAAAGACTTCGGCAAGTTCCCGCGGCGAATCGACCACTACGTCGGGCGGCGTCAGTTCCAAGGTCTGCGGGGCAAAGCCGTAGGTGACGCCGCAACTCCACAATCCGGCATTGCGTCCGGTAAGGACGTCGTTCGAGGAGTCGCCGACGATCACGGTTTGCCTGGGCGAGCATCCGGTTTCTTTCAGGATTGCCTGCGCGCCGAGCGGGTCGGGCTTTTTGGTTGGAAAACTGTTGCCTCCGTAGACGTGTGAAAAGAATTCGCCCAGGCCGAGTGCGTCGACAATAGCGCGCGAGGGATTCACGGGCTTGTTGGATAGCACGGCCATCTTGCGAGGCTGCCCGTTGCGGGAGGCACGGATGGAGGAGAGCGCCTCGCGAATTCCCGCGTAGACATGCGTGTGATCCAGTTTGTGTTCGCGGTAGTAGCCGAGAAAGAATTCCAAAGCACGTTGCACCGCAGTCTCGTCGGCCGGATCGCCCAAGGCCCGACGAACCAGCATCGGCGCGCCATCCCCTACATAGGTGGCGATCACATCTCCTGGCAGTTCCGGGCGGTGGAGGTGGCGAAGCGTGGCGTTGATGGAGTGAATCAGGTCGAGGCGCGAGTCAATCAGCGTACCGTCAAGGTCGAAGATCAGCAATTCGATGGAAACTGGATCGAACTTACGTTGAATCCGGATCATTTGTGGGTTAAGAATAAATGATTGGGGCGGTGAGCTGTCAGCTATCAGCGTCAGTTCCTTCGCAAAGAAATACATTGCAGAACTGAGAACTGATAGCTAATAGCTGATTGGCTTGGAGCTGAATTGGGCGGCTGAATTCTCGTCTGTTGAGCATTCTTCTCCACCGACCAGTCGGTACTGCTGATCTGGAACGCTGTATTCCAGATCGGCGCATCTGCATTTACAATGCATTCTGCAAATCCCCCAGCCCATAGGGTATTGAATGGCGACGACGAAAACTGACCCCAAGCTGAATGCCACCGCCGCGGACGACAAGAAGTCCAAGACCTATTCGGGATTGACCCGCCAGCAACTCATTGACGCCTATCGCACTATGTACACCTCGCGTCGTGTGGACGATCGCGAAATCCTGCTCAAACGGCAGCAGAAAATCTTTTTTCAGATCTCCGGCGCCGGACATGAGGCTATCGGCGTGGCCGCCGCGTTCTGCCTGAAGCCGGCCTACGACTGGTTTTATCCCTACTATCGTGATCGCGCGCTGGTGCTGGCGCTGGGAGCGACGCCCTACGAGATGCTTTTGCAGGCGGTGGGCGCGGCCGACGATCCGAGTTCCGGCGGGCGGCAGATGCCCTCGCATTGGGCCTACAACCGCCTGAACATCGTCACGCAGTCTTCCCCGACGGGCACGCAGATTCTGCAGGCGGTTGGTTGCGCGGAGTCCGGCGTTTACCTGCGCAATCATCCCAACTCCACGCAGAAGGTGCAGGGTGATTACCGGCAGTTCAAAGATGTCAGCTTCCGCGGTGACGAGGTCACCTATGTCTCGCTCGGAGACGGTACGACGAGCGAAGGCGAGTTCTGGGAAGCGCTGAACACGGCTGCGAATAAAAAGCTGCCCATCGTGTTTGTGATTGAAGACAACGAGTACGCGATTTCGGTGCCGGTCGAGGTGCAGACCGCAGGGGGAAACATTTCGCGGCTGGTGTCCGGGTTCCCGAATTTTCATTTCGAAGAAGTTGACGGCACCGATCCGGTGGCCAGCTATGCTGCGATGAAGCGGGCGGTGGACTACTGCCGCGCCGGCAAGGGGCCTGGATTCGTGCATGCGCACGTGATCCGTCCGTACTCGCATTCGCTTTCCGACGACGAGCGGCTTTACCGTCCCGACGTGGAACGGCAGCGCGATGCGGCGCGCGATCCCATCACGCGCATGCAGATGTTTCTGATCCGCGAGGGCATTCTCGACGAGAAGGGCATCAACCAGCTCGAGAAGCAGGTTGAAGACGAGCTGCAGGCCGCCGTCGATCGCGCTCTCGAAGCCAAGTTCCCGACGCCGGAGTCCATCACCAACTTTATTTATTCGCCCGACCTTGATCCAACCTCGGCGCAGTTCGAAGCGCAACCGGTATTCGCGCAAGTAACAGAACAGCCTGCGACCGGCGATGGCAAGAAGCCAGCGGCGCCTTTGCCGAAGACCATGGCCGAGCTGATCAATGCCACCTTGCGCGATGAAATGAAGCGCGACGAGCGCGTCGTGATTTTCGGCGAAGATGTGGCCGATTGCAGCCGGGAGGACTATCTCAACAAGAAGCTGGTGAAAGGGAAGGGCGGTGTGTTCAAGCTGACGGCCGGCCTGCAGGCGGCATTCGGCTCGGATCGCGTGTTTAATGCGCCCATTGCGGAAGCCAACATCGTGGGTCGCGCGACCGGCATGGCGACGCGCGGGCTGAAGCCGGTCGTCGAGATCCAGTTCTTTGACTACATCTGGCCGGCGATGATGCAGCTGCGCGACGAACTCCCTGTAATCCGGTGGCGCTCGAACAACGCGTTCTCGGCGCCGCTGGTGATTCGTGTGGCGATCGGCGGATATCTGACCGGCGGCGCCCTCTATCATTCGCAGTGCGGCGAGAGCATCTTCACGCACATTCCGGGACTTCGAGTTGTCTTTCCATCGAATGCGCTTGATGCGGCGGGCCTGTTGCGTACGGCCATCCGGTGCGACGATCCGGTACTGTTCCTGGAGCACAAGCGGTTATATCGCGAGACCTACGGGCGTTCGCACTATCCGGGGCCGGATTATTCCATTCCATTTGGAAAAGCGCGGATCGTGCAGCCGGGCACGGACCTTACCGTCATCACCTACGGCGCGGTTGTCCCGCGCGCCCTGCAGGCAGCGCAGAAACTCGAGCGCGAGCTTGGGGTAAAGGTGGAACTGATCGATCTCCGCACTCTGAATCCGTTTGACTGGGAAACGATTGCCGCGTCGGTCGTTAAAACCAACCGCGCGCTGGTGGCGTACGAGGATTCGTTGAGCTGGGGATACGGGGCCGAGATTGCAGCCCGCATCGCGGACAAGCTGTTTCCGCATCTGGATGCGCCGGTGCGGCGAGTGGCCGCGATGGATGTTTACGTCGCATACCAGCCGATTCTGGAAGACGCTATTTTGCCGCAGGCCAATGATTTGTATCGCGGAATGAAAGAGCTGGCGGAATATTAGAAGAGCGTCTTCGTCGTCGGCCGTCGGTAAAACTTAAGAGGAGCAGCTCCCAAGCTGCTCCTCTTTACTTTTTCAAGATTCGGCTATTGGCAGGGCGGCCCTGCATTTGTAAGGAACGTTCCATTGTCGGAGAACCAGCCGCTTACCCCGATGGAGCGCGCGGTGTAGAACCATGAGAAAAATCCCAGTTCCTGCAGATGGTAGGTGAAGCCGTTGGGCATGATAATGCGCGGGGCTTCGGTGCCGCTCAGCGGATCGCCCACCTCGAGATTGCCCTGACAGCCGGGGCACCTGTCCGATATGGCCCCAAGGCGGCGTGGGATTGTTGCCGAACGGGTCGTCCATCCACTCAGCGACTTCGTGAGTCGCGGTAGCGATATCGAGTCCGGAAACTCCGAATAATCCCGTGGAGTCAAAATCCATCGGGGAGTAGGTTGCGGTCGGATCCGAGTTCCCGGTTCCGTGATAGCCGAGAATGCAGCAGTTGAGCAGGTTGGTGGGATCGCCATCGGACATCACGGCGTTGTAGAGCAGGAAAATCGGGAACGTGCCGTGATTGACGCCGTGGGGCGCCAGCGCGGGAAGAATGTTGTTGTTGATGAAGAGATCGACGAGGTTGGCATCCACGATAGCCATGGGAGCACAGAATGCGGGAGGACCGAGCGCGGTTGTGGCCAGAGCGAGGCCGCTGGCTGCCGGAACGTCAATCACGATTGGATTGAAAGTTGAGACCGGACCGAGCGTTACGTGGTAGTCCTCGCGGTCGATGACCTTCCAGAAGTTCGCGCGCTGAAAAGCGTCGGTGGTTTGCGTGCGCCCGACGTCGGTTCCGCCGTAGTTAAAGTCGGCGGATTGGAAGATGGGAGACTGCTGGAACAGACGCAGCGGATTGTTGTTTCTCGAGCCCAGGCACGCCCGATCGGGCAGCGTGGGATTGAAGGTCGTGTTGCCGGGTGCGGTCGCGATGATTCCGCTGCCGTTCACGCTGGTGCCGAGCCTGTGCGTCTTGAAGATGACGGGAATGATCTGAGTCGCAACGTTAGTGCGGCCCGAGTCGTGATTGAAGGGATTGGCGCCGACCATCACGCCGGTGTATTGGTTGCCGTTGCGATCCGAGGTGACGTTGAAACTCCAAATGGAAAGACCCGGTGTGGAGGCGGCCGCCAACGGCGCCGCCGCACTCGCTGCTTCTGGAGCATGTTTCACCATCTGCCTGATGGGGAGCCGCGCTTTGGGTGATGCCGACTGCCCTGCTGGAACGTCGCGAGAAAGGCGACGCACACGAATACCACAGAAAACAAGAGAGACCTCTGACGCCTCATTCTTCATTCTCCTTGCGGATGTGCTTGATCAGTTTTAGGAACGGGGCTTGAACGCGAGTGGCACTGATGGCGCGCGATTTTATGCGAGTTGCGAGTGTCGTCCAAACTTTTCTTTCGTGACATTTCGTCGAAGTGCGCGCTGGGCGCGGCTTTTCAGCGTATGGAAACGGTCGGTCGGTTTTGCTTCAGAGGCAGTGTGCTGACAGGGATGGAGTTACTCCAGGGGCAAGAGACTGTGCTCGAAGTGCCATTTCAATGTGCAGGTGTTATGTCTACATATTGTCTAGATGTTATGTCTTGGCACTCGATACGCGCGCGTAGAGTGATTGCGGTTGGCGCAAACAAAGGGAAGAGCTTTTCGAAAACTATTTCGATTTGCTCGCGCCAAAACTTCTTCCGCTTCCGCGGATCGCATCGATGGAAATCGGACCGGCCCCGAAAAAGATCAGAGCGAAGGCCATCGTCCACAAAGCAAGTGTGAACTCGTATCCGCCCGCGCCGAGCAGGCCGTGTTTCCAGTGCACTTTGGCGATCGCGACAGTCATGTCCACGACAAGAGCGAAGGCGGCGGCGCGGGTGAGCGAACCCATGATCAATAAAATGCCGCCCAGGAATTCCGTGAATGCGGAAACGTATCCAAGCCAGCCGGGGATCCCAAGGCTCGTCATGAAATTCGCATAGTCGTGCAGGTGGCCGTAGACCTTGTGGGAACTGTGGCCGATGAAGATGATTCCCAGGGTGAGGCGCAGAGCGACTAACGCCAGCGGTTGCATGCGATCGAGGTAGCGCAAAGTTCCTCCGTGCTGGCATTCAGGTTAACGTCCGGTGGCGGTTTGAAAAAGTACACAATCGGTGACCGCCGGCACGGGCTCGCCCGGATCGATCCTGCGCATGCTTGCCCGACTGCTACTGGATCGCGTACTGGATTTTGATTCCGCGCTTTTCCATCTCGTCGAGAAAGAGGTGTGCCGGAACGTCCCTTTCCTGCAAGACGGCCCCGCGTTTCGCGATCGCACCCGACGCGAGCATCTGGAGCACGATCGAAGCGGGGAAGGCGGTGGTGCGCATCATGGCGCTCATGTCGGTTTTCGGATCGTAATGATCCACCAGAGTGAAGCTGGCGACCCGGCCCTGAAGGCGGGCTCCAAGGAGGCCCCGCACGCCCGGAGTACGCACGGATTCGTGGGCTTCCAGGCGCATGATGCAGACGTCGGGGCCTTTTCCGGCGAATTTTCCCTCAAACACTTTCGACATCACGGCCCGGGGAGCAATTTCCGCCTTGCCGATTTTCATCTTGTCGCTCGAGAACAGACCGAGCGCTTTCAGTTCGCACAACAGATCAAAGTGTCCGGGATAGCGCAGGGTCTTTTCAAAGCATTCCCCCACCCGGCCTTCGAACGTTTCCGGTAGAGTCGAGGTGCCGCCCGAAGTGTGAAAGGCCACCAGCTGCGCGAATCCCGCCATGTGAAATTCTTCGGGTTCGGTCAGAGGCTCGACCGTGACCATTTTGCCTTTGCGCAGAATGCTCGCTGGCTCGACGTACTCGTTGATCAGTCCCTCCACAGAGAAGACGAGCTGATAGTGAAACGGGGGCATGGGCTTTTCCGGCAGGCCGCCGACATAGAGTTTGAGCGCGTCGGCGCGGCCGCCTAGCCGGTTCACCAGTTCTCCTCCAAGAATGGAGGCCATGCCGGGCGACAAGCCGCAGTCGGGAGCAATGGCAACGCCGCGCTTTTCCGCCTTGCCGGCAAGCGCCAGTTCCTGCCGGACGACCGTGTTGTTTCCGCCGAGATCTGCGAAATGACAGCGCGCTTCGATCGCAGCTTTTGCCAAGCCGAGATTCAAGAAGTAGGGAACTGCCGAAAGCGCGGCATCGTGTCCCTTCATCAGGCGCAAGGCAGCGCTTTCGCTGGAAGCGTCGAGCGCGACCGCCTTTACCTTTTTGTCGCCCTGAATGTGGTTAATGCGAGCGGCCACTTCGCGCGCGCGTTTCCGATCGGAGTCGGCAAGCGTGACCGAGGCGACGTCCGCCTGGCGCGACATATCGTAAGCCGCTGCCGACCCCATCATGCCAGAACCAATCACTAGCAATTTCAAGAGAGCACCTCAATCTGGACTGCAAAAGAAGTTGAACCGGACTCCTGACGCTAGCAGGCATCGGGGGAGAAGAAAGTGACGCCGCGCACAATGCACGGACCCGATTTCATCCCGGTAGCGGACCTCATCGGGCACCAAAAGGTGGTTGAGGTTGGGCTGCGATCGCGCAGGCAGCGAGAATCTTGCATAAAAAGCAGTGCGTTTCGAATGTCCAGCAGGCAGGCTTTGCGACTTGATGAGCGACTTGGAGAATGGCCGCATATTTCCATGATTTTCAAAGATTTATCGCGCGTCGTACTACCTTCGTACCGTAGCTAGTACTTTGGTTATGTTAAACGCGGTAGCGACCGACACTGTGTATAAACGGTCCTCCTAATTGTGGTCACTAAGTAGTCAACCCCTGCCCATAGCAGTAATCTGCAAATACACCAAAGTAATTTTCCAGAAAACAGGTATAAAACCCGGTAAAACGCGGAGATTTGGCTTGAACTCGTGTTTTCCCGGGTTGAGATATGCTCTGCACACCGAAATCCGCTCGAACACGAATTTGAACGAGCGATTTCCTCCCTAGGTTTGCCCTTGCCGCCGGAGATGCCGGCAAGTGAGGGCGTTGATTCTGTGGAAGGGACGTGAACTCTATGGCCGACTCGCGAGAAGTGATGAACATTCGCCAGGCTTCGCAGTACCTGGGAGTGAGTCCGGACACGCTCTACAAGTACGTGAATGAGCAGAAGATTCCGGCTTTCAAACTGGGGAACCGCTGGCGTTTCAAAAAATCGAAGCTGGATCAGTGGATGGAAGAGAAGTCAAACCAGATGGAAGTGCGGACGAAACGGAAACCGAAGGCGGCGATGAAAGCCGCCGGGTCACAGTAAAGGCGGGCACATGTTTGGATTCGGGGCGAAGACGATTGTAGGTCTGGATGTGGGCTCCTCCAGCATCAAGGCGGTCGAATTGAAGCGGAAGGGGCGCGACATTGAAGTGTCGCATCTCGGCCTGGAGCCTCTGGCTCCAGATATCGTGGTCGATTCCATGATCGTGGACTCGGGCACGGTGTCGAGCGCGATCTCGAAGCTGTTCACCGACCACGAAATCAAGGCCAAGAACGTGGCCACGGCGGTGAGCGGGCACTCGGTGATCGTGAAGAAGATCTCCCTGCCGTCGATGAGCGACCAGGAGCTTGCCGAAACGATCCAGAAAGAAGCCGCCCAGCATATTCCGTTCGATCTGGGTGACGTGAATCTTGATTACCAGATCCTGTCCGAGGACGCCGGCAACCCGCAGATGGACGTGTTACTGGTTGCCGTCAAGAAGGACAAGATTTTGAACTACACCAACGTACTCTCGATGGCGGGACGCACCCCGGCTATTGTGGACATC
The DNA here is from genome assembly GCA_963765755.1 of uncultured Acidobacteriota bacterium. Taxonomy (GTDB): domain Bacteria; phylum Acidobacteriota; class Terriglobia; order Terriglobales; family Acidobacteriaceae; genus Gp1-AA133. Next base: position 79,726 of record CAVXXV010000012.1, on the reverse strand, counting down.
GATGCTCTGGCCCTGCAGAACTGCTACGAGTACAACTACGAGCCCGCACCTGGGCAGGTGGTGGCGCTTTTGAATCTGGGCGCCAGCGTCATGAACATCAACATCGTGAAGGGTACGACGCCGTTGTTCCCGCGCGACGTCAGCGTGGGAGGGCACCAGTACACCGACTCGTTGCAGAAGGAACTGGACCTGAGTTTCGAAGATGCGGAAGCGTTGAAGCTGGGTCACAAGGTGGGCACGGTCTCGGAAGACGCCAAGACCCCCATTTTGCAGCAGGTGACAGAAATCATCGTGCTGGAAATTCAGAAGACGTTCGACTTCTTCCGCGCCAGCGCGGCGGGCGAGCACATCGAGAAGATTTATCTGGCGGGTGGCTCGTCGAAGGTGCCGGGGCTGGTGGAAGGGTTGCGCCAGGAGTTCTCGATGCCAGTGGAACTTTTCAATCCGTTCCAGCGCATCGCGCCTCCGGTGGAAGGAATGGGAGCGGAACTGATCGAGCAGAACGCGGGCCAGCTGGCGGTTGCGGTGGGCTTGGCTTTGAGGAGTTTTAGCGACCTATGATCCGAATCAATCTGCTGGAAGCACCGAAACCGAAGAACAAGCGCTCGGCGATGCCGTCGATGCCGACCATGGAAGTCGGCGACGTCGGATCCCCGCGCCTCAAGGTCCTGATCGCGTTTGGACTGGCGGCGGCATTCAACCTGTACACCTGGTACCACCTGGACGCCGAAAAGAAATTGATCGCCCAGAACATGGTGCAGGCCGAACAGAAGAATCGTGAACTGGCCGACGTGAAGCAGCGCTACATGGCGCGGCAGCGCGAAGCCGAGAACTACAAGCGGCGCGTGGACGTGATCGACCAGCTACGAAATCACCAGAACCAGAGCGGGCCGGTCGACCTGATGGCAATGGTGGGCGAAACCGTGAACAACACGGAAGCGGTCTGGCTAAACAACTTGAAGGATCAGGGTACGAGTGTCGATATCGAGGGTATGGCGCTCAGCACGGATGCAGTGGCGAACCTGATTTCGAACCTGCAGAAGACGGGTTATTTCCGCAACGTGGAAATCAAGGAAAGCATTCAGGACGAGACGATCAAAGACATGCAGGCGTTTCAATTCACGCTGAGCTGCGAGAAGACGAAGTCCTAAAGGCAGGAACCAATGGCGAATTTCGGGGAAATGTCGGGCATCAAGCAGTGGGCGGTGGTCGTGGGCGGCGCGGCTCTGATCACGGCGGGTCTGTACTTCACGATGTTCAAGACCCAGCGCGACCAGAATACAGCGGCGCAAGCTGCACTGGATACCAAGCGGAAGGAAAACGCCGAACTGGAATCGTACCGGCCGAAGCTGGCGGAGATCGAGCGGCAGTTGGCCAGCCTGAAGCAGCAACTGGAGATCGAGCGGCGCATCGTGCCGGATGAGAAGGAAGTCGACGGCTTCATGCGCATGCTGGACGCGGAAGCGTCCAAGGCGGGCATCGAGATCCGGCGCTACACATCGCAGCCGGTGGGGCAGAAAGAGTTTTACAGCGAGGTTCCATTCGAGATGGAACTGGACGGTCCCTACTACTCGATGCTGAATTTCTTTGATCGCGTGGGCAAGCTGGAACGCATCGTGAACGTCTCGAGCCTGCTGGTTTCGACCACCCGCAAGCCGCAAGACGCGAAAGCCAAGAAGACGTACCAGTACGCGCCCAACGAGAGCATTGTGGCGACCTGTAAAGCGACGACGTACTTCAGCCACGATCTGGATCCGGCGGGCACGGGGAAACCCGGCCAGGCTGCGGTGAAAAAGTAGGAGATTCTATGAAGCTGACCACTGGCATCGTTGCGTTGGCACTTACGGCGGGCACTGCCTGGGCGCAGAATTCCGCCGCCACTCAGAACACAAAGAGCGCGGCGCCGCAACAGACGGCGAGCGCGCCGACCTCGCACGCGAAGCCTTCGGGCGGGGTTCCGGCCAAGCCGTCGGCGGCACAAGTGCAAACGGCACCGAAGCCGGCAGTGATCTCGATCAGTCCGGTGGCGATGCCGGCGAAGCCTGCTGCGCCTCCGGCGAAGACGGCAACCACGACCGCGAAACCCGCGATCGTTCCGGCGAAAGCCGCGCCTGCGACCGCCAAGCCAGTCATTGTTCCTGCGACCGCAGCGGCTGCGAAGCCGGCAGTCGTCCCGGCGAAGACGAACCCGGCAGCGGCGAAGCCGGCCATCGTTCCCGCCAAGGCAGCACCGACATCTGCAAAGCCGGAAGTAAAAGTGGCTCCAAGCAAGACCGCATCTACTCCGGCGACCAAGACGACCACACCCGCGAAAACTGCGGCAGCGTCAAACAAAACTTCGGCCAAGCCGGCTGAAAAAATCGCGGCCGCTCCAAGCCCGTCGAAGGACACGAATGCGGCGAGCAGCGACAAGGACGAGGCCAAGAACGAGAAGTCGGAAGACAAGAAATACTCAATGTCAGGCAAGCGGGATCCGTTCATCAGCCCGGTAGTCAACCGCTCCGGCGGATCGGGCTGCAGCACGGGCAAGAAGTGCCTGGACATCGAACAGATTGCGCTGCATGGGGTCGTAAAGTCCGACAACGGCATGATCGCAGTCGTGACCAACGGCTTGAACAAAGCTTATTTCTTGCGGGAGAACGATCCCGTGTTTAACGGGTATGTAGTAAAGATCACGGTCGACTCGATCGTGTTCAAACAAAATGTTCAAGACCGGCTGGGAAAACCGTTCACGAAAGACGTTGTGAAACGGATTCTGACACCGGCTGTATAGATTTGGCGAGTTCCTAAACTGGAAGCGAGCTTGATGAAGACACGAGCTGTGCCGAGTGGCCGGCGCGTGTGGGGGAGAAGCGAAATGCGAAAGCAACTGCTGGGTGTGGTTCTACCGCTGGTCATCCTGGTAATGATGACCGCAGCGGCACAGACACAGAACACGGGCACAGCGACCACGGAACACGCTGCATTGCAGCGTCTCAACGTGGTGCGCGGCGATGGCACGATCAGCGTGGAATTCTCGGCTCGTGGAGCTGTGGCTCCCAAGCTGAGCACGCTGAGCTCGCCGGCTCGCGTCGTGATCGATCTGCCGAACACGGTCGCCGTGACCGATCAACACCAGATCGCGATTGACAGCGATGGAGTGAAGGGCGTGCGCGTAGGCATGAATGGCCAGACGCCGCCCAACACCCGCGTCGTGGTCGATCTCGAGAAGGCGTGCAAGTTCGAGCTCGTTCCCGGCAGCGACAACCAGTTCGCCGTGAAGCTGTATCCCGGCGTGGCTGCGGTGAAGGCTTCGGCGAAGCCGGCCTCCAAGACCGCGGTCAGCGCACCGGTAGTCGCGAAGACTGCGGCTCCGGCGGGCGCCAAGCTCACCACGGTTTCGATGGTGACGACTCCTGCGATGCCGGAGAAGACCTCGGTGCCGGAGAAGAAGGAAGTTGCGCTGAGCCAGCCCGCGGTTGCGGCTGCTCCAGTGCAGAAGGCCCCGAAGCCGGCTACCGATTACGTCTTCGTCGAGCCTTCGTACAAGCCGAAGGACGAGACCAAGACCGAAGAAAAGCCCGCGCCGGTCGAGCCAGCGGTGCGCGCACTCGAAGCAGCGGCGAAGTTCACCGATAAGCCGGCATCCGCACTCCTCCCGGTTAATGCCAGCGCTTCTTCGATGACGCCACAAGCGGCCCAGGCGGCCTCGACGGCCATTCAACCCGCGGTCAATCTCGCAGCCGAACAGAAGACCCAGATGTCGCAAACCCCCGCGACTAACGGTCCGAAGTACACGGGCGAGCCGATCTCGGTCAACCTGAAGGACGTTGACCTCAAAGACTTCTTCCGCTTGATTCACGAAATCAGCGGACTGAACGTAGTCCTTGATCCGAACGTGCACGGCAGTCTGACGATCGTCCTGGATGACGTGCCGTGGGATCAGGCGCTCGACATCGTGCTCAAGAATAACGACCTGGCGCGCGAACTGGATGGAAACGTTCTGCGCATCGCTACCGTCGACACGCTGAAGAAGGAAGCTGACGCGCGTCGCGCCCAGCAGGAATCCGAAGCGCTGGCGGTCGAGAAAGTCACAGTCACCCGCTTCTTAAGCTATGCGCACTCGAAAGACGTCGTGCCGACCATCAAGAAGTTCCTGTCGCAGCGCGGCGATGTGATTTCCGATGATCGTACGAATGCAGTCATCATCTCGGATATTCCCAACGTTATTCCGGCGCTGGATCGGTTGCTCACGCAGTTGGATCGCAAGACGCAGGAAGTCGAAATCGAAGCGCGTGTCGTGGCTGCTACCCGCAGCTTCGCGCGTGACATCGGAACCCAGTTCGGCTTTGGATGGGGCAACGGGCACTCGGCAGTGGGCGGTGCGGCGTCGAACTCTCCGCTGTTCACCAACGGCCTGAGCCCGACCTACATCACGGCGGGCGGATCTTCGAGCGGACAGATTATTCCTCTGTTCTCGAACCTGCCAGTCGCCAGCCCGACCAGCGGTCTGAGCTTCATCAATGCCAGCAATAACGTGCGCATCGACGCCATCCTGACGATGGCCGAGTCGCGTGGATTGCTGAAGATTCTGTCTCGTCCGCGGGTCGTCACGCAGAACAACATCCAGGCGCTGGTTCGCCAGGGCGTGCGCGTGCCGATCGTGACCCAGGCGCAGTTGGGCGGTCCGCCAACCGTGACCTACGTTGACGCGTTCCTGCGACTGACCGTGGTTCCGCAGATCACGTCGGAAGGCACGATCTTCCTGAACGTTGACGTCGAGAACACGACGCCTGACTTTGGCCGGACGGTGCAGGGCAACCCGACACTCATCACGCAGCAGGCGACCACGCAGGTGCTCGTCACCGATGGCGGCACGGTGGTGATTGGCGGCGTTATCCAGACTAACAACTCACTGAACATCACTCAGGTTCCGCTGCTCGGAAATATCCCGGCGCTCGGCAACCTGTTCAAGCGGCGCAGCGTAACCACTTCAAACCAGGAACTGATTTTCTTCATCACCCCGCGCATCATCCAGACATAAACGCGGGTGGTTGAAGTAGAAGTTTCCACCGGCTCCAGCGACGAACCTGTCCTGGAGCCGGTGGTTTTTTGCACCGCACTGGCTGCCGCGCCTCCGGCGCTCATTGTCAGCGCTCGTTTACCCAGCGCTTACGCGCTGGGCTAATGAATTTCGCCGCCTGTTGGCGGCTTGTCTCAATGGGGCTCGTCCTTGTCTCAAACTCAACTGGGTCGCGTCCTTGGCGCGTTGTTGTGATCGGAGTGCTGGTGCCTCACGTGGTCTGACTTCAGTGTGCTCAACATTTCGCCGAGTCCTGCCACTGGTGTCGCTCCTGATACACTCCCCTTCGCGATGGACTACCCGGGTCGCCAAGCACGGTTGCGTGAGGCTTTGCCGAAAGCTCGTTTAGGCGCTCTGCTGGTTACACATCTTCCCAATATTCGGTACCTGTGTGGATTCTCGGGTAGTTCGGGGGCGCTGCTGATCCATGGTGCGGGCAGTGTGTTTTTTACGGACAGTCGCTACACGCAGCAGGCGAAGACTGAGGTCCAGGCATGGAAAGTTGTTATTGGAAAGAAGGCCCCGCTGCTCTCGGCGGCGGAGTGGATTGGGCGGCAGCCACGCACCAATCGTATATCGAAATCCACACTGCTCGGGATTGAGGGGCAGTATCTTACGGTGGCTTCGCGGAAAAGCCTGTCTGCTGGTCTGTCCCGCCAAGTCCGGCTGCGGGAATCCCCGCCCCTGGTCGAACACGCGAGAATGGTGAAGGATGCGGAGGAACTCTCCGCGATTCGCGCGGCGGTGAAACTGGGAGCGGGACTGTTCGATCGCGCACTTGCTACGATCCGTCCAGGAGTGCCCGAGGTTGAGGTAGCGGCTGAGATGGAATACGCCGCGCGCAAGGCCGGGGCGGAGGGTATGTCGTTTGAGACCATCATCGCGTCAGGAGCGCGGGCAGCGCTGCCGCATGGCCGGGCGTCGGGTGCAGTGGTGCAGTCGGGGGGATTCGTCGTCTGCGACTTCGGTGTTATACTTCGAGGTTATTGTTCGGACCGTACCCGCACTGTATACGTGGGCGCTGCGACCGCGGAAGCTCGCCGGACTTATGACGCTGTGCTCGCGTCGCAGCTGGAAGCGATTGATACCGTTCGGCCCGGTATCAAGATCGAACAGGTCGATCGTGTAGCCCGTAAAACACTGCAAAAGAAGGGCTTAGCGAAGTGGTTTACGCATTCGACTGGGCATGGAGTGGGGCTTGAAATTCATGAAGCTCCCCGCGTGGCCAAGGGCCAGCAGGAAATCCTGCTACCGGGAATGGTGATTACGATCGAGCCGGGAGTTTATCTTTCCGGGCAGTGGGGCGTTCGCATCGAAGACATGGTGGTGGTGACCGAGCAGGGCTGCGAGGTGTTAAGTCCCGCGCAGAAAGACTTCATAGAAATTGCATAGACGCACCAAACGCTATAGATTGCCGGAAGCTCTTCGTGCTCCGGCCGTTTTCGCGCGGGTAGAGGGCAGTCCCACCGCACACGATGAATCAAAAAGAGCTTAAAGAACTCATAGAATTCTTAATCGAGAAAGACATCGCCGAGTTCGAACTGGAACGCGGCGATGTGAAGGTGCGCATCAAGCGTGCTGCCGAACCTGGGACGCACACGGACACGCGCTATTTTGCGGTGCCCAGCGCTGCCCCGGTCGTGCCTTCCGCTGCGGTTCCGGTTGTCCCGCCCTCGACGCCGGCAGCTCCGGCGGTCGAGCCGGAAGAGGATCTGCACATGGTGCGGTCGCCGATCGTAGGCACTTTCTACGAATCTCCGTCGCCGGGCTCCCCGCCTTTCGTAAAGCCGGGCGACATGATTTCCACGGGACAGGTGCTCTGCATCGTGGAAGCCATGAAGTTGATGAACGAGATCGAGTCAGACGTGGCGGGAGAACTGGTGAAGCGACTTGTCACCAACGGGCAGCCCATCGAGTATGGCCAGGAGTTGTTTGCCATCCGGGCGAAGAAGTGAAGCTTTGGAAATTGAGACGGGGCGCTTGAGCGCGCCCCTTTTTGTTTGTGAAGCGGGCGACGCCCGACAACCGGCCAGCACGGCGGCGTGGTATCTGGGACAGCATGTTTAAAAAGATCCTGATCGCCAATCGCGGGGAGATTGCCCTGCGTATTATTTGTGCCTGCAAGGAACTGGGCATTCGCACGGTTGCGATCTATAGCGAAGCCGACCGCAACTCGCTGCCGGTGCGCTTTGCGGATGAGGCGATCTGCATTGGGCCGCCGCAACTGGGCTTGAGTTATCTGAATATTCCCGGTGTCATCAGCGCAGCCGAGATCGCGAACGCCGACGCCATTCATCCGGGCTATGGTTTGCTCTCCGAAAATGCGAACTTTGCGGAAGTCTGCGAAACCAGCGGGCTGAAGTTTATCGGGCCGTCGCCCGATCTGATCCGGCTGATGGGCGAAAAGGAAAAAGCTCGCGCCGCGATGAAGCATCACGGCGTGCCGATTCTGCCGGGGTCCGATGGCGTCATCGCGTCAGAGGAAGAGGCCGCGGAATGGGCGCGGCAAGTCGGATACCCGGTGATCATCAAGGCGTCTGCGGGTGGTGGCGGACGCGGCATGCGCATCGTGCGCAATGAGCAGGATCTGCCGGGACTCTACCGCCAGGCACAGCAGGAAGCGGCGGCGGCGTTCGGCAATGGCGACCTCTACATGGAGAAGTACGTCGAGCACCCGCGCCACATTGAGTTCCAAATTCTTGCCGACGAGCACGGAAATGTTGTGAGCCTCGGAGAACGCGAGTGCTCCATCCAGCGGAGACATCAGAAACTGCTGGAGGAGTCGCCTTCCCTGCAAGTGGGCGCGGAGTTGCGCAAGGAAATCGGAGACATCCTCAGCAAAACGCTGAGTACGGTGGGATACCAGAACGCGGGAACGATCGAGTTCCTGATGGACCAGCAGAAGCGGTTGTACTTCATCGAGATGAATACCCGTATTCAGGTCGAGCATCCGGTTACGGAAATGGTTACAGATGTGGACCTGGTCAAGAGCCAGATTATGATTGCTGCCGGGGCGAAGTTGCAGGATGTATTGCAAGGTCCAGTCGTGCATCGCGGCCACGCGATCGAGTGCCGTATTAACGCGGAGCATCCGGAAAAATTCACGCCTTCGGCAGGGAAGATCACGGCATTTCATCCTCCGGGTGGGACAGGCGTGCGCATTGATACGGCCGCTTATGCGGAGGGCGTCATTCCGCCGTACTACGATTCGCTGATTGCCAAGCTTGTGGTGCGCGGGAAAGACCGCAACGAAGCTTGCCAGCGCATGACACGCGCGCTCGAGATGTTCATCGTGGAAGGCATCTTCACCACGATTCCCCTCCATCGGAGGATTCTGATGGACCCGGACTTTCGCGAGGGCAAGTTCGATACTGGCTTTATCGAACGGTTTCTGGAAAAGAAAGCAGAACCGGCGGCTTAGGAATTTAGCGTGTCAGTGCTGTTTCGTCCGGAAGCCAACGCTACCGATTCAGCAACTCTGAGCCATTCTGATTCTTGAAAAACGCCATAAAACTTCTTCGGCTGTATCCCATTCTGGATGCGGGACAATTTCCTAGCCGCGACGCGATGCTCCTCACGGCAGAGGAATTGATTGCTGGCGGCGCCACCCTGCTGCAGTACCGGAATAAAAACGCCACTTCCCGCCAGATTCTGGAAGACGCGCGCGAACTGAAAAAGCGAGTTGGCGCTTCTGTACGGCTCGTCATGAATGACCGCGCCGATCTTTGCCTGGCAGCGGAATTTGACGGTCTGCATGTTGGGCAAGAAGATCTGTCGCCCGAAGGGGCGCGTCGGGTGATTGGGCCGGATTGTTGGCTGGGTGTTTCCACGCACAACCCGGAACAATTAAAGGAAGCCGACGCAACTACTGCGGATTACCTCGCCATTGGTCCGGTATTTGCAACCAGCAGCAAAGAACGTCCGGACCCCGTGGTCGGCCTGGACGGCGTACGGCGGGCGCGCCAATTGTCGCGGAAGCCACTGGTTGCGATCGGGGGGATCACCCGGGCGAACGCCTTAGACGTGATTCAGGCGGGCGCGGATTCGGTGGCGGTGATATCTGACTTGCTACGGGATCCCCGGAAATCAGCAGAGGAATTTTTCAGCATTCTGGGGTACAGTGACCGCTGACATTGCATAGCATTGCCATCCCCTTCGACGGGTTCTGAGCCTTCGGCCTAACGCCCGAGGCAGCTGCCTGTCGCTCCACATGCAGGAGGGACGTGAGTACCCAGACCAGTGCATCGACCCCACCGCCCGCCAGCGATTGGGATATCCATTCCCACCAGGATAAGGAACTCGTCAAAGCTCTCGGCCTGACCAGCGCGACCATGCTGGTGATGGGGTCCATGATCGGCTCGGGCATCTTTATTGTGTCGGCCGAAATTTCGCGCGAAGTGAATTCGCCGGCGCTGCTGCTGGGCGCCTGGCTGGTGACCGGCTTCATGACAATCGTGGGGGCGCTCTGCTATGGAGAGTTAGCTGCCATGATGCCGCGCGCAGGAGGCCAATACGTTTTCCTGCGGGAGGCTCTTGGACCGCTGTGGGGTTTCCTGTATGGCTGGACGCTGTTCCTGGTCATTCAGACCGGGACTATCGCGGCGGTGGGTGTGGCCTTCGGCAAGTTTCTGGGTGTCTTTTTTCCCTCCATTTCGTCTACGCACTGGATCCTGCATCTGTGGACGGTTCCGCCGATTCCGATTGGCCCGATGGTGCTGGGCAACATGGACGTGGGGCTCAGCACGCAGAACCTGGTCGCGATCCTGGTAGTGGTTGTGTTGTCGGTGGTGAATATCTTTGGCGTCAAGACCGGGGCGGTCATTCAGAACATTTTTACGGTGGCCAAAGTTTCGGCGCTCGCGGGCCTTGTCCTGTTTGGATTATTCATCGGACGCAATGCCCAGGCGCTGGCCGCGAATTTTAATGGGCACTTCTGGCAGAACGCGGGATTGGGCGCGCAGCACGCCGTGCAAGTGGGTGCAGGCGGCCCAATAGTGCTGGTGGGAACTTTGACGATTCTCGCGGTGGCTCAGGTCGGGTCGCTGTTCTCAGCCGACGCCTGGAACAATGTGACGTTCACCGCGGGCGAGGTAAAGAATCCGCAGCGCAACCTTCCGCTGTCGCTCGCAATGGGCACCGGAGTTGTAATTCTTTTGTACGTGTTGTGTAACGTGATTTTTCTGAATGTCCTGCCTCTCGACGGCAGCGCGACAGGAACGACGATCCTCGAGCGCGGGATCAAGTACGCCTCCGAAGAACGCGTGGGTACCGCGGTGATGACCCAGATTTTCGGGGCGGCGGGCGGGGCGCTGATGGCGATCGCCATTATGATTTCGAGCTTCGGGTGCAACAACGGGCTGATCCTCTCGGGAGCGCGTGTTTATTACGCAATGGCCAAAGACGGCCTGTTTTTCCGGAGCGTCGCGAAACTGCATCCTGTTTACAAGACTCCCGCCGTATCCCTGATGGTTCAAATGGTGTGGACCTGCATTCTGTGCATTTCGGGGAGCTACGGACAGCTGCTCGATTACATCGTTTTCGCCGTGCTGGTGTTCTACATTCTCACGATCGGTGGATTGTTTGTGTTGCGGCGGACCCGCCCGGACGCGGTCAGGCCCTATCGGGCAGTGGGTTACCCGATACTTCCGGCGATATATATTTTGATGGCATTGTTTATCGATGTCGTACTATTGCGCTACAAGCCGCAATACACATGGCCGGGACTGATTATTGTGCTGCTGGGCATCCCGGTGTACTACCTGTGGAATCGGAATCAAGGGACGTCTGCCGGCGCGGTCTGAACTGGGTCAGACAGCGCGATTTAAATACGAACTCATGAGGAGAACCGAATGGCTAATGTGATGGCCAAAAAACCACTGCCTGTGATCATGGCGGAAGCCTCGGAAACGGGCGAGCACAGCCTGAAGCGCGCACTTGGTCCCGGCAACCTCATTTCGCTGGGTATCGGAGCAATCATCGGCACGGGAATTTTCGTGCTCACCGGAACGGCGACTGCCAATCATGCTGGTCCCGCCATCATTCTCTCTTTTAGCTTGGCCGCGGTTGCGTGCGTGTTTGCGGGATTGTGCTACGCCGAGTTCGCCTCGATGATCCCGATTGCCGGCTCGGCCTACACCTATGGTTACGCAACGCTGGGCGAACTGATCGCCTGGATTATTGGATGGGACCTGATCCTGGAATATGCGCTAGGCGCGGCCACGGTGGCCAGCGGATGGAGCGGGTACGTGCTCAGCTTTTTGGGAGAGTTTGGCATAAGGCTGTCGCCCAAACTGGCCGGTTCCCCAGGGACAACGTTCGTGATGTATAACGGCCATTGGGAGCGGCTGACGGCGCAGTTCCAAAAAGTGCTCGCGCTGAAACAGATTGACCCATCCACCCTGCCGCACCAGGCTTCCGCGTTCAACTTGTTTGGATTCCTCGGCATCATGATGGTGACCGTCGTGTTAGTCATCGGCATCAAGGAATCGGCGAACCTGAACTCCTTGATCGTCGTGGTCAAAGTTTGCGTACTCATCGTGTTCTTGATTCTCGGCGGCAACTACATCCTCGGGCACCGCGCCGAGGCTGCTGCGAATTGGACGCCTTTCTTGCCCGCGAATACCGGACACTATGGGGATTTCGGCTGGTCGGGCATTGCGACCGCTGCAGGAGTGATTTTCTTCGCCTACATTGGGTTTGACGCCGTATCGACGGCCGCTCAGGAGGCGAAAAATCCCAAGCGCGATATGCCGATCGGCATTCTTGGCTCGCTGGTCATCTGCACCATCCTCTATATCCTGGTAGCGGCGGTGTTGACCGGGTTAGTGAAATATACGGCGCTCGATGTGCCGGATCCGATTGCCATTGGCATCGACATCACGGGCGTAAGTTGGGGCAGCATCCTGGTGAAACTGGGCGCGATCTGCGGCTTGAGTTCCACCATGGTGGTCATGCTGCTCGGGCAATCGCGCGTTTTCTTTTCCATGTCGAGAGATGGGCTACTCCCGCCATGGGCGTGCAAGATCCATCCCAGATTCCGCACGCCCTACATCTCGACGATTCTCGTGGGCTTCTGCGTGGCAACCGTGGCAGCTTTGACGCCAATCAACGTGCTGGGCGAACTGGTTTCGATCGGCACGCTGCTGGCATTCGTCATTGTGTGCGCGGGAGTCTGGATTCTGCGCAAGCGGGGAACCGACGTGCCGCGCGCGTTCGTGGCGCCGTGGATTCCGTTCACTCCGATCATGGGTATCACAGTGTCGCTGCTCATGATGGTCAGCCTGGGCAAGGAAACCTGGGCGCGGTTGATCATCTGGCTGGCGATCGGGCTCTGCATTTATTTCTTCTACGGCAAGAAACACAGCCGCGTGCAGCGCGGGGAATATTCGACTCCCAACCCGAGCATCGATCGAACGCCGACCATGGCAGACTAAAGGGGAACAGTTTTCGTCAGGGGCAAGGGCCTTCCGCACTACGCGGAGGGCCTTTTGTTTTATAGTCGTTGGTCGTTGGCAAACCCCACTTCCCACGATTCCTGGCGGGGGCGAGCGTCTCCATCATTGAGCGGCGATTTTGGTTTTGGCCAACGACCAACGCCCAACAGCCAACGACGGTTTTCATGAAAGCTCTTCACAATCTCCGGCTGATCGGACTCGCGCTTGCGCTCGTGATCATTGCCGGCACGGCGGGGTTCCATTTCATTGAAGGGTGGCCCTGGTTCGATGGCTTCTACATGGTGGTGACCACGCTCACGACCATCGGATACCAGGAAACGCATCCCCTGTCTCATGCGGGCCGCATGTTCAATGTGGCTGTGATTGTTGCCGGTGTATCGCTGGTGTTTCTGGCAATCGGAGCGCTCACGCAGGCTTTGCTAGAATTCGAGCTGCGCAGCTTCTTTGGCAGGCGAAAAATGGAACGCCAAATCGGCCGTCTCCATGATCACTACATCATTTGTGGGGCTGGACGCGTTGGGCGCAGCGCGGCCCGCGAACTGGCCCGCCGCCCGGTTCCATTTGTGATCATCGAAAATAACGAGGCAAAAGCGGCGCGGTACAGCAGCGAGGATTGGCTGGTGCTGATCGGGGACGCCACCAAGGAGACGACGCTGCGCGAGGCCCACATCGAGCAGGCACGCGGGTTGGTCGCGGCGACAACTACGGATGCCACCAACCTCTACATCATCCTTACGGCCCGCGCTTTGAATTCGCGGCTGAAAATCATTGCGCGGGCCAGCGAAGAGGATGCGGAGAAACATTTGCTCACGGCGGGCGCGGACTCGATTGTTTCCCCTTACTCGTTTGCCGGACAGCGCATCGCGCAGACCTTCTTGAGTCCGAATGTTGTTAGTTTTCTGGATGCCGCTACTACCCATCTGGGGATCGACCTGGAGATTGGGGAAATTTCGGTTGCGGCGCATTCGAGCTTTGCCGGGAAGACGATTGAAACCTCGCGCATTCGACAGGAGCGCGGCGTCATCGTGCTGGCGATTAAGCGTGGGCAGGGCATGCGCTTCAATCCCGCTCCCGATGATCGCATTGAAGCCGGAGACTTCCTGATTGCCATGGGCGAGCCGGCGCAACTTCGCCAGGTCGAACAGATGGCGGCTCCCCAATCATGAAAATTGTCACTGCAGCCGAGATGCGCGAGATCGATCGCGTTACGAGCTCGCGCTTTGGCGTGCTTTCACTCACACTGATGGAAAATGCCGGAACCGCGGTGGCGGATTTTACCCTAGAAAATTATCCGGACTGCAAGCGGGTGTGCGTGATTTGTGGCAAGGGCAACAACGGCGGCGACGGCTTTGTCGCGGCGCGAAAGCTGCGCGAAGCGGGCAGGGAAGTAGCAGTTCTGCTGCTGGCCGATTCTGCCGAACTGCGCGGCGACTCGGCTGAGATGTTCAAGCGCATCGGGCTGGCTCCGGAGGTGGCGAAGACTCGTGAGGAGTTTGCGGCTGCCACGTCACGCCTGGGCGAAGCAGAACTGTTAATTGACGCGATCCTCGGCACCGGGTTTCGTCCGCCTGTCAGCGGGCTCTACGCTGAGGCGATCGCAGCCATGAATGCGACGAAGCTGCCGTTAGTCGCGGTAGATATTCCGTCCGGTGCGGACGCCGATGTGATGGGATCGCAGACGGGAGCCGTCGCACGTGCGGATGCGATTGTTACCTTTACTGCGCCGCGTCCAGCCCACGTCTTTGGCGACTTAACCGACGGGCCCATCGTCGTAGCGCCGATCGGCTCTCCTGACGAGGCGATCACTTCGGCTCTTCATCTCAAGCTCATTACCGCGCAAGAAATCGCACAACTGCTTGGACCACGTCCGCGCGATGCCAACAAGGGCAGCTTTGGTCATGTGCTGGTGATCGGAGGATCTCTCGGCAAAGCGGGGGCGGCGGCGATGGCGGGAATGTCGGCTTTGCGCAGCGGGGCCGGTTTGTCGACGGTGGCCACACCGAAATCCGTGCTGGCGACGGTGGCCGGTTTTCATCCCGAGCTCATGACCGAACCGTGCGAAGAGACGGAAGCCGGAACGATTTCCCTGAGTGCGCTCGAGTATGCGCACCTCGACAACCTGGTCCAAGGAAAGACGGTGCTCGCGATTGGACCGGGAATTTCGCGGCACGCGGAGACCTCGGAGTTGGTGCGTACCGTGGTGGAAAAATATTCAGTGCCGATCGTGCTGGATGCTGACGGGCTCAATGCTTTTGACGGGATGGCAGACAAACTAATCGGCAAAGGCCGCGCGCTTGTAATCACCCCGCACCCCGGCGAGATGGCACGTCTCACCGGGCTTTCCATTCCCGAAGTCCAGCGGGATCGGATCGGGATTGCGCGCACGTTTGCCCGCGAGCACGAAGTCATTGTCGTGCTCAAGGGGCATCGCACTCTGATTGCTCAGCCGGATGGAGAAGTATGGGTGAACACGACCGGCAATCCCGGGATGGCGACCGGGGGAACGGGAGACGTGCTGACTGGAATGGCGGCGGGGATGATGGCACAAAATCCCCAGCGCGTAATTGAAGCCGTCACAGCGGCCGTCCACCTGCACGGCCTTGCGGGCGATGTTGCCTGCGAGACCATGGGCGAACAGTCCCTGGTCGCAACGGATTTGATCAAGGCGATGCCGGAAGCATTTCGCCGTGTGCGGGTACAGGCCGGAACTGCGTTGTAGGGATGAAACAAGATTGTGGAACAGACAACGGCGAAGCACGTGCCGCCGATCTTTGCAAGGTGCCTCGCCTCGCCTGCGTCGAACTACTTTACGTCAACGGTCACTCGCATCCACGGGTGAATGCAGCACTCGAAGTGATGCTCACCCTTCGACAGGCCGGTTACCTGAAGCTGGCTTCCCTGAAGAATGCGGGTTTTGGCCACATCGAGGTTCTTGAAGCCACCGGCACATTCGGGAACGGTTGGCTCGCCGTGATTCAGATCGCCGATGAAGCCTCCCCCAAATTCCTTCACTTCTGTGAAGGTGTGAGGCTCGCCGCCCTGGTCGACAACGACTACGGGTGTCCCTTTCCGGATGTGGAGCACATCCGGCTCGAAATCCCAGCCCGGGTCCGGAGTTCCCGCCTTCGCCAGCGCAAACAGGTCGGCAAAGCTGGTGGAAGCTCCGAGCGCCACGTTCTTGCAGAAGTCCGGGCCAATTGCAGCATTGAAGGTGGTGGGGTCACACTCATCGAGAGCTACGATCTGAGCAGGCACGGCCGGATTGGGTGTTCGTTCCCGCTCCTGCGCCAGCGCTCCCATACCCATTACCGAAATCAAACATCCGGCTAGCAAACCGAACTTCACTGTGGTGATTTTCATACTGCCTCTCCTTCTTATGCCAATGTTCAGAATTGCGTTCGCCTACGCCGGCGAGTCGCCAACCTAGAAGGTCGCCAGTGTTCGCCCCGAACGCTCAAAAGCAGGGATCACTGTCTTCCGTGAAGTGCGGCCCGTCAATCTTCGGCGCCTCCAGTGCGCCCCAAAGTTTCCTCCATAGCTAAATGGTTGCAAAAATAAGACATTCCGGCCCTGTGCGACGGGTCTCCGCGTGATAGCCTTGCCTCCAAAGTTCTTGGGGATTCGTCTTGTCCGCTCCTGTTACAACCGCGTGCCCGCTCCGCTTCGACGCCTTCGAACTGGATATCCGTGCCGGTGAACTGCGCAAGCGCGGGATCAAGTTGCGTTTACAAGGTCAGCCCATTCAAGTGCTGGCCGCCTTGTTGCAGCACGCCGGCAGCCTGGTGACGCGGGAGGAACTGCGCGAGCAAATCTGGCCGGCCGATACTTTTGTAGACTTCGACCACAGCCTGCACAACTCCATCGCACGCTTGCGCGAAGTGCTGGGCGATTCCGCTCAGAAGCCCCGCTACATCGAAACACTTCCTCGTAGGGGATACCGATTCATTGCGGCGGTCGAGGGGATTGAAGGAGAAAAGCCAGAGCCCTCCGCACCGCCCGAGATGGAGAGCGTGGCGCCCGTCGCAGGCAGCCCAACCAAAGGCCGGACAGCCGTGCTGTCTCTCACGCTGTTGATACTGGGATCGATTGGGTCGGCGTTCTGGCTGGTACGGCCGGTATCCCCTCGCGCCGGTGCTGGTGAGGATCTGCAGCTGCACTCCATCGCAGTCCTGCCGCTCGACAATTTGTCGGGCGACAAGTCACAGGAATACTTTGCCGATGGCATGACCGATGAGTTGATTACGGATCTCGCGAAACTGAGCTCTCTGCGCGTGATCTCGCGCACTTCTGTCATGCGTTACAAGGGCACGAAGAAGGGGCTGCCGGAGATCGCTCATGAGTTGAACGTCGATGCGATCATCGAGGGATCCGTCGTGCGCGCTGGCAACCGAGTGCGAATTACCGCGCAACTGCTGCATGGGCCGAGCGACCGGCATCTCTGGGCGGAGACGTACGAGCGCGATCTGAGTGACGTGCTGAAGTTGCAGAGTGAGGTGGCGCAGGCCATTGCGCAACAGGTAAGAGCGCAGGTCAGTCCGCAACAGCAAGTTCGATTTCGTTCTGCGCGCCCCGTAGATCCGGAAGCGTACGAAGCCTATCTGCAGGGCCGCTATTACATGACGAACCTTTTTACAACGCCTCGTGAGCTTATAAAGGCGCGGCACTACTTCGAGCACGCGATTCAAAAAGATCCGAACTTTGCACTGGCTTACTCCGGACTCGCCGATTCATTTGTGTATTCTGCCTTTTTCCGACAATTGGCTCCCGAACTTGCTTATCGATCTGCCAAGGACGCGATCCGCAAAACGCTGGAATTGGACGACAGTATCGGTGAGGCGCACGACACGCTTGGAGTTTTGCGTTGGCGTTACGAGTGGGATTGGGCGGCTGCTGACAAGGAATTCAACCAGGCAATCGCTCTGGCTCCGAGCTATAGCTGCGCACACGAGGATCGCGCACTCTATCTGAGCATGACCGGCCGGAATGAAGAAGGGCTGGCAGAGCTTGCCAGGAGCCTGGAGCTAGACCCAGGGCCGAGTTCGGCCATCACGGAATCCGGAGCTTATTTTCAATTGCGGGATTTCGAGCGGTTGGTGAAAGTGAGTCAGAGAGGAATTACTTCGAACCCGAACGAGTGGTTGGAGCACTTTTACCTCGGCGTCGGCTACGAAGGAACTGGGAAACGACTCGAAGCGGTGTCGGAATATCAAAAGGCGGTCGAGCTGTCGGGCGGCGACGTGGATGCGACGGCCGCGCTGGCACATGCATACGCCGGAGTCGGACAAACGGCCGAAGCCAAGAAAATTCTCCGTGATCTGGAACGAAAGTCAAAAGACAGCTATGTCTCGCCTTACTTCATCGCGGCAATTTACGCCGGGCTGGGCGACAAGAACACCGCATTTGTCTTTTTAGAGAAAGCCTACCAGGAAAGATCGTTGGAGCTTTCATGGGCCCTGAAGGCCGACCCGAGATTGGATAACTTACGTGCGGATCGGCGATTCCAGCAGCTGCTGCAGAGGGTCGGCCTGTCGAAAGCAATTTGATTTCCCAAATCCATCTCGACTGGTCCCAGACGGAAAACGGTTGTTGCGGGCGGAAATGCCAACAATGACATCGCAATTCTGGCCAGCCGCGCTCGATGCGTGCTTTCGCTACGTTTTCGAATTAGTGAGCCTTGTCTTCTTGCTCCTTGACGCGCGTCTGGTCCGTGATCCAGTTCACTTCCCATGTCTTGCCTCCGTCGGTTGAGAACGATTGCTCGAAGTGGGCTGTCGTGGGCGTGATGTCGGACCAGAGGTAGCGAATGAAGATCGCTCGCCCATTCAAGGTATCCTGGCAGTAGAACTCGCCACGCCCATTCTTGAATTCGCCGACGTTGGGCGGGCCGCCCATGGTACCGTCTTTGGCGTTGGCCCAGTAGAGACTCCACTGATGCGTTTGCGGATTGTAGAGGCGCAGGGTCAGGCCCTCAATGTGACCGGTGGGGCTGTCGACTTCAAACTCTTCGATCTGCGAACGGCCGTCCCAGACTTTCCGCGTGACCGAGGTGCCATCGAATTCCACCCAGGTGTTAGAGCCGGTCAGCGGATGCAGAAGACGTTTCAGATGAATTTTCCAGCTGCCGAGTTCGAAATCGAAATCGTACTGGCCGTCGCGCTCGGCTTGGACTGGAGGATTCGGAGCAGACGAATTGCTTTGCGAGTGTAACGGAGGAGCGATGAGAGCAAGCAGGAGCAGAGAGATTCGAGCGCGGGTCATGTTGTGGGTTCTCCCATGTGCTGTGTGGCCACGAAATGTAAGACGTCCTTACGGTCAATCAGTCTTAAAAAACTACACTTGACGGGAAGACGAAACTCCACACAGCGGCACAGAGGAATCTCTTAGATTTAGGATGTCGGACTCGAAGTCGTTTGCTGTGACTATTTGGCGATTGCGGGGTGGCAACCTTGGTAATCGCGGACTTTGCGTGCTAAAGCGGTGCTGGGCACGGGCTTGAGCTTGCTGCGTTAGTCCGGTAGCGCTTTGTCTAATAGGCCAATACCCGCATCTTCCACTAGGACAAGGGGTTCCTGCGGATTAGGAGGGTAACCGCGGCGCGCATCGGGACTAGCTCTACCGTAATCTTCCCGTAACAATGGCACATAAGTCATAGTCCTTTTCGGCTATGACTCACTTCCCCCAACCGCACCCTACCCAGCGCGCGGCCCGGGTCCAGCTAGGTGGTTCGGTACTAGCTGCCATCCGATTCGACGACGGCCAGCGCTCCCGAGGCAAACTCTACTCCATTTCTGTAACCGGCGGACTGCTCAAACTGGTGAAGCCGCTGAGCCAAGGCGATTTCGTCGAGATCGGCTTTCAGACCAAGGTCGGTACCGTGATTGGCATGGCGGAGATGCTGTCTCCGACTCGCAAGGCGACCGACGGGACCCTGCAGCCGTTCCGCTTTATTGCGCTGGGCGATGATGATCATCGCAACTTGCGCATGGCGTTGCAGTCGGTGGCAGATCAGAGTTATCTGGCAATGAATCCCGGTCAGGCAGCGGCGCCAAAGTCGCTGTTCTAGACACTCCGCGTCCGCTTGGTTCCCACCCGCTCGCACCCAGTATACTTGTGCCAATGCTGGTTGGCACGACGCGGGAAATCACTACTCATTCAGCGGAAGAGACGACCGCGTTCGGCCGAACGCTGACGGATCTGCTCGCGCCGCCAAAGCTCGTTCTTCTGCGCGGTGACTTGGGAGCGGGAAAGACTACGCTCATCAAGGGAATTGCGGCAGCGTTTGAGGCAGCCGCTGAAGAAGACGTCACCAGCCCCACCTTTACGCTGGTGCATGAGTATCGCGGTCCGCGAGCAAACCTCTACCATATCGATCTGTATCGTGTGGATACGCCCCGCGAGCTGGAAACGCTGGGGCTCGATGACCTTATCAGTGAAAACAGTATTCTGCTGATAGAGTGGGGGGCGAAGTTCCCACGATTTGTTCGCGAGCGAGACGTTGAAATTCGTCTCGAACGTATTGGGGAAAACGAGCGAAAAATCTCGGTCGTCAGCCGCTGAAGGTCATCCAAACCACATGATCTCCGCTGGGGCGCCAAAGGAAATGGTGAAACGCTTGTGGATCGCGTGCCAAATAGCATTGCTGCTCATCACATTGTTGCCATGCGCGGCGCGGGCGCAGGGATACTTGTCGCAAACAGATGCCGGCGCTTCCGTGCTGGGCGCAAAGACAAACGACGAGAATGCTTTTTTGCCGCAGGCGCCATCCGCGAGCAAAGAACAGCAGGACGCCCAAAGCAAAACTCAGCAGCAAAAGAAGATCGAGGAAAAAGAGCAATCGCAACGGACTCTGGGAATTGTGCCGCGGTTTGGCACAACGAACCGCCTGGATGCGCCGCCCTTGAGCCCTGGCGAAAAATCCCATCTGTTCGCGAAGACTGCATTTGATCCCGTGACCGTCGTCATTGCGGCTGCACAAGCGGGCGTCAGTCAGGCAGACAATCAATTTAAAGGCTACGGGCAGGGGGCAGGCGGATACGGGAAACGCTTTGGTGCGGCGTTCGCCGATCAAGTGTCTACGGGATTCTTCAGCAACTTCATGTATCCGACCTTATTCAAGCAGGATCCTCGTTATTTTCGGAAAGGACATGGGGGTTTCCCGCGCCGGTTCGTCTACAGCCTTAAGCAGGAATTGATCTGCCATACCGACAACGGGGGCCGGGCGTTCAATGCGTCGAATATTTTAGGCGCATTTTCGTCAGGCGCACTGTCCAATGCTTACTACCCTTCCGACGATCGCGGGTTCAAGCTGACGATGAGCCGCAGCGGGCTAGCGGTGGCGTACGCCACGGCGGGAAATCTCCTCAATGAGTTCTGGCCCGACATCAGCCACAAACTTCACAAGTCGAAGCCGGTCAGTCCGCCGCCTCCGACGACCAAACCCAGTGCAGATTCCAGGTAGCGTTACCGCGCGTGCGGAGTGCTTTGTTGAGCCTGAGGTTCGAGCAGCGGGCGTATGCATGCGATGGGCGCATTCCACTCCCGCACCATCGAAAGAAGGATGGCAGCGGCAAAGACGGCGAGCGCAAGGTAGCGGTTCTTCTTCATGAAATGGTCAGCCCTGGTTCGGAGCCGTGGGCTTGAATCCCATAATATTGTAACCGCAATCCACGTAAATAGTTTCCCCGGTAATTCCGGAGCTGGCGTTGGACGCGAGAAAAACGCCGGTCGCGCCCACCTCGGCGACCTCTACATTTCTCTGCAGGGGCGCGGTTTCGCGGTGAGCCTTCAGCATGTCGCTGAGGCCTGAAATCCCGCGCGCAGCGAGGGTTTTGATGGGCCCGGCGGAAATGGCGTTTACGCGAATCTTCTTCTTCCCCAGATCGAAAGCGAGGTAGCGCACGCTGCATTCGAGCGCCGCTTTCGCGACGGCCATCACGTTGTAGTGCGGAACCACCTTCTCGGCGCCGTAGTAGGTCATGGTGATGATGCTTCCCCCATCTTCCATCAGAGGAGCAGCAGCGCGGGCGACGGCGATCAGCGAATAGACACTGACATCATGAGCGACGCGGAAGCCTTCGCGGCTGGTATTCAGGAACTCGCCCTCCAGTTCGGCAGCCGGAGCGTACGCAACACTGTGGACTACGACATGTAACTTTCCGTAGCGCTCTTTGAGCGTCGCAAAGGTGCGCTCGATGTCTTCGTCTTTGGAGACGTCGCACATGAACCCTTCCGCACCGGGAAGAGAATCGATCAGGTCCTTGGCCTCTTCGGCGAGCCGTTCATTCTGATAGGTAATGGCGAGCTTCATCCCCGCCGCATGCAGTCCTTGCGCAATCGACCACGCAATGGAGCGCTTGTTGGCGACTCCGAAGACGACCGCATTCCGGCCTTCGAGTTGAAAAGACATGGGGACTCTCCTGTGTCGTTTTGAATTGGCAAGGATATCAGAGCCTTGAGCTACCAGCTTAGAGCGGCGAGCCACGAGCGGGCCATGAGAGCTTGCTCACAGTACCTGTTGCTATCGCGCTACGTCTGTCGCTACGGGTTTGACGGACTCAACTGGCCAAGCTGCGCTCAGGAATGCGACCACGTATACGAAGCCGATAATGGCGAAGCCTCCAGCCAGACTCACCTTTTGCGCCATCCACCCGACCGTCACGCTGATCATGATCTGCAAGAAAGTGCCAACGAAATAAAAAGCGTTCTGGACGCGTCCCATGAAGTGCTTGGGCACTTGTTCCATCAGGCTGGTATTCATGGCGACGCCGCTTACGCCGCGCGCGGAGCCCATGATCCCGTAAAGGAATACGGCGATTGCCAAAATGCGAGAGTAGGGTGAGAGCGTCATGCAGCAGGCAAGAAATCCCATCGATACCGCGATGGCAGCGCGCGATCCCATGCGAGTGATCAGCCATGGGGCGTACAACGCACTCAGGAATGCTCCGACGCCCCAGCCTGCGTTCAGCCAGCCGTACCCGACGGCGCCCGCGTGGAAGATGCGATCGCTCAGGGAGGGCGTGACCACAACGCCTGTCAGCATGGCGCCCAGAAAGAGCGCCCAACTCATACCCAGCAGCACGACGCCTGGGTGTTCACGCAGGAATTGAATTCCCTCCCAAAGCTCATGCCAGAAGCGACGCTCGGCGGTTTCCGCGGCCACGATCTCGGCCTTGATTTCAGCCGGCCGGGGCACCACATGCTTGCCTTTGCGCACGCCGAAGTAGCAGAAAAACGAGACGACGTAGGTGGTGAAGTCGATTAGCAGCACGCCGCCCAAGCCGATGTGGTTATAAACGAATCCGACAATGGCTCCGGCCATCAGCCAGCCGCCCTGAATTCCGGCGAGCAGAAAGGTGTTGGCTTCGACGTATTGGCCTTCGGGAGTCAGTTCCTGAATGAGGGCGGTGATGGTGGGCCAGAACATCCAGAATCCGGCCGCGACCAGAGTGTTCATCAAATAGAGTTGCCAGACTTGCACCTTGCCTCGGAAGGCAAGTACGGAGACGACAAGGATGACTGCGGCGCGCGCTGCGTCCAACATCATGACCAGGCGGCGGCGATCCTCGCGATCGATGATCACACCGGTGAAAGGAAGCAGGAGCATGGCGGGCAGAGTCTGCAGGACGACGAGTGTGCCGAGGGCCATCTCGGAATGAGTAGCCTGCAGAATGTGCCAAGCGACGGCAGCGGAGTTCATGCCGCTGCCCAGCATGGAGACGACGTTGGCCAGAAGCACAAAACGAAGAGCCCGCTTTTGCAGGATGGCGCGCATTCCTTCAACTCTAAATCAATGAAAGAGAAAAGTTTTCCCAGCGTGCCGCTATGCGTTTACCAGTACGACGACTGTTCCCGGGCGGGTGCAGGCAGTCACCTGAAAACGTGATGCTGACCCTTGTCTTGGCGGGCCGTTGGAGCTAGCATGTCGCCCGAAAGCGGACTTTGTGCTCCAGTAGGGAGGTGGCCGATGAATTCCAGGTATTGCTTGCCGCTCGCCGTCGTTCTGGTTCTTGCTTCAGCGGTCTACGCGCAAATCGATCGCATTGTGATTCCGGCAGGAACTCCGGAGGACCAGTCGATCCAGGAAATCTCCAAGGAGACGGACTCGCAGAAGAAAGTTGCCTTGTACCAGGACTTTCTCGGGAAGTATTCGTCGAATGCCTCTGCGGTGGCTTACGGCAACTGGCAGATCTCGCAGTCGTACCAGAGTGGCGGAGACCTCCCCAAGGCGCTTGAGTTCGGGGACAAGGCGCTGGTAGCGTCGCCTCACAACATGGATATCCTGGTTTCGCAGGCGGGAATTGCGCAACAGTTGAAGGATGACTCAAAGATCATCGAGTATGCAGAAAAAGGGGGGCTGGCTTACGAGGGCATCGGAAAGCAGGCGAAGCCGGAGGGGGTCAGCGATGAAGACTTTGCGAACCGCACGGCTTCTGAGAAGGATTCGTTGAAGTCTTCGCGCGATTTTCTGGAGAGCGTCGGCTTCAATGCCATCGCCGACGAAAAGGACGCGAAGAAGCGCATGTCGTATATCGAGCGCTTCACTGCGGCGTTTCCTAGTTCGCAATTTCAGGAGCAAGTCTCGCAATACGCGATGTACACCCTGGGGCCAGGACAACTGAACGACCCGGTGCGGCTGGTAGCTTTTGGAGAGAAAAGCCTGGCCGCGAATCCTAACAGCATGCCGGCATTGCTGATGCTCGCGAACACCTACGTAGACGAAACGAAGCCGACGAACTGGGGTAAGGCGGTCACGTACTCGCAGAAAGTGATCACGCTGGCGAAAGAAAACGAACCGGATGCCGATCGCACGCGCAAGCTTTCCGCTGGGGTCGCGCATTCGACGCTTGGCTACGCATACATGAAGCAGGATAAGACCACTAGCGCGATTCCGGAACTGAAGTCGGCGTCGGCCCTGCTCAAGGGACAGGACGAAGTGGCCTACGCAACCGCTCTCTACCGTTTAGGGTATGCCTACGCGAAGTTGAGCAAGACGACCGATGCGCGGGCAGTGCTCGGCGAGGCGGTCCAGATTTCGGGGCCGCTGCAACAGCCGTCCAAGGAATTGCTCGAAAAGGTGAACGCAGCAAGAGCGAAAGGGAAGTAGTTCCCGCCGGCGAATCGCGGTACAAGCTTAAGGCTTGGCTAATGCGTCGGAGAGCAGGTGAGCTTTGACGGCCAGTTTGTAAGCACGCTGTAAATCGCCGGCAGCGTCAGCCGTTTTTACCTGCTGCATGAAGCGCCGGATCTGCGCGACGGTGTCCTGCTCATCCTTGGTGAGTTGGCGACCGGAAAGCTTCTGCAAAGACGCGTCGGTAGAGGCCAGTAGCTTGTTTGTGTTCTGTCTCTGCCGAGCGGCTTGTTCCTGGGTCATGCCGGGAGCGAGTTGCGTCGTAGGCTCCACGGTGCCTCCCCGATGTATCACACGCTTATGTTGTTCATCGTCGGCCCCAGTCTTCGCAGGTTGCTTCTTCCGGGCAGCAGATTTCCCGGCTGAGGTCGCATCTTTTTGATCCGAGTTCGATGATGGGCCGTCGGGGGAAGCCTCCGCAGGACTCTTGGGTTGAGATTGGGAAGGCTGTGCTGGCGGCGGAGCGGGCGGTGTCGTGTCTTGTGCGGGCTGTGACAAAGTCGGGGATGCATCTGGTTTCGCCGGTTCTTGCGTGGGGCTTCGCTGGAAGGAATGGGCTGATCCAGTTCCCGAAGACGAGAGCTCGCCGCGCACGCGTCCACTCGCGGACACGAACAGCAGCGCGCACAGTGCTAGTATGCCGGCCAGATACATACCTATCCTGTGATGCGCCCCTGACAAATCAAGTACCTAGGTGATTTTATGCCGATGGTCACCCTTTGGGAAGCGGAAGTAAAACGCTTGAAAGCATGGGTCTTCCGATCACCTGACCTTCTCGGCGCAGAAGCAGTGCCGCATTGACGGCCACCCGTGAGCCCAAAGCGGCCTTTTCCTATCGAACTCTTGCGGCACGGCTCAAGCCGTGTCCTTCCCAAAGGCGCTTCGACGCAGAACCTGCGCAGTGATCCTCAGGACAGGGATGTCTAACGAGTGCGGGCAGCCACCTCGCGAGCAGCGTCCAGAGTGGATTCGGCCAACGGTATGCAGAGACGGAACGTCGTGCCTTTGCCTTCTACCGTTTCAAAATCGACTGAGCCGTAATGCCACTGCATAACCTGGTAAGCCTGAGCCAGGCCGATGCCGCTGCCGCCTTGTTTGGTCGTGAAGTAAAGTTCGAAGATTTTTTCCTGTGCTTCGCGAGGGATTCCTGGGCCCGTGTCTTGCACCTCGACGACCACCATGCCTTCGTCGCGCTTCGCGCTGATTGTGAGCTGTCCGCCGCCCGTCATGGCCTGCACACCGTTGATGACGATGTTGAGAATGGCCTGCTTCATGAAGTCGAGATCTGCTTTCACAGTCAGGGGATCGTTGGGGAGATTGCGGACGATGGCGACCGCGTGTTGATCCGCATCGGGTGCGGCCAGGGCGGCGACTTCCTCGAGCAAGCGCCGCAGATCAACTTCTTCCAGTTTCAGATCGCGCGGGCGGGTGAAGTCGACCAGAATCTGGACAACACGGTCGAGGCGATGGATTTCGCTTCCGATGATATCAACATGGCGGCGCGTGCCGGGGTCCATCTGCTGCAGCTTGTTCTGGAGAAGGTGTAAGTGCAGCACAATGGCATTGATCGGGTTCTTCACTTCGTGGGCAACGCCACGAGTCAACCTGCCGCTTGCGGAGAGACGGCGGGACATTTCAATCTCATCTTCCAGCCGGCGGACTGATTCGGTGTCGCGGATGATTAGCAGCGCGCCGATCTGAGTGGACTTCTCCTGAATGAAGTCGAGCGACACCTGCACCCTGCGGCCGTTAGCGGATTCTACTTCGCGCTGCATCAGGGGGCGGCGGCGTTCGAATGCGTCCAGCAGCAGAGTATTCAGTGGTGTGCCTGCTCTAAACACATCTTTCGCACTGCGCCCCAGCATTTCGCCCCGAGGGCGACCGAGGAAGCGCTCGACCGAAGCGCTTACCAGCACCACGTGGTACTCGCGGGTGAACAACATCAGCCCGTCCTGCAGATTCGCCATCAACTGGTCGACGTTGTCTTTCAGGGCCGAGAAGATTTCTTTTGCATCCCGCACCTGGCGGCCGAGGCTGGCGATCTTCAACGTCACCAGGCCATACTCGTCATGATCCGACTCGGCGTCTTCGTCGATGCTGCCTCCAGTGGCATAGTCCAGATTGCGATTGATTTCCTCCAGGGGCCCGAGGGCCAGGCGTGAGATCAGCGCCGCGAGCAGCAGGGAGAGAAAGATCGACGCGCCGGAAAAGTACAACGCGTGTTCAAGTCGCGGGGTCAGTTCATTTCTTAATAGAACGGTGGAGATGCCGACTCGTACGGTGCCGAAAGGCGTGCCGTTCAATTGCAGCGGCACCGTCACGTCGTATACGGCGGAAGGGCTGTAAATCATACGCAACTGATCACGGAAACGCGCACCGCGCAATTTCTCAAAGTTGGGACGGGGCGTAAGAATCTTGCCATCGAGATCGGAGTTGCTGTGCAACATGGCGCGGCCCGTGGGATCCACGATGGCGGCGTCATACACCATCTGCACGTTGCCCACCGACGAATCCAGCATGTCGTTGAGGTTCGTGTCGGTCTTGAGGTAGTTTTCAATGGCCAATTGGACAGACTTGCTGTTGTCGGTGTCGATGCGCGTGCTTCCCAGGTCTGGAACCGCGTTGCTGGCGGAGTAAACCAGTTGCTGGGCTAGCAGTTGCGCGATGTCGCCGGCGGAGGTCAAGCGTTGACGAAGGAGTTGGGAGATGTAGAGGTAAGAAAACGCCGACACCATCACCACGACCATAAAAGTGATGGCGAGAATGATTTTTGTTTTCCGACGCATCTTTTAGTTTCAGATTCAGACGCAAGGGCGGAAGAAACTGCCAAGGGGAGGCTGATTAGGAGTTTACTCCTGCCGTTCGGCGTCCGCATCCGTCGAGTTGCTGCCATACTCCTTTAATTTGTTGTGCAGGGTCTTGAGGCTGATCCCGAGAATCTCAGCGGCGCGCGTCTTGTTATTGCTGGTCGCTTCAAGGGTCTTCAGGATGAGCATCTTTTCAGCTTCACCCACGGTTGTGCCGACGCCCAGGCGGACCGCATCGGGGTCATTCGCCGCCTGCCGCACCGTGATCTGCCCGAAACCTGGCGGAAGGTGCTTGGTCTCGACGACTGCGCCCTCACACACGATCACAGCCCGTTCCAGCGTGTTGCGAAGTTCGCGGACGTTGCCCGGCCAGGAATAATTCTTGAACTGATTCAGCACGGCTTCGCTGACCGTGGCTACTTTCCGTCCGTGTTTTGAACTCATATCAGCGAGCAGCGTTTGTACGAGTTCGGGCAAGTCTTCCTTGTGCTCGCGCAGGGAAGGCATGTGGATGTTGAATACATTCAAACGGTAGTAAAGGTCATTACGCAGCTCGCCGCGGGCGACTGCCTCGTCGGGAACTTTGTTGGTGGCAGCCAGTACCCGGACGTCAACCGACGTTTCGACCTTGCTGCCAAGACGGCGGAGCTTGTGATCTTCGAGAACGCGCAGTAACTTGGCCTGGGTTGCAACCGGCATCTCACCGATTTCATCCAGTAGCAGGGTTCCGCCTTCGGCGAGTTCGAAGCAGCCAGTGCGCCGTTCCAGCGCTCCTGTGAAAGCGCCCTTTTCGTGGCCGAAGATTTCGCTTTCGATGAGTGTCTCCGGGATGGCGGCGCAGTTGATGGGTACAAATGGCTTGTTGCGTCGCGGGCTCAATTCATGGATCGTGCGGGCGACCATCTCTTTGCCCGTGCCACTCGCACCGGTGATGAGAACGGATGCCGTGCTAGGCGCGACCATTTCGATGAGGTGAAAGATTTCCTGCATCTTCTTGGAAGAACCTACGAGTTGGCCAAGCGTTCCCGCGTCGCGCAACTTGCGGCGGGTAATTTCAAGTTCTACTTTAGTTCCGAGCAGTTCGGACGCGTTTTGAAGAATTGTGCGCAGGCGGTTGGTGTCGATCGGCTTAGTGATGTAGTCGTAAGCACCCATCCGCATGGCCTGGACCGCGCTATCGATAGTGCCCTGAGCCGTCATCACAATCACGGCCATGGTGTGGGCCTGGTCGGCGAGCCGCTCCAGCAGCTCCATCCCGCTGACGCGGGGCATCTTCAAGTCGGTAACAATAATGGCGGGCGTCCACTGCGTCGCTTTATCCCACCCCTCCATGCCGTCGGCGGCGGTGTCGACGCGGTATCCCCAGGAGGAAACAACCTCAGCCAGGCCGGTACGCTCGTTTTCTTCGTCTTCAACGATCAGGACTTTTTCTTGGCTCATAGGCTCAGAGCTTCCATTATTCGCATTTCCGGGACACTCTAGCAAGGCAGCCCCCTTGGATGCCGATTGGGCCGCGGGGGGCTATGAGTAAAGTGTTCGCCAGGCCTTCAGAGCGCCGCGTTAGAGAAGTCACTTTTTGCCCATGTCAAAGTGAGACAAGCAGCGTTGATTGAAGTCGCAACCCATTGCGATTGAAGGTACTGGCTACAGTAATATTTCACGACGCAGGTTTCACTTTACGGTAAGGTTACTGGTAGAATTTGCGGTCTCAGTCGACGACCCGTCACTTGTATCCATTACCATCTCGATTCAGTTTTGACCCCAGGTTGAAGTAGTGGTCTAGTTCCGGAGGCTTCCATGTCACTTTGTTGCGGTTCACGAAACGGCCGGACGCTCCGTCTGTGCTTTTTTCTGACGCTACTGTTCATCTTATTTTCCTGTGTTGCTTCAGCCCAGCAGACTCCACCCAAGTTCGACATATTCGCCGGCTATCAGTGGCTCGATCCAGGCGGCAATGTTCCCGGTGGTCCCGATGGCAGCGGCGGCGTGTTGCCGTTCAAATTGCCCAGCATGAGCAAGGGCGGTGGCTTGGCGTTCGGCTACAACTTTCATCCGAATTTCGCCTTGGAAGGCGATATTGGACTCAACCTCAAAGATCAGTTTGACGTTAGCACGTACTCGATCGGCCCGCGCTTCACGTGGCGCACTGAGGGCTTCAACTTGTTCGCACATACGTTGCTGGGCGACAACCATCTGACCAGCCCGGTGGGCGCGCGCAACGGCATTGGAGCGATTCTCGGTGGCGGCATTGATCTTCCGGTCGTGAAGCGGATTAGCATTCGCTTGATCGAAGCGGACTACCAGTGGGCGCGGCAGAATTACTCGAGCGTGGTCTCGCCGAGTCAACCGGACCTCCGCCGAACCAGTTTTCAGGGGACGCGCCTGCGTTCCGGCATCGTATTCAATTTTGGCGGTGAACCTGAAGTGCCTCCGACCGCGAATTGCTCGGTCGATCACGCCGAGGTGATGCAGGGCGAACCGGTCACCGCGACCGTGTCGACCACTAACTTCAATCCCAAGCATCCCTTGACGTACGCCTGGAGTGGAAATGGCGGCACGGTTACGGGCAAAGACACGAGCGCGGCCATTGATACCAAGGGGGTCGCGGGCGGCAACTATACCGTGACTGCGCACGTCACGGATCCCAAGATGAAGAAAAACGGCGATGCGACCTGCTCGGCGAATTACACCGTGAAAGAGCCGCCGAAGAATCCGCCGACCATGAGCTGCTCGGCAAGTCCGACATCCCTGCAAACGGGCGGTACGTCCACCATCACTTGTACATGCACCAGTCCGGATGGCGTACCGGTGACGGTGGCCGGCTGGACCGCGAGCGGCGGTCAGGTGTCGGGCAACGGCAATAGCGCAACCCTCAACACAACGGGCGCTGCGCCAGGTCAAATCACTGTAAATGCAACTTGCACAGATTCCCGCGGCTTGACGGCGAACTCTTCATCGCAAGTGACGGTTGAGAACCCGCCTCCGCCACCACCAAAGGCCAGCAAGTTGAGCCAGTGCGACTTCCCGAACGAGAAGAAGCCGTGGCGTGTGGACAACACTTGCAAGGCGATCCTGGATGACGTGGCTCTGCGCCTGCAGCAGGAAGCGGACGCGAAGTTGGTCATCGTCGGGAACGCGGATCCGAGCGAGAAGCGCAAGAATCTCGCGGCGGAACGCGCACTCAACTCCAAGGCGTATCTCTCGGGCGGCGAAGCCAAGCAAGCCATTGATGCCAGCCGCATCGAAGTACGCACCGGCAACGGCGGCACCAAGACGGCTGAGTACTGGGTTGTACCGGCGGGCGCAACCTTTGATTCGGCTGGTACCGAGGCCGTGGACGAGACCAAGGTGCAACCGGTCCCGGATCATCCGAAACCGGCTGCCAAGAAAAAGGCGGCGAAGAAAGCCCAATAGCCCGTCTTTTCAACAAATCACGGCCGGTCGGAATCCCCGACCGGCCTATTTTTTTGCTTCCCTTAGGTAACTTGAAGGGGACTGGTTACACTGTCACTCTCAGACCGCAAGGTATACTGTCCGCAACAGGGGCTGACACACACATGATTTCCAGAGTCAGGACTGGTAAGTTGGTGATTTTATTGGTCATTTGCCTGACCTGCAGCGCGTCGCTGTGGGCAGGTCAGTGGGCCGTGATGGGGCCGGATGGGGGCGACGTGCGGAGCATGACGTACGACCCGCATAATCCGGATCGAGTTTTCTTGGGAACGAGCACGGGAGTGATTTTCGTCTCCGAAAATGGGGGACAAGACTGGTCGCGTTTCGCTCACCTCGGAATGGGCGATGAATACGTGCTTGATCACATCGTCGTCAATCCGCAGAACAGCAACATCATGTACGTGTCGGCCTGGAGCGCGCAGAGCCAGCAGTTTGGCGACGTGTTCCGTACGATCGATGGCGGCAAGACCTGGCAGACGCTGCCGGCGATGCATGGGAAGTCGATTCGCGCGATGGCGATGTCGGCCTCCAATCCTAAAGTTCTTGTAGCGGGCGCGCTGGACGGCGTCTTCCGCACCAACAATGGCGGTAACGAATGGGAACGTATGTCTCCCGCCGGCCATGCGGAAATCAAGAACATCGAGTCGATTGCGATTGACCCGAAAGATCCGAACGTTGTGTACGCCGGCACGTGGCATCTGGCATGGAAGACCGCCGATGGCGGCGCTAACTGGCAGCACATCAACAAGGGCATGATCGACGATTCCGATGTGTTTTCGATCATCGTCGACCACACGAATCCTGCGAACGTTTTTGCCAGCGCGTGTTCGGGTATCTACAAGAGCGTGAGCGCGGGCGAGCAGTTCTCCAAGATCCAGGGCATTCCGTTCTCGGCTCGCCGCACGCGCGTGCTGAAGCAGGATCCGACCAACGAAAACATCGTCTATGCCGGAACCACCGAAGGCTTGTGGAAGACGATGGATCTCGGCAAAACCTGGAAGCGGATCAGCAATCCTGAAGTCGTGGTCAACGACGTGTACATCGATCCTCGCAACTCGAGCCACGTTCTTTTGGCAACAGACCGCAGCGGTGTTCTCGCGTTGAACCCGACTGGAACCTGGACGGCCTCGAACCACGGCTATACCCATCGTTACGTTACGGCGATCGTTCCGGATCAGAAAGATCCGAACTCAATTTACGTCGGTGTGGTGAATGACCGCGAATTCGGCGGCGTTTTCTTCTCGCGCGATAACGGCCAACACTGGCAGCAGAGAAGTGTGGGTCTCGGCGGCAAGGACGTCTTCACACTGCGGCAGGCGAGCAGCGGCGCGCTGGTGGCTGGCACTAATCACGGCAGCTACATCCTCGAGCACAACGGCATGGAGTGGCACCCCATCAATACCGTGGTGGTCGAGAAAACGGCAACCAAGACGGTGAAGAAGGGCAAAAAGAATACGCAGGTGGCGAGCAAAACGGCCACGAAATCTACTCTCGACGCCCGCGTAAATGAAGTCGATATCTCCGGCGAGCGCTGGATGGAAGCAACCAACAACGGTCTCTACTTCAGCAAAGATCAGGGCAAGTCGTGGATGGGCGGCCCGGTGCAGGGCGAGAAGGAATTTCTCTCGGTTCGCGGTCGGGGAAATACGATCGTGGCGGCGGCTCGGACCAAAGTATACGTCTCCCACGACAACGGCACGACCTTCACAGAACACAGCATGGCTCAGTACGTGACGAGCATTCGCGGCATCACGCTCACGCCTGAGGGCCAAATCTTCGTGGCTTCCCGCGAGGGCGCGTTTGCGAGCACCGACTCGGGTGCCACCTGGAGCCACGTCGTGGCCGGACTGCCGGACAAGGACATTACCTCGATCACATTTGACTCGACTGCGAACCGCCTGCTCGCAACCAGCCTGCAGACGGGTATAGTTTTCCAGAGCACGGACAGCGGCCGCAGCTGGGAGCGTGGTCCGGACTCCGGGTATCCGCTGCGCCGGGTCAGCGTGGTCCACGGCCGGTTCGTCGGAGCGACGCCCTTTGATGGCGTCGTCCTGCAGCCTGAAAACGAAGGGCAGAGCGCAACCGCGGGCTCGGGCGGCGGTTCGAAATAGATCCCTTCACGCATTGTTCAAACTACCGGAGGACGACACGTCCTCCGGTTTTTTTGGCCTGCGATCAGTCCGACTCGGGTATCCACCCCGCAAAAACTACATGCCTGGTTCAGGCACTGATTACTTAAGTCATCTGTTTTCAGTTGCGACAACTTGGCACCTTCCTTGCGACTTGTACGACTACAGGCGCGCGGGGGAGGATTTCAAGCATGAAGGTTTCTCAGGGGATCGGGCTCGCGGCGTTGGCTCTGGGGATGCTGATAGGGCTAGCCTGCGGCCACCAATCCTCTGTCCCGGTTCTGGCGTCGGGGGCAATTGCGCCTCCTGATGGCGCGCGCCTGCCGTTTGACCGAGAAGCGCAGATCGGCGGAATTTCTCCTACCAACTCCGTCGTACCGCCCGGGGCACAAGCGCCTGTGGGAACGGCAATCGTGATTCGACTGCGGAAACCACTGTCGAGTGCGCGCGTCCACTCCAATGATTCCTTCGCGGGGATATTGGACGAACCCCTCATCGTGAACGATCGCATTCTCGCGGAACGGGGAACTCTGGTGACCGGCCGGGTGGTGGAGGCGAAATCCACAAACCCCGTGCATACACCGGGTTACATGCGGCTGACCCTCTCGTCGATTGCGATCGATGGCAAGGCCGCCCGAATTCGAACCTCCAGCAACTTCTTCAAGGGCGTCGATCCAAGAAAGCGGTTGGCAAACCCGCCGTCGGATGGCGAAGGCTATTTGGTGGGCGCGGCGGCAACCGGCCAAGTGCCAGCGATGGACAATGCAATCGTTGCCGAAAACGATTTGGACCCGGAACTGGATGTCCGGTTACAGGACGCGATGATCGGACCGGAACGCCGGTTGAAGTTTCGCCTGATCGAACCCTTGCCGATTCGTCCTTAGGCAAATCCTTCCTGATGTTGTGATCTCGCAGGTCTAGAGTCTGTCTGAAGACCTTCTCTTTCGCTCCTGCGGAGCTTGGTCGTTTCCTAAACCTCAGCCCACTGCTTACGCCTTGGCCTTGATTCTTGCGCCGCGTCGCGCCCGAAAAAACGGGATGACCTACTCGGTATGCAAGACACGGCAGCAGGGTCTCATCCGCTCGGGGGTGCCTTGGGGTTGATCATCACAAACGCTGGTGATGGCTGTACTTAGCATTCCCACTTTGGTCCCATATATTTGTCCCAATTAGGGAGAAGTACGGACGGGAGTTGCGTCCTTGCGCCAAGGCCGCCACCCGGCGTTGGCT
Organism: uncultured Acidobacteriota bacterium; assembly: GCA_963765755.1. Lineage (GTDB taxonomy): Bacteria > Acidobacteriota > Terriglobia > Terriglobales > Acidobacteriaceae > Gp1-AA133. Next base: position 45,464 of record CAVXXV010000012.1, on the reverse strand, counting down.
CTCCCTGATCTTGCGAGCAGGACGATATTGATGGGACAGCCTCTTCCGATTCTGGCCGACGTTCCAAAGAATCTCGATCGTGAACTATTCGAGGTTGCTTTCCATAGCAGCCCCGAGGGGATGGCTGTCGCCGAGGGCGGGTTGATTCGTTTCGCGAATCGGGCTTTTGCGGAACTGGTGGCCCACTCGTCTCCGGCAAATCTCGAAGGACAACAGTTGTCCCGCATTCGTCCGCCGGGGCATTCGTGCGAATTCGAGCACAGTGAATCGGATCAGGGCGGGCCGAAGCAACATCTCTGCCAATTTGTTTCCAAGCGGCGGGATGGTACGGCGGTGAAGATCGAGTCCACGTGCGCCTCTTTCCACGTCGGGAACCGGGAGTATCAGCTGATCACAGCCCGGGATGTGACCGTGCGCGAGCGGCGGCGCATGGTACGCGACGGCCACCGGCGTTTTCGCGTCATCTTCAACGCGGCGCACATGGGAATTATTCAGTGTGATCTGCAAGGCTTCGTGCTGGAGAGCAATCCCGCGGTGGAGCGAATGCTGGGATATACGCGCGCCGAGTTGCGCGGGATGAACTTTCACGATTTCGCGCATCCGGAAGGCGCGGAAGGCGATGCACATCTATTCCGCGAACTAGTAGAAGGCAAGCGGGAATCCTATGAACTCGAGGCCCGTTATGCCGGGAAGTCTTCAGCGAGCGGCTGGGTCCGTCTCACGGTATCCCTGGTGCGCGATGTGGATGGGAAACCGCAGTTTGCCATCGGCATGACGGAGGACATCACCGAGCGCAAGCTCGCCGAGCAGCGTTTGCGCGAGGCACAGAAGATGGAGGTCATCGGGCGATTGGTGGGCGGAGTCGCGCACGACTTTAACAATGTGCTCACCGGCATCATGCTCTATTGCGATCTGCTGATCGCAGGGCTCGAGCGCGGCAGTCGCCACATGCACCACGCGGAGGAAATCCGCATGGCGGGCCAGCAGGGCGGCGCCTTGATACAGCAACTGCTGGCAATATCGAGACAGCAGGTGATTGAGCCGCGCGTACTCTCGGTGAATGAGGTCATTCTAAGCACTCGAAACCTCCTGTCCCGCCTGCTGGGAGAAAAATATGAGCTGGTAACCAAGCTCAACCGCGATCTGGGAAACGTGAAGATGGATCCGGCCCAGGTGCAACAGATCCTCTTCAACCTGGTGCTGAATGCCCGGGACGCTATGCCACAGGGTGGCGCCATCGAGGTCAAGACCGGTCACGGCGTATTGCCGGCGACAGAGTCAGGGATCAAGGAGCGAACGCCGGCGGTATTTCTGGCCGTAAAGGACAGCGGCTGCGGCATGAGTGCCGAGACGCGTTCTCGTCTGTTCGAACCCTTCTTCACCACGAAAGCCAACGGCCGAGGCACGGGACTGGGGCTGGCTACCGTCTCCAACATCGTGAAAGACAACCACGGCGCGATTCAGGTGGAAAGCGAGTCCGGTCAAGGGACGAATTTCACGGTGTTCTTGCCGCGGGTCATGTATGCGGAAACTGGAACCGTGGAAGCACGGTTCTCGCCAGGTGCGGTCAAGGAGACCATCCTCGTGCTCGAAGACAACGTGGCCATCCGTGAAGCCGTGCACAAAATATTAAGTGAGAGCGGCTACGTTGTTCTGGAAGCCGGAAGCGGACCGGAAGCGCTTGCGGTGGCGCGCGCTCACGCGGGAGAGATTGACCTGCTGCTGGCCGATGTCGACATGCAGGGAATGAGCGGGCACGAAACGGCCCGGCAGCTGGTTGTAGAACGGTCCCACCTGAAAGTACTTTACATGTCCGGCTATGAGCCGCATGCACAGGCGGGCGGCGGAGAGGCCACGGTGTTTTTTAAAAAGCCGTTCACGAGTTCCTCCCTGCTTGAGAAGCTGCGGGAAATTCTGGAAAGCAGAAACACTGCGAAGAAATCCGAGAAGCGAAAGCGAGAAAAATCATGACCACTTCAGAAATGACTTTGCCGGCTATCCCACAGATTGAGGGAGCTAATTTCCTGAACCTGCTGATCGTCGACGACGAGCGAGCCATTCGCGAAGCCTGCCGCGAAGTCGCGCAATCGCTTGGATTCAACACGTTCGCCGCCGACTCAGCGGAGCATGCATACCGCTTGCTGGACTCGCAGGGCATCGATGCCGTGCTGCTGGATTTGCGGCTTCCGGGAGCGGGAGGGCTGGAGGCTCTCAACCAAATCAAGAGCCGACGTCCGGATGCCGTGATCGTGGTCGTCACCGGTTACGGGACCGTGCAGTCGGCCGTGCAAGCTATGAAGAACGGCGCATACGACTACGTCACGAAACCCTTCAGCCTCGATGAGTTGAAGCTGTTGCTGGATCGCGTGGCGAGCCATCTGAAGCTGAAGAGCGAAAACCGTGTGCTGCGCGAGAAGATCAAATCGAAGCAGGGATTTGGAAACATTATCGGTCGATCCCCCGAGATGGAGAAACTGTACCGGATCGTGGCCAAGGCGGCCTATAGCACGCACCCAGTGCTTATTCTGGGCGAGAGTGGTACCGGGAAGGAACTGGTGGCGCGTTCCATCCACTTCTCAGGGCCAGTCCGCGACAAACCCTTTATCCCGGTGGATTGCGGGTCGCTCGTTCCCACGCTGATCGAGAGCGAACTCTTTGGCCATACCAAGGGAGCATTCACCGGCGCGCAACACGCCAAAGACGGATTGCTAACGATCGCCGACGGCGGGACGGTTTTTCTCGATGAGGTAGGAGAACTACCGATCGACCTGCAGGCAAAACTCCTGCGCGCGATTCAGGAAAAAGAAATCCGTCCCGTGGGTGGTACGAAGCAAATTCCGATCAACGTGCGCATTCTGGCGGCGACCAATCGCGATCTGGAAGAGGGCGTGTCGCAAGGAACATTCCGGCGGGATCTCTACTACCGCTTGAACGTTCTGAGCTTGAGAATTCCGTCACTGAGGGAAAGGCGGCAGGACATTCCCATTCTGGCGACTCATTTCCTCGAACGGCAATCACGATCCTCGGGAACGGACCGTACCTTGAGTGACGAAGCGCTGAAAGCGATGCTTGCCTACGACTGGCCCGGCAATGTTCGCGAGTTGGAGAATTGCCTGGAGCGCGCCTGCGCATTCACAACGGGCCCAGTGATTCACGTGAGCGACCTTCCGGCAGCGATCAGCCAGCTGCAAGGCTCGGATTTGCCGATCAATGGTTCGGGCTCTAACAAGATCACGCCTATGTCGGAACTGGAGCGGCAGACGATTCTGAATGCGATCGCACAGCTCAATGGTGACAAGCTGAAGGCCGCACGCATGCTGGGAATTGGTAAGACGACACTCTATCGAAAGCTGAAAGAATACGCAGCGCGATCCTGAGCGAAATTCGCTTTGGCTCGAGCGCTAAACGCGAATTGGCGATGGGGATAAGGGACCTGGGAATCATTCCCGACCCGGTCAGCGACTGTCCCGAAACGGGACGCTGAATTCGAGTCGGATGCCCTAAGTACTGCAATTTCAACTGGTAAGTGGTTGGCGCGAGGCGTGCAATGGGAATGTCATGATTCTTCTCATCACGCCCTCGGCCCGCGGGCAGGAATGCGCCCAAGCATTGCTCGCCTCCACCACCTTACAAACCGAAGTAGCTCCGACCCTGCAAACGGCGGTGGGCAAACTGCGCGAGCAGGAGTACGCGGCGGTCGTCATCGATCAATTCCTGATGGAGGTAGAACCGGATGAGGGCGAACAGATGCTTGAACATCTTGGAACCGCGTTTCCGGTCTACGTGAACTGTGCTATCAGCGGGATTGACCGGATCGTGCGTGAAGTGCGCAGTGCTTTGAGTCGTCGGAAGCGGGAGGAGGAGATTGCGCGATCGTCCGCTACCCGAGCCATATGGAGCGAACTGAAGGAGGATGTTACAGGGATTCTTCTTTCCTGCGATCTGGTGCTGGCGTCAAAGGAGGTGCCTGCGCCAGCGGCCAGCAAGATCCAGGTGATCCATGATCTCGCAACTCAGATGCGCAGCAAGTTGGCGTCCTGCGAACAGAACAATCCCGCCAGCTAAGCTCGAGCCAGAACGCGTCCGTTGCGAGTAGTGTTCGGACGGCCGTTGGAATTATTGGCGGGGCCTTTATGTCCCTGGAGAGCCCGCATCAGGGCCGTGCTCCAACCTTGCGGTCCGGGCTTGCTGGCGCGCGCTATCCGAGGAATCGCTTGCGCGACATCGTCGTCCAGAGTGCCATCGGCCCTGGGAATGAGAATGGGGTGATCCACAAGCCGGAGCATTGGCAGGTCGTTGGCGCTGTCGCCCAGAGCAATCGTGAAGATTCGGGTTTGCCAAGCCATCCGGTAAAAACCAATCAATACACTCATGGCCAGTCCCTTGTCGCAGCTACCGGAAAAGTGCCAGAAACGTCCGCCACGCTGAACGTTGTATCCGCGCTCCTGGGCCCTCCGTTGAAAGGCACGGATCGCAGCTGAACTTGCACTGGTGAAGCGAAACGGTTCGCCGGTTTCGCGTTGGCGGGCCATGTGAGCTTCGCGCACGGAAAGACCCGTCTCGCGGGCCACTTCCTGATCCGTCATCTGATAAAAACCGCGAACGGACACGCCCATCTCTTGTGCGATCCGTTTTAATTCCCGGACGAGTTCGTCATAAGGGCGGCCCAGAATGAGCGTGTAGGACTTGGTGCGATTCCCAAGAGTTGCGATCTCGGGGAAGTATCCCGAGGGGATGACGATCGCGCCGCCGTTTTCGACCACAAAGGGGTGAGTGTTCCCCATGGCGCGGCGCAAGGCCTTCACTTCCGTACGCGTTTTACTAGTACAGAAGATGAGCGGGATACGCTGATCGCGCAGAGCTTCGAGTCCCCGGGACGCAGCAGTCCAGGAGTAGGACTGGGGATCAAGCAGGGCGCCGTCGAGGTCGCTGAAGACGAGGGTGCGCGTCGACTTAGAGATGACGAAAAACCTCCTCTTCGGCAACAGAATGGCGCACCTTTGCCTCAAGCCACTGACGCGCCATGTCGCGCGCACCGAGACCAAACGCGATGGCGAGGGCAAAGACGATACCTGCAAACACAATCGCGAACGCGACCAGCAGAGGCAGGCTGCCAATGTGGAGCTGCTCGAGCGCGATCACGATGGCGAGGGTCATGACGAGGACTCGCACTCCGCCGGCAATGAGCCGAGCTGCTGGCCATTGCGCATTTACGGCGGCCAGCAGGGCACTCCTGGCGATCATACGGCTGATGACCACGCCCAGGAGGAGCACCAAGCCGGCGGCAATCATATTGGGGATGTAGTCGACGAAGCGCATCACCAGCCCGGCGCTTGCCGGAGTGTCCGCAGCGGTCAAGGCAAACAGAATGATGAAAAGCCAGACCAGGGCCTGCACAAAGCGAGCACCCAGATCCGAAGGGGATCGGAAGACCCCAGTGCGCTCGATCATGCTGGAAAAGCCGGTCCTCTGCACCAGGCGGTCGAAGCGTGCCAGCTGCAGTAGGCGGTAGGTAAGCCAGCGCGCTACATAAGCGAGAAAGCCCCCAATGATCAGGGTTACCAGGACCATGATCAGGATGGGCACGACGTGGGCCGACTGATCGGCAAGACGGTTAAATGGATCGATCAACATCCGGTCAAACAGGCTGCGCATGGACATTCTCCTTCCGGACGGCGTCCCAGCGTTGAGCGAGGTAAGGTTTCTCGGCTTCGAATACCTTACCCAGCTGTTCAATGCGTTCTTCCACCTGGGTGGCGTTGCTATCGGTGACTTCGAGTACGAAAGAGGCGGTGCGGCCCAGGTATAAGGGCACCAGAGACTGCAGCAGGTGGTCGCGATCAATGGTGCGGTAGCGGAAGGCGGTGGCGGCTTCGTAAATCATGCGCACCCAGAGCTTGTCTGGAATGTGGAAGCCTTGACCATTGCGATGCACGTAAGTAGTGAGGTCGACAAGAGTTTGGGGAGAAAGAAACAGAGTGTAGATTTCTCGTAAGTCGGCGACGCCCTGCTGAGCCGCATGAATCATACGGTCGGTGTTTACTGTGAGCGGCTCGACACCGACTTCGAAAGGGAAGCCGAAAAGCGGGACGGGCTCGTGCGAGTTTGTGTGCTTCCAGATGTCTTCATAGCTTTCCATCAGGCGGAAGAAAGATCCGACAACCTGGCGAAACATACTCGTAAGGTCGGCGCCGGGATCCTTGGCATCGTGAATCTTCGCACCCAGATAAGCCTGCCCAACGCGAAATCCCTCTGCAATCGCCGTGACGGTCATCCAGATATCGATTCCGAAGCGCGCGACATCGGTGTCCCACACGTCCTTTTCCAGATACCGGGTCGCGAGGTTCCCGGAAACACCGAATTCTCCGCCGATCGGCTGTCGCACGGACTTGCCGTAGAGGGTGCGCGTCATCGGATAGATGATGCCGTTCGTGATGGTGCCATCATATTTGTGACGGTGATAGTAGGGAGCAATGTAGTCGTAGCCGTGATCGAGCACAGGACGGGCCAGCAGTTCGATCCAGCCCGGTGTGATGCTGCGCAGGTCCGAATCCACGACCACGCAAACCTTCGCCTTGAGATGCTGAGCCACGGCAAAGATCGTCCGAAACGCGCTGCCTTTGCCGGGAACGCCATGGTACGGCGTGCTAATGCGATAGCTGCTGTGCACGGGGTGGGACACCAGCAGCAGGTCGTCGGCGCCGCTCTCGGCCTGCATGACAACGTCCTGGGTCTTGTCCTTGGAGCCGCCATCGGAGTTCACGATGACGGAGCGCTGCGTCGGAAAGTACTTGGCCAGCCCTACAGACACGGCGCGCACGACGTGCCCGATGGTGCGCGCATTATTGTAGCTCGGGATGCCGACCACGATGTCAGCGTCGCGAATCTGCTCCAGGCGCGACTTAAGCTCAGTTGGGAAAAGTTCGTCCACGGTGTTTATCAGCCAGTTCGGGATACGTTTTTGATTTTACAGTTGCGGCAATACCAGCCGGTGTTTCAGGCCGACATTCCTGCCACATTCACTAAAGCTTCATTGTCGGCATCAACCGCCTCGCGCACATCTTCCAGAAACGCCGGAAGGGCGGCACTGACGCGCATCCAGTTAGGAATTGGAGGGGCACCCAGGGGATCGGAGAAAAACTCATCGGAAGCAAGTTTCAGCGCTTGTGAAAAAGTTTCCACCGCAGTTTCTTCTTCGTGACGATCGAAGGTGAGGCCATTGATCATGGCGTCGGCGTGGTACTTGCTGATGTTGTTTTCGGCCATGCGCTGATAACGAACGAGCAGGGTCAGCATCATTCCATGATCGAACTTGACACCTTCGGCGGCAAGAATACGAAATAGTGATTTGCAGATGTCCATGGCCATCTTCATCAGACCCTTGGACGGGTCGCCATGCGACAGTTCCTGGTGTTTATGCTCGTAGTTCTCGGCAATATCGACCTGGCAGATACGGCGGATGGAACAGTTGCGGTAAACCTCAGCAAGTACACCGACTTCCAGACCCCAATCCGAGGGCAGGCGGTTGACGCGGGCCAGATCGGCCTGCATGGCGAATTCTCCGGCCAGCGGATAGCGGAAACTGTCGAGATACACCAGGAACGGCAAAAAGCCGACCATGGACTGCAGAGCTCGAACCAGCGGGGTCATGAGGAGGCGGGTCACGCGGCCATGCATCTGATGGCTCAAACGAGCGTAATACCCCTTGCTGAATTCGAAGCCGATATCCGGATGCACGACCGGGTAACAGAGACGCGCGAGAATCGCGCGATTGTAGTTAACGATGTCGCAATCGTGCAGAGCGATGACGGATGCCTTGCGGCTGGCCAGGACGTAGCCATAAGCCATCCAGCACTGGCGGCCCTTGCCATCGGGACCCATCTGAAGGCGGTTTTCGTCCAGCGTCCGGTAAAGGCGTTGCATGCGAGGGCCATCATGCCAGAGCACCCGAACGTCGCCGGGTAATACACTGACGCGGCGCTGGACCTCCTCGAATTGGTGGGCGGTGGCTTGAGCAAGGGTCAGAACGAACTGGCGCACGTAGGTTGCCCCGCTCAATTCGCTCAAGATGGTGTCCATCGCTGGCTTTTCGAATTCCGAGTAGAGGGCTGGCAACACCAGGGCGATTGGCTGCTGGCGAGAGAAATATTCCAGTTGCCGCTCAATCATGCCCAGGTCGCCCTGCCCTAACCGGTGCAGGGTCGCGATAACTCCGGTTTGATAGAAGTCAGCCATTGTCCAAACCTCCCCTTGTGGAAACGTTCCCCATGCGAAGCAATACTTTGCGGTTGTGCACCGCGGCTAGCCCAACTCAAAAACAGTCGAGGAACAATGAGTGCGTTCAGAGCCGAGAGGTGGCGGCCAACACCGGCTCCGTGGCGCGCTGACGAGGTGGCTTCGTTCGCGCTTATGCGGCGACCAAACACAGCAATGGGCACCGGTCTTCACCTAACCTATGCAGCCCCACAGGAGGTCGGCAGCATAACTTCAAACGGTCGGACCGTCTTTGCGCCTACCCTAAACCCCTAATATGGAGGCGGTCAATACGGATTATTTTTACCTTCGCATGCAGTTTTTTCCTGATTGAAGGGGTTGAAAAAGAAGCGGTTAGAGTTAGGAAGAATGCCTCTCGTCCCCCTGGTTTGACGGAACCGCTGGTCGAATTGTGCAAATGCTTGCAGTCGAGTCGCGCGCATGCAAACAATAAGGTCTTCTAAAAATTTCGAAGTCCCGACTAGAATACGGGCAATAGACTGGCGATCTTGGCCGGCCAAAGGACCCTAATGCACGTACTGGTCACCACCGATACGATATCCGGCGTCTGGTCTTACACCCGCGAACTGGTGAGCGGATTGATCAGCCGGGGATTGAGGGTCACCCTGGTGAGTTTCGGGGAAGTCCCTCTGCCGGAACAGACTTCGTGGATGGATAGCTTGCACGGCCTCGACTACCGGCCGACGGCGTTTCGCCTGGAGTGGATGCACGAAGGCGAGCAGGACTATGCAGAGTCGGCAGCGTATCTGACCTCGATCGTGGAAGAGATTCAACCAGACGTTCTCCACCTCAACCAATTTTGCTACGGCGACCTGGCGGTGGATGTACCTCGCGTCGTGGTTGCCCATGGCGACCTGATCACTTGGTGGGTCGCAGTGCATGGCCAAGAGCCGAAGGCGGCGCGCTGGCTAAGCCGGTATCGGGACGTGGTAGGACGTGGGCTTTCGGGCGCGAGTATTGCGGTGGCTCCGTCTGCATTCATGCTAGATGCGCTGCGCCATTCGTACGCACCTGCTCCGCGCGAAAAAGTTATATACAACGGACGCAATCCCATTTTCTTTAATCCCTACGTGAGCAAGGAGGACTCCGTTCTTTCGGTGGGCCGGTTGCTCGATGCCGGAAAGCAAGTGCACCTGCTCACCCAGCATGAACACCCGCTGTCGGTGTGCATTGTGGGATCGGACTATCCTGTAAACGCCCCGCGGATTCCGATTCGTGCGGATGTGAAGGTTTCTACGGACCAGCTTTGTGTGTCGTTGAAAGGGCCGCAGACCGAGGCGCAGTTGAGGAATCTTTACAGCAGGGCAGCGGTGTATGCGGCGACGGCGCGCTACGAGCCGTTTGGGATGGAGCCGCTCGAGGCCGCCTTGTCGCGCTGCGCGATCATTGCCAACGATATTCCAAGTTTCCGTGAGATCTGGGGCGACGATGCGATTTACTTCCGGACCAATGATGCGGCCAGCCTGGCTACTGCGATTCGCGAGCTCGGCGAGGACCGTGAAAAGTGCCGGGCCTATGGGAACCGCGCTTACCAGCGCGCCCGCGATCGGTACAACCACAAGCGCATGATAGACGAATACCTTCAGCTTTATCGCAGCCTGGCGGCGGAACGGTGGGCAGCAGCCTGAGCCTCGTTGTGATATCTTCGATGAACAGCGCGCGTCATTGAGACGCGCGCTCTTCAATTTCTGGAGGCAATCATGGCGCAAGTGAAAATCACGATCAGGCCCAATGGCCCTTATCGCGTGGAAGCTCCCGAGGGGAGCATCGAACTAGTCGATGCCAACGGCACGCCCTACGATCTGACTGGGAAGCCGGCATTCTCGTTGTGCCGCTGCGGAGGGAGCACGAATAAGCCTTTTTGTGATGGGACGCATAGCAAGATTGGATTTCAGGCAGCTGAGGCTGCGGTGCGTGGTGAGAAGAAGGAGTAGTTCAGAAAAAGCCCTTAACCGCAAAGCACGCGAAGGTTGCCGCGAAGTTCGCACCGAGGTTAGTGAATCGTCTTTGTCTTCCGCGACATGTAGTCCATCAACAGATACTGGCCAAGCGTGTAAGGAGTGGTGAAGTAGGCTTTCCCTCGGCACATTTCTGTTACTTTCTGCACGAAGCTGACCAGGCCCGCGTCGGATGCGAGCATGAAGGTGTTGATCAACACGCCGGCGCGCTTGCACTTGGAAACTTCCTCGAGCGTCTGGCTTACCACGAGCGGGTCGAGCCCAAAAGCATTCTTGTAAATGCGGCCGTCTTCCATCGTCAGGGCGGACGGTTTCCCGTCGGTGATCATGACGATTTGCTTCATGTCCTTGCGCTGGCGTTGCAGGATGCGCTGGGCCAGCCGCAGGCCTTCGCGGGTATTGGTGTAGTACGGGCCGACTTTGACGCGGGCTAATTGCGTCAGGGGAACTTCCTCCGCGGAATCGTGGAACAGGACGAGGGAAAGCGAGTCGCCCGGATACTGCGTGCGAATGAGCTGCGACAGCGCCATGGCTACTTTCTTGGCGGGCGTGAACCGGTCCTCCCCGTAGAGAATCATCGAGTGCGAGCAGTCGAGCATCAGCACAGTCGCACACGACGATTGGTATTCGCACTGGTGAACGTTGAGGTCCGAATACTCGATGTTCAACGGCAGGCTTAGGCCCTCGCGCTGGATTGCACTGGACAACGTGGCGGTAATGTCGAGATTCAGCGTGTCGCCAAATTCGTAGAGCTTCGATGCGCCGCTGGATTCGATGCCGGTGGCCATGTCGCGGGTGTCATGGCGTCCGAAGCTGGATTTCCCCAGCGAGCCCAAAAGATCCCGCAGGGCTTTGTAACCGAGGAAGTCGAGACTTTTGTCGGTGATCTCGAACTTCGCTTGCTGGCCGTCGCCGGTTTGGCCTCCGGTGGTGGACGGTTTCGAGGGGTCGGGAGGATCGTCGATCGAGATGAAGTCTTCCTGCTCCATGCGTTCGATGAGTTTTTCGATCAACTCCTCGAGTTGGCCTTCCATCTGCATTTGCTGCAGCCGCTCGCGCAACTCTTCGTCGAACAGATCGCTGTCGAGAAGGGCCTGCTCGATCGCCCGCCGGAGGGCATCGAGATTTTGGTCACCCTCGGGCATGTCGTAAAACATGTAATTCTGGAAGCCGCTCTGCAGCAGATAGTCCGACAGCGCGCTGAGCAGGTCCTCCATGCTCATTTCGCCTGCGGGATCGGGGACGTATTTGGAATAACGGATGCGACGCATAAAAGCAGTTCTCAGTTCGCAGTTCTCGGTTCTCAGAAAAAATCGGAGATGTTCAACGGCCCAAGTTCCAAATCGACTAACTGAGAACTAAGAACCGGGAACTGAGAACTAGTTATACGGCCTTCTTCCACGGAAGGGCTCCTCACGTTCGTAATTGCGCTCGGGTTTCTTTGGTTGTTTTTCTCCCGCGGTGAAGACTCGCTCCTCTGTACGTCCAATACGCTTGTGGGCGTATAGGCCCTCGAGCACGAATTCGGCCGCGGAGACCAGGGTTTCCACGCTATTTTTGGGTGAAACATCCAAGGCGCTGACCTTCTCCATCAGTCCTTGAATGCCCTTGACGGTCTCGAGCACCTCTTTGGCTCCGGCGCTCTCGGAGAGTTGGATCTCCCCGCCAAGGTCGAACCATTGCACGATCTGACGCATGTCGACGCCGCTGAAGTATTCGTCGAAAGTCTTCGCGATGGCGGCACGGATCAGTTCGCGGCTCACGTGGTCCGCACCTTTCATTTCACCCTCATACTCAAGTTCAAGCTTGCCGGTGATCGCGGGCAGTGCGGCGTAGACGTCGCTGATACGCGGCACGACGGTCTTCTCGCCATTGCGGATGGCTCGGCGCTCGGCATTAGAGATCACGTTCTCGGTAGCCGAGATGGGCAGCCGCTGGCTGACACCAGAGCGTTTGTCGATTTTCTTGTCTTCCCGGGCAGCAAACGCCACACGCTCGATGACCTCCTGCACGTACTTGGGAAGGTGGAGTTGATTCCCATCCCTTCGGGTCCAGGCTTCCTGCGCGGTGATCGCGATGCCCTCTTCCACGGTGGCCGGGTAATGCGTACGAATCTCCGAGCCAATTCTGTCTTTAAGAGGTGTGATGATTTTCCCTCGGGCCGTGTAGTCCTCCGGGTTCGCGCTGAACACCATGGCGACGTCGAGCGGGAGGCGAACGGGGTAACCCTTAATCTGCACGTCGCCTTCCTGCATGATGTTGAACAAGCCGACTTGAATTTTCCCGGCCAGATCGGGCAGTTCGTTGATGGCAAAGATTCCACGGTTCGCGCGGGGGAGCAGGCCGTAGTGGACGGTGAGTTCGCTGCTCAATTGCTGTCCACCACGGGCTGCTTTGATGGGATCAATGTCGCCAATGAGGTCCGCAATGGTGACGTCGGGCGTTGCCAGTTTCTCGACGTAGCGCTCTTCGGGCGCCAGATAAGCGATCTGGGTTTGATCGCCGTCGGTGCCGATCCGATCACGGCACGTCCGGCAGAGGGGCGCGTACGGATTGTCATGGATTTCGCATCCGGCGATGTAAGGGGTCTGCGGATCGAGCAGGCCGGTAAGTGCGCGCAGGATTCGACTCTTGGCCTGGCCGCGCAGGCCCAGCAGAATGAAATTGTGGCGGGAGAGTATCGCGTTCACCAGCTGGGGGACGACCGTATCGTCATAGCCGACGATGCCCGGAAATATCGGACACTTTCCTTGCAGGCGAGTTATCAGATTTTCGCGCAGTTCGTCCTTGACTCGACGATTCCGGAGACGTTGTTCGGAGAATGGACTTGGCCGCAACTCGCCCAGAGTGCGAGGAAGACTCATAATCGGGACCCCCACAGATTACGAACGTGAGAGTGATTATACGCTTGGCATCCTGCCCGCCGCGCCCGGGTGACCGGCTCTCAAGGCGGATTTTACTGATTTAATTTCCGCCTTAAATTCAATCGAAGGATCGTCGTGCAGGGAAAATGTTGATTAGTGTGCGTGCCCATTGCCTCCGGCTTTTTGCCGGATAGTCATGGTGCGGAGCAGGCTGGGGAGTATGCCCTCGAAATACTCGATCACAGTGTGAATCCGACGTGCTTCCGATCGAAGGCTGAGCAATTTCTGTTTAAAGTCGAGATCCAGCGGCAGAGAACCGGCAAGATGATAGGAAAGAGCCGCGTCCTCGCCTTCAGGAAGATCCTGTTGAGCATTGGCTAAGGCCAGGATCTGACGGTGCAATTCGATGGCCCGAGAACGTTCGTCCGGCGAGGGACGGTCGGGGTCATCCTGCACCAACAGGATTGACCCACGCAGGAACGCACGTTCCTGGTTGACTTCGAGGAGTTCAAAACGGTCGCGGCCCTCGGCGACGATGTCCATGCGACCGTCCTCATAAGTCTTGGTCACGGCCAGAATTTCCGCAGTGCAACCCACGTCTGCAAGATTTGATTCCTGAGCGCGAATAACGCCGAACTGCTTCTTTTGATCCAGGCATTCCCCGATCATCTCCTTGTACCGAGGCTCGAAAATATGGAGCGGCAAGGGCGTGCCAGGGAACAGCACGACTTCCAGTGGAAACAAAGCGAGCAGGGAATCCAAGCGGCCTCCGAGGACAAATAGCACGAACCAAGAGCGGCGTTGCACCGATTGTACAACTGCCGCTTGACTTGCCCGCGAGGTCCGACTAAAAGCCATGCATGGAAATTGCGAATAAAGTGGTGGTGGTCACTGGCGCCTCGATGGGAATCGGAGAAGCGATTGCCAAGGCTTTTGTCCATCAGGGCGCCCGCGTCGTGATGTTATCGCGAGATGCCGGCCGTGCAGAGGCTGCGCGGGATCGGGTTGGCCACACAGAACGAACGCTGGCGCTGTCGTGCGACGTCCGTCATCGCGAAGAGATCGATCGGGTCATCGGCCTGACACTTCATCATTTCGGGCGCATCGACGTGTGGGTCAACAACGCTGGGCACGGCTTGATCGATTCGGTTGCCCACATGGACATGACGGCGCTGCGGGATATGTTCGAAACGAATTTCTTCGGCGCAATTTCAGCGATGCAAGCCGTGCTGCCTGTGATGAAACAACAAAACGAAGGGACGGTGATCAATATTTCGAGCGTGGCGGGCCACATTCCATTGCCTTACAGCTCCGGCTATTCCGCGACCAAGTTTGCGCTGAATGCTATGGGAAAGGCCGCACGCATCGAGCTGCGGAAGAGAAATGTGAACGTTCTTACGGTGTGTCCGGGATACGTCCGAACGGATTTCAGCGCCAATGCCGTTCGCGGCCAGGAATTGAAAAAAGTTCGGCCTGCGGCGGTCCGTGGAATCAGCGCCGAGCGGGTGGCACGGGCAACGTTGGCGGGCTATCGAAAGAAGAAGAGGGAAGTGATCGTGCCATGGACGATGCACCCGGTCGTGAAAATCTACCAACTGCTTCCGGGGATCGTGGAGCGAGCCATGCTGCGAATGGAATAACTTCCGGGTGCGGCAGGCGTTCCTATCCCAAGTCGGCGAGCATGCCTTCCATTTCCGACTGGGCATGCGCGTTCCCGGTTCTCTTGGCCGAGAGAATCCCATCGCCAAGCATTTTCCTGGCTTCGTCGAGGCGATCTGCTTTTGCCAAGGTCTGCGCGGCCATGAAGTAGCCTGCAGTGTAGTCGGGGTGAACGGAGAGCAGCTTGGCGAACTCCTGCATCGCCTGCTCTACATTTCCGCCGTTGGAGTATTCCAACGCCAGTCCGTAACGTGCGAAGGCATCGTTGGGGTTTTGTGTAAGGATTTCGGAGAGGATTGCGATACGGTCCATTCGTTTTTTCCGCTTCTCAAGGAGGAGAGTACTACATTCACAGTGCGGAGTGTGGTCGCCTCATTTCCTTCAGTGGCGAGTGCCGGTGTGACTGAGTACAATGACGGGTCAATACACAACCCTGATTGATTGAAGGAGTTTCCAGGTGGCTTGTCCGTTCTTCATGCCTACTGCGAGATCGATGGAAGGCGCATGGATTCATCCTGACCGTTTGCCGCTGGGCTCGGGATGGGATGGACATTGCACAGCTCCCGGTCACGAGGGGGCAATGCCTGAGCCAGAAAGGCTGCATCAGGACTGTAGCCTCGGTTACGCTTCGAATTGCCCGCGCTTGCCGACACAGCGGAACTCCGATGCAATTCGGTTTTCCGTATCCCGTGAGAACGAGGCCCGTGTCCTCGTAACATTCGTTTGCGAGCGCAATCATTTGCCCGTCGAACATGGGAATCTGGAGTTCCGAGTCCAGGATGGGACGTGCGCGAATTCTCATCCAGACTCGCGGATCCAGAAGATGGCGGAGTGTTTCCTGGAATCATGGCTTAGCAAGCCGAGATTTCAGGGCTCGCTGGGCGTTCCGGGGCGAGAATTTCCATGAGCGAACCTGGTTTCCTGGTTCCACGCCCGGTGAGGGATTCGCAATCAGAGATGACCGAGATCGTGCTCCCCAACGATGCCAATCCGTTGATCGCATTGCTGGGCGGGCGGTTGATGCATTGGATCGATATGGCGGGCGCCATGGCGGCGCATCGGCACTCCCGCGCCTACGTGGTCACGGCCTCGGTCGATCACATCGATTTTTTGATACCGGTTCGCGTTGGCTCGCTGGTCACGCTTCGATCCTCAGTGAATCGCGTGTTCCACACCTCGATGGAAGTGGGCGTGAAGGTCTGGGTCGAAGATTATATACGGGACAAGTGCGAGCATGTGGCCTCCGCCCATTTGACGTTTGTTGCCGTGGATGGCAAGGGCGGCCGAGTGCAGGTGGCTCCGGTGATTCCAGAAACCGACGAGCAAAAGAGGCGATACGAGGACGCGGGCCGTCGGCGCGAGGCGCGGCGTGCAGAGTTGGAGCGGCGGCGCAGCGACCCGCGCTGACGCCGTCTATGTGATCACCGTCACATCCTGGGGGTCGCCGGTCCCGGCATACTCGTATTTCTTGCCCGGTTCCTGCAAGATTTCCTTATGGACAGCGCACTCCTGATTCACCGCTTGCACTTCGCCTTTACCGTTACCTTCCACTACCTGTTTCCGCAGTTGACGATGGGGCTGGCGCCCTTGATCGTCGTGCTTAAAACGCTGGCCCTCCGGCGCAATGACGATACTTATAGCCAGGCGGCCAGGTTCTGGGCTCGCATTTTCGGGATCAACTTCGTCATTGGCGTAGTGACCGGCATCCCGATGGAATTTCAATTTGGGACGAACTGGTCGCACTTCTCCCGATTTGCCGGTGGAGTCATCGGCCAGACTCTTGCAATGGAAGGGATGTTTGCCTTCTTCCTGGAGTCGGCGTTTCTTGGATTGTTCTTGTATGGCGAAAAGCGAATGAGTGCGAAAGCACACTGGTGGTCGGCGGTGGCGGTGTGTCTGGGCTCGTGGCTTTCGGGATTCTTCATTATCGCGACCGATGCCTGGATGCAGAATCCGGTGGGATACTTCACCGCTCCGGATGGATCCGTGCAACTCAGCAGCTTCTGGGCACTTGTGCTTAATCCGTGGGCCTGGTGGCAATACGCCCATAACATGTGCGGAGCCGTGATCACTGGCGCCTTCGTGATGGCGTCGGTGGGCGCCTTTTATCTACTCTGGGGGAAATGGGAAGAGCATGGGCGCATCTTCGTTCGCGTGGGCGTGACGACAGGTGTAATCGCAAGCATTCTGCAATTATTTCCAACCGGGGATGGGCAGGGCAGAATGCTGGCCCACATACAACCGACCACGCTGGCGGCTATGGAGGCGCTGTTCGAAAGTGCCCCGAACGCACCGCTGGTGTTGATTGGCCAGCCGGATGTTCCGCAGCGCAAGATTGACAACCCGCTGGTGCTGCCAGGGATGCTGAGTTTTCTGACCTATCGCCGGTGGGAGGCAGAAGTGCGAGGCCTCAATGCGTTCCCGCCAGACACGTGGCCCGATAACATCCCGTTGCTCTACTACTCGTATCACATCATGGTGGGCCTGGGCACGATCTTCATCGCAATCATGGTGATCGCGGCATTCCTGCTATGGCGGGGAGCTCTGTTTCGCGCGCGGTGGATGCTCTGGGTGCTTCTCCTGAGCTTGCCGTTTCCGTACATCGCGAACACCGCGGGTTGGATGACGGCCGAAATCGGACGCCAGCCTTGGCTGGTCTACGGGCTGATGCGCACCGCCGATGGCTTCTCCAAGCTGGTCTCGGCCGGGAACGGTCTGTTCACGCTGCTGGGGTTCATGGGCATGTACATGGTGCTGGGAATTCTTTTTCTGTTCCTGGTTCGGCGCGAAATCGAGAACGGACCCGTCGCATTGCCGACGGCTGCACACTAGAGGGATCCGATGCCAACTGTATGGTTCGTCATTGTTTCGGTGATGATCGCGGCTTACGTGGTACTGGATGGGTTCGACCTGGGTGCAGGCATTCTCTATTTGTATGCGGGCCGGACGGTGGACGATCGGCGCAGGATATTGCGTTCGATCGGGCCGGTATGGGATGGAAATGAAGTGTGGCTGCTGGCGGCCGGAGGAACGCTTTATTTCGCGTATCCGCAGTTGTACGCGTCGGCCTTCAGCGGGTTTTATCTGCCACTGATGATGGTTCTGTGGCTGCTCATGCTGCGCGGGATCGGCATTGAGTTGCGTGCACACATGGAGAATCCGGTATGGCAGGGATTCTTCGATGTGGTGTTCTGCATCTCTAGTGCTCTGCTCGCGATTTTCTTTGGAGCAGCGCTAGGTAACGTGATCCGCGGAGTCCCGCTCGGGTCTGATGGCTACTTCTTTGAGCCTTTGTGGACCAACTTCAAACTGGGACCACATCCCGGAATTCTGGATTGGTACACGGTGCTGGCCGGTGTGGTGGCCTTGGTGACATTAACGGCCCACGGTGCGCTCTACGTTCTGCTGAAAACCGAGGGGGAACTAGCGGACAAGTGCCGAGCTTTGGCTTTGGGAGTCTGGCCCGTGCAGCTCATCCTCACGCTGGTGAGCCTGGTGGCCACGTGGTTCGTACGCCCATCAATCAAAGAAAATTATTTGGGATATCCGATCGGATTCCTGATTCCCCTGGTTGTGTTTGGGAGCCTCATAGTGATGCTATTGGCGACGCGCAAGGGGAAAGAGACACAAGCTTTCCTCGCGTCGTGTGTCTACATCACAGGCATGCTGGTCGGGGCGGTGTTTGCGTTATATCCCGTGGTGCTGCCGGCCAGTACCAACCCGGCATACAACCTCACCATCTATAACTCGGCGACTGGCGTCCATGGGCTTCGTGTCGGACTGGCATGGTGGATCCCTGGGATGCTGATTGCTTTGGGGTACTTCGTATTTGTCTATCGAATGTTTCGCGGGAAGGTGCAATTGGAGGGGGAAGGGTACTAGGAAGTCGCGAAATCCGGGACCGTTCTTCCTCGTCCCTGATACATTAGTCCGCTTGGCTCGCCTCGAAAACAAAATCGCACTGATCACCGGCGCCGGCACGGGCATTGGACGCGCGATTGCGCTCGCTTTTGTGCGCGAAGGCGCGAAGGTAGCCCTGGTGGGTCGACGCAAGGAACCTCTCGACCTGGTTGCGCGGCAAGCCGGCGACGCGGCGCTGGTATGTTGCGGAGATGTGTCGACGCAAACCGATATCGACCGGATCTTGTCACAAGTGACCGGGCAGTTTGGCGGTCTTAATGTGGTGGTAAACAACGCGGGCGTGCTGCACATCGGCACGGCCGAGCAGATTACCGAGGACCAGTGGGACCAGACGTTTAACGTCAACGTTCGGGGCGTGTGGTTGCTGTCGCGGGCTGTGCTGCCCCACATGCGAAAGGCCGGGGGAGGAGCCATCATCAACGTGGCTTCTGTGCTCGGAATCAACGGGGCTCGACTACGCGCGGCCTATGCGGCTTCCAAGGGCGCGATTGTGCTTCTCACCAAATGCATGGCCATCGACCACGGACCCGACAAGATTCGCGTGAATGCAATCTGCCCATCGTTCGTAGAGACGGACTTGACGGCCGAAGTTATTCGCAAGGCTCCGGATCCCAGCGCAGTGCGCCGCGAGCGGATCGGCGTGCATCCCATCGGGCGACTGGGCGAACCCGAAGACATCGCAGGCATGGCGGTTTATCTGGCCAGTGATGAGGCGGCATGGGTGACCGGAGCGGCGATGCCCGTCGATGGCGGGTACCTCTCCGTGTAGCCTTGCTTTCTCAGCTTTTGCCAGCCTGAGAATCCCCCGAAATTGCCTTGTATAATCAAAGGTTGGCTGTCGGTAGGCGGCCCGATTGGAAGGTGAGTCCGTGAGTCACATGCATTCCCCTGGTCAGCAACCACCCGCCCCTCAACCATTGCCCGGGGTGTCGAACATCATTGCAGTCGGATCCGGGAAAGGGGGGGTCGGGAAGACCACCCTGTCTGTCAATCTTGCGCTGGCACTGTCCAAGATGGGGTACAAGGTCGGCCTGCTGGATGCGGACGTCTATGGTCCGAATGTGCCCCTGATGCTGGGGACCAATGCTCAGCCACGAGCGGTCAGCAATGAACGCATTGAACCCATTCTCGCGCAGGGGTTGAAGGTAATCTCGGTTGGTTTTCTGAACCCGGGGGATAAACCGATCATCTGGCGCGGGCCGATGCTGCACCAGATCATTCGCCAGTTCCTGAATTCTGTGGAGTGGGGACAACTGGACTACCTGGTGATCGACCTTCCTCCCGGCACCGGAGACGTCGCGTTGTCTTTAGTGCAGACAGTTCCATTAACTGGCGCGGTGGTCGTGTCGACGCCGTCGGATGTGTCTCTGCAGGACGGGCGCAAGGCGATTGAGATGTTCCGCCAGATGAAGGTCGACCTGATTGGCATGGTCGAGAACATGAGTTATTTCGTGTGTCCGCATTGCCAACACGAGGTGGATATTTTTTCGCGTGGAGGCGCGGAGAGAACGGCGCAGCAATTCGGCGTCGCGTTTCTGGGCGCGATCCAGCTCGATCCGGAGTTGCGGAAAGGCGGCGACACCGGTAAGCCGGCGGTGCTCGATGGCGAGAATGCTCCGCATGCGAAGTCGTTGTACGAGTTCGCTCGGAGGGTGGTTTCCCGGGTGGATGAGATCCGGGCTCAGTCTGGGGATAGCGTGATTCAGATTCAGTAGAACCACAGACGAACACAAGGCACTCGCCTGCTGAATCTCGGTAGCTCTACGATTTCTTCGCAAAACGGCTGAGAGCCCAGCGTGGGTTGGGCAGCGTGTCTTTGAGCACGTGTTTTGCGACCAGTTCTCCGAGGGCGGGGCCATGTTTGAAGCCGTGGCCTGAGCCTCCGCCCACCAACCAAACATGCTCCGCAGCAGGATGACGGTCAACGATGAAGTCGCTGTCGGGTGTTTGTTCATACTGGCAGACGCGGGTTTCGACGAGCGGTGAATTCTTCATCGCGGGGAAGCGGAAGGTAACGTAATCCCTTGCGCGTTGCAGACTTTCGTCGCTGATACGGCGTTCGCCACGAGTGGGGTCGAACGTGGGGCCGCGCGTGTCGTCGGCGATCTTGAATCCTCTGCCTTGGTTGCCGGGAATGCCGTACATGAACGGCTGGCGATTGTCGGCCCAGACCGGCACATGCGCCTCATCAAATCGCGCGTCACCGGGCGGAGTTCCGAAAAAGAACACATCCTGTTTCGTGGACTGAAGGTTGGCTCCTATAGTCTTGGGAAAGAGTTTCCCCATCCATGGACCGCAGGCGAATACAAAACGATCGGCGCGAAGGGTGGATCCGTCTGAGAGCGCCACGGTCTTCAGCGATCCCGCATCCAGATTGTCTTCGAGCGCCGCGGCCTGGCGATATCTGCCACCTTCTGCGATAAAGCCGTCAACGACCTGCTGGCAGGATGATCGGGCAAGAAGGTAACCACTCTGCGGTTCGAAAAGGCCCCAGTCGATGCCTTCGAAGTTGATTTGCGGCCAGCGCTCCATCAATTCGCGGCGGGACAAGCGCTCGTGCGGAATTTTCTCTTCCGTCAGCACGGCGAGCGAACCGGCTTCCCATCCATCGGTGTGACCGGCTGCCATGAACAGGACGCCAGTGCGGTGAAGGAATCGGCGTTTCCATTTCCGTTCGTTGGCGGTCCACAGGTGGAGCGCGCTCGCTGCCAGAGCCGTGTAGGGTTGATCGGGGCCATAGGTTGCGCGCATGATACGGGTCTCGCCCCCTGAGGAGGCCCTGGAGTTTCCGGGTCCCCAGGCATCGGTAAGCGTTACCCGCGCGCCTCCGCGCAATAGGTAGAGCGAAGTCCATCCCCCGAAGGCTCCGGCTCCAATAACCACCACATGGAGTTTTCGCATTGTTTTGTACCGTCGGTGCGATGCGGTCGACAGAATAGCGTACCGGCAACATGCTAATTAAAAGACACTGCAGACTTCAGCACTCAACTCGCAAGAGTGCCAACGCTTGACAGTGTTCCACTCAGCTTCCTAGAATCGATGTCAGGATTCGATCGTGAGTCGAATCCTAAGTTTTTGCATCTAAAGAATTTAGTCGAGAGCTGCACGACGCCGTATTCGTCACTTCCGGCGTCCTGCTCAAGATGATACAAGGAGTTATGGCGCCTCCGGGGACAATTGGGAACCGTGAACGGGAGATTCTGACCGCGATCGTGGAGACGTTTATCGCCACGGGCGAGCCGGTTGGTTCCCGCGTGCTCTCGCGTTCCAATCGTGAGGGGCTCAGTCCGGCGACCATCCGCAACGTGATGGCTGACTTATCGGAGGCCGGGTTCCTCGAACAGACACACACATCCTCAGGGAGAGTGCCAACCACAGAAGCCTATCGATACTACGTCGAACAGATTAGCGGCGAGACGCATCTATCGGCTGGCGACGAGAACATCATTCGCGAGTCTTTGGCCGGAACGACGGACGCTGCGGAATTTCTGGAACGTACCTCACGCGTGCTGTCGCTGATTTCGAAGAACGTTGGGGTTGCGGTCGCGGTGCCGGGTGCGAAGAATGCGCTGGAGCACGTCTACTTCTCGCGGCTCGGGGATCAGAAGGTTCTAGCGGTCGTGGTTACGAAGTCTGGATTGGTCCGGGATCGGGTGTTGCGACTCGACATCTCCCAACCTGATCTAGACGCGGCGGCTCGCTACATTAACGAAAATTTCCGCGGTTGGACCATGAATGACATGCGAGCCGAGTTGCAGAGAAGGCTCGAAGCTGAACGCAGTGAGTACGACCGGCTGATGCAGTCGTTGGAACAACTTTACAAGCAAGGTGCGCTGGCCTCAGATCCGGGTGTGCAGACCGTGTTCGTGGAAGGGGCATCCAATCTGGTCGCGAACGAGCAGGATCGGCAGCGGTTGCAGGAGATGCTGAAGACGCTCGAGGAGAAGGGAAAGATCGTTCAGCTGCTGGAGGCGTACCTGGATGTGAAGCAGGAAGCGGTGCGCGTGGTCATCGGGCTGGATGAGGCCGTGCCGTCCATGAGCAACTTCGTGCTGATCGGGGCGCCCGCTCGCGTGGGTAGCGAGGTCATGGGATCGCTGGCTGTCATTGGCCCCACACGAATCGATTATCAGCACACGATGACGGCGGTGTCATACATTGCGCGCCTCTTCGACAAAATTTTGAACGAATCGGAGTAGTAACCGCTTTATGGGAAAGACGAACGGGAAATCGAAAATGGATTCGCAGGAGTTGGATCTGGAACACGAGCTGCCTGCCTCGGACGATACTCAGGAGATCGAAATCGGGGCTGCCGCTAGCGGTCCTCAGCCGGCTGAAGCGAGCGAATTGCAGAAGCTGAAGGCTGAGCGGGACACGTTGCTGGATAGACTCGCCCGCCTGCAAGCCGAGTTTGAAAACGCGCGTAAGCGGGCCGCGCGCGAACAGCAGGAGTTCCGCGACTTTGCGACTGCCGACGCCATCAAGGCTTTGTTGCCAGCGTTCGACAGTTTTGAGCGTGCATTGCAGGCTCCGGCAAGCCAGGCGAACGAGTTCCGCAGTGGCGTTGAACTGATTTACAAGCAGATACAGGATGCTCTGGCGAAATTGGGGGTGCGGGCGGTGCCGGCCAAGGGAGAGCGCTTCGATCCGCACGTGCATGAGGCCATCGAGATGGTCGAAACCACAGAGGCACCGGACCATCAAGTAGTGGATGAACTACAGCGCGGTTACAAACTGAAAGATCGGCTGCTCCGGCCGGCGATGGTGAAAGTCGCGCAGAATCCCAAGCACTAACGAACAATATTTTTCCCTTTCCAGCAGGAGGAAGGTCATTCTGGCGAGTAACGTCAAACGCGACTACTACGAAGTACTGGGTGTAGAGCGCCAGTGCGCTGAGCAGGAAATTAAGAGCGCGTACCGCAAACTGGCTATGCAATACCATCCGGACCGGAATCCCAACAATCCGGATGCGGAAGAGAAGTTTAGAGAGGTAACAGAGGCGTACGCAGTCCTGATCGACGCCGACAAACGCTCCGCCTACGATCGGTTTGGTCACGCGGGCGTGTCGTCGTCGGCCGGCGGCGGGTTTGATCCAAGTGCATTTCAGGATCTGAGCGATATCTTCGGCGAGTTCTTTGGTATCGGAGAGATGTTCGGTGGCAGTGGTGGACGCCGACGAACGAGGGCTCAACGTGGTCCCGACCTCCGGGAGGACCTCACGCTTGAGTTTGAGGAAGCCGTCTTCGGCACAGAAACGAAAGTGAATGTGCGCCGGCACGAGGCTTGCGAAGAATGTTCCGGCTCGGGCGCTGCTCCTGGAAAGGCCCCGGTGACCTGCCGGTCCTGTCAGGGAAGAGGGCAAGTACGCTATCAGCAGGGATTTTTCTCGATGGCTCGAACCTGCCCCACGTGCCAGGGGCTGGGCAGTGTGATCACGGATCCGTGCGCCAAGTGCAAGGGCGAAGGCCGTGTTCTGCATCAGCGGACGGTTGAAGCGAAGGTCCCGGCTGGAGTCGAGGACGGAACGCGCATCCGGTTCAGCGGATATGGCGAGGCCGGAGCATTTGGTGGCCCCCCCGGCGATCTCTACGTGGTTCTTCACGTGAAAGAGCACGCCTTCTTCGCACGCGAGGGCAACGACCTTCACTGCGTGATTCCGATTTCGTTTACGCAGGCCGCACTTGGGGCGGAGATCAAGGTGCCGACCCTCGAAGGCGAGCAGGCGCTGAAGATTCCCGAAGGGACACAATCGGGCACGACGTTTCGCATCAAGAACAAGGGTGTCCCGGTGCTGCAGGGGCGGGGAAAGGGCGATCTTTTTGTGGAAGTCCGGTCCCAGACGCCGACCAAGCTCACCAAGCGTCAGCGGGAACTGTTACAGGAACTCGATGGGCTTACGCGAATTGAGAATAAGCCGCAGCGAAGCACGCTGGTCGAAAAGATGAAGGACATCTTTGGATAGCTGAACCGCGTACACGCGGGCGGGGGCGCCCGCTCTTCACCCCCTTCACACGATGACCCGCCGCCGCTGGATTGCCGACGAGTTTTCCGATGATCATGCCGCGCTGGTCGGCGCGCACGCCGAACACCTGGCGGTGGTGTTGCGTGCGCGGGTTGGTCAAAGCTTCGAAGTTGTGGCCGGAGGGCGTCCGCGTTCCGGCCTCATTACGTCCGTTAGCCCGGACCGCGTGGAGTTCGAACTTGGCGAGGAACTTCCTCAGGCGAAGGCTGCGCACATTAGCCTGCTGATGGCGATCTTCAAATTTGATCGCATGGAGTGGGCCATTGAGAAATGCACCGAGCTGGGCGTCGCCAGGATTACTCCGGTGATTGCCGGCCGGACCGACGCGCATCTGGCTCGTGCTGCCAACACGCGGGTCGAGCGTTGGAGGCGAATGGCGCAGCAGGCATCGGAGCAGGCGCGGCGTACGGCGTCTTTAGAAGTTGATTCTCCCCTCAAGCTTCATGATGCGGTAGAGCTCAAGGCCAGCATTCGAATCGTGCTCGCGGAGTCGGAGCAGAAGGTCTCTCTTAAGGATTCCCTGGCAACACACTCTCCGGCCAGCGAGATGCTCCTTGCGCTCGGGCCGGAGGGCGGATGGAAGGAAGACGAACTCGCGTTGTTTTCGAAGCGGGGATGGGTCTCGGCATCCCTGGGGCCGACTATTCTGCGGGCGGAGACGGCGGCCATTGCCGCCACTGCAATTGCATTTGCCGAGCTTTCCTAGGCGAAGTTTCGCACAACAGGATTCACACGCCGCTCTGCTATCCTCGGGTGAATGGCCCCCACGAAGTCCACCGCCCGCGCGGCTTCCGTAACGCCCGACGAGCGCCAGCGGGAAGCCATCGAACACGTCCATGGTCCGATGCTGGTTGTCGCCGGGGCCGGCACTGGTAAGACCACGGTTCTGACCCATCGGATTGCAGCCTTGATCCGGGAAGGGCATGCCCGTCCTTCAGAAATCCTCAGCCTCACTTATACCGACAACGCGGCGAAAGAGATGCGCGAGCGCGTGCAGGCAGAACTCCGCGGCACGGACGTTTCGGGGCTGCGCGCCGTCACGTTCCATGCGTATTGCAACGAACTGCTGAAAACCCAAGGGCGCGGATTCCGCGTGCTGGACGATAAGGACCTCTGGATCTTTCTGCGGAAACGGATCCGGGAACTGGGCCTCAACTATTTCGTGCGTGCCGCGAACGTTACTCAATTCCTCGACGATCTTCTCGAGTTCTTGCGGCATTGCCAGGATGAGCTGGTGGGGCCAGAGATGTACGCCGAATACGTGGGGAAGCTGGGATGCGGTGCACTTCCCGTTCCCCGCGTGACGAAATCCAAAGATGCGGTTTCCCTTAGCGACGAAGAGAGGTTGGGGCGTTGTCAGGAGATTGGCTTCGTATTTACCACGGTCGAGCGCATGTTGCAGGCGGATAATCTCGGAACCTTTGGCCACATGATTACCAAGGCTTACGAGTTGCTGCAACAGGATCCGGCGGTGCTGTCGACGGAGAGAAAGAGGGCGCGCTTTATCCTGGTGGACGAGTTCCAGGACGCCAACTTTGCGCAGGTAAAGATCCTGGCGGCCTTGGCGGGAGACGAGCACAACGTCTTTGCCGTAGGCGATCCGGATCAGGCGATTTACCACTTTCGAGGAGCTTCGAGCGCAGCGTTCGGATTATTTCAGCGACACTTTCCTGGGGCCCGGTTGGTGGTGCTTGAAAAGAATCAGCGCTCGTTGAGTCCCATTCTGCAGTGCGCGTTTGCGTTGATTGACCGTAATCCACCTGTCTTCACAGCCGGAGGGCCAGGGGGGAATCTCAACTACAAGCGCACACCTCTGCGGTCGGCTCGCGAAGAAAAGGCCCGTGAGGAGGGCAAGCCGTTGTCAGGGGTACCGGTGGAGATTGTCCCTCTCAGCGGGCGGGATTTCGAGGCTACTGACATCGTGGCCGTCATTCAGGAACAGCGGCGGCTGTTACGTTGCCGGTGGAAGGACTTTGCCATTCTTTACCGCTCGCATTTTCATCGCGACGAAATCGCCAAGGAACTGGTCGAGAAGGGAGTTCCGTTTTCGATCGAGAACATGGACGTGCTGGATACGCCCGAGGTGCGCGATCTGCTCGCCTGTCTGGGTGCGGTCGATTCGACTGCTGATGCGGCCAGCCTTCTGAGGGTCGCAGCCTTGCCCCAGTTCCGAATCGATCCGGAACATTTCCGCGCAGCCCTGCGTGCGATTCCCCGGGATTCACCACAGGGCCAGCCCACAACGCTCGCGGTCCTTCTCGGACAGGTCGAAGGCGGCCCTGCGGTGCTCACGACGCTTCGCAGGGTCCGCGAAGAGATCAGCGCTGCGGGAGCAAAGACCTCTGGAGCCCTGGAGATCGTTGTAAGGACCTTTGGCTTTGACCGCACTTTGCCCCCGCTGCGCGCGGTGATGAAGTTCGTCGACGATTGGGAGGGTAAACCTCTCACAAAGACGGGCGGAGTTGGGGAGTTCCTGGAGTACATGCGGTTCTTCCGCGAGGCGCGCGGAACGGTCTGCCTGCAATCAGACGAACAGGACGCGGTACGGCTGATGACCGCCCATTCGGCCAAGGGGCTCGAGTTTGCGCACGTGTTCGTGATCCGGGCGGCGTCGGGATCGTTTCCCGCGGCGTTTAAGGAGTCGCTTATCGATTTTCCGCAGGCGCTTCGGGATGTCGATTCCACACCGGAAATCGATGGTAAGACGCTCCATGACCAGGAAGAGCGTCGCCTGTTCTACGTTGCGATGACCCGGGCTCGCGACTCGCTCGTTCTCTATGGCAAGCAGGGAACAGGGAAGGAGAAGACTCCTCCCGGGTTCGCCCGCGAGTTGGCAAAGAATGTCGTGCTGGAGTCTTGTCGGGTGCAACGCGCCCCCCGGGAGTTCCAGCCCGAATTGTTTGGCTCGGCAGCGCCGCCGCCGGCGTTTGCTTCACGCACGACCGAGTGGCTGGAGATGCCTCCAGCGTTCCCGATCACGCGCTTGAGTGCGACCGCAGTGGAGAGTTACGAGGTGTGTCCGCTGCAATTCAAACTGGAACGGGAGTGGAGAATCCCGCGCGATGTCCCGGCCGCGATGCTTTACGGTGCTTCGATGCACATGGTGCTCAAAACTTACTACGAGTCGGTGCGACTGGAGCGTCCATTGTCAGAAGACGAGGTCATCGAGCTATTCCGCTCGGATTTCGCACAGGCCGTGATCGAGGATCCTTATCAGCGAGAGCTTTATGAGCGGCAGGGGGTGCAGCAGTTGCGGGACTTTCTGGCCATTGCCAAGCGGTCGGCCACACCGCGCGTGCTGCACACTGAGGAGCGCTTCGAGGTGAAGTTAGGGACGGCAACCGTGGTGGGCCGCATCGACCGGATCGACGACCTCGGAAACGGGCGGGTAGTGATCGTGGACTACAAGACCGGCAAGCCGCGCGCCCAGGAAGATGCCGACGACAGCCTGCAGCTTTCCATCTATGCAATGGCCGCGCGGGAAAAGTGGGGTTACGAGGCGGAGCGGCTGGTGTTTTACAACTTCGAAGAGAACAGGTCGATCGCAACGCGTCGGGACCGGTTGCAACTTGACGGAGCGCGAGCGAAAGTTGAAGACGTGGCGCAGCGGGTCCTGGAAGGCGACTTCGACCCAACCCCCGGGTATCACTGCCGGTTCTGCTCCTATCGCAATCTCTGCCCGGCAACGGAAAAACCTCTGCACAGCATTTCGCCCAGCACCCGCGCCGCAAACAATTGAATGATCCGTCGCAAAAAACTTTGGGGGACGCTTTGGGCGTCCCCCATTTGCCTTTTTAAAGCCGACTTCTAGTGTTTCTTTTTCTTCTTAGCTGCCTTCTTCTTGGTTGCCATTGATCTATTCTCCCTTTCCATTGTTCATGGACTATGCAACGGTCTTTTGTTGCAACTATTGGAATGTATAGAGTCAATGAAAAATGATGTCAAGAGAAAAATGGTGTTGCATGTTGGTCTCAACCATGCACTAAAGTCACCGCGAGTACTCTTACGACAAAAAGTCTTCGAGCATCACTTCATCGCACGTGTTCCGAACACTGATGAACACAAGCGATGATGCAACGTGTCACGACATGATGCGCGCGAGCGAGTCGATGATGAAGGGCGCTATCGGGATCCACCCACCCGAACCCAATTTTCAACTTTTCGTCATACCCCACATCTATAATTAAGAGCGAGAACTCATAAAGGAGCAGGTTTATGGCGGCTTTGAGCGATGTTGTCATCATTTCGGCATGCCGGACACCGGTGGGGAAATTTCAGGGAAGCTTGTCGGATCTCACCGCTCCGCAGTTGGGAGCGATCGCAGTTCGCGAGGCTGTGAAGCGCGCGAACCTCGAACCCAAGCAAGTGGACGAGTGCATCATGGGGAATGTGGTGAGCGCGGGTTTGGGACAGAACCCGGCGCGACAGGCCGCAATCTTTGGTGGATTGGCTCCCGAGACAGGTGCCATGACAATCAACAAGGTGTGTGGCTCGGGACTGAAAGCGGTGGCGCTCGCCACCCAGGCAATTCAGACCGAGAACAGCTCGGTCGTGGTGGCGGGTGGCATGGAGTCGATGACCAATGCGCCTTACCTGCTGCCGCAGGCGCGCAAGGGATACCGCCTCGGCAATTCAACGATTGTCGACTCCATGGTCCATGACGGACTGTGGGATATCTACAACGACTACCACATGGGAATCACCGGGGAGAACGTTGCGGAGAAGTACGGCATCACGCGCGAGGAGCAGGACGAGTTTGCGTTGAACTCTCATCGCAAGGCGCTCGCGGCCATGAAGGAATGCCGTTTCAAGTCGCAGATCGTGCCGGTGGAATTGCCTGCGAAAAAGAAAGGCGCGCCCGCGGTGATCTTCGACAAGGATGAGGGACCGCGCGAAGACACCACCATCGAAGTTCTGCGCTCTCTGAAGCCGGCCTTCAAGAAAGATGGCACGGTCACGGCCGGTAACGCCCCGGGAGTGAACGACGGCGCGGCGGCGGTGGCGGTCACCAGTGCCGATCGTGCGAAGGAATTGGGAGCGAAACCGATGGTGCGCATCGTCGCGCAAGCGACCAGCGGCGTCGAACCGAAGTGGGTCATGATGGCGCCAGTGGGAGCGGTCCGGGAGATCTGGAAAAAGACTGGTTGGAAGAAGGACGAGGTGGATCTGTACGAACTGAATGAGGCGTTTTCCGTCCAAGCCTTGGGTGTGATTCGCGAACTGGGTCTCGACATGAGTCGGGTCAACGTCAATGGAGGCGCGGTTGCGCTGGGCCATCCCATCGGGGCCAGCGGGGCGCGTGTGCTGGTCACCCTGATTTACGAGATGATCCGGCGGGATGTACACCGCGGGATTGCGGCGCTCTGCCTCGGCGGCGGAAACGCGGTAGCCATGGCGGTGGAACGCTGAGGGCGAGCCTCAGGCCACGAATCCGCCGCTTACGTTGATGGAATCCCCGGTGATCCAGTTGGATTCCGGGGAGCAGAGGAAGAGGACGACCTTCGCGACATCGTCGGGCTGCGCGAGCCGGCCAAAGGGCTGGCGTTCGATCGCATGCTTCAAAATCTTCTCGTCGGCAAAGTACTCGGCCGTCATATCGGTCTCCACGTAGCCCGGCGCTACAGCGTTGACCCGAATCTTTCGGGGAGCGAGTTCGAGAGCCCAGTTACGGGTGAAAGCATCCACCGCTGCTTTACTCGCGCCGTAGATGCTTCTTCCGCCAGCCCGGCCGATTCTGCCGGCGATCGAGGAGATATTCACAATTCTCGCGCCATCCCGTAGAACAGGCAACACGCTTTGAGTCAGCCAGAAGACTCCCTTCACATTCACGTCGAGCATTGTTTCCAGAGTTTCAAGGTCGGTAGAGCCGAGCGGCGTGGGTCCCCAAAGGCCGGCGTTGTTCACAAGAATGTCGAGCTTCGTGTCCGCGAGCGAACGAACCATGGACTCGATTTGTTCAGGAGAGCGCAAATCGGCTTGCAGTAGTCGTGGAGAGCCGCCGATTTCCTGGGCGAGCGATTGGGCCGCGTCGTGTTTGGCGTGATAGTGCAGAAGGATGTGGGCTCCAGCGTTGGCTAAATGCAAAGCGACCGCCCGACCTATGCCACGAGAAGCCCCCGTGACCAGTGCGGTCTGACCCTTAAGCGCTTGCATGGTGGACGCCCAGTATAAGGCAGGTCAGGATTTGGTCGGGATCGGCAAGGAGACCGTGAACACTGCTCCCCCGCCGGGGGCGGATGCAGCTTCGATATTGCCGGCGTGTTCCTTGAGAACAGCTTTACAGATACTCAGTCCCAGTCCCGTTCCGCGGCCTGGACGCTTGGTCGTATAGAAGGGGTCGAAGATGTTGGGCAGGATTTCCGCAGAGATGCCGGGTCCGTCGTCCTCAAAGGTGACTTGGATGTGGCCATCAATCTTGCGCAAACGGATACGAAGCGTGCCTTTGTCTCTGGCTTCCCGGATGGCCTGCTCGGCGTTCAACATCAAGTTCAGAAAGACCTGCATGAGCTGATGCGGGTCGCCCGTGATCTGCGGCAGGCCCTCTTCGGTCAGGAAATCGACGGTAATGTTGCTCTTGCGCAGCGAGTACGCGTGCAGGTGCAAAGTACGGTCGACCAGTTTGCTAAGATTGACGGGAGTCTTCCCGGGCGCGGGTGGACGCGAGAAGTACATCAGGTTCTGCACAATCTCGGTGGCGCGGCGTGCCTGCTGGTGCAGCATCGTGAGTTGCTTGACCCGACTCTCGTTGGATTCACCCTCCCGCAGCAATTCGCTGACGCCCAGAATGGCGGTGAGCGGATTGTTTAGCTCGTGGGCGAATCCGCCAATCATCTGTCCCATGGCGGCGAGACGCTCGCTTTGGATAATCTGCTGCTCGAGTTTCTTTTCAACCGTGATGTCGCGTATGGACATGATCACGCCACTGAGCTTATTGTCGGAGTCGAAGAACTGGCTGGCCGAGGCGCGCATGGTCCGCCAGGTGCCGTCGCGGTGCAGAGCGCCGTATTCCGAGGCCGCGAACAGCTGCTTGCCGGACGACACATCGCGGTAGAGAGACAGGAATTCCGGTGAGTGATCTTGCAGGTCCTCGATCTTCTTGCCAACCAGTTCTTCCGGTCGATACCCCAGCAGGTCACGAATTCGCGAACTGGCAAAGGTGTAACGCTCCTCCAGGTCGACGACCAGGATCAGATCGGGGAAACTCTCGAGCAACTTTTGGCGGAACTGCTCCTGCTGCCGGAGTTGTCCCTCCATCTTGCGCTGCTCGGTGACATCGGTGAGGGTGCCTTGGTAGCGTATGATCGCGCCCGCTTCGTCCCAGACGGCGCGCGATGTGTCGAGGCAAATCGCAGCCGTTCCATCGCTCCGCCGCAACCGGATTTCGCGGGTACGAACACCTCCACGGTCATCGGCTCCGCGACCCAGAACGGGGCTCTGTTCCGGTTCGAAGGTCAGAGCCTTGGGATCCGCCGCCAGGAGTTCAGCCTTGTTGGGATAGCCGAGCATGGTTATCAAGGTGGGATTGCCGTCCAGCAATTTGCCTTCGGGCGTGCAGAAGTAGACACCCTCCTGCAGAGTTTCAAAGAGCTCAGTGAATCGACGTTCCTTCTCGCGCTCCTCGGTCACATCGCGCGCCAGAACGCTGGCGCCCACCACCTCATCTCCCTTGATGATGGCGTTGAGAACGCAATCGAAGTAAAGAACGCGGGAATTGTTCTTTAGCTTGACCGGCACGATGCCCGCCCAGCGGCGCTTTTCGAGGAAGCGACCGATTCCGGTTTCGATCTCTTGTCGCGAGGGAGTCTCGCAGAATTCGTCGAATTTGTGCCCAACGATTTCCGCATATTGCAGATGCACCAGGTCGGTCAGACGCCGGTTTACGGTGCGGAATGTGCCATCGAGAGAAACGGCGCAGGCTATGTCGTCAAAGGAATCAATCAGTTCTTTGAAGCTGCGCTGCGATCGCAGGATGACTTGGCTGAGCTGATCCAGTTGCTCTTCGGAGGGCGCAACCCCCACACGGTCCTGCAGATCTTTGAGAAGAACTTTCAGGTCGGAGACTTCGCGACGCCGCCCATACACGTAGGCCGCAAACAGCACGACCAGAAGCAGCAAGGCCGGGGCGATCACGCCCAGGTGATAGGGAACCGCCTGCAGAGGTTCCCACAAAGCCGCCGCCAGCGCCGCCGCGAGCAGTACCATAAACCAGAGGGCGAGGCGCCACAGGCGGGTTTCTTCTTGCTCCAGGTGGCCCGGGGACCGCTGCGAACCTGGGGGTTGGTTCTTTTCCGCAGCCATATCGTTTAGTCCCGGACTTCTCAGGCTGACATCAAACCCTGGACTCGGGAATCTGGTTGCCATCGTAGAGCACAGAACGCAAAGAGAACAGAACTGCGTTTGAATAAGTTGTTGGAAGTCTTGGTACGTGCTTGCAAAGAACGTATTTACATCCTGAAATCAACGACGCAACGCCTGTTCGATAAACAAGATGCGCACGTTTGTGGACAAAGGGGCCGTCCCGAAGAGTCACGCCACCAAGTGACAACAATCACCTTCTGTTTTGTCGCGCACAGCCTACGCTGAGACAGGCATTCGTAGACGGGCGTGTGCCTGCCCGTTTGCGCAGCCACGCCTAGCGCTCATGCTCTACAAGACCTTCAGCGCCGCCGTCTATGGGATCGATGCCAGCATTATCGAAGTTGAAGTTGATGTTTCAGGAATCAAGACCAACGAAGATCATTTCCACACGGTTGGGTTACCGGATGCCGCCGTCCGGGAGAGCCGGGATCGAGTGCGTTCCGCTCTGCGCAACTGCGGCTACGACATTCCACCGACGCACATCACCGTGAACCTTGCTCCGGCTGATATTCGCAAAGAAGGGTCGGATTTCGATTTGCCCATGGCACTTGGCATCCTAGGCGCGTATGGGGGACTGAATAAAAAGGAACTTTTGGATTGTGTTTTTGTCGGAGAACTTTCGCTCGACGGGGGCGTGCGCGGCGTCCGCGGGACGCTTCCCATCGCAATTGAGACGCGCGGCAAGAAGATCGGAAAGCTGATCGTGCCAGAGGTCAATGCGCGGGAGGCCGCGATGGTGAGCGGCATCGAAGTGTATCCCGTGAAGTCGCTCCTCGACGTCATTCATTTCGTGAATACTGGCAACGGGATCGCCCCGCTGAAAGTTGACAGTGACACGTTGTTGGGTGAGGCACAGCACTATCCCGTCGACTTCAAAGACGTGCGTGGCCAGCAGACGGCCAAGCGTGCCCTCGAAATCGCTTGTGCAGGCGGGCACAATATCCTGATGATCGGGCCACCGGGCTCGGGCAAGACGATGCTCGCCAAGCGCATGCCGACTATCCTGCCCCCGTTTACGTTTGAGGAGGCGCTGGAGACGACCAAGATTCACAGCGTCGCGGGCGTATTGGATCCGGGTGCTGGTCTCGTGGGCGTGCGGCCGTTCCGCTCACCGCACCACACGATTTCGGATGCCGGGCTTATCGGCGGGGGAATGGTTCCGCGGCCGGGGGAAGTCTCTCTTGCCCACAATGGCGTCCTGTTCCTTGACGAATTGCCAGAATTTCCTCGCAACGTACTGGAAGTCATGCGCCAACCGCTGGAGGATGGAACGGTCTGCATCGCCCGTGCCGCTATGTCCCTGACCTTTCCAGCGCGTTTCATGCTGGCCACAGCGATGAATCCGTGTCCCTGCGGATTCCACAACGACCGTACCCGCGAATGTCGCTGCACGCCACCTATGATCCAGCGCTACGTGGCGAAAATTTCCGGGCCCCTGATGGACCGCATCGATATCCACATTGACGTGCCAGCTGTGAACTACAAGGAAATGCGCTCCACCAATATTCCCGAGGACTCGACCAGGATTCGTGAGCGGGTGATTGCGGCGCGTCAGATCCAACTACAGCGCTTTGCCGGAAACCGTCAAAAGGTTTACTCCAACGCCCAGATGTCTTCCAGCCACGTGCGCACGTTTTGCGAACTCAATGCGGACTGCGAGCGCCTGCTTGAGCGTGCGATGACGCAGCAAGGTCTGAGTGCACGCGCCCATGACCGAATTCTTAAGGTCGCTCGTACCGTAGCGGATCTCGAATCGCAGCCTGCCATCCTACCCAAGCATATTGCCGAGGCAATTCAATACCGGACACTTGATCGCACTTACTGGGCTTAGGCCAGAACCCCGCAAATAATGCGGAAGGGAATTTCTGCCAGGATGGGGATGGCTATTTCTTACGATTTTTGGCTGACGGTTGATCGCCGGAAGTCAAAAGGCGACCGGAACTTTGCTTTCCGACGGGAACTGCCCTTGGACTGGCTGTAACTCGCGCGTCGGCGATGTCGATGACTTCAGCTCGGTCCCGGAATGTCGGTTTGGTGTGATCCTGGCGATAGACCCGTTGGATGCGCGCCACGGCTCGATCGACGATTCGGGCAAGGTCGTCGCCAAAGTCCGTCGCTCGCTCCCTGCGAAGGCGGCGCTTGGCCTTCTCGGCTGATAACCAGGTCGGGTCCCGGCCCTCTTCTTGCGGAGGACTGAGCCGTGCAACTTCGCATAAGTGCGCGTTGATGACGACCTCGATCTCGGAAGAATGACGGTCGTAGGCAGGTTTAACGCGCACATAACGAGCGAAAGCTGCTTCCTCGATTCGCCCATGGACTCCCGCTTCTTCAAATGCCTCGAGTGCTGCCGCCTGAGCATGGGTGAGCCCTGATTCGATACTGCCTTTGGGAAAAGTCCAGCGGCCACCGCGCGTACGCACCAGCAGGAATTCAATGCCCCGCTTGGTCAGACGGTAACAGATTGCAGCGACTTGCTCCGATCCGCGCAATTGGCGCAGATGCTCCAGCCGGACAAAGTTAGTAGACAGCCGGGCCTGCTTCCTCCAGCCGGTGCCGAGCCGCGTGTCTCCCGTACTCATACCAGAAGAGTGCCGTAAGTTCATTGCGCGTGACTAGCGCCCAGCTTGGTTCCTGGAAACTGGCGGAGGGCTCCGAAGCCACATCCGTTACATGAATGCCGGTGGGCGGACGTTCAAGCAGGAATCTCTTTGCTTACTTGCGCCTGAGACGCACAGGCAAGACTATCGATTGGAAATCACATCGCTACCAGGAAGGGACTTTGGAGAACCTTTACTGTCTTCGCTGCAGTCGGGAACTTGAGGCGGGCGACAAATCAGTGGCGGTGTACATGTTCGCGCAAACGGTGGGCATCCGCCCGCGTCAGAAGTCGACTGCGCAGCGGATCTGTTTTTGCTCCCAGTGCTCGGTGTCACTTGCAATGGGGCCGGCGCCCGAGGGAGCGCTCAACATCGCGGCCTGGCAGATGATTCGTGACCTGGTAGGCGCGGACCCGGCACTGAATCAAGCCGCTTGGGAAACGCTGCGAGGTGTAGTCGGCCTCCTGCCCGCGACCGGAACCGACGACGATCGCCCAGTGCGGGCGGGCTATTTCGAGTTCTAATCCACGCAGAGTCGACGGTGCCCCAGGTTCGCGCCGCTTCGTAGCGCTAACCAGGGACCGGAATACTTGTGGGGGCGCGTTTTCGCTGGCCATCTGCACATCCCAAGTCAGCGTCCAAAAAACGGACGCGAATTTGCGGCACCATGCTGATTGGACTTTATGCTCCACTCGGAATGGATTTCCCGGCCCGCGCCATACGCCTATAATTCCTACAGAACTTCGCCAGGGCGTGGAGGAGAGTTCACCATGAGTTCGCTGTGGCAAAGCATTAAAGGGCGCCTCGTATGTCACTGGTCAGAGATCGAAAAATGCGTTCAATACAGTCCCTGTTGGGCGCACAAAGATTCTGAGATCTACTGCGAATATTTGCCGCCTGCTCCAGATTTCGCGGCCCATAGTCCTTTTGGGGGCGCCGATTGGTTCGAGCCTCACTGGGTGCGCTCTTCGGTCCAATTCGCATCGCGGTTCTAGCTCGCTAGATTTTTCCTTCGGATCTGATCAGGCTCAGCAAATCATCCGGATGCGCCGCGTACAGCAGCGCTTCCTCGCGGTCCACGTCCCCCTGTCGTACCAACTGTTGCAGCGACTCTTCCTGGCTCACCGATCCCTTGTTCTTGGTTATCGTGATTTCCTGATGCAAGTGCTGCAAGGCGTTTCTGCGGATGTGCTGGCGCGCGCCATACCCGATCATCAACAGTTCCGCCACCGGCACACGGCCTCCCCGCTTGCTGGGCAGAAGTATCTGTGTAAGAACGGCCGAGATCGCCATTGCCAATTCCTGCCGAATTGTCGGCTGGCGTTCGGGAGGGAAGGAATCGGAAATCCTGGCGATCGTCGAAGCCACGTCGGTCGTGTGGAGCGTCGAGAGAACCAGGTGCCCGGTTTCCGCCGCCGCGACCGCAATGCGCATGGTCTCCGCATCACGCATTTCGCCAACGACAATCACATCGGGAGCTTGCCGCAAGGCCGCGCGCAACGCGGTGGGGAAGTCGGGCGCGTCCACCCCGATTTCTACTTGCTCCACGATGCACTTTAGATGCTGATGCTCGTACTCGATCGGGTCTTCGATGGTGATGATGTGGCGCGCTTCGCGGCGATTGATTTCATGAACCAGCGCTGCCACGGTCGTGGACTTTCCCGAGCCCGCAGGTCCGCCGATCAGAACCAGGCCGCGGGGTAAACGCGACAGCGCTTCCACCGCAGGCGGCAGATGGAGTTCCTCGAGCAAGGGAACCCTGACAGGCAGGGCACGCACCGTCGCCGCAGCCATTCCTTTCTCCCGATGAAGATTGATGCGAAACCGTCCCGTGCCCGCCAGCCGGTAGGAAGAGTCCGAGATTTGCCCTTCTTGGTATTGCCGCACAGCGCGCGGAATCAATGCCGGCAAGACCGCGCCTTCAATTTCCGCGCTCGAGAGCTTTTCCGATCCGATCGGCTGCACTTGCCCTTCGAATCGCATGGACGCCGGCACTCCCGCCACGAGCAAAAGATCGCTCCCGCGGCGGGCCACCAGGGCGGAAAGCCACTCGTCCAGGCGGCGAGTGTTCGGCCCCGTCTGCCGCCCAGGGCTGCTGTCAAATTGGGTCGATTCTCGTGAAAGATCACTCATGCAAGACACCAAAGCTGACTCGTTCCTTGGGAAGATACCAAACCCATGGAGGGGATCGGCCGAATCCTGAAAACTCGGCCCACAAATAGAAGACAAATAAGGGATTCACCGGGGAACCAAAGGGCTAAATCGGTTTAATCGCGGACCAGAAGGAAATCCTTGACGCTTCGCCTTTTTGCCATTACATTAGCGCGTTCCAACGGATTTGTTAGTCGTTCGCGGTCCAAGCTGGACGTTGCCCCTGCGTCGAACCAGGCCATAAACCCAGAAAAAAGCAACTTTCAGGGTAGGTGGAGCATCTATAGGATTGACCCGTTCAATCCGTGTAAACCCATCTTAAATAGTGACTTACGCCTAGCTGATGGCGCTGTATTGGGTTGACTTAGTGAAGGGTCTCTGGCGAACAAACGTAAAAGGAGAAGTTTACAGCCATGCGCTCTGATCGTGTTTTTGAAGCTTTACATACTTTGCGGAACCGTTATATGCTCTGTCAGCTTGCCTCCAAGGCCACGCGGAAGTTTCATCGGCCTAGCACCCGCATTCAAGAGACCATGAATCAGGTATTGGACCGGATCGCTGGCGCGGAGCGGCAGGCCGTTCTGTCAGAGCCGGAAAATTTTGCTGAGGCGCAACGGCGGGCTGCTTAAAACAGCCCCGCCTCCTGCCCCCGCGAGTTGCAAGTCTTCCAGCCGCACCCCCCTGTAAATTTCCCGTAGGTGATCAATGACCATTGCTGAACTCAAAGAAAAGAATATTACCGAGTTGACCAAGATCGCCCGATCTCTGGATCTCCCCGGGGCCAGCGGCCTGCGCAAGCAGGATCTGATCTTCAAGATCCTTCAGGCGCAGAGTGAAAAGGAAGGCCACATCTTCGCCGAGGGCGTACTTGAAATTCTGCCTGACGGCTATGGCTTCCTCCGCTCGCCGGATTACAACTACCTGCCCGGGCCCGACGACATCTATGTCTCGCCCTCACAGATCCGCAAATTCGATCTCAAGACTGGCGACACCATCAGTGGCCAGGTGCGGCCTCCGCACGAGGGCGAAAAATACTTCGCGCTGGTCAAGATCGAAGCGGTCAACTTTGAGTCGCCCGATGAAGCTCGCAACAAGATTCTGTTCGACAACCTCACTCCGCTTTACCCGCAGGAACGTCTAAAACTCGAGACTACGCGCGAAAACGTGAGCGCTCGCGTCATGGACCTGCTGACGCCCATCGGAAAAGGGCAGCGCGGACTGATCGTGTCGCCGCCACGCGCCGGCAAGACCATGCTCCTGCAGAACGTGGCGAACTCCATTACCACGAACCATCCGGAGGTGGTGCTCATCGTTCTGTTGATTGATGAACGCCCAGAGGAAGTGACCGACATGCAGCGCTCGGTTAAGGGCGAGGTGATTTCGTCAACCTTCGACGAGCCCGCCGCCCGCCACGTGCAAGTCGCGGAGATGGTGATCGAAAAGGCCAAGCGCCTGGTCGAACACAAGCGCGACGTCGTGATCTTGCTCGATTCGATCACCCGCCTGGCTCGTGCCTACAACACCATCGTCCCGCCCAGCGGCAAGGTGCTGTCAGGCGGTGTGGATTCCAATGCATTGCAACGTCCGAAGCGCTTCTTTGGTTCGGCCCGCAACATCGAGGAGGGTGGCTCGTTGACCATCATCGCGACGGCCCTGATCGATACCGGTTCGCGCATGGATGATGTGATCTTTGAAGAATTCAAAGGCACGGGCAACATGGAAATCATCCTCGACCGCAAGCTGGTCGATAAGCGCACCTTCCCGGCCATCGATATTCAGCGCTCCGGTACGCGTAAGGAAGAGCTGCTGATTCCAAAGGAAGACTTGACCCGGATTTGGGTGCTGCGCAAGGTACTCAACCCGCTGAGTCCAGTTGAGGCTATGGAACTGCTCATTGAGCGATTGGCCAAGGCGACCACCAACAGTGAGTTCCTGGCCAAGATGAGCCAGCTGTAGGAACGACGAAGTGGTTCGGATGTGTGAGCGGGGACTTCGGTCCTCGCTCTTTTCTTTTGGGCTCGGCTACACGGTCAGCGCTAATCGACGCTGTTCGACGAAAACGGCTCTTGCCATGGTCCGGCTGAGTCCCACTGTTCTAAGTGGAATTGTCGCAACTTATAATGAAAGACCGGTGAAGTGCATTCTCGCTCCGTGGGAGTTTCCGTTGAAAAGATCGTTCTTCCCATTCATCCTCGGATTGGTTCTCGCTTTCGGGGTTTTCCCTGCGTGTGCGCAGAATCCCAAATTCCCACCCATGCCGGAGTCTCAAACGCAACCCACCTCGCCCGAGGACCAAGCGAAGTCAAAGCTCGAACGCGACATGGCCAAGAAGGCCAACCAGGAACGACAGGCACAACTGAAACGTGATACGGAAAAACTGCTCAAACTCGCTACCGAGTTGAAGGACTACGTCGACAAGACCAACGAGAACGTCCTTTCCTTTGATGTGGTGAAAAAAGCCGAAGAGATCGAGAAACTCGCCCACAGCGTAAAAGAAAAAATGAAAGCCAACTAAGGCACGCGACCGGTTTTTACGAAGAGTTTACTGAGCGCGGGCCGCGAGTCCATGCCATAATTGCAACCGGGTTGCAATTGTTAAGGGGCCCAGCTCATGCCTTTTCCTCAAACCGAAGCTCCGGGCCGCCTGCAGGCTGAGCTTATGTCGCGTGGCTTGCGGATGACGCGCCAGCGCCGCACCATCCTCAGCGTGGTCGAAACGGCCAAGCAGCACCTCGATGCCAGCCAGATTCTGCGCAAGGCACGCAAACTCGATCCGCAGATCGATCGCGTCACCGTCTACCGCACGCTCAATCTTCTGAAACGCCACGGCCTGGTGGACGAACTGGACCTCATGCATCTGAAAGGCGAGAAGCACTATTACGAACGCAGGCCCCAGCGCGACCATATCCACATGGCGTGCCTGCGCTGCGGCAAAATTACCGAGTTTGAAAGCGATCTTTTCGATCGCCTTAAGGGTCAAATCCAGCGGGATTGCCGGTTTCACATCGTGGTCAGTCGGCTCGAAGTCGGAGGATATTGCGGCGAGTGCCGCACGCAGCCCGCGTGATCCGGATCCATGTTGCAAGTAGTTGCAGAAATCCTGATACAGAAAATGCAAGCGAGGATTGACGCCGTTCAGTACGGCTCTTTAGTATCAGACGGTTCATTAGTTGCAAACCAGTTGCAACTAGAAAGCACACTGTGAAACGAATCTTGTTTGTCTTTATTCTTCTGGCTGGGGGCGGACGGATTCAGGCCCAAGAGAGCCCCTACTTCGTCACCTACGATCACCATTTAGAGGAACCGGGGAATCTCGAACTCGAGGTCTACACGACCTCCGGGATCCCACGTTCCGGGCAGGTCGCTTATGTCGCCCCTTACATGGAAATCGAATACGGGGTCACGGGACGATGGACTTCGGAACTGTATCTAGAAGGCCAGGGTACGGTGGGCGATAGTGCGGTGTTTACAGGATGGCGATTTGAAAACCGCATCCGCCCGCTCAAGCGGGAGCACTGGATCAATCCCGTCCTGTATCTCGAATATGAGCGCACTAGCGAAGCTACGCGGATTCAGAAAGAAATTGTCGGGGGCGGACCCGACGTTACTTCACCGAACTCCGAGCTTCAGGCAACGAAGAATCACGAATTGGAAGCCAAGCTGATCCTCTCCGGCACCACCCACGACTGGAATATTGCAGGTAATTTCATAACCGAGAAGAATCTGTCCCAGGGCGAGGGTTTCGAGTTCGGATATGCCTTCGGAGTTTCCCGGTCACTAGCGAGTCTCGCGTCCGGAAATGCTTGCCGGTTGTGCCGCGAGAACTTTCTGGCGGGGATTGAAGTCTATGGTGGGTTGGGAAGCACGGAGGACGGTTTTAGTGTTCGCGACACGGCGCACTATGTGGCTCCAGTTGTATCGTGGCAGGTCGGCGATAATTCATCACTGCATTTTTCGCCATCATTTGCACTCACGCACGAAGGAAGTCCGGTGGTATTCCGGTTTGGCTACAGCTATGAGGTCCGCGCATTCGGTAGCAGACTCGCGCAATTCTTTGGAGGCAAGCGGTGATGCGATTGCGACTGCGGATCACGGCCGTGCAGCTGATGCTGTGCAGTGCGCTGGCCGCCCAGAACACCTCGTATCGTCAGGATACGGGCTGGCGTGCGCCCGCAGAGGCAGTCTCCCGTCCCAATCCACTGGCCAGTAGACCTGAAGCTGCGGCGGGCGGCGAGAAACTCTTTAAGAGAAACTGTGTCGAGTGTCATGGGGAGGACGGTAGTGGTCTGGCGAAGAAGAATGCGGCGGACCTCTTGCTGCCGGAAGTCCAGACACAGACCGACGGAACTTTGTTCTGGAAGATTGCGAATGGCAACCCCGATCGCGGGATGCCGTCCTTTAGCCGATTGCCTGAGTTGCAGCGATGGCAACTCGTTCTTTACTTACGCAAGCTGAAGCCCATGGCGAACCCGCAATCCCAGGACCCGGGAAAGTAGCCAGCCAGCGATTCACTCCCGATGCGGGTCCATCCTCTACCGAGCCGCCTCTCTAAAAAGAAACGCCACCCGAGAGAGGGTGGCGTCGGTGAGATGACGTTGGAAACGCTCAGTCCGCAGCAGCGTGAGCTGCCGCTTTGCGAGCGGGCTGTTCGGATCCGATTCGCATTCCGTAGAACGAGCGGTACACGAAGGAGACCGACACAAGGAAAAATATCAGGGCCAGAACATTGGTCAGAGCGGGGCCTTTTTGGGCGAGCGACACCGCCAGTTCCACCGCCAACAGGCCGAACAGCGTGGTGAACTTAATGACAGGGTTCAGGGCTACGGAAGACGTGTCCTTAAAGGGATCGCCGACCGTGTCGCCAATCACTGTCGCCGCGTGCAGTTCCGTGCCTTTCTGTTTCATTTCCACTTCGACGATCTTCTTGGCGTTGTCCCACGCGCCGCCCGCGTTGGCCATGAAGATAGCCTGGTACAGGCCAAAGATGGCAATCGAGATCAGGTAACCAATAAAGAAGAATGGTTCCACGAAAGCGAAGGCCAAGGTTCCGAAGAAGACGGCCAGAAAGATGTTGAACATGCCTTTCTGGGCGTATTGCGTGCAGATCTCGACAACTTTCTTGCTGTCGGCAACCGACGCTTTCTCGACGCCCTCGAGCCGGATATTAGCTTTGATGAACTCGACCGCGCGATAGGCACCGGTCGAGACCGCTTGCGTCGATGCGCCGGTGAACCAGTAGATCATCGCCCCGCCCGTAATCAGGCCCAAAACAAATGGAGCGTGCAGCAGTGACAAGTTGTTGACGTTGGAGGTCAGACCGTTGGTAAGCGCCATGATGATGGAGAAAATCATAGTCGTCGCGCCAACCACGGCGGTTCCAATCAGAACCGGTTTAGCAGTCGCTTTGAAGGTGTTGCCGGCACCGTCGTTCTCCTCGAGCATGTCCTTGGCGCGCGAGAAGTTGACGTCGAAGCCATAATTCTTCTTGATGTCCTGCTCAACGTTGGGCACCTGCTCGATCAGCGACAACTCATAAACGGACTGTGCATTGTCAGTGACCGGCCCGTAAGAATCGACGGCGATCGTGACCGGGCCCATTCCCAGAAAGCCGAACGCAACCAGGCCGAAGGCGAACACTGCCGGGGCCAGCATGATGGCGTCCGGGAACATGGTGCTGATGTAGTACGCGACCGACATCAGGGAGACCATCGCCAAGCCCAGCCAATACGCCGAGAAGTTGCCCGCGACGAAGCCGGAAAGAATTCCGAGCGATGCTCCACCTTCCTGGGACGACTTAACGACTTCGCGTACGTGTCGTGACTCGGTTGAGGTGAATACTTTGACCAGTTCCGGAATGATCGCGCCGGCGAGGGTCCCGCACGAAATGATGGAAGCCAACTTCCACCACAGAGTCGAATCGCCGCTCAACTCGGGAATAATCACGGCGGAAACGACGTAGGTCAGGACGATCGAAACGATCGAGGTAATCCACACCAGCAAAGTCAGCGGCGCTTCGAAGTTCATTTGATCTGCATTGCCGTAGCGGGCCTTTGCGATGGCTCCGTTGATGAAGTAGGCGGCCGCGCTCGACACCAGCATCATGATGCGCATCACGAAAATCCACACCAGCAACTGCACCTGGATGGTGGGATCCTTCACGGCGAGCAAAATGAACGTGATCAGCGCGACGCCGGTCACTCCATAGGTTTCGAACCCGTCGGCCGAGGGGCCTACAGAGTCGCCGGCATTGTCGCCAGTGCAATCAGCGATCACGCCGGGATTGCGGGCGTCGTCTTCTTTGATCTTGAAGACGATCTTCATCAAGTCAGAACCTATGTCGGCGATCTTGGTGAAAATGCCACCCGCAATACGAAGCGCCGCTGCTCCCAGCGATTCGCCAATTGCAAACCCGATGAAGCAGGGCCCTGCGTAATCGCCTGGTACAAATAGCAGAATGAACAACATGATCAGCAGTTCCACGCTGATCAGCATCATGCCGATGCTCATGCCGGCTTCGAGCGGAATGTGAGAGATCGGATAGGGCTTCCCT
Source organism: uncultured Acidobacteriota bacterium (assembly GCA_963765755.1). Classification (GTDB taxonomy): domain Bacteria; phylum Acidobacteriota; class Terriglobia; order Terriglobales; family Acidobacteriaceae; genus Gp1-AA133. The sequence goes on along the minus strand of CAVXXV010000012.1, from coordinate 1,110 downwards.
CGGAGTCCGGCAAACGCCGTTCGTGAATTGGCGAATGTATTGACGCGAATTCCGAACCATGCGACCCCGTAGCTGCCGGCGATTCCCACCAGGCTGAACATGAGAATGATCGGTAAAGTCACGCCCACCGACTTGCCGGGTACGGGCGCCAACCATCCGAAATAGGCGGCGATGATGACCGCGATGAAAGCCCATAGAACAAGGATGAACTTGCCCTGCGTAATCAGATACGTCTTGCAGGTCTCGTAAATGAGTTCCGAGATCTCGAGCATTGCCTTGTGAACCGGCAGGTTCTTCAGCTTCGTGTAGATGATCAGTCCGAACAGGAGACCGAAGACGCAGAACAGCAACCCGATCATTAGAAGCTTGTGGCCATCAATCCTGCCGTCCAAAAAGGTGACTTGAGAGAGATCGGGAAGCTTGAGGGCCGCTTCGCCGCCCGTTTCCCCGGAATTCTGTGCAAAAGCGGCAGCGGTTGACGACAGCAGGAAGGCGAAAACCCAGGTAGATGTCTTGCGAATTCGGCAGCCTAAGGACGTAGCAGTAGCTATCCAGGTGCGCATAGAGGAGTCCTCCGATATGAAGAGCGTCGCGGGATTGAAAGGTGTCTAGGTGCCTCTTTACCGGCGTGCAACATCGCCCGAGCGCCTTTTGACCGGCGCTGGTATGCGCATGGCCGGGGTTCCGAACACGCTTCCACTAGACATGAAATAGGAGTGCTGAGTTTGGCCGCGTCGGATTTCATTTGTGCGGGGCTGCATTCAGGAAGAGGTAAATGATCCCAAAGCAGCTTTTCGCACAAACGGGCCTTTATAGCATGCCAGGAAATGCAGGTCAAACCCTCGAAAGAGGACTCAACTCTGGTATTCGTTGCCACCGGGTGGAATAGATGACAGAGAAATTTGGATCGATGGCGCCATTGTTCACGCGAAGGTAATGTTCAGCGGTGTTTTCAGATGGCAACCGCTTTGATATGATGAAGAGGTTCTTGAGCAACCGCGGCGGTCTGCCTCCAGACCTCGTTCAACACTCCTCAGTAGCTCAATGGCAGAGCATCCGGCTGTTAACCGGAGGGTTGTAGGTTCGAGTCCTACCTGAGGAGCCATTCTT
>CAVXXV010000011.1:0-189284 GCA_963765755.1 uncultured Acidobacteriota bacterium | reverse complement strand
TCCCCATTACACTCATTGACCCCGGAATTGTGAGTCACGCCTCTAGTACAATCCCCTTCCATGATCAATTTCAGCTCAGTACTCCAACAACTGGAGCAGGAACGTACTCGTCTCGCATCTCAACTTGCAAACCTTAACAACGCACTCTCAGCACTAAACGGAAACGGATCAACCCGAAGAGGCAGAATGTCGCCCGCGGGTCGCGCCAGGGTAGCTGCCGCCCAACGTGCTCGCTGGGCAAAGGTCAAAGGACGGAAGGTTGTTTCGATCACTGCCCACAAACGAAGGATGTCACCAGCCGCACGCAGGAAAATCGCTGCAGCACAACGCGCAAGATGGGCGAAATGGCGGAAGCAGAGGAGTGCTTAGCTTAGTGAATCGGACCGGGCATGAGCATCACAACTCTGTCCGAACCCAGACAGAAGGCAAATTCCCTTCCGCAACGGGAACAGCGTAAGAAGAGCAAGGGCCGACCGTCGATATCCTTTTCTTGTGCCGCGTCGGTCAACTCGCCGCCACAGTTGATGATTCTATCGTCAACGTCGCTGTGCAGCATCCCGACCCCTCTACTCTTTTCAGGATACTACTGTTTGAAAAATCTCCATCACCCGTGACCGCACGGTTACAAGTGTAGACGCCTGTTTCCGACAGTTGAGAGTCATCCCGGACAGAAATGCGAAAGCGATCAAAATTGGCCAGTACTGGCGCTGTCGAACGCGAGACTATCGATCAGAGATGAAAAATGGACAACCATCGAGACGGCGTATGGATCATCGACGCGGATGCTCAAACCACCTACGCTAACGAACGCATGGCCGAACTTCTGGGAACGTCCCCGTCGGAAATGATCGGGCAGCCGTCATTCGCTTACCTATTTCCAGCAGATGTAGAGGCAGCCCAACGTCTGTTCGATGTAAAGAAGGGTGGCAGCCCTAACCCGTTCCGCTTCAGACTGCGCAAAAAGGATGGCGCGGCACTTTGGGTTGATGTGCAAGGAACTCCGATGCACGACACGGCGGGCGTATTCACGGGAATCGTCGGTACGTTCAGCGTTTCAAAATGAGTAAACCACCGTGGCCATCGGCGTCGGCCAATCCTCAACTGGTGTAATGGCCTGGCGTCAACAATCACCGGCTGGGGGGAATCACCACAGGCACTTGAGGCGTGGCACACCGCGAATGTCATTTCCATCCAGGGGCTAAACTAATTTGAGTTCACTGCAATGTCAGTTTGTGAACTGCATCGTTTACGACATCGAGAACATGGTGCCGAACTCGGATCGCTTGCTTAAACATTGGTATTTGGATCTCGGGGTCGCTGTCTTTCCGAGTGTCAGAAACGCTGGATGAGTCGCTTAACCTCCGGCCGTGTTAGACCTGCCTTAGCGGCTGCGGCAGTCCAATGCGACCCGTGAGATTTTGGAAGCGCGGCGAGCCGCGCAGTGAAGCGTATGTCCGGCCGTTCAGATACACTAGCGCTGGCAATCTCTCTTCAAACAGCCTCTCTAGGATTGTTATCGCCTCGTCCTCTTCCCCGAGAAAACCGTGCACGACTGAGAGCACAAGTGTAGCGAAGTCCTGCCGAGGGTGGCGCTCAGCCTCATGAACGATCTCCAAGGCCTTTTCCCGGTCGCCCGCCCGAACATGCGCCAGCGCCATGTATGCCCGCGTAATCGGGGTGTCGGCAGCGGTAGCTAGCAGGCTGAGGGCCTCCTCATGCCTTCCTTGGACGCTATATACCATGGCAAGGACATACGCAGCGAAGTCGAAGCCGGGATGCAGCTTCAGGACCTTCTGGAACTGTTCCTCAGCCTCGGCATAACGGCGGCATTCATAGAAGCCTGCGCCCAGCCTAAAGATGGCATTCACCGAGAGCGGATCCAGTTGAACCGCAATCTGGGCCTCCTTCACCATGTCATCATAGCGGCCCATGACGACAAACCAGCCGGCAAGTCCCAAGTGCACGTCCGACGAGTTAGGACTGATTTCAATCGCCTGCCTAATTTCCTTCTCGGCTCCCGGCCAATCCCATTCGAAAAAGAGCTGCACATAACCCAGAGCCAAGTGCGCTTCCGCCAGCGCTCCATCGTTTTCCACTGCCTTGAGGGCGGCCGCCTTGGCGCAAGCAAACGCGTCACAAGGCCTGATGTACCCAAAAAGCCCCATCGCCAAATATGCCGCAGATGTGCGCGCGTGAGCTGTGGCATAAGCTGGATCGAGCTCGAGAGCCTGGCGACAGTAATGCAAAGACTTTTGAAAGTCGTCGGGAGACAATTTCTCCGAATGGAAGCTACCGCGCAGGTACAGTTGATAAGCCTCGCGGCTCAGGGTTGGCCGTTTGCCGAGCCGTTTCTTTTCCTGCCGTGTTAGCTGCAACCGCAGGCGTTCAGAAATTTCTTTGGCGATTTCCTCCTGCACATCAAAGATATCAGCCAGCTTGCGGCCGTACCGTGCACCCCATAACTGCGTATCCGTGGCCGTGTCGATCAGCTCCGCGCTGACAATGAGGTTCTCGCCTCGTTGATGCACCCGTCCTGTAAGCACCGCCCTCACGTGGAGAACACTTGCTACCGCTTGAGGGTTCGCCTTTGGCCCTTTGAAATAGAACGCCGTGGCGCGAGGAACGACGCGCAGCTTTCTGATCTGCGAAAGCGTGTTGATAATTGTCTCGGCGATTCCTTGGCCTAGGTAATCGGCATCTGGGTCGCCGCTCTCGTTCACAAATGGCAGCACCACGAGCGAGTCGATGGCCTCTGGGCGGAGCATCCGCCTACCTTCCAGCGCTGGTGCCGCGTTCCGGCGATTTGCCCCACCTGTGCCCGCAGAACCGCCGTCTCGCTTTGTCCGAGCTAGGTCAGCTTTCATTTCCGAGGCGTGCTGATACCTCATCCCCCGATCCTTCTGCAGGGCCTTGTTAATGATGTGGTCAAGTTCCGTGAGCAGGTCCGGGTTCAAACGCACAGCGGGAGTGGGTAGCTTATGTAGGATAGCGTCAAAGATGGCCCCGGCCGTGTCACCGGTGAACGGCAGGATTCCGGTCGCCATCTCGTAGAGCACAACCCCAAAGGAGAACAAGTCGGTGCGAGCGTCCAATGGCTTTCCCAGCACCTGTTCGGGCGACATGTACACAATCGTGCCCAAAACCGCGCCCGACTTTGTGAGATGTTCCGCCGCAAGAGTAGAGGCTGTCTGGGTATTCTGAGCAGCCATTTGGCTGGGAGAGCTGGCAGGAATCGTAACTTTGGCCAACCCGAAGTCTAGAATCTTTGCGTGCCCTCGTTTGGTAACGAAAATGTTCCCGGACTTGACGTCGCGATGCACGATGCCGGCTGCGTGAGCGACATCCAGCGCGTCAGCAATTTCGATCGCCAGTGACAGAAGAGGCTCGGTGTCCAGCGGCCGCCCCGCAACGCGATGCGCCAACGTCATCCCGTCCAGAAACTCCATCACAATGAACGTCAGGTCTTGGTATCTCGCGATTTCGTATATGGTGCAGATGTTGGGATGATTCAGGGCCGACGCAGCGCGCGCTTCTCTGCGAAAGCGTTCCAGGGCTTGCGGGTCTTTTGCAACATCCTCAGGCAGGAACTTCAAAGCGACAAAGCGCCCGAGTTCGATGTCCTCGGCCTTGTAGACCACACCCATCCCGCCACCGACCAGCTTCTCGACGATGCAGTAGTGCGAGATGGTTTGACCGATCACTGGCGCAAATCTTACGTTCGCCAAAGAGAGCAAGTCAATGAAAGCCGAGGAGTTGACGGCGGCTCAATGTGGTTGTTGTTGTAACATCCCCATTTGACTCATTGACCCGCTACGAACGCCGATTCCAACCTCTGAACTCGTAGTACTTGTCTTTCGGTTCTCCGGTCAGCCCGTTGATGCCATGACGTGGAAGCCACCAGAGATGAACTACGGCCGCAGCCACCAGCATCAGCGCAACGGGGAGTAGTCCCCATGCTGGTCCGAATCGCGCCGACAGGGCCGCGACGAATCCAATCACCAATATGACTTTCGTTACGCGCTTCCATTTGGGTGTTTTTTCTTCGAAGTGGCCAAAGAGGATATTCCCGATCGCAAAGATGATCGCTGGGATTGCAACCGCCATTCACATGACGACTCAATGTATCGTGCTATTCCGGCTGCCGCCAAGTGGCGCTGCCTCGGGCGCGCGGTGTGACCGCTCGTCATTATGACGACTGGGGGAAGTCAAGCCGCTGGTCAATTGTTGAAACATCCCCATTTCACTCATTGGCCCGGTTGTGAATCAGACCCGCGATAGCGCAATGCCGGTGAGATAGCAGGCCAGCGAGATACCGATGCCCGTGAGAGGCACGCTGAAAAAATAAAGCTTGCAGAGTACGACAAAACCCACAAGCACCGCGAACCCGACAACGAGCAGGAAGGGCGAGTGAAAGAGGAGTTGACCGTGAGCCAACGCGAGAAAGCCGAAAACCAAGCCGAACAAAATAAGTCCCATGCTGTGGCTGGCATTGAAGCCCACCCAGCATCGCCACATGGTTGTTTCCTTCGTGATGACGGGGGAAATCTGGCTCATGCTGATCTGCAGCGCGGGGTCGCGGGGCGTGAGTTTCGGCCCCTGAAACGTATAGGCGAGGTGAATCACTCCGAGCACAAACATAATGCTCGCACTAAGAACTATGAGAATTTTTGCAGCCAAGACGCTCTCCGTGTTTTGTAAGCTTAGCTGCCATTCTATGCTCCGTCATTTTTTTGACCAGATAGAGAGCCCCGCACGGGCCGAGAGGTTCTGCGTTCGCTGTTTTGAGCGATAGCTGGCGAAACATCGCCATAGCACTCACAACCCCTCCGCGTGAGTCTTCCTGGGAGGGTTGCCCACAAACCCCGTTCTGGCTGATCCGCTAAGCGACTGATGCGACAGGCCCACAATCAGACGTTCCTGTCTGCCCAAAAACGGATGTTTTTGACGTTCTATCGCCCTGACGGCGGGTGTGCGCGGCTGTTCCAACGAACCGATAACGGTAGCCAAACGAAAACTTTGGACTGACGGCCGATTCGCCGCATTTTCCTCCAATTCAGTGATCAAAACGGGCTCGTCTTCCATGCAGTGTGCCGGAAGTGTGCGTCTTTGTGCGAACAGAGTCATAGTGAACCCCGTCGGGCAGCAGCGCGGCGAACTGTCGGTCCTTGTACGCGTTCGATCTTTTCATGATCGGCGCTGACTCCAAACATCGGTGCGGTGCCCTGTCTTCGAATTCGGACTGGTACACCGGTTGCTGGTTCAGGACGGCCCAACCGGCTCCCGACCGGTTCCACCAGTCGGGTTGCGCTTCCTTCTAAGCTGCTGGCCATAAGATGTGAATCGAACGGAAAAATATAGTAGGCAAAGCCGGCGGTAACAGTGCTTATCCGACAGTCACTGCGGCGACCTCGTAGTCGTCAACACGAGGAATGGTGAAACGCAAGACCGAATCTTCGAGCCGGAACGGAATTGTCCTGTCGGAACGAAGGAGGTGCACCGTCTTGACTTTCATTCCGCTGGGCAACGTCATGCTGACAGTCTGTGGGCCCAACGGGTAGACAGTGCTAAGCCATCCGTGATGCGCGTTCTGGTTCGTGTAATTAAGTAGGTGGACGGCGTAACCCGGAATAGTTTCCCAGCCAAAGAATTCGAGGAAACCATCACCGTCAACGTGAACGATGGCTTCATCTTGGGTGACCCAGCGAATTGTGTTGTGCAATAAGCGCAGAAGATCGCCGTGACCGGTAAGCCAAAAGGTTCGTTCGATATCTCCGGAAAAATAGGCGAGGCGGCTGCGGCCAACTTCCGTCAGCACGACTGCGGGCTCATCGGTGTGCGAAGCCGACGGGTAGGCCAATTCCGGGGGATATTGCACGAAGCCGGGGACAACGGTGAGAACCGGATCCTGCACGGGTTTCACTGGCACACGGTTTTGCGCTCCCGGCAGCCAGTTGGTATTTGAGAAGCCGTCGAGGATTGGATGACTGCGTTCAATGCGGCCGTAGTAAGCGTTGCCATTCGTACCGATAACATCCCGAGCCTTGCTGATGCCGAGCAGATTTGCGAGGCCAAATTCCTCGCGGCGCTGCAGGTTCTCGTCGTACAGGCTCGTTTCAAAACTTGCCATGATTGATCCCCCAGAACGGACGTAGTCGCGGACCTGCTGGCACTGGTGATCGCTGAGCATGGCTATGTTGGGTAGAAGCAGAGCGCGGTACTTGCTGATCCGTTCGAGAGCGAGGCGATCCTCGTGTACGAAGTCGAAAGCGAAGCGACCGTTGAGGAGCGTTGCGTAGATCCCGTGGGTCGTCTCACGCATGTAATCGTGCGCGTGAGCGCCCACGGGAGGCGGATACAGAAGTTGCGTGCTCTGGCCCATGACGACGCCGACGTTCGCCAAGGATCGACGAGGTTTCAAATGGGCGTCGTGTTTCTTAGCCCATTGAAAATAGTCGGAGCCTACTTTTTGCCAGCGCCGATCTTCTCCGAATCCCGCCTCCGAGCCGATGAAGTGGTAATAGAGCGCCATGCCGCTGGCCAGCGTTTCGTTCAGCCACATCCTAGCTTCGGCGGGATTCTTAGAGGCATTCCGCCAACGGACCGTGCCTGTCGAGTAAGCGGCTGATACGTTGGCGGCGAATTTCCCGTCCATCATGGCGCTGCACACGCGGCCTTGCAGGCTGCATCCCCAAACCGCCGGGTCGTCGGAGGTGCGACCCTGATTGTCCGCCTGGAACCAAACTGCGGTCTTGCCGAGGAGATCGAGGTTGGGACCGCACCGGACATTGCCACCCAGGTTTGCGAAGTAAAAGCTGTCGGGTCTCTTTTGTTTGGCTATGGCGTCGTACTTGTGCCAGAGCTCAAGAACACGATCATTGAAAACGCGCCAATAGGCAGTCGTGTTGGACGGAGGAAGCTTGCTGCAGACGGCGCAATGACAGTTCGGCAGATCGCCGATCGGAGGCCATCCATTAGTGTAGAAGCAATCCACGTCGTAGAGCGAATTAATTTCGCGCATAATGGCCGGAACGTAATCGTCCATATAGCTCGTGAACATACAGGTGCGGAATAGCCGCGAGTCTTCGCGACTGAGGAGAACCGACCCGTTGGCGTCACGCATGGCCCATTCAGGATGGGCGTCCAAGGCATCGCCCCAATTCAGGTCCGGACTCATACGAGCGACCACGCGCATGCCGCGCTTGCGGGCGGCAGTGACACATTCACCGAAGAAGTCACGGCCATTGAGAAATTTTCCGTGACGGTGGAACGGAACTCTTGAGGGATAGAAGGCAAGAATGCCGGTCACGCTTATGAAAACGATGTCGGCGCCGGCGGAGTGCCAATAGTCTGCCCATTCTTCAATGTTCATCACGGCCGGATCGTGCTCGGTCATGTTGCTTTGACCGACGCGGTGAATGTTCTGCTGCCAGGGCAAGGTGGACGGATCGACCGGAGCAAGCCTGGCTGGCAGCGGAGTGAGTTTCGGAACCGTGCCGCCGATGGCTGTGTCGGCGATTGTTTCTGCTGAGGTCGTCGCAAGATTGAGCGTCTGGACGGCGGCGGCCAATGGAAGGGATGCAGCGCTCGTCTTTAGGAAAGTGCGCCGGTTGAGCATGCGCTCCATTATGGCCGATTACGATTCTTACGAATCACAAAGGGAGCCTCGTCGTTAGGCTTTTTGAGAAACAGCCGGTCTCCAGTTCTCGTCAAACCAATCGGACTGCTGCAGCAGAGGACCTTCCCGGCCCCGCGCCGACACTTTCTCCACTGCGGCGACCCGGCCATCGCGCACCAGCAGGGCTGAGTTGAAATTGTTCACTGTGGGACAGATGTGCCGCGGCAGGAGATACAACGCTTCACCTACAGGCGTACTCGTTCCATCCGTTACCCGAATCGGTAAGTGCTCCTCGCTGGGAGAAAGTGGGCTCATGCCGGAATGGCCGAGAACGACACAAGTCGGAATTCCGGCATCGGCCGAGACAGCCTTGTGCCCGGCATCGCACGTAATGATGCCGTCATGAGGATGGCTGACTACCCGGGTCAGAACCAGCGCAGCCGGTGCATAGCCGTACGAAGCAGGTAATTGCGCCAGGCAAGTGGCATCGCTGTAGACAATCGTTCCCGGCGAAATAGTGGTAGCCTTGCTGAAACCCGCGTATGAGAGCGAGGCAGGGAACGTAGGCGTGCCCGCCGTGATCAATTCTGGAATGTTCAGGCCGTGCCGTTCAATCGTGCGGACAAGTTCGAGCAGTTCGTCATAACCGGCATGTGCCGCCGCGGTCCGTTGTGGCTCTTCGAGTCCTCCATACTGGCCGTCGTAATAGTGCAGCCCGCGGAACTCCAGGCCCGTGCTCTTAATCTGCCGGATCAGGCTGCAGATGCGGTCTGGCTGCGACACTTCGATGCCCGTCCGGTTCATGCCGGGATTGATGTCCACAAAGACACCAACTCCGCTTCCGCGCCATTGTGTGACTTGGTAGTCGTTCTCAGCCAGAACGGAGATTTTCGTCCTGGGGACCTGATCTGCGATTTCACGCACACGACGGGCATTGGCCCCCATGATTGGATATGCGAGAAGAACATCCGCAGCGCCGGCATCGCACGCAGTCATGAGCTCTAACGTAGTGGCGCACTTGAAATTTCTCACGCAATGCTCGATCAGCATGTGGACTGTGAAACCCAGCTTCGCCGTCTTGATATGCACGCGCCAGCGATCGGTGTCGCCATTCAGCAGCGCCAGGGTGCGCTCGATATTGGAGGCGATCAATGCCGGGTAGATCACGAGTGCCGGCGTAAGCACCTGTTCGAAATCAGGCACTCGGTATCGCTCCTCCCAAGGGTACTCGCTCAGCATGAGCATAAGAACTGCCATGGTGCTTCGATCATATCTCGCGCGGGCCATGGCAGGAAATTCATCTCAGACCTGCAGTTGGCGCAGGTAGCGAACGCTGGCTCGCATCATGTCGAGATTCATCTCGACAAAGTAGTTCTTGACGCCTGCGGGTTTGGCAGCAGTGAAGATTTTCTTCCAATTGAGGGTGTCTTGCCCAACGGGCACGATCTTCTTCGTTTGCGCAGACCACCCCTGCACGTGCATGGAGATGAATCGGCCGGGGTACTTTGTCAAGTATTCGGCGGCATCATAGCCGCGGCTGATGGTCGAAACCTGGAACTGGAACTTCACCAGCTTAGGATCAAGAAGCTCGAAGAGCACATCATAAGTGCGCTTGCCGTCGACCATGGAGAGTTCGAAATCCTCGTTGTGTAGGCCCTGCTGGATACCGGCGTTCATGGCCTTTTCGGCGATCTTGTTGTACTCATCGGCAGCGCGTTTTACGTCATCCATGGTCGGGTTCTTGGGCCCGGACAGGGTCGCCACGAGCATCTGGGCTAGCCCTAGGTCTTTGGCCCACGCGATCGCCGCGTCCTGTTCTTTTCTGAGTTCGTCGAGGCCGAAATGAGAACTGATGCAAGTGAGGCCGGCATCATTGATGATTCGCTTCAGCTCGGATCCCTTGTACTTGGTCAGCCCGCCGAATCCGGAATCGGAATATCCGGCAGGAGAACACATCTCGATCGCCTGGAATCCCGCGGCGGCGAGTGTCTTCAGGGTGTCAGGAAAATCTCTTGAGATCATGTCGCGGACTGGCCAGGTCTGGCACCCGATTGGAAGACCAAGTGGATTAGCGTGGAGCTCCATCACTCCACCGCACATCAAGCCCGCCACAGCGGCTTGCGTCGCTGCACTCTTGCAGAATTCCCTTCTCGAAATTGCCGACATGAGATATCTCCCAGAAATAAGTGGCTAGCGCTTACAATTCCCACCCTTTGCGTCGTTCCGGATGGATGTACTTCTGCGCCAAATCGGAGTTGTTCACCTTCATATTGAGTTGGTCCCAGGTCAGCCTTTGACCGGTCAGTACGGCGATGTTTCCCAAGTGGAGCGTCTCCGTTACCGAGCCTTCGAATTCGAAATTGCCGCCCGGCCTGATCTTGCTTCCTTTGCAGGCATCGAGCCATTCCCGCTCGTTACCAGGGGATCTGGGCAGAGTTTTGGGCGGTTGTTGGAAGGTGTCCATTTTAGATTGCGGAATCAATCTTGGATTTTTTCCGTTGAAGCCGCACAGGATTTTGCCTCGGTCCCCTATGAAAAGGAGCCCCTCGTCTTCATCAGTCTCGCCCCGGAAAGGACGATCGGGCTCGAGCTCCTCCGGTCGCGGCGGCTTCAATCCTCCGTCATACCAGGTGAATTTCACCGGAGGCATGTCGCCGCGAGCTGGGAAGTCGTAATGAATGATGGAGGCAAGCGGATACGTCTCCTCGTAGCGATCCGTGGAACTCGCTTCGATGCTCAACGGCGCTTCCAACTTCATCACGCGGAATATGGTGTCGTAGCTGTAGCAGCCCATATCGCCCAGCGCGCCACACCCGAAGTCGGACCATCCGCGCCACAAGAACGGCAAGTAAGCGTGGTTAAACGGACGTTCCGGAGCCGGGCCGAGCCACAAATCCCAATCCAATCCTTCTGGCACCGGCTGCGCTTCTTTGGGGCGTTCCACACCTTGCGCCCAAAATGGCCGGCTGGACCAATTGACCACCTCCCGCACAGGACCGATGGCACCGCTCCAGATCCACTCACATAACAAGCGGGTGTCTTCGGAAGCCTGGTTTGCAACCGCGATTTGCGTGGCTACACCGGTCTCGCGGGCGATAGCGGCAATCTGCCGCGCTTCGTAGATCGTGTGCGTCAATGGCTTCTGGCAGAAAACATGCTTCCGCTTCCTCATCGCCGCCGCGGAAACGGCGGCGTGCAGATGGTCCGTCGTGCATACCACAACTGCGTCGAGATCATGCTGCTTTTCGAGCAGGTCGCGAAAATCGGTAAATGCAGCGCAGCCGCGATACTGTCCCGAACGCTGCTGGCTTCCGTAATAGCCTTCGACGATTTTCTGGCAAGGCTCGCGCCCAGCCATGCCGCTGGTGACCGTAAGCGAATGCGTCAGTTGAATTGGCTGATCAGGACTGAGCCAATCCCATCCACTATCAACTCCAAGCAACTCGCGGACAGATTTGCAGAACTCGTGGGTATCCCATTGCGGATAGCCCGCGCTGCTTTGATTGGCATCGCAAACGGCGACACCCTGGACGTCTGGCTCCCGCAACAAGCGCAGCATTACGCGCAACCCCTGGGCGCCGACACCGATGAATGCGATATTGACTTTGTCGCTGGGCGGAACATATCCCGGACCGCCTAACACGCGACGGGGAACGATAGTGACTCCCATCGCCGCAGCCGCAGTTTGTGCAAGGAAGTTGCGCCGGGACACAAGATGTGATGAAAGAGTGGACACGTTGACCCTCTTTCTCATCGGGCCTCCGTATGAAAGAGGTGCGAACCGTGATTTTACGCCTGGTCTGTCTAGAACGAAGCCCTTTATGTACTTCAAGCCTATGCACTGTCAGTAGTTTCATCAGAGTCGCTCATTGCTCAAGGGCGAAACACCAAACACGCGGCTGACTGTCGGTGAGTGCGAAGGCCGCAGATGCTTGCGATTGTGCGACGGCCCGTGTGCCTGACGTGTGCCGCTTTCTCGAACGCTAAATGGTCCCGATGTTTCCGGTTTGTCCTTTTTGTCTTTGGCAAAGGCCCTATAAACACCTGTTTTTGGGCGGGAACGCGACGAACCTTGTGATCCTGTAGATTGAACGCTTTGCACCGGTGAATACGTAGGGGTTTTTGGGCTAGCCCCCATTTCCTTCTGGCACGGCGAAAGTTCCCTAAAGGGTCGACTAAGAACAGAAGACGGGATGACGGGCAAGCAGGAAGTAATCCCAAGGTAAGAGTTGCCGACTGTCCAGAAGGCATGATCATGTCATTCGTTCACAGAAAAATCGTGCACATATTTAAGTGTGTTACTTTCCTCTATTTCGCTTGAAAGTCGCAGCCCTTAAAGGGTCTGTCTCAAAAGAAATTCCGCTAGTCTCCTGTCCTCGGAAGAAAGACCGTCTGAGAATTCACTCTGAGCCGAAGCCAGGATTCGCTGCGCATCGTTGATGCGGTCAAGTCGCCGCCATAATTTGGCTAGACTCGCGCTTGCGCGCAGTGCCAGCACTCGTGCTCCTGCGCGCTGGGCAACATCAATCGCCGCTAGAAACATCGCCTCTACTTGGGAATACGGGCAGCCACCGGTCCGCACTAGCTCAATTTCCCCCTGAAGCCTCAACAACTCCGGCTCCCAGAAGCGCTCACCGGTTCGGTATACGATTGCCAACGCCTCAGCGACAGCGTTGTGGGCATGTTCCGTGTGGCCAGTTATCAAACAGCACTCTGCATACAGGCCAAGTGAGTATGGAATGAATGAATTCGAGCCGTTCGATCGAGCTTCCGCTAAAGCCGCCTCGATACACTGCATCCCCTCTTGATGATGTCCCTCCTGGACCGCAGCCCATCCTTCCAACGGTGCAGCCCACGCACCCATCAGGCGGAAATCTTCAGCTCGAGCAATACGCGTCGCAGCTTCGGCATGTGCCTTGACGGCTGGAACGTCCCGGCGCGCCTCTTGTGCCGACGAGGCGAACACATGTGCCAACGCGAGGGAGAATGGATCTTTCAGGGTACGAGCAGCTTCGACCGCTTCGTCAGCAGTTCGCATAGCCTCATCCAGCCTGCCCTTAAGTGCGAGTGCTCGTGCCCGGAAGTACCTGGCACACACACCAGCATCGTGGCTGCCGTAAATCGCCGCCATTGGGGCATCTCGATGAGCGTCATACAATGCAAGCCCCTCCGCCGCCTGACTGCAGGCTTGGTCAAGATCGCCACGTAAGAAAGCTGTGGCCCAGCATGCGTGGTGCGCCTGGACGCGCAATACCATGTCATCAGCTGCGCGCGAAAGGCGTGTTAGATCGTCCGCTATTTCTTGTGCAGCGCTCAGTGGTCCTCGACCCCAGTAGAAAAGCCAAAGCCCCCAAAGCGCGGGAAACAAGGCAGTCTTGTCCTCAAGTCCTTCACACAATGTGCGGGCGCGAGCATAGGATTCCTCGACTTCTGGAGCGCCCCACCCGAGTGCTGGCATGAGCGCGGCACCGAGTCCCATTCGGAGCAAAGCCTCGCGTTCCGTACGGTCTTTGGTGGCCGGCTCGAGGGCGAGCAAAGCGAGAGCACGCTCGAAGTGCATCCGAGCTTCCGAATACGCGCGACGCCCCTGCGCGTTTAGCGCAGCGTACCTCCGATAGAACCCTGCCCGCTTAAACTCGCGGCTTTGCTCGAAATGCATTGCCAGTTCGGCAGCAATCTCTGGCGACCGCTCGCCCCACGAAATCTCGAGTGCATCGCCCACCCTCCGGTGCAACTCGATGCGACATCCAACCGGCACACGGTCATACAGTACGTCACGATAGAGAGCATGAACAAAATCGAATCGTGAGGAAATTGATTCATCGGGATAATCAACCGGACCTACGTAGCGCACGAATCGCTGCTGGCGACTCAGCGCGGCGAGGGCCCTTTCAACATCGCTGGGTGGGCGCCCGACGGCGGCACCTACTGCGGATGCTGAAAAGCTCAACCCAACTACGCTTGCCACTTCTAGCAACTCGCGCTCGGCAACGGGTAAACGCTCTATCATGCGATCAATGGTTCTACGCACATCATCTGGTACCCCTAGATCGAAAGTCCCGATTTCGGTATTCACGATCCAGCCTCGGTCCTGCTGAACGAGCAGCCCACGTGCGACAAGATCGCCAAGAACATTAATCATGAAGAGTGGATTGCCGGCAGTGCGCATTTGCACCACTTGCCCTAGTTGTGCAAATCGTAGCTCCTGTCCGGGTGCGGGAGGATACCGCCGCTCGGAGTAATTGATGACTGCTCCCTTGTCGAGTCCGCCGAGTGCGATTTCTCGAACGAACCCTCTCTCCATGAGGCGGTCGGTCACAACGGCCAATGGATACTCGATGTCGGATATTTCAGGAGGGCGGAACGTTCCAATCACCACAATGCGCGCTGGGTCGGGTCGTTGGGCAAACGCCGCAATCCAATCGAGAGTCGAAGCATCACTCCACTGAAGATCGTCAACCCACAACATGAGTGGAGTAATAGCGGTCATTGCCTCGAGCGTATTGGTCAGCTCGCGTAGCATTCGCTCGCGTGTCGCACTTGCGGCAGTCCGCTCGAGAGTTGCGAGATTCTTACCAGTTAAGAGTCCCGGCATTTGCACTAGCCACGTAGGGCCATGACGTTCAAGCACAGAAACAAAGCGGTTGCCGTCAGATTGCTGGCACAGCCGTCGAAGCGCTTCGAGCAACGGCTGATAGGGTTCTCCGACGCCGTAGTGCTGGATACACTGGCCCCAGGCTGCGCGCAACGATTGCCCGGAACCAACCACGTCGGAAAGAAACGCTTGCACAGTCGTGGTCTTACCGATTCCCGGCTCACCTGTGATGAAGAGTACCTGACGATGGCCAGCGACAGCGTTTTCGTACGCCGTAGACAGTTCTCGGAGCACACTTTCTCGGCCGACCAGTAGCGACTTTATCGGCGACGGAAGTGCCTCCACCTGCAGGCTCGAGCTGCCGTTGCCGCAAATGACCGGCGCGGCAAAGCGGTATCCCTTGCCGACCACAGTCTCTACGAAACGAGGCTTGTCCGGATCATCCCCCAGCGACTGACGAACCTTGCGGATCGCCGTATTGATGCTGTGATCTACATCGAGGAAGACGTCCTTGCCCCACAGCCGCTCTGCGATTTCCGCCCGTGAGACCAGTTGCCCCCGCCGTTTCAACAGCAGGATCAGCAGCTCCATGGGTCGCTTTTCCAGACGCAGCTGCCGCTCGCCACGCTGGAGACAATAACGCGACTCGTCCAGTATGAAATTACCGAATTGGAATCGCTGGACCACGGGTATTTCCAAGGCGGGAACCGACTTAACGCAGTCATAATGCCCGATACCTCCCAAAGAAGCAACCGCATCAGCAACTTAGGGGTTCAGAAAAACTTCATCCCCCTTCAGAGAACCTGCATTGCAGAGCAAAGCGCAATGGGGCTATAAACGCGACCTATGATTCAGAGGTTTGAGACGCGACGTTCAAAGCAAGAGCTAGCCAGATGTGACGAGAAGGACAAGAGCTACTGCTGATAGCTGGCCAGTGAAGAATCAGGAGGAAGCACAATGAAAACGATGCGTGGTCGCCCAAGCAAGAATAGGACCTTCAGCCTATACGTATTGATGGCGACTCTGTTGTTGGGGTCGGCCATCGGAAGAGCTGACGTCGTCTTGGAGTGGAATGCAATTGCGGTAAACACAGCGATCGCGAACGGCCAGAACCCATTCGCCCAGGCGCGCTTCGTCGCGATCGCGCAACTCGCTGTATTTGAAGCTGTCAACGCCACTACGGGCGACTACAAACCGTATCTTGAATCTAACGTGGCGACGCCTGGCGCATCAGCCGATGCCGCAGCCGTCGCAGCTGCTTATCGGGTGCTTATTACCTATTTCCCCGCCAATGCGTCGACGCTCGACGCCGCCCGCGCGAACTCTCTGGCGTTGATACCGGACGGCCAGGCCAAGGATGACGGCGTTGCGACGGGTGAAGCTGCAGCCGCGGCGATGATCCTTCTGCGCTCCAACGACGGGTCTTCGCCTCCCCAATTCAAGATACCGGGGCCGCCTGTACCAGGCGAATGGCAGGCCACACCGAGTTGTCCGGTCGTGAATGGAATCGCCGTTGGAGCCTTCTTCCATTGGCAGAACGTAACCCCGTTCGGTATCCGGAGCGCCGAAGACTTTCTCCTCAATCCGCCGCCAGTGCTCACGAGCAACCGATACGCGAAGGATTACGTCGAGGTTATGACGGTGGGGAGTCTCACCAGTACCCAGCGGCCACCAGATCGGGCCGATGTCGTGCGGTTCTTCGAGTTCACTTCGCCGACTCTGGCGTTCAATCAGGCCGCCCGGCAGGTCGCCGAGGCACAGGGCCGTTCGCTGTCTGAGAATGCCCGAGCTCTAGCCCTACTAAACATGGCCATCAATGACAGCTTCATAGCGTCATTCCTTACCAAATACCACTACAACTTTTGGCGCCCCGAGACGGCGATTCGTGCGGGTGACACGGACGGCAACTGGAAAACCAATGCCGATCTGACTTTCCTCCCATTCATCGCGACGCCATGTTTCCCGAGCTATCCCTCGAATCACGCGAGCGGAAGTAATAGCGGTGCCGAGGTCCTGAGGCGTCTTTACGGCGAGGGCGGGCATTCGATCACGCTGTCGAATCCTGCCGTGCCGGACATCATTTTGCAGTACACCACGTTCAAGCAGATTACCGATGATGTCGACGATGCGCGCGTCTACGGCGGAATACATTTTCGCTTCGACCAAGTGGCAGGCGGGCGCCTGGGACGGGCTGTCGCCACCTCGGTCTACAAGAACAACTTGCGTGCCGTGCACGATGACGACTGATAAGTCAGCTCGAGAAGGGCTCGCCATCATTGTGTCATGCGTCGGCGGTTAAGCTCAGTTAAGCCCTGGATGACGCGCAAACCTGACCTTGTCCGATTTAGATAAGGTTTGCCGACCATTCATCCTGCATGCTGAACAGTCCTCTGCACTGAGGCCGCCTTGGCAGCACTCTCTGGGCGCGCATCTCCCGAGCCGGGGGCTCTGCGCCATGCGCCCCGTGATGGTAGTCGCGGGATCGAAAAAGCCGAAATAGCCGCTAAACAGTTTTGGGCAAGCCCGCAACGGCCCGCTGTGCTGTGCCTTTGCCAACCTTTACTTCCGCCACAATTTCGGCCCACGATCGTCCCTGACTGCGGAGAGAGGCAATCCTAAGAGCGTCCACAACAACTCGTGGCCGACCAAGCCGCTTGCCCTTTGCCTGCGCATTTCGCAGTCCTGCCCGCACCCGTTCTTGAATGAGCGCCTTCTCGAACTCGGCCATGGCCCCGATGATTTGGAACATGAGCCGGCCAGACGGTGTGCTCAAATCCAGGTTGTCGCCGAAAGCTGACGAACGCAACTCCTAGCGCTCCCAATTCCGCTAGGGAATTGACGAGGTGCTTAAGGGATCGCCCAAACCGATCAATCTTCCACACCAGTACCGCGTCGAACTTGCGTTTGTGAGCGTCGGCCATGAGGCGATTCAGGGCTGGACGCGATTCCTTTGATCCCGAGATGCCCTGATCAACGAATTCGGCTTTGATTTCCAAGCCGCGCCGAAGAGCGTATTCGCGTAGTTCCCGAAGCTGCATCTCGGGGTCCTGGCTGTTTAGAGTCGATACTCTTGCGTACAGCGCGACTCGGACTGGCTTCTCTGCGCTCATCGACATAACCTCAGTCTCTAGTATACGTGCCGCCACGTATAAAACAAGATACCTTACGTAACGGTTGGTAACATATAATGCCGATATGGGAACAAAGAAGAACCCGCACGCGGTGGCGTTGGGCAAAATGGGCGGCAAAGCACGGGCGAAGAAGCTCAGTGCCGAAGAACTGAGCAAGCAGGGACGCAAGGCCGTGATGGTAAGGTGGGCGAAGAAGAAGGGCTGAGAGATTCAAGCCCGATCACCATTTCTGAATATTCAACGGGGGTTGTGCGAACTGCTTTACGAACCTACTTCTGGCGAGTGACTAATGAGTTATAGAAAAGGGTTTACCTTCAGGACAACCTTTGCGTCTTACAAGGTGACCCACATAGTGGGAAACGGCGGCTCTGGTGTAGTCTACGCCGTTGAGGACGATGATAAGAATGCTCATGCGCTTAAAGTTCTCGACATCTCGAAAGCATCGACTGCGCGGTTGAAACGGTTCAAGAATGAGATACATTTTTGCTCCCGTCAGAGACACAAGAACATTGTCTTGGTCACTGACCACGGCATAACAGGAGCAGACGAGCCGTTTTACGTAATGAATCTATATTCGGGAACGCTGCGTACGCTATTGGCGCGTGGTATAGAGCCCGGTCGCATCCTTCAATACTTCGACCAATTGCTTGATGGGTTGGAGGCAGCGCATCTTCAGGGTGTAAACCATCGTGATGTTAAGCCCGAGAACGTTTTGAGTGAAGAGTCAACCGGGAATTTGGTTCTTGCTGATTTCGGCGTCGCACACTTTGAAGAGGAAGACCTGTTAACCGCAGTGGAAACGCGTAACCAGGAGCGCCTCGCAAACTTCTTGTACGCGGCACCCGAACAGCGAATCCGAGGAGGGATGGTAGACGCACGGGCAGATATTTATGCTTTAGGTTTGATTCTGAACGAAATGTTTACGGGGTCCGTGCCGCACGGCACAGGCTTTCGACGGATTGCAGACGTTGTTCCGCAGTTTGCCTACCTCGATGCCATCACGGACTCCATGCTTCGCCAAGATCCACAACAGCGTCCTGAATCTATCGAGTCGATCAAGCGTGAGTTGATCGCGCGTGGCAACGAGTTTGTCGCAATTCAAAAGCTGAATCGGCTAAGGACTGAAGTCATCCCTGAAATCGACGCTGACGATCCCGCCATTAAGGAACCCATACAAATTGTGGGTGCCGATTACAAGAATGGTCACCTCGTTTTCACTCTTAACAAGACGCCTCCGCCTAACTGGATTATGGCGTTCAGGCAACCACGGTCAAACCATAGTTTTTTCCTCGGGAAGAAACCCAGCAATTTCGTTTTTGACCGAAATATTGCATCTATCAGCCTGGACCATTACGATGCTCAACGGCTTTTAGAGTACGCAAAATCCTATGTGGAACTGGCGAACAAGCAGTACGCTGAAGACGTTGCAAGCGTCCTTCGTAAGCGATTGGCAGATGAGCGGGAACACCTCCGGCAGCGCGTTGCGGAGGAGGAGCGCCGAGCGAAAATACTAGCAGGTCTCAAGCTATAGTACGTTGCAGTGTTTTCACACTCGTGCGCTCCCCCACCTCTGCCCTCGGGCTAAAATCTATCCCATGTGTGGTCGCTACAGGCTTTCTCGGCGGAAAGAAATTCTCTCGGAGCATTTCGACACGGATTTTGACGACCTCAACTGGGAACCTCGCTACAACGTAGCGCCAACGCAGCCGGTTCCAGTGATCTGCCAACCCGCCGCACATTCTCCGCGCAAGGCGACCATGATGCACTGGGGGCTCGTTCCTTCCTGGGCTGCGGCCTCGAAGATCGGCGCTCAGAACATCAATGCCCGTTCCGAGACGGCAGCCAGCAAGCCTTCATTCCGCGATCCCCTTCGTAATCAGCGATGCTTAATTCCCGGCGATGGCTTTTATGAGTGGCAACGTGGCGCGAAGATGAAGCAGCCGTTTTGCTTCGAGGTCGGCGACGGTGCACTCTTTGCATTCGCGGGCCTGTGGGATCGCTGGGAGGGACCAGATGGGCTGTTGGTTGAGACCTGCACGATCCTCACGACGACGCCGAATGAGTTGCTGGCCGACGTTCATAACAGGATGCCAGCGATCCTCCCGCCGGAGCACTATGGCCTGTGGCTTGATCCAACGATGCAGGACTTGAACCGTGTTGTGGGCCTGCTGAAGCCCTACGGCGTGGGCCAAATGAGGAAGTTTCCCGTCAGCACGCGCGTGAACCTGGTCAGCAACGACGGCCCCGAATGCTCCGCACCCGTCGAACTCCCAGCTACAACGGGATCGCTTTTCGGGTAACATGCCGTCTGCGCCTCCTCAGCAGCATGGGCGTCGAGGCGTTGTCTACGGAAGGGGAAAGCGTGAGCGTACCTGCAGAACTCACAAAAGAAGTCCGAGGCGAACCGCGCCTCCTCCAAGCGCTCGAACAGATCACATCGCTCCTCGTCCCAGGGGAAACCATCGAGGCTTGGGCAGTACAGAGGCGATTCTTGGCATTGCCCCATCGAAGGACACTGGTCGCGGCTACCACCGGGAGGTTGATCGACATGCAGCGCAGCCTCTTCGGAGGCTTCCAGCCGAGAAGTGTGCGTTGGCAGGATCTGAAGGAAGCCCGCATCGCGGTTGGAGTCTTTGGGGCGAGTCTCACGGTTTCTTTTTTCGGCGGCCCTGATCTGGCAATGGCGGGCAAAGAGGATTCCCGGACTTTCTCGGGCATGAGAAAAGATCAAGCGGAGGCGGTCTACCGCGTGTGCCAAGCACAAGATCAAGCCTGGCGGGAGAAGCGGCGCGTGCGGGAGCTAGAAGAAATGCGTGCGAGATCGGGAGGAATTCAGTTAGGAACCTCCGGTGCTGGCGCGGGCCTTGCCTCGTCCTCGACTGGGGGCGCAGACGATACTGTGACACGCCTAGAGAAAGCTAAGGCTATGCTCGACAAGGGTTTGATTTCGGATGCGGAGTTTGAGGCGATCAAAGCACGCATCGTAAATACACTTTAGGCCACGCCTGAGTCCGAATCGCTAATCAGCGCTTCTTTTGCGCCTTCCGCCACTTGCCCAGCGAGCCTTCTGCGCGGTCGGACCTAGAGTCCCCTATGCCATGTCTCGCGACGGCAACTTCTTCGCCTTCGCAAGCCGCATCCGGCCCACCTTCCATTCGCCTAGCGGTGCTCTTGTTTTGCAGGGATGTGTCGCCGCTGTACTTGTGCTGACCGGAACTCATCAGGAACTCTATTCCTACACGATGTTTGCGACATGGGCGTTTCTTGGATTAACCGCAGTTGCTCTTATCCGACTGCGCTGGACTGAACCCGATATGCCTCGCCCGTTTCATGTCTGGGGATATCCATGGACGACATTGGTGTTCGGTATTTCGGCTTTCGCAATCTCTATAAATCTATGGTTGGTCAGGCCCGTGCGATCATCTGTCGGATTGACGATTATCCTAATTGGCGGTCCCTTCTTTTATCATTGGCGCGGCAGCGTAAAGTCTTCTCAAGTGATCAAAGCTGCACCAACAGGTTCGCTGCAGACATGACCAAAACGGAAAAGGACTACGCCGCCGAATTTGCCAGGAAGGGCGGCCATGTACGCGCCCAGAAGTTAACTCCTGAACAGCGCAAGCGAAGCGCAAGCAAGGCTGCAAAAAGCCCGATGGAAGAAAGCGAAGGCGGGATAGGGACTCAGTAAACTGGTGTCAGTTTTGGTGTCAGTCCGTTTGTCGTTTGCTGTCGTCTCGCGCGTTCCCTGACGAAGCGTGCCAACTCAGATGTCTAGCCAAAACCGGGCATTTCGAGGGGCTTGGCGGGTTGGGTCGTGTCGTGACGTTTCTGTCCAGACAATCGCGGAATTACTCAAAACGCCTTAAAAGGGCATTGCTCTACCAACTGAGCTACGCGCCCACGATGGACAGGAAACAACGAAGAGCTTGCTTCTGGTTGGTAAGCCTGCTGGCGTGTCAACCCACGCTCTGCAAGCCCGACTGCTAGATTATCATCCCGCTTGAATTCGCGCGAGGTCGGGCGCGCCACCTTTTCCCCTCACCCCAGCGCGGGAAGAATTAAGGGCGGCCGCGCTAGGCTTGCCCGCGCGACCGCCCTGATTTCAGTCCGAAATTCTTCCGGCGACGAACTACACCGCTTTCTTCCAGGTGTCGACGCCTTCAGAGCCTTTCGTGCCGGCGCTGCCTACGGTGCAACTGCCGCAACTGGCCACCGCTTCCTTGCGGCGTTCGCGCAGGCGAGCCTGGAAGGTGTCCCAGCGGCCGCCAATGCCGACCGCGCTGTTGTTAATGGTTACAGAGTCCGTGCCCGCGGGGACGACCCGTCCGGTGTCCGCACGGGCTGTCTCTGTGGAGTCGCGGTCCAGAACGCTGCCCCGGGCTGCGCGTTCGGGCAGTCCCGCGGCTCGCGTCGACGACAGGTTGCCCTCCATCTGCTGGGTGGTGGGCGTAATGTTGCGGTCGGTTTCCGCGCGGTGCATGACCGGACCTTTCTCCCACTTCGAGCGATAGCGGCTCTGGTAGTCCGCCCACTTTTCGTTCGACTCCAGATCGCTTTCCGAGTACGGGGGGAAGGTCTCGATCTGTTCTTTGGTCAAATCCGATGCGAACTCATCTTTGTACCTGGTGGAGGCGCGGAGATGATCCGCTGGAACGATGAACTTCTTAGTGGTAAGCCAGCCGCCCGTATCCACAACCACGTGACTGATGTCGCCGGTGGAGTGGTCGAAGATCACGTCGTCAATCTTGCCGAGTTTTTCCTCGCGCATGCCATACAGGGTTGTCCCTCGTATATCTTCCGCATCTTCGCGCAGCCGGTAGTCCTTCAAAAGTCCGTAATGAGACATTTTGCCCTCCGAGATTTTGGCTCCATGTAATGAGCTTTCAACTGAGCCTTGGATGCCAACGAACTTGCGGCAGTTTGCCGGGAAATGAGTTCGAGTAATGTATTCGCGCGGAGATCGCGGACCAGCGGGCGGAGAAGCGCGAGCTCCAGAGAAATCTGGAAAGTCACAACGTTTTACTGGCGGCTCGACATCTCAGTGGGGTCTGGAGGGTCCATCCCATGCGTCGTCGCTCGAAATCCAGCAAACGAATCCGTTATGCCGTGGTTGGCCTCGGGCATATCGCTCAGGTCGCCGTTCTGCCCGCTTTCGCGAGCGCGCGAAACTGCGAGCTGGTTACTGTGGTGTCGGGGGATGAAGAGAAACTCAAAAAAGTGGGTGCTCAATACGGGATTGAACGGACCTTTTCCTATGAGGAATACGAGCAGGCGCTCGAACTGGTGGACGCCGTTTATGTCGCCGTGCCGAATCATCTCCACCATGAATTCAGCGTGCGAGCCGCCAAGGCCGGCAGACACATCCTCTGTGAGAAACCGATGGCGGTGACGGAGCGGGAATGTGAGGAAATGATTGAGGCTGCCCAGGCCAACTCGGTAAAGCTGATGATCGCTTATCGTCTTCACTTCGAGAAAGGCAACCTGGAGGCCGTCAAGATCGCACAAGACGGCAAAATCGGGGAGGTTCGCTTTTTTACTTCTGAATTTTCCCAGCAGGTCACGAAGGACAACATTCGTATGGACCCAGCCAGTGGAAAAGGGAGGCGGTCCGGTCTACGACATGGGGGTTTACTGTATTAATGCGGCACGCTATCTGTTCCGCGCGGAGCCGTTGCAGGTGTCGGCGGCTTCTGCGACCGGCGATGACCCGAGGTTTGTGAAGACCGATGAGATGACGTCGGCCATCATGCGATTCCCGGAGGAAAGGATCGCGAGTTTCACATGCAGCTTTGGCGCAGCCGATATAAGCCACTACAGTCTGGTCGGGACCAAAGGGGTGCTCACGGCGGATCCCGCCTATGAATATTCCAGCGGGATCAAGCACCAGGTGATCATCGATGGAAAAACACAGAAGAAGTCTTTTCCCAAGCGCGATCAGTTCGCGGCGGAATTGGTTTACTTCTCAAAGTGCATCCTGAACAACCAGGAGCCCGAGCCTTCCGGGCTGGAAGGCCTGGCCGACGTGCGGATCGTACGCGCCATTTACGATTCGGCGCGAACTGGACAAGTTGTGGAACTGGGACCGATGCCGGCGAAGAAGAAACCGGCCCCGGAACAGGAAATCCATCGCCCCGCGCACGACAAGCCGCAGACGCACAAAGTAAAGTCAGCTTCCGGTGAATAGCCGTCAAGACCTCAAAGGTGTGCCCGCGTGATATGGGATGCGAGTACGCATTGGCACATCCGGATGGTCCTACAAACACTGGCTTGGCCCGTTCTACCCGAAAGGAATGCGCGCGGCGGAGATGTTGCCGTGGTATGCCCGCCATTTTGATACGGTCGAGATCAACAACAGCTTTTACCGCTTACCGAGTTCTGCTTCTTTCGAGCAGTGGCGCAACCGCACTCCCGATGGTTTTTGCTTCGCGGTCAAGGCAAGCCGTTATTTAACTCACCGCAAGAAACTGCGCGACCCGGAGGAACCGCTCGATACGCTCTTCAAGCCTGCATCGGAACTGGGCACGAAGCTTGGACCGATTCTGTTCCAGCTTCCGCCGCGCTGGCGCATCAACCTTGAGCGTCTGGAAACATTTCTTGCGCTCCTACCTCACGACCAGAAATGCGCGATTGAATTTCGCGACCGCAGCTGGCATGTGCGCGAGATTCTGGATTTGCTTCGCCGGCACAATGTTGCCTTCTGCATGTATGACATGGCGGGCTTTGTGTCGCCCCTCGAACTTACGGCTGACTTTGCCTACGTCCGATTTCACGGACCCGGAGAAAAGTATCAGGGAAAATATTCAGCGCGCACTTTGAAAATGTGGGCTGATCGCATCCGAACATGGCAGGAGAGCGTGCACGAGGCGTTTGTCTACTTCAATAATGACCCGCAAGGGCATGCAGTCAGGAACGCGCAGCAACTCCGGGAGCTTTTTGCTTGAACGTGAGGGCGGCTCCTCTTCGGGGGGAACCGTCGGGGCGATCGCCGGCTCATGCCACCTCGTTGTTTTCGGCTGCCGCCTCGTCGCTCAGTTTTGTCACCCAATTAGACGGAACATTCGCAGAACTCTTCGCGCCGGTGCGGGCTTGACGACCAATTCCGCCGGGCCCAGGGAGAAGTCGGTTTGCGAAGCCGAGGAGATCGGTCATGGCGCCCGGCATCACACCGTGCAAAAGAGAAGCAACTTTCGCTGGAATGGACAGCACTACTTCGGCCTGACCGTGCCTGCATGCGTCGACGATCGCGCAGGCCGCGTCCGTTGCCGGAATTGAAAGTCCTGGAAGCGACGCGCTGGCGCTGAACCACGCATATTCTGCTTCGTTGTTGCCCTTGAACGACGCATTGCGGGCGCTGCCAGTCCGCATCAGTCCTGGACAAACGGTGGTAACCATGATCCTGTCTTTTCTCAACTCGGCGCGGAGACCTTCGGAGAATCCCGTCAAAGCAAACTTGCCCACGCTGTACGGCACCAGGTGGGGAACACTTATTCTGCCGCCGATGGAGGATATGTTGACAATGCGGCCTCCCCGGCCTTGGCGCATCCTTGGCAGTACTGCCATGGTCGTGAAGTAACTTCCCCAGAAATGAACATTCAACGAGTCGCGAAAATCATCAATCGTCATTGTCTCCAGGGGACCGACCGTCATTTTGCCGGCATTATTTACCAGCACGTCGATGCGTCCAAACTGCGAGGAGACCCGTTCCACGGCGAGTTCGGCTTCTTCCTGCAAGGCGTGATCGGCTTCGACGGTAAACACTTCGTCGGTGATCGAGCGAAGCTTTTCGGCGGCTCTCTGCAGTTCCTCAGGATCACGCGCGGAGATCGCCACCCGGGCGCCGCGCCTCGCGAATTCCGAAGCCAGCAGCAGACCGAATCCGCGCGAACCACCCGTAATCAGAACAGTCTTGCCGTTGAGTGGAAATGCCGAACTGGAGCGCACGAACCTCGTGAATGCCAGTCCCGCAAGAATTCCGGTTCCCAACATCGCAGCATGTTTCACGGCTTCTCCTTGTTCTTCATCGCAGCGGAATTTTTTCTCTTGGATAAGCGACAGAAGAACTTAAAGATCGGATGGCAAATCATGCGATCAGGCATTCGCTGCAGTTCGGGGATGATCGTTCCCGAGGCCAGCACCTCTACAGAGGTTACGGTACTGGGCTCGGCTGCGCGAGGGCGGCCAGAAGATTCGAAAAGATAAATTGCGGCATTCTTCGAGAATAGCAGTGCTAAAAAGCGGCTCTTGAAACGACGCGGGTGTTCGCACGGCTCAAAGAACTTGTGTGAGAACTTCTCTTCGCTCATCCGGAGCTTGGTTGTTTCTTACACTGACTCACGGCTTACACCGTGGGCTTCTCACGCCGCTGCGCGGCTAAAGGGTCGCCTTGATACGAAACTAATTTTTGGTGCAGCCTCACAATCGTTCGAACTGCGCCGCAACTGCCGCAGATTTTCCAATGAATGATTCATTCATGCCCTTTCGTCACCATGCGCGTTGGTTACTGACGCGCGCAGAAAAATATTCGACGTGTACAAAATGTACTACTCGCACCTTGCTCACAACTTATCTTCGGACTAAGTTGCATACAACTTACTTGTAACTGTGGTTGGTGAATTCGTCGACTCGAGGTCTTCCCGCGACGCGCTCGTTTTTTCGCTCTCGTCGTGAAGGGCCCTCCCCCACGAGTCGCAGCGTCCGGCAGCACGGAGGCAATTCGCTTCAGCTCCCGACAATCGACCTAGCGAGACGGAGTGCGTATGCCTCCGCCGATGGAGGAGTGTGTCATGAAGCCCCACAGTTTCTTGATGCGGTATCTGTGTGTGATCCTGTTCGTCGTCGCCCCGCAGCTTGTGCGCGCGCAGAGCGACCCCAACCCCAATTGCTCGTTGATCGTACCCAATAACCCGCTCTCGGCGGAGGGACTGGCCACCCCTTATCAACTGGTCGCAACCGATTCGACCGCTGGTGATTGCCATGAGACCAACACCGATCAGTCGGCATTCGTGCAGGCTGCGGTTCTTGACCAGGCGACCGGGCATATCTCCATTTACAACCCGCTCGTGGTTGATCAGTTCGCAACACCGGCGGTGCCTCCTGTGATCCCCACGCTTCCTGCGAATGCAATCGTTGCCCTCTGGTTCGGATACAACGGCGACACGCTGACGCTGCAGGCTGCCGATGGTGTGTTGTCGGCCGCGTCCTGCGTAAACGGCGCCAACGGTGCGAACTTCGGTCAGTTCGCCTACTGCAACGCTCCGGCGTTCTTTAAGGCGGCACACCGGGCCATACGCAGAGGACAACTCAGAATTCCGCCGCTGGGCACTGCGGTCGACGGGCGCCCCTGTCCAACGGTCCGCGACTTTTTTGCCGTCGACCAGGATCAGAGCGACAACCTTCCCACCAGTTATCTGATGACGAGTGACGGCATAGCCCAGAAGACTCAAGTGAACATGAGCCGCTACCCCGACGGGGTGACGTTGGGCAACCCGAGCGACAATCGACTGGTCGACGTCGCCCTCGACGGCGCATTGGGCTGCACTCCCTGGAAGGCTCCAGATCTCGCGGATTCTGGACAGATGGTGCCTGCCCTGCCGTTGAACGAACTGCAAGCTCGAGCGCGACAAGGCTTCCCGGTAGCTCTGGTTCCCGCAGGTGATCCGATGGTGTTGAGCAACGGCGCGAGAGACCTAGTGAAAGTGAACGCGTATCGCCGGGGAGTGGATCAGCCGCCGGTGGCATGGTCTTTCCAGGCCGATACGGCTCGTTACTGCCGCAACATGCTGCGCGTTGCGCCCGCTCGCATGATGCAGGATCAGGCGCTGCTCATGCCTGACGCAGCGCATCCCACTCGTGGGCTCTCGCCCGATCCCGGTGCCGCCGATTCCCTGTTCACTTTCCTGGCGCAGAGATTTGTCGCGAGTTACGACATTCTGGGATGCGAGAGCCTGCTGCATGTTCCCGATCCGATCGCGCTCACCATCAACGCGGACGGCATCACTACCGGCGCTGCGCTCAATGGGCCAATCATCACGCGGGCACGCCAATTCCTGGCGGGGTGCTCGCGCCAGGACCAGTCCCAGGACAACGCTTCAACCGCTGCCGACACAGAGTAATCCCCCCTTTGTCGAGCGGGATGAACTGGGCGCGCGATTTCTCGGGAGACTTCGCGCGCCCGCTGATTTTCAGATTCTCAGAAATTTTCCAGCATCCACACGTTGGAGCCGCCGTTGGCTTTCCAGAGCGCGAGATGCTTGCCATCGGGCGACGGAATGGCCCAGCCGATCGCCATCTGCGCATCCTCGAGCATCGTTCTGGTGCGTCCCTGCAAATCGATGCTCAGCAGCGCCCATTTTCCGGTGTTGGTATAGGCGGACGCCCAAACGCTACGGCCGTCAGCAGCGAAATCAATGCTGTTGATCCCGGCCCAGGCTTGCGCGGTTACGGTGCGCTTCGAACCGTCTTGCACGGAAATAAAGGTGATACTCGGTTCTCGTTGAAGAATCTTGCCCTTTCCCGTGGCCAGGATTTTGCCATCGGGTGACAGGGTCCAGTTGTAAGCATAGGAGCTTGTATCCTGAATTCTGAGCTGCGGCAATTCTTCGCTCTCGCCGGTCATGGGATCGAAACGGAAAAACGACACCTGCGTAGGACCGCGCAAGTCGTACAGACACAGGTTCGATGGCGGCCGGGCACACTGTATGTTGCCCAAATCAGCGCGTTCCAAGACTTGCTGCGGTGGACCACCGGCGAGCGATATCCGCATCAGCCTACGCGGTGAACCCGGCGGCGCACCCAACTTCGGCCAGATTTCGAAAATCACAGTAACGTTATCCGGAGCCAGCCGAGGCAAAGAAGTCTCCTCGTTTCCTCCGACCAGCAACTCGGGTGCGCTTTGATCGATGCGTTGCTTAAAAATGTGGAACGTCCCGTCGCGATCCGAGGCAAACAGGATTGCTTTACTGTCCGCTGTCCAGGAGAAGGCGTAGTTCCTCCAGTAATCGAGCGTCAGCCGCTGTGGCGTGCTGAGCCGCGTGCCTCCGGAGTTCAACTCTGAAACATACACGCCTGGATTCGAGTAGTTCTTCGTATAAATGATTCGCTTGCCGTCAGTGCTGGCGCTAAGACCGGATACTTCATTGGGTGCGGCGGTCAGACGGACCGCACTTCCGGCAGTGTGTCCCTGAGCATCGAGTGGCACTGACCAGACGTTAGAGTCGTCCTGATTCGGTGCGGGCTCAGACACGGAATAGACCAGATGATTGTCACTCGTCCAGATCAGAGCCGGGCCAAGCTCCAACTCCCTGCCCTCTTCCGCCTGGTGACCGCCTGAAGAGAAGATCGTTTCTTCACGGCCGGTGCGCAGATTGAACAAGACCACGCTGGTGTTGGCTCTCCAGAGGGGTGTGTACTCGCTAACTACGTAAGCGATTTCACTTCCATCGGGCGACCAGGCGGGCACACCGACGGTGCAGTTATGACAGGGGACAACGAGCCGCCGTGGATTCTCGCCATCACCCGCCATGAGCCACATTTCTTCGGCATGCTTTGGTCCCTTGACGAACGCGATCTGAGACCCGTCGGGAGAAATGGCAGGAAGCTGACCGTTGTCAATTAGCTTGCGCGGCTCACCGCCAATGATCGAGACCTGCCATAAGCTCGGAGGTGTGGTCGGTCCTTCTACCCACGTCGCTACTAAGTGGGTGCCGTCGGGGTACCACCCCGAAGGGATGGCGGCGAAGCCGGAGGGCAGGGTCAACGAGTGAGTCTCGCCGCTATCGATCTGCCGTAGGGAAAGACCCGTCTTGTCCGCAAATGCCAGGTATTTGCCATCAGGAGAAATGGCGGCTCCGAGGACCGGGTTTTCTTCGGAACTCGCTGTAAGGCGTCGTTGTTTGATCGGCCCAGATGTGATCTGCCCGGATTGGCGGCGCGGGCGGGCAATGATCAATCCAAGGACCACCCCGGCCAGCAGGACTGCAATCGTAAGGGGAATCCGAAAGCGTCGCGTGCTGGTGGCAGGAACGGGCTGGGATGTGGCGGCCGCAGCTGCGCCGTTTACAGGCACCAGGAACCGATAGCCCCGCCGGGCAACGGTCTCCACAAACCGTGGATTCTCGGCCGTGTCTCCCAGCGCATCCCGCAGTCGCCGAACGGCGGCGTTCAGGCTGTGATCGAAGTCGACGTAGGTGTCCTCGGCCCACAGCCGGGTGCGCAACTCCTCGCGGGTGACGATGTCGCCGGGACGCTCGAGCAGCGTCATCAGGACCTGGTACGGCTGCTCCTGGAGTTTGACCCGGACGCCATTCCGGCGCAGTTCCCCGCTATTCCGATCCACCTCGAAAATACCGAAGCGAACGGTCGCTGTAACTGTGACGGGGTCGCTCATGAATCTCGATCCGGTCGGAATCTTAGCACCGAATGACATTTCCTTTTCTCGTTACCCAGTCCGCCAAACATTTGACGGATAAGCAATTAACTCGTTACCCACATTTTCCCGCCCGGTGATCGCGCCACCCTTGAGGTACGAACATGCCGGAGCGACCGTTCCCCCAGGAATTGGGGAGGACGGCAATGGAAATCAAATCGAAACTCGTGCTCGGTCTGATCCTGGGGTTTGCGGCGGCGTCCGCGGCGCACTCTCAGGATTATCCACATATCACTGTCATCGTCAGACACACCACAGAAATATCAACCGCGCTGCTGGGTGATGCGGAGAAGCCTGCGGCTCGGATCTTCGAAAAAGCCGGGGTCTCGGTGCGATGGCTGAACTGCCTCCAGCGCGACGGCGCTTTTGAGGACCCAGCCTGCGATGAGCCCCTTACTCCCAGCCATCTTGTAATTCACATGCTTCCCCGAGCACACAAAGCAGCCGACCCTGTTTTCGGCGTTTCCTTTATCGATGCCGGTGGCGGCGTTTTCGCTGACATCTTTATGGACCGCATCCAGAGCCTGCATCAGCAGAGCCCTCGGATTTCCTTCTCGCAATTACTGGGCGCCGTAATGGCTCACGAACTCGGACATCTCCTTCTCGGTGAACACTCTCATTCCAGCGAAGGCCTCATGCAAGCTCACTGGAGTTCCGAACAGCTAAAGAAAATGGGCATGGGAAATCTGCTTTTCGATGCAAGGGCAGCGGCGCAACTGAGGATTCGGGCGGCTAGCTTGGATACCCGAAACTCAGCTCCAATTCTCGCCTCAGCGGGAAACTAAGGCGACGCACCTGGGTTGCAATAGGGGCCACCGATCACTTGCGCACGACCCACCGTGTCGCAATGTGAGAATCGCAAGGAGGCCCCATGAGACGTACCGCGGAAGCCCATCGTCGGTTAGCCGACCGAAACTGTCCCCTTCCGGGAATGTTCGTCTATTTTTACAAACCTTTAGCGAAGGAATCTCCCCGCCTTGGCCCGCTCTTATGGAAATATTTGAACTCATGTTTTCTTAGGGCTGCGCCGCACTGCAGTGGTAACACACGGGACTGCAGGATGTCCCGAATGCCCAACGATAAATACGCCTTCTCGGAGAGCGTTACCGTGGTACCTAAAGTGCAATGGCACTGTCGTTGACATCCCAAAACCCCAAGTTGATACTCCGCTTACGGTTTACCCATTTCTAAGTCACAGACCTGACGCGGGGCAAAACCTCGTTCGCTCGCATTTTTTCGCTATCAAATTCGTTGGCGGAAGCTTTTACCGGAGGAAAAACATGTTGTCAAAGCAGGTAAAGGATCGTTTGGGAAGCAGGAACCGCTGGATCGCCGGCATTTGGTTGCTGGTTGTCGTGGGGGCGGTGTGCATCTTCGCCGATCCGGCGAAATCGCACTTTACAGCGCCGGCAGCACGCCCGGTGGAGAAGAATTCTCCGCTGAATGCGCGATTGAGCACGACAATCCCGGTCGAGCAGGCGCACATTGCATCCAGCTTAACGAACGGGTCTCTCTCCTTCGAACCGAACCTGGGTCAAAGCGATCCGCAGGTCAAGTTCACGGCTCGTGGCGACGGCTACCAGCTGTTCCTGACACCGGCAAAGGCCGTGATGTCGCTGGCGCATCCTCGCAAGCTGAATCCTCGATCCGATGTGGACCACGCGACCACACCCGCTGATGAGCGAGCCTCGGTCGTGCAAATGGAATTCGTGGGCGCTCAGAGCCAGACTGAGATTTCGGCGAGTGATCTGTTACCGGGTGTCAGCAACTATTTCATCGGAGACGATCCGCACCGCTGGGCGACCGGGGTGCCGCATTATGGTCAGGTCAACTACCGCGACGTTTATCCGGGCGTAAGCCTCCATTTCAGCGGCGAAGGGCCGGAGGTCGGGCTCGGCTTTGTGTTGGCGGCGGGAGCCGATCCGAGCGCAGTCCATCTTCGCTTTCATGGGGCGACGAGAGTTAACACGGATGCTGATGGCGGATTGGCTGTCGCAGCGGAAACAGGCACATTGCATTTCCATACACTGCGCGCCTTCCAGCAAATACAAGGCAAGTCGCAGCCGGTCGACGCAAATTTTGAAGTTCGCGAAGGCGGCGGGGTTGTGCTTGCGTTGGGAGCCTATGACCATAGTCGCGATCTGGTGATTGACGCGAACTCGACCAACTCTGCGAGCGCACAAAGCAGCGTCGCGGCAACGAATCAATCCTGGTTGTTGTCCCTCGCGTGGGTGCCGATGGTTGGTATCGCATTGGCCGGCGTGGGCGCAGTGCAACGAAAAAGACTGTTCGCGTCCCTGCTCTTCTGCTTGTCCATTGCCGGCCTGGCGGTCATGGTTGCCTGCGGCAATGGTCAAGGGACCGGAGGCGGCGGTGGTGGAGGAGGTGGGGGCGGTGGAGGCGGCGGCAGCGGAGCTTTGAGCTTCGGCACTTACCTCGGTGGATCGGCGGATGACCAGGGCTTGGCCATTGCAGTGGACGGCACTACGGGGAACAGTTTTATTGCCGGAGAATCCGGATCGACCACATTTGCCGGATCGGCCACAACCTTCGCCGGTGTGGGACATGACGCGTTTGTCACCAAACTGAACTCCTCCGGGGCGGTACAGTTCACGACCTTCATTGGCGGGACTCTGGACGATGCAGCGACCGGCATCGCGCTGCAAGGAGGGAATATCCTCATTGTCGGAAATACGCAGGCCGGTTCTGGTTTTCCAGCCACCAACACCATTCGACCGGGCGGTGGCCAGGACGCATTTGTGGCAGAGCTTAGTTCCACAGGTGGCTTAACCACCACGACTGTCCTTGGCGGCAGCTCGGAAGACACCGCGCTAGGAATTGCAGTAGATGGCGTCGGGAATGTCTACATCGCCGGAGCAAACAAAATCCACCAATTTCCCTCGTGCGTTGCCGTTCCAGAATACTTTTGGCGGCCAATCCGACGCCTTCATTACGAAGCTAGCATTGGGAAGCACGACGCCGATCTTTTCGACCTATCTCGGTGGCAGCGCCAGCCGATTCTGCTACAGGCATCGCCTTGGACAGCGGCAACAATGTGTACGTCAGTGGTCAAACTTCC
Organism: uncultured Acidobacteriota bacterium; assembly: GCA_963765755.1. Classification (GTDB taxonomy): domain Bacteria; phylum Acidobacteriota; class Terriglobia; order Terriglobales; family Acidobacteriaceae; genus Gp1-AA133. Next base: position 156,440 of record CAVXXV010000011.1, on the reverse strand, counting down.
TCCTCCGGTTTAGGTAAGCCGACAACGAGCACATTTTCAGGCGGAACTGACGATGGTTTCGCCGCCGAGTTCGACTCCACCGGAAGCGAAGTCTACTTCACTTACCTTGGGGGAAGCGGCGACGACGTTGCAAACGCCATTGCGGTAGATGGCCCGAGCGGGAATGCTTACGTGACCGGCTTCACCCAATCCTCGGGCCTAGCCTCGGGCACAGCCTTCCAGACAACACTCAAAGGCACGCAAAACGCCTTCGTGGCCCAAGTCAACCCCTCCAGTGGGACGATCGGCTTCTTCACCTACCTTGGCGGTTCGGGTAGCAAAGACGAAGGAAAGGCTATTGCTATTGACACCGCCAAAAATATTTACGTGACGGGATGCACCGATTCTGCTGATTTCCCTCTGAAGACGGCCATCACGGGCGGGACTACTCTCAAAGGCCCCTCCGACGCCTTCGTTACTAAGCTTAATGCTGCCGGAACGGCTGAGGTTTTCTCTACTTATTATGGAGGTTCCGGCAGCGAGGACTTAGATACCGGCAATACCCCCGGCGGCGCAATTGCCGCCGACGGTGCGGGGACGAACATCTTTGTCACGGGAACCACTAGTTCTTCATCCGGACTACCTACCAAAAGCGCAGCGCAAGCTGCTTTTGGTGGAGGCACCGGGGATGCTTTTGCGGCGAAGTTTACGCCGTAAATCATGCCCGAAGAGAGGCGAGCAGCCTTTCCCCGTCAGTTTCCTTCACAACCCTTGAGACCGGCCTTCTACGGCCGGTCTTTTTTCGTCGAGAACGGCGCGGTTGCCCGACGATCCACCGATCGATACTCTTAAAAGGCGCGAAAACGCCCAGAGGTTGTGCCTCTGTGACTCTGTGGTGAAAATGAACTGCAATCGCGACGAGAATACGCGAGCATCTCAGACCAGCCTGATTCGCAGGAGTGTTGTGGGCCTGGCAATCGCGATTCTGTTAAGCCTGATCCCACCGTCGGCAGCCGCGAAGAAGAACCCGTCCCCAACCCTGCGCTGGGCCGAGAGCCGCACTGGCTGCACGTTCTCACTCGATCATGACGGCAAGTACCGCTACGCGCTCTGGACCTCTGAATTCGGAGCGATCCTCGCCATCGATGCACAAGAGTTACAACTGGTCCACAAGCGCGGCGAGCGTTTTTTAGCGTGCACCTCACGGTGCGCAATCGAAGCGGATCTCCGCTGACCGTCGATCCCGGCCAGGCCACGCTCGAATTCGTGAAGCATTCGAAAATTATTCAGCCTGCGCTCGATGCGGAAACGTTCGCGCAGAAAGCGCAAAACGACGTGGATGAGATCGAGCATCAGACCGAACGCGAGGTCGAGAAGCATCCCGAGCGCAAAGAAGAGCGCGAAAAATTTGTGCAGGGCTGGCAGAAGGAAGTCACCGAGTTGCAGGACTTCCTCAGCCACTCCACTTTGCCCGCGGTCCAGCTGGACAACAGCCACACCGAGATCAGCGGCTGGATTCTGTTCAGCACTCACAGCAAATGGATTGGAGACTGGAAAAAACCAGAGGAATTCCTCTTCCGGATTCCACTAGGTTCCCAGATTCTGGAATTTCCTTTCGCGCTGCCGGCGAAGCAGGGCGACCTGATCCTGCGCCAGCGCGCTCAGTAGATCGTCGTACTACGCCACCGAGCGCTGCTGCGATGACGTTTTCAGAAGCAAGTCCCGCAGTGAGACGAGGCCTTTCAGTTCCTTGCCGCTCACGATCGGCAGGTGGCGGAATCCGAATTCCTTCATCAGGAACAGGCACTCCTCGACGGATTCTTCCACATCGACACCCCGCGGATTCGGAGTCATCACTTCCGATATTTTGGTGGTTCCCGGCGTACGCCCGACTGCCACCACGCGGTTCATCACGTCGCGCTCGGAGAAGATGCCAACCAGCAGTCCTTCGCGCAATACCGGGAGTGCGCCGATGCTGTGTTCCATCATGAAGCGGGCCGCTTCCAACACGGTCTTCTCGGCGTCAATCGAGTAGATGCGCCGGTCCTTCACAAGATCGTAGACAGTCGACATGAATTCCTCCTGGATCACTTTCTGGAGAATGGCGGATGGCTACCCGGCCGGGACCGGCGCAGCGAAGTTGGACAGGTACTTTACCACAGAGTCCGCCGCCCAGAAGCGTGCGAAAGGACTTTATCGCAAGAAAAAGGCGGCCGAAGTCACGGCCGCCTGGAGAACTGCGGATTGGCCTTTTAGAACCGCAGAGTCGGCCCGAAGGTAACCCTCAAATTGTTATGCGTGCCGTTCTTGAAGTAAATTTCGTCGCCCACCTCGGCGCGCAATCCGATCGGTCCTATAAAGCCCTCTAAACCAGCTCCGGGATAGATCGCCGCCGCGGTGTTACCGGTGGTTACGTCACCGACCGCGCTCTGGAATCCACTGCCCGCGTTCTGCCCAGAAACGCTGAAATTGATCAATCCCGCCTTGAAAGTTCCGAACAGGCGCACCGGGCCGCCGCTGGTCCCGAACTTCGGACCGAATAGAGCGTGAAGGGTGCGTAAATTGGTGTCCACAAACTGTGTATTGATGCCGTCGGAAAATGTGGTGGTGAAGTTGCGTTCGAAGTCGTAAGCCATTTCGGCTTCAATCTGCACATTGCTACGCACATTGAACGCGGCGCGTCCGCCTACGCCCACAAAGTTGATGTGCGGACTCGTGCGGCTAAGGTTGAAATATTCGGCGAAGGCTCCCACCTCCACGTGGTTTGTTCCCTCCTACGCCATCAAAGCTGGTGCTGCCAACAGGAAACCCAAGAGTGCCAGGACAAGACTGCGTTGCATAAGAAATGCTCCCCAAATCTGGTTTAACTTCCTCCGACCACACTGCTCTCCTGGTGCCACAGTATTCGGCAGAAGGAGGATGGGGTGGGCGGTTGCGAATGAGATGCCCCACTCCTCATCAAGGTTGGTCTGTAAGCCGCGCTGCTAGCGGGATTCACGCAATTGGCATCGTGCAAACGACGGGCTGCGTACAAACTCTGAAGCTTATGCAGGGTTTGCCCGATCGTAGGCGATAGACGCAACCTGTTCAGAAAATAAAATGGCGCGGACCTGGCCGTCCGCGCCTCGATTCGGAACTGTAGTGAAATTACTGGAGGTGATTTACCTTCATCGCAGTCTGCACTGCTGGGGCTGACTTGTCCCGCGGCTCCATTGACAGCACAAGGTACTCGTGTTCCTTCCTGTCATTCGCCGCCAGGTGTAAATAAAACCGGTCTTCTTCGGTGCGATAGTCCACGTTTTTGCCTACCGGCAAGAGCACGGGATGCTTCGCATCCTTGGCGCGCAGGTGAAACAGAACAGTGTCACCCTGCAAAACATATTCCTGGCACAGAGTCTTGTCGGTCGCGTCGGTTTCGTGCGACGCGTTCTCAAACACCGTGCACTGCAGCGATTCCATCTGCAGCAGTTGCCCGGTGTGGTACTTCTTCGGTTCCTGGGCCTGCGCCGAATACGCAAGCAAGAGAACCGCAATTGCCAGGTTAGTTTTCATGAATCTTCCCTGTCCCCGAAAGGTTCCAAACGGCTCAGCAATGTCCGACGCTGAAGTCATTGTTCTCCGGAACTGACTGAACGAGGAAGATAACGGCGGTAACCGCTTGGGGTGACGGCCGGAAAACCAGCCATATCGAGGGACTAAAACTGCCGGAAATCAGCGCTGGACAAGGCTTTCCAGCGTTGCAAAAAATGCCGGAAAGGAAATCACGGCGGCGTCCGCACCCTTGATCTGGGTGTCCCCTTGCGCCCGCAAGGCAGCGACCGCAAACGCCATGGCGATCCGGTGGTCGCCCAGAGAGTTGATTTCCGCCCCGTGCAGGGACTGGCCGCCCGGCACGGTCAGCCCGTCCTCATGTTCTTCAACCTCGGCTCCCATCGCACGCAGGTTGGTCACGATGGCCGCGATGCGATCGGATTCTTTGACCCGCAATTCCCTGGCATCGCGAATACGAATGCCCTGTTCAGTAAACGGTGCAATCGCCGCTAACACCGGAATTTCGTCGATCAATGCCGCCGAGTCGGCGCCGGCTATCTCGGCCGACTTCAGGTGCTGGCCTTCGACCCGCACAGTCCCCACCAGTTCACCATGTTGTTCTTCCAGCTGCGTGATTGAGATGCGCACGCCCAGGCCGATCAGGATGTCGAGCAGGCGGGCACGCGTCGGATTCATGAGCAGCGAATCAACAATCAATTCCGAACCCGGAAACAAAGCCGCCGCGCAAAAGAAAAACGCCGCACTCGAGAGATCGCCGGGGATGCGCGCCTCGATGGCATGCAACTTCTGGCCGCCCACGATTTGAGTGGAATTCCCGTTGCGCTTGAGATCTACACCGAACGCTCGCAAGGCTACCTCTCCGTGATCGCGCGTGCGCAGCGGTTCCTCGACCCGGGTTTCTCCATTCGCGAACAATCCGGCAAACAATACGCACGATTTCACCTGCGCGCTGGCTACCGGCATTTTGTAGTGGATCGATTGCAGATGTCCGCCGCGAATGCGTAACGGAGGCCGCTCGCCTTCGGCGCACGTGATCTGCGCCCCCATTTCAGCAAGCGGCTTGATGATGCGAGCCATGGGCCGCCGCGAGAGCGATTCGTCGCCATACATTTCCGACGTGAAATCCTGACCGGCGAGAATGCCGCTCAGCATGCGCATGGTCGAACCGGAATTCCCGCAATCGAGCGCGCTCGTGGGGGCCCTAAGAGTCGGACCGCGTCCCTCGACTTCGATGACATTCGCTTGCTCATCGGTACGCACCCAATTCACTCCCAGCGCGTGCATGCAGCTGAGCGTGGTCGCGCAGTCGGCTCCGGTGGAGTAATTTTCAAAGCGCGACTTGCCTTCCGCCAGCGAGGCCAGCATGGCGTAGCGGTGGGATATGGATTTGTCGCCGGGAAGACGCAAGCTTCCGGAGAGATGTCGCGCCGGGCGCACCGTCACGCTGGAGCCGGGTTTCATTGATCTATCCAATATATCGGATAACCTTCCCGGACTAAGGGTCGCAGAGAAAGCACACGACCGGAGTTGTGGCCGCCAGTCACGATTCCCTTACTCACGCGCTTGCGTGACCGCCGTCACCAGCTTCTCGAGGCGATCCCGTTAAGCTGAAGTCCCTCAGGAGCACTGGCAAATCCCTGGCCGGGAGCTGCCTTTGGACACCCGCCGTCGAATTCCTTCCCTGGATGGCCTGCGCGCCGTCTCCCTGGCGTGTGTCCTGCTCGCGCACCTTTCTGGCACCCGGCATTTCTTTCGATGGGAACTGTTGGAGATTTACGGAAACTTCGGTGTCCGAATCTTCTTCGTGATTTCCGGATTCTTGATCACTGGTTTGCTGCTCAAAGAGCACGAGAGGTCGGGAACAATCTCGCTCGGTGCTTTCTACGTGCGCCGCGCCTACCGCATCTCGCCCGCCGCTTACGTTTTCATGTTGGCCATGATTGCCGCGCACTGGCATGCTCTGTCATGGTCGAGCATCTTGTCGGCGCTTACCTATTCGAGCAACTACCTTCACGACAAAAACTGGGTGCTCGGACACCTCTGGTCCTTATCGGTAGAAGAGCAGTTCTACCTGTTGTGGCCGCTGACCCTGGTGTTATTTTTCCGGATGAGGCTCTGGGTGGTGGCGGGCCTGCTGTTGTCAGGTCCGCCATTGCGCGTTGTGTTCTGGGTGCTGTGGGGCTATCGCGCAGTCGAACATCCTTTTCCAGTGGTGATGGACGCACTCGCCGCCGGATGCGCGCTTGCCGTGCTGCAGCCGCAACTGCAGCACCGCGACCGATGGCTCAGCAGCCGCTGGTTTTTGCTGGTGCCGGCTCTGACCGCTCTTCTGCCACTCATTCGGCTAGTCAGCAATCGAACGTACCAGGTGGCCGGACTCACAATGATGCACGTCGGAATCGCGCTCTCGATCCAGCACGCGGTGCGCATGCGATATCGAGCTCTCAACTGGACCCCAGTGGCGTGGCTGGGGACACTCAGTTACAGCTTCTACTTGTGGCAGCAGCCCTTCCTGAACCGCGGATCGAACGCCTGGTGGACGAGCTTCCCTCAAAATCTTACCCTCGCGTTGTTGTTCGCTGCAGCTTCGTACTACTTGGTGGAGAAGCCGTTCCTCGCGATGCGCGAACGCAGAAAGCAAATGGCAACAGAAGATCGGGCAATGATGGGGAAAAAGCCGGCTAGCAGGGAGGAGGGGCGAGGGGCTGTCGTCAGAGCAGCCTGAAGCTGCTCATTTATTCCGCCCAGCTTCAAAAACTGCCTACGCGAGGGTCTTTGCTTCCGCCGCTGCTTCTCGCAGGACCTGCAGGGACACTTCCTTCAGCGTGACATGGAATTCAAACATGGGGGTTTCGGTGCCTCGTCCCCAGCGACTGGCGTCCCAGTGCGCCCGCACCCATTTGACGTCAGCATGCTGCGTCAAATCGACCAGCAACGGATACTCGCATCGATAAAACTTCTGCGGAAACGCCACGATTGGTTTCGGCGACCAGGTTGCCCCATCCACCGATCCGTAGATGCTCACATCGAGCGATTCTTGTTCAATGATGTTCGTGATATAGAGCGTCGCGAGGAACACGCGATTTGCCGCCGCGCTGACATCCACCGCAGCCCCATCGCCCTTGGCATTGATGACAGTCTTTTCCGGAACCAGAGTGGTATCAACCATGACGGGAGAATTGTAGCAAAGGATCTTGGGACAGGCCTGGAAACGCTACTGACATCCGTCCACGAACTGCCGGAGCAATTTGCCCACCGCTTCCGGTTGTTCCCAGGCAGCGAAATGTCCCGCCTTGGGCACAACCGCCAATCGACTACCGGGGATGTGCTGCCGCATTAACTCACCGTCAGAGGGCGTCGCAATTCCGTCTTCCTCTCCCATCACTAAAAGAGTTGGAACATTGATCGTCTTTAGGGTGGCCACGGAATCAGGGCGCGCGGCCATGCCCCTTTGGACTTGTGCGATGGGTTGCGGTGACATCTTCAACATCATCCGCCGCGCGCCATCGACCAAATCAGGCCGGGACTCGCGGGCGGTCTTGCCTAGAAGTTTCGGAAGCATCAGATCGGCGAACCATTCTGTTCCACGCTCGAGCACTTCCTCGGCGGTCTTGAGCCGCGCATTGCGCCCCTCGGATGTATCAGCTTGCGGGCGCGTGCAGCATAAGGCGAGGGCGGCCACACGGCCACGGTAGCGGCGCCAGAATTCGAACAGAATGTAGCCACCGATGGATACACCCGCGAACAGAGCGCGGCCCACTTGAGCATCGTCGAGCACACGCGCGATGTCGCTCGCGTGTTTTTCCATGGTCGCCGATCCTTCGCCTGCCTGAGACTCGCCGTGCGCCCGCAGATCTGGCAGGATAACGCGGTAACGCGAGGAGAGAGCCTGCGCCGCCGGAACCCAGAATTCATGATTTGCGGGAAAGGGGTGAAGCAGAACGACGGGTGGTCCATCGCCCAAAACAGAATATGCGATCTCGGCATCTCCGCTACGAATGCGATTCATGCCCAGATTCTAAACGCGAGATCGATGAGCTGCGTGAGACCGTGGAGCGCCGGGCGCCGCCCGCTTGCACTTGGGATATGCGGAATGGCAGCGGGATCGGCGAAGCCGACCGTGGCTTCGGACGGCAGGCCCTCCGACCCGAAACCCTGCTCCTGACCTTTATGGGTTCGTTGCCTGCTGAGCCTGGGGCACTGGCAGATACTCCGGCTCTTCCGGCATGACGATCCACGCCACGATGTAGCCGACCGTCCCGAAAATCAAAGCAGAGAAGAATGTGATCACCAACCACAGCACGCGCACCAGGGTCACATCGAGATCAAAATATTCCGCGAGTCCGGCGCATACGCCCGCGATTTTGCGATTGGCGCGCGGACGCATCAGCCGCTTGCGTGCAGATACCGCTCCAACACGCCGGCCACAATACGCGCAGAGGTTGGCGTCATCCTGAATGACTTTGCCGCAGTAGTTGCAATACATAGTCCTGCCTCCTCTCGCTTTAGGATACGCCGCACGAGGGTGGAAAGTTCCACGAATCGCAGCCTGTTTGGCTGCGACGCGGGCGCTGAGTCCGCCGGGCCAAACGGTTGCCGCTCCGCCGACACATACAGAAGTCAGTTTTCCCGGAATGGTTCCTTAAGTCGTTTGCGAGCGATATCCGCGGGAGCAGTGCTCGAGTTGGCCGCGATCACTGCCTGATACTTGCGCGTTGCCAGATCGCGCTTTTGCTGGAGGTCATACATCTCACCGGCGCCCAGATTCGCCTTTTGCAGTATTTCCGAGTCAGGCTGCGCAGCCTGCGCAACCAGTTCGTAGGCAGCCGCTGCACCGCTATAGTCCTTCTGGCTGCGTAATAAGTCTCCTAGGTAATCGGCGGCCACTTCGTAATGCAGCCCCGGATATTTTCCGGCCTTCCCTGCATCCCAGACCTTGCGATAAGCGGCCGCGGCTTCCGGAGTCTGGTTCAGCGAACGCAACAACGTTCCCTCTTCCAAGGCAAGCAAAACGTTCCCCGGGTACTGCTGAATCATGCCGCGGAGTAAGGGCAAAGCTTCGCTGTAGCGATGCTCGCGCCGCAAGAACAACAACAGTGCGATTTTCGCATCGACGCTGTTTTCAGTATTGGCCCGCGCCACCTCGTACAAATATTCGATTCCCTTTTCTTTACTTCCGCTTAGGCCAACCAGCGACACCGCCACCTTGACGCCCCAGGGCAGACTTCCCATCACGTAGTTGTGGGCGCCGACCACTAGCTTCGCGTCGGTATATTGCGGAGACAACTCAAGCACGCGCTCATGATCGTGACGCGCACCCACTGCATTGCGCAGCGCTGAGAACCACGCCCGCTCCACCAGCGCCGTGTAGGTCGAGAACTGGGCGCGCGTGTTGCCCCGCGCATACAGTGCGTCGACATCCTTCGGATTCGCCTTCAGCTTTTCTTCTTCCACCTTCTCCGCGCGATCTACCAGTTCTTTGATCTGCTCTTTGGCCTTGGCGTCCGCGGGATGGTGCGGCGTCCCAATAAAGCTGTCGTTCGCGTAGTCGCCCGTGTTCAAAGCGCCCATGCGATACAGTTCGCGAAACATCACCGCCGTCAACAAGTGGTTGATCGCAAACGGATCGTCAGGATGGCGATCTAGAATCTTCTGGAAGTCTTGCACGGACCGGTCATAGTCCATGTTGTAGAAGCGGTCGAAGGCGGAGTTGTTCAGCGGATCCCCGGGGCGGTAGATCGTCGCTTTGCCCGCCTCCGCGGACGCGGAAGCCTGCTGCGCGACAGCGCCGGGAACAAGGGTTCCGAAAACCCCCACAAGCGCGCACCCGATCACACGCCTGGCGCACCAACCGGACAACGTACCTTGGTTTGGCAGTCCCACCGATTTTTTCATTTTAACCGATTCGCCAGAATCAAGAAGATCACCCGGTCCATCCGATTTCCGGGCTCGGAATCGATCTATAATCCAACCGGTCGTGCATCTTTCCCCCAACTTTCGGTAAATCTTGCTCGTCGCTATTAACTTTCAGCCATTGCGACCCTGTTCAAAAGTCCTGCTTTCAGAAAGTTACGTAAACCCTGTATTTGGACCCCGGTTTGCCCTGTAGATGATGCAGGAGGTCTCTCCGAATGTCGGAAATTGCGCATAATGCGGAGCGGGAGTTTTGGCAGCCGCCCGTATCTCCGTCTCCGGTAGTGATCGAACAGACCGCCGAGCCTGCGATGGTCGAAGCCTGCGATGGCTGCGAGACGGAGTTCATTCCGGGATCGCGCTTCTGTCATGCCTGTGGCGCAGAGCGCTCGGAGCGGCCCGCTAAGAACGAACTGGCGAACTTCATGAGCACGGCCTTCTCGTGGGTGCGTCATCTCGAGTTTCATAACATTGAACGCTGGATTGTGAGCACGCGGGAATGGTTAGGCCTGCCCACGGCGGCATTGGTTTCGTTTGCGATTGGATTGTTCTGCGTCGCGGGCGCGATCACGGTGGGCTTGATTTTCACCGTTCAAACGACGCTGGACTGGCAGGCTGTGCAGGTTTGGCGGATTGAGTGGCTGCTGGGCGCGAGCGCGTCGTTCCTGGCGGGAATCCTTCTGAAAAAATCAGCCCAATAGTTTTACCGAAACGATCGATTTGGGACCTCCCCCAGTTCTCGAATCTGACGTCCAATCCCTCCTGAGAACTGAATTTCTTTCCAGACCCCGCTTGTACCCGCACTTCCGAGAGTCAGTGAACAGGCTCGGCTTCGGTCACGACGGTTGCGCCCCGTCTCTGCTGCTGCATGCGATAGAGATGGTGCACAGGTCCCACACCTTTTCCCAATGGCTGGCCCTTGGAGATGGCAGCCGAAACGTATGCTTTCGCCAGCAGCACGGCTTCCGGCAGGCCCCGATCGAGCCCCAGGTGACACGCCATCGCCGTGGCAAAGGCGCAGCCGGTTCCATGGGTCGAGTTGGAGCGCTGGCGCTCGGATTTGAAAACCTCTTGCTCAACTCCACGCTTGGTCTGGAAGCTGAGCAGGTCGATAGCTTTGTCCAGATGTCCGCCCGTGATTACAACCGATTCAGCCCCCATCTGGTGAAGTTTGGTGGCGGCTGCTCGCATTTGGTCCGGATTCGTCACGGGAAGTCCGGTCAAGGCAGCCGCTTCATCCACATTGGGTGTGACGACCGCAGCCAAGGAAAGCAAGTCTGAAGCCAGAATCTTGCTTCCCTCGCGATCGAGAAGGTCGGCCCCCGAAGATGCTTTGAGAATCGGATCAAGCACAACATTGGAAAGCTTCCTTCGGCCCAGGAATTCCGCGACTGATCGGGCGACTTTCCCAGAACCCAACATTCCGATATGGACGGCGCCGATCGTCACGTCCGAGGCCAGCTCTTCGAGCGTATCGGCCACCAAACCGGGATCGCAGGGATCAACACGCCGCACTCCCGCCGTCGACTGCACGGTCATCGCGGTGATGCAAGCGACCCCGTAGCACCCGTGGGCAGCAATTGTTTTGATATCTGCGGTCACGCCGGCTCCCGAAGAAGGATCAAAGCCGGCGATGGTCAGCACAATAGTCGGCATCTCGGGCATACGCTGGCACTGTACCCTAAAAGGCCATCAGCTCCTGCCTGTGGAAGTTTCGCAAAGAAAAATTTCTGCCCCGTACTGAAGCGCATGCCCGCAAACTCCTGATTCGGGTTAACTTGCGGCGAGAATCAATGTAATTCGTTGATTCAACAATACTTGTAAGATTTTCCAGTACCCAGACCAAGCGGGTGTTTACCATTTAGTTAACGTATAAGCCTTTTGTTTACAGCTGCCTATGTGATGTTACTCAACTGTTACAATAGGTTACGTAAGCTATCGATAACTAGCTGGTAATCTTGCTACAGAAAATTCGTCGTTGACACCCCTTTCTGGGTCCGCTAGGCTGACCTAACCTTTGGCCAAAATTGTGAACGACCTACGTAGCGACCGAACCTTTTGTACGCGAGGTGAACTGAATGCGAACACGCATTGCTCATGGACTGGCGGTGTTTTTGTGCGTCGCCGGCCTGGGAGCGGCTCGGGGCAACTCGGGCTCGGCCCACGACCGAGGTAGTCCGGCTCCGAATCAGCCGAAACCAGCCACTAAGTCGACGCTAGCAAAGAAGCGGACTCGTCCGTACCAAGTTGGGACGGCGTCCTGGTATGGAAGCTATTTCCACGGCAAAGAAACCGCCAGTGGCGAAGCTTTCAACATGTACGACCTGACCGCGGCACATCCGTCGCTGCCTCTGGGGACCTACGTAAAGGTCACCAACTTAAGAAACGGCAGAACGGTGGTCGTGCGCGTCAATGATCGCGGCCCGGTTGTCGACGGCCGGATCATCGACTTGTCATACGAAGCGGCTCGAGTTTTGCACCTGGAACATCAGGGCATCCAACAGGTTCGTCTGGACCTGGTTTCCGAGCCTCAGACCGTAGCCATGCTGCGGCCAGTAGCGCGTCTGCAGTAATCCCATTACACTCCTCTAGATGCGTGATGCGCGCGAGCGCTTGATCGTAGCTCTTGATGTTTCGTCCGCGGCCGCCGCCCAGAAGATCGTGGCGGCCGTGGGCGACTCCGCTCGTTATTACAAAGTTGGCCTTCAGCTCTATACTGCCGAGGGTCCGCAAATCGTGCGCGACCTGGTGAGTTCCGGACGCCAGATATTTCTCGACCTGAAGCTGCACGACATTCCCAACACCGTGGGCGCGGCAGTCAATGAAGCGTGCAAGCTCGGCGTGAGCATGCTGACAGTGCACGCTTCCGGCGGAACGAACATGCTGCGCGCCGCTGTCGAAGCAGGACGCAACGCAAATATTTCGCCGATGATTCTGGCGGTGACGGTGTTGACAAGCCTCGAGGATCGCGACCTCGAACACGCCGGCGTGCGCGGCACGGTGGGCGATCAAGTATCGCGCCTGGCCGCTCTGGCGATCGCCAGCGGCTGCCATGGAATTGTTGCTTCCGCCCACGAGGCAGCTTCTCTTCGCAATGAACTGGGTGACGATTTCCTGATCGTTACTCCGGGTGTGCGTCCTTCAGGCACAGACCACGGAGATCAGGCACGCGTGGTTACACCCGCAGAGGCGATCGCCGCTGGAGCCAACTACATCGTGGTGGGGAGGCCAATCACCGGGGCAAACGACCCGGCCGCAGAAGCGAGGGAGATCCTGGCGCAGATAGGGTAGGAGCAGTTCTCGGTTGTCGGTTCTCAGTTCTCAGTTCTCGGTTCTCGGTTCTAAATCCTAGTTCTCAATTCTGAGTTCTCAGTTCTGCTGAGTTTTCAGTTGCCCAGCCCGAAGGGCGAAATTCATTAGCCCAGCCCGTAAGGGCTGGGGTCCATCCGCATCGAGTGCCAGTCCCGCAGGGGCGGCACCCCGGCGAAGCGGGCGACAGCCCGCAAGCCTGATTGTGAGTATAAAAAAGCGCGACCTAAGTCGCGCCTCTTGATCCACCATCAAAATCGCCCCTACAACTTCTCGTAAAACTCGCATGCCGAGCAGGAAATATAAACTCCGCCCGGAACTCCGCGTTCCCGGTCCTTGGTACGCTTCACGATGCGGGTATCTTTGCCGCACTTCGGGCACGCGGTGGATTTGCTGGTATCCATGACCTTCTTACGGTCCGCTGTCTTCGCGATCTTCGCCATTTTCTTCTCCTGACAGGAATGTGCCGGCGGCCGGTAGGCCGCGGTTCTACCTGGTTTTTGGGAGTAACTTGGGCGCCGGAGTGCTTACCGGCAGGATGGGCACGCTCGGAGGAGTGTGCGTCTGTACTCGCCATTGAAAGTCTACATGATCGGACCGATTAGTGTCTTGTCCCGCGCTGAAATGAAGACCTGCTCGCTCAATCAACTTTTCGTTGGCTTTCGCCTTTTTCCGGGTTAGAGTGCATTAATGGCTCTCCCCCGAATTTCGACCCCAGGGTAGGCCCATGGACGCGAAAAAGACCCTTCTTCTCGCTTTGCTGTACTGTCCCTTTCCTTATTCAGCGCAGCGCAGATGCACTCCACATCGGCTCCTTCCACCACAAGCATGCCAAGCTCTCCAGGTGGTCAGATGGGGGTGCAGTATGGCTCGAGTTCCATGACCCTGACAGCTGCACCGACTCACTCCCTGGCCGACTGGCGAAACTGGCAGAGCAGTGCCGGAAGCGCCACTGGCTGGGTGGCTCCAAGTATGTGGGCGACATCCTCTTCAGCGAGCTTCTCTGCCCGTCCCGTAAAAATGGCAGCAGGCAGACCGCAGGAGGTAGTTCCGCCAGCGGTCCGAGTTCAGGAGCATGCGGCGGAACGTGTACAAGGCATGCCGCGCATCGGGCAGAACTGAGCGGTTGGAGTCGGTCGAGAGCGGTCGCCGATCTAGAAGACCATCCCGCGCTGTTCGCGGAATGCGACCACTTCCCTGCCCAGATGATGGACCTCGATGCGGTCTACGGTCCCCTTAGCGCTGGTGGAGAACGTCACCCAGCAATCTCCGACCATGCAGGCTAGGAGCTGTGAATTCGGCAATGGCTCCAGCGGGCTGCGGAATTCGCCGACCACCTCCAGCTGCAACCGGCCGCTGTCGGTGGTGACGCGCACCCGCTGACTGCCGGGTGCCTGTCCAACGTAGGTTCCCGCATATGACTGAAGAACGCCGGTCAGTGTGGCGCCGGTGTACCCTGTGGCAGGGCCTGTCTCCGCGGTGGGCACCGTCCCCTGCGAAGAAGGCTTCGCAGGTTGTGCTGACACCGCCGGATGCGATGGTGAACTAAATATCAGAAGCACTCTACCCTGCTCGGTATAGAGAGACGGCTCGGCAGGTGCGGTCGGGCCCGGTTGCATTTTGGGACGCGCTTTCCACGCAGCGGGTGGAACGATTGTCGGCCGGCGGATATCGATGAAAATCGGATGTTCCCAAGCGTACCCCATCGTCAAGGACACCCCGTTGAGCACGAAGGCCGACAGGATCGCGCCGTAGAGCAGAGCCACTGTCCGCGGTTTGGAATCTCCCAGCGAGGAGAAAAGCAACCCGCCGCCGTCCGGTGCGGCCATTGCATGTTCATGCAGAAATTTCGGGCGAAGCGTCCATTGCCGAAACAGGGAGAGCACGGCATCGGCGAGCAAGCCTACCTGCTGCAGCGGGCTCTCGGCCTGATCGAAGATCGCCTGCATCTCTTGGGCAAAACGCTCGCGAAAATATTGCGGATGCGCGCGCAGCGCCGCGCAATACAGGAAGCGGAGCATCAGGCCCTCCTTGGTTTCGCCTGCAGGCGCATTTTCCCTTCGCGAACCACGTCGTCGAGCCGCGAGATCTCCGCGGTCAGCACGCCGCGCCCCAGCGGGCTCAGCCGGTAGTAGCGGCGCCGCGGATCATCATCTCCAGGCTTCTTCCCCAGTTCCTCGACCAACCCCCGATCAATCATCTTCTGCAGATTGTCGTACAACGTGCCCGGGCCGAGCTTGTACTTCCCTTCCGACTGGCGCTGAACTTCCTGCATGATGGCGTAGCCGTGGAGTTCCTCGCCGGCCAGGGAAAGCAGGATGTGCAGGGTCGCGGACGAAAGCGGCAGGAACGAATTGGCTTCTTCTCTCATAGCTCGGGATTCGTTATATCGCTTTCCGAGTTAACAGTCAATACGGACAAAACCTTATCACCAGGACACAGAGCATCACAGAGGGCTTTCGTTGTTCGTTGCTCGATTGTGGTCCGTGGATGCAGTTCTGGAGGAAGCTGCTACTCAGGCAGGTCGAGCTTCCTCATCAGCTCTTTGTAGCGGGGCTGGGAACGGACGAGGTCAATTTGCGGCTGGCGCACACTGATCAGGAGTTCTTCGTCCGCTTCGTCGTAGGCTTTTTCGAGCTGCTCCAAGGTCTTTTCCCGGTTTCCGGCGACTGCGTAGGCCACTGCATAAACCGACGGTGTGAACTGGAGTTTCGGGCCGATGGCTAAACTCAGGGCGAGGTATCCATTTGCATCGGGACTGAAGGTACCCTTGGCATCGGAAGATTGCTGCAATTCCTGGATCGCGTCGGGATAGCGCCCGATGGCCGATAAGATTTGCGAGAACTTGTAGTGTGCCGGGCGAAACTGGGGATCGCTCTGCAGCGTTTTCTGAAATTGCTGGAGAGATTCGTCGTAGCGATGAGCGATTCCCAACGCGAGCGCGTAGTTCGTATTCACGATGGGCGAAAGGGGATCAAGCGACAGCGCGGTGCGGAATTCGGCGAGTGACTCATCCATCCGCTTCCGGGCGTTGAGGAATTCCATCGCGTAAAAGTAATGAGTGTTGGCATTGTTGGGACTGAGCTCGAGCGAGCGCCGAAACTCTGCCTCCGCCTCGTTCCACTTCCATAGCTGGCTAAGGACAAGGGCGCGAGCCGTATGAGCCTCGGCGAGCGAAGGGTCGAGTTCGAGCGCCTTACGCGTGGCGTCGTCGGCCACCGTTCGCGCCTGCTTCGAAGTGATTCCGATCCCGTATCCTGGAGCCACGATGTACGTCTCGGCCAGCCCTGTATACGCAAGAGCGTAGTTGGGATCGGCGGCGATGGCCTGCTGAAACAGATCGATACTCTTCGTGAGG
This sequence comes from uncultured Acidobacteriota bacterium, assembly GCA_963765755.1. Taxonomy (GTDB): domain Bacteria; phylum Acidobacteriota; class Terriglobia; order Terriglobales; family Acidobacteriaceae; genus Gp1-AA133. Next base: position 140,329 of record CAVXXV010000011.1, on the reverse strand, counting down.
CCTTCGTTGGTCCGCCCATACCAGAGCTGGCGACCTTCGAGGTACAGGCGATATGCCTCCGCATTGGTTGTGCCGGCGCTACCCATGTGCTGCTTTTCGGGAATGACCGCGTTCCCGCGAAGACGGCTGGAAAGATCGTGCGTGATGTCGCTTTGCACCTGAGTGATGTCGGCCATCTTGCGTGTGTAGCGTTTTCCCCACATCTCCGAGCCGTCGAAGGTGTTGACAAGATCGGCCTGCACGGAGACTTCGTCCGCGTGCTGCGTGATTCGGCCAACGAGCACGGCGCCGACTTTGAGTTTCTCCCCGATCTGGCGGGGGTCTTCCTGGTCGCCCTTGAACCGGAACACGGTGCTGCGCGCCATGACCTTGAGGTCGGGGACTTCCGAGAGCGTGCCGATGAGGCTTTCGGTGAGGCCGTCGCTGAGATACTCGTTGCCGGAATCGGAAGTGGCGTTTACGAAGGGCAACACGGCGATCGATGACACCTTGTCGCCTTCCGCCTTACCGCGCAGGAAGTAGATTGCGACAGCGGTGATGAGCAATACAGCGGCCGCGATTCCTCCCCAGAGCCACTTGTGCGATGAGGCGGCGGGTGAGGCTGCGGGCACAACGGCAGAACTGGATGACGCAGCGGCTGCTACCGAAGATGACACGCCCGAGGAGCGTCCGGAATCGATATCCCGCTTAAGACGCGCGAGGTCGCTGCGGAGGTCGGCAGCCGTCTGGTAGCGAAGATTGCGGTCTTTCTCGAGCGCCTTGCTCACGATGCGCTCGAAGTCGGCGGGCAAGTCCGGATTGAGCCGCAACGGCGATACCGGCGTTTCATCCAGAATGGCCTTGAAAATTACCGGAGAACTCTCACCGCGGAATGGCACCAAGCCTGTCGCCATTTCGTACAGCACCGAGCCGAAGGAAAACAAATCGCTTCGGCCATCGAGTTCCCGGGCCCGCGCCTGTTCGGGCGACATGTAGGACACCGTACCCAGGGTTGAGCCTGGACTGGTCAGGTGCTGCTCGTCGATGGTGCGGGTCACGTGGTCCGACGCCGCCGTGCCCGAGGAAATAGCCTCCGCAACTTTCGCGAGTCCGAAGTCGAGCACCTTCGCGTGCCCGCGCGCAGTTACAAAAATGTTCGCCGGCTTGATGTCGCGATGCACGATGCCCTTGGAGTGCGCGGCATCGAGCGCATCGGCGATTTCGATTGCCAATGCGAGCAGCGTCTCATTGTCGAGCGGACGCCCGGCAATCCGGTGCTTGAGGGTCGTGCCCTCAAGGAACTCCATAGCGATAAACGACTGTCCTTCGTGCCGCCCGATCTCGTAAATGGTGCAGATGTTGGGATGGTTCAGCGCCGAGGCCGCCCGTGCCTCCCGGCGAAATCGTTCCAGCGCCTGCGGGTCGCGTGCCAGATCGTCAGGAAGAAATTTCAGGGCAACAAAGCGGCCGAGTTCCGTGTCCTCGGCTTTGTAGACGACACCCATACCGCCGCCGCCCAGCTTTTCGAGGATGTGGTAACGGGAGACCGTTTGGCCGATCATGAAGTGGGGATCATGTTAGGGGGGAAGGAGGAGGGAGTCAATCGCCGGCGCTATAACTGTCGTTAGCACATCAAATGTCCGGTCGAATTAGCAGGTGATATGTCCGCTTTTCAGGCGGCGAGAGTAGGAGACCATGCGGAGCATGGATTCCTACTCGAAGGCCGCCGTGGAGCGGGCGATGAAAGTACAGGAAGTGATGTTGCGGGCTTGGGCCAAAAAGATCAGCTGGTGGCAGGCGGCAGAGATACTGGGCATCAGTGACCGGCATCTGCGGCGCATTCGCGAGGGCTACGAGAAGTTCGGCTATTTCGGCTTGTTGGATCGGCGGCGCGGACAACCCTCGCCCAAGCGCGTGCCGGTGGCCACCGTGGAGAAGGTGCTGGCACTGTATCGGGAGAAGTATTTCGATCTGAACGTGCGGCATTTTCACGAGAAGTTGTGCGAGCTGCATGACATAGATCTCAGTTACACCTGGGTAAAGTCGGCCTTGCAAGGGGCGGGGCTGGTGGCGCGCCAGCGCCAGCGTGGTGCCCATCGCAAGCGCCGGCCGCGGCGTCCTTTGCCGGGCATGCTGCTGCACATCGACGGTAGCCAGCATCAGTGGTTCCAGGACGAACGCTGGTATGACCTGATCGTGATCCTGGACGATGCCACCAGCGAGATCTATTATGCGCAGCTGACGGAGGAGGAGTCGACCTTGACGGTGATGGCGGGGCTGAAGGAAGTGATCGAGCGTAAGGGCGTCTTCTGCGCGTTGTACAGCGATCGCGGCAGCCATTTCTGGCTTACCCCGAAGGCTGGAGGCAAGATCGATCCGCACCGGCTGACACAAGTCGGCCGTGCGCTGCGCGAGTTGGGAGTGCCGATGATTCCGGCCTATTCGCCGCAGGCGCGTGGTCGTTCGGAACGCAACTTCGGCACCTGGCAAGGACGCTTGCCGCAGGAGCTGAGGCTGCGCGGAATCGGCAGCCTGGAGGCTGCCAATCGCTTCCTGCGTGAGCATTATATCGACGAGTTCAACGCTCGCTTTCAAGTGCCGGCGGCGCAACGGGGCACCGCGTTTGTGCGCCGCTCCAGCCGAGATCTGGATCTGATCTTCGCGCTGCAGTTCGAACGTACGGTTAACCGAGACAACACGGTAAGCATTCAGAACCTGCGCTTACAAATCCAACCGGTGCGCTGGCGCGCCACCTTGGCCGGCTGTTCGGTCACCGTGCATCAACATTTGGACGGAACATTCACCCTTACCCATGGTCCCCATCGCTTGGGTCACTACAGTGCGGAAGGAGTGCCATGGGAGAACAACAAAATCGGCGCGCGACGGGCTGTGGAAAAGACGCCAGGCGGAAAAGTCCAAAAAACGACTTTCCCGCCTGGCTTGGAAATCTCGCAAACTGCGCGGGATTCCCACTTTCCCACAGCCTCGACTGCGGTTGGCTTAGCAACCTAAACCGGACATTTCACTTGCTACAAAAACCGGACATTTTAATTTGCTACCAACATCGCCGGCGCTATAACTTGAGACTCGCGATGCTTGGGCTCGTCCCGATTAGTTGCTTCCGGAACGCATCACGAGATTGCTGGCCTGCTCCTGGCCTTTGTCCTTGCAGTCGCATTTTGTTTCTACGTTGGCGGAGATGCGGCACCAGAAGCTGTCTATTGGGCCTACCAACGGCGAGGGCTGGGGCACGACCTTTGCGGCAAGGGGCTCGGGAGACTTGAGGGCTGCGTTTATAACCGGAGGTTTGCGGTGCGCGGCGAGCGCCGGGTGCTGGACGCCGCTCCAGGGCTTGCGGGATGGAACAACGATGGGTGCGGCTGCCTTGATTTCAGGCGAATGGACAACAGCCGCGGGGGCCACGGCAGCCCGATGGACTGGCTTGATTCGATCCCGGTACGGCTTCCAAAGAAGATAGACGAGTACCAGCTCAACAATGATGATTGAGGTCCAGAACAGACGTTTCCCAGCCACAGCCATTCTCCCCGTTGGGAAGGCAAAAATGACTCACTGAAAACATCGGCACGTTATTCAGAAAAAGGAACATGAAGATCACTCCGCGTGACGTTCCGCTTGATCTTCCGGTTGTTAGTTGCCCCATCGCTTGCAACCGTGATGGAGCTTGTTCGTTCCTTCAGAAGCCCAGAATGCGCAGACTCCTGGAATTACTGGCCGGGCGCCGTACGAAAGCACAAAATAAAGCCCAAAGCCTCCTCCCCGAAGGACCCAGGGCCAATCCTCGGCTTACTTAGAAACCGACGAAGCTTCCTACAACGGCGCGCGTCGTGACCTTAAGCGATGTAAAAATCCTACACAATGGCGCTAAGGTGCCACGACGTATGGCACTAAGGGGTTGGAATGCGTCCGCGTTGGGTCCTTGAAGAGGGCGAACCCAGTGGAGTGAGCGTCAACATTCCACTCCCATTTTCCTCCCCCGAAAGCCCCGCTTCCATCAATGTTTGCACCTAGGATGATCCCATTCTCCTTTCCAAACATTGGCAACGCGCCCGGACGTACAGCCATTTCAAGGCGAAATGTCGTCTAAGTCTTAAGACCATAGCATTTGAGACTTGGAGGATTCATGCCGCTCTGGCTCCGCCACGCCCGCAGTGTTGCGTGTGGCGCGCTCTTATTCAGCATGACGACTTTGTGCTTTGCTCAGGACACTTTTAGAACCGCCAGCATTTCGCCGGTACCCAAGCATTTCGACCACGTGCTGATCGTGGTGCTCGAAAATCAAAACTATGATTCCGCCATCAAGAATGATCTTCTAAAAAGTCTCGCCCAGAAAGGCGCCAACTTCACCAATTTCGGCAACCTCTACCATTACTCCTACCCCAACTACCTGGCGATGGTCGCGGGCAGCGATTTTGGCACGCATCGGCCACAACTCCTCAGCGACAACCAGAGAACCTTCAACGACGACACCGAGCATCGAACCATCGCAGATTTATTGAATTGGAAAAACTACGCAGAAGATTATCCGGCCTCTCCAACATCTCAGCGAGCATTTCTCGGGGACCGCAAGGGACGCTACGCGCGCAAGCACGTCCCATTCCTGAGTTTCCGAGAGGTCCAGAACAAAACGTTTCACAACGTAGTCGGCGTGGACACGCATGATCCGCACAATGCTTTCGTCTCCGATATCAGTGGTTTCATCGCTGACCCACAAAAACATCCGTTGCCGGAATACATGTTTTACAGTCCGAATCTCGACGACGACGGCCATGACCCGACCTCGAATCCGCAAGCGGGACTCAAGAAAGCTGCGGATTGGCTGCGCGTGTTTCTCACCACATGGATCCATTTCGACGACAAAACCTGGCTGCCGAAAGACGATGCCATGAAGCGCACGCTGGTCGTCATTACGTTTGACGAATCGGAGGGCAGTGGCACGCCGGAGCGCATCTACACGGTATTTCTGGGCGCCATGGTGAAGCCCCAAGAGGTTTCGACGTCGTATAACCACTACAGCGTTCTGCGGACCATCGAAGACAATTTTGGGCTGGACCCCATTCACAAAACCACTGGAGACGGCGCCGCGGGGGTCATCACCGGTGTTTGGAAGTAGTACACACGGCTGCACACAACCGTTATATTCACGCCAGCATCGGAGACGTGGGCTTCTTATCCGATGTCAAAATTTCAGACCCGATTGAGATGTTTTCATCGCCTTGAAGCTAGTCTGTGGGTTCCCCTGTTGCTCGCTCTTCTCGGCTCCCTGGGGTGCGGGGCCTCCTCCTCCAATGTCGGCCCTACCACAACGTCCACTCCAACTGTGCCCGGAACCGTTCCGCGGTTCAGCCGCGTAGTTATAGTCGTCGAGGAAAATGCCAATTACTCAGACGTGATCAATGGTTCCTCGATGCCTTATCTGAAGAGTCTCGCTTCGCAATACGGATCGGCGACGCAGTACTACGCGAACACGCACCCCTCTCTTGGGAACTACTTCATGCTGACCACTGGACAGATCGTCACCACCGACGATGGCTTCACGGGAACGGTAGATGCTGACAACATCGTTCGGCAACTTCTCGCCGCGGGCAAGACCTGGAAGTCGTACGCCGAGAGCCGAGGCGATCCCAAGCTTTATGTCAAGCGCCACGACCCGCTGTCGTATTTTTCGGATGTGGTCAACAGCGGCGCGCAGATGCAGAACCTGCTCCCGTTTTCGCAGTTCAGTTCGGATCTCGCGAACAACACCCTCCCCAACTTGTCGTTTATTGTGCCGAACCTCGTGGATGACGGCCACGATGCACCCCTGCAAGTCGCAGACGCGTGGCTTAAGGCCAATATTGCGCCGTTGGTCTCCAATGCAACCTTCCAAAACGACGGGTTGCTGATCATCGTCTTCGATGAAGCGGACGGCAGTGATTCCACCAACGGCGGTGGTCACGTAGCCGCTGTCATCATCAGTGGGAAGGCCAGGAAGGGATTTCAGTCAAACACTCTCTACCAACACCAGAGCACCTTACGCCTGATGCTGGAAGGACTTGGGATTTCCAGTTTCCCCGGGGATGCCAGTACCGCTCCCGACATGGGAGAATTCTTCTGAGTCCGTGTTACATATAGGACGTCACGAACTCGCGTTGGCATCCATCTCTTAACAATGAACGTTTCAGATTTCCGCCGGATCGCTCTGAGCCTCGATGGCGCGGAAGAAAGCTCACACATGGGCGCGGCTGACTTCCGCGTGGGAGGCAGGATCTTCGCCACACTCGCCTCGCAAAAGCAGGGCTACGGGAACTTGATGCTGACACCGGAGCAGCAAGCTGACTTCGTCCGCGAGTTGCCCAACGTGTTTCTGCCCGTTGCGGGTGGATGGGGAAAGATGGGCGCCACCCATGTGCGGCTGGCGGAAGTCGATGAAGATGTGCTGACCGGAGCCCTTCACACCGCGTGGAAGCTTAGAGTTGAGAAAAACGGTAGCGCCAAGAAAAAGAAGAAGGCAGGGACCCGTTCCTGAGATCATGCATTGGATCTCGCATGCGGCAGAGTCAAGCGTTCGTCTTCAACCTGTCTCCTTCCGCGAGTGTCAAACATGCTTGACAACCGGTCGATTTCACCGATGATCCATGTTCCTAAATCTTCCCAAACAAGCAATGGATCTTTGGAAAGGCCGTTAATCTCTCTCTTGAAGAGATAGATTCGTGAATCCTCTCTGTCTATGCATGCTCGGGAGCCATCAAAACCATAACCTCCGATGGTGAGAAATCGATTGCGGTTTGCCGGAGGCCAGTTGCTGTGCTCAACCTCAATATTGAAAGGCAAACGTAAGAAAGGATCTTCCCGGTTCAACAATTGCGCGGCCGGATGTACTCCGTAAATGCTCAGCGTTCCTGAGAACAAGATTGCTCCATTCTGTTTCTGTAGGAAAGACGTGTAGGAAGACGGCATTGTGAAATCCAAGATCGCGGGCTGCAGTAGACTGTGCTCTATCGGCTTGAAAATGATATGGAGATAGGCAAGGGGCGCAACCCACGGAACATGGGTCCAGAAAAATGCTGTCCGACTTTCGCGATCATCTTCACTTGCGGAATGAGGCAGCAGTTTTAGGAGATCGATGGATGTCATCCGGCAAAAGGCTCCCGATGTTAGTGAAACTATCACAATGAGCCATACACTACCCGCCGCGTTTGCCCCCCGCCGACCCCTCTGCTAGTCTAAGAAGTTTTCGCGCATCCATCAGGGGTCAAACGTCATGTCAGCCATCAAATTCCGCGGTGTGGATTTCATTCAGTTCGACGGCCTGCTCTCCGACGATGAGCGTCTGGTTCGCGACACCGCCCGCAAGTTCATTGAGGACAACCTCGTCCCCATCATCGAGGAATGCAATCGCGCTGGCCGGTTTCCGCGCGAACTTGTGAAGCCCATGGCCGACCTTGGCTTCTTTGGCGCAAACCTAAAAGACTATGGCTGCGCCGGCATGTCGAACGTCGAATACGGCCTGGTCACGCAGGAACTCGAGCGCGGTGATTCGGGCGTACGCAGTTTCGTCAGCGTGCAATCGGCGCTGGTGATGTATCCGATCTACACCTTCGGATCCGAGGAACAGAAGAAAACCTGGCTCCCCGCACTGCAGAAAGGCGAAAAGCTCGGCTGCTTCGGCCTCACCGAGCCCGACTTCGGCTCAAACCCCGGCGGCATGCGCACCCGCGCAAAAAAGGTCGGCAAGGAATACGTGCTCAACGGCGAAAAGATGTGGATAACCTCCGGCACCATCGCGGACGTCGCTGTTATCTGGGCTAAGGTGGACGACGAAGGCGACAAGGTGCGCGGCTTCCTGGTCGAAGCCGATCGGCCCGGCTTCAAGGCCGACGACATTCACGGCAAGTGGTCGCTGCGCGCCTCGGTCACCTCCGGCCTGTCGCTGCAGGATGTGCACATTCCTGAGTCGAACCTCCTGCCCCTCTCTGGCGGCCTAAAGTCTCCGCTGATGTGCCTCAACCAGGCGCGCTACGGCATCGCGTGGGGCGCGATCGGCGCGGCGATGTCATGCTACGACTGCGCCCTGCAGTATTCCCTGCTCCGCAAACAGTTCCGCGACCAGCCCATCGCCTCGCACCAGTTGATCCAGGAGAAACTCACCTGGATGATCAACGAAATCACCAAGGCCCAGTTGCTCGTGCTGCAAGTTGGACGACTCAAGGATGCGGGTAAGGTCGAACACCAGCACATCTCCATGGCCAAGCGGAACAATGTGTGGATGGCCCTGGAATGCGCGCGGCTGTCACGCGACATCCTGGGCGCGAATGGCGTGGCCGACGACTACCCGATCATGCGCCACCTGATGAACCTGGAGTCGGTGAAGACGTACGAGGGGACCCACGACATTCACACCCTGATCATCGGGTCGAGCGTTACGGGGATCGACGCTTTCTAGGCTCGGGAAGTCATCTTCGCAAAGCTCCAGCTAGCGTTCTGAAAACGTGATGAACAAAACTTGTGTAACAGCTTGGCTCGAAAATCGACTGATCATCCTCGGGCTGCTGTTTGCTTCCCTTCCACTGGGCGCCCAGCAGATTCCCTTGCAGGCGTTAGTCACCCCTTCCACAGTCATCACAAAAGACGGCAAGGCTGTGACCTTCGCCCTGCACGGATTTATCGAGTTCCAATCGCTCGCAGAAATGTTTCCGTATATTGCTGGCCAAACGGGTCGTTGGCCAGAACTCGACACGAAGAAGCGCCAGTCCCTTGGCACCGACCTTCTCCGACGCGGTGTGGAAAGTCGTGTCATCTCGATGATCGACGAGCGTCCCCTCGAGACCCTCGTAACCCACACCGCCGAAGAACTCCGCCAAGCGCTCGGGCGCGTGCACGAACCCACGCCACCCGGTTACGCCGAAGCTTTCCTCGCCGTCCAGACAAAATGGAAGCACTCCCTCAACTGCTGGAGCGCGGCCCCGTCCATCCCCGCCCGTGTTCTGTCCAACTGGTACCCCATCGAGGAGGGTATCGATCTGTACGGAGCGCGCTACGACTCGACGGAACACTTCTGGCAGGCCGTCAAATATCACCCCGACGTGACGGTTGCAGACATCTCGGCATTGCTCGCGGAATTCGGCAAGACCGATTGGTCCACATTTCTGACGAGACTTGAGGCGGATCCCAAGCTCTATCTGCCCAACGCCTACGCCGTCGAGTTCCTGCGGCACAATCTGGCAGCGGATCGGCTTCGCTGGTTCAACGGCGAACTTCAGAAGCACAACCTCTTGCCCGAAGAAAACGCGCGCAAGGTACAACAGCGCACATCAACGCTTTTTCGTTTTTCTGCTTTCGAAGAAAAAGTGCTTTGGGGCGACCTCGCCGACCTGTTTCATCTGGTTTATTTCTTTTCACTCCCCGATGATCCAATCCGCGCCACCCTTGCCAAATATCATTTCGATGGCATCTATCTCAACGAGCGGAAAATGGCGTTTATCAGCGAAGACTATCGTTCCCTGATGCTTGAGATCTGGAAGGTCAAATACCTGAAGATGACTCGTTTCCGGGAAGTGATCAATTCCATTCCGCTGGAGATCCGACTCTCGCACTTTCTGAACGACGGCGACTCCCCCGACATTCCAATCCCGGTCTACGTCGAGTACCTGAACAAGATTCGGCTTCTGGCCCGCGCTAAGTGATCCGCACGGACGCCCAATCTGAAATCTAAAATCTAAAATCCGAAATCTCTGAAATCACCCATCGCACCTGTCGAAAAATGAAAGACGCGGGCCACCGCGCGTCTGCGGAGCCGTGGACATTCTACATAGCGATGTTCCGTGCCTCTGCGCTTCTTTGGTGAGTAAGGATTCCATTCCTGCAATAAAAAACCCGCAGCCAAACCGCGGGTAAAAAATCCTGCGCGCAACCCACCTAAGCCCGCATCTTCTCCCCAAACTGCTTCTCAAACTTTTTCAGCTTCGGAGCAATCACAAACTGGCAGTAGGGCTGGGAGCGGTTATTGTCGAAATATTCCTGATGGTACCCCTCTGCCTCAAAGAAGGTCGCTGCCGGTTCGACCGTTGTCACGATCGGCTCCGGAAAGGCTTTGGCCTCATTGAGAGCCGCAATCGTCTCCTCCGCCTCGCGCTCCTGTTCATCCGACGTGTAGAAGATCACCGACCGGTATTGCTCCCCAACGTCGTTCCCTTGCCGGTTGGGCGTCGTCGGATCGTGCACCGCGAAAAACACCTCGAGCAAATCCCGAAATTTGATTTCGTTCGGGTCGAAGGTGACTCTCACTACTTCCACGTGACCCGTATCACCATTGCAGACCTGGCGGTACGTGGGCTTATCCACATGCCCACCCATGTACCCAGACACCGCTGCTTTCACGCCGCGGAGCCGGTTAAACACGCTCTCGATGCACCAGAAACACCCGCCGCCAAAAATCGCTGTTTGTTCGTTTGCCATGGTCATTGGATGTCTAATCCTACCCGGAAGTTACATCCGCCAAGTGTGGACCTGGCCCCATCTTTCCGCAACCGCCACCTGAGGGATTTGCCTCTAGTCCTAACCTTCCTGACTCAGCTCCGTCCAACCAACACTGTGCGCCGCAGCTCGCTCATCTCCGCCCTGCTGATCCTGACGCTGTCCGCTTCGGTGTCGACGTGTATTACGGGCTCCAGCGACGGTGCATCCCCCAACTGCCGGGTTGCGCATGTACGACTGAATTATCCCCAGGCTGGGCTCACGGCTGGTGACCAGTGCGGCGACACCGTCAGGGCTCGGGCCAAGCAGTGCTCTCTGCGCGGAATGCTCCAGTTTCAATTCCTGACGCTGCCCTCTGCCCACGTAGCTCCCCCGCTGCAAGTCGTCGCCGAATACAAGACACCACCCGTCGATTCCACAATTAAGTTCACCTCCACCGGCTCACCCGAAACCGATCGCGGACCGCCGCTCTCCTGATAGTCAGCCGCTATCCACGCACCTAGCCCGGACGTGTGTCCGGACTCGTGTGCTTGTCGATCATCCCAACTGGATTTCAAGGAGACTTTATGCGGAAATTCGTAACGATTTTCTATGCGGCGCTATTGTGGTTCCCATTGTCGTGGGCTTTGCCGGCGCATGCACAGGTGACCGAACCCTCAACCGGACGCAGCAGTTCCGAGGTCGTCGACTACATTCTCAGGATTCAGGAGCACCGCGTCGTAGAGATGGCCGAGGTTATGCCTGCGGGAAAGTATTCCTTCGCGCCTAGCGGTGCTGGCTTCCAGGGTGTCCGCACCTTCGCGGAACAACTGCGTCACATCGCCGCCGACAACTATCTGCTGGGCGCCGGCATGCTCGGCGAAAAACCGCCGGTGGACGTCGGGAGCGGCGAGAACGGATCCGACGCGGTTCGCACCAAGTCCGAGATCATCGACTACCTGAAGGAGTCTTTCGTCTATATGCATCGAGCGGTGGCTGCGATCGACGACGAGAATATCCCCATCCCAACCCCGCAGATCTCGCCCTGGCCGAAGGGCACCGCCACGCGCCTGGGGGTAGCACTCGAGGACTGCGTTCACACCTGGGATCATTATGGCCAACTGGTGGAATATTTGCGCATGAACGGCATCATTCCGCCGGAAAGCCGCAAATAAAACATTCCAGAGTCTCTATGGTCAACCAGACCTCAGGAATATTTTTCTTCCATGGTGCGGACACTGGCAGTCCGCACCACCTTTCAATTGAATACGGACGAACCCCGCGTTACACTCTCGCTCCTCACCTGTCCACATCTACTGCGAGCGATGAGGTAACCTTGTGATCTGTCCTGAATTCCCTGTTGATCGGCGCCACTTCCTGTCCACCGCCACCGCCACCGCCGCCCTTGCCACAGGCATCACTGGTTTCGCACTTCTGCCCGAGCCAGCGTGGTCGAAGGACGATGACAGTAACATCATCGGTCCAAAGCCCGGCTACTCTCCGCAGATCGGCACGCTGGTCTCGATGCTCACGTGGATGCGCGTAACGGTCCTAAGTTCGGTGAAGGGCATGTCGCAAAAGGACCTCGACACGCTTTTCGACGCGAACGCCAATACGATCGGGAGCCTCCTTCTGCATCTCCCGGCGACGGAAACCTACTACCAGCAAAATACGCTTGAAGGGAAAGCCTGGAATGGCTGACCGGAGGAACTCAAGAAGAAATGGGACATTCCAATGGAGCTCGGCGCGCCTGCTCGCAAGACGATCAAGGGCAATAACCTCGATTATTACGTCAACATCATGGGCGAAACTCGAGAACACTCCTTAGCCGAATTCCGCAAGCGCGATGATACGTGGTTGATGGCGGTCGATCAGAAATGGCCGTGGGGTCCGACCAATAACTACTGCAAGTGGTTCCATGTCTGCGAACACGAATCGAACCACAACGGCCAGATCAAGTTCCTGGCGAAGCGGCTACCCGGGGCGAAGACGAGCAACGAGTAGCGCTGAGTTTCGCAGTGCCGAATGTTGGTGAAAGTGCGTCTCACTGAAATCCCGGAGGCTCGGCGCTTAACGACCCGCTTTTCTTAGCGTCACAATCAAAGTCCCGGCTAGTCCATATACCAGCGCAATGAATCCGAAGCTGGCGGCGAGCGAACCGGTGCGGGTGTTCAGGAAGCCGATGCCATCGTTCCCTGCGAAACCGCCGAGTTGTCCCACCGAATTGATCAGGCCAAAGGTCGCGGCGGCCGCTGATTCGCTTAACACCAGGGTTGGGATTGTCCAGAAGGTCGGATAGTAGGCGTACGCCAATCCGCTGCCCGCGAGTAGGAAGGCAATCGCGATCGATCCGTGCCGGGTCAGCAATAGAAATACGAACATCACAGCGGCTGCAAATAACGGAATGGCAGTGTGCCACTGGCGTTCGGCTGTCTTGTCGGAGTGCCAGCCGTTGATCAGCATGCCCGCGATGCCGAGCAAAGCAGGAAAGACGAGCATCGTGGTGACCCAGCGGTCCGACGATCCCGAGAGGCGTTTCACGAAGGTCGGAATCCAGTAGATTGTTCCCAGCGAGCCTGTCAACGCGCAGAACCAGGCAACGGTGAGCTGCAGGATCCGTGGGTTTAAGAACGCCTCGCGGATCGTGTAACTGTGAACTTTCTTCTTGGCCTGCAATTCCTGCTCCAGCCGGTTGACGAGCCAATCCCGCTCCTCTGCGGGCAGCCAGCGCGCATCCTCTGGACGGTCCGTCATATAGAAAAGCGTGACCAACCCCAGCACAATCGCGGGAATGCCCTCCAGAATGAACAGCCAGCGCCAGCCTGCAAGTAGCCACCAGTGGACACTGAGGAGCCATCCGGCCACGGGCGAACCAATTAGCGAGGCGGCGGGCACGGCCGAGTATAAGCACGCGATCGCGCGGCTGCGATCGAGCGAGCAAAACCAGTGCGTGAGGTACACGATCATGCCGGGAAAGAAGCTGGACTCGGCGATGCCCAGCACGAGGCGCGCGACATAGAACTGGCCGGCGTTATGAATGAAGGCGGTCAGAATGGTGACGATGCCCCAGGAGATCATGATGCGGGCGATCCACTTGCGCGCGCTCCAGCGTTCCACGATGATCGCGCCGGGAATTTCGAACAACACGTACGTCACGTAAAACATCCCGACGCCGAGGCCGTAGACCTTGTCGCTGAACCCCAGTTCGGCGCTCATGCGGAGGTTGGCGAATGACACGTTGACGCGGTCGATGTAGTTGACGATGTAGATGATGAACACGAAGGGGAGCAGTCGCGCCGCGATCCGGCGTCGCGCGCGACAGGCTACATCAACCCCTGCGGCAGGGATGGCATCGATGGCATCCATACCAAAACTACTCCGACGATGGAACGGCGTGGGTCTTTTGCGCGACGAATACGTAACGGGACAGCCTACCTTCGCTCGCGAGTGTCGCTGTCACTGATAGAAACTCCTGTTCCTTTTCGAAGGGCTGCTCGCCTTCGATTTCGCACAAGGCGTCGCGTCTCGCGGCGCGTGCTCGACGTCGCCCTTCGCTTACCTTAGCCATGTTCTCGGTAATGTCCTGGGCCAGCAACAGCTGCAGTCCGCTTTCCGCGATCACGAGTTCGTCATAGCCTCGCGGAACCACCAGGTAGAAGCCCGCGGAAGTCCGCACGGCAATTTCCGAGTTCGTCAACGGTCCCGTCACAATGATGGGGTCGGTAAACAACACCCGCCCGCCCGGCTTCAGCAGGCGCACCCACTCCGAAAGCATCCGCGGGCGGTTGGCAAAATGATTAAGCGCGTCAATACAGGTGATGGCGTCGAAGGTTGCGTCTTTGAAGGGCAGGCGGCCGTTCGCGTCCGCGGCCTGAAATTCCGAGCGCTCCGCCAGTCCTCGCTGCCTCGCCAGCGCTCGTGCAGTCTCAACCGCCTGTTCATGAACATCGACGCCAGCCACCGAGCAGCCCGTGATGGTCGCAACGCGCAGGGCCGGCCCTCCCGCCCCGCAGGCGACATCCAGCAGCCTTTGGCCCGAGGAAAGCTCCAGCCAGGTCAGAAAACGATCTTGTTCCTCGGCTGTGTGCCAGCTGTTTTGGCCGATGTCTTCCCCAAAAGCCTCACGCCGGATTTCGCCGTACAAGTTGGCCTGGAAATTCCCATAACTCAAGTTGTAGTGGGCCACCGAGGAAGGCGCGTTTGGTTTACTCATTCCGTCCTACGCATATCTATCTGCCTGCCGAGGCACCGAGCAACCTAGCAGATCGCCAATAAATTCTCTCGCTGAACCGAAACGGTGGCAAAACGGACGATCGTGCGCTCGGCAAACTCGCGTCTGAGAACTATCGAAAATCTCTCCGCAAAAAGAAAAAGCTCCCTCATCGGGGAGCCTTCTCTTCAACGTCTTCAGCGCGCTAGGAAGCCGCCTTGATGTCCTGCACCTTGATCGTGCTGCTGGCTTGATCCAGGCTGCCGGTCACTTGTACCTGCTTGCCTTCGAACTGTTTCGCCCGACTCTGATCGTCGAGTTGGTAGGTCATGTTGTCGGCGGTTTTCAGAACATAGTTGTCGCCTGACTTCATGATCGTACCCGTGAACGCCTGGGCGGCCGGCTGCTTATGCGTGTCATCGGCCTGGCCGGTGGGAGTGCTCGGCGTCTGGGTGTTGGGTTTCTCTTGAGGCGCAGTCGTTGTCTGCGAGGGCATGGGCTCCGTTTTCTGGTCCTGCGTCCACGCCACAAGTTCGGTACCTGGCTGTAAGCTCGGATGCTGTTGCTTTTGCGAACTTTGTGCCAGTGCCATCGGTGCCAGCGTTAGCGCCGCCAGAATCAGGGCAGCCAGTGAAGTACTTCTTTTCATTTCGTCCTCCACAACAACCTTCGGAACTATCTCTAAGACTTAAGGGGCGCGTTACCAAAGTAATGCACGGGACGTGCCAAAATTTGTATCGTCCTTTTTCTATTAGTTGCGGGTTTTCTAAAGGTTTTAGGCCTTCTGCGACTGGAACATTCCACTCGGTTTACACCCAAAAATACCCGTCTGCAGATTACAGGGACGACCGTATAGACTGTTGTCACGTTCGGATCCAGACTGCGAAGAGAGCTTTTTTCGCTCTTTTGATCGCGAAGATGAGTGCGTGCTGTATGCGCGGCGCGCGCGACGCCCACGGCCTCGAAACGTGGGCTTTTCTCTTTTGGAATCATTCACCTACGGGTGAAACTTATGACCGCCCCTGGTGTTTATACGAAGGTGAGATCAGACTCCAGCAAGGAGCACCACCCCATGAAGACTCACAGATTCTTGTGGCTGGCATTGGTTTTTACATTTGCTTTACAAGTGCTTTGTCTGGCTAACTCTGCATACGCTCAAGATCAGGACGACAACGATCAGGATCCACCTGCCCGCGTGGCTCGCCTCAATTACTCGACCGGTTCCGTTTCCTTCCAGCCCGGCGGGGAAGGCGAATGGGTCACGGCGATGACAAACCGCCCGCTGACCACGGGCGACAATCTCTGGGCCGATCAAAACTCCCGTGCCGAACTTCACGTCGGCTCCCTCGCCATTCGCATGAATTCAGAAACCAGTCTGACGTTTCTCGATCTGGATGACCACACCACCCAGTTGCGTCTTTCGCTGGGCTCCTTGATCCTGCGCGTGCGACACCTGGATGACGGCGATCTCCTGGAAGTGGATACTCCCAACGTCGCATTCACCATTCAGCGCACCGGCGAATACCGCATCGACGTCAACCAGGATGGGACCCAGACGATTGCGACCGTCTGGCACGGCCGCGGGGAGGCTACCGGAGGCGGCTACTCCTACACCGTGGTTGCCGGCCAAGAGGCCACCTTCTCGGGAACTGATCAACTCGATCACGAAATCGCCCAGATCCACCCTTCCGACGACTTCGACAATTTCGCGTTTCAGCGCGACGCCCGCGACGACCACGATGAGTCCTCGAATTACATTTCTTCGGAAATGACGGGCTACGAAGATCTCGACGACTACGGACGCTGGCACTACGTTGCCGATTACGGTCCGGTGTGGTCACCAAACAATATCGACTCGGGCTGGGCTCCCTACCGCAACGGCCATTGGGTATGGGTTGCCCCTTGGGGCTGGACTTGGGTAGAAGAAGAGCCTTGGGGTTTTGCTCCGTTCCACTATGGACGCTGGGCTTTCGTCGACAGCGGCTGGTGCTGGGTCCCGGGGCCGGTAGTCGTGCGTCCGGTCTATGCTCCTGCAATGGTTGCTTTTGTCGGTGGCGGCGGATTCCATCTCGCCGTTGGTGTCGGCGAAGGCGTGGCCTGGTTCCCGCTTGGCCCGCGTGAAGTGTACGTGCCACCGTACCGGGTGAGCCGCCGCTATGTTGACAACGTCAACATAACCAACACGCGCGTGAACGTCACCCAGATCACGAACGTCTACAACACCTCCGTTACGAACAACAACGTCACGCGCGTGACGTATGTAAATCAGCGCAACCCCAGGGCGGTCACGGCTGTATCGCGAGACACATTCGTCAATGCCCGCCCGGTTAATCGCAACCTCGCGCAAGTGAATGCTCGCGAACTTGCTGACGCGCCAATAAGCCACCAGGTTGCCGCCCAACCAGCCCGTGCCAGCGTGCTCGGGGCAGGAGCGCCGTCGCGGTTCAAGCCTCCCGCTGCGGTCGAAAACCGCCGCGTGATCGCTACCAGGAATCCGACGCCGCCGCGCAATCCGATGGAAGCACGCCAACCAGCGCCGAACGTTCGTACCGAACCCATACGCCCAAACGCTCCGGCAGAACCGACGCGTCCCGGCAACCAGCCCGCGAATACCGCTCGCGGAAATGAGCCCGGACGACCGAACGAACCAGTCCGCCCGAATGAGCCCGCGCGCGCGAACGAACCGGCGAATGTCCCTCGTCCTAATGCTCCCGCACGCCCGAACGAACCGGCACGTCCGAACGAGCCCTCGCGGCCCAATGAACCGGCGAACGCTCCACGCCCGAATGCACCCGTCCGCCCGCCGGAGCAAAACCAGCCGGGGCGGCAAGCCCAACCTGATCGTCCGGAACCGCAGCGGCCTGAACCACAAAATGCTCCTCGCCCGAATGCGCCGGAACGATCCCAGGATCAGGCGCCTTCGGGTCGTCAGGACGTTCCCAGACCGCAGCATCCGCTGGTTCGGCAGGCGCCGGCGCCGGAACAACGACCACAAGTCGACCAGAGCGAAGCCAACAAGTTTCGCACCTGGCAGCAGTCCCGTCCGCAGCAGCGGCCACCGCAACAAGAGCGCCAGGCACAACCGCAACAACGGCCGCCGCAACCGCAGAAACAGCAGCAGGAACGTCAGAACGCCCCGCGGCCTGACAATCATCCGCAGAACAATCGTCCGGATAAGAACCCGAACCGCCCCGATAAGAACCAATAAGCGCCAAGCCTGACCTTCGGGTTCGTTGGGACGTTAACCGATCAGCCCGGCACGAAAGTGCCGGGCTTTTTCGTAGATGTGTGCCTTGCACTGGACGAACCACACCTTGCACGGCTCAAGCTCAGTCTCGCTCCTGCCGATCATTCACTGGAGGCCCAGTACGGCTCATCTATGTCCAGGATCCCCATCCCACTCACCGTGTTGTTGGCAGTCATCGCCTCCCAATATCTTTGGATGTATCTCACCCATCGCCGCTCACAGAAGCGTGAAGCCCTGTTTCGCATCATCACCGAGAACGCCGCCGACATGATTGCCTTGGTCGACACCAAGGGCCGCCGCCTCTATAACAGCCCGTCCTACGAGCGGGTGCTCGGCTATTCTGCCCGCGAACTCGCGCAGACCTCGGGCTTCGAACAGATCCATCCTGACGATCGCTTCAAGGTGCTTGAGGCCTCGCGTGAGGCGCGCGCCAGTGGCGTCGGCAAGAGCCTGCAATATCGCCTGCGCCATTAAGGATGGAACCTGGCGAATACTCGAATCCACCGCCAGCACCATCAAGAATAACCGCGGCGAGGTTGAGAACCTGGTCATTGTCAACCGCGATGTCACGCAGCGCGTCGAAGCGGAGCAGAAGCTTGCCCACAACGCACTGCATGATGCGCTGACTGACCTCCCCAATCGTCGACTTTTTCTCGACCGGCTGCAGCGTTGCCACGCGCAAACCCGGCGCGACCCCGCTTTCCATTACGCGGTTCTGCTGGCTGACATCGATGGCTTCAAAGCTCTCAACCACTCGCTCGGGTCCGCAGCGGGAGATCAATTTCTGATGGAGATTGGCCTTCGCCTGCAGGTGTGTCTGCGCGAGGGGGATCTGCTTGCGCGCCCAGGCGATCTCTCCACCAGTGACATCCTGCTGGCCCGCTTCGGAGGCGACGAGTATGCCATCCTTCTGGAAGGATGTGGCGAGCCCAGCAACGCCATGCGGATTGCCGAGCGCGCACAATCGGCAGTGGCCGCTCCCCTTCTCCTCAACCAGCGATTGCTGCGCTGCACGGTCAGCGTCGGCTGCGCGATCAGCGCCGCCTCGCACACAAACGCCGACGATACGCTGCGGGACGCAGAGACCGCACTGCGCCGCGCGCGGGCACTCGGGCCCGGACGTTCCGAACTCTTTGATCCCGCCATGCACAATCGCGCCGTCCACCGCCTGAAGCTGGAAAGCGAATTGCGCACAGCCCTCAATCGCAACCAGTTCCGCGTGCTCTACCAGCCGATCTTCAGAATCGAGCCTCGGCAGTTGGTCGGATTTGAGGCCCTGCTCCGCTGGCAACACCCCGAGCATGGCCTTATCGCGCCCAACGAGTTTCTCGGCGCCGCCGAAGACACCGGCCTGATGGCGATGATTGACCAGTGGGTGATCCGCGAAGCTTGCCGTCAGTTGCCCCTGTGGCAAGCGGGCAGCGACGGTGTTCCCTTGCGCGTGGCCGTGAATCTTTCAGCCCGTCATTTCGCCAGCCCGCAAATGATCGATGGCATCAAGAATTGTCTACGCGACGCACGTATCCTGCCCAACGCCCTTCAACTGGAGATCACCGATCCGGTAGCAACCTCGAATCCCGATCACACGGCGGCAGTGCTCTCGCAATTTCGGCGCCTTGGAGTCACCACTGCACTCGATAATTTCGGAAACAGTAGCCTCTCGCTCGCATCTCTCCGCCGCTGTTCTTACGACGTTCTGAAGATCGATCGCTCACTGATCTCCAGCATGCAGGCCGATCGCGTCAGCCAGGACGTGGTCGGCATGATCCTGACGCTGGCCGGCAAACTTGGTTCGGAGGTGATTGCCGAAGGCATCGAAAAACCCGCTCAAATTGAAACTCTCCGCTCCATGGGCTGCCGTCTGGCGCAAGGATACTTATTTTCTTCGCCACTCGACTCCAACGCAGCCCTGCTGTGCGTGCAAAAAATGCAATCTCTCCACGCCCCCGCACCCGCACGGTAGACTTTGCCACCCCGGTTACCGCACCATAAGCGCTAACTTAAGGAGAATTCCATCCTGATAGGTGACGGAGCAGTCAGTGGCTCGACTCACTGGCGGTGGATGTTGACCTAGGCCTAACTACCGAACTCGTTCGAATCCGCAGGTCGACGAACGTTTCGCAGTCGGAACATAGGCTTTGCTTTGCATCGTAAACTTGAGAAGTGATGGACAGAGCGGGGTGCCCGTTGCCCCGCTCAGTTCGAAGCGATGTTTGTTTGCGATAACCGTGATCATTGCTTTTTGGGAATGCGAAGGCGCTCCCCTTCGCCGGTGGTTGCGACTCCCGGATCAGTCACTACTTGGTGGATCGTGTTTCCGGATTGCGCGACGATGAACTGCAGGTGCAGGTCGGACAGCCCCGGGATCGAAATCGTAAGAGCACCGGTGCAGTCCGAGTCCACTGAGTAAGTGCCCGTGCCGGATCGCCAACCTGGCGTGAGGACACCGTTTGTGGCAACCGCGTCTATTTGGGTCATATTCCCCTTTCCGTCGTACGTCTGCTTGGCGATACCATCGATGAGCAGGGTAGATCCGTCCGGGAGGAAGATCGTTCCGTGGAGCGTAAAGGCGTAGGTTCCGCTTATAGTGGAATCGCTGCAAGAACTGGCACGGGCTGTCAACGTTGACGACGCTGCCAGAGCAAAAGTCAAGAGCAAGAGGGAGATGCGAGATTTCATTGGTGCCTCCAGATTTTTCTCGGAGGGCGCGTTTGGCCCCACCCCAAGTGGTGAGTATGTTGCGGCGGAACGTTGCGCGACACAATGGAGAGCGTCTGTAGATTGTCTGTAGGGGCGGCTAACAAGAATCTATGGCCGGCCGCAGGTTAGCCTTAGCGATGAACATGCCTTCAGAGAGAGTGCAGTTCGGAACGTTCGTCCTGGATGTAGACCGGTACGAACTTACCCGTGCCGGGAAACCGGTGCGGATGGAACGCATTCCCATGGATCTTCTCATCCTTCTCGTGCGGGAAAAGGGAAGGCTGATCACCCGCGAGGAGATTATTGAGAGTGTGTGGGGGAAGAACCTCTACTTTGACACGGATAACAGCATTAACACCGCGGTCCGAAAGATCCGCAATTCCTTAGGGGACGACGCCGAAAACCCTCAGTATGTCGAGACAGTGCTCGGGAAAGGGTATCGCTTCAAGGGCAATGCCGTCACTGCTTCTAAAGTTGCGGCCGTGCAAGTCGAGGCAGAACGGTCTCGGGTCATGCTTGCCGTTCTTCCATTCGAGAATCTGAGCGGCGATCCAGGACAGGACTATTTCAGCGATGGTCTGAGTGAGGAAACCATCATGCGATTGGGACAAATGTCTCCACGTCAGATGGGCGTAATCGCTCGTACTTCGTCCATGGCCTACAAGCAGACGGATAAATCGGTCGCGCAGATAGGGCGGGAATTGGGTGTGGACTATGTGCTTGAGGGCAGCGTGCGGCGGGATGGGGCACATGTGCGCATCACGGCCCAGTTGATTCGAGTGCAAGACCAGACTCATTTGTGGGCGGAGAACTACGACCGGCAATTACCTGGATTCCTCGAGATCCATGGCGAAATCGGGGCCGCTATTGCGGATCAAGTGAAGTTGGAGCTGATATCAGAAGAGAGGCGGCAACTCGTCAGGAATGCTGCTCGGAACCCAGAGGCGTACGACCTTTATCTGCGTGGGCGTTATCACTATGCGAAATTCAATCTGTTCGATGCGCAAAAAGCTGTGGGATATTTCCAGCAGGCAACAGAGCGAGATCCCTCGTTTAGCTTAGCGCATTCCGGGCTGGTCGATGCCCTTATGATATTCGTGCTCTCGGGCGACGTCGCGGCGAACGAGGTGTCCTCTGAAGCAAAGAGCGCGATTGCGCAGGCGCTTCGCTTGGATCCTGAATCTGCGGAAGCCCATACTTCCGACTCAGCTGTGAAATTATGGCTTGACTGGGATTTCAAGGGGTGCGAGTTGGCGGCTCGTCGGGCCATCCAACTGAACGCAAACTATTCCCTTGCTCACGTCCATCTGGCTCACGTGTTCTCGAACACTGGACGATACGATGAAGCACTGTCGACCATTCAACAGGCCATGGTGCTCGATCCACTCTCTCTGTTCGTTGGCACCATGCGAGGGCAATTCCTATACCACGCCGGGCAGGACTTAGAGTCGGTCGAGCAATTCAACGCGACCTTGGGGATGGAGTCGCGATTCTGGATAGGGCAGATTTGTGCGGCGAAGGTCTACGAGAAGCTAGGCATGCATTCCGCAGCCCTCGAGGCGTGCGACCTCGCCTGGCAATTCTCTGGAGGCAACACTGAGGCGCTCTCGCTAGCGGGCTATGTACATGCAATGACCGGGGAGAGGGCGAAAGCGGAAGGGTACATTCATCAAATGCTGGAGCGGAGGAAAGAGCGGTACGTTCCGCCGTATAACGTTGCATTGGTGTTCGCGGGCCTTGGTGAAACCGAAAGAGTACTGCATTGGCTAGGCCACGCATTGAAAGAACGCGATGTGCATATGCCCTTTCTTCTGGATCACAAGTGGGACGAAATGCGATCGAACGCGGAGTTTCAGAAACTTTTGGAATGCGTGGGATTCGCTTGTTCATAGGGCAGGTGTTCTGTCAGCACACTGGAAGTGTTGCTCCGGCGGTCTGACCCGCAAGTCGGAAGCGATCATGCGTTAAGTTAGCGCTTATGGGGTGCCGCACCCTGGCTTGTTCCGTGCAAGGTCTGCTTGATGGAAAGGGGTTTACCGTCCCTGACGCACAGCACTTTGTCATCGCGAGCGAGTGAGACGCAGCCAAGGACCGCGCGTGGCTCGACTCCATGATGCTCTTGCAGAGTCTTCTTCCACAGCCCTTGGCAAACTTCCCCGCCTACACCACGAAGTACTTCGCCGCCGGGTGGTGCACAACAATGGCTGAAGTCGACTGCTCCGGCTCCAGCAGGAATCCCGAAGTCAACCGCACCCCGATATTTTCCTCTGGATGCAGCAACGCAAACAGCTTGGTCTGATCCTCAAGATCTGGACAAGCCGGATACCCGAAGGAATACCGAGACCCGCGATACTTCTGATGAAACAGATCCCGAACATGCGGCGAATCCTCGCCAGAAACCCCTAACTCCTGCCGCATCAGCCGGTGATGGAACTCCGCCAGCGCCTCCGCCGTCTCCACGCTCAGACCATGCAGGTAGAGATACTTTGTGTACTCACCGCCTTCAAACAATTTCTGCGTCTCAAGCGAAGCCTTGGGCCCGATCGTCACCAGCGACAATCCCAGCACATCCATCTTCCCGGACACCCTGGGAGCAAAGAAATCGGAAATACAAAGCCGCCGCCCCTCCCGCTGTCGAGGAAACGTGAAGCGCAACAACTCGTGTAGCGCGGGCGCCCCCGCCCGCGTCGCCCCGTCAGGGGCGTAAACCACGACATCATTCCCATCACCCTGAGCCGGAAAATATCCGTACACAACCTTAGGCTCAAACAATCCGCCGCCCACGACCTCGTCCTCGAGCGTCTTCTTGATGGGCCGATATTTCTGCTCAACCAGCCTTAGATAATCTTCCTGCGAAGCCGTCTTCAGCTGCCACTGGTTCTTGAACAGCGCCGTCTCGTTGATATATCCGAACAATTCCCGCAGGTCGTAATCCTTCTTCACCCGCACGCCCCAGAACGGAGGCTCTGGAATGTTCGGCGCATCGCCCACCACCGCGCTGCGTTCTGCGAATACCGGGCCAGTCTCCTCATCCACGGCCGCTGCCTTGGCGTACTCCTTGACGGTCCTGCCTTCCGTCAGACGCGCCGAACGTTGCCCATCCTCCGCAATCAGGTCCTCCATGATGTGCAGGCCCGAGAACGCATCATCGGCGTAAAACACCGCATTGGAATACTCGCGCCGCAGATCGTCCTCCACATACTTCCGCGTCAGCGCCGCCCCGCCGCAGATCACTGGATACTCAAGCTTCTGCCGCTCCAAATCCTGGATCACGTACTTCATCTCCAGAGTCGACTTCACCAGCAGCCCGCTCAGCCCGATCGCGTCCGCCCCATGTTCATCGGCAGCCTTGATAATCGAATCCCCCGGCTGCTTGATGCCAAGATTGACGACCTTGAATCCATTGTTCGAAAGAATAATGTCCACGAGATTCTTCCCGATGTCGTGCACATCGCCCTTCACGGTCGCGAGCACGATGGTTCCCTTCTGCTGCGACCCGGACTTCTTCTCCATCTTTGGCTCAAGGTAAGCAACCGCCTGCTTCATCACGCCCGCCGAATCCAATACCGACGGCAACTGCATCTTGCGCGCGCCAAACAGTTCGCCCACCGTACGCATCCCGTCGAGCAGCACGGTATTAATAATGTCGAGTGGCGAGTATTGCCCCAATGCAACATCCAGCAGTTGTTCGAGTGACTGCTTGTGCGCTCCTTCACCCACCGCCTTCTCGCCATTGATGATGGCGAACTTCAGCTTGTCCTCAATCGACAGCGTCTCCACGTGCGCCGTGGTCGAAGCCTGGGGCTTCCCCTTCATCCCGGCGAAATGGTTCATGTAAGTCTGCAGCGGATCCCCGCCCGATCTATCGCGATGGATCAGCTTGCGCGCAAGCTCAACTTCTTCCTGAGGAATCTTGTACAACGGATAGATCTTCGTGTAGTTCACAATGGCCATGTCCAGCCCATTGTCGACCGCCTCGTGCATGAACACACTGTTCAACACACGCCGCGGGTACGCGTCGAGGCCAAAGGAAATATTGCTGACGCCCAGAATCGTCTTCACGTCGGGCAGTTCCTGCTTGATCCGCTTAACCGCCTCGAGCGTCTCCATCCCCGCCGAACGGTACTCCTCCTGCCCGGTTGAAATCGGCAAGGTGAGGGCATCAAAAATCAGATCGACACCCCGTATCCCATACTTCTTCGTTGCCAGCTCGTAAATGCGCCTGGCAATCGCAACTTTTTTCTCCGCGGTCAGCGCCATCCCGTCTTCATCGATCGTCAGCGCGATCACCGCCGCCCCGTACCGCTTCGCCATCGGCAGCACCAGCGAAGTCCGCTTCTCGCCATCTTCCAGGTTGATCGAATTGATGATCGCTTTTCCCGGAATCCGTTTCAGCGCTTCTTCGACAACATCGGCTTCCGTTGAATCGACAAGAATCGGCGCCGGAACACGCGTAGCCACCCGCTCCAGAATCGACGTGATGTAGCCCTTCTCATCCTCGCCTACGATCGCGCAGCACAAATCCAGCATGTGGGATCCGTCATTCACCAGCTTCTTCGCCAGCGCCAGGATGTCGTCATACTTCTTGCCACGCACCAGGTTGCGGAAGTGCTCCACCCGCGTCGTGGTATTCATCTCCTCCGCGACGATCAAAGGCTTCGGCTCAAGATCGAGCGGCACAGAAGTGTAAGCACTCGAAGCCGCCCCCACGGGCTTCACCTCGCGCACCGCGGGCTCGACACCCGCTACAGCATCGACCACGGCCTTCAGATGCTCCGGCTTGGTTCCGCAACAGCCGCCGACGATCCGCACCCCGTAATCCTGGACGAAGTGCTTGTGATACTTCGCCAATTCCTCAGGCGTGAGCTTGTATACCGCATGTCCGCCCTCATTAAACGGAAGTCCGGCGTTGGGCAACACGGAGATGTGCTTGGTCGAATTTAGTCCGAGATACCGGACCGCGTCGTTCATCTCCTTCGGACCAGTCGCGCAATTGATCCCGATCACGTCCACATCAAAGGGCTCAAGCGCAGTGAGCGCCGCTCCGATCTCGGTCCCCAGCAGCATCGTGCCCGATTCCTGCAGCGTCACTTGCACAGTCAGGGGCAGACGCTTCCCAGCCTTACGCATCGCCTCAAGGACGCCAAACGTCGCTACTTTCGCCTGAAGAAGATCCTGCGCCGTCTCGATCAGCAGTAGATCGACACCGCCCTCGATAAGCGCGGCCGCCTGTTCCTCGTAAGCCGCCGCCATGTCATCAAACGAGATGTGTCCCAGCGATGGCAGCTTGGTCGTCGGCCCCATCGAGCCCGCCACAAATCGCGGCCGGTCCTTGGTCGAGAATTGCGCAGCCACATCCTTTGCCAGCTTGGCCGCCGCGATGTTGATCTCCGCGACCCGATCCTTTAGATCGAACTCGCCGAGCACCGTTCGCGTACCGCCGAACGTGTTGGTTTCGACCACATCGCAGCCCACCGCAAAGAATGCCTCATGAATGTCGCGGATAATATCCGGCCGGCTGAGCACCAGCACCTCGCTGCAGTTCTCCTTCCCCCAGTAGTCATCCAGAGAAGGATTTCGCAACTGAATGTTGGTCCCCATCGCGCCGTCATAAACCACGACGCGCTCTTTCACGGTCTGTAAGAAATCCGCCATAGAAAATCAGCTACTGGCTATTCGCCGTTAGCCATCAGCTAGCAGCTTTGTCATCCTGAGCGAAGCGAAGGACCTGCTTTTCAGCCTTCGCCAGCAAACTCGATGTGATCGAAAGCCACAAAATCGGCTGATCTTGTTGTTTTAGCCAACGATCAACGACTGGTTCCATACACAAACGCCGGCCCGTATCGGACCGGCGTTGAAGTCTGTGCAGAAAATCTGGAAAGCTTTCAGCTCCCCTGCACCGGCAACGCCGGTGCGCCCCCGGCAACGTCGGCACTGTTGAACACCGCGTTGGCCCCCACATGCGCCGGCGCCGCGGCCAGCATCTGCTCTTTCCGGTAAATCAGGTTGCTGGCATTGAACGACGCCAGCTCAAACCCATGTCCATGCGTGATCGCGTCGGTGGGACAGGCCTCTACGCAATACCCGCAAAAGATACATCGATTGTAATCAATGTTGTAAACCTTGGCGTAGCGCTCCGCGCCGCTCACCCGGTTGGTCTCGGTATTCTCCGCCGCCTCGATATAGATGCAATTGGACGGGCAGGCCGCCGCGCACAGGAAGCAGGCCACGCACTTCTCCAGCCCGTTCTCGTCGCGCTGCAGGACGTGCATTCCGCGGTAGCGCTCCTGAAAGCGCGCCCCCTGCAGCGGCCCCGGACCGTCCGGATAATTCTCGACCTGCGTGGGCTGAAACATCTCCATGAAGGTGATGCTCATCCCTTTCGCGATTGCAGCAATGTTCTTTAGCACTGGCATGCTCATTCAGTATACCCAAAACTCCGGCTCCATCGCAGCCCGCCCAAGCAACAGTCCCCGTCGTATCTGCAACTTAAGCGAAAACATTGCCGCAGCCGATCACGGCATCCTTCCTCCTTGACCTATCATCTAACCGAGCGACCGAAAACCACTCAACCCTATGGCCCGACTACTCGACTCCATCAATTCCCCGCTCGATGTAAAAAATCTCAACATCCCCCAACTGGAAGTTCTTGCGGAAGAGATCCGCGAAGAGCTGATTTCAGTCCTCTCGAAGACCGGCGGACACCTGGGCCCGAACCTCGGCGTCGTTGAACTCACCCTCGCCATGCACTACGTTTTCGACACGCCCAAAGATCATTTTGTCTTCGACGTCAGCCATCAGGCCTATGTGCACAAACTGCTCACTGGCCGCCGCGAACAGTTTCACACGATCCGCACGCCGGACGGCCTGAACGGTTTCATGCTGCGCTCCGAAAGCCCCCACGACTGCTATGGTGCGGGCCACGCCGGCACCGCCCTTTCTGCCGCGCTGGGAATGGCAGTCGCTCGCGACCGAACCGGCGGACAGGAACACGTCGTCGCCCTCGCCGGAGATGCAGCGTTTACATGCGGCATCACCTACGAAGCCCTGAATAACATCGCCAACAGCACGCGCCGCCTGATCGTCGTGCTCAACGACAACGAGTGGTCCATCGACAAGAACGTCGGTGCGATCGCTAGCTATCTCAACACCATCGTCACCAATCCGCGCTTCGATTACCTGCACGAGCAGGCCGGACGATTCGTCGAGCGCCTGGGTGGCAAGACCGCCCTGCAAATGGCGCGCAAGGCCGAGGAAGCCGCCAAGAGCATCTTTTGGCCCAGCGTCATTTTCGAGGAGCTGGGCGTGAAGTATTACGGTCCGATCGACGGCCATGACATCGCCACTCTGATCAAGACGTTTCAATTCCTGAAAACGCAAAATCGTCCCGTACTCCTGCATGTACTCACGCAAAAAGGCAAAGGCTTCGAGCCGGCAATGCAGAAGCAGAAAAAGTTTCACGGCTTGGGGCCGTATGACCCTGAGACCGGCGAGACCAAGCCGCTCGGCCAGCGCACCTACTCGGAAGTCTTCGCGGACACGATGGTCAAGCTTGCGGATATGAATCAGAAGGTGGTTGCCATCACCGCCGCCATGCCCAACGGAACCGCGCTGGACCGTTTCCAGCCACGCCATCCCGATCGCTACTTCGATGTCGGCATTGCGGAAGAACACGCCGTGATCTTCGCGGCCGGGCTAGCCACCAAGGGATTCAAGCCCTTCGTCGCTATCTATTCCACCTTCCTGCAGCGGTCGCTCGATCCCATCATTCACGACGTATGCCTGCAGAAGCTGCCCGTCGTATTTTGCATGGACCGCGGCAGCCTCTCCGGTGACGATGGTCCCACCCATCACGGACTGTTCGACATCAGCTACCTGCGCGGGATCCCCAACATGGTCCACATGGTCCCCAAGGACGAAGACGAACTAGCCGACATGCTGTTCACAGCCATGCAGCACAACGGCCCGATCGCCGTGCGCTATCCGCGCGGAGTTGGCCCTGGGACCGCGGTCAAAGACGTCCCGCGCGCCATTCCGATCGGTCAGGCAGAACTGCTGCAGCATGGCGAGCATGATCGCGTCGCCATCTTCGCACTGGGAGCATTAGTCCCGATGGCGCAGCAAGTCGCGGCCAAGCTCGAAGGCGAAGGCATCTCGGCTGCTGTAATCAACGCACGCTTCGCCAAACCGGTCGACGCCACCATGCTCGAGTTCTATGGCCGCAGCGTCGAGGCCATCGTCACCATGGAAGATCATGTTCTCGAGGGAGGATTCGGCAGCGCCGTGCTGGAACGCCTGAACGATCTTGGATTGGCTACTCCGGTTGTGCGCATCGGCTGGCCCGACCAGTTCATCGAGCACGGCAAACCCGATGCGCTCCGCGCAAAGTACGGCATCAGCGTGGAGGCAACGCTGCACAAGTTGCGTCCGCTGCTGACTAAGCGGACGAGTTCGACGGTTGTGATTGCGAAGGATTGATGACGAATTCCTCGTCATACCGAGGTTAGCATCCGCTCTTCCTGGACGCTAAACCCGGACGGGCGGGTCCAATCCTGCCCTATCCTGTTTGCCCGTGAGCCGGTCAGAGTCGCCGCGCAGCATTCTGTCGACTCCCTCAATCTTCTTTTTCAGTCCCCGTAGATTCGTTGTTTTTCCTGCGCAGTAACCTTTTTGCTATGGCAAACTTTTGGGCGCGCGGTTAGGCTCGATCCGCTTTCATCTCATTTCTGCGAGGAACGATGCATACCCTAAATTTGAAAGTTCGGGCGTGGCGCAGTCCACGAATCCTGCTGTTGATTGCGATAGCGTTATTACTGACAGGCGCAGCGATTGCCGACATCCAGCCGCGCCTGAACGTCATGCCGATGCCGGCTTCGGTGCAGATGGGAACCGGGCAGCTTCCTATCGATCGCACGTTCTGGGTGACAGTCAGCGGCTCTCATGACGAGATGCTCGACAGCGGCGTCGAGCGCTTCAAGGATCAGATGCAGCGGCGTACCGGGCTATTGCTGCAAAAACCTGCCGACCCCGCCCATCCCACGCTTTCGATCCATGCGGATCATGCCAGCGAAAAAGTGTTGAAGGTTGGCGAGGACGAATCCTACGACCTGACGGTCAGCGCATCGGGCGCGACGCTTACGGCTCCCAACACGCTGGGAATCCTGCACGGGCTCGAAACCTTTCTGCAGCTGGTGACCATCACGCCGACTGGGTTCGTGACGCCTGCGGTCACGATCCACGATCAGCCGCGCTTTATCTGGCGCGGGACGCTCATCGACGTGGGTCGGCATTTCATTCCAATCGATGTGCTCAAGCGCAACATTAACGGGATGGCCGCGGTCAAGATGAACGTGCTGCACTGGCATCTTTACGACAGCGAGGGATTCCGCATCGAGAGCAAGCGCTTCCCGAAATTGCAGGGCGAGGGCTCGGACGGTCGCTACTACACACAAGCGGAGATTCGCGACTTCATCGCCTACGCGCACGATCGCGGCGTTCGCATCATGCCGGAGTTCGAGATGCCGGGGCACAGCCGGTCCATGTACGTCGGCTATCCGGAGCTCGCCAGCGGCAGCGGTCCGTACAAGATGGAACCTGGCGCGCCCGATGCGGAGATGGATCCGACCAAAGAGGAAACCTACAAGTTTCTCGACAAATTCCTGGACGAGATGGCCACACTGTTCCCCGATGAATACGTCCACATCGGCGGAGACGAGGTGGCCGGCAAAGAATGGGAAGCGAATCCAAAGATCCAGGCGTTCATGCGCGAGCACGGCATGAAGAATAAGCAGGACCTGCAGGCCTACTTCAACCAGCGCCTGCAGAAGATTGTTAGCAAGCATCACAAAATCATGGTGGGCTGGGATGAGGTGCTGCATCCGGACTTGCCCAAGAGCGTGGTCGTGCAATCATGGCGCGGACAGGAATCGCTGGCAACGGCGTCAAAGCAGGGATATCGCGGCCTGCTGTCCTTCGGCTACTACCTCGACCTGATGTGGCCCGCATCGCGCCACTACGCGGTCGAGCCGCTGAGCGGGCAAGGCGCGACGTTGAATGCTGACGAGAAGAACCGCATTCTCGGCGGCGAGTCCTGCATGTGGTCGGAATTTATTACTCCAGAAAACATTGATTCCAGAATCTGGCCGCGCAACGCCGCCATCGCCGAGCGGCTATGGTCTCCGGCCAGCGTGCAGGATCCGGCGTCGATGTACGAGCGCATGGCGCAGGTGAGTGAGCGGCTGGAGTGGCTCGGCCTCACGCACCGCACCTCTCTTGCTCCCGCACTCGATCGCATGGCCGGAGGCGGAGATGTCACTGCGCTGCACACGCTGGCGGACGTCGTCGAGCCGGTCAAGGATTACACGCGCATGGACAACATGAAAGGTCCGCTCGATTTCCGCGCCCCCTTGAATCGCCTCATCGATACGGCGCGTCCCGAGAGCGACCAGGCGCGGCGCTTTCATGACGCCGTTCAGGCCTACGTCTCGAGTGGCTACAAAGACCGCACTGCCGCAGCATCGATTCGCGCCCAGCTGACCGCGTGGCGAGACAACGATCCGCGCCTGCATCCCATGCTGGAAAAGTCGTCTCTGACGGCGGAGCTCGCCCCGCTGTCGGCCGACCTCTCCAGCCTCGGCTTTGCCGGGCTGTTTGCATTGGACTATCTGGAAAAGGGCGCTCCCTCGCCTGCAGCCTGGAGAGCGCAGCAGCTCGCAGCCATTGACTTGGCAGCTGCGCCCCACGGCGATTTGCTGATCATGGTCTCCGGACCGGTTCGGCAATTGGTAGAGGCAAGCGGAACCGTGCCTCCGGTACCGTAAACCATGTCGCACGGAGTGAGTGCTCGCGTACTGCGGGCGATGGGTGGGCTGACTGTTTAACTATGGCCTAACATACTGATAATAAGCTAGTTATATCGAATCCGCGGAGCCGTAAACAGGCTACAATAGCTATCCACTACTGAATAATAGCAATTGACAATGATCCATTAATGGATCATTCTGGGGGTGCGCTCCACCCCCGCTTGCAGGAGGGACCGTGCCGGCGGACGGCAGCGTGTACAAGACGATCCCGCAACCGCGGTATGCGGAGGCCTTGGCCCGGGTCGAGGAGCCGCAGCTGCTAGCCGAGATCAAAGCAGCGGAAGAAGCGATTGGCGCCCATCCGCATCACCCCGAGCCGGGCGCGGCTTACAAGTTGCTGCCCCAGCCCGAAGCGAGTGGCGACGCCGAACCGCTTCAACTGCTGGTGATCGTGCGGCAGGTGCAGATTCTGAAAAACGGGTTCATTGTGAGTTACACGATTCGCGAGTCCGGACAGCGGGTGTACCTGGAAGACCTCGATCTTCCCTTCAAGTACCGGCTGCCGAAGTTTCAACCGTGAGGGAACATGAAATTCGAATTGCCCGAAAAAGATTTCAAGGTGGTGGATGGAAAGTTTGTGCAGCTTCCGATGAAGCGCTTCGTGGCTTTGACCGAGTACGTGGAAAATCTGGAGTCGCGGTTATTGGCCGCGGAAGTCAACCTGCGCGAGTCCGCCAGGGTGGGCACGGAAATGGAAGCCATGCCGGCCACCGCTGCGAAGGAGGGTCTTCCGCAGGAGGAAGTTCGCCAAGTTGAAAGCGTGTTGCGCCGCCTGGAGCCGGCCCAGTTGCGGAAGGCCATGGATGACAAACGAGTCTCGGTGCGGCGGCTGGCGATTCTGACCGGAATCCCCTACGCGACGCTTTACCGCTACGTACACGGGGCTGCTGTGCCCACGCATGCGGCCAAGAACATCTGGCTCACGCTGAGCAAGCTCAAGAAGCGTCATTGGCAACAGGGTGCGACAGCGGGCGCGGCTAAGGAGCGGCGGTGATCGATGGTGGAAAACGCGGCCGCTCCGCACGGCTCTGAAGACTCGCATACCATCGCTGCCGCGGAGAAACTAAAGTTTTTCTCCGAACACGTCCGCGGCGTGCTCACCCTGGCGAGCGCCGCCGTGCCCGCCATCGTAGGTGTCTTCGGCCTGCTGTTCCGGAAGGATGCCAGCGGCAATGAAGTCCTTCCAGCTTTTGCGAAAACTTGGCTGATCCTGCCCGCACTGGCTGTACTGTCGTTCTTGATTGCAATTCTTGCGGGCGTGACCTACAGCTACTATCTCTGCAAGAAGACTGATCAGCTCGAGATACGTATCCCAAAGCTTGATTTCGCTTCGATGGCGCTGCACCTCTTCTTTGGCGTCGGCGTGGTGCTGTTCTCTGCGTGGGCGTTTCTGATGATCTTCGAACTTCGCTGAGCAGGAGAATCCCAGCGCGCACAATCGCACAAAATTTGTCGTGGATACTAGGGGGAAAAGGGGGAAGCGGGGGGAAGTACCGCTCTAGTTGTTCACGTGATCCACTACGAAGGCGCGCAGGTCGCGCAGCATCGACTCAACATCATCCTTGGAAACTTCCGACCACAAGCCGTTCATCGCTTTTGAATGCAAGCTGGTGTATTCCGATAGCTGCTGTTCGACCAGACTGTCATAAACTCCCTGACGAGCCAGCTCCGCAATCATTCCATCCACTGTGGGGCGCGACAGAGATACGCTGTTGTCGGCGCACAAACGACGCAACGTTTCTTCCATCGCATCGCCCGCAAGAATTGCTGCGCTCTGATGACGGCCCATATTCAGGTAGTTTTGCGCTTCCGCCAGAAACTCTCCGCAGAGATCCATTCCG
The DNA here is from genome assembly GCA_963765755.1 of uncultured Acidobacteriota bacterium. Lineage (GTDB taxonomy): Bacteria > Acidobacteriota > Terriglobia > Terriglobales > Acidobacteriaceae > Gp1-AA133. The sequence goes on along the minus strand of CAVXXV010000011.1, from coordinate 107,038 downwards.
TCAAGTTCCGCCACCGTCGTGGTTTCAGCCGGAGTATCCGTGGAACTAAAGCTCCAAGCGGCTTTCAATACGGCCATGCCGCGAGTAATGTCCATCCACATCTGAATTTCCTTTCTTCGTAGGGCAGTTTTAGGTTTTTCGCCGTACGTTACAGGAGTATTCGCAGGTAACGTTCCATCGGTTTCAAAACGGGACTTACTTTCGGTTACCTTGGGATAGGTGTTCGCATTTCTAGGGTTTACGAGGACCTGAGGATGGTTGGGCAGTGTGGCGACAGGGCCTTGCCCAACTCCGATGGCCCTCGATCTCGCCGGATTCCGTCACTTGTAAAGCGATTATTTGGCAGATGGCACGAAAGTGCCATGCGAAAGGCGATTGCCTGGTATGGCACCGTACTTTACTTGCACAACTCCGTCGTCAGCACATCGCGCCGTCGTGCCGCCATGCGGTCGACGCGTGTCAGCACGAACATGTAAATGGTGAATGACAACGCGGCGAGTGCGAAGAAGATGGCGATCGCCAACTTTTCGCGACCGTAGGAGCGCGCGACGAGAAGATTCGTCGCTGCAATTCCAACCACGAAGATCTGAATCGCGAAGCTGGCCAGCACAGTGGTCTGCGAAGCGCGCTGGCGTCCAAACGTCCCGAACTCCGTTTTCTTCGGAGAGTAGAGCGACAGCAGATTGCCCGCGGCCAGATTAATGGGCGCAGCGAATAAGAGCCCGCTGAGCGTAATCAACACCATTTCGGCGCTCGGCGGACGAAAGAGCAGCGACACGCCGATCCACAACGCGATTAACTCGACCGCTAGCACTCCCATGTGCGCGATATTCTTGCCGACCATCACACTGCGAAAGCTGGCTGGCGATACCAGAAAGAACTGAATTCCTCCGGCATCGTGTCCAAAGTTGTTGTAGATCAGATTGGTCAGCAGCAACAACGAGTAGGCTGCGCCCACCGGCAAGGCCAGGTCCGGCCAGTGCTGCAGGAATCCAGCGCTGTTCCCGGAACGTCCTCCTAAACCAAACACAAAGAGCATGACGATCGGCGTGATGAACGTCAGAAGAACAGGACCGCTTCGCGACAGGTAGCGGTATTCCTTTTCGACTACCGCCCCAGCTTCACGCGGAAGTCCCGGAAGATCCCATGCAAGCCGGATGTCCGCAGCCCTTCGACGCGCATCGCGCTGGCCGACAACCTCGCTCAGATTCTCTCCGCGAAATTGCGCGTGCAGCCGAACGCTCAAGATGCGCAGGAAGGCGATCCCGTACAAGCCGAGCGCGCCCAGAAAACACAGAGCCGGGACCCGCTGCCCGGATGCTTCACTGGCCAACGCGCCGGCAGCGATCCCGGGCGGCAGCACGGCCTGCACTGGATTCGCAAAGCGTCCTGCCCAACGAAATGCTGCGTTCGACCGATCGCCATACCGGTTCAGCACGGGCCCCACCAGCTGCAGGCTGATCATCGCCACAAAGAACAGCACGGCAAAGATTTCGCGTGTACGTCTCTGCCCCAGCCAGCGCTCTACCCAGGCAAAGACCATCTGCGTGAGCAACATGTTCACGATCGCGAACACGAGCAGAACGAGAAAGGCCCAAGGCAAGAGGGCCGGACGCGCCCAGCCAATTCCAAGCATGATCCCGATCAACCACAGGGTGCCAAGCAGGGTTGCGGGATCGAATGCTCCATACGCAAGCCTGACCATCACATAGGCGCGGTAGGTGAGCGGAAACCGGAGGAGGTTCGAGCAGTCCATCGACTCGGTGAGCGCGGTGGCCATCACAGGAAAAAGTTGCCAGAACAGGAAGACAGGCCAGAGCAGCAGAGCCAGGCCGTCGGGCTTACCGTTCGAGACGAAAATCCACGCGCCCGCGCCCAGAAGGATCGCGCCTCCCAGGCCACCGCAGGTGATCACGATACCGATGACGATGCGCGAAAACAGTTCCAGCGCGCCGCGTTTGGAACGCAGCGAATGCACAAAGATCCGGAAGCGGACACTGGCAATGGCCGCAAGCTGCCCGCGCGATTCCGCCGAGACTAGCCGAGCCACGAGAGCTCCTGTTCGACCGAGCGCGTCCCGCCGACGGTGCGGAGAAAGATCTCTTCGAGGGTCAGCTTACCGTGAGCTTCTTGAGCTCCCGCCGGCAATTGCGCCTCCGCACCAGTACGCAACTCTTCGAGCGAACCCTGCGCAACCAGCCTGCCCCTATTAATGATCGCAACATGGCTGCACAGGCGCTCCACGATTTCGAGCACGTGCGACGTGAGAAAAATCGTCGCTCCGCGTGCGATCATGCCCTGCAACATCGACTTGAGAGTACCGGCAGCAATCGCGTCCACGCCTTCGAAGGGTTCATCGAGAAACAGGATTTTCGGCCCGTGAATGACCGCCGCCGCCAGCGCCAACTTCTTCTGCATACCGTGGGAGTAGTCGGTAACGAGTTTCCGCGGTTCGTTCGTCAGTTGCATGAACTCCAGCAGTTCGCCGGTACGCTTCGCCGTGGTTTCACGATCAAGCCCATACATTCGGCCCACGAACGTCAGATACTCAGCGCCCGTCAATCGTCCGAATAAAGCCAGGCCTTCTGGCACCACACCAATCTGCCGCTTCACGTCGGTAGTGCGCTGGGCAAAATCGAGCCCCAGGATCTCCATGCGACCTGACGTCGGAGCCAGCAGCCCGGTCAGCATTTTGATGGTCGTGGACTTCCCCGCCCCGTTCGGCCCCAGAAATCCGAAAAACTGCCCTGGCGCGACCCGCAGGTTGACGTTTTCCACCGCGACCAGCTCCCCGAAACGGCGGGTCAGATTTTCAGTGGAGATGGCGGGAATATTCGGGGAAAGATTGGAATCCCCATTCGATTGGACCGTTTCAGGCATCGGGCTTTGAATCTAGCACAAGCCTGATGGGACCGGTAACCTGCGCATTTTACGGAACATAACGATGCTGGCGCTCGGACTCAGCGGGAACCCACAAAGTCCGGCCATGCACTGGCACGAACACGTGACAATGGTTGCTAACGCGACACATCCCTCAATCGTCCTAATCATTGGCGAACCGCACGCATTCAAACTGCGTATACATCAGTGCGTCAGTGTGGGGTCTGGGCATGGAAAGTAACGTCTCGCAATCCCTGGTTTGTTTTGATTCGTTCGAAGTTGACCTGCGCACGCAGGAAATTCGGAAACATGGCATCCCCATCCGGCTCATCGGCCAGCCTTTCCAGATTTTGGGGATCTTGCTGGCGCGTCCCGGCGATCTGATCACGCGCGACGAATTGCAGCAGCGTCTGTGGCCGGGCGAATCCTTGATTGACTGCACGCATGGGTTGAATGCCGCCATCAACAAGCTTCGCGAGGCGCTGGGCGACTCGGCCATCACCCCCCGGTACGTGGAAACCTTGCCGCGCCGCGGCTATCGATTCATAGGAAAGCTACGCACATCTCAGTTGACGGCCCCTGCCCCACCGCCGGAAATTCCAGAGTCAGTGCCTTCGATTCAGCATGTAGTTGTAACTGACTCACGGTCGCCCACCCGTGGGTCCGATCATTTCATGTCGCGTCATTGGGCGATTGCATTGGTAAGCACCGCAGCTCTGGTGCTCGGCGGGCTTGGAGGTATGCAACTTAGTTCACGATTCCGGACACCGGTGAGTGAAACGATCAGTCCGAATGCGGTAACCCACCCGGAGTTCGCCGAAGGCCGGCAGAAAAGACAGACGGCTCCGCATGCGCCGAAGCCGGATGCCCCGCGTCAGACTCCGGTTCGTGGCGCCATCGCACAGCCCGCTGTTCTGCGCGAACCTGTTCTCAATTCTCCACGGCACGATCCCACATTCCGTACCGTGGTTTCAGGAAGCGGGAACGCAGGACCCCAGTTTTCGCCGGACGGCAAACACATTGCCTACATGTCGAACCGCGGTGGACCATGGCAAATCTGGGTTAGTTCGGTCGACGGCGCCGATCCGGTACAGATCAGTTCCACCGACAGCGCGGGAACGCCGCGCTGGTCACCCGACGGCAAGCAAGTTGTGTTCGACGCCCCGTGTGACGACGGCACCTGCATCTACATCGCCCCCGTCAGTCGAAAAGAACCCGCGCGTCGGCTCGACGAAGGCTTCGTGCCCAGCTTTTCGCGCAACGGAAAATGGGTATTTTTCGCTTCCGGACGAAGCACAGGCTGGCAAGTATGGAAGATCCCTGCTCGCGGTGGACTCGCCCGGGAAGTCACGCGGCAAGGCGGCTTCGCGGCGTTTGAGTCAGCCGACGGCTTTGTCTACTACGCGAAGTCGCGTGACGGATCGCCTGAGATCTGGCGAGTGCGTCCTGCTGGCGGCGAAGAGTCCTTGGTGTCCGGGCACATTCGCCCGCGAACCTGGGCCAGTTGGACGGTCACCCAAAAAGGAATTCTGTTCGTATCGGATGCGGGCAAGGGTTCTCAGTTGAGCTTGTATGAGACGGCGAGCGGACAAATCCGCCAACTGCTTTCGCTACCCAGTTCTCCGTTCTGGCTGGGAGCCAGCGCCGACGGACGCCGCGTGGCCGTCAACGATGCTGCGGAACGGCAAATTACACTCGTCGAAAACCTGCGCTAGCTGCATCGTAACTGGCATGACCATGCGCTCGCGTCCATATTTCTACGAACACGACACTAGTGAATCACATCCATCGCGGAAAACGCATGGGCATCGGCATCCACAAGATCGGGCGTCAGGCGGATTTCAAAAGTTCCCCGAGTAACTTCCGGCGGACGGCGTCCCGCGCCCAAGGCCCGCAGCAAAGGCAGCGGATCCGCGCCGAAGGGCACAGAGCGTTCCTCGCCGTCGAGTGCCACCGCGATCACCGCGCAATCGTATTCCAGCACTTCCGGCAGGAACGGAACGTATGGCTTGTGTTCGCGCAGGAAAGCGGCGAACGCCTGCGCTTCATCGAGCGCAAAAGGCTGCGGCGGATGCGTCCGCCAGAACTCCGCGAGCAACTGCTCGAGGTAACCCGTACCTCGCTCCAGCATGATCAGCCGGGACGAAAGCCGGAGCGTACGCACCACCATCGATCCTCGAAATCTCTCGACCATTTCGCGAATCACGGCGAGCCCTGGATCGTGTCTTAGCTCATCCGCCAATGGTGCGGAACATGGCCGGTGCACGGTCAGCCTGGCCAGTGTTTGTTCCCAGTCGATTGGCGTGGGCTCCGGATCCGACGCCGGGGGATCTTGCCGCACCGGCGATCGAGCCGAAGTTTTCGTGTTCCGCCGGTCCCATAACCGGTGCAGTTCTTCAAGCTGCGACCGGTATTCGATGCCTCCGACTTTCGGGAAGTAGGCTGGGAAGAGTTCGAAAACGATCGCCTTCAGGTTCGGTAACCGCGGAATGATGCGGGCCGCCAGTTCCATAAGTTCCGCAGGCACCACTCCCGAATGCGCATCGAGCCAGAATCCGCGATGACTGTGGCCTCCCGCGACATGAATCTCCCAGACGCGCTCCAGCGGAAGCTGGTCGATATAGTCGGCGAGGGACTGCCGCCCGTTGCGTTCGTTGGTCCACACATTGTGAAGATCCAGAAGGATGCCACAATCGGTGGCCTCGGCCACGCGCGCCACGAATTCGCCATCCGGCAGTTCGTCGGCTCGTGGGCGTAGGTAGTTCACCCCGGTCTCGATCGCAAGCGGCGCCGGCAGAGATGCTGTCAACGCGCGTGCCGACGCCACCGCTGCATCAACTCCCGCCATCGTCTGTCGCGGCGGCAGCAGAAAACCCGAGTGCCACGTCCCGGATTCGTCTGCAACCCGATTGAAGCTGAGATGTTCGCTCAGCCAGGGGGCCGCAAGCTCTCGCGCAATGGCAGACACCTGCTCAAGATCTCCGGCAGAAGGGGCCACTGTGCCGCCGATCGGGAACGCAACACTGTGAACCAGCTTGGGAACCTTGCGCAGCCGTATTCCCTCAAGCGACGGCCGATCCAGGACCAGGCCGGTGGCATCTTTCTTACGTCGCCAGAACGACTGCGGCTCGACCTCCAGCACATCAATCAGTCCTTCATTTGCCTTCAATACCGGATCGAGCCCGGGGAACCAATTCACTCCGACACCAAGTTCAGGAAGATTCATGGGGCCTCATTACTCAGCCACAGCCTCCTGCACCTGCAGAGAGGCCGGGTCAATGACAAACTCGCGCGTGCGCGAAAGCGTTATTCGCGTGTTGGTGCAGCGGGGTACGCTGCCCAGCATCGCCGCGACGTTGGCGAGTGCTTGTTGAAACTTCTCGAGATCGCAGGCCACCGATACCGGCAGCGTGACACGGATCGGGTCAGCGCTTGCTTTCTTGCCCTTGCATCCAGCCATGACAATCTCCTTTTACTGCTTGCACTTCTTCTATCTGTTTGTGCAGTCGGGAGAAGTATTCGCTGAATAGTGCCGAGCGGGCGGCAATCGTTTCACGTTGGAAGGTGGAAAAGTGTTGAGATTTCAGGCAAGAGACCGCCCGCGAAGGGTTCGATGAGAGTAACTACCGACTCCTCATCGGCTTCGGAATAACAAGGGTCTATCGATCGGCTGCGAGATCGGCGGGACAACATACGGAGAGAGGGCAAGGCTGGAGTCACCCCCAGCCCTGCTGGTTCGCTGGCTAAGCCGCTTTCAAACCCTTGATATCGTTCAGCAACACTTGCTCATGACCTTCGGGATTTACCTTTTCGTAGACCTTCCGGATCACGCCCTTGGGATCGATCAGGAAGGTGGTGCGCTCCCAGAATTTCATTCCCTTCCACTCGGATTGGCCGAGTCCTAGCGTCTTCATCAGCGCGGAATTCGTGTCCGCCAACAAATCGATGGTGAAGGAAAACTTGGTACAGAAATTTTTGTGCGAGCTTGCATCGTCGGCGCTGATGCCAACGATTTTGATACCGGCCGCGTCGAACTGCGATTTGCCCGCGGTGAAGGCTTTGCCCTGAATGGTGCATCCGGGCGTGTCATCCTTCGGATAGAAGTAAACAACCAACCAGTGCCCCGCGAAATCGCTGAGGCTCACGGTTTTGCCATCCTGGTTGGGAAGCGAAAAATCAGGGAAGGGATTTCCTGCCTGCATCATGAATGAATCGGGTTCCTTTCAAGTACGATGCGAAGATTGTAGCAGTCTGCGGCGAAAGTCCCCCCTGTCCGCTATCGGGGAACCCACTATGGTCATGCTATAATGACCATAGCCTTCGGAGATGGTCATGAAAAAAATGGGAGCCGGAGAATTTAAGGCCAAGTGCTTGAAGGTCATGGACGATGTAGCGGCCACCAGGGAGCCCGTGGTCATCACCAAGAACGGCCGTCCCGTCGCGAAGCTTGTTCCCGCGCAGTCGGAGGCTCCCGACTTTATGGGTTGCTTGGTAGGCATCATTGAAATCAAAGGTGACATCGAATCGCCCGTGATTCCCGCGGAAGATTGGGAAGCGACCCGATGATCATGCTCGACACTCATGTACTGGTCTGGTCCGTCTCTGAACCGGGTCGCCTGTCCAGGCTAGCGGCCAGTTCGATCCGACGGGCTCGGCATGGTGACGGAGTGGCCATTGCTTCGATTACGCTGTGGGAACTCGCATCCTTATTTTGGCGCGGAAGACTCCAGGGACGTGGCACCGTTGAGGCGTCCATCCAGCTGATCCTGGACGCGACTGGAGCAGTCGTCCGACCGATCACCCCTGAGGTCGCCAGCCTCTCGATGCAGTTCCCCGAATCTTATCCGAAAGACCCAGCGGATCGATTAATCGGAGCTACCGCGCGGGCCGAGGGAATGTTGTTGATCACGCACGACGAGCGAATTCGCTCGAGCCCTCTCCTGAAAACCGTCTGGTAGTCCCGTCAGCCATTCACGATATTCGCAGAGCCTTCCATTTTTCCGCGTCCATCCCGTCCGCGGAAAACAGTGAAACTCCCGAAGCGCCGCCCTCGCGGGCCATCTGGAGGGTGCGTGTCATCTCCTCCACCTTCATGTCATGAATGAAAATTCCGCTATATAGGGGCTTTCGCACCGCAGCCACGCCCTCTTTCGTTTCGTCCCGCACCCACTCTGGCCCCTGCTCGTAGAACACGTGGTACAGCATGGGCAAGAACGCGTCCAATTGAAAGCGCCCCCAGTCCTGACGCACCATTTCGCGCGCGCGCGAGGGCCCGGGGAACACCGCCGCCGTGATTATCTTTCCTCTTCCGTGCGCCGCGGGAACGAGGTAATCGTTCACCAGATCGACCACCATGTCCAAACGAAATTTCAACCAGGCTTCAACCAGTTTCGGATCCTTCACTTCCCCGTTCCCGATCGCCATCGGGTCGACGTCGAACTTGTTTGTGAACTGATCGCGCTCGTAAGCGCTGTAGCCGTAGTCGTAGGGTGGATAGACTTTATCTTGCACGATCTTGTACTTCGACCACAGGCCCTTCGGCAGAATGGCATCCGGATGCCGAATGTAGTCGAGATGCACCCCGGTGAGATCGGGAATGGACGCTAACTCCTTCACCGTTGTCTGGACCCATTCGCGAACCTCCGGTCGGCCCGGATCAAGGAACTTGTAGTAGTCCACGTAGGCGGGCTTGTCGAAGGCAGATTCTCCCTTGGCGTTCACGTTGTACCAATCGGGATGCTTGTGCAGGATTTCCGGAACCATGCAGGGCATGGACCACATCCAGGCATGGACTTCGAGATCGGCGGCGCGAGCCAGGGGAAGAAGGCGGCCCAGCAGATCCGTCTTCACCGGTAAATGCCGGCTGGAAAAATACGCGTGGCGCCCGTCATAGATTTCCGGCAGGACCGCTCGAACGCCGCTCTCCCGCATGGTGGCGAACAGGCCTTTCCACTCCTCCATGGATCGGTCGGGGTTCAGCGTGATCCACACCCAGTTCTTGCGGGCAGGCTCTGGAGAAGCCATGGCATGCGATCCCAATTCATGCGCGGCCAAGGCAGCCGCGCCTATCGTGCAATTACGGATAAATTCGCGTCGATCCATACGTAAAGGGCAGGCTAGCACAAATGCTGATTGAACCGCGCAGCCTCCCGAATCGTTCCCAGCAGTTATTTCAATCGGTGCATTGCACTTCTCCCACTCAGCGCGGTTGATGAAGGGTTTTTAACCACGGAGGAAGAGACCGATAGGAATATACTTGCCTTTGTCAACTATTGTGATTGATACTGGCATTTACTGAGCGAGGCTCTCCGCCATGCCTGCAACTTCTCTTCTCTTTTCCCGTGCTATCCGCGAAGTCCGGCACTTCAATCGCTTCTACACAAAGCAGATCGGTCTGCTCCAGGACCGCATGTTGAGCAGCCCATATTCCTTGACGGAGGTCCGTGTACTGTACGAAATCGCGCATCGCGAAAGATCGACTGCATCCGACCTGGCCGAAGAACTGGGTCTGGACCCCGGATATCTTAGCCGGCTGCTCGCCAAACTTCACCATCAAGGCCTGCTGCGCCGCCAACGCTCACCCACTGACGGCCGTCAGAGTTTTCTCAGCTTAACCGGCAAGGGCCAAAGAGTCTTCCGCCCCCTCGAAACCCGCTCCAATCAACAGGTCGCAAAGATGCTCAACCGGCTGACCAGCGTGCAACAGAAGGACTTGCTCTCAGCCATGCACGCCATCGAACAGCGCCTGAGCGACGCGTCTGACGGGCGCTCGGAGAAAACACCTTACGTGTTGCGCACTCACCAGCCCGGCGATATGGGATGGGTCGTTCATCGCCATGGAGATTTGTATTGGCGCGAGTACCGCTATGACGAGCGCTTCGAAGCCCTGGTGGCCGGCATCGTTTCGCAATTCATTGAGCACTTCGATCCTCGCCGGGAACGTTGCTGGATCGCCGAGAAAGACGGAGAAATCGTCGGCACTGTCTTTCTGGTTAAGAAGTCCAAGACCGTCTGCAAGCTACGCCTGCTGCTGGTCGAGCCTGCGGCTCGCGGCCTGGGCATCGGCCGCCGACTCGTCGCCGAGTGCGTCCGTTTTGGACGGGACGCCGGATACAAGAAGATGCTCCTATGGACGCAGAGTGAACTCGGCGCCGCCCGTCACCTCTACAAAGACGCGGGCTTCCGACTCGGTGGCCGCCAGCGCCACCACAGCTGGGGCCGTCGCAACCTGATCTCCGAGGTCTGGGAATTGAAATTGTGAATACAAATTAACAACCCAAGCACATCGCCGACACAGAACAGAAACTCAATGCTGACTAATCAGAGCCAGTCCCACAAGGCACAGCCCAATGCCAGTCACGTTCCGAATCGACAGATGCTCGTGGAAAAAAAGCAGTCCGATCCCCACCAGCAACAACGCGCTGGCACTATTGCCAATTACCGACAGCAAACTCACGCGCCACCCGCTCCTGTAGGCCAGAAGCACCGCCAGTTCCACGCCCACGATTGATACGCCTACCGCCGCGCTCGCCCAATTGATTCCCTTCATACTCCATGGTCCCGCCGTCCGCGAAGGATAAAGCGGAATCAGCAGCAGCGTGCCCACCATCGCCGTGAAGTAGTTGATTACCAGCGAAAACACCGGATTGACTTGTGTCGGCACCGACTTCTGCGCGATGTGATAGGTTGTGGTTCCCACAATCATCAGGATGATCGGAAGAAAAAAAAGCATGTGTCCCCGCTTTCCCGGTTTCAGCGCGACGAGGATAAACGGAAATCGCTTCGAAGGACAGAGATCGTTGCCGAAGACGGCGCGGAATGTGCCTTGGCAGGAAACAGAAGCGTGTGTTCTTCGCACGGGAAAGCGCTTGCAGCCGTCGGAACTCTACGCGGAAACCTGGAGTGGCTGAGACACGCCCTCTTCGGAGTGTGCAGCTTTCTGAATCGGAATGCGGAAGGAAATTCGCGTCCCGGAATTGTTCGATTCGATTTCCATCGTGCCCTGGAAAGGATGAATACGTTCCCGCATGCCTCGGATACCCACACCTCCGCCTTGCGCCTGAATCGAGGCAAGCCTTTCGGGCGGGATTCCTTTCCCCTGGTCGCGGATGTCGAGACCCACCACGCGATCATCGGTCCACATCGTGATTTCAGCAGTCTTGCTTCCGGAGTGGCGGTGAATGTTTGTCAGGCACTCCTGCACCAACCGGAACATCGTTAACTCCATGTCCCGCCCGAATCTTCCGAGATCTTCCGGAATATTGACCGAGATCTTTAGTCCGCTGCGCTCCGCCAGACCTTCCGCGTACCAATGCAGGGCCACCGGCAACCCGCTTTCGTCAAGCAAGGGCGGATGCAGCAGGTACGACATGGTGCGGATCTCCTTGCTCAGCTGATCCACAAACTGCTGCGTCTCGTTCAAACCCTCGATCAATTGCGGCGCGTTCTTGCGGGCCAACTGGGCAACATGGGCCAGGCTCATCGCCAGCGCCGCCAGGATCTGCCCCGCGCTGTCGTGAAGTTCGCGGGCCACGTGGCGGCGTTCGTCGTCCTGCATCTGCAGCATTTTGTGGGACAAGTCGCGCAGTTGCTCGGATTGCTCTACCACCTTTGTGTTGCGTCCTTCCAGTTCACGCGTACGTAACCGCACTTGCTCCTCGGTGAATTCCTTGCTCTTGCGCAGGGCCTCCTGGATATTGCGCAGTTCGGTGACGTCGGTATTCGTGCCGAACCACTGCGTAATCTTGCCATGCGCGTTTTTGATGGGCACTGCGCGGGACAGGAACCAGCGATACCCTCCATCTTTACCGCGCAATGGAAAGGTGTCTTCCCACACATCTCCGCTCGCAAAGCTGCTTTTGATCTTTTCAAGGACCCTGGTTACGTGATCCGGATGTAATGTCCTCTGCCAGCCCCAGCCCTGCACCTCTTCCAACGTCGTGCCGGTGTAGTCAAACCAACGATGGTTGAACCAGTACATCCAGCCTGAACTGTTCGCCATCCAGGCAAATTGTGAAATGTTGTCGGCCAGGGTCCGGTAGTTTTCCTGGGTTCGTTTTACATCGGTGACATCCACTCCCGTGGGATGCAGGAAGATCACCCGGCCCTGCTCGTCGCGAACAGGATGAAGTTCGAACTCCACTAGGCGCTCACTCCCGTCTGCCCAGTGATACGGGAGTTCTTCTCGATATCGCGCCCCCTGAGCCGCCTGGGCGCAAGCTTTCTGGATTTTGTCCTGAACTTCCGGCGAGCCGCGCCACCAAGGGGTCCGCCAGAAAGGTTTGCCCAGGACTTCGTCGGCACGGTAGCCGCAAGCCTCCAGACACAGGCGATTCGCGTCCAGAACGATCCCCTCAGTGCTCAGTACGCCCGAAAAGACGGTGGTCTGGTCGAACACGGCGCGGAACTTTGCATTGGCCGCGAGGGCTTCCAGTTCGAACGCTTTACGCCGGCTGACGTCAGTGCAGGCACCAATCACGCAAATTACAGTGCCCTGCTCATCGCGCACCGAACGCGCACGATCGTATAGCCAGCGGATCTTGCCTTCGGGCAGGTCAACGCGAAATTCCATGTCGAAGTCCGCACCAGTTTTACAGGCTTCAATCGCTGCTACCACCGCAGCGCGATCCTCTGGATGAACGCGGGACATAACATCTGCGAACGGTTCCACCGAATCACTCGGTGGCAAACCGAAAAGCCTTTTGAAGTTCTCATCCAGCGCGAGAAATTCCCCGGTCTTCGGATCCCAGCGGAAGGTACCCGTTTCCGAAGCTTCCAAAGCCACACTGAGCTGCTGCTGTTTCTGCGAGATCGCTTCTTGGGACTCGTTCCGGATGCGCGACATTTGCAGATGAGTATTGACGCGGGCCAGCAATTCGCGAGCACTGAACGGCTTGATCAGATAGTCGTCGGCGCCCTGTTCCATGCCCTCCACGCGGGACTCTTCGCCGGCGCGCGCGGAGAGCACGATCACCGGAATCGTCTTGGTCTGCGCATCGGACCGCAACGCGCGAATCAGGCCAAAGCCGTCCAGACGAGGCATCATCACGTCGGTGAGAACAAGATCAGGCATGCCTTCGCGAATGGCAGCGAGCGCCGCCTCTCCGTCAGGCGTGGAACGAACCTCGTACCGCTCGGCGAGCAGGCGCACCAGGTACTGGCGCATATCCGCGTTGTCGTCGACCACCAGGACGAGCGGGCGCTTTGCGCCTGCCTTATCACTTTCGGCGAAAACTGAACTGCTATCGGGCTGCTCGTCGACTGAGGCTTGTAGACCGTCTGGCAGCCAGCGCAGTGCCTCCTCGACGAAGGGAGCCGCGCCCCGGGTGTTCGAAATTTCGGATCGTGTTGCGCCGGTACGCTCGGCCGGCAGATGGTCCTTGCCCAGCGGCAGGCTTACGGTGAAAGTGGTTCCTTTCCCAACCGTGCTTTCCACTCGAATCGAGCCGCCGTGTAACTTCACCAGTTCCTGCACCAGCGCCAGACCGATGCCGCTGCCTTCGTGCGTTCGGCTGCGAGTATTTTCAATCCGGTGGAAGCGCTCGAAAACACGCGGCAATTCCTCGGGCGGAATTCCGACTCCAGAATCGCTCACCCTTAACTCGACATTGCGGCCGTTTGGTTTCAATGAGACGGCGATCTTTCCGTCGAAGGTGAACTTGAAGGCATTCGACACAAGGTTAAGAACGACCTTCTCCCACATCAGGCGGTCAACATAAACGGGCTCGGCAAGCGGCGGACAATCCAGCTCCAGTTCCAGCCCGGCCTTCTCAGTGGCCGACCGGAACACGCCCGCCAATTCCGCTGTCGCAGCTGAGAGATCGGTCGACTGATAGGTGGCCTGCATTCGGCCCGCTTCCAGGCGCGAGAAATCCAGGAGCGTGTTGACGAGTCGCAGTAAACGGCTTCCGCTCCGGTTGACTAGCTCGAGTTGGCTCTTGGCGGCGGGCGAGAGGTCGGTATGGCTCTTCGCCAGCAGTTCCTCGACTGGCCCTAGCATCAACGTAAGCGGAGTACGGAATTCGTGGCTCACGTTGCTGAAGAATGCAGTTTTCGCGCGATCCAGCTCTGCTAAAGCATCCAGCCGTTTCTTTTCCTCTTCGGCGGCGCGGGCATTTTGGATCGCGGTTGCCACCTGGTCCGCCACCAGGTCGAAGAACGTCTGGTATTCCGCGTCCAGCCGGCGCGTCGGGTTCACCCCTGCAATCAACACTCCCACGGGCCGGCCTTCGCCGCGTGAAGTTACCGGCAGAACGATGGCTTGGGAAAGACGCTGCTCCGCAGCGCCCAGGGGAAACCCTTCGATGTGGGCAATGGGCACAACTCGCGACCGGCCCTTCTTCACCACCTCGGCCAGCGGCCATAACGAATGACGGCCGCTGCCCGGACTCAGTTCAATGAAATGAGGACTGAGCTCGGGAACCCCCTGGTCCAACCCGCAACTTCGCTCCAGCCGAACTTGCTCGTTCTCGCCCTCCATCACGTAGAGCAGGGCGAAGGGAATGTCATCAGGGTTTTTTGACAGCGTGCCCACCGCCGAAACACAGGCGGTCTCGGTGGTTTTTTGCACGAATGCATTGGCGGAGAGTTCCGAGAGCGTGCGCAGTCGCCGCGCATTAATCACTTTGGGCGTGACTTCTGTCGACACGCAGAACAAACCGCCAACCCGTCCCGATTCGTCGCGAATCGGGCTGTACGAGTACGAGTAGTAGGTCTCCTCGAAAAAGTCGCCCCGGTTCATGAAGAGGCGAACGTCATCGACAAAGGATGCTTCCCCTCGTTCGAACACCTTGTCAGCCATTGGTCCGCAAATATGCCAGATTTCAGACCACACTTCCGCCGCCGGCTTTCCCAGCGCCCAAGGATGCTTGGCCGAACCCAACACCTGGATATAGGCGTCGTTGTAAAGGAATGTCGCCTGCGGTCCCCACCCGATCCACATCGGGTGCTGCGAGCTCAGCATCAGGTTGACGGAGGTCTTCAGACTCTGATTCCAGCGTTCAATCGGCCCCAGCGGCGTCTTCGACCAGTCATAGTGGCCCATCAATTCGCCGAGCGCTCCACTCCCTGCGAGCCAGTCAGGCGCCAGCCGAGTGCCGGGTGCAGTAGGAGAGGTCGCTGACTTTTCCGGCGTTCGGGAACCAATCAAGCCGTCCAGTACGGGCAGCAGCGTTCCGAACAATTCTTGTTTGGCTACATGGGCCGCGGCACGCACTTCGCGCGCCTGGATACTGACAATGGCAGGATCGTTCTGGCTAACGATCACGACCTTGGTACGTGGGAGTTCTTTGCGGAGAATCCGGGCCGCGTCCAGCCCGTTCATGCGGGGCATAGACACATCCATGAGCACAATGTCGGGGCGTAACTCTCTCGCTTTTTCCACGCCCTCCATCCCGTCAGAAGCTTCGCCGCAGATCTTCCAATCGGGACGGGCGCCGAGTAACGATCGAATCCCGTTGCGCACGGAAGGCTGATCATCTACCAACAGAATGTGCAGGGCCATGGTCCGTTCGCAAATGGACAGAATTCTTACGTTCCGGAAACGACCTGTTAGGCACTCGCCGGCAGATGCGCGCTTGACTAGCCTTGAGAGTCAGGACGGAGGGAGCTCTCCAGCCCGGGCCTTTAGGTCTTGAAGATATATACCGGGAAGTGCAACCTTCCCGGTATACAGTGTTCACCCGATTTGGCCGTATTTGGCGAGATTCGTTTGCCGCTGGATTAAATCTTTTGCTGCTTCCAACGTCCGCGCCGAAACAGCAGAATGCCCGCTGCCGCAATTGAGCACTCCGCGATCACGATGGAGAAGAACGCTCCGTTCGAGCGCAGGTTCATGGGAATTGCCAACCAGTAAGCAAGCGGAATTTCCAGGAACCAGAACCCGAAAAGATTCACCCACGTCGGCGTGATGGTGTCTCCCGCTCCGTTGAAAGCCTGCAACATGACCATGCCGTAGGCATAGCCGATATTGCCGTAACTCAAAATGCGCAGGCAACTGGCCGCCAGCGGAACCACGTCGGGATCCTGCGTGAACAGGCGCACGGTAGGTTCTGCGAACAAGATTAGAGCGACACCCACCGCGCCCAGGAAAATCATGTTATAAAAGCCCGTGCGCCAAACCGAACTTTCGGCGCGCTCCGGCTTCCCTGCACCCAGGTTCTGTCCTACCAGCGTAGCCGCCGCATTGCTCAATCCCCACGAAGGCAGGATCACGAAAATCACTATTCGAATCGCGATGGTGTAGCCCGCCAGCGCAGCCGCGCCGAATGTGCTGACGATGCGCACGAGTCCAATCCAACTGGTATGCGCGATCGCGAACTGCAGGATTCCCGTGATCGACACGCGTATCAGCCGCCACAACACACCGAGATTCACGCGGAGATGCCGGGCCAGGCTCGGTAGCCGTTCGGTCCCGCGCCCGAGACGATAGAACTGGTACAGCACTCCAATGCTGCGGCCTGTAAAGGTTGCGAGCGCCGCGCCCGTGACGCCCATCCGCGGGAACGGACCCAGTCCAAAGATCAGGCAGGGATCGAGCACCAGGTTGATGACGTTCGACACCCATAACAACCGCATGGCGATCGCAGCATCGCCTGCGCCACGGAATATGGCGTTATTCAGGAACAGCATCAGGATGGCGCCCGAACCACCGAGCGCAATGCGCGCGTAGCCCGACCCGGTGGCAACGATCTCCGGCGAGGCTCCCATCAGTTGCAGCAGCCGCGGAGCGAAGATGAAACACGGCACCCCCACCAGCAGCGACACGCTCAGACCGAGAATGATCGCCTGCACGCCTGCAACCGAAGCGTCTTCTGGATCTTTCTCTCCAATCCGCCGCGCGACCATCGCAGTCGTCGACATGCTGAGACCGATGGCCACTGCGAAAATCAAGCTCAGCAAAGACTCGGTCAGGCCGACCGTGGCCACCGCGTTGGCGCCAATCCGGCCAACGAAAAACACATCCACCACCGCGAACAGCGACTCGAGCACCATCTCGAGCACCATCGGAATGGCCAGTAACAAGATCGCGCGATTCAGACTGCCGGACGTGTAGTCCTGGTGTGACCCGCGCAGGGCTTCGCGGATCGACTCCCAGAGGCCGGGTGGCGAAAGATTGGGGACAGAAGTGGCGGCATCCATGGAATTTCCTTCCAGATTTTGCGCATGGCCGGGGCCGGGCCCGCTGCTTGAAAAAGTTTTTGGGTGCGCAAGGCGCAAGAACCTGACGGCCTCGCGACGGATCAGCGCGTCGAGAAGAACGACTTAGCGACGGCGTACGATGACTTGCATAGCGCGCACCCCAGTTGGTGTAACTGAAGTTTAATCGATTCCCAGTTCTTTGGCGAATGCTTTCCACTTGGAATCAACAAGAGCCTTTGTCTTGTTATCCATCGTGATCTGGTCGGGCCAGGGCCGCGTGAAGCCCTCGGTCGTCCACTTGCGCGTGGCATCCACGCCCATCTTCGATCCGTAATTCGGCAGCCGCGACGCATGATCCAGCGAATCCACCGGGCCCATCGTGAATTGAATGTCGCGTTCCGGATCGATGTTATTCAACACCTTCAGCGTGACCTCGCCGATGTCGTGCACATTCACGTCTTCATCGACCACCAGAATGCACTTGGTGAACATCGCCTGGCCCAGGGACCAGATTGCGTTCATCACCTTGCGCGCCTGCCCGGGATACGACTTGCGGATGGAGACGATCATCAGATTGTGAAAGACACCTTCGACCGGGAGATTGACGTCGACCAGCTCCGGAATCGTCAGCCTCATAAGCGGCAGAAAGATGCGCTCGACCGCCTTGCCCATCCAGCCGTCTTCCATGGGTGGCTTGCCCACGATGGTCGTGGCATAAATCGGGTCCTTGCGATGAGTCACGCACGTGACGTGGAAAACGGGATACTGATCCTCGAGCGAGTAGAAGCCTGTGTGATCGCCGAACGGCCCCTCAGTGCGGAGTTCGTCAAGATTGACATAACCTTCGAGCACGATTTCCGCGTCGGCGGGAACTTCCAGGTTAACGGTCTCGCACTTCACAAGTTCCACGGGTTTCTGCCGCAGGAAACCGGCGATGATGAATTCCTCGACATCCGGTGGCGCGGGCACGATCGCGGAGAACGTTAAAGCGGGATCTGTCCCGATCGCCACGGCCACTTCCATCTTCCCCGAAGGGCGGTCGCCATCCGCCAGCACCGCACCTCCAGACGACCGCGCCATGATGTCGACGGCAGCCTGGACAGCCGATCCCGACTGCCCCGCTGGTGACGCAGCCGCCCGCAACGCCTCCCGATAATGCTCCGCAGCGACTTTCTGCCTCTGCCAGTGCATGCCGGTCGTGCGTTCGTCATAAACCTGCATGCGGTACATGCCGACGTTGCGCTTGCCCGTCTTCGGATCGCGGGTAATTACGCAAGGTAGCGTGATGAATCGTCCCGCATCCTTCGGCCAGCATTGCAGGATGGGAAACTCGAGCAGCGAAAACTTCTCGCGCCGGATGATCTCTTTGCACGCGCCGGTGGTCACAGATCTAGGAAAGAACTTCCCCATCTCCGCCAGCATGGGAAGCATTTTCACTTTGTCGAGGAAGCCTTGTGGAGATTTGACATCCATGAATGCGCGAATTCGATCCGCAATCTCGTCCAGGGCGTCCACCTCGAGCGCAAGCCGCATGCGCCGCTCGGAGCCAAACTGGTTGATGAGAAGTTGCGACACCGGATGCCCCTTGACGTTTTGAAACAGCAGCGCCGGCCCACCCGGCCCGTACTTGGCAGGCGAACTTTTGCTGACGCGATCGGCGATCTCGGCGATCTCCAGAATCGGATCGGCTTCTGTGCGGATTTTCTTCAGTTCGCCCGCGCGATCCAGCGCAGCGATCCATTCGCGAAGATCGTTGTAAGCCAAGCGGCGCTCCCGGAAAACACATGATTATACGGGAGTGCTGGAAAATTCATCCGTAACAGCTTGATTCTTCTGCCAATGAAGTCTGCATCCACTCATGTTCAGACCACATCCAGATAAGTGTCGTTAGAAGTTCAACGGCCATGTAACACCATCTCAAAGCCGTTTCTGGCAAAACAAGCAGCAACAACCAGAACTTGCTCACCCGGCACAAGACCGGGAGGAGTGACACCCATGAGGCATCACTTTCGTTTGGTGGCGATTCTGTCCGTGTGCCTGCTCGCTTACGGCGCCCTGCTGGTCGCGTTTCACTGCATCAACCAGCCGCGCGACGGCGCTGTGCTTGTCGGCATCGGACTAATCCTCGCCCTGTTTTTAATCGTGCCGCTCGTCATACGCACGATCTGGAGGAGACTATGACTCTATTGAATCAAGATCGCGAGAGAAGGAATTCGGTGATTGCTGATTACACCGGAATGTTTTTCCGCCGCTCGATAGTTCTGCCGCTGATGATCATCCTCGGTTTGTGGATCGGCGTGTGGCTGGTTTCGAGTTTTCTGGTGGGCGTTACCCGCATCGAGGCCGGCTACGTTGGCATCGAGGTCAATCTGGCCGGCAGCCAGAGGGGAGCTTCCGAGATTCCAGTGCGTACCGGATGGGTGCTTTACAGCCCGCTAACGACACAGGTGATCGAATTCCCAACGTTTGTGCAGACCGTGAAGTGGACGCGCGACATGAATGAAGGGCATTCGATAAACGAGGAAATGGGCTTTAACAGCAAGGAGGGGATGGAAATTTACGCTGACGTTTCACTGTCGTATGCGATCGAACCGAATCGTGTACCCGACTTCTATGTGAAGTATCGAGTCAACCAGCTCGATACCTTCACGCATGGAATTCTGCGCGACATCGTGCGGAATTCGCTGAATGAGGTCGCCTCGACCTATACCGTGGAGAACATCTACGGGGAACAAAAGGCACAGTTCCTGAGCCAGGTCGAGCAGCAGATTCAGGCCAAGGTAGCAAACGTAGGCGTCGGGGTACAGCAGTTCGGATTTATCGGAGCCCCGCGCGTGCCCAGCGTGATTGCGCAAGCCATCACCGCGAAGGCACAAGCGATCCAGGAAGCTGAACGCGCCAAGAACGAACTGGCCACAACGCAGGCCGAGGCTGCGAAGAAGATCGCGGAAGCGGATGGTGACGCAAAATCATCGGTGACGCGAGCCCAGGGCGAAGCCGATGCCAACCGCATCCGGCAAAACTCGCTAACACCGCAACTGCTCGAACTCCGCAGGCTCGAAAACCAGCGAGCCTTGATTGAGAAATGGAATGGCCAACTGCCCTCGGTCGAAACCGGCCAGAACGGCGGCCTCATGCTGCAACTGCCGCGCTCGAACTAGTAACCTGAAGCGCTAGTAACCTGAAGCGGTTTGGGGAAGGCGCTTTGCCTTCCCTGTTTTTTTTTGCGACTGAGACCGTAGGCTACAGCGTCGATCCCGGGCGAAGACACTCGCCGCTCCGTTGTTAACCTGCAACCCTTTCCCCTGCCAAAATCAGCCATCTCGGCGAATTGACAATTTCCCGGCCATCGCGTCCCCACAATGACGCATCTTTCCCGTATAGTTTCCTGCCGACACTTAGGGGGTGAATTTGCGACGAGTCGTGGTAACGGGAATGGGCGCCGTCAGTCCAAATGGAGTGGGCCGAGAGGCTTTCAGCGCGGCTGCGGTCGCCGGCACCTCGGGCGTACGCCGGATTTCGCACTTCGATGCCAGCGAGATTCCGGTACAGATCGCCGGCGAGGTACGCGATTTCGACGAACTGGCGTGGATGGACAAGCGTGAACGCAAGCATGTTTCCCGTGTCCTTCCCCTTGCGCTGGCAGCGGCGAGTGAAGCGCTCGACCAGGCCGGTATCGATGCTGCTTCCCTGCCGCTCGCGGAACGCCAGCGCTTCGGGGTCATCGTCGGCTCGGGTGGCGGCTCGCAGGAATTTACAGAGGAGCAGTACCGGTTGTTCTTTCATCAGGATTACCGGCACATGAGCCTATTCTGCGTGCCCACGGGAGTGATGGGAACCTTCTCGAGCGACTTGAGCATACGTTTCGGGTTGCGCGGGCCGAGCCAGGTCATCACGACCGGCTGTACGTCTTCGACCGATGCCATGGGCTACTCGATGCGCCTGATCCAGGGCGGCCGCGCGGATTGCGTTCTCACCGGTGGAGCAGACGCACCCATCGCTCTCGGCATCGTCAAGGGTTTCATCCTGATGAAAATCCTCACCGATTCGTGGAATGCCGAACCCGAGAAAGGTTCGCGCCCATTCTCGGTGAACCGCGACGGCTTCGTGCTGGCTGAGGGCGCATGGATGTTTGTGCTCGAAGAATACGAGCATGCCCGGGCTCGCGGCGCCAGGATCCTGGCCGAGATCGCCGGATACGGCTCTACCTGCGAGGCATTTCATCGCGTCCGCCTGAAAGAATGCGGCGAGGAACCCGCACGCGCAATCGGGCTGGCGATGAAGCAGGCGGGCATCGCGCCGAGCAATGTCCATTACGTGAACCTGCACGGAACGTCGACGCAGCTGAACGATCGCATCGAGACGCAGGCCCTGAAGCTGGCGCTGGGCGAGCAGGCGCGCAATGTTCCGATGTCAGCCCTGAAATCGCAGATCGGCCATCCGCAGGGTGCATGTGGAGCAGCTGGAGTCGCCGCCACCATCGTCGCCATGCAACAAGGCCAGATTCCGCCCACCATCAATCTCGACACGCCCGACCCCGAGTGCGATCTGGATTACGTTCCCAGAGCTGGAAGAAAAGCCACGATCGAACATGCGGTGTGCAACTGCATCGCATTCGGATCCAAGAATTCCGCACTGGTGTTGCGGAGCGCAGCATAGTTATCGGAGGACTGATTTGCTGAACGAACTAGTCGGAACAGGTTTTGCCGCTCGCTATGAAGAACTGGGAGCGAAGGTGCAGGAACTGGCGGCCCCTCTGAGCGACCAACAGTTCTGGACCAAGCCCTTTGCGTTCGGCAACAGCTTCGGGCACCTCGTCCTGCACCTGACCGGCAATCTCAACTACTACATCGGCGCCGAGGTTGCCGCCTCGGGGTACGTGCGCGACCGCCCGCGCGAATTCACCGAAACCGACCATCCACCCAAAGACGAAGTGATGAAACGATTAGCCGATGCAATCGTCATGGTCGCCCGCACGGCTCGTGCTCAAAAAGAGGAGGACTGGGGCAAGTTTTACAAAGCGGCAGGCGAGGAAGACGCCGAGAACCGTTTCAATGTTTTTCTGCGCTGCGCCACCCATCTTCATCTGCATATTGGCGAGATGACTTACCTGCAATTTGCCCTGCTTCGAAAATAGTCGCGTCGGCGGGAATCACAACATATGCCGCTCAGCTGACGCCCAGTAACTCCAGCACCGCTCCCTCCACCTGCTTCCACGCCACCGACCGCGGATCGATCAAATCAAAATGGTCCGCGTCAGCGATTTCGACCAGCTTCGCATTCTCACCCTTCTTCCGCTTCGCCTCGACATACTTCCCGCTGAAGGCAGGGGGAACGATGTCGTCTTTCGTGCCGTGAATCAGAATCTGCCGAGCGCTCACCGTCAAGCGCATCGGATCTGCTTCCTGATAGTGCTCCGGGACTTCGTCCGGTTTTCCGCCCAGAAATTCCATGACCGCATCGTTGCTCAGGTGAAGGTCAAACGTCCTCTGCAAATCGAGCAATCCCGCCAACGACACCGCGCGTTTGACAGCAGCCTCGTGCGCGGCAAGGCAAACGGCCAGATGTCCTCCAGCTGAGTGTCCCATCACCAGGATGCGGGATGCATCCAGTTTGTATTGCTTGGCGATCTGCGGCAGGAAGCGATATCCGTTTCCCATATCCTCAAAAGTCCCTGGCCATCCGCCGCCTGAATTTCCCACGCGCCGGTATTCCAGGTTCCAGGTGGCAATTCCCTTCCGGGTCAATGCAGCGCACAAATGGCCGGCGTGCAGCAGATCATACTTCGCGCGCCAAAATCCGCCGTGGATGTTCATCACCGTCGGAAACGGACCGCTTCCGCCCGGCAACCGCAGATCACCGAACTGGCTTGGATCGGTACCATAGGCGAGCCGGTGATCGGCTGGCGGCGGCGTAAGACTAAGTATTTCTTCACTCATGAAGAAACAGATCCTTTATCTGGAGAAGAACCAGTCTTCCGATCGATACGCCATCTATCTTCACGCTCTACGATACGGCCAGTGCGTATCTTTTAACAATTCGATGACTTGACATACTTAGAGTGAGGTTATAAAGTCACCGGGCTCGTTCGCAAAATCGTTATTGCTCATTTGCGACTGAGACAAGGCCCAAACCAGGGACCAAGCAAGCGGTTCGTAGCAGGATCATCGCGCTATACACCATAGACGACGCCCGCTATTCTGTATGTTCCCCTGTGTCCTCTGTGGTTAATTGATTGGCATTTGGCCGCAAGTCCCTGATCTTTCCCCCACGCCCACGGGAACTCCCCGGCTCAAACATTGCCGGACAGCAAACCCTACGTCCCTGCATCATCATCGCGGGGACCATCCTTCAGGAGGAATCTGTGTTGAATCTCAGTAAGTGGACCTTGATCTTTACCTTGACCACCATGCTCGCGGTCATTCCAACCTTGGCGCAAACCTGGAGCACGCCGCAATTCGTCGCCAACGGCTTTGGCATCGCTGTCTCCACCAACGGCTCGACCTCCGCAGTACTTTTCATGCCGCCCTCCGGCGGCCTGCAAGCCTCGGTAAAAACCGGTAGTTCGTGGAGCACTCCGGTTACGCTCAGTTCGCTGGGGCCATTCGGCAGCGGCACTGGAAACATCATGGTCGCGCCCAACGGCGATGTGCTCGCCGTCTGGAGTTTCCGCACCACCAACACCTATATTCCTAATCAGGCGCAGGTCGCCTTCTTCACCGCCGGACATTGGGGCAGCCCCATCACCATCTCGACCAACGTCTACGGCAACGTAAACAGCTTCGGCCTTCCCGGCATCGGCTTCGACGGTCATAGCCAGGCAACTTTGATTGATGAGGAAATCACGACTCCCAGCCCGATCGCCTGCGCGCTCAAGGCCAGGACCGGCAGCGCGGCCGGCGGATTCGGCTCCCCGCAGACCATTTCCAACGCTACCACCTGTTTCGGTCTCGCCAAACTCGCTGTGAATTCTGCGGGCGAAGCCGTCGCCGTAGAAGGCGCCACCGGAATTCTGACCGGGCCCGTAGTGGCCATCAGCCGGAGCCTCACCGGCACATGGGGCACGCCGGTCACCGTGGCCGCCTCAGCTTATCGCCAGAACAATCCCAACATCGGATTGGGGAACGATGGAACCGCCGTCACTGTCTGGCGCACCCGTTCCGGTGTGTCGTACGCAGTGCGCTCCGGCGGGACATGGAGTGCGGCCGCGCCGTTGCCCGTCCTCGCGGGACAAGCGGGCGGAGTCACCGGCGTCGCAGTCGACGGCAGCGGCAACGCTGTCGCCATCTTCACGCAGGTCACAATCGCTCCCGGAACCTATGCAACCTATCGCCCGGTTGGCGGAACCTGGCAGACAAAGGTGCAGCTGAGCTCGGGTGTTCCCGTGGCGGCTACGCCGGCTGGCACGTTTGTAGCGTCCGGCACAACCGTGTCAACGCGTCTCGCCGGAACTTCAAACTGGACTACCCACACCTTCTCGGGAAGCGCGACCGTCAATGCCGGTCCAGGCACCGCCATCGCAGTGGTCGGTCCACAAGTCAGCGTTTCGACCGCAGCCGTCCCGTAGAACCCTCATCAAGGAAGCTGAAAATGGCGCAGCTGCTCAGGCTGCGCCACTTTTTTATCGTAAAGTTGTTCGCCTTCCTGCCTGCTCCCGCGCTGAAAATCAAACTTGAGAACAAGCTCCCAGGCTGCCCCGGTCTTGTCACATCGAAGAAGTACCTACGTCACTGCATTGCAGACGCCGGAGATGCATAGTCCCGGAGGCTGGAACAGAAAGTTCGCTCAAACCCCCCGGGCACGGGGCCGTCCTCCATTCACCTCAACGTCAGTACGCTGAACAAGGAGCCTTCCCATGTTTGCACGCATGCTTGCATTCCCGGTGCGGATGGAAAAGAAAGAGGAATTCGTTACGCTGTTCAAGAACGAGGTCCTGCCGATCCTCAAAAAACAGCCCGGCTTTCTCGAGATCGTTCCTCTGTTCCCCGAGACCAAGAACGAGAAAGTGATCACGGTGAGCCTTTGGACGGACAAGCGCGATGCCGAGCGCTATCATCGCAATTTCTATCCCGAAATCCATCAGATCCTGAAGCCCTATCTGCTCGCCGCGGTGGAAGTGAAACCGTATTTGGTGGAGACCACGCTTTGTGAGAATTTTGTGCATGCCCTGGCGGCATAGCCCTCACGAAAGAGCGCGGGTCCACCGGCCGGGGCAGCCTCGATCGCTGCTCCGGTCCTCTCCTCGCGAAACAGGCACCTTAGCTGAATGCGCTTGGCTTCAGTTCCTGGGCGGCGAGTTCAGACTCTCGGGCCTGATCTCCACCACTGTCCCTTCGCCCCAGCCATACTTGCTGCTTGAGAAAGCCCGGATCTCCGCAAGAATCTCCGCGTCATTCTCGGCAGACAGCACGCGGGCGCGTGCCGGAAAATTCTGCCCTCGCACCCGAACCTGCACCTCCGGATCAGCCCGCAGGTTCTGCAACCAGTGCGAAGTGTCATGTTCCGCGATGACGTAGTAGCAACCATCGCGCTCGGTGAACCAGATTTCAATTTCCCGCGGAAGCCCGGTCTTCCGTCCGCGCGTGGTCAGATAGAGATATTGCTCCTGGCTGATGTTCCGATCCCTGAGCCGAGATTATTGGCCCTTAAGCTTCAGCTTGTCCTTGTTCTCTTCCAGAAACTGCCGCAGATTTTCCGAAGCATCCAGCAGCCGCGTCCACTGCTCGTAGTACAGCGTCACGGGGAACCGTCCCAATCCATACACGCTCACGCCGCCTTTTTCTGACACGCGAAACTCCATCGCGCCACTACGTTTTTTGGTTTCAACCTGCTTTTCCAGATCCTGCAATCGGGCCTTCAGTTCTTCGTAGGTCGGTTCAGTCATGGCAGCCTCATAAATTTCGTAAGATGACGGGACCGCTCCATCATAGAAGCCCTTGTGCCCCGCCGTCGAGCGCAACCACGCTAGAAATATCGTCCCAGCTGGAAATAAAACTTGTGATGGCCGCGATCGCCCACACTGCCTCCAAACACCACCGGCCCGATAAACGACTGCACCAGCACAGCCGCATTGAAGTCGTTCGGCAGCCGCGAATCGGTGGTATTCACGGCGCCGTACGCCTTTCCGACCTCGTAGTTAGCGATCAGGTAGACGTTGTTGCCCAGCAGTGGCGACAGCTCCTTCAGCCTTCGAATGTATCCTGGTTGAAACAGAAAGTACTGGTTGGTGAGAAGTTCGTTGATTCCGTAAGCCGCCAAACGTTGCGGACCGCCGAGCCCGAACATCGGAAGCCCGGTGTTGCGGTACCCCATGGTCGAGCCACCCGAAGCGATCAGGAAAATAGAATTCGTTTTCAAAATAGGATGGAAAATCCCGGCCCGCAATTCCGCCAGCGGAAAATGTTCGGTCGCAGCCGGACTCGCGTCGTAAAACTCGAGTCGCGATTGCACAAGGTATCCCCGCCGCGGCAAAGTCGGATCATCCGTGTGATCGATGATGTAGCGCACCCGGCTGAATCCCTGTTTCCCGCTCACATTGGTCAGCAATCCGGGAATCCCGATGCTCCGTGTCAGTGAAAGATGTTCCAGCTGGTAGCCGAAGCGCAGCTCGGAGAAACGGTTGAACGCGATGCCGAAATCCAGCCCACCACCGGCATCGTGCTGGCGGTACGTCGCAATGCGGCTGTCGTCGAAATAAACATCAAACGGCTTGGAAGTCGCAAACAACCGCGTCGCCGCAAAAAAGTGGCTGAACCAGTTCAGTGGATGGTAGTACTCCGATGCCGCTCCGTAACTTGATCCCACAATGAAATCGTTGCGCCACTCGGAGCCGAATCCGCCGATATCGTGGAATGTAACTCGAGCGCCCAGCGAAAAGCGCACGTCGGTGTAGTCGGACCCATCGATCACGAACAACGGATTCACGGTCGGCGGGGCATAGTCTTTCTCGTCCGCGCGAATGAGCAAACCATCTTTTCCGCCTTTGCGTGTCAACTGAAAGCCGGCGCGCAAAAAACGTCCTAGTCCCGTTACATCGGTCAGATCGCCGTCCAGGCGATTGAAATCCACCGGCTTGCCCACGTTGTCTTCGAGACTCTTCTGAATTCCTTCGGCGACCACCCGGGGCGGGCCCTTCACCTCGACAAACTGCGGAACGGGCACCGGGCGCCGCCGCGCCTTGCGCAACTCCACGTACTGCTCCCAGTCCCTATCATTCAATGCGAGGCGCTCAAGTAGCGCAGCCCGTTCCTGCGCTCCGTCATAGCCAACCTGGATCAGCTTTTCCGCAGCCTGATAGTCGGTCATGTTGTAGTTCTGGGTGTGCGCAGGAATCAGAATGTCCGCCCTCTCGATGCTCGCCAGCTCATTTGTCCCGATGATCACACCCACGGAACGCTGCAACACTGCGAACGCGGAAAGACTCTCGTCGGGCTTCAGGGGCGGGACTTCCAGGTGTACCGCGATCACGATCTGCGCGCCCATATTGCGTGCCACGTCCACCGGCAGGTTCTCGACGATTCCGCCATCCACGTACACATGCCCATCCAGGCGCACTGGGCTGAAAATCGCCGGCAGCGACATGGTTGCGCGCAGTGCGTCCGACAATGATCCTTGCCCGAACACCGTGGCCTGACCGCTCACCAGATCGGTCGCCACACAACGGAAGGACGTGGGCAGTTCGTCAAACGTTTGCAGATTCGAATACGGCAACGCCACGCGGTCGAGGATCAGCCCCACCTGGTGACCGGAGTTGAAGCCGCTGGGAAACGCAATCCCGTGCTTCAAACCAAACTCGAGATCATTCGGGTAGTCGCGCTTATCTTCCTTGCGCCGGAACGAGCGCGCCCGGTACGGAAGCTCGTTGCGAAACGAACGGTTCCAGTTGATCTTCTGGACGAAATCCGCTATCTCGCTACCCGACATGCCGGTGGCATAGAGTCCGCCCACCAGGCCGCCCATGCTGGTGCCCGCCACATAATCGATGGGAATGTGATGCTCCTCAAACCAGCGCAAGACTCCCACATGCGCGAGTCCTAACGCGCCTCCGCCTTCGAGCGCCAGCCCGATCGAAGCGCGCTTGGGAGCCTGCACAACGGCGGGCGCGGGATTCCTTTGCGGTTCGCTTGTTTCCTGGGCCCAACTCAACAGCACACCAGTAATCACAACGAGACAAGCACACAGGCAGGAACGACACTTCATAGCATCTCCGAGGGAAAACAGGCCCTGAGTATATCGAGGGATCATCGCCGCGGTGAAGCAACAGGAACCCGCAAGCTAAAAGGCGGACAATGATCTACACGACGCTCAACCAAGGAACTGGACCCCAACACAAGAGCCGCGGAGCGGCGAAAGTTATTAGCCCAGGGCGTAAGCCCTGGGTAGGGACGACACGGCGCGAAGTGGGCGTCAGCCCACCAGCCCGTCGCCCCCACTACAAAGATCGCTTTCGTCCGCCAATCACCCCATTTTTCGCATCGGCTTGGCGTCCATTGAACGGACGTATTAAGATTCCCACTCCGTCGCCGGCCTTTCCAATTCTCAACCTTCGCGACGCCCGGGCGGCGGCGCACCAAATTTCCTATCGGAGACTTTATGAACAGGAAACTGTGGGTTGCTGCTCTTGCGGTCCTGCTGATCACCGCAGTGTTCGGTGAAGACAAGGCCGAAAAAGAGAAAAAGGAAACCGACCGCCTGAACGAGTCGGCGGTGGTGCTCAAGGAAATTCTAGGCATGCCCGAAGGCATTCCGAAAGATCTGCTGAACAAGGCCGTCTGCGTGGTGGTGTACCCATCAGTAAAGAAAGCCGCGTTCATCGTGGGCGGCAGCTACGGACGCGGTGTGATCACGTGCCGCTCGGGAAAGGAATTCGGTGGCCCGTGGAGCGCGCCCGCGATGTTTGCGCTGGAGGGTGGAAGCTTTGGCTTCCAGATCGGCGCGCAGGCGACGGACTTCGTCCTGCTCATCATGAATGAAAGCGGCGCGAACTCGGTCATGTCCAGCAAGGTCAAGCTGGGAGCGGATGCATCGGCAGTGGCGGGTCCGGTCGGACGCAACGCCTCGGCGGAAACCGACGTAGTGCTGAAGGCCGAAATCCTTTCCTACTCGCGAGCCAAGGGCCTCTTCGCCGGAATATCTCTGGCCGGTTCGACCCTGCGCTCCGATGACGGCGGCAACAAGTTGCTGTACGGGAGAGAAATCAGCGCAAAGGAGATCGTGCGCGAGGGAAAGGTCCCCATCCCGGCCGCGGCGCGGCGCATGCTTGGTATTCTGGCAAAAGCTTCCCCGAAGCACATTGACAAGAAGTGATAGGGTTGGGGTTGGACGACGCTGGGTCCTCCTCGTAGGGCGGCGCCTCCGCGAAGTGATGCAGAAACAGAATTCTTTCGTCGACGGAACCTTGATTAGGGTGAGGTTTGCTAACAAAGAGCCCGCGAGCCGCCGGGACGACTGTTCTTTCGCAAGCGCTTGTCGGAAATTTAACGGCAAGCCCGCTTTAGAAACTGAAACTAGCCTGCAATTCAATCTTCCGGCTGGCCGCTGCGCTGGAGAACGGTCCACCCGCCAATGCAACCGACTGCCCAAAGTTCGGCGAACTCAAATTCCCAATGGGCGCGGCGAGATTCTCGCGGTTCAACACATTGCGCGCGTTCACGCTGAACGTCAGGTTGTAGCGATGGTTGGTATTTCCGGGCCCGAAGATCGCGGCTGCCCCCGCGCCCGGAGCGCGCCCAAATCCTCCGCCGCCACGAGGCCCGACCCCGTGCCCACCACCTCCACCCGGTCCGGTGCCCTTGCCGGCCGTCTCTTTTCCGAATCCAAAAGTCTTACTCAACCGCAGATTTAGAACGAACTGAGGCGGTCCGGTCAGGTAATTGATCGGCACCCGCGGGTCACCCGGAGACGGATTCCGGTTGTAGAAGCATGTGCTGGTTGGCACCGGGCAGTTCCCCGAGAAGGATGGCCGGTCATTGTTCACCGAATCCCCGTTTAGGTCCTGCCCGACGCTGACGTTATAAGGCGACCCCGAGGTAGCAATCAGGAACGGGCTCAGCCGAAATCCATAAGGCGCCGAAATCGATCCGCCGAAAAACACGCGGTGCCGTACATCGTACGCGGCGCGCCCGTAATCCTGATCGATGTTGTACTGATTCGAGGGAAATCCCCCGGACGTGTTACCGTGCACCGAATTCAGCGTGTAATAACCAAACAGCGTAAGCCTTGTGCCCGCGCGCACGTTCGAACTGATGATCAACTGGTTCTGCCGGAAAATGCCTTCTGTGGTGTATTGATAAATATTTGCTAGAGCACCAAAGCTGCAGTTCGGGGACGTCGCGGGTGGCGCACAGGGTCGAACGTCAGGATCGTTTGGATCGATCGCTGGTGGGATCGGGGCATTGATGTTCCGCGTGAATAGCTGGTCATAGCCGCGCGAGTTTAAATACGACACGGACAAGTTCGCGACCTTCGTCAGTTGATGCTCCACGGTAACCGCCGACTGCACCACGTAGGGCGAGCGCAACCGCGGATCAATCTGGTAGAGCGTGGGCGAACTCGACTGTAGCTGCGCTTGGGTTGGGATATCCGGATAGGAAACGCCGGGGATTGGCTGTCCCGATTGCGATGCTTGCGCCACGTACTGTAATTGGGTCTCCCCGTTTAAGCGCGTCGCCTGCAGCACGTCGCCCTCTTCGAACCGATCGTAGAACAATCCAAAACCCGCACGCAGCACGGTTTTGGCCGCAGTCTTTCCGCCGCCTCCGATTCCCCACGCGAGCGCTACCCGAGGCGCAAAATCTCCGTGATCGTGAATGGCATTCTGCGTTTCAAAGCGAAGTCCGTAACTCAGCGTGAAGTTTGGCCGCACCCGCCAGTCGTCCTGAAAATATAGACCAGCATCCACCACGTTGACGCTAACCGTCGGAATGATCGGCGTGGTCGCATTTGGCACCGCGTTGAGCGAAAACTGGAATGGGTGCTGCTGCTGAAAAAACCCGAGATCCTGAAAAACCCACGTCCCGTTGAAACCACCCGCCTCGGTACTCACCTCGTGTGTCGCGCGCAAACGGCCGCCAAATTTAAGAAAGTGTGTGCCCAGCGACATCGACGTGTAGTTCTGAAACTCGTAGTGTTCCTGCTGGTCGGTCGACGTGCCCCCACTGCTCCCACCGTTTGTAAAGGCGCCCGGCACAGAGATTTCAGCCGCCGTGCTAAAAGGAACGTTTTGGGTGTTCTCCCGTCGGAACTGGAAGCGCGTCTCGTTGATCACCTTCGTCGAAAGCACCTGCGTGTCGCTGATCTGCACGGTGTGCTCGGTGTCGGTGGTATTGGCGCCCTGATCCTGTAATGAAAATCCGCCCACGCCGCTATTGTCGACCGTGTTTCGGAAGAACTGGTAACGGGCGGTCAGGGTATTGTTCTTCGACACCTGGTAATCAAACCGGGGACTCAGATTGGTGCGAGTGTGCGGCTGTGGAACGGCTGCAGAATACGCGCAAGTCGGGTCCGTGCATCCGTTCACCACAGGAAATGAGGGGCCCAGTGTTGGATCCAGAACTACGTTCGGCACAGTCGCATTGATGATGGCCACTTCATCGATGTTGCGCCGCTGCACATCGAAAAAGAACGACGCCTTCTTCCCCAGCGGCCCTCCAATGTTGCCCATGTACTGCAGTGAGTGATAAGCCGGCTCGGTTCCAGTCAGAAACGGATTCTGCGAATTGAATGCCGAGGAGTTTCCCAGAATCGATACCTGGCCGTGATACTTGTCGGTTCCCGGCTTGGTGAAAATTTCGATCCGCCCGTAGCCCAGCTTGTCGTACTCGGAAGAAAATGGGTTCTGGTTGATGCGGATCTCGCGGATCGACGACTTCGGTGGAAGTTGCCCTGCAGTGAACCCATCGATGTAAAGCTGCCCGCCGTTGGGACCGGCCGAAGGCCCGGCCAGCGCTTCCAGATCCGTCTGCAGTTCATCGGGATCGTCCGGCAGCGCGTCCAGATCCTTTCCTGAGAGGACGATCGCTCCTGCATTGGCGGCTGGAGCCGTATCGACGGCCGTGCCCTCATCCGTAACGTTGACTTTTTCTTTTTCCACGGCGATCGTCAGGGCGATGTTCAACAGTTGTGAAGCGCCCGCCGTCACGTTCACATCGTCCTGGGCAAAGTCCGAGAATCCCGCGGCGCTTACTGTTACTGTGTACTTGCCCGGAGCCAACCCGGTGATTTCGTATGCACCCGTACGATTGGTGGTCGCGGTCTTGGCTTGCCCATCGGGCGTCAACGCAATGACGGCCGCATCAGTCACGGCTGCACCCGACGGATCGGTCACCGTGCCGTGCAGGCTGCCGGTATTTTGCGCGCAAACCAGGCTCGCCATGCCCAGCACAGCGAGCATCGCGACGAGCCGAACCATCCGGATACAAAACTCCATTCTTACTCCTGCTACAGGTGCAATTTCATGAGATGAGCCGTATTGCTAAGGGTTGGCTGCGGCTTCCGCATTCCCCGAGCCCAGACTCCAAGGGCGATAGCATCATCGCCTGGGTTGCGTTTGGCGTCGCCGTGAGAATGGGCTCCACCCCGGCTAGCAACGTAATCGCATTGACCGTCCCCGAGGCGTCCCCTGCGGTCGAGACGATCATGACCAGATCTCCCTTTTGAAGATTGTCCAAGGTCGCGGGCGGGATGCGGCTAAGCATCTGTTGCATGTCCCCGCCATTTCGACCACCCATGCCCGCCGCACTGCCGCTCGGCCCTCTTCCTCCAGAATTTTCGCCTGAACCTCGTTCCCGCCTGTTCTCACCCTCTGCGCCCCCGGCAGCCGCGGCTCCCGGAATCCCGCTGGCGGCGGCGCCCTTCAGCCGTGTCGCTATTCGCTGCGCAAACTCAGGCGGCAGCTTGCGAAGTTGCGCGTCCTGCGTCACTTTCACCACAACATTCTGCTTGCTGATGGAGTCTTTTAGAGTGAGAGTGTTCGCCGCGGTATCGACGGTCACGATCGTTCCAGCCAGATTTCGAAATGTACCCGAGACAGCTTCTTCGGCGTCCATCTCGGTGTTGTCGGCGTTCTTGGTGCCGCGCGCGCGCAATTGGTCGCCAACTTTAAGCTGCTCAAGCGGCGCCACCTTGGCGTCGTCAAACTTCACCGAGTTCGGAGCATAGCGGCGCAGGATCGTGTTCTTGTTGGTATGAACGGCCATGGTCTTGGTTCCGGTGAACGAGGTCGTGGAAATCGTGATCGTGTGCGTGGCTGGATCGACCGCGGTCACCAGTCCGCCGACGCCACGCTTCTGCCAGTCATCGCGATCCTTCTGCTGCTTGGCGGCGACGTCCGACTGCTTCATGACGACTACGGCACCCGCCGTGATCGAACGCGCATCCGCTCCCGGCTTCCCGCGAACCAGAACACGGTCTCCCACCTGCAAGTCCTGTTTCTGCAGGGGCGTGGCGTTCTTGAGGTCCTTCTCTCCCGGCGCCACACGAACAATGCGAGTCGAGTCCTGGAAACTGACCTGAACCTCATCTCCGCCATCGGAAGCAAGGGTAATGCCATTATCGGTGATCGCCTTGATCGCACCGACAGCCCGCTGCGAGGACGCGTCAGTAGTTGAGGGGGCCGCTTGCGTAGCTTGCGCAGAGGCAACCGCGACCATGCCGAGCATCACCACGCCGATGCAGAAGAAGCGGAAAAAGCCCAAGCCCATACATTCCAATGTAGCATCGGGAACGGAGCTAATAGCTTGTCTTTACAAAGTTTTACCCACTCGGGCTGAGATTGAAAATGCAAGTGCTGATGGGACGGTCGATGATCGGGCAAGCGGGGGAACGATCGTTGAGAGGCAGAACGATATTGCAGGGTGCGCGCAGACAAACGGCCGAGACCAGTCGGAATGTGTGCTCTCCCCCACGAGACCACAAGGCCCGATGGCTCGGCCAAAGCGTCGCCATCATACGCTGGGCGCGGGAAACGGCAAGTAAACTTTCACTTACAAATCAGGCCAAAGCCCAAGTAGGACAGCCTGTTCAGCGCATACCCATAGCGCGCACAGACTCACACAGGAGTTAATTTCTGTCTTAGTTGAGGATGTAAGTCGCTAGGTCTTTGCAGCAGATGAAGATTTGCGCGCATCCGTGTCGGGAACCGCCATCGTCGAGGCTCTTTCTTCGGGAGCGAGATCCTTCAGTTGAAGCAGCGCCGGACGAAGAACTTTGTACTGCATAGGGTCGGCCTGCTCCGCCGCCTGTTCCAGGTATGTCAGCAAGCATTTCGCCCTTGCTTTACTTCGGCGCAACCAGGCACGCACTTCCTCGTCATTCTCGAACATGATCTTTTCCGTACTCGCATGTTCTTGCAGCAGCTTCACATATTCGTCGGCGACGGAGTCCCTTTTTACGTTCACCGCGAAGCGAACTCGGCATACCGGACAGCGCGCGATGTAACCGCTGGCCGTGTCCTCCATCTCAAAGAATTCAGCCAGAACACTTTTTGCTGCTGTGCACTTCATGGTTGTTTGGCTGGCCGTTTTTTCCACCAGCGCAAACCAAAGTCTAGGACGATCTGTTATTTTTCGCCATAGTCAAAACCCGCACTGCCTCGGTTGGGAAAGCAAGGGCACAACCAAAGGGAGCACAGAGTTTCACTGAGGGCCCCATCCCGCCCATTTCTCCCTTGCTATACTCACTTTCCATGCTGCGAGACACACTGGAAGAAGGTCGGGTTGCGGCCGATCGGGCGTTGGAGCGTCTGCTTCCGGCAGAAACCCAGCATCCGACTTCCATCCACAAGGCGATGCGCCACAGCGTGTTTGCCGGAGGCAAGCGCTTGCGCCCCATCCTCTGTCGCGAAGCCAGCCGCATGGTTGAGGGCAGCCTGCCCGATGGCATTGACGACGTGGGTGCCGCACTCGAGATGCTGCACACCTACTCCCTCATCCACGATGATCTGCCCGCGCTCGACAATGACGCCCTGCGGCGCGGCCGTCCGACTTGTCACGTAGTCTTCGGAGAGGCGACCGCGATTCTGGCAGGCGATGCGCTGCAGACACAAGCCTATGAGGTGCTCGCCCGTCTTGCCTGCCCGCCGGAAGCGCGCGTGCGCATCATCGAAGAAATCGCGCACGGAACCGGCACAATCGACGGCATGATCGGAGGCCAGGTCATCGACCTCGAGGCCGAACACTCCAAGCCCGATCTCCAGACACTTGAATACATTCACCGCGCCAAGACTGCCGCGCTCATTACGGCGAGTCTGGTGAGTGGGGGTATCTATGCAGGCGGTGAACGCGACGAGATCAAATGCTTGCGATCCTTCGGGCAGCAGATCGGCCTGGCTTTTCAGATAGTTGACGACGTACTCGACGTCACGCAAACTTCCGAACAACTCGGCAAGACAGCCGGCAAAGACACGGCAGCAGAGAAGACCACATACCCCGCGCTCTTTGGAATCGATGAATCACTGAAGAAGGCCGATGCGCTGGTAGCCAACGGATTCGCGCAACTGAATCCCTTTGGAGAACGAGCGGCGACTTTGAAAGAGATTGCGCGGTATCTGGTGGAGCGGAAGAAGTGACGGTTGTCAGGTGCGGTGTACGCGCTTTGGCTGGGTATAGATATCCGACCGCTGCAGTCGCATTAACTAAAAGATAACACTTTCGCACAGAGCCCTCTGGCGCGTTGCAAGGACCTTGTCCGACGCCCAAACCACGACCAACCCCTCAGAGCACTCCCTGCGGGCCCAAGAACGCCAGCAATGAGCATTCCATGCGGCGATCTCCGGGTGTTTTGTGACTCGCGACGCCGCCGGGCAATTTTCAATAACTTAGCTGTAAGCAAACCGTCTCTCAGAGGGCATGATGCAGCCAGGCCAGCACCAGGCATTGGCCTGAGACCCGATACTCGGGAAAAGCCACCTACTTGAGATCGACCGTCCAGTTCAAAACCAGAGTCATGGGCGAGGGCGAGACCTCGGGCTGGGTCAAGACCAGAAAACGCCGCCCGTCGGGAGTAATGTCGAAAGGGTCGCCTAAGGGGAAGACGTTGCGGACCTCGAACAAGGATTGGAAGTTGCCGACTTCGAATCCGCCTTCGCGCGGGTTTGCGCTAACAGCAGTCAGATGCGCATCGAGTCCGATGTAATAGATTTCTTTTCCGTCGCGGCGCCACACGGGGAAGGTTCCTCCGTCACGCGAAATCTGCCATCGTCCATTCCCAGAAGGAAAGGAAGTCACGTAGATCTCCTCGCGATTGCCGTCGACGCTGCTGTAAGCGAGCCAGTGGCCGTCTGGGGAAATGCGAAAGAAAGTCACTTTACCCGTAGGCGACCCCGGCTTGATGACCAACTGCGGCTTCTTGTCGCCCGAAGTTGGCATTGCCCAGACCGTCGAGCCCGTTGGACCCGCCTGCTGCATGTAGATCAGGTAGTGTCCATCCGGCGACCATTGCGGCCAGGTCAAGCTAACCGGTTCAGCAACGTTCTTGATGGAAAGGAGCACTTCATCCTCGCCTCCCCCATTGGCAAGGCGCGCGTGCAGTTCCGTGCCCGCCATCGAAGTCGCGCCGAATTGCGCCATGTAGGCGATGCGCTGGCCATCGGCCGACCAGGACGGCATCACGTGGGTCGCGTCGTCAAACGTCAAGCGGGTGCGCGCGCCGTTTTCCAGGTCGAAGACCCAGATGTCGGACTTCGGGTTGCCCATCGCGATCGCCAGGCGCTTGCCATCGGGCGAGAGTTGGCCTCCGCGATAGCCGGAGCGCTCCGCCACATGGCTCAGTATTTTTCCGCTGCGATCCATCCAGAGGATGTCCGTGTCTCCGATACCGCTTTCTGAGCCGGGCTCGTATAGCAGCGTCCCGCTGCCCGCCACCGTGAACACCGTGTGAAAGGTGCCGGCATCGTGCTGCACGTCGTTGGCAAGCGTGATCGGATCTCCAGAGAGAGCGCCGCGGTCGGGATCGAACTTCTGCGCCATAAGCGCATTCTGCTGATGGAACAACAGGTAGCCGGCGGCAAAAATTCCTCCGCCGTCGGTTGCCAGGACCAACTTGGAAGCACTCCCGTCGAGCGACCCAAGATAAATGCCGTTATCCTCGCGGCGGCCACCGGCGTGATTGGTGGCGAAGTACAGGAAATGTTTCCCATCGGGCAGAAAACTGGGCCAGCGGTGCGTGCTGTGTTTGCTCAGATCGAGTTGCGTCACTCGCGCGGGCGCCCCACCACCGGCATTCACTTTCCAAAGCGAATCGCGATAGTCGGGCGCGTACACGATGGTATTGTCGCCGTTCCACGCGCCACCGCGGGCGTTGGGGGCGTCGGCAAGGATTGTGACCGGTCCGCCGGATGCGGAGATCTTGCGTAGCTTACTGTCGGCGAAGAAGCCGATTGTCTTGCTGTCGGCCGACCAGAACAATGCGAAAGCGCCGTCCGTGCCGGCGAGTTTTTCGGCGGACGCGTTGTCGAGCCTGCGTACCCAGATCGAATTGCGTCCTTTGGCTGCACGAGCCGCAAACGCCACCCGGCTTCCGTCCGGAGAGAGCACAGGCGGCCCAGAGAAATCGCCCATGAAATCGAACGCAGCATCGGCGGGCGGCGTAATGGAGGCGCGCACGACACGAGGGTGCGATCGGGCAGACAATGCAAACCACAGCAACAGGGCAACCAGCGCGGCGACTGCGGCTATCCACCAGGAACGCTCGCGCCACTTCGGATGCGGCAGCGCGATGCGCGCCATTCCCGAAGTCGAGTCGGCGGAAGTGATCCATCGCAACTGCCGGGCAATGTCGGCCGCGCTCTGCCAGCGCGAGTCCGGGTCCTTCATCAACGCGCCCTGCACGATGTGTTGCAAGTTGGGCGGCGCTAAAGGCTGGTGTGCCACGATCGGCTCCGGATCCTTTTCCAGAATCGCCGACGCGACCGTGACCTGGCTCTTGCCTTCAAAGGCGCGGCGGCCGGTGGCCATCTCGTACAGCACCGCGCCGAAGCTGAAAATGTCGCTGCGCGCGTCGGCTTCGCGGCCTTCGATCTGTTCTGGCGACATGTACTGGTACGTCCCGATGACGGTGCCCTCGGCAGTCAGGGGCTGCGAAAGATTCGGAGACGTCATGGTGACCGACAATCCGGAGGACTGCGGCATGACCGGCGGCGCGGTCTTCGCCAACCCGAAGTCCAGCAGTTTGGCCCCGGTGCGCGTGATCATGATGTTGCCCGGCTTCAGGTCGCGATGCACTACACCCATGCGATGCGCCTGATCGAGTCCCTCGGCCACTTCGGCGCCATAGCGCAAAACCAGTTCGAGCGGGAGCCGCCCTTTCATCAACCGGGCGCCCAGGGTTTCCCCTTCGAGGAACTCCATGACGATGTAGTGAATACCGTCCTGCTGTCCGAGATCGTAGAGCTGGCAGATGTTGGCGTGGCTGAGTTGCGAGATCGCGCGCGCCTCGCGCTGGAAGCGCTCGAGCGCTTCCGGCTTCTCGGAAAGATGGGCAGGCAGGACCTTGATAGCAACCGTGCGGTTCAGTCGCGTGTCGACCGCGCGATAGACTTCTCCCATCCCGCCGGCGCCGGCAGGGGAAACAATCTCGTAAGGCCCAAATTTCGTGCCGGAAGGCAGCGCCATGAAGATGGAGAGGATTATAACGTGAGGCCCCGCTGTAGGCTCTCAGCTGTCAGCTCTCAGCTGTCAGTCAACTTTTCCACTGTAGGACCTTCGAGCGGTCCATCGACACCTCCCATCCTCTGTGATAAAACTTCCCCACGGCGATGGAGTTCGCCATAACCGCCCGCAAGGGCTGATAACTCCTACCAGAACATCTGTTCCGGAGGACTCCATCGTGCTCGACTTCCTTGCCATTTCCCTCGGCGCCGTGGTGGGCGCCAACCTGCGCTACTGGATGAGCCGCTCGGCACTGCGCTGGGTTGGGCCGGTTTTCCCCTACAGCACGCTGTCCATCAATGTCATCGGCAGTTTTGTGCTCGGCTTTTTCATGATGTGGACAACGGAGCGCGCCCTGGTCGATCCGCGCTGGCGTCTGCTGATTGCGGTGGGCTTTTGCGGGGGCTACACAACGTTCTCGAGCTACGCCTACGAGACGGTCGCGCTCTTCGAGCAGGGGCAGTGGACGCTGATGGCCGCAAATTTCATCGCCAATAACCTGCTGGCCTGCCTGGCCGTGATGGCGGGCATGGCGCTGGCGAGGGTGCTGTAAAATGGCCGGCGCGATGGCGGTGCAAGTCACGATGTATTTGAACGAAGGCGACCAGTGGCATCGCCGGCCTCTGCATCTGGAGGTCCTCAACTACCTGCGCAAGGAAGGCGTTTACGCGGCAACTGCCGTGCATGCGGTGGCCGGCTTCCTGGGGCGGCATAAAGTGGAAACATCGCACCTTGTGGATGCGGGGGGGAAGCTTCCGGTGATCATCACGTTTGTCGACACGGACGAGCACGTCAATCGTGTGTTGCCGACGTTGAAGGAGATGGCCGCGAACCGCCTGATCGTGCGCGAGAATGTGGTGATTGAGCAGGGAAATTTAGACTGAAATAAGTGCGTTGCCGAGTGCATGTGCGCCTCAGCGGCTAAAGCCGTTCTGATTTTTCTTACTTTTGGCCCGGCTGAAGCCGGGCCCTTTCAAATCGCAACTCGCCGCCGCATGAGATCGGCGACTGAAAGCCAACTCGCTGCGCACAATGAGCGGCGGAAGACGAAAGGTTAATGACAGTCCTCGACATTCTGGCGATCGCCGCACATCGCGACGACGTGGAGCAAACCTGTGGCGGCACGCTACTCAAGATGGCCGAACGCGGCTATCGCACCGGCATTCTCGATTTGACGCGCGGCGAGATGGGCACGCGCGGGTCCGCTGAGGATCGCGAACGCGAGGCGGCAGACGCGGCGCGCATTCTCAAAGCCTCGTGGCGCGGTGCGCTCGATATTCCCGATGGGCGCGTAGAAAACACCTGGGAAAACAAGTTGAAAGTGGCGCGGGTGCTGCGCGAACAGCGTCCGCGGGTGATTATCCTCCCCTATTGGAAGGGGCGGCATCCGGATCATTACACGGCTTCGACGCTGGGGTATGAGGCTTGTTTTCTGGCGGGGTTGCGAAAGTTGGAGATTGGTTCTCAGGCGTCAGCCAGGGGAACAGCGGAGGCGTCCGGCCCAACAACTGGAGGACTTGCTCCACATCGGCCCTTCAAGATTGTTTATGCGACGCTGTATTACGATGTGCGCCCAACGTTTGTCGTAGATATCACCGACCAGTTCGAGGCGCGCTTTCAATCGCTGATGGCCTACAAAACCCAGTTCTCCGATCAGGAGGCCGGGAAAGACCTCTTCCCTGCTCAAAAGGAAATTCGTAATCGCGTAGAAGCGATGGCGCGCTTCTACGGAATGCTTGGCGGGGTCGAATACGCGGAACCCTTCCTTCAGAAGGAAGTCGGGCTGGTGGACGATTTGCTGATGATCCCGGTGAAGTCGATATAAACCGTCGTTGGCGGCTGGTCGTTGGTCGTCAGCCAAAACCCAGGCCCACTGCCACGCAATTGATCGCCCGCGCTCCCCTGGAAAGGCCGCCTGATTCTTAACGATTTCGGTTTTGCCCACGACAAACAGCCAACGACCAACGACTAAAGCTTCACGGCTACTGCCACTCCATCCCGCACGGGCATAACCGTCGTGAAGAAGTCTTTGGATTTGTACAGTTCCCGATTGAATTCCTGAATGGCTTTCGTCATCGCATCGGGGTTTTTCGAGTCCGTAACGCGGCCGCTCCAGAGCACGTTGTCGGTCACAAACAGTCCGCCCTTCTTGATGCGCGGCGGGACCATGCGCAGCACGCGTGGGTAGTCATCCTTGTCGATGTCGTTGAACACGATGTCGAACGCTTCCGTCTGCTCGGAGAGCAACTCGATGGCGTCTCCCGTGTGAATTTTGATGCGGTCAGCGACCCCGGCTCGCTGGAAGTAGCGGTGGGCTTTTTCGGCGTTCTTGGGATCGCCGTCAGTGTAGTGCACGCGGCCGCCCTCACCCACGGCGCGCGCCCACCAGATCGTCGAGTACCCGATCGCGGAGCCCATCTCGAAGACCGTCTTCGCACCCGTCATCATCACAAGCTGCTGGAAGAACGTCGCGACCACCGGGCCGACAATAGGAATTTTGTATTTCGTGGCTTCGGCTTCCATTTCGGCGAGCACTTCATCGCGAGGAGAAAGCAGGGAGTAGAGGTAGCTGTCGACGTCAGGCTGGGTGACGAATCCCTGATGACGCCAGGTGGCGGTGTTGGGTGCGGTGGACAAGGAAGACCTCCAAAGTTCAGATTGATGATTTCAGATTTCAGATTCTAAAACGTTGTCCGTTCCGATGTCTGGTCGTGTGATCCAACAACCCCAGTTGAAACTGTAAATTCACATTCTGCAGTCAAGAGAGTATTGCCTAATTGATCTGAGATTTAAGACTACAGATCTAGGGCTTTTCAATCTGAAATCGCAAATCTGCAATCAAATCGTCTGCCCTGGCTTCATTTCGAGCACCTCCACGTTCGGGGCTAGCTTTTGCAGTTCGCTCGGCCTGCCGGTCAGTACGGGGAATGTGCCGAAGTGCATGGGGATGATGGTTTTTGCTTGCAGCAAGTTCGCAGCATACGCGGCCTCGCGCGGCGACATGGTGTAATGATCGCCGATCGGGAGCATGGCGATGTCCGGCGCGTACAGGTCGTGGATGATCTTCATGTCGCCGAAGACGTTCGTGTCGCCTGCGTGGTAGATCTTCACGCCATTTTCAAATTCGATAACGAAGCCGACTGCTTCCCCACCGTAGAGAATCTGGTCGCCATCCTGAATGCCGCAGGAGTGGTCGGCATGCACCATGGTGACCTTGATGTCAGCAACTTTGACCGTACCTCCTTTGTTCATCTCGACCAGATTCTGCAAGCCTTTTTTGCCCAACCAGCGCGCGAGCTCCGGAATGGCCACCACCGCGGGCTTGTGCTTGGTACCGATCTCAACCGCGTCGCCGATGTGGTCGCCGTGCGCGTGAGTGACGAGCATCACATCCAGCTTCTTAAGTGTCTTTTCTTTGTCCGGGCACATGGGATTGTTCATGACCCAGGGATCGATGAGGATGGTCTTGCCGCCAGGCGTCTCGAAACGAAACGTCGCGTGGCCGAGCCAGGTGAGCTTCACACCTTTCAGATTCATGGAAAACCTGTCGTTCGTCGTTGGTCCTTGGTCCTTGGTCCTTGGTCGTTGGTCGTTGGTCGTTGGCTAGGAATTATCGTGTCCGGTGGCATGAGTCAATAGAAGAGGTGTCATTCGCTGTCGTCGGCCCTGGACCATGTCGTCCCCTTCGACGCATTTTACTACCACCGGCGTCCACGAGCTTTGCCTGAGCCAACCATCGACCAACGCCCCTTTTATGTTTTCGTGCGCCGGAATTTCTGTTACATATGTGTGCCGTGTCGGACCTCAAGGTTCTTCTCACTCGCCAGCAGATAGCCCAGAGAGTCAAGGAACTGGGTGCGGACATCACGCGCGATTTCGCCGGGCAAGCGGTAGTGTTCGTGGGCGTGCTCAAAGGCGCGGCAATTTTCCTGAGCGACCTGGCGCGCGCCGTGGAACTTGACTCGACGTTTGATTTCATCGGCGTCTCCAGTTACGGCAACCGTCCCGAACCCGCCCACGAATTGCAGCATGGCTGGGATTCGACCGGCGAGGTGAAGCTGACCAAAGACGTCGACCAGTCGATGGAGGGTAAGAACATCATCCTGGTGGAGGATATTCTCGACACCGGGCTCACGCTGACCTTCCTGAAAAAGTTCCTGATGGCGCACAAGCCGAAGGCGCTCAAGATCGCCGCCCTGCTCGACAAACCTTCGCGGAGAAAGCTGCCGATCGAGGGAGACTACGTGGGCTTCAAGATTCCCGACGAGTTCGTGGTGGGATACGGGCTGGATTATGCGGAGCGGTATCGGAACCTGGCGGATGTTTGCATTGTGCCGCGGGAGTAGGGGCCACTGGAGCTCCGCCAGGGCGTCCCGCCGGTCGCTCAACCGACACACAGGGTATTCCCGATGCAAACGGAGGCCCTGCTCCCG
The DNA here is from genome assembly GCA_963765755.1 of uncultured Acidobacteriota bacterium. Classification (GTDB taxonomy): domain Bacteria; phylum Acidobacteriota; class Terriglobia; order Terriglobales; family Acidobacteriaceae; genus Gp1-AA133. The sequence continues at coordinate 63,942 of CAVXXV010000011.1, read as the reverse complement.
GCTGGTATCATAGACGTGGTGGATTCCCTTTCAACCCAATCAGATCTGCAGCTTAAGATCGATCCGCTGCTGCTGGAGGTTGCGGACGTGGTTAATACCACGCTCGACCTCGATACAACCCTGCGGCGGGTGGCGGAACTGGTCCGCAAGGTCATTGATTACGAAATCTTCGCCATCCTTTTGCTGAACGAGCGCGCGCAGGAATTGCGCTTTCGCTTCCAGATCGGCTACCCGCGGGAGTATGCCGACCGGGCCCGGGTGAAAATCGGGCAGGGTGTGACAGGCCGCGCCGCGCAGACCCGCCAGGCGGTGCTGATAGAGGACGTAACCAAAGAGCCGGACTATATCGAAGCCATCCCCAACGTCCGCTCCGAGTTGGCCATTCCGCTGATCGTGAAGAATCGCGTCATCGGCGTGATTGACCTCGAGGCCCGCGCGCCCGGTTACTTCACCGAGGAACACAAGCGCCTGCTGACCCTGATCGGCTCGCGTATGGCAGTCGGGATCGAGAATGCCCAGCTCTACACCCGCACCACGCGGCAGGCACGCACGCTTCTGCTGCTGAACGAGATTGCGCGTGAGTTAACGTCGATTCTGAACGTCGACGAACTGCTCAAGCGGATTGCGGAATTGCTGAACCGCATCATCGACTACCAGATGTTCAGCATCCTGCTGATCGACGACAGCGGCGAGAAGCTGGTGCACCGGTTTTCGTTGCGGTTTCAGGAGAGCATTCACCTCAAGCACGACATTGCGATGGGCAAAGGAATTGTTGGGGTGGCGGCAACGGAGAAAGCCGCCGTGCTGGCGCCCGACGTGAGCAAGGATCCGCGCTACGTGATGGCGAATCCGGAAACCAAGTCGGAGCTGGCGGTGCCGCTGATTTACAAGGACAAGGTCATCGGCGTCCTCGACCTGGAGCACACGCGGCGAGGGTTCTTCACCGAAGACCACAAGCGGACCATCACGACATTAGCCGCGCAGGTGGCGATCGCGCTCGAGAATGCGCGGCTTTACGAGCAGATTGCGCGCCAGGAGCGGCGGCTGGAACGCGACCTGGCGCTGGCGCGGGAGTTACAGTTCCGCTTGCTGCCCGACGCCATGCCGAAGGTGGCGCACCTGGATGTCGCAGCGCGATTTGCTCCGGCGCGCGCGATCGGCGGCGACATGTACGATTTCGTGCATTACTCGCTTTCGCGGCTGGGCATCATTGTGGGCGATGTCAGCGGGAAGGGCGCGCCTGCGGCGATCTACGCGGCCCTGGTCAGCGGAATTCTGCGATCGCACGCGCCGATCGAACCGGCCCCGGCGGAAATGCTTTCCGCGGTGAATTTTTCGCTGAGCGAGCGCCGGATTGAAGCGCAATACATCTGCCTGCTCTACGCGGTGTGGGACGATGAAAAACGCACAATGCAGATCGCAAATTCGGGACTGCCGCGGCCGATTTACGTGCACGACGGCAAAATGGAGATCATCGAAGCCACCGGCCTTCCGCCAGGTTTGTTCGACGACGCGGATTACGAGGAATTGACCTTCCGCACCAAGCCCGGCGACATGTTCGTGTTCTTCAGCGACGGCATTCTCGACGCGCGCAACCGCGCCGGCGAAATGTTCGGACGCAGCGGAGTGGAGCGCGTAATTGCCAGCTGTCCCGACCAGTCACCCGACTGCGTGGTTACTTCCCTGTTTAAAGCTGTCGAAGAACATGCGGCTGGAGAAGAGGCATTCGACGACCAGACCGTTGTCGCGATCAAGGTTAAAGGGGACGCCACGAGGCGCAAGTGACCCCATCCCCTGAGATCCCAGAAGGACGCCCTCCCGCCTTTACCTACCGCGAGGTGCGACACGGCTTGCTGCGCCGCAAGGCGGGCGCGGTTCTCTGCTGCGAAGAGATTGCCCTTCCCAAGCTGGCCGAGCGTTTTGGAACGCCCTTGTACGTCTATTCTGCATCCACTATTCGCGATCGCATGCGGATTTTTCAGCACGCGTTCCGGCGCGCGCCGCACACCATCTGCTACTCCGTGAAGGCGAATTCCAACCTGTCGATCCTGCGCCTGCTGGCCGCGATGGACTGCGGGTTTGACGTTGTTTCCGGCGGTGAACTGGAGCGGGTGCTGCGGGTCGATAAACATGCGGCACGAAAAGTTGTGTTTTCCGGTGTAGGCAAAACACGGGACGAAATGCGGCTGGCTTTGAGAGCGGGCATTCTCCTGTTTAACGTGGAGAGCGAGTCGGAACTATGGACGCTAGCCGAGTGCGCCGGGCAGATGCGCATGCAGGCCCGCATTGCGTTCCGCGTAAATCCCGATGTGCCGGCAAACACACATCCTTACATTTCGACCGGGCTGCATAAACATAAGTTTGGCGTACCGATCCGTGAGGCGCGCGCGTTGTATGCGAAGGCGTCGAGCACCCGGCACTTGAAAGTCGCCGGAGTCAGTGTGCACATCGGATCGCAGATCACCGACATGGATCCGTTTGAGGCGACCATGGAACGCGTGGCCGATCTTATCGAGCAGTTGCGCGACGATGGTCACGCGATCAACTACGTGGATGCGGGCGGCGGCCTCGGCATCGCCTATGATCCATCGGGCAGGGGCCCCGGCGTAGCAGATCGCGGCAATGGACGAGAGCGATCAAAATTCGAGCGGTCTTCGCCGCCCGCGACTGAATTGTTTTACGAGTACGTGTCTCGTTATGCTGAAGCCTTGTTGAAGCCGTTGCGCGGTCTGAACCTGCATTTGCTGCTCGAACCCGGCCGCTCGATCGTTGGACCTGCCGGGGCGCTCATCACGGCGGTGCTCTACCGCAAGACCAACAACAAGAAATTTCTCATCGTCGATGCCGGCATGAACGACCTGCTGCGGCCATCGCTATACAACGCGTTCCACGAAGTCGTTCCCGTGGAACTGCACAAGGACTTCGCCAGCGAAGTCGTCGATATCGTCGGTCCGGTCTGCGAGACGGGCGACTTTTTCGCGCGCGACCGCAAGCTGCCGGTGGTCGATGAGGGTGACTGGCTGGCCGTTCTTGATACCGGAGCATACGGGGTCGCGCTGGCCTCCCACTACAACACTCGACCTCAGCCCGCCGAGGTGCTGGTGGAAGGAAAATCGGCGAAGCTCATCCGGCGACGGGAGACCGTGAAGGATTTGCTGCGAGGGGAATAGCCTCGATCAAATCTGAACCCACTGCCTACTGACGAGCGTGCAGCATAGTTCCATACCAAGGGAAGTCTTGGGAATTGAAAACCTTAAAACGCAGAGGACGCAGAGAACGGCCGCGGAGATCGCGGAGACAGACTCGAAATCGTGTCGTTCGTGCATGCGGGCTGCACCTTAGTTCTTGATCGCGTCCGCGGCCCAGACGAGCTTTCCACCGACTATCGTCCTGAGCACTTTCACGTCGCGTATCTTGGCCGGATCAATCTTGAAAATGTCGTCGCTCAGGATCACCATGTCCGCGAGCTTGCCGGGCGTAATCGAGCCCTTTTCTTTCTCCTGAAACTCGGCATACGCGGAGCCCATCGTGTAGGCCTCGACAGCTTCGGCCACGGTTAATTTCTGTTCCGGAAACCAGCCGTTGGGATTTCTCCCGTCGAGCGTCGCGCGCGTTACAGCGGCGTAAAGGCCAAGCATCGGGTTGAGCGGGGCAACGTCCCAATCCGTACCGAAGGCGAGCCGGACCTTGTGGTCCAGGAAAGTGCGGAAGGCGTAGGTGCGGCTGGCGCGGTCGTGGCCGATCCGTCCTTCCGCCCAGCGGCCATCGTCGATTGCGTGGTACGGCTGCATGGAAGCAATCACGCCCAGTTGCGCGAAGCGATCAAAATCCTTGGCCGCCATGTGCTGCGCGTGCTCGATCCGGAAGCGGCGATCGGCGGGACCGTGTTCCTTCACGATGTCGGCGTAGAAGTCGAGGATAATCGAAATCCCCCGATCGCCAATGGCGTGGGTGCAGAGCTGGATACCGGCGCTGTCCGCCTTCATCATGCGATCGCGCATGGCCGCTGGCGGCTGCATTTCGCTCGACAGCAGGCCGCGATTCTCTGGCGTGTCGGAGAAAGGCTCGAAGAAATACGCAGTGCGCGAGCCGAGCGAGCCGTCGGCGAAGCCCTTCACGGCGCCGATTCGCAGGTAGGCATCGCCAAATGCCCGCCGCACTCCAACTTTCGTCAGTATCTCGAAATCGACGATCGACGGCGCGACATAGATGCGTGCGGTGAGTTCGCCGCGATCGCGCAATTCGTCGTAAATCGCGATATCGGCAAAGTCGGCGCTCATGTGCTGGACGCTGGTAACGCCGAGCGAGGCCGCATGTGCGAGAGCGCGTTTTACGGCATGCAGGCGCTCGTCATGCGAAAGTGGGGGCACATGCTTGTACATCAGTTCCAGGGCAGCATCTTTCAGGGCGCCGGTGGGATTTCCTTTAGCGTCACGGACAATAACGCCGCCGGGCGGATCGGGAGTCTGCGCCGTGATGCCGGCGGCGCGCAATGCCTGCGAGTTCGCCAGCCCCATGTGGCCGTCGTAACGGCTCACAAAGACAGGAGTGTCGCCAGTGACCGGATCGATCAGTTCCTTTGTGGGAAGTTCCGCCGGAGTCCACTTGGTTTCATCCCAATCGCCGCCCAGAATCCACGATCCTTTGGGCGTCGTCTTCGCGCGCTCCCCGATGCGGCGGGAAAATTCCCGGGCGCTGGTCACGTCGTTCAACTGAACATTGTCAAGTTGCGAACCGCCGGTGACAAAGTGCACGTGCGAATCGTTGAACCCGGGAAGGACGATTTTGCCGGCGGCATCGATGATTTTCGTTTGCGGGCCTCGCCAGGTGGAGACCCCGGCATCGGTGCCGACGTCGACAATGCGGTCGCGCAGGATCGCAACGGCCTGGGCTTCGGGACGAGCCGCGTCGACGGTCCAGACCTTGGCATGAGTGATGATGAGATCGGCCGCAGGGTTGGACTGGGCCCTTGCGGTGACGGTGGTGAGCGGCAGAAGGCTTAGGGTGAGAACGAGTAGTCGCATGTTCATGAGATTTTTATTCGCAGAGTTGGTCGTGTTGCGGCGTGGAGCTGAAAATCTTGAAAGAGCTTTGCACCTTCCCAACGCACGCCTGCGGTCGGCTGCGCCTCACTTCGCTCAGGATGACAAACGGTAAGGATCTTGATTTCTACCTCTGTCCCCACTTCAGTTTCGTGCGCAGCACTTCGAAGAAGGCTCGGCGGATGCGCAGCAGCTGCACTTTGTGTTCGGCCTTGCGGCAGATGACTTTGTCTTCGTCGCGCACGGGCATGCCGACCTGGCCGTCGACGCTGAGGTAGGCTTCTTCGTCGCCGGTCTTGACGATAATCTCGATTTCGACGGAATCGCGCACCACCAGTGGTCGATGCGTGAGGGAATGCGGCGATACTGGAGTTATCACGAAGGCATCCACGGACGGTGTCAGGATCGGACCGCCGGCAGCCATCGAATAGGCGGTGGAACCGGTGGGCGTCGAAATGATCAGGCCGTCGGCCTTGTAGGTCGTAACAAAAACTCTATCGATAAAGAGCTCGTAGGTATTCAGCCGGGCAAGCGCGCTTTTATTGACGATCACGTCGTTCAGGGCCGAGTAGCTCATGATTGACTTGTTGTCGCGAAGCAACTCACACTGGACCAGCGAGCGCGGCTCTACCGTCGCGCGTTTCTGATCGACGTCATCCAGGGCCTGGTACAGCTCGGGCAGTGGAACCTCGGTCAGAAAGCCGAGCGAGCCCAGATTTACGCCCAGCACAGGGATGCCCGCCTGGGCTACCGCGCGAGACGTCGAGAGCAGCGTGCCGTCTCCCCCAAGCACGACCACGAAGTCGAGCGGAAGGGTTGCCATCTGCTTGCGCTCAGCGACTTCGGGACCCGCGCTGTACGCGGCTGTTTCGCGGTCGATCACCACCCGGTATCCATGCTGATCGAACCAGGAAAATAATGGCGGGAGGATCTCGGCTAGCTCCGGCTTCGCGGGTTTGGAGATGATGCCGACAAACTTCTTGCGGCCGGAAGGAGTCGTCGCGCCAGTGGGCATGATGAAGGCAGCATTGTACTAGGAAGTTTCCGGTTTCGAGTTTCAAGTTTCCAGGGGCAGTGGGTGCCGTGAGCTTTCGAATACCCGATATTTCCTAAAACTCTGCGTACAGCAAGAACTCCCGATTGCCTTCGGCGCCGGTGATAGGCGAATCGGTCGCATCGGTCTTCTGCGCACCCAGTTGCACAACACACTGCCGGACTCGCTCGACGGCATCGCGATGCGCTTTCTCGTCGCGGACGATGCCTCCCTTCCCCACTTCGCCGCGCCCGGCTTCGAACTGCGGCTTGACCAGCACGACCAGGCGTCGGGCCACGTTCCGGGTTTCGGCTTTAGGGAAAGCCGAGGCGATGACCGCCGGCAGCACCAAGGTTGCCGAAATGAACGAAACATCCATGGCGACGAACGAGACGTATTCCCCAACCAGGTCGTACGTGAGATATCGGGCGTTGGTTTTTTCCAGCAGGCGGACCCGTGGGTCCTGGCGCAGGCGGAAATCCATCTGGCCGTAGCCCGTGTCGATGGCGACCACGCGCGCCGCGCCACGCTGCAAAAGGCAATCCGTGAAGCCTCCGGTCGACGCGCCCACATCCATGCACACTAGTCCGCTGACGTCGACCTGCCAATGCTCGAGGGCACGCTGCAGTTTGAGGCCGCCCCGGCTGACGTACTTCAAATCCTCGCCCAGCAAACGCACCTCAACGTCGGCTTCGACGGGCGCGCCCGATTTCACGATCTTCTGCTCGTTCACCAGAACTTTTCCGGCCAGGATGAGCGCCTGCGCGCGTTCGCGCGAGGCTGCCAGGCCGCGTTCCACCAGCAACTTGTCGAGGCGCGATTTCATTTCCCTAAATTAAGAAATTCGATCGTATGGCTGAGAAGTTCTACCACGAACGTGCCAGCATCGACGACAGTGCAGAGTGTTAAACCGACTGCCGCTCAAGGACTTGGGATTCGACTTTCCGCGTTATCCACAGAATTATCCACCGAAGTGTTGAAAACTACAGGAAGTACTGTAAGCGCGCGGAAAAAGAAGAGGCCGCTCTCGCGGAGCGGCCGAAATTCAACTGCAGAAATGACTAGCCGGCAACTTCTTCCAGCAACTTCTGATCGATATCAAAGTTTGCATGGACGTTTTGCACATCATCCTGTTCTTCGAGAGCCTCGAGCAGACGGATCATCTGCGTAGCGGCTTGCCCCTCGAGCTTGATGTAGTTCTGCGGGATCATGGAGACGCTGGATGAAGTAGGCGTGAGGCCAGCTTTCTTCACCGCTTCGAGCACGCCTTCGTAGGCAGAAGGCTCGGTCAGGATCTCCCAATTGTCGCCATCGTCCTTGAGGTCCTCGGCGCCCGCCTCCAGCACGATGGCCATGAGGTCGTCTTCTTTTGCGGCGGACTTGGGAATCACGATGTCGCCCTTCTTGTGGAACATCCAGGAAACGGCGCCGGCTTCGGCCATGTTGCCGTTGTTCTTGCCAAAGACGTGACGGATTTCGCTGACCGTGCGGTTGCGGTTATCGGTATTGATCTCGGCGAGGATGGCGACGCCGCCCGGGCCGTAGCCCTCCAGCGTGAATTCTTCATAGGTCGCGCCGGGAAGTTCGCCGGTGCCGCGCTGGATGGCGCGTTTGATGTTGTCGGCGGGCATGTTCTCGGCCTTGGCGGCGAGAATGGCGGTACGCAAACGAGGGTTGGTGTCCGGGTCGCCGCCACCGTTTTTGGCGGCAATGCCGATTTCCTTAATCAGACGCGTGAAGATCTTGCCGCGCTTGGCGTCGAGCGCGCCCTTTTTGTGCTTAATGGTGGCCCATTTTGAATGGCCGGACATAGCGATACCTCGTCTCTAAAGAACTGGAATTGCGCAGGATTCGCCTTTGGAGGAATCACACGATAGCCTCGGAAACGGAAGCAGGCGAACCCAAATTATAGCATGGGGATGTCAGGTCTCAGATGTCAGGCCGTTTGCAGGGTCGGTGTCAATTTGCGCCAGAGCTTTGAGGCTTTTCACGGGTTGCTGGTCTTCCCTTCTGCTACTCCTGCCTTTGTTACTATCGCCTTCGCCTGACGCTCTTTATACGCGTACACGACTGCTAGCAGCGGAGCGGATATCAGAACTCCCCAGAATGGGATCAGCACTCCCAGCACGATCGGCGTGAGGATCGATGCCCAGATAGGAACGCGGGCGGCGCGTTTCATGATGTACGGTTGCAGCAGGAAGCCGTCGACGATCACGATGACGGCATAAAGGATAAGTACGTAAAGCGAGTGGAGAAGTTCGCCCCAGTGAATCCAGGCGGCGAGCACCGGGCCGAGCAGGCTCAGTACAGGCCCGATGTGCGGGACGATCTGCAGCGCCGCGGCCAGCACGGCCCAGAACGGCGCCCAGGGAACTCTCAGGACGGAAAGGCCAATCCACCACAGCAGTCCCACAGCCAGCGAGTCCTGCAGCTGGGCGATGGCCCAGTTTTTCAGCGCGCCTCCGGTGATGCGGGCATGTTCGGTAAAACTCACAGTGGTTGGATGCTCCCGATTTCTTGAAATTCGAGAAATTGCGTCGCTGTGTCAACCTTCGATACTGGAAACTCGTCCATACTAATAGCACCGGGAATCAAAGTTCATGGAGACCGCACTGCACTCCGCGATAGGCGCCGCGGCACAAAATATCACGGCTGAGGAGTTTGACGCGATTGTGCGCCGGCACCAGCGTCGCGTGCACCGCTTCCTGCTGATGCTGTTGCGCGATCCCGAGGAAGCCGACAACCTTACCCAGGAATGTTTCCTGCGCGCATATCAGAGCCGATCGAGCTTTCGAGGGGAATCAAGCCTGGAGACCTGGCTCCTGCGAATTGCCGCAAATCTCGCGCGCGACCACGCCCGCAACCGCAAGTCAGGTTTCTGGAAGCGGTTGCTCGGCCTGGACGGCGAGGGCGACGATGGGGCGGCTCAGAAAGTAGCATCCGGAGAGGCTTCGCCCGAACGACAGTTGCTGGCGCGCGAAGACGTGCGCGCCGTGTGGGAAGTGGCCAAACAGTTATCGCAACAGCAACGGGCAGTCTTTCTGCTGCGTTTTGTTGAGGAGATGGAGTTAGCCGAGATTGCGTCAGTCTTGGGACTGCAGGTAGGCAGCGTGAAGACGCATCTGTTCCGCGCCATGCAAACAGTGCGCGGCAAGTTGAGGGACTTACGATGAATTCCAACGAAAACACGCACGACCCGCTGATTGACCGCGCGGTGGTAAGTTTTGACCTTGCGGCCGAACATCACCTTGCCAGCTGCGCGCCCTGCCAGGCAGAACGGGACCGTGTGGAAGATGTGTTAAGGCGGTTCGCAGAGGTCAACCGTGAATACGCCAGCCGTCCCGAGAATTTCTGGGAAATACAGGCGGCGCGCATCGGATCCGCACGAAAAGAGTCTGAAGCAAGATCGCGCCGGACAATGGCTCTGGTACCGAGCGTTGCAGTGTTGCTGCTCGCGGCGGGCGCGATTCTGGGACGTGCTCCCGGCATGCGCCCGGTGGCAACTCCCAAAGCGGTGGCAGCGCAAGTGGACCCCGATCATGAACTGCTGCTTGAAGTAGAACGAGCGATCCAGGCCGATACTCCCCGGGCGCTGGAGCCTGCCATGTTGATGGTCGAGGAGAGTGAAGGCAACATGCCGCTGAATACGAGTTCAGGAAGGAAGGAGATTCGGTCTCATGAAAACTAGATGGGTGATCGCTGTGAGCACGCTGGTATTGGCGGGCGTCGGCTGGGCGCAGGAAACCGGTGTCGCGGTGGGCGGGATGGCAACCGGCCCGGGACATCCCGGGAAAGGCGCGCATGTTATTACGTACCGTCGCGAGATGGGCAAGTGGTGGCAGAATCCGGACGTGGTTTCAAAGGTGGGGCTGAGCGATGCTCAGATTACCCAACTCGACCAGGTCTTCTACAACCATAAAATGAAGTTGATCGACTACGGCGCCGACATGGAAAAGCAGGATCTGAAGCTGCAGAACCTGCTGGATGCCGACCAACCGGACGAAGCGCAGGTAAACGCGCAGGTGGATCATGTGCTGGCGGCGCGCGGCAAGCTGGAGCGCGAATTCACGGCCATGAACCTCGACCTCCGCAAGCAGCTCTCGCTGGAGCAATGGCGGCAGTTGAAGATGGTGCGGGGAGGCGACGCCACCCAAGGCGATCACATGTTCTTCTTCAAGCAGAAGCTGATGCCGCCGGGCGGCCCCGACGAGATGCCCGTTCCGCCGCCACCACCGCCTGGGCTCGACTAAGTTTCTGCCCTTAATCACTGTTGTACCTGCCGCTGGGCTCTTTCCCCAAGAGCCCGGCGGCCTGGTTTTTTGCGTGATAAACTCCCAATATTCCACTCGCTGAGGCCCCTGGCATGAAATTCGGCGTGCTCATTTTTCCCGGTTCCAATTGCGATCACGACGCCTACTGGACCATCCAGGAAGTTGCCAAGCAGCCCGTAACATTTTTGTGGCACGAGTCGCACGATCTGGAGAACTGCGATGCCATCATCGTGCCGGGCGGTTTTGCGTTCGGCGACTATCTGCGGACGGGGGCGATTGCAAAGTTTTCGCCGGTGATGGAGTCAGTGAAGAAGTTCGCCGACGGCGGCGGGATCGTGCTGGGCATCTGCAATGGCTTTCAGATCTTGTGCGAGTCGGGCCTGTTACCCGGCGCTCTTATGCGGAATGTCGGGCTGAAGTACATCTGCAAGCCGGTGCAAGTGCGCGTCGAGAGCACCGACACGATGTTCACGAACGCATGCCGCCAGGGCGAAGTTCTGACGATTCCCATCGGACACATGGAAGGCAATTACTTTTGCGATGAGGCGACGCTCGCGGAACTGCAGCGCGACCAGCGCATTGTGTTCCGGTATTCGACACCCGATGGAAAGATCACGCCTGAGGCGAATCCGAACGGTTCACTCGACAACGTTGCTGGAATCTGCAACGCTGGACGGAACGTGCTGGGCATGATGCCGCATCCGGAGCGCGCGGCTGAGCCGGAACTGGGATGCACGGATGGGGTTAAGGTGTTCCAGTCGCTGGTAGGAGCGATGGCGGCGAAGTAAGCTCTGCATTCGCGGTAGATGAATAGAGTATGCCGCGGTGGAAGCACGGCGGGCGAGGGCGCCCGCGCTACACTATCCAGTACCTGCGCTAGTCGAGTTTTGCTGGTTCGGTTTACAGCCACCGACATCCGGGCCCCGCGCCACCTCTCACTCTCTTATGGTTCGCTTTGGAATAGCAGGATTTGGTCTCCATGCGGTGCGGCGGCTGATGCCGGGATTCGCCTTGTCCCGCAGCTGCAAAGTCACCGCCCTCTCGCGGCGCGACATGGCCAAAGCCAAGGCCGCATCCACTGAATACACGATCCCGCTGGTCTTCCCTTCCACCGCCGAACTCTGCCGATCTCCAGAAGTAGACGCCGTGCTGGTAACGACGCCGAACTCACTCCATCTGTCCGATGTTCTGACCGCTATCGAATCAGGCAAGCCTGTACTCTGCGAAAAGCCTATGGGCATGAACGCCGCGGAATGCAAGCAGATGGTGGAGGCCGCACGCGCGGCTAAGGTGCTGTTAGGCGTAGCTCACATTTTTCGCTTCGAAGACAGCACGGCCCGGCTCCGGGAGCGCGTCGCCGCCGGGCAGATTGGGCGCCCCATTTTTGCGCGCTCGGAATTCTCGTACCCCGGAAGAAACCACGCACGCACTTGGCTGAACGACGCCAAGATCGCCGGTAGCGGTCCGATCGGAGATGTGGGCGTGCATTGCATCGACACGCTGCGCTACATCCTGCAGGACGAAGTCGTTCGCGTAAGCGCGCGCGGTATGTGGGATGCAGACTCGCAGGACGTCGAAGCTGCTGCCGCGCTCACGCTGGAGTTTTCGCGCGGCACACTGGGCGCAGTGCTGGTGTCCACTCGGGCAGACTATCGCACACCAATCGAGTTTGTTGGGGAGCGCGGTGTCCTACGGGCAGACGATGGACTAACGGTCGATCGGCCAATCACGCTGCACTTGCGGCGAAACAGCTCGGTCGTTGAAAGTGAAACGATCTTCAACCAGTACGCCTATGCACGCCAGGTCGATATGTTCGCCGCCGCCGTGCAAGGAGAAGCCGCCTTCCCTGTGCCGGGCGAGGAAGGCTGGCAGAATCAGGAGATTCTCGACGCTGCCCTCAGAAGTTTGAAGAGCGGGAAGATGGAAGAGGTTCCTCGCGTTCCAAAATCTTGACAACGCAGATCTCGTCCAAACGGATGGATGCACTTCCGAGTATTCTTTGTCTTCGAGCTTTAACATTTCGGGAGTAACCTGACCGAAACTCCAGTCTAGGAGCCAGCCTATGGTGAAAACTCCCCGCTGTCCCTACTGTGTCAGTTTTGATCAGTTCATGTTGATGAGAGCGCTCGACGAAAAGAGCTATGTCTGCGAAAAGTGCGGACATGTCGCCTCTCCAGACAACAAAGTCTTCCTTTGCCCGTGTAACCACTGCGAGCAAATGCGAAGCTTCGCACCGCTCGATGCGCGCAACTGGCGGTCGGTAAGCGCGTAGCCAGCCTGCATCACTTTTACTACGGAATCACTGTGTTGGTCGCAGGCGCCAGAGGTTGGCTTAAGGCGGAATCTTCCGGACGAGGCGGGATGCCGCGCGCCTGCACGATGGCCCAGTGCCACTCCTCCTCGGGACCAAGCGCGGACGTTAACGGGGCTTTAAAGACAGTCGTCGACGAGGGCATCGCCTCGGCCTTCAAGTGGTAAAGCGTGGTCACGTCGGCAGGTTTCTCGGCGACGATGGTCGTCTCAGACGCGGCGGGTACGAGCTTCGCCAACCCGCGATGGGCAACGACTGAATTCGCGTGCCGCACCAGCGTCACACCCACCGTAATTTCTTCAACCTTCCAGCGCGTCCCGTTAAACACCGAAACCTGCAGGCCCTCTTCGTTGATGATGGCGGGCCCTTCCAGTTTGCGGGTCTCCTCGTCTGGCATGTCGACCAGAACCACGGGACGGGCCAGCAAAGAGCTCATGTGACCGTTGAAGGATAGACTGCAAGTCACATCGGGCGAGGAGATCTGGAACATCTTGGCTGCACCCTCGAATGAGTACAGCATGCTCGTATTGGCGAGGTGGCGGCTCTCCGCATCTTCCAGAACCTGGGTGAAATTGTCGTTGTCGATGACGGTCTTGGATGGGGCAGACGGAGCCGGGGTCTGAGCCACGGTCGGTGACGAGGATTGAGGCTGCTCTTTCTTCTTACGCAGCGATCGCGCCAGATCCCCGAGTGGCACTGGACGATCTTCGGATTGCGCATAGCCGGCCGAGGTCCAGAAAATTGCGCACAGCGCGAGGAGAATAATCGGGCCCATCGCTTTAAGGGAGACCATCCTCCAAAAGCGATCTCCCCGGCGGGCGGCCCGGCGAATCAACCTGCCGCAAATTGTTTGGCCCAAGGTCCCAGACACGGTCATTCGAAAAGGTTCTCTATGCCAGGCGGCGATGGCGGGAGGAGGCGCGTCGATAGCCGCAAGGCGCACGAAACTTACAGGGAAATTGTAGCGAGTCTGGGCAGGGTGAGAACGAACGTAGGTGCTAGAACCTTGGCAGGAAAATAACGAGGGCGGCCCGTCCAGAAGTGGCGTGCAACGGGGCGGGGCGCCCTCGAGCGTTCAGTGGGTGTTACAGGAGGCCTGAAGTGCGAAAACGCGATACAGGATCGACCACCGGCTGACGTTTGAAAATCCAGCGGGCCACCGCAAATCCCAGCGCCGCGTAGCAAACATGCATAATCCTCATAAGCTCACCCCGAGAACAGATGCGGCCTCGTACCGAAGGGGAGGAGCCTCTTACATGCAGAAAGTTAGCAGCGGGACACCAATGGTGCAATGCACCAAAAGTGCTATCAGGTAGCACTGAAGTAATACGTCGTCACCATTCCCGAACCGTTACCTGTCACGCGTAGCCAGTGGAGCGACGGGCAGCCCGCCCTGAGCGAAGCCGAAGGACCTCGCCCGCGGAAGCTGGTTTCCCATTCAATTTGGGGGGATTACCGGCGGCTTTCCAGCGCCGGTTCCTGTTGGCTTTCCGCCGACTTTGCCCCTTCGAGCACGTGCGCTTTATGGCCATGGAAGAACAGCAAGTGGACGAGGAACATCAGGATCAGCACCGCGCCGAAGGTGCACACAATGGTCGCGCCGGTCGGCGTATCGAGACTCACCGAGAAGTAGACTCCGAGCGCGGAAACCAGCGTTCCCATGGTCCAGCCGATGGCAAGGCGCGGGCCCACCCGGTCGGCGAACAGCATGGCTCCGACCGACGGCACGATCAGGTAGCAGAACACCAGCAGGACTCCAGCGATGGCCACCGAGGAAGTCACGACGAAACCAAACGAAGCGTAGAACAGAAAATCCCACAGGCGGACGTTGAGGCCCTGGCGCTCGGCCTCGGCGGTATTGGTTGAGATCAGCAGAAACTTGTGACGAAAGATGTAATGGAACAGGCCGACCGCACCGTACAGAATCGCAGTCTTGGCGACCTCGCCCCGCGAGACTGACAGGATGTTTCCGACCAGCATGTCCTTCAGGTGCTCGGTTTCTCCGGTGGCCTTGCTCATCGCCAGGATGGCGGCGGCCGAAGCGACGGCGTAGGCGATTCCAATGAACGCTTCCTGCGGGATGTGCCCGCGTCGGGAGCGAGCCATTGCGAAGATGGCAGCGCCCAGAAACGTGAAACCCAGGCTCAGGAAGTAGGCGCCCCGCCCATGCGGGTCCATGCCCACTAGGATCGCGATGGTTGCCCCCAGAGCGGCGATCTGCGCGAGCGCCAGGTCGACAAAGATCACTCCGCGCTCGACGACGTGCACCCCCAGGTACGCATGGATGCCGGTCAGAATCAGGCTGGCCACGAAGGGCCAGATCAAAAAAGGAAGAATCTCCATCGCTCTCCTCGAAACCTACTGCGTTGCCTGGAATGCCTTTGTGAGCAATCCGATATCGTAATCGAATAACTTGAAATAGTCGGTCACGTCTTTTTCGCCGCCCACCGAAGGCAGATACTGAACCACCTGCCCCCCGGTATCCCGCGCAATCGACTGCGGCGTCTTCAAATCAAAATAGGGCTCGACCAGGATGAGCTTGCAGTTTTCGCGCTTCATCAGGCCTATCAGTTCGATGGTGTGGCTCGGCGTTGGCGGAATTCCCGGTCGCGGCTCAACATAACCAATCACGTTCATTCCGAAATGCTTGGCAAAATTGGGAAATGAATTGTGATAGGTGACGACTTTCCGGCCGCGATAAGGCTTCATGTCGGCGTCCCATTTCTGCTCGGCTGCGGTCAGGCGCTTGTCGAAATCCTGAAAGCGCTGCTGGTAGTAGGCAGCGTCGGGCGGATCGAGTTCCCCAAGTTTGCCCGCGAAGCCGCGCGCAATGCGGCGGCCATTATCGGGATCAAGCCAGTAGTGGGGATTACCCAGCGGATGCACATCGCCCATGGCGCGCGTCACCTGTCCGGTGGGGATATCGAGAATTTCCGCGAACTGCGACGCGTCGAGGTAGCCGGCCGCCCCAACCTGGATCCGGGCGTTTCCGCTCTGGTTGATAAGCGGAGGCAGCCATCCGATCTCGAGTTGCAGGCCCACCACAATCAGCAGATCGGCCTGGCGCAGCTTCAGCAGAAAACTGGGCTTGGCCTCGACGAAGTGCGGATCCTGGTAGCCCTTGGCGATGGATTCGACCTGAATCTTGTCGCCTCCCACCTCCTGTACGAGCGCCGCCAGGTCGGTGGTGGCTGTGACGACATTGAGCTTCTTAGCCTCCACCCAATTGGGCAGAAGCAAGGCCGACAGCGAGAAAAGAATCAGCAGTGTCTTGAAGCGATTCAACATTCCTATCCTTCCATAACTAGAACGGGTGCGCCCCATGCGCGCCCAGAGAAAAGATCAACTGAAAGAACAATTCATTTGCATCGATGTTATTCGCATAATGCGTAAAGCGATACTGCCCGCGCAGTTGGCTGAACTCGCTGGGCCAATAGGTAAGGGTCACCGAGCCCCCTTTGTCGGTCAAGGCGTCGTCGCGGCTACGGTCGGAGTGGTCAAAACGGCCGCCCACAAACCAGCGACGGGCCAGTTGGTAATCAGCCGACGCATAATAGCCGAAAGACTTCTGCGACGCCGGGAACTGCTGGCGATCACTCCAGATAAACTCGCTCCGCCCCACAAAAGAATGGTAGATGGAGCGGCGCAACGGTTTCCACCGCAGTGTGGCATCGACGCCATACAAGTGGGTCAGGAAGTTTGTGCCCAGATCGTTGTGGCCGCGGGCGTACGAAACTCCAAGGTCCAGATTGGTCGATTCGTTCAAGTCACGATAGCCGCGTAGATGCGCCACCGCGCTTACGTCGCTGCGCTGCGAGGATTGGAACACGTCGCCAGAATCGCCGCGGAAAAGCTGGCCTGTCGCCTCCAGAAAGATGCCCTTGGGCGCGGGCAAGATGCGCTCCACCGAAAAGCCGGCATCATTGATTCCGTCCTCGCCGGCCACCAGGTTGTTGGTCACCAATGGACGATCCACCCAAGGCAGCACGTGATTGTGCATCGTATTCACCTTGCCGAAAGCAGAACGCATCTTGCCAACCTTGGCGACGAAGCTCCCAGGCAAGGCAGTGAAAGTGATAAAGCCCTCTTCGAGGTTCACGCCTTCCTCTCCAAACGAAATGAAGAAGTCGCCCCGCGCATAGGGATCGATGATCGACTGCAATCCGATCTCGGATTCGTGCATCTGGAATGCGGGAATGGGCTGAAGGGAAACTGTGTTCTGTTCGGAGTTGCCGCCCATCGCGCCGATGAAGTCGCCGATTACGCTGATATCGGGATTCAGAGCCTTCGCGGCCGAAGCGCCCGCGCCCCCAAGATTCGGACCCTGCGTGGCAGCCAGAGCTTCGGCTTGCGTCGCGGGAGCCGCAGGAGTGGGGGCCGGCTGCGGAACAGCGGCAGCTTGCGCGGAGGATTCCGCGGGCTGAGCTGCACCGGGCTGAGCCGGAGCTGGTTGCGTGGCGGCGGCCTTCAGCATGCGCACCTGCCCCTCGAGCGCGATCACGCGATCTTCGAGTTCTCGAATGTGCTGCGCCAAGTCGGAATCGGGCGTGTTGCCCGCAGCGCTGGCTCCAGGTTGCTGTCCGAAGACGGTGAGTGGCAACAATCCCAGAATCACCACAGCCCAGACATGTCTCATGCTCGTAGCTCCTTAGACGGTTGCAAGCCGTCGGGATAGCAAGCTCCAGCGCGCCGCCTCCATGACAACGGGCGTGCGCGTTGTCGCTGACAAACTCGTCCCTTCGCGCACAGACTTCGCGCCTGCCGCAGAAAGACTCGGTTCGCCCCAGTATCCGAGAGTTAGTTGCGATGCCAAGAAGACGCACGTGGGATCGGTTTTTGGTGTCCGAAATTTCGCCGTTCTGACGAAATCGCGGGGTTTCCGGGCAAGCGGTTTGGGCTCGAACCCCAGTTCGCCCCCCTTCCGCCTTAGCTTGGATGCAGAAAATCTAAATCTAACTGCCTTGTTATCAACAGGGATGAAAGAATTTTATCACCCGGAAGTACTTGAAGAAGAGGAGGTAGGCTTTGGGAAACAATTTTAGGCTTCTTGCAGCGGGCAAATTGGCGCCGTCCCGTGCCTTCATGCTTCCCGAAAACCCGAAGTAACGTTGCACTGTGAACTGGATCACTTCCAAGCCGCACCGAACCACTCAGAATGGCGGGGAGGACACGGGATGCGCCAAGCTCGAATTGTACTGGCCGGTGCGATGCTGTCCGCGATCCTGATCACCCAGTCGGTGGCCGCTCCTTTTGTCCTGTTCCCCAAGGCAAAAGAGTTGGCCTCACCCGACGGCAGGTTCGTTGTGCGCAATCTCGAGGGAAAAGGTGGCCCCAACGAATTCGTCGGGACGTCTCTTTCCCTCTGGCTGGTGGAAAAAGCCACCGGTCGCGCGCGCAAGCTTTGCGATTACATCGGAGTGGCGGCGGTGGCCTGGTCCAGCGATGACTACCTGGTCGTCACCGAATACGTAGGCAAGAAGACCTCGCGGGCTCTGGTATTTTCGGTCGCCGATACCATCGACTCGATTGTGCTCGACAAACGCACTCTGCTTCGCGTCATCCCCGTGGATCTCCGAGAAACGCTGCGCCAAAACGATCACGTATTCATCGAGGCATCGGGGGTGGCCGGGCAGACACTCCACCTCAGAGTGTGGGGATACGGGCAGCATGATGCCAACGGGTTTCAATGGCACTGCGAATACGCGTTTCGCGAGGGCACGGTTTCCTGTGGGGATGATCGTCCTTCCCGCTAGCCGGTATGGAACGTTTTAAGGTTCGTTCTCTCCTGAACTGACCCGGCTGCTGGGTGCGGGAATCGCAACCGGCTGCATACCCCGGTCAGCCGCCAGTTTCTGAAAGGCGGCGACATCGGTTTTCTGAAGATCGTTCCACTTGGCGATCGCATCATCAGTTTGCTTCTTCAGGTCGTCGAAGCGCTGGCGCGCGGATTCGGTGGGGCCGCAGTCGCAGCCGCTACCCACAATAATTGACAGGAAGGCGAGCTGACCGTCGATGCCCGGGCGATATGCCAGCGAGTCCTCATTGGCAGAAATTTTCAGATTCACAAACGGTTCGCGCGCCGATACCAGCTTGGCGGCTAATCCGTCGGCGGAGCTGGCCAACGCGCGCGACGCGTCATCGTCGGGCAGACGGCGTTTCAGGCCTTCGGTTTGCGCACGCACATCTTCAATCTGGTTCGCGGCTGCATAAACGCGATTCAATTGCTCGCGAATTTCCATCAGCAGATTGAACTGTCCTTCGAGATCCGCCTGCGAAGTCTTAACACGCGGATCCAGTTTCACTTCCAGCGGCACGGTCTGGCTCTGGCCCTCCACCGTGAGCTTCACTTGGTACTTGCCAGGCAACGCCAGTGGGCCACGCGCGCCCGAGTTGTATTCCCACAGGTAGTAGCCGGGAACGCGATTGGCATTTTCGTAGTGCAGATCCCACACGAAACGGTTCAGGCCGGCCTCAACCTTGAGTTCTTTCTCAGGCTTTTTGTCGTCGGGATCAAGCGGCTCGTCGGGCGTCTCAGTCTTGGTGCTCGAATATTTGCGAATCGTCTTGCCCTGGCTGTCGAGAATCTCGATGGTGCTTTCGCCCTTGGGAGCTGTCTTCACATAGAAGTCGATGACCGCGCCGGACGGCGGGTTTGTTCCGACCAGTTCGGCGTGATGCGGTGTTTCCTCGGGATTGTGAATGCGTTGCGCGACCGCCGGTGTGTACAGATGCACGGCTTTGTTTCCGATGTCAGGGGTGAACTGCCGAACCGGGCTCAGGTCGTCGAGCATCCAGAACGCACGCCCGTGGGTCGCCAGCACAAGATCATCGTTCTTGACGATCAAGTCATGAATCGGAACATGCGGCAGATTCAGCTGCAGAGGCCGCCACTCGCCGCCGCCATTAAAGGAAACGTAGACGCCATGCTCGGTACCGGCATAAAGCAGGCCGCGCTTTTTGGGATCTTCCCGCACCGCCCGCACGAAGTCCGTGTCCGGAATTCCCTTTGCCCCGCTGGTCCAGGTCTTGCCATAGTCAACGGTCTTGAAGATGTACGGACGCACATCATCGTTCTGATGGCGATCGACGGCGACATAAGCAGTTCCTGCGTCGAATGGAGAGGCCTCGATCTGGCTGATACGGCTCCATTCGGGAAGATCTTTGGGCGTCACGTTGGCCCAGGTCTTGCCGCCATCCTGCGTGACTTGAACGAGGCCATCGTCGGTGCCCACCCAAATCAGGCCCTTAGCGGCCGCAGATTCCGCCACCGCGAAGATGGTGTCGTAATACTCGGTGCCGGTGTCATCGATGGTGATCGATCCGCCCGAGGGTCCCTGCTTGGACCTGTCGTTGCGCGTGAGGTCGGGACTGATGGCTTCCCAGTGCACGCCGCCGTCGGTGGTTTTGAAGAGTTTCTCACCCGCGTGATAAAGCGTCTCCGGATCATTGGGAGAAATCATCACCGGAGAAGTCCATTGGAAGCGGTGTTCGAGAATACCCGCGCCGCCTGCGTCGGTCAGGTGCGTCTGATTGGTAATGTTGCGAAGCTGTCCGGTGCGCTTGTCGAAGCGAGTGATCAGGCCTTCGTAGTCGGCTGCATACACGATAGTTGGTTCGGGCGGGTAAGGCGCGATGTACCCAGCTTCCCCTCCCCCCACCGGGTACCAGTCGGAGCGGTCAATCAGACCGTCGTCGCTGCGGGTGGCGATGGCCACAGTACTATTGTCCTGCTGCGCGCCGTAGATGTAGTACGGCGTCCGGTTATCGGCGATTACGTGGTAAAACTGCGCGGTCGGCTGGTTGTCCTGACGGGACCAGGTCTTCCCGCCGTCGATCGAGACCGTTACGCCGCCGTCATTGGAAGCGATCATGCGGTTTGTGTTTTCCGGATCAATCCACAAACCGTGATTGTCGCCGTGCGGGAGCTTGAACTTGTTAAACGACCGGCCGCCGTCGGTGGAGCGGTACGCGTCGACATCCATGACATAGACGGTGTCGCGATCCTGCGGGTCGGCGATGATGTGCATGTAATACCACGGCCGCTGAATCAGGCTGTGGCTGCCGTTCACCAGTTGCCAGGAGTCGCCGCCGTCGTCGGAGCGGTACAGGCCGCCTTCAGCCGCTTCGATGAGCGCATAGATGCGATCGGAATTGGCCGCGACCGAAACACCGATCCGGCCGTAGGGCCCTTTCGGAAGCCCCTTTTCATCGAGATGCTTCCAGGTTGTGCCGCCATCGCTTGAGCGGTAGAGCCCGCTTCCCGGGCCGCCACTCGATAAATTCCAGGGCACTCGGCGCACCTGCCAGAGCGACGCAAAAATGATGTTCGGATTGCGCGGATCGAACGCAACATCAACTGCGCCGGTGTTCTCGTCTTTGTAGAGAACCTTTTCCCAGGTCTTGCCGCCGTCGAGTGTGCGGAAAATTCCGCGTTCAGGATTCGGCCCGTAGGGATGCCCCAGAGCGGCCACAAACGCGATGTCAGGGTTAGTCGGGTTTACGATCACCTTGCCAATCGCACGCGAGTCGCGCAGGCCAACGTTCTTCCAGGTCTTGCCCCCGTCCAGAGTCTTGTAGACGCCGTCGCCTTGTGCGATGTTGCCGCGCAAGCAAGCCTCCCCGGTCCCCACATAAACGACGTTGGGATTCGAGACAGCCACAGCCAAGCTGCCGATGGCGGGTGAGTTTTCTTTTTCAAAAACCGGCTTCCACGTGAGAGCGCCGTCAGTCGACTTCCAAACCCCGCCTCCAGTTGCGCCGAAGTAATACGTGGTCGGATCGCCGGGAATTCCGGAGGCCGTCAGAGAGCGCCCGCCACGGAAAGGCCCCACGAGCCGGTACTTCATCCCCTTGAACATCGGGTCTTCATGCTCGGTCGCCTCCGGAGTTTCGGCCTTGGGAGCGACTTGCGCGGTAGGCTCGGTATTCTTGTTCTCGGGCGACTTCTTTTGAGCGGCTGCCGTCAGCGAAAGGATAAACAGCGCACTGACAAGAAACGTGGCAATTTGTGGCAGACGATTCTGGGTCACCATGGGTGCTTGCTCTCCAGGAGAAGTTTTTGAATCGGCTATCGTAACTCGCTGCGGCATCAGAGGGAAAGAGATGACTTCGGTCTAGAACCGGCCTCAGCATCGAGGGCCTGACCCAGGGGCATGTGTCAGAAAATCTGGCGGAAGTCTGTGCCGCGCTTTGCCGTCTACTTTTTCTGCGCCAGAAGCTTTCGCGCGGCCGCAAGTTCCTTGGCTTTCGCATCGTCGACCTTGGGGTAGGAGAGCTTCAGGCTCTCGAGCGTATCGATGACAGCCTCGGCAACCGCTATCCGGGTGAACCACTTATTGTCGGCCGGAATCACGTGCCAGGGTGCGTCGGATGTGGCGGTATGGTGGATCATGTCTTCGAACGCCTCCATGTAGTCGCCCCAGCAGGCGCGTTCCTTGATGTCAGCAGCGGAAAATTTCCAGTTCTTCTCCGGTTCGTCAAGCCGGGCGAGGAACCGTCTCTTCTGCTCCTTTTTTGAGAGGTTGAGGAAGAACTTCCGGATGACGATCCCGTTCCGCGTGAGATAGCGTTCGTAGCTGTTGATGTCTTCGAAGCGTTCCTTCCACACGTCCTTGGTGATGAGGCCGGGAGGGATGTGTTCGGCGGCCAGCAGTTCTGGATGCACACGTACCACCAGAACTTCCTCGTAGTAGGAGCGATTGAAAATGCCGATGCGGCCACGCTCAGGCATGCGCGTCACCGCGCGCCACATATAGTCGTGATCGAGTTCCTCGCTCGACGGGGCTTTGAACGAGTAAACCTGGCAGCCTTGCGGGTTTACGCCCGACATCACGTGTTTGATGACACCATCTTTCCCGGCTGCGTCCATGGCTTGAAAGACAAGCAGAAGAGCGTAGCTGTCCTGCGCGTAGAGCTTGTCCTGGAGGTCCGCGAGTTTTTCCACGCCTTCCTTCAGCAGCTTCTCCGCTTCGGCCTTGCTGTGGACACCAGCGGTCTCCCCGGGATTGTGATCTTTGAGACGGAAGTGCTTACCGTGTTCGATCCGAAAAGGTTTGACCAGATCTCTTGATTTCTTCATGGACCCTCCGCCGAAAGCCGCAGCCGGCGGGACAAAGCAAAGTCTTTTCATTACAGAGACACAGAGTCACCGAAAGAAGCCGATGATTCTCTGTGCCTCTGTGACTCTGTGGTGAACTCGTCTTTGTCAACCCGCGACGCGAAAGTCTACACCACGAGTGCGATGGGTTTAAAAGCACATGGTGCCGCGCCTACTATTTGCCCGCCTTGGTCGCCGCCTCCTTGGCGTCGCGGAATGCCTTCAGATTATTTTTGTCGATGACGGCGGTGCCAGTATCCACGAACGCCGGGATCGGAGCAAAGCTGTCCTTCGACCAGTCGTTATCGAGTTTAGGAATTTTGTTGTGATAAAGATCGTCGAGCATATGCAAGCCGACCAGGCTCATGGTGTAAGGCTTTTGCGCGATGGTCGCGGCGATGACGCCTTTGTCGATCCAATCGAGCGTATCGGCGTCGGTGTCCATGGCGATCACAATCTTGTTCTTCACGTTCCGGTTGTTGAGTACGGTGGCTACCTCGCGCCCAGCCTGCGCCTCGAGGCAAACGAACGCGTTCACTTTGTCGGCATCTTTCCCCAGAATTTCTCCTGTGGTATCGAACGCAACCCTGGGATCACCGGCGATGTCCACCACGCGCACCACGTGAATGTCGGGAAAGCGGCCCAATGCCTCGCGATAGCCGCGCAGACGCTCCGCCAGATTCGTTTGCTCGGGGATGGTGAAGAACACCACGTTGCCCTTGTCTTTTAATTCTTCTGCCAGACGCTTGCCGCCCAGCAACCCAGCCTGGTAGTTGTTGGTACCGACAAAGAATAGGCGCTTACTGACAGGGGCATCCGCGTCTATGGTGATGACCGGAATGCCGGCGGCGATTGCGTTGTTGATGCCATACATCAGTACCGCCGGGTCGGCGACGCTGATCAGGATTCCGGCCGGCTTCTTCTTGACGGCATCTTCGAACGCCGCCAACTCCGCCTTCGCATCATACGAGTCAGGTCCCACCACCTTGGCCTGCACCCGGAGTTGCTCCGACGCCTGCATGAATCCCGCCTTGGCCTCCTGCCAGTAGGGCAACTGGACGTTGTTGGTCACCAGGAAATATTTCTCGTCACTATCGTGCCGGCCGCAACCGACTGTTGTGATCAGGAACAATGTCAGGATGATGAGAATGGAAATGTGACGCCGTGGTGACATGGGAAGCCTCCCGGGAAAAGTTGAGGTCCTGCTTGTCAGGGACACATCGAGGTCAGGGCGACTTGGGCGTGGATTACCTGGTCGCCTGCCGTCGGGCAGAGAGTATACGCCTAAATCACAACTACACCCGCGGCCGCTCCGAGGGCGACTGGAAAATAACAGGACGCAAGCGACATCGCAGTGCCCGTCACAGGCCAGGCAGGTGGCGCGCTTTTGGCGTCAGAGACGACGTTATCAGGCTTCTTCAGCTTGCGACGATTTGGAGCGCACCCTTTTCCTAGGCTTGCGGAAAAGCAGCAGCTTGCCTCTCTGTTCTTTGCTTCGCTGATCCTTGAGGGCGGGCGGCGTTCCTGCCTTCTTTCTGCGAGGCGCGATGCCGGAGTGGGATGATCTTCTCTCCTTGGGCGCGGTGTAAACGAGCTTCTCGAGGGCAGCGATCGCCCGGTTCAGACGGCGGCGTTCCGCTTTGAGTTCGGCCAGAATCCCTGGGATATTCAAAGTTGCATCTCCTCGGTCTCGAGAATCTTCGCGAACAAAACGCGTTTATGGACAAACGAACTAGTTTTGTTCCGTTTTCCGAACAAAGCGGCTCAGCACAGTTGGCATAGAGGACGCAAAGATTGCGGCAGAACCGCCACAACCGACTGGGTACCATGGCGGCGAAAGCGGACCATTCGGCCTTGTGGACGTCCGTAACTAGCCGCGGATACTTGGTCTAGGCCACACTCGATGCCGTTGAGAACAGGATCAGGGCTGCAATCCCCACCGCCCGGCAGTTCTCTGGGGGCAATCCCACAGCGAAGTAGAAGTCGCTTCCCTTCCCGCTGATGGTCGCGGAATGGTCGGGAACGATCGCTCCCGCATAACCCAATATCCGGAGAAGACACTCATGCTGAGAAAGCTTTCGATGCTGTTCGTGTTTACGCTGGTGGGCGCGGCGGTGGCGCTGGCACAGAACCCGCGGGCACGATCCGATGGCCGCTCCACGATCACAGTCGCCGTGGATGGCTTCACCTGCAACAACAACCAGGGAACAATCCCTGCACTGTCGTGGAACTTTGGCGTGACCACGCCTACGCAGACCAACACGGGTGGCGGCGGCAGCGGTGCTGGAAAGGCAAACCTCAGCGACTTAAATATCTCCCGGCGTGCCGATGGCTGCACGCCCTTGCTGTTCGCGGCCTCGGTCACGGGCAAGGTTTTCAAGACGGTCACCGTGGTCCAGCAAGACCAGCAGAAGGACGACACCTTCACCGTGACACTGCAGGACGTGCTCATCTCCAGCTTCCAGCTGGGCGGCGACCACGGAAACGAAGTCCCGTCGGAACAAATCGGTTTCAGCTACGAGAAAATTTGTGTCGCCGACAACGGCACCGGCACCAAAGCTTGCTGGGATCTGACCCAGGCGCGCGCGTTCTAAGAGTCTGGTTGCACGATGGAAGAAGCCGCCTGCAGGGGCGGCTTCCTTCGTTTTTAGAGTAATGCTTTCGTTCTGCGCGGCCTATTTAATCGTGAGGTTCGAAAAATAAGCGTCCGTGGAATTGTGCGCCCACAGTGCAATCTGTCCGTGACTGTCGCCCAGCTTCAAATCATTGACGACCAGCGCCGGCTGCGCAGCGCCATTCACATACAACTGCGCTTTCGTCCCAGAAACCACGATCTTCATTTTCGTCCACGCCCCCGGCTCCATATCGGCATAAGACTCGTAAACGCCAGGATTTTCCTTGCGCAGACGCTGCCACGGATAGTCGGGCGCCGACACGTACTGCGTGCTGTGATTGCGCCGCAACTGGTCATCACAGCGCGCATTTGTCGGCCGCAGATAGAAGTACTCGCCTTTCGCGCCTTTCTCCTGCACGCGGAAAGCGACTCCAATAAATCCACGCGAGTCCGCGGGAGCGCCCGTGCCCGGGGAACCGGCCACCTCGATCTCGATGACGCCGTCTTTGAAATCCGGCCCCGTGAGAATAGCGATCATGTCTTCGCTATCCCCTTGCCCGGACACGGGCACAAGATGCAGCGCGCTGCGTCCCCGGTACGTCACCGGCTCCAGCCGGCCACCAACCGCAACAAGATCCTTGGTGTTGTCGAGGCGATAGTGAATTTCCTTTGCCTCCTGGGCGAGCGCGACGGCGAATAGGCACACCCAGATCACAGCCAGAGAGAGTCGGAACCGCGAGCGCATATCATCATCTCCTCGGGATGCGTGCTGCACGCAACTGAGACGACCAATTGGTTATTTGGTGAGCAGGAAGGAGGGTAGGCGGAACGGCAGAGACACCCACTACCCGGCTCATCACCACCGGGAAGTGGGCAAGCTACGATCGGTGCGATGTCTACTTCAGCTGCACATCCATATTCAAATTGTGGGCCACGAACGCCCACGAGTCTCCCGTTTCCTCGATCATCTTCGAAATCGGCTTACCCGCCCCGTGCCCTGCTTTGGTTTCAATCCGAATGAGAACCGGGGCCGGGCCTGACTGATCCGCCTGCAGCGTGGCCGCGAATTTGAAGCTGTGCCCGGGGACCACGCGGTCATCGTGGTCCGCAGTCGTCACCATGGTGGCGGGATACTTCGTTCCCGGCTTCAGGTTGTGTAAAGGCGAATACGCGTACAGAGCCTTGAACATCGCCGGATCATCCGAAGACCCGTAGTCCGAGGTCCACGCCCACCCAATGGTGAACTTATGGAAGCGCAGCATATCCATTACGCCGACCGCGGGCAGGGTGGCACCGAAAAGATCGGGACGTTGCGTCAGGCAGGCGCCCACCAGAAGGCCTCCATTGCTGCCGCCTCGAATGGCCAGTTTTGATGGCGAGGTGTACTTGTTGGCAATCAGCCACCCCGCGGCAGCGATGAAGTCATCAAACACGTTCTGTTTTCGTAACAAGGTTCCCGCCTGGTGCCATTCCTCGCCGTACTCGCCTCCCCCGCGCAGGCTGGGCTGGGCGTAAACACCGCCCATTTCGAGCCAAACCGCGTTTCCAACCGAGAAGGCCGGGGTCATCGAGATGTTGAAACCGCCGTAGGCATAGAGCAGCACCGGGTTCTGCCCGTCGAGCTTCAGCCCTTTCTTCGCCGTGATGAACATGGGCACGCGTGTCCCGTCTTTGCTCGTGTAGAAGACCTGCTTCGTTTCATATCGACTGGAATCGAAATCAACCTTGGGCTGGCGGAACACGCCCGACTTCCCTGCTGCCAGATCGTAGCGGTAAATCGTGGTGGGGGTGATGAAGCTGGTAAAAGCGTAAAACGTCTCTGTATCCTTGCGCTTTCCGCCGAAACCTTCCGCCGTCCCAATTCCCGGCAGATCGACGCTACGGATCAGCTTGCCCTCGAGGCTGTAGATGCGGACTTCGCTCTGTGCATCCTTCAGATAGCTGAGCAGGAAAGTGTTGTTTACGACATTCGCATGCTCAAGCTTGTCGGGGCTCTGGGGAACGATCGTCTTCCAGGCGGCGCGCTCCGGATGGCTGGTATCGATCGCGATGACCCGCCCGCGCGGTGCATCCAGATCGGTCTTGATCCAGAACACCGGCCCGTCGTTGTCAAGGAACTGGTACTCAGCGTCGAAGTCATCCAGCAACTTGACGACTTCCGAATCAGGCTTGGACAGGTCTTTGTAGTAGAGCCGGTTCTTCGGAGACGTGCCCTGCCAAACGCTGATGATCAGGTAGCGTCCATCGTCGGTAACGCCCCCACCGAAACCGAGTTCCTTGTTGTCGGGTCGATCGTAAATCAGCTTGTCTTCCGACTGCGGCGTTCCCAGCTTGTGATAGTAGAGCTTGTGGAAGTAGTTGGCATCGCGCAGCATGGTGCCTTCCTTCGGCTCATCGTAGCGGCTGTAGAAGAAGCCTTTCCCATCCTTCGTCCACGAGGCGCCGGAGAATTTCACCCATTTCACCAGGTCGGGCATGTCCTTGCCGGTATCGACGTCGCGCACGCGCCATTCCATCCAGTCCGAACCGGACGCCGAGGTCCCGTAAGCCAGCAGCTTGCCATCATCGGTGACCGCGTGACCAACGAGCGCCACCGTCCCATCCGCTGAAAGCGTGTTGGGATCGAGCAGCAGGCGAGGCTCAGCGGTCAGCGAGTCGGCGACAAGAAGAATGTTCTGATTCTGCAGGCCGGTGTTGTGCTGGTAGAAGTAGCGTCCGCCCTGCTGCTCGGGCACCCCGTAGCGCTCGTAGTTCCACAGCTTCTTCAAGCGGTCGTGAATGGCCTGCCGGTAAGGAATCTGCTCGAGGTAATGAAACGTGACCTTGTTTTCCTCTTCCACCCAGGCACGGGTGTCGGCAGAATCCGTGTCTTCCAGGCCGCGATAGGGATCGGCGACCTTCGTGCCGTGGTAGTCGTCGACCTGATCGACAGTTTTGGCTTTCGGATAAGTCAGGCTAGGCGGGGCGTCTTTATTGGCGGCCAGCAGGGTCATGGCAAGAGCTAGCGTGCAGAACACAAACAGGAGCATCAGAATTCCCGGACGGGCAAAGTGCATGAACGTCCTCACGAGAGATGTCAGGGATACATAAAGAAGTATAGCGGGGACGAGCTAGGGCTGTCAGGGCCGAGGCTGTGCCATATTCGCCCCTGTTTTCGAGGGTAACTGCACCGGGCGGTCCCTCCGTACAAGCACCTCGGTAATGTCCTTCCTACCACGGACGGGCCATACCCCGCGTCGGCGGGTACAAATAGGATGATGGGCATGGGTACGCTGATGATTGAAAACGATTTTTCAGAACAATTGATTCATCGCCTGGCCGAGCGTTACGAGGAAGACCCCACGGAGTACACGCAGCTGCCGCAGCCAACCGTCGCGTCGTCGTTTGCCCGGCAGACCGTCTCCGAACTCCGCAATGAAGGACTGGTCGAAGAGGAAGTTCGCGGTGTAATCCGACTGACCCCGCGGGGGTACAAGGAGTACAAGCGGAAGACGTCGTTTGCGGCTAAGGCCTGGGCGTAACGACCGCGACCTGGCTTCTATTTTCCCTTCTCAACGTTTTACTTCTCGGTACTCGTTACTCTGACCCCTGCCGCCTCCGCACGAACAAATCCACAGCAAGAGTCCACTGGTTCTAGTGCGGCCGGAACGTCTTTCCCGTCTCCAGCAGAGTCTTCAATCGCGAAAGAATTCGCGGCCACCCATCCGCATTCTGTGTATATGCCGGATCGTTATCCGCCCACTCATCATTCGTCACCACGACTTTCACCGCCTCCGTCTCCGGAGTCAACTCCACCTTCACCCTCGACCTCACCGCCCCATCCCCCATGCCGAACTTGTACTCGAACAGCTTCGGCGCCTCCACCCGCACAACCTCACCCGTCACATACCGTGTCGGCTTCCCATCCTTACCCGGCCCCGACCAGGTCATTGCCCCGCCCGGTTTCAGATCCACCTCAAAATCCGCGCCCATGAAGATTTTGTGATTCGCCTCTTTCGAAACGAATCCATCCCAGACCTTCTCGATGGGGGCGGCAATGTAATAGGTAAAGATCAGCGGTGCCTTCGCCATATCAATCTCCTCGGAGATAACGCAGTGCTTGCCCCAGACTCTAGCAAAGTGTCCAAGTGAAAGACCAGCAGATCGCAGGCTAGTCATCTGTCGTGAGAACAACTGGAGCGTAGTAGCGAATTCACTGGGACAGCACATCCAGTTACCAGCAACTGGATCTCTATAATGTCAGACCATGCCCGGCTTGAATCGAGGATGGGTTCACTGCCTCCTGCTGACGACGCTAGTTTTTCGGGCGTCCGCGGCTGTCACTCGCGCTGACTTTTTTGCTGATGGTGAAACGGACATTCGCATTCACATCCGCGAAGTTCGAACGGAGTCGAAGATCAAGTGCGAACCAATTCTTCTAGTTCATGGCGCTCGCGTGCCGGGCGTGGCGTCGTTCGACCTCGGCGTTCCGGGTGGTTCGCTGGCCGTCGACCTTGCATCCGCTGGGTTCTGCGTATACATCGTTGACATTCGCGGTTATGGGGAATCCACGCGGCCCCTCGAAATGGACGAACCCGCCGAGAAGCATAGCCCTTTGGTGCGATCACGGGAGGCCGCGCAGGATATCGATTCCGCCGTGGATTTTATCCGCACACGCACAAGAGCGGCACGAGTGTCGCTGTTCGGGTGGGCAACAGGCGGGCAATGGGCCGGATACTATGCCACTCTGCACCCGGAAAAGCTCAGCCATCTCGTCCTGCTGAACTCCTTGTATGGTGCCGATGCGCCACATCCGTTGATGGGACATGGATCGGACATCGAAGATCCGGCGCATCCCGGCCACCTGAATCCCGCAATCGGCGCTTACCGCTGTAACACCGCGGATTCCCTGCTGAGTGCGTGGAACCGCAGCATCCCGGCCGAAGACAAATCGAGTTGGCGCGATCCGGCCGTAGCGGAGGCTTATATTCGCGCGGCTCTGGCCAGTGACCCAAGGAGCAGCGAGCACTCGCCACCTTGCTTCCGTTCGCCCAACGGCGCCATGGAAGACAGCTTTTACCTGGCAACCGGGCGGCAGTTGTGGGATGCGTCGTTGATCCATACACCAACCCTGGTTCTCGCCTCGGAACGAGATTTCTGGTCGCGCGCGGCGGATCGGGAGAAGTTGAAGGCGCACTTAGTGCATGCGCCCATTAAGGTGGTCGTACTTCCGGGCGCGACGCATTTCGTCCACTTGGATCGGGAGGAGCGGGGCAGAAAGGTGCTGTTGAAGGAAGTTGTGGAGTTTGTTCGAAACTAATGGCGCCGACGGGTTTCAAGCACCTCGCCGGGTGGGGACGAACCGACCCTCCACGGACGAAAAGAGGCAGCGCATCGATGCCTAAGTTCATGGTCGTTCTCTACAAACCCGACATGAGCGAGTCGGAGTTTCACAACTTCCTCCCTGATGTGCATGGTCCAATGGCGCTCAAAATCCCCCAGGCTGCGGAAATATCTCCAGGATCACGTCCCTCCTGATCCCGGCAGAAAGCATCCTGGGTAGAGCGCAATTGTGGAGTTAGCCGGTGGAGCGGCTCCAGCCGCTCTGTCGCTGAATCAAGCACAAAAAAACGGGCCGCCTTTCGGCGGCCCTTCCCTGACTACAAACCTGTGCAGCGACCGGGCGAGGGCGACCGCGCTACCTCTGCTCTTAGTCTCCCAGTACCGGTTCGCTCACCTCGGGAGCCGTGGGCTGGCTCGGCGCGGGAGCAATCCCGCCGTTGCTCTTCAGAGCATTCAGCGGAATGAAGCCACCTTCCGAAGTCGGCGTCTTCTCCTTCAGAACGACTTCGCGATACAGCGACGCCATGCGTGCGTTGTAGGCCGGGTCGTTCTTCTGTTTCTCGTCGCGGGCGCGCATCTTTTCTTCCCGGGCCGTTTTCGCGATGCCCAGGTTGTCGAGATCGTGCTGCACTTCCTTGGTGACGATTTCATCTTTCAGCACAAGGGTGTGCTCGGTGCTTTCCAGTTTGACTTTCTTGCCACCCGCGAAGATTTCGTGACGGCCGTGCTCCTCGTACCACTTGGTGAGGGTGGCGGTCATGTGCATCTTCTCGATAATGTTGCGCCATCCCACGCCCGTGTTGTACGCGCAGAACGAGATTTCGCCTTCCTGCGTGGCGTACGGGATGATGCACTGCTCGGTGCGGCGGAAGTCGTAGTTAAACAGGTCCTGGAACCACATGCCGGCGATGAACAGGAAGTTCCAGCGGTCCTTGCGGCGCTGCATAACATCGTCGATGGTGCGCTCCGGACCCACCTTTCCGTAGTTCTTACCCGTCACGTTGTAGTTCTTGTCGAACTTCTGCAACAGGTCCATCAGCTTGAAGTGCGTGGGCGACTGGAACGGATCGTAGTTCTTCATGAGGCACAGCGCCATGCCGATGCCGCTCCAGAACTTGCTGCGGGCCGCATCGTTCACCTTGGCGATGTCTTTCGCGAGCTGATCGCCCTTCAAAAATGCCGTGACCGGAACAGCCTCTTTGGTTTCCTTGTCGATCATTACGGCCATGCCGGTGCCGCAATTCGGGTGGCAGCCGCAGGAGAGCTGGCCCCAGTCGTTGTTTGCATCGTTGGCGTGCATCACGTCAGCCCAGTCGCTGAAGGTGCCCATGAAGCTGATGGGGAACCAGTCGCGCGAGGGCTCACCGAGGCCGGTCTGATTCTTCACGTCGTGCGCGAGATGGCTCAGCGTATAGCGCTGTGCCTGCCTGCGCTCGTCGGTGACGGCTTCATCGCGTCCGGTGAAGCTGACGGGTTGGAACGACAGGAAGCCGATCTTCTTGGGGTTGTCGAGCGCGAACTTGATGATGTTCCCAACCTGCTCGTTGTTGATGCCGTTCACGATCGTGACCACCGGAACGATCTCGCAGCCGGCAGCGTGCAGGTTCTCGATCGCCTTCAGTTTCACATCAAACAGGTTGCCAACCGCACGGTGCGAGTTGGCAGCGTTGCCGATTCCATCAAACTGCAGATAAGCATAGCGCAGTCCGGCTTCAACCGCCTGCTGGGCGAACTCCAGACTCTTCGCGAATTCGATGCCGTTCGTCGCAGCCTGCACCGAGTTGTACCCAACCTTGCGTGCGTAGCGAACCGCATCTAGGAAGTAAGGCGACAGCGTCGGCTCGCCACCGGAGAACTGCACCGACATCTGGCGGCGCGGCTTGATCGTGACGGCGTTGTCGAGAACGGTCTTGATGTCTTCCCAGCTCAGCTCGTGAACGAAGCCAACCTGATTCGCGTCCATGAAGCATGGATCGCACATCATGTTGCAGCGGTTGGTGAGGTCAACAGTGAGCACGGAGCCGCGGCCATACTTCACGGTGGAAGAGCCGTGGTTGTGCAGTTTCTCGTCGTTGTGCGCCTTGATGTCGCGCCCCGGGAACACTTCCTCCAGGTGCTGTGAGAACACAGGATCAATCGACATGACATCTTCGAAGTGACCGTGCTTCGGGCAATCCTTCACCATGAGGATCTTGCCATCGCGCTCAATGATGGTGGCCTTGATCTCGCCAACCTTTTCGTTGAGCAGAATTTCGTGGGGCAGCTCGCCGTCGAGAATCTGCTGGCGGATTTCCGGCACGCACTTCGGGCAGAGCGAGTCAGTCGTGCGCGGCCAGCCGAGCGGCGGCTTGGATTTCTCGTAGGACTTGAGCAGCGGCTTATCAGACCACTTCGGTGTGGGAGAAGGATTCGGCTTGATGCGGTTCAGCCGTTCGAATACGGCCCAGACTCCCGTCGCAGCGACGGTGACTGCCTTTTCCATATACTTCACAGGTTTATGCATCATGCTCTCGCTTTCGGACTGCAGGCTCCAGAGTCTGACCTGTTAAATCAGGGTGGCTCCAGGCTTTGCACTCTAGTTCTTGCTTCCTACATTTGCGGGTTTCGCCGAGGCTCTTACGGTAATCCGGATCGCCCGCAGCTAAGTCTTTCGCGTGCATTTTCGAAACCCGGGGGTGAACCTTGGAGCTCCGGCCGGAGACCGCTCCGACCAACACTGCTTCGATAGTTATCCTATTGACAGGCCACGGGGATGGCATCACTTCGGCAATAAAGGGGCGAAAATCGGGGTTTAGTGGGGGAATCGTGCATTAAGCGGAGGATGAACTCAGGGGTAAGGTATTGAAAATTAAGGTGATTGGTGGGATGGGGGCGCTATCGGACGCATCCTCAGTGGCAATTAACTGGCACCGAGTTTTCGTGAACATGCGCGCTCATTGGGGCGAGTCTCGTCTGAGGGCCACACACTCGGTTTCGAGCTGGCGCGGATTCGCAAATTACGGCAAACTGCTCAGACTCCTGGGAGAGCAGAAATGAAACTTGCCGTTCGAGGATTAGCGCTAAGCCTAGTTCTGTTGCAGCCACTGCTACACGCCGCTGACATCGGCAACGCCGAGACGCTGGTGCGAGCCATGCATGATCGTTACGCAAAGTCGTGGTACGAGACGGTGGCCTTCACGCAAAAGAGCACCACTTACAACGCGGACGGCACCTCGACGGTCGAGACCTGGTATGAAGCAGCGCTGTTGCCGGGAAAACTTCGCATCGACATCGGGCCGCCCGCAGACGGAAAGGCCTACCTGCTGGTCGACGGGAACGTAACGGTGTTCCAGCAAGGTAAACAGGTGCGGTCCCGCCCGTTGGTCAATATGCTGCTCGTGCTGGGCTTCGACGTCTACCGCCAGCCGCCCGAGACGACGCTCCACACGATCGCTGCTGAGAAATACGATCTCACCAAGTTCCACGAAGAGAGCTGGCAAGGGCGGCCGGTGTACGTAGTGGGCGCGGGAAAAGGTGACTTGAAGGCTCCCCAATTCTGGGTCGACAAAGAGCGGTTGCTGTTCGTGCGCTTGTTTCGGCCGACCCAGGCAGATGCGAACAAGATGGAAGATATCCGCTTCGTGGACTACCGCCCACTCGAGGGCGGGTGGATCGCGGCGCGGGTGGAAGTGTGGAACCAGGACAAGCTGGTGTTCAGCGAGGAGTATTCAGACATCAAAACCAATCCCAAACTGGACGCAGCGCTGTTCGATCCCAAGCAGTTCAACGCAGAACGGCGGCCGTAGTCAGGCAATGTGGCATGCGCCCTGGGCCGCATTGCCGGCCGATTCGGGCGCAGTCGTAATCCTCAGTCCGCAATGGCGTCGGCCTGGTAGCGGCTTAGGACCGCTTCTCGGGTTACGACACCTTCCAGTTCCCGCAGGTCGGCACGGTTCACCACGGGAATCAGATCGGACTGGCTCACGCAACGCAAAGCCGCGTCGAGTGGTAGATCCGGATACAGATACGGCAAGCGCTGAGTGGGCAGCACCGACGTCAGCGTCAGCGCTCCCTTCCCTTCCTTCAGCGAGCGGTCGAGCAGCTCGCGCGAAACCGTGGTCCATCCGCTGGGTGCCGTGCGCACCAGGAAGATTTTTTCAGACAGATCCCGCGTCTGGAGTTCGGCCTGCTCAATCGCGACGGCACCATCGACAATAATCACGGGCACAGGCTGCATTGCATCCTCGACGCGCAGAATCTCTTCATCTCTCTGTTCTTCGAGGGAGGGTAAGACTAATCCGTCTTGCCGGGTCAGCACATCGAAGATCGGCACCGGCTGCAGGCTCCGCGAAATCAGATAGGCGACGGTGTTCGCCACAATCACTGGGACAATGATCGAGTAGTTGCCGCTGGTTTCTAGCACCATGAACACCGATGTCATCGGCGCGCGCAAGAACGCCGCAAACAACACGCCCATGCCCACCAGCGCGTACGTCCCCGTGGAAACCGTGAGCAGGGGGAAGAAATGCCGCTCGATGCCTCCGATGGCGCCCCCCAGCATCGCCCCGACGAACAAGGTAGGCGCGAACATTCCGCCTGGTGATCCGCTGACGAATGAAAGTGTCGTCGCCAGAATCTTCAGACCGGCGAGCGCCGCCAGCATCTTCCACGTGAACTGGTCGTGCATTGCCTGGTCCATGAATTCGTAGCCCGCGCCCATCACTTGCGGAAATCCGAGCCAGCCAATGAGTCCGATCAATAAACCGGCAACGGCCGGCTGGAAATATTGCGTCCAGCGCGGAAGAGCGCGCAGCCGCGGACGGAAGAACCCGATCGCACGGGAAAAAATCGCCGCGGCCAAGGCGCCCGCGATTCCCAGCCCAGCGTAGGCAATCAACTCCGCGGGACGCACAAACGCAGTGACCGGAATCCGAAACAAAGCGTCAGCCCCGAGAAACCAGCGCATCACGACCACGCTCGAGATTGCCGACAACACTACCGACCCAAGGATGCCCGCGCTCCAGCGCCCAATCACTTCTTCGATCACGAACAGCACCGCAGAAATAGGCGCGTTAAAAGCCGCAGCCAATCCT
Organism: uncultured Acidobacteriota bacterium; assembly: GCA_963765755.1. GTDB lineage: Bacteria > Acidobacteriota > Terriglobia > Terriglobales > Acidobacteriaceae > Gp1-AA133. The sequence goes on along the minus strand of CAVXXV010000011.1, from coordinate 28,181 downwards.
GCCGCGGCTCCGACCGGGGCCAGCAAACGCAGATTTTCGCGCGAGAGCTCCAGTCGTCGCCCCAGCGCAGATGCCAGAGATGCCCCGATCTGCAGCGAAGGATCTTCGGGTCCCAGCGATTGTCCCGACCCAATGGCCAGAGCCGAGCAAATGAATTTCCCAACCGCGTTCTTGAAGGGGATGTAACCGTTATAGATGTATAAAGCGGCTTTGGTCTGATTGACGCCGCTGCCGCGCACCGCCGGGAACAAATGTACGACCAACACCGCAACCAGCAGGCCCACCGCCGTGGGTGCCCCGATGATACGCAGGGCCGACGGATGCGGCAGTGCTCCCATCAAACCGATGCGGCACCAGTCGATGGCAACGCGAAAACAAACCACCGCGAGGCCCGAAAAAATCCCAATGAAGATGGATAGGATCAGAAAAAAACGGTCTTCCTTGAAGTCTGTGTGAAATGTAAGCCGTGCCAGACTCCGGCTAAGCCCGTTTTTTTCCCTCTTCACTGCGGGAGCTGCAGTATCAATCGGAGGGCTTGGACTCGGGACGCTGCTCATTGGTCCACCGATTCCCGGTTGCGCGAGATCAGCAACAGAGCAAGATCCCTTCCCGAGGGATCGCCACATCGCAGGGCAGTTTGCTTCTCGATCCGGAAAACGATGTCCATTAGCTTGTCAGGCACATCCGTGTTGCTAAGCACCCGGAGATGGCGAAGATCGGCCCGTGCGTTTTGCCAGCGATTCCACAGTTCCGGCAATTCGTTGCCCGGCGTCTGCTGGCTTTCGTTGCCGCTGGCGAACGTCAGATCGAGGCCTTTCTCCTGCGCGCAGTCCTTCAGGCGGTCTCCTGCCTGTGCGAAGGCGCCTTCAATGCGGCGATTGCGCTCCATATCGGAAATCCGGCGCAGAAACGGATCCGCTGCCAGCACTAGCGTCGCGGTCTCCAATCGATCGCGCGCGTGTGCAGCCTCGGGATCGGCCGTCACGCTTTCCTGCAAGTAGAGTTCGGCGGTTCGATATCGGCCTGCCTGAAATGCCGCCTCGCCTGCGCCCGCCAGCGCCTCCGGGTCTTTGCTATTGAGTTTCAAAACCAACTGGTACTGTTCAAGAGCGTTTGGATAGTCCCGAGCCTCTGCGAACAGCCTCGCAACCTTCAGGTGCTCGCCAGGATCCGACGGCAGAACCTGCACCAGCGCCAGCAATTCGGCCTGCCCCTGCGGAAGGGCATTCTGTTTCAAAAGGAATTCGATCAGTTCGAGGCGTGTCTGCCGGCGGTTCTGATCGGGATTGCTTGCCCACACTCCGTAAATCGCATTGTGATAATAACGGAGCGCTTCGTCCACCGACCCGCGCCGGGCCGCCAATCGCGCCAGGGCCAGGTTAATCGTGCTGTCTTGCGGTGCGGCGTTCCACAAGCGGAGCAAGTACGCTTCCGACTCGTCGAGCCGTCCTGTTTCCCGCAATGCGCGGGCCAGGTTCAGCTGGTAGGTGGAATTGTCGGTGTCGTAGACGAGCGCAGCGCGAAAATCGTCCAGAGCGCGCTCGGGCCGTCCCGCATGCACTTCGGCAAGTCCGGCTTCGTAAGCATGCCAGGCAATCTGCTTTTCGTTTGCTTTGAGCCGGGTGACCAGGCGCGAAACCAACCCAAACCCAACAATCGCAATCACCATCAACGCGGCCAGCACCAAGGGAGTGCGGCGAGCCAACGGCCTGGGGCTGGTATCGTTCATCGCGACAAGCTTTCATCGTAAAGGATGGAAACAAACGATGGGAAGGGTGTCGGGCGCAGATGTCACCTTCTGCATCTTCCCGCGCAACTGAAGCAGCTTTGTCATCCCGATTGGAGTGAGGCGCCAGCTCAAGCTCGAGAACTTGTTTCTCTAGCTCGAGAACTTAGAGATTCGTCCCACCCGTTATTGACAGCACCCGCCACTTCGTAGAATCTTTCCTGCGGAGGCTCCCATGCCCAAGTACGTCATCGAACGCGAAGTCCCGGGCGCAGGCAAAATGACGCCCGATCAACTCACCGCGATCTCGCAAACTTCCTGCGGCGTTCTTCGCAAGCTCGGCCCTGAAATCCAATGGGTCAACAGCTACGTGGCCGACGATAAAATCTACTGCGTCTACATTGCACCGAACGAGGAAATGATCCGCGAACACGCGCGCCAGGGAGGCTTCCCTGCCAACCGCGTTTCGCAAGTGCGCAGCAGCATCGACCCGACAACCGCCGAAGGCTGAAGTATTCGGTGGATGAATGCCGGCGCAAAGATATCGGTAGTGACACAGAATGGGAAGGGCACGACTTCAGTCGTGCCAAAAGCGTGCCCGCAAGAAACGGGGCTTTAGCCCCTGAGGAGAGGCCTTCCATTATTGCTTTCGCGGCAGAAACCTCCCAATTCCAAGCCGCACCTGAAACGTGTTGATCCCCGGATTCGGAGTGGCCAACCCTGCATTCGAAATGTGCATGTAACGCGCTTCGATGCTCCAGTTGCGCCGCTCGCCGAGAAAGTGAACCCCAAAAACCCCACTGCTCGTAAAATTCACTGCGTTCGTCCCGGTCGGCACAGTGTGGTTGGTGAACAAAGTTCCGCCATCAATTTCCAGGTAAGGAACAACTGACCCACGCGTCGCGAAATCCCACTTCAAGTCGATGGGATTAAACCCCGCACCATAACTGGTGTTTGCTGGTTGGAAGACCAGGAACACCGGCACGGCATCGACCGCGTATTCGAACCGCCCTTTCAGAAATCCCGGGCCGTGCGGTCGCGTCAGGATCCACCCATACCGAACTCCCAGATTCCAGACGCCGGTATTCTTGGTGCCGCCCGGCACCGAGTGTCCGCCGCCCGTCCACAGTTGGATCTCGCGCCCCCCCTCCTCGGGAAGCTCCTGCGCTCTTGCAATACCGCCGAGACCAGCCACCAGAGCGACAGAAACGAGAAGCCTTCGAAGGCACATGCACATGGGTTTGATGTCTGCACGATACCGCAACGCTATCGGCCTCAGCAACGGCGGTAAGGGAAAGACGAAACTCCCCTTGAGAGGATCACGACGGGCGCTAGCCAGTAGATCGGTGCAGTTTCAACCCAACCCCAGCCCGCCATCCACCGCCAGAATCTGCCCGGTAATGAAGTGTGGAGCTTCGGCAAAAAAGCGTACGGCGGCAGCGATCTCTTCCCCGCTGCCGCTGCGCTTCATGGGCGTCACGCGCGCCATTTTTCGCATGAAGGCCTTGGCAGCCTTTTCGCCCAGGTCAATCATTCCGGGAGCAACGGCATTCACGGCGATCTCCGGCGCCAGCGCTTTGGCCATCACCTTCGTCAACATGTGCAGTGCTGCCTTCGACGAGCAATAGTGCGCGTGCGTCGGCCAGGGGACCAAACCGCCAAGCGAGCCCATGTTAATGACCTTGCCGCGCTGCTGCCGAAGATGCTTCAGCGCCTCACGCGTCACCAGAAACGGCCCCCGCGTGTTTGACGCAAAAATCGCATCCCACTGCGCAACTGTGATCTTCTCGAACTCCACGGTTTCGTAGTTAGCTGCATTGTTCACCAGGATATCGATCCTCCCCAGTTCCTTGCCGGCCGCTTTGATCATCGCCCTGACGCTCTTCTCGCTGGTGACATCGCACTGCAGCGCCAACGCCCGCACCCCGAGGCTCGCCAGGTCGATAACCGTATGCTGCGCCTCGCGGGCCGACTTATTAAAGGTGATGGCGACATCCGCCCCGGCCCGTGCCAGCGCCAGTGCCGACGCCCGGCCTAACCGCTTCGCGCCGCCCGTGATCAGCGCGGCCTTGCCGTGCAGCGGCAGTTCCACGTTCTTCTTCATGGCTCGGATTGTACCGTTTGAAGGGCAGAACCAGTTACTGGCAGGCTATTACTGGCTTATGATTTTTGACTTACTCGGACCGTATGAACCTGGAAGACCGTGGGGCTGACCCTTCACTCCATCGACCGGCCGGGTTACAAACTTCTTTACATTCCGGACGATTGAAATTTGTCGCGAAAATGCTAAACTCCGCGCATGGCTGACCCTCGGCACGTCCTCGTCTATACCCGCAAGGGCTGCCATCTTTGCGAGATTGTGAAGGAAAGCCTGGTCAAGCTTGAGCGCCGCGGCCTGTTCCGCTGGCAGGAAGTCGATGTCGACACCGACGAACAACTCCGCCGCCAGTTCACCGACGAGGTCCCCGTAGTCTTCATCGACGGCCGCAAAGCCTTCAAGTACCGCATGGACGAGCGCGAATTCCTTCGCAAACTGGCTAGCTAGCTCAGGCGCAATTTCCGCATTTTTGTGATCGCCGCAGTCATCCCTCGCAGTCACCAAGTCTTGGGATTGTGCGCGGATTTGGCGTGTCTATGCGCACACACACGTGTCTTTTCTGACACGCCCATAGTCACCCGCACTTCCAAAACCCCTGACTTTTCGACCTCTCTGCTTTCGGTGGCTCACCTGCTGTCTCAAGCCTGACACAACTTAAGGAGGCCGCTCCCGTGATACGTCAGATTGCAGCTCTTGTGTTCATCTTTGTTTGCACCACGGTCGCCTGGATGATTCTGGGTACGACTATTTTCTCCCGCACCTATTCCACCAACCAGCAACTCGAAGGCCGCGTGGTATCCACGTGGGGATCACCCCAGGAGCAATCCCCGCCTACCGCTTGCTACAAGAGAATCGAAATCACTCCGGTTACGGAACAACTCCCGGGCAAAACCACGATCCGCAACGACAAGGTCGAGCGTTACTTCCCGCTCCCCCTGGAAGCCAGCACTGTTAACGTCAAATTGCACCTCGACCACCGTCAGAAGGGTCTCCTTTGGTACAGCACCTACGCGGTCGCCTTTAACAGCGACTACAAATTCCGCAATGACACCGGAGAGCCCGAGACAATCGATTTCCATCTCACGTTCCCCGCCCAGCGTGCCGTTTACGACGGCCTCGTCATGGAAGTCGACGGTCAATCTCTCCCGATATCCGCCAATGATCAGGGCGCCGACGTCCAGGCTGAGGTTGCGCCCGGCCAGACCGCGGTTCTCCACACCGCTTACCGGTCCCAAGGTTTGACCGGCTGGCGTTACAAGCTCGGCTCCGGAATCGCTCACGTCAACAACTTCGTCCTTACCATGAACACCAACTTTAAGGACATCGACTTCGCCGACGACACCCTTTCCCCCACCACGAAGGTACGTACCTCCGACGGCTGGCAGCTCACCTGGCAATACTCCAATCTGCTATCCGGATTTCAAATCGGCATGACTATGCCTGAAAAACTTCAACCCGGCCCGCTCGCCGGACAGATTAGCTACTTCGCCCCCATCTCGCTCTTCTTTTTCTTCTTCCTGATGTTCATCATCAGCACACTTCGCAACATCGACCTCCATCCCCTCAATTACTTTTTCCTCGCTTGCGCGTTCTTTGCCTTCCACCTGCTGCTTGCGTATCTGGTTGACCACATCTCCATCCACGCAGCGATGGTGATCTCATCGTTTGTCTCCATCACCTTGGTCGTAAGTTATCTCCGCTTAGTTGTTGGCATCCGGTTCGCAGCGCTCGAAGCCGGCATTGCGCAGCTCATCTATTTGGTGCTTTTTTCGTACGCGTTTTTCTGGAAGGGTTTTACCGGCCTTGCCATCACCGTCATTTCGATCGCAACGCTTTTCATCATCATGCAAGCCACCGGGCGCATCCGCTGGTCAGAGCGACTCACGCGTCGCATCCCTCCACCCCTGCCGAACAACGCATAGACAAACAGGGGGCAGCTGCAGTGGTCTGCCCCCAATCTTTCTGTTCTCGTATCTGACCGCTAACGGTTCTGCTGCTGTTCGCCCGTTGCCTCATGAGCCACCGTGGCTAGGGCGTTCGACCCCTAATTCCGCTACAATCTCCCCGGCCCATGCTCCGCACCCAACTCTACGCCGACCCTGCCAACCTCTTCTTGCACGATGTCATCCTCGAGGCTTGCCGCAAGTTCCCCAACAAAATCGCCTTGCTCGACGCCTCGATCAATCGCCGCTTAACGTATGCCGAATACGGGGAGACCGTCGAAGCCCTCGCCCGCGGCCTGATCGCCGCCAGCCTCAAACCCGGCGAAGCGGTCGCCATCTTCCTCCCCAATTCCTTTGAATTCGCTGCCGCCTACCACGCGACCACACTGGCGGGGGGCTTCCCCACCCTGCTGAACCCGACATATCGCGAGCGCGAAGTACGGTACCAGTTGGAGAATTCCGAAGCTGTCATCCTCATTACCGACGGCGCTGTCCTGGGCGACATCAGTCTCGCGGGATTGCCCAGCCTGCGCCGCGTTTACAGCACGCGCCAAAGAGCCAGCGCCACGGAAGACTTCTCCGACTTGCTGAAACCTGTGACGGTCGCACTTCCCATACCAGGCCAATCGTCGCAGGAGGCGATCGCCGCTCTTCCCTACTCCAGCGGAACAACCGGACTACCGAAGGGCGTAATGCTCTCGCACTACAACCTCATCGCGAACATTTACCAGCTGATCGCTCCGAATGGCGTGCCCTTGACTAGCGCCGACACGATGCTCTGCTTCCTTCCCCTCTACCATATTTATGGCCTCAACGTGGCCCTCAATCCGATCCTTACGCTCGGCGGCCAACTGGTGCTGATGCCTCGCTTCAACGTCCCACAACTTCTGGGCTTGCTTGTCTCTGAAGGCGTCACCATGATGCCGGTCGTTCCTCCAGCTTTGAACGCGCTGAACCATGCTGCCGAAGCCGGTACCTTTCCGGCAGGACACAAAGTTGGATGGGTAAAGTCCGGAGCCGCGCCGCTCGCGCCCGAACTGGCTCGCCGTTTCACCGAGCTCACCGGCATTCCCATCAACCAGGGATACGGAATGACGGAAGCTTCGCCCGTCACACACGTCGGCTACGTTCAACCGGAGCTCAACAATCCCGTGTCAATAGGACAGCCGCTGGCGCAAACCGATTGCCGCGTTCTCGATCTGGCGGACCGTGAGGTCGGGACATGCGAACCGGGTGAGCTCGTCATGCGCGGCCCGCAATTCATGTTGGGATACTGGAAAGAACCGCAAGCCACTGCCAGCGTCTTGCGTGACGGATGGTACTGGTCGGGAGACATCGTGAACCGTGACGCCAACAACTTCTTCTACGTGCTCGACCGGCGCAAGGAGATGATCAAGTACAAGGGTTTCCCGGTAGCCCCCGCCGAAGTTGAAGCCGTCTTGATGGAGCATCCCGCCGTTCGCGACTGCGGAGTCGTCGCGCGCCCCAATCCAGAGGCCGGCGAAATTCCCTGTGCCTTCGTCGTGCTGCGCGAAGGCCAGAATTCCGACGAGGCTATGAAGAAAGCCCTATGCGGCTTTGTCGCCGACCGTCTCACTCACTACAAGCAGCCCCGCGAAATCCTCTTTGTCGACTCGGTACCACGCACGCCTTCGGGCAAGATCCTTCGGCGGGAACTCCGAAAGGTTTTCTCCTGATAGCAGCCTTCTCTAACCGTAGTTTGAGTCTTCAGTTGTTAGCCCAGGGCGGAGTACCACCCGTCATTCGCGCATACGCAATCAACTGCCCCATATGCTCGTTGTCATGAATGATGATCCGCAGAAACATTCCGTCCACAGTCGCATCCCGGTCCGCGATGTGCACCTTGCGCTCCAGATCCTTGGGCGTCTCCGCGGCGTGCGCCGTCTTGACCGCATCCAGCGAGCGCTTCAGCCACTGGATCACCTCCGGCTTGGACGTCACCGACTTCTCCATCTCACGTGTAAGGTCCGCCGGCATCTTTGGTCCAGTAATGCTGAGGAGATAGAAGTTCGCCAGCGCGATGTGCATGTAGACTTCGCTGGTCGAACGCACTCCAGTAGCCGGCCGCCACGCAAACTTCTCTGCCGGCGTTGCCTCCGCCAGAGCAATCAACTGGCTCGATACATGTTTCCACTCGCCGTCGTATCCCTGCCAGATGCCTTCGGGCGGATTCTGTGCAAACAATCCCGGCGTGCCCAATAGAACCGCTAACCATGTAATTCCCACGCATATTTTCACGGTGCTCTCCCATTCCCTACCCGTCTTAGACGGTAGCGCCAACATTTCGTTGCCTTGGCGCCGTTACAAAGAAGATAAGCTCGACACCCCGTCGCCACCCTCCCGCCAATCTCCGCCCGCGCCCCGGATGCTACACTCGCTCAGGCATGCGGACGGACATCCTCCCTCTATGTGACAAGCATTTCCGCACGATGGAAGCCTGCATCGCCCCCTACAGTTTCGACTACTCCATCGATTTCTTCCGCTGCACCGAGAAGTTCTGCGGCCGCTGTTTCGGCGAGCGGGTGGGCTACGTGAACCCAAAACGCGATGTCCCTCCCGAAATCACTCCCGACCAGCCCCGCTGCGACATGCACGGCCGGCCCATGTTCATCCTCAGCCTCGACCGCCAGCACAACCGCATCACCTACGCATGCACGGAGCCCGGCTGCTCCCAGCGCGTCCTGAAGACGTAAAACTCCTGACCGAGTTTCTTTCTTGCCCGGCGCTACAGCCAGCCGGACTCGTTCGTCCTCGTCCGAAACCGTCCTTCTGTGTGAGACTCATCTCTTACTTGTTTAGTTTCGCATTCAAATTCACTTCGGCGCCCGGGAGAATCTTTACTTCCCGTTCCCAGTCGTTGTAGCCGGAGGATTTCACGGCCACCTTGTAGATTCCGGCGTGCAAACTCAACATTGCAGGCGTGGAACTCACAAAGCTGCCGTCCAGAAAGACATCGGCACCATCGGGGTCGGAAGAAATCTTCACCGGAACCAGCGCCTGCGCATTCCGGTCAACGGCGATTAGTTTGCCTTGTTCCAGAGTGACGTTGACGGCCGCATAGGTCAGCCAATGACGATCCCCGAATTCCACTTCTTGGATAGGCGCGCCCAGAGTGTTTACAACTTGATCGCGCGTCATACCCGGCTTCAGGTCACCCACCTTGGTGGCGGGCGAGGCCGCCACCGGCGGAGGGGCATTCGCTGCGATCGCGGGTGGGGGCGCCGTAGTTGTGCCTTCGGGAAGAACCCACTGATCGATCACCGAGGAAACCTTCCCCATGTCGCCTTGCGCCAGCGTATCTTGTGCGAAAAAGAAGTTGACGCTACACCATACCTGCGACGGCTTGCCTTTGCCGGGAATCGCCCGCGTGCTGAGCAGGCCAAGGGTTACGACGTCGGAGCCAACGTAAGCGGCCGTGACGTAGAATTTTTCTCCACGAGCCAGTTCAACTTCCTTGTTACCCGATACCACAGACGACTTGCCATCCTGAATCGCATTTGCGGGCAACTTCTTTCGATCATAGGAACCATACAGACCATCCTGCACCAGAAGCACGGTGCCTCCCGCCTTACGAATGGAGTTTTCCCCGTGTACCCCCATGGGACCGCCACCCAGGATCGTTAGGTGATATCTCGATTGCAGGCTGGCTTCCAGCTCCCCGCGTCGCCCCGGATTCTGGGCGAGGGGGGACGACAAAGCGGCGCATAAAAATAATGAAATCGCAATTCCTTTTCGGAGAGGCATTCTCGGAAGAGTACCAAACGCCACCGATGCAACCAACACGACATTTAGGGTGGAAAATAACAAACCCGCCCGATGGGGCGGGTTCTTGTTCTCGATCTAATTCTAACTAGTTCTTCTTCTCGGATGGCGGTGGCGTAACGGCGCCTCCTTGATCCTTCTTTTCGTCACCCTGGTCCGGCTTCGCGCCGCTATCGCCCTTGGTATCGGCCTTCGGCTGAATCGACACCAACTCGACTTCAAAAACCAGCGTCGCCCCCGGCGTGATGTCCGGTCCCGCCTGCCGGTCGCCGTAAGCGAGATCGGAAGGAATGAACAATTGCCAGGTCGATCCGACGGGCATTAGTTGGAGCGCTTCGGTCCAACCCTTGATAACTCCGCCCACCGGGAAAGTGGCTGGCTGACCACGCTTGTAGGAACTGTCGAATTCCTTGCCGTCAATCAGCGTGCCTTTGTAGTTGCAGACCACTGTGTCTGCCGCAGTGGGCTTGGGTCCGGTGCCGGCTTTGACGATCTTGTATTGCAGGCCACTCGGCAGTGCAACCACGCCCTCTTTGGTCTTATTCGCCGCCAGGAAGGCTTCGCCATCTTTCTTATTCTTCTCGGCCTTCTCTTTGTTTAGCGTTGCCTGCTTCGCCTGCAGGTCTTTCGTGAGATCGGTCAGCGTCGCGCGAATTTCCTCATCGGTCATCGCGGACTTGGCGCCCGTCAACGTATCCTTCAGGGCACGCGTCAGGATGGTGGGGTCGACGTCGATCGAAGACGACTTCAACTTATTGCCCAGGTCCGCACCAATCGCGTAGCTGACTTTTTCTTTCGGGGTATTTAACGCCGGAGCGGCCGTGGCGGGCTTGGCTGCGCCTGTCTTCGCGGGGCTGCTGGTGGCGGGCTTTTTGGCCGGCGCTTTGGGCGCAGGCGCAGGAGTGGTGGTTTGTCCGTAAGTAAGTGCAATGCTGCCGACGACGAAGGTCGCGAGCAACAACGGCTTGGCGCAGAAAGTCGGGATTCTTAGCATCACTGCACTATTTTACTGTGCCCCGCCTTTGGCGGATATAGCTCAAAAGAGGCCCCCCTGGTCGTTCGGGAGGGAGCGCATTCGCAGGACCGGGTCAGTCCCGCGTCAGGTAGTCGTACTGCTGGGGGTTGAGCGGAACAACCGACAGTCGTCCCTGCCGTACCAGGGCTGAATCTGCAAAAAGCTTTTGCCCCTTGATGTCGGCAAGGCTCTTGGGCGCGCTGATCGTCTTACCAGCCTTAATTTTGACCAGGGGCGTCTTCGCGTCCGAAGTATCCACCGAGACGACTTCGGCAGTACCGACGGCGAGTTTGTCGTCACCCGTGTGGTAAATGACAAGGCGATCCCCGGGCTGCATGGCCCACAGATTCTTCACCGCGACCGGATTGGTGACTCCGTCCCAGATCGTGGTCTTGTCGCGCAGGAGATTATCGAACGAGTAGACCGATGGCTCTGTCTTGAGAAGGTAGTTCATGATCGCCTTATATTCCGAGTGATGATCGACGAAATATCACACCGTAGCGGCCGCAAATTCATTGGGGCTTGCTTGAATCCTTGTTCTCGTTAGGAGGCACGGGTTTCTGGCTCTCGGGATGGTCGTCGTAGATGGAATATTGCTTCTGCGGGCGCTTCAGGCGAACCGTAATTTCCTGCTCCCCTTCAGCGATATCGTAGTCTTCGCCAAAAGTCTGGAAGCCCGGCGCCAGCACCTGCACTCGCAGCTTCCCGTAAGGGACGCCCTCGAAGTGAGTCTTCCCGTCGTTGTCGGTTTTCAATTCGAAACCGCCTCGACCCTGCTTCCCTCGCCCATTCACCGGGTGGAGCACCACCGCTGCATTGCGGACCGGCTTTCCACTATCGTCCTTCAGAATGATAAAGCTCAGCGCCGCGGTATCGCTAGCCGAGACGACGGCGGGCCACAGGGTGACGGCAAGCGCTAGTATGGTGAGAGACACTTTGTTCCGCATCGTGCCCACATTTTAAGCAGCGCGCTGCCAACTGTCATCTCGATCCGCCCAAATCTAGGCCACTGACCGAGTCTCCCCGCGAACCTCGCAATTCCCGCCGGACTTGACAATCCCCTGCGCAACTTCGTATCATTAGCACTCGCAAGGGATGAGTGCTAACAGAGGTCCCTGCCAGCAATCTAACCAAAACAAAACACTAAAGATAGTGAAAGGAGTCGGAAAACTATGGCTACCAAGTTCACCCCCCTGCACGACCGAATTCTAGTTCGCAGGGTAGAAGAAGCTGAAACCACAAGAGGCGGGATCATCATTCCTGATTCGGCTAAGGATAAGCCGCAGGAGGGCGAGATCATCGCCGTCGGGCGGGGCAAGAGCAATGACGAAGGCAAGGTGTTTCCTCTGGCTGTGAAAGAGGGAGACCGGGTCCTGTTCGGGAAGTATTCGGGGACCGAGATCAAGATTGATGGAGAGGACTTCATCATCATGCGCGAAGAGGAAGTGCTGGGAATTCTGTCGGGCGCGACCTCTGGTGCGAGCAAGAAGGAACTCGCCGGCTCGCGGAAGTAACAGGCAGTGGCTAGTGGTCAGTGGGCAGTGATCAGTGATTCGAGATCGGTTGGCGATATTCAGCTGTCAACAGTTGCCGGTCCGATGATTTCCCTGAGACCTGACACCTTTGACCTGAGACCTAATTTTAAGAATTAGCGAAACACTTTACGAATTCAGGAGAAGAAGCAATGGCAAAGCAGATTGTTCATGGCGAGGAGTCGCGGCAGGCGATCCTGCGCGGCGTTAACTTACTCGCGGACGCGGTAAAGGTCACGCTCGGTCCGAAGGGCCGCAACGTGGTTATCGAGAAGAAATTCGGTTCGCCGACCATTACCAAGGACGGCGTCACCGTAGCAAAAGAAATCGAGTTGAAGGATTCGCTCGAAAACATGGGCGCGCAGATGGTGCGCGAAGTCGCTTCCAAGACTTCCGACGTGGCCGGCGACGGCACCACTACTGCCACTGTCCTGGCGCAGGCGATTTATCGTGAAGGCGTCAAGACGGTCGCTGCGGGCGCGAACCCGATGGCGCTCAAGCGCGGCATCGAGAAGGCGATCGGCGTGATTGCCGGTGAAATCGACAAGAAGACCGGCGAGCGCGGCAAGGGCAAGCTGGACGAGTTCTCGAAGCCGGTGACGGGCGACATGATCGCCCAGGTCGGCACGATCTCGGCCAACAACGATGAGACCATCGGCAAGATCATTGCCGAGGCCATGAAGAAGGTTGGCAAGGACGGCGTCATCACGGTGGAAGAGTCGAAGACGCTGGAGACGCAGCTGGAAGTGGTCGAAGGCATGCAGTTCGACCGCGGCTACCTGTCACCATACTTCGTGACCGATCCGGAGCGGATGGAAGCGAGCCTGGAGAACGCCTACATCCTGATCCACGAAAAGAAGATCAGCTCGATGAAGGACCTGCTGCCGCTGCTGGAGCAGATTGCCAAGAGCGGCAAGCCGTTGCTGATCGTGGCGGAAGACGTGGAAGGCGAAGCGCTCGCTACTCTGGTCGTCAACAAGCTGCGCGGAACCTTGCAGGTGTGCGCGGTGAAGGCGCCGGGCTTCGGCGATCGCCGCAAGGCCATGCTGCAGGACATCGCCATTCTGACCGGCGGCAAGGCCATCACCGAAGATCTGGGCATCAAGCTGGAGAACGTGCAGGTCTCCGACCTCGGCCAGGCCAAGAAGCTCACCGTCGACAAGGACAACACCACCATCGTCGAGGGCAAGGGCAAGCATGCCGAGATCGAAGGACGAGTGAAGGAGATCCGCGGCCAGATCGACAAGACCACCTCGGACTATGACCGCGAGAAGTTGCAGGAGCGGTTGGCGAAGCTGGTGGGCGGCGTGGCGGTGATCAAGGTAGGCGCGGCCACCGAGACCGAGATGAAGGAGAAGAAGGCTCGGGTGGAAGACGCCATGCACGCGACGCGGGCGGCGGTGGAAGAAGGCATCGTGCCGGGCGGCGGAGTGGCGCTGGCGCGCTGCATCGCGGCCATCGACAAGCTGAAGGTGAATGGCGACGAGCAGATCGGCGTCAACATCGTGAAGCGGGCACTGGAAGAGCCGCTGCGCCAGATCGTCGGAAATGCCGGCGAAGAGGGTGCGGTGATCCTGGGCAAGGTACTGGAAGCCAAGGACACGAACTACGGCTACAACGCGTTGACCAATGAATTCGAAGACCTGGTCAAGGCGGGGGTGCTGGATCCGACCAAAGTGGTGCGGACCGCGCTGCAGAACGCGGGCTCGATCGCGTCGTTGATGCTGACCACCGAAGCGCTGGTATCGGAACTGCCGGAAGAGAAGAAAGCTCCGGCGGGCGGCGGCGGACATGGCGGCGGCATGGAAGGCATGTACTAAAAGCAGCTATCAGCTGTCAGCTCTTAGCTGTCAGCTTGAATCGGAAGCCCCGCTCGGGTGAGCGGGGCTTTTTTTTGAAGAGCCCAAGCGTTGATCGTCGGTGCTTGGTCACTGGCAAGAACCCCATGTCTCCAACACGGCGAGACATAGCGTCCCTCACTAGACTCGGATCACCTGGCACCCCAGAATGCAGGCACCTGTCGTACCTGCAAACGAGTTTTGATTGACAGCACAAGCCGAGCAGTGCTAAAAATTCGGGCCGCGATGTAGTCTACGCCCGCTTCGGCTGTCCCCTTCCTTGGCTCCCGATTTACGGTTGCGCGCTACACCCAAGCCATTTTCACAATAGCGAAGTTCAGCTTCGATTTCTCGGATCTGGCGATCCAACTCAGGGGAGGAGCCTATGAAAACCGCCACGCCAGTGTTTCAGAGTGTCTTGACCTCAGCAGCGCTTCTTGTGATTCTCAGTTTCTCAGCGAGCAAGCTTGCGCAGGCACAATCCACGATCACCTGTCCCTCCGGAATGTACGACATGGTGGATTGGATGACTTTAGATTCCGATCTCGCTTCCGTCTATCACCTGGAAGGAACCAGCAATCCACTCTACACAGTGCGGGAATCAGACAAGTTCTACTGGGTTAAAGGCGGTCTGGGCTACCCGTGGGACATTCAACTCTACGATAGCGACTACGTCTACCTCTGGATTACGGAGCTCTCCTGGACGGTTCCGCAGAGCTACAAGAAATTCACATACAACAAGAATTTGCCGCTGGTGCCAAGATGCGCAATTGCAGACAACCCTGGATCCACGATTAAAGTGGCCAATACCAGCTACGACCTGCATACAAATTGTGCACAAAGCTGCTCGGTTACATTAGGCCTGCAGAACGCGATCAACCAGTTGTACGGACCCTACTACCGCAGCTTCGGTGGAAATCTGCCGGGCAATTTGAAAACCCTGATGATCAGCTATCGCTACAACTGCGATATAAATTATCAGAAATGTCTCGACAAGGAAGAGTTCTACCTGACTCAGCGTTACGGTCTCGTGCAGTGGGTGCACTACGTGCTAGCCAACGGAAGTTACGCGCAACTGCAGAAGACGATTTTCAACAAGCTGGTACCTGGGGTCGTCACGCCGGATTTTCCCTGCTTCTAGAGTCGAGTGGGGCGGGGTACTCTTCGAGTTGGATGGGGCACCCCGCTACCCATTTTCAAGCGTTTCGGTACTGCTATTCGACGCACAGGACTGAATGTCAGCGCGGTCCGTCAAATCCGTGCCATCGGAGTTCGTGCACCGGAGGAACACTCGAGGACTATTGGGAGGATCCGGATTGACGCTGGCGTCTTGACCCACTCAATCGCAAAGTGCGCGATTGAGTGGGACCCCTCGAGACGAGTGGACACGCTCCCACTAGCCCATCTAGTTGTTGAAAACAGGAGTCACCCGAACCATCGTGAGATTGCAATCCCCATCCTCATTGGCGCAATCGGCCGGGTCTTCACCCACGATCCACATGGTTGCGCGGGTGGAACTGGGATTGGTGGTGAAAACTGCGAAGTCGTGATCCCTTTGGTTACCTGTGGCCTCAATACACCTTGGGTCATTGAGGGTGAACAAGGTGTACGCGTAACACCCGTGCATTGGACCGGGAGTTGTACACGGGTCCTCCGTGCCGTCGGGGCAAGCTGGTTCGCTGACGTCGCTGTAGTAGTAACCGAAATATCTGGTTGGCGTGAAGGTGACGGTTTTGCCGACAGAGTCCGGCGTCAGGTTCTGGTCAACTCCGGTGCCCCCGAAGAGTAAGTGCCTGGTCCCAATCACGCTACCGCTGGAATCGTCTCAAACCATCCAAATTCGTTGATCTCGGTGGGATTCGCGGACGCATTGAGAAACAAAGTTGCCCGCAATCTCGAACTGTTGCTTCTGAAATAGACACTGTTGTCGCGAGCGCCGCCCAGGTCATTCACTGAGTCGTAGGACGTCCCCCAAAATGCCAACGGCCCAGGAGCGAACAGCGCACTGCCGACTCCCTGACAGTCGCCGGTCGAGGTCAAGCAGAATCCAGTGTTTTTTTCGGCGTTCGCCCCTCCATAATTGCCGGAAGCTCCCCACGGGACATCCCAGTAAGGCGCTCCGCTGTCGTTGAGGTCGATCGCCGGGTTCCAGGTTTGCCAACCCGATCCAGGATTGCCTATCAGAGTCTGGCCGTATGCGGTCCCAACAGTGACCCATGCCGCGGTCGCAATGAGCACGAGCAGAGTCGTTCTCGGGCAAACTATTTGCTTTGTTGACTTCATGGCGTATCCCTCCTTGAGGATGTAGTGTTCAAAATATTCAAGCCCAATCTGGCCTAAGTTAAGTTTTTCGATGGATGCAGTTTCTAAAGGCCCAACCTACGAATGGATAACCAGAGACATGCTCGGCCCTAACTCCGGAGGCCAGAATTGACTAACGTCGAGACTTCCCTAACCGTAGACAATCCTTTTGGCACGGCGCCTCAGTTTGTAAGTGGTGCTGTCCCCTCGGAACGGGCGCAACTTCTGAGGGATAGTGTCGTGGGGAGAGGAAACATATCTTGAAAATGTGGCAGGCTCTCAGGTATCTGCCCTACGGTGCTTTCGGAAGTTCGCGGCTGAGAATCGTCAACGCTGTTCCTCTCGATCGAGCTCTGCTCCGTTTTCGATTTTGAGAAACGAGTTCTCACGCAAACGCGAAAGAGGTTATGAGCAAACAAGGCCAGCGGTGCCAGATGAGTGCTTTTGCCTACTGGATTCTCGTGACCAACAAAGCCGGGGTGGCGGGCATCAGATGGAACACGAATGGCATTCCCTGGCGGGTGGTGTCGGCGACACCAGTGAAGAGCCAGACGGATTATGCCGCAGACGTTCGATCCGAGGCAAAGCAGCGAGGCGCGAACATGTCCGATTCGATGCTGACCACGACTGAGCAGATCAACTCGCTCTGGGACCTGGGTGGGCTGAGTTGGAGGGAACTCGCGCGGCGGATGTGGGGCGGGATCAATCAAAATGATCTGCTGAATCGCGGTTACGAACTAGCCTATAACTTTCTGCTCGCCGTCTTTCCCTTGCTGCTTTTTCTGGTTGCGCTGTTTGGGGCGTTTTCTTCGCAAGGCGGGCGGCTGCGCGGAGATATGTTCTTCTACCTGCAGCAGATTCTGCCTCCGGCGGCATACAACCTGTTGGTGAATACATTGAAGGAAGTAACTCAGAATTCGACGGGGGGCAAGCTGACTTTCGGGCTGCTGTTTGCTTTGTATGCGGGGTCGGGAGGAATGACGCAATTAATGTCGACGCTGAACGCGGCTTACGAAGTGCATGAAGGGCGCTCGTGGATCACAGTGCACCTGATTTCGATCGCGCTGACGATTGCGATGTCGATCCTTATTATTGCGGCGCTGTTCCTGGTGCTGGGGGGAGGCGCGGTATTGCAGTACCTGGGGCAGATCCTGGGGTTGAGTTCGGCGGTGCTGGTGGTGGCAAAGATATTCCAGTGGGCGTTGGCGCTGGGTTTCGTCGTACTTGCATTCGCGGTGATTTACTACTTCGCGCCTGACGTGAAAGAGCAGCACTGGTACTGGATCACGCCGGGATCGGTGATCGGAGTCGTGATCTGGGCGGCGGCCTCCGCGGGCCTGCGCGCGTATCTTCATTTTTTCAACACCTACAGCAGGACGTATGGATCGCTGGGCGCGGTGATCATCCTGATGTTGTGGTTCTACATCACGGGGCTGGCGTTTCTGATGGGCGGACAGATCAACTCAACCATTGAGCATGCCGCGGCGGAGCAGGGGCATCCGGAAGCGAAAGCCCCTGGACAGAAGGCGGCTTAGGGTGCGGCGAACCTAGAAGATTTCACCTAGAGGGAGTCCTGTGTTTTCAGTCATCGGCGAGGATGGACGTGGGAATTCTTCGAAAACCGAGCGCGATGGATTCGTCAAACTACTATAGTAAGGATTAGCGGGCGCGTCTCCGCGGGAGGGTGTCATGCGCAAGGTACTTATCGGGGTGGGCGTTCTTATTGTTCTGGTAATTGCAGGCCTCCTGATTTTTGTGGCGACTTTTGACGTCAACCAATATCGCGGATCGATTCAGTCGCAGATGGAAAAGAGGCTCGACCGGAAGGTGACGCTGGGGGATATGCACCTCAGCCTGTTTCCGCCGCGTTTTCGTGTGCAGAATGTGCAGATCAGCGACGATTCGAAATTCAGCGAGGCTCCGTTCGTGAAGGCGCAGGAACTGAATGTGTCGGTTCAACTCATGCCGCTGTTGCATAAAGACGTGGAGATTGATTCGCTGAATCTCGAGCGGCCGGTGGTGAACCTGATCAAGAACAGCGCGGGTGTCTGGAACTTCGATTCGATCGGACAAGGGACGAACACACCACAAACCAGCTCGTCCGGCCAGTCGTTTACGCTGGGTGCGTTGACCATCACGGACGGCCAGCTCTCGATCCTCGATCAGGCAAAGAGCAAGACCCCCTCGGTCTATGACCACATCGACGTGACGCTGAAGGATTTTTCGCCGGCAAAACCGTTTAGCGTGGATGCCTCATTGCGACTGGCTGGGTCGTCGCAAGAAGCAAAGCTGAGCGGCGAGGGCGGCCCGATCGTGAATGGGAATCCGGTGGCAACTCCGTTCCATGGGACGCTCAGTTTGAAGCAGATTGGGCTGAGCGATTTCGCGAAGTTCATGAACTCTCCTGCACTCGAAGGAACCGATGGAACGATCACGGGCGAGACGAAGATCAATAGCCAGTCAGGAAAGCTGACCGCGCAGGGCCAAACTGAGATCAAGAATCCAAAAGTGCATGGCATGGAACTGGGGTTCCCAATCACGGCCCAGTACGATCTGACCGACGATTCTGCGAGCGAACTGCTTACAATTCAGAACCTGCTGCTGAAGCTGGGCACTACCCCGGTCGAACTGAGCGGGACGGTGAATGCGAAGCCAACTCCTGCGGTCCTTAATATAAGGGCGAAGGCTACGAACATTTCGATTGCGGAAGCGGCGAAGCTGGCGGCCGCGTCGGGCGTGGCTTTATCTCAAGGGACGACAGCCACTGGCAACGTCAGTGCGAACATCGAGGCACGCGGGCCTGCTGACAAACCAGCTCTGAATGGGACCATTAACGGGAGCAACATTCAGCTGAGCGGCAAAAATATTGCGCAGGCGGTACAGATTCCGTCGGTGAATTTGAATTTGACGCCTTCGCTGGTGCAGTCGAATGCGTTCAATGTCACGTCAGGCGGGACGACGCTGAATACGCAATTTACGGTGCGGAACTACACCGCGGCTAATCCGACGGTGGACGCCACGGTGCGCGCGCCCAACGCACAGCTTCCGGCAATTCTTGCGATGGCTAAAGCCTACGGCGTGACTTCGCTCGACAAGGTGAGCGGTGAAGGCACGATGAACCTGAACATGAAGGCGTCGGGCACAGTGAAGTCGCTGAGTTCGAACGAAATCATGCGTGCGTTGAACGGGACGGCAGATCTTAACTTCAACAATGTGAAGTATTCGGGCGCCAATATGAGCCACGAGCTTTCGACGATTGCAGGATTCTTGAATCCGAATGCGGGGTCGCAGTCGAGCTCGGGCGTGACCAATATTTCAAAGATGACGGGCAACATCCTGGTCAAAAGCGGGATTGCGCAGACCAACAACCTGAACGCGGTTCTGGATATTGGCAATGTAGGCGCGGCGGGCACGGCGAACCTGGTGGATCAGACGCTGAACCTGCGAGTGACGGCTGTGCTTTCGCAGGCTGCTTCGCAGAAGGCGGGTGGAAACAGCGTGGGCGGATTTATGCAAACTGCGCTGGCCAACAATCAAGGTGAACTGGTGGTTCCGGCAATCGTGACGGGAACGTTCTCGAATCCGAAGTTCGCGCCCGACATGCAACAGATCGCGCAGATGAAGCTGAAAGGCATGGTGCCGAACCTGCAGAATCCGGGATCACTGACCGGAGCATTGCAGGGCTTGCTGGGCGGGCCGAAGACCACCCCGGCGGGAACACAGCCGCAAACGCAACAGCAGCAACAACAGCAACCGCCGAATCCTCTGGATCAAGTGATCGGGCTTTTCGGCAAGAAGAAGAAACCGCAGAATTAACTGGGACGCGGCTTGAAGTGATAGACGACATCCTGCTTGGACGGGATGGGTACTCCGTCGCGCGTGGCGGGATGGAAGCGCCAGCTTTCCAAGGCGGCCAAGACCTTGGCGTCGATGGCCGGGCCCATGCTGCGCATTACGGCTTTGCTGACGATCGCGCCACTCTCGTCAATGGTAATTTCGACCACGACATTGCCTTCTGAAATGCCCGTCAGGTCCTCAGGATTCACCCTTGGCTCAGAGGTGACAGCGGGGAGTGCGGGGCGAATTTCTTCTCCGCCGGAAGCCCCCTCCGACAAAGAGCCGTACGGAGAGCCAGCAGTGGGAGCAGGGGCAGCCGAGGCCGTTTCGGTTCGGCTGGCTTCCTCCACGGGCGCGTTTTTGGCCTCGGTGCGCTGGGGCTTCCGCCAGACAAGTTGATGCTTGGGAGCATCTTTCTCGCTCGCGGTGAGTTCAGAGGTGCCCTTTGCCCAATAAAGATGAGTCACGGTCGTTCCGTGCACCCCGCCCAAGGTGGCGGTGGGCGCTACGAAGATCGGCGTTCTTCCGCGCAACAGCAACATGAGGAAGATAACGTGGATGGCGATCGCGACTGGGAGCGGGCGGCGGGGCTTCCAGGTTTCCCCAACGGCGCTCTGGGCAAAGATGTCCGACGGTTCGGGCATAAGGGCTTAGACGTACCGCAAAGGAAAGCGTCGCATGGGCCTGGCGCGAAATCCAGCATCTTTTTCGGCCTTACTGGACCGCGAAAAAACGGGGCTACCACACTGGGCACAGAGGATCACAGAGGAAGGGGGGCTTTCTTCTCATGCCTCCATCTCCCTGTGTTCTCTGTGGCAAAGGCTTTGCGCCTGGGGGGCCCATGGAGGACACTCAAGGACATTGGCCTTTAGGGACGTACTAGCAATTTCGCATTCGAAGCGGCGGTTTGCTACGGTGAGCATAGTAAGTTCAGGTTTGGCGGGATGACCACTCGAGGGACTCCCAGCATGAGCACGAACTGACTATCCAAATCACGTACCTCGAGGGGGTTTTCGATGTTGTTTCTTGGTGTCTTTTTTCTTGGACTTTGGCTGGCTGGGCTGGTGACTTCCTACACGATGGGCGGCTTCATTCATGCCCTGTTGGTTCTGGCGGTGATGGCCCTGCTCAGTTGCCTCATTCGTGGCGGAAACTCCCGCCGACTTGCCGAATTGACAGCCTCCGGCGAACAGTCCTTCAATCAGAATTCGTAAACTTCCCTTCTCGGCAACATTCTTGCCCGTTCTCGCGGAACCCACTGCTACACCGAGCAGGGGTTCCCGCGTCTGGAAGTCCGGATTCTTCCTTCCCGCTTGAATTCCGGCGGTTAACCCCCCAACTACCGGGCATTTATACGGTAAAGCCCCTATAGCTGTTGGGCGACCGAAACTGGAATTATGCCAAGTCTGGCCTCTCGTCTTTACTTCACAGCAAAGAAGTTTGACTGGCATCGACCCAACCATGAAAGCGCAACGTGTGCTGTGTGTGGATGACGATCCCGAGACTTTAGAACTTCGAATACGCCTGCTGGAACACGGCGGGTACTCGGTGGTCACCGCAGGCTCCGGGCAGCAGGCGCTACAGGCGCTGGGACAGGGAACTTCAGTGGACTTGGTGCTTCTCGACTACCTGATGCCGGGGATGAACGGCGATGAACTGGCGGAACAGCTGCGCCAGCGATACCCGCATTTGCCGCTAGTGGTGGTGTCGGCGGTTGGGCAACTTCCGGCTGGTCTCATGAAGAATGTGAACGCCAGCGTTCAGAAAGGACAGGATCCGGAAGCGCTGCTGCGCACGATCTCGTCCGTCCTGGCTCGTCCACAAGAGCGTGCCAAACCAGCGCAAGAGCAAACTACCGAGAGGAAGACCGTGCTGTGCGTGGAGGATGAGAAGGTTCAATTGAAACTCCGCAAGATGCTGCTGGAGTCGGCCGGCTTCGATGTGCTCGAGGCGCAATCTGCTCGAACGGCCATGGAGATCTTCCGCTCGTCGCATGTGGATGCGGTGGTGATGGACTACTGGCTCTCGGGACAGAATGGCACGGCGCTGGCAGAAGAAATGAAGGGGATGCGGCCGAGAATTCCGATCATCATGCTATCGGGCTTTACCTCGTTGCCTGGCGAAGAAACGATCGTCGACTCCTGGATGCGGAAGGCGGAAGTCGAGCCGGAAGATTTGATCAACGAGATTACCAAGCTGATCGCGCTTCGCGGCGCATCGCGACAGGCCGAAAACTCTTCATGAAAAAACCATCCCTGGCACGCCCGCCGGTGCGATGTACAAAGAAGGCCGCCGGTTCATGGTTCACTTCCCTGCTTACAATTGGTTCCTTCCTGTCTGCTCTGTTTGGGGTGCAGGCTCGCGCTGAAACTCCCTCGTCGGTTCTCGACGCTGACAACCCGGTCAAGCAGCTCAGTTTGCAGCAGCTGAGCGAAGTGGAAGTGACAACGGCGTCGAAGGCGCCTGAACAAATATGGAAGACGCCAGCAGCGATCTTTGTCATTACGCAGGATGACATCGAACGAGCGGGGGCGACGAGCATTCCGGATGCTTTGCGGCTGGCGCCGGGAGTAGAGGTCGCCCAGATCAGCAGCGACAAGTGGTCGATCGGGATACGAGGGTTCGGCAGCCGGCTGTCGCGCGATGTGCTGGTGTTGATCGATGGGCGAACGGTGTATACGACTTTGCTGGCCGGCACTTACTGGGAAGTGCAAAATGTTGTTCTCGAGGATGTGGAGCGGATCGAGGTGATTCGCGGCCCGGGTGGGACGATCTGGGGGCCAAATGCCGTGAACGGTGTGATCAATATCATCACCAAAAGCAGCAAGGATACGCATGGGACGATGGTCAGCGCTGGCGGTGGAAGCGTGAATCATGGATTTCTGAACGCGCGGTATGGAGGGGGGAAGGGCACGTTCAATTATCGAATTTACGGGATGGGATTTAATCGAGGGCCGCAGTTTCATTTGAATGGCGATAATTACGACGAATGGCGAGCGGCTCAAGCGGGGTTCCGCCTTGATTTTGCGCGAGGCGAGCACGACGCGTTCACGGTGCAAGGAGATATCTACGACGAGGGTGCCGGGGAGAGTGTAACGGCTACGAGTTACACGCCGCCCTTCACGCAGAACCTCAATGGAACGGCACGCTTGTCGGGAGGCAACATCCTGGCACGGTGGGAGCGAACGCAGGACGAAGGAAAAGGCTTTCAGGTTCAGTTCTACTACGATCGCACCAACCGGCACGAAGCGAACTTCATCGACGTGCGCGACACCTTCGACGTGGATTTTCTGGACCGCTTCCGCTTGCCGGCACGACAGGAGATTTCGTTGGGTTTTGGAGCACGCTTCAGCATGGGCGCCAATCCCACCGTCGTTTCTGGTCTTTTCTTTATTCCGGAAAAGAGGACAGACCAGCTTTTCACGGGGTTCTTTGAGGATAACATTTGGTTAGTACGCGACCGGCTTTCGCTTTCCGTCGGCACAAAGCTGCTGAACACGAATTACACCGGGACGCAGTGGCAGCCGAGTGCGAGGCTTCTGTGGACCCGCACTTCCCGGCAAACTTTCTGGGCATCCTTCACGCATGCGGTGAGGACGCCATCGGCAGCCGAGCGGGCGTTCTACTTAACCGGGTTCATTGGTGTCCAGCCGAACGGCATGCCTTTTTTTGCTCGATTCAATGCGAATCCAAATTTCGGGTCAGAGCAGCTGAATGGGTATGAACTGGGATATCGTCAGCTTTACGGCAAGAAGGCATTCGTCGACGTGGCAGCGTTTTATAACCGGTATAGCAGTCTTTTCAGCGAGGACATCATCGGCGCGCCGTTTGTGGAGGACTTCCCCGCCCCTACGCACGTCCTGCTGCCCGCGGAATTTGGAAACGGACTTCATGGGACTACCAAGGGTGTGGAGATCGCGCCCGAGTGGCGACCGCTTTCTTTGCTGCGTTTGCGGACGTCTTATGCGTTTCTACAAATGCGGATCAAAAAGAATGCGAACTCTTTAGACATTGGAAGCGGGCCGTCGATCGAGGGTTCGAGTCCGCGGCACCAGGTCACAGCGCAGGCTGCTGTAGATTTCACCAAGACTTTGAATTTCGACGTGACCTATCGATACGTCAGTGCGTTGTCGGCACTAAAGATTCCGTCGTATTCGACCGCAGACGTACGGCTGGGATGGTGGGTGCTGCCGTCGGTCGAATTGTCGGTGGTGGGGCAGAACCTGCTGCAGCCGCATCATTTCGAGTTTGCGAGCGATCCGGGACCAAACGTCGGGATCAAGCGAAGCGTGTACGGAAAAATTACCTGGCAACGATGATCATGGTCATGAGGGTCGCAGACTTCTCCAGGCGATTCCTTCTGCGCAAGGTTCGACCGAAGCGCGCGCGGAGGAACCTTGCGCTGGCTGGACTGTTGCTTATCAGCGCGAACCTGGCCCCGGCCCAGACGACTCGTCCTACCGAGTCTGAAGTACAAGCAGCCTACCTGTACAACTTCGGGAAGTTCGTGACCTGGCCTGCGGACCGCTCCGTCGCAAACAATCCTTTCGAAATCTGCATTATTGGGAAAGATCCGTTCGGGAAAGTACTTGACGCGACGGTTGCGGGAGAGCGAATTGGCGGCCGAACCATTTCCATCCGGAGACTCGGCCAGATGCAACAGGCGGGAACGTGCAGCATCTTGTTTGTAAGTTCTTCGGAGGAAGGACGTCTCGGCACGATCCTCGATTCCGCGCAGCGTTTTAATGCTCTGACCGTAAGCGACGTGAAGCATTTTGCCGAGCGGGGTGGAGTCATCGGCCTTGTCGTTCAGCAGGACCGCGTGCGCTTTGAAGTCAACCGGGCCGCCGCGGAACGGTGCCACGTCCAACTCAGCTCCGAATTGTTGAAAGTTGCAGTCAAGGTGATCGACAAGGAACCGGATAGGTAGATGGCGACGGTCCGCACCAGTTCGATTCTGAAACGCCTCACGATCATGAACATGCTCGTGAGTACCGTGGCGCTGCTGCTGGCGTGTGCCGGTTTCTTTGCGTATGACCAGGTAACCTTCCGGCAGGACATGGTGCGAACCCTGTCTGCGCAGGCGCAACTTGTGGGGTCGGCGAGCGTGTCGGCCATCGTGTTTGACGACCCGGAGACGGCAGCGGCCACGCTTTCAGCACTGAAGAGCTCACAGAACATCACCTCCGCGGCGATCTTCGAACTGAACCACAAGCCACTCGCGCAATATTCACGAGATGCTGTGGACGAGCCGGCGAGCGTGTCGAGATTTTCGCCGAACCACCTGGAGGAACACTGGTTCGAGGGGCGGCGGCTCACCCTGGTACGGCAGATTCTTTCGGATGGCAAGTCAATTGGATTCGTATACTTGCGTGCCGATCTTAAAGAAATAGACCAGAGGCTATTGCGGTATATTTTGATCGCCTTGGCGGTGTTGCTGATCTCCTTATTGGCGGCGATTCTGTTGTCTTCGAGGTTCCGCAACTCGGTGGCACAGCCGATCGTTGAGTTGTCGGAAACGGCGCAACGAGTGACGCGCGACAAGGACTACCGCATCCGAATGGCTCCGCCACAGCGCAGGGATGAAGTAGCGGCGCTGGTCGATTCGTTTAACGAGATGCTCAAGGAACTGCAGAAGTCGCATGAAGAACTGGAACATCGTGTGCAGGAACGGACCCGCGAACTGGTGGCGGCCAATCGAGAATTGGAAGTGTTTTCGTATTCCGTATCGCACGACTTGCGCGGTCCGCTGGATTCGCTGAATGGTTTCAGCTATCTGCTTCTCAAGCAGCATGGGGCAGAGCTGGATGATCAGGCACGCGATCTGATTCAGCATATTCGGGACAGTGGCAAACGCATGACGGAGTTGATTGATGATCTGCTGAATCTGTCGCGGATCACCACCAGCACGATGCGTTTGGAGCGGATCGACCTTGGGGCTATGGCACGCGTCTTTATGGAGGAACTCTGCCGGGCAGAACCTGAGCGGAAAGTGGAATTTGTCACTTCTATGAATGGGGAGGCATATGGAGATTCGCACCTTCTGCGAATTGTGATCGAGAATCTTCTGCGCAACGCGTGGAAATACACCTCGCACCATAAACGGGCGCGAATCGAATTTGGACGATCGGAAGAAGGCGGGCAAATCAGCTATTTTGTGAAAGACGATGGGAGTGGCTTCGATCCGAGAGCGACGATCCGTTTGTTCAAACCTTTTCAGCGCTTGCACTCGTCCAACGAGTTTCCGGGGAATGGGATCGGGCTGGCGACGGTTCGCCGGATCATCCATCGACACGGTGGAGAAGTCTGGGCGAAGGGGGCGGTTGAGGAAGGCGCCACTTTTTATTTCACGCTAGGCACGTCAAGAATGGCCAGCGAGTCGTAGATCGGAAAATCGATACCGGTCCTCACCGAGGTCCCGGTTCCAGACCACTCACCGGTCAGATGAGATTCTGACTTGCTTACGGGCGGGCGGCGAAATTGGCAGACGCACAGGACTTAAAAGTGAGCGTGATATCAGACACAGCGGACGGAGAAGTTTGAGAGCCATCTAGAGATCGAGCTTGATCCATGTTGGGGCATGGTCGCTAGCGTTTTCCTGCCCACGCGCCCATCGGTCAACACCGCCGTCCACGAGCCGTACCGACAAATTCGGTGAGAGCAGAAAGTGATCGAGTCGCATGCCTTTGTCCTTCTGCCACCGTTCAAATTTGTAATCCCAGAATGTCCAGAGCGGCCCGTCCGGATGTAGCTTCCGCATGGCGTCAGTCCAGCCTTGAGCCAGCAAACGCGCAAAGGCCTGTCGGCTCTCGGGTTGGATTAACGCGTTGTTATCCAACGACCGAGTCGGATAGATGTCCTGCGGTGTCGGCACGACATTGTAGTCACCGGCCAGCACCACGGGTGCTCCGCTCGCCATGAGTTCGGCGGCGTGGGCGATGAGGCGCTCAAACCAGGCCAACTTGTAATTGAATTTCGGTCCAGGCTGCGGATTCCCATTAGGGAGGTAGATAGAAGTGATCAGGACCCCCTGAACCGCCGCTTCAATGTAGCGAGCTTGATGATCTTCAGGATTTCCCGGCAAACTTGTACAGGTCAGCACGGGAGCGTGGTTTCGCGCGAGAATGGCCACACCGTTCCAGGAGCGCTCCCCTTGCCACACTGCTTCGTACCCGAGAGTCCGAAAGGCATTCGCGGGAAAGGCTCCCTGCTCTGCCTTGAGCTCTTGGAGACAAACCACGTCCGGCTCCGCTTTGGACAACCAAGCCAGGAGGTTGTCGAGCCGCTTATTGATGTTGTTAATGTTGAAGGTGGCGACTTTCACCAAGTCCCTTTCTGTGCCTGTCCGTCCGAGCCATCCGTTTTCTGGCGCTGAACAGCGCTACACACCCCGCAATGTGTATTGTGTGTTCATCGAAATGTGCCTTGAGCCCTGCCTCAAGATCAGACTGCCGGTCTGACAAATTGCTGAAAATTCCTTTTGCGTTGTAAATCTTCATCAGTTGTTTGGCTAGTGGGTTGTGCCGCACACCTTCGCCCAGGATCGTAGAGCCGAATATTACCCCGCCATCTCTTAACAAAGGCTTCACGTGCTCAAATACGATGCTCTTGCTCGCCAAATTACCAGGGAGGCAGTGCAAGAGATAGTTGAGCGAGATGGAATCAAATCCAGACATGCCGATATCGATGCAGTGAAGAGCGTTGCCCATATAGCAGGACGGATTGTAGCGACGCAGGCGCTTTGCTGATTTCGCGAGGCTGTGAGGGTTTAAATCGAACAGTGCAATCTTCGGCGCGGTCGAGGGGAACCGGCACCTGTCGAGAAAGTAACCAGTTCCCACGCCGATATCCAGGTGCTTATCAGAGATATGCGCGTTGTAGAAATCCAGGAGCACATGCGACGCACATTGCCAGACAAAAGAATTGGAAAGCCCCAAGACAGCCAAGTCATATAACGCCAAAGCCAGCGGCGTATAGACGGCGGCTCCTTTGCGAGTATCTCCGTCAGCTCCGTAGATGTTGGGTTCGTGGTTCATCTTCTCTGCCACGTGGTTTCTAGCTGCGACGAAGGCGGCGATATCCATCCGGCGAGTCGTTGCACCCAAACC